>CAVVHZ010000024.1:0-19134 GCA_963748025.1 uncultured Gemmataceae bacterium
GCTTGGGTCGACCGCGGCCAATGCTAGCCACCCGAGAGGAGCCAGCATTCCACCAGCCCAGGCACAGTTTGGCTCGACCTTGCCTGTGCGCTCTGCCAGCTTGCTTGCTGTCCAGGCGTAACGCAACCCGGCGCGCAGGACGCGCTGCACAGAATCGTGGCGGTTGTCGATGAAAGAAGGAATTGGGGAACGCGCGGTTTCCAACAGTAACCGTTGCGCGGTTTCCAGCAAGGCGACTTGATCCGCTTCGTGAGTAAAACGCGCGGCATCCGAACCGGCTGGAACGTGACGAAGGATAAGCAGGATGGCGGCCGGATCGTCGCGCATGCTCGGCCACGCAAGCCAAACCGGCTCGCGCGCAAGGCAAGCAGACTCTCCGTGGTTGGGCAGAGCCAGGGCAGGTGAACTGCAGCTTCGCCAGCTTCCATGACACTCACCTTGACCGCTCCTTCGATCAAGAATGGCGGGGTCGGCCGGCAGATTCTCCCCATGAGGAAGGGCCTGCCGGCCGTCATACCGGCCATGCTTTCAGGCGGAGGTTGGCACAGGCTCGATCTCCAGCAAGCCGCACATGCGATCGATCAATTCTTCGATATCGAACGGCTTGTGGAGGAAATCGTCGGCGCCAGCGAGCTTCAGCTCCTGGATCTTGTCTTCCTCGATCATGCCGCTGATGCAAAGGATGCGGACATCCTCCAATGCGGGATCGGCACGAACGCGGTGGCAAACTTCTTTGCCGTTGATGTCGGGCAGCATCACGTCAAGAACTATGAGGTCAGGCCGATATTCTTTCACCATCATGCCCGCGTCGAAACCAGTGCCGGCCACGCGAACTTCAAAGCGTCCATCTTCTTCGAGCACGCGGGTCATCAATTCGACCAACTCGACATCGTCATCGACCAGCAAGACTTTGCGTTTGCCGCTTTCCAGAGCGTCGGTGGGAATGCCGTTGTCCTTCATGAATTTGTAAAGAGCTTCACGCGGGATGCGGCGGAACCGGGAGCCAGGCACCCGGAACCCTTTCAATTGTCCGTTGTCGAAACAACGGATAATGGTTTGTTGACTTACCTTGCAGATTTTGGCTGCTTCGCCAGTCGTAAAAACGGTCTTCATCGTTCATCCACCCCTTGACTGGCCAATGCCAGTCGCACGAATATGGCCCGACTCAGGTCTCTCCGTTAAGACTTGGCCCGGCCAACATCATCCTTGATTTTCCTCTAAACTGATCCCCAGGTTTCGCCTGCCGACGTCGTTGGCCAGCTGAAATGCGTTGCCTGGAAAATCCTGGTGGGTGGGTCTTCAAGCCGTTCCGGAATCAGAAGTTGCTTATCGAGAAGGAAAGGTTTGCCGATCTTGCCACCGACCGCGATTATAACTACCTTGTGGATCATGTCAACGCGAATCATCTCGGCGGTTCCGCCCTAAATCCTTATCTCATATAGATTTTCCCCATTGCGCCCAAACTTTCTTTTCGGAAAGGCAAACTTTGACCTTGTTCAGCTATTCTCCATTCGTTCACTAAATAGCCTTGGTTGCGAAGTCTACCTCAACGTCCCCGCCTTCGTCTCTTTATCGATCCCCCAAGGCTTCGAAATTCTGTTTTTTTTCGCCACTTTGCCCAAGATGAAGCCGAGATTCAGGAATCCGGGATCAGGAATGTCAATCAATCACTACCTCTCAGGCGTCCCGCTCACCGGCTTTCACGGCTCGCAGGCGGCCGGGAGATTCCAGGTACATCAACACCACTGCCAAATCCGCCGGGCCGATGCCGCTAATGCGGCCGGCTTGGCCAAGGCTTGCCGGACGAACACGGCCTAACTTTTCTTTGGCTTCGGCGCGAAGCTGAGGGATGGCTGCGTAGTCGAAGTGTTCGGGGATTGTCTTGTTTTCCAGCCGCTGGAAGCGCTCTACTTGCTCGGCCTGACGGTTGATGTAGCCGCCGTATTTTGCTTCAAGCGTCACCTGCTCGATGGCTTCAGACGACGCAACGAAAGTTCGCAATTCAGGTACCAGGGCGCAGAGCTTAGACCAGTCACAGTCCGAGCGGCGCAGCCACTTTTCCAAAGTATCTTGTTCGTAACGATTCTCGTTGAGATGGCTAGTCAAAGCGGCTATTTCCGATTCTTTCTGCGCGAGCCTCCGCCAGGCATCGTCACCGACTAAGCCAATCCGTCGGCCGATCGGCGTCAAGCGCCTGTCGGCATTGTCGTGGCGCAACAGCAGGCGATACTCGGCTCGCGAGGTGAACATCCTGTAAGGCTCGTCAACTCCCTTGGTGACGAGATCGTCAATCAAGACGCCGATGTAGGCTTGGCTGCGATCCAAGATAAAGGGCGGTTCTTGTTTAATCCGCAAGGCGGCGTTGACGCCGGCGACCAACCCCTGGGCGGCGGCTTCTTCATAGCCCGTGGTGCCGTTGATCTGCCCCGCAAAGTAAAGTCCCTCGACCGATTTCGTTTCGAGCGTCGGCGTGAGCTGCGTCGGAGGTGCGAAATCGTATTCGACGGCGTATCCCCACCGCAATATCTCCGCCTCTTCCAAACCGGGGATCAGCCGAAGCATGCCCTGCTGGACATCCTTGGGAAGGCTGGTGCTGATGCCGTTGCAGTAGTATTCGAGCGTGTCGCGGCCCTCGGGTTCCAGAAAAATCTGGTGTCGATCCTTATCCGCAAAGTGCACTACCTTATCTTCGATCGAAGGGCAGTAGCGTGGCCCGCGCGATTGGATTTGTCCCGAATACATCGGCGACCTATGCAGGTTCCGGCGAATCAGGTCGTGGACGGCTTCATTCGTGTACGTGATGTGGCAATCGAGCTGATCCGGCTCGATGCGCTGGGTGGCGAAGCTAAAAGGCCTCGGTTCGAAATCGCCCGGCTGGGGTTCGAGGCGATCGAACTGAATCGTGCGGCCGTTCAATCGGCAGGGCGTTCCTGTTTTGAAACTCGCCAACTCCACTCCTGCCGACGCCAGGGCATCGCTTAGCGATTCGGCAGTGCCGTCACCTGCGCGTCCCCCACTAGTCTTGCTTTCCCCGGTGTGCATGAGCGCCTTGAGAAACGTGCCGGTGGTAAGGACCACGGCCTTAGCGCGGTAGAGCGTGTCTCCCCGAGCGGTCACGCCCGTGACTCGCCGCGGCGCACGCGAGCTCGAGTCGGCGGACGTTTTTTCGATGACCAGGCCTTCAACCAACTCCTGACGCAGTGTCAGCAGCGGCTGTGCTTCCACGCAGCGCTTCAGCCTGAACTGGTACTTCTTCTTGTCGGCTTGCGCTCGCGGCGAGTGCATGGCCGGGCCTTTGGTGCGATTCAGCATGCGGAACTGGATGCCGGTGGCGTCGATATTTCTGCCCATCTCGCCGCCCAGCGCATCGATTTCTCGGACGATCTGGCCCTTGGCGACGCCGCCAATCGCGGGGTTGCAGCTCATTTGACCTACGGCGTCGGCGCTCATGGTCAATAGCGCGGTGCGTAAGCCAAGCCGTGCGGCCGCTAGAGCCGCTTCCACACCAGCGTGACCGGCGCCCACTACGACGACATCGAATTCGAAAACGAGGCTGGACATGAATGGCTCGAAAAAACGAACGACACAACTCTTCGCGCACTATAGCGAAACGAGCGAAAAGGAAAAAGATCGATTGGTCGCGGGGAATCAGGCAAGCTAGCGGCGGAAAGGCGCGCGTCACGCGTAGGCCGGCATCGTACTCCCACACTTCCTTGCCGTGCGGATCCATTTCGACGGCGCGGGTGTCCTGGAAGGAAGTCACGAGGGTGTTGCCGTTGGGTAAGCGCACGGCGGCCACGGGCTGGAGGAACGGAATCTGCCAAACCACCTGGCCATTGGCGTCGAATTCTACCACTCGATTGGAGTCCTTCTCCGGGACCAGGACTCGGCCGTTTGGCAAAACTTCAATCCGTCCGCCGCTGGTGCCGACATTGACAGGGAAACCCGAGATTTCAGCGCCGCTAGCGTCGAGGCGGGCGAATCGTCTGAGCGAACTAACGCAGGCGATTTCTCCGTTGGGCAGTTTTCGAGCTTTGTTGATGCGCTCGCCTGCCGGGCGCTGAAGGTTGAAGATTTCCTTCCCCTCGCGATTCACTTCAACTAGCTGTGTTTCGTTGGCCATGAAGGTATGGCCGTTGGGCAGCCGCTGGGCAACGAGCGGTTTGTCGATGCGAAATTCCCAGACAATGTGGCCGCCGGCGTCGCGTTCCGTGACGCGATCGGCGTGGTATTCGGCTGCCAGCAACCGGTCGCCTTCGAGCATCTGCGCGTCCAAGGGATAAGAGAGGCCCTCGAACTGAAGGCGAATCGATTTCTTTGCATCCAATTCGAGCACGCGTCCGGCGTCGAGTAGTACGATCATGGTGTAGCCACGCGCCCGCTGGGCTTCGTGGCGTTTCTTCAAGTCGAAGGCGCTGCCTTGGGCCTGCCACCAGGTTGACCAAGCCGCCTGGCAGCGTTTCGCGCTCGTTTCATTCCGCCCCAGAGCCACGGTCGGGGCGGTGTCGCTCGCCACGTGCAGCAACATGTCTTCCGCGAGCCAAGCCTGGCTGACCGGAAGTTTGTCCAAGGAATCGATGAGCACGGGCAAGCCGGCGTTCTCGTTTTTCGAGACCAGCGCCAGCGCTGCCCGCATGCGAACGTAAGCGTCGCGATCCTTCAAGAGCGACGTGACCCGAGCACGGGTTGTCTTATCCTGCACGGAGGCCAGCGCCTCCGCTGCCGCGGCCCGGCGAACGGCCAATGGCGGCATTCAAGGCATCGCAAAGTGCCGGATCGGGTATTCCGTCCGGCGCTGCGAGGGCCGTCAAAGCAGCCTGCACTTCTTCGAGAACGCTCTCGTTTTCCGCGAAGGGCAGGTAGGCCAAAAGCGCTTCAGTCGCCCCAGCCATTTTGCGCAGGGCCAGCAGGCGGGCAACGACGCCGGCAAGCCCAGCCCGGCCATCTTTTTCATCGATAGTTCGCAGGCAATCCTCGGCTCGTCGAGCGACCTCAGGGTCGCCGTGCGCATGCTCGCCGCAAGAAGGGCGAAGCGGGCTTGCCCAAGCCAACGAGTTCGTTGCTGGCTTGTTCGCGCATGCTGAAAGAGCGATCGCCTAACTGTTTCACCAGTCGATGAATCTTGGCCAAGCCAACTTCATCCAGCGTCCGTTTATGCAAGAATTCGAGCAAGGCGGGGCCGTTGATCCCGATGCCCGCATCCCGGAGGATGCCTTCTTCAACAGGCGGATTGTCGGAGTTCGCCAGCAGGGGCATGCCAGCCAAGAAGAGAAAGAACGCCAAACTAAAGCACCAAGGAAAGCGCAGCCAGCGCATGAACCCAAATCCTCGTGATCGTGACGACGGCGAACGGGAGACTGAAAGCTTGCGGGATGAATTGCAGCCCGCCCACCGGAACCGGGAAATCACGCGGTTCGTGCGTTCATGATAAACGCGCGAGCGTTTCGAGAAAAGCACAGCTCAAAAACAAAGCCGACGGAGGAAGGCACAAGCTCGACGGGCGGCGGGCTTGATGCCCGCCGTGTTCTCAAGGAAACGAGCCAATTTGGAAAGTAGGATAGCTGGTGCTGTGAAGTTGCGCAGGCTGGTTCAAGGATGAGATAGGTTCACTTCCACCTTCGCCGTTTTCCGTTGTTCCGCCAAAATTTGCACGCGCAGCTCTTCGACTAACAACTCGCGAACTTCATCCTTGATCTTGGTGAAATCGGAAGGAGTGCCGGCTTTACGGTCGGTCACTTTGATCAAGTGGTAGCCTAAGTCGGTCTGCACCACGTCGCTGATATCGCCCACTTTGAGTGCGAAGGCGGCCTTGGCGAAGGGCTCCTCAACGGCCAATTTTCTTGGGAAAAACCCAATATCGCCGCCATTGGGGGCGCTGGTGCACTGCGAATGATCTTTGGCGGCTTGGGCGAAATCGACTTTACCTTCCACGATGTCCTTGCGCCACGCCTGGAGCTTGGCCTTTACTGCCTCGCGCTCGGCTGCGGGCGCATCGGACGAAATGTCGCAAGACAATGTGGCTGGCTCGCACGACCACGCGATCGAAGAAATCCTTGCTCTCATCGTAGTAGCGCTTGAGATCGGCTTCCGTTACTTGTTGTTTGACGAAAGCGTTCCATTGCAGCCAGCCGGTTATGTCGGTCCTTAACTGTGCCTCGGTCTGATTTTGCTCTTTGAGATAATCGGCGAGCGTTTTCTTCTCTTTTTTGAGGCTTTCTGTCAATTCGGCGACTTGTTTGTTGACCTCTTCAAGGCCGACCGTGGGGCCTTTCTTGCGGAGAAAGTCGCGCATCAGCTGATCGTCGATCAGCATGGTGAGCGCTTCCTGTTGCATTTCCTTGCGTTGGGCTTCCGTTGCGCGGTGGCTTTGGGTCCAGCTTTCTTCAGAACGAGCTCGACTTCCGCCATGGTAATGGGGCTGCCGTTGACTGTGGCCACGATGTTCGCCGGCGGAGCCCCGGGTTGGGCCAACGCGGCACTTGTCCAGCATGCCGCCGTTGCCGCGCTTACCAGCCCTACCAGAATTCTTTTTCGCACCGACATGCGCGCCCTCCTTGAGCCGCTGGAACCGACCGAGTTCCGAACGTGGGGAAGCTTATACCGACTTGGTCTCGTTTGAGCGAGACCATTTTTTCGACGGAGCTTCGCCCAATTAATGGGGCCTCCCTCCCGCCGGCGCCATGAAGGTGATAACCTGCTTGATGTAGATCGCGCATCAAATTGAAGTTGATTTGGAGTCTCTTTTCGTATGCCGGCTGCTTCTTCGAACCCCCTTCGGCTGGCGCTTTTCGCGACAAGCCTCCGGGCCAATTGCTGATCCATGAGATTTACCGCAGCCTGCAGGGCGAATCGACCTATCAAGGGTTGCCCTGTGTATTTGTGCGATTGGCAGTATGCGATTCCCGCTGCGTTTGGTGCGATACGCCGCATGCATTCAATCAGGGCGAGTTGCAAACGGTGGATGCCGTCGTGAAGCGTGCTCTGGATTTAGGCGATGAAATCGTCGAAGTAACCGGTGGCGAACCACTTCTACAGCAGGAGGTTTATCCGCTCATGACGCGGCTTGCCGATGCGGGCAAGAAGGTATTGCTCGAGACCAGCGGGCCCACGCGGTGGACAGGGTCGATCCGCGCGTGCATATCATCATGGACTTGAAGTGCCCCGATAGCGGGGAAGAAGCGGGTAACTGCTGGACCAACCTCAACGTTTTGAAGTCTACCGACGAGATCAAGTTCGTGCTGGCATCGCGACGCGATTTCGACTGGGCCGTGGAAGTGATTCAGCGGCATGACCTGGCGCATCGATTCACGGTCCTAATGAGCGCGGTCTTCGGCCGCCTCCCGCTTCTCGATCTGGCCAATTGGCTGCTCGAATTGCGCCTGCAGGTGCGTATGCAGCTTCAAATGCACAAGTTCGTGTGGGAACCGGATCGCCGCGGGGTTTGAAGGCGTAGGACAGGCAGCCTTGCCTGTCCTACGACCAGTTCTCACTAAGCTTCCACTTCGTACCCCTTGCGCTGCACGCGTTTCTGCCAACCATTGGCATCGGAATCGTTGACGATCTCTTCCTTCACCGGGTCCCACTTCAGCTTGCGGCCGAGGCGGATGGCGATGTTGGCGAGATGGCAGGTCGTCAAGGCGCGATGGTGCGAATAGACGTCCGAAACCGGCGTCGATCGGTCTCGGCAACATTCCATGAAATTGGCCATGTGGCTGCTCAGGCGTCTTGCCCTTGCGGAGCGCGACCAATACTTTCTCGTCGATCGGGTTGGTTCTTAGCTCATCGACAGCCGGCCCGTGCCAGCCGCCGCGCGACACGAAGAACGAGCTCTTGTCGCCCTCAAACACGATGCCGTTTTCGGTGTCGTCACGAATCAGGATTTCAGTGCCGTTGGCGAATCCACAGCGGACCATGAAGTTCTTGACAGTGTTGAATTCATCGTCCACGGTCGGGTAACCATTCTTGAAGGGCACGGGCAGTTTCGCTGAAACTACCTCGACCGTGTCGGGCCCGCCTTTGTCGTAGCCCAAGGCCCATTGAGCGATGTCGACGTGATGTGCGCCCCAATCGGTGAGCTTGCCGCCGCTGTATTCGTACCACCAGCGAAACGTGCCGTGGCAGCGTTCTTTGATGTAGGCGACGTCCGGGGACTGGCCTTGCCACATCTCCCAGTTTAGCACGGCAGGCGGCTTGGTCTTGGCGAAGTGATGATCGGTGGTGTCGCCTGTACCGATCGCGGCAAATGGCGCGTTTAACTTTGCCGATGCGCCCGTTTTGGACCATGGCGACGGCTTTGAGGAACATGTTGCGGTCTTCGCTGCGCTGTTGCGTGCCCACCTGAAAAACGCGATTGGTTTCCTTGAGCACTTTGCTCAAAATCTTCCCTTCGTCGATGGTGAGGGTCAACGGCTTCTGACAGTAAATATCCTTGCCGGCCTTTAATGCCGCGATGGCGATGCGAACGTGCCAGTGGTCCGGCGTGCTGATGGTGACAACGTCGATGTCCTTGCGATCGAGAAGTTTGCGGTAGTCCTCGTAAATCTCCGCCTTGCCTTTGCCTCGTTGCGGATCCTTCTGCGCCTGCTTCGGCGTGCGAACGATCCACATCGCAGACAGCCACAATGTCGCCGTAACGGGCGGCGGCCCTGGCGTCGCCGGTGCCCATGCCGCCTTGGCCGATGCAACCGATGCGCGGCCGCGCATTCGGCGATTGGCTCTCCTCCGCCATCGTCCTGTCGCTGGCGGAAACATGGGGATGGAGCAAGCTGGCGGCGGACAACATGGCCGACGATTTCAAGAAGTTGCGCCGCGAAAACCTGGAACTCATGACGGAATCTCCAATCGAGGAAGAGTTGAACCGAAGCTCATTGTCAGAAGGTAACCTTTTGCACGAGGAAGTTCGCCAAAAAACAGCCGTCGCGGCTGGGGTAGGTCTGCTATGCTGAGGCGGGCGCCGTGGCTTGCAGGGCCGGAAACAGAGGCATGGTAGAGTTTACACGGTCCAGGTGGACTTGTCTAAGCGATGAACAATTGCTCGCCCAGTGCGAGCTCGACACCTATCGCGCCAGCGGTCCCGGAGGCCAAAATCGCAATAAGACAAGTTCAGCCGTGTCGCATCCGGCATCCGCCCAGCGGGCTGATCGTAATTGCGGAGGAAAGTCGGTCGCAGCACGAGAATCGCGTTCGGGCGCTAAGGCGGTTGCGCCAGGCATTGTTCCTGAAAAATGCGCGAGCCGGTTCCTGGCGGGAATGGCCCAGCCTCGGCTCCGGCGATTCAAGATTGTCGCACCGAGGCCGGCAGACTGGTGGTGGGAAAAAAAGATCCGCGACTTTGGCCGGCTGTTGGGTGCGTGCTCGACGTGCTCGAATTCACTGGGGCACGCGTTAGCGAGACGGCGGAATTGTTGGGGATTTCGACGGCCAATTTGATCGAGTTTCTCGCCCTGAATCCTAAAGTATGGGAACAGGTGCAGCACTTGCGCGGGCGGTTTGGACAGAAACCGCTGCGGACGACTTGAATGCAGTGAGCAACCCACGTTCCTGAATGGAGCGAGCCTCCCACGTTCCTGAATGGAGCGAGCCTCCCACGTTCCTGAATGGAGCGAGCCTCCCACGTTAGTGGGGGGAGGTCTGCGGAAAACTCCCCCCACTAACGTGGGAGGCTCGCCGGGAATCGTATGGCAGCTCGCTTTCTGTGGATCGGGAGAATCGAAAACCGTATGAGCGCCCCTGAAACCTTCACCTGGATAGTCGACGATCGGCTTGGGGCAATGGCCCGGCCCGGTTCGCTTGACGACTTGCGCTGGCTGCGCCAGCAAGGGGTGCAGGTGGTGATTTCTCTCACCGAGGAACCTCCCAACCGCAGATGGGTTGAAGATGCTGGGCTTTTGTTGTTTCACGTGCCGGTGACGGACATGGAGGCGCCGACGCAGGAGCAATTCGAACGGTGCGTGAAAGCGATCGATAAGGCAAACGCTAATAAAATGGGCGTAGTAGTGCATTGTGGGGCTGGTTTGGGCCGCACGGGGGCGGTTTTGGCGGCTTATCTGGTGAGCAAGGGCTTGGCCCCTGAAGCTGCCATGAGCCGGATTAGAGCTCTGCGTCCGGGCTCGATCGAGACCGATGAACAAGAGCAGGCCATTATTGAGTTCTCCCAACGCGGCCGACAATCCACCAGCAGATGAGGGGTATTTCCATGGTGCGGGTTTTTATCGGGTTTGTGCTTCTTGGGCTCATGTGCCTCTGTTCGATCGTCAGTTATGCTTCCACCTTTGACGACGTAGCTGACGTGCTCAAAGAGCTGAAGAGTAAGAATGCCGGCGTGCGTGCGTCGGCCGCTCGCGAGATCGGGCGATTGGGCGCCATTTCGCGCTTCGGACGTCAAAGACGCAATTCCCGTGCTGTTGAAAATCATCAAAAAGGACCAGGAGACCAGCACGCGCAAAGCCGCGATTGAGGCCCTGGGCCGCATCGATCCCGATCCCAAAGAAACGGTGCCGGTGCTTCTCGAAGCTCTCAAGGACAAGAATGCCCCCGTGAGGCAGGCTGCCGCGGAAGCGTTGGGTCAGTTCCCCAGCGAAGCGTCTGGGATCATCCCGGTGCTGAAGGAATCGGAGAAAGACAAAAACAAAATGGTGGAGCGGGCCGCCAAAATGTCGCTGAAGAACTTGCGGGAACAGAAGAAACAGTGACGCACAAAATCCGAAATCCGAATTTCGAAATCCCAGTCACAAAATCCGAATTTCGAAATCCGAAATTCGAAAGAATCTCGAAATTCAAAAACTCAAAACTGAAAAGAATCACCGTCGCAATGGCGAAATCGCGAGTTTAGTTCTTGTTTGTGATTTTGTGCTTAGGAATTTGGCTTTTTTTCGGATTTCGAGTTTCGGATTTCGGATTTTCATCCATGAAACCCTGCATCAGTGAAGCCACCACGCTTACCTCCACTTTTGCCGAGGATGTCGAGGTTTGGGCTGACGGTGGCCAGACCGGCATGGAAGTTTGGCTGACCAAGCTCGAGGATCATCTCAAGACCAAAAGCCTTATTGAGACCCTACATCTGCTCGAAGATAAGCAGGTGCCTCTGGCGGCGGCCAGCTACCAGGGTGGTTTGCTGCTTTCTCAGGGTGAACAGCGCAAAGCACATTTTGACCACTTTCGGCAGCGGCTGGAAATCTGCCAGCAGCTGAAAATTCCCACACTCATTCTGGTCGCCGATTTTGTGGAGAGCGTCGATGGCGAGGTGCTCCAACGGGCGGTTGTCTCGCTCGCTCAAGCAGCTCAGTGGGCGGCAGGGTTTGACGTTCGCTTGGCCCTCGAGTTTTCGCGCTCGTTCACCTTTTTGTTCGAGCCTGGATACGGCAATCTGGTTGGTTTCGCAGTGCGGCGAGCCCAATGTGGGCGTGAACCTCGACTTGTTCCACTACTACACCGGCCCGAGCAAGTTTGAGGACCTGGAGTTGCTGACTCCGAACAACCTGGCTTTTGTGCAGGTGGCCGACGTCGCCGGCGTGCCCCGCGAATTGGCTGCCGATGCCGATCGGGTTTTGCCGGGTGACGGCGACTTTCGTTTCGGTCCGATTTTCGACCAGCTTCGCAAAATCGGTTATGCGGGCTATGTTTCAATAGAACTTTTGAATCCCACGCTTTGGCAGACCAAGGCTGCCCAGGTCGTGGACCTCGCCCGCATGGCCTTGGCCAGACTTATTGGCCCACCGAAGCAGCATGGCTGAAAAACCCTCTGGATCTGCACGGCGTTGCTCGCTATAAGGCTCGCTCCCTCGCGGTCCAGGGCGACCGTGCGCGGGGAAATTGCGGTAACAGACTGACCATTGATTGCATCCGGCTCGTTCACGCACGATGAGAAATTCGGTAATCCAGGTCGACGAACGCACAAGTTTTTCGTTGACCTTCCGGCAAAGTCAAATCCGTCGACTGAGCGATCGCTTGGTCGAAGCCCAGCGGCCCCTGCGGATCTTGGAAGCCATCCACTGGCAGCCCGACGTCGAAGAGAAATTCTTCGCCAAGAATTGCTGCGAGCTGCCTCCCATGACCCGTAAGTGTTACGAGCGCAACCCCCTGCCCTTCGATCGTCGAACCAAACTGCGTGAGCTGCGCGAATTGGAACACGATATCGGCCGGCAATTGGGACATGCCAACGCTTGCAGCCAAATGATGGTGCAGCGTTGTCAAGAATATCGCCAAGTCGTCGACCTTCTTTCCAGCCGGGGAACACCTACCTTTGCAGCCATTTCCCAACGCCTGTTCGGCAGTTCGGCGTGGATCTCTCGAACCAGTTCAATGAGCCTCAGGTCCATGGGCAAGTTGATCAAGCAAGCCGTTGCACGGTTGGCATTGCCTGAGAGTCGTCGCCATGAATCGGTGCACGACGCGGAAGCTGCTGCACGTATTCTCAGCGACCGCCTCCGCGACTACTTTGGCGCAGAGATTCAGTTCCGCACGAAGCTAACTCGAGATCTGACTGCCGACGCTTCCGCGGGCGGCGCTACCATCAATATTCGCGGCGATGCCTATTTCACCGACTGGGAGATTCGGCTGCTGGAAGTTCACGAAGGTTGGGTCCATCTGGCCACGACCTTGAACGGCCGCGATCAGCCCTTGTGCCGGTTCTTGGGCAAGAACTCGCCCTCGGCAACGGTGACCCAAGAGGGGCTCGCCGTCCTTACGGAAATCTTGACCGGTAATTCGCACCCGCGCCGCCTGCGCCGCTTGGCCAACCGCATCGAAGCCGTTGGGATGGTGGAAGCGGGCGCCGATTTTCTGGACGTCTACCGTTTTTATCTTGAAGAAGCCGAATCGCCTCAATCCAGCTACCAACAAACGCACCGCGTTTTTCGAGGCAGCTTGCCCTGTGGTTGTGGGCCATTCACCAAAGACTTGGGCTACTCGAAGGGGCTGCTTATGCTGCTCGAGTATCTCGATCGTGCTCAGCGCATTGGCCAGACCAGACAAGCGGCACTGCTTTTCTGCGGGAAGACCTGCGTTGAGGAGATTCCCAACCTTGCTCAATTGGTTGAAGAAGGAATTCTCCGTGAGCCTGAGTTCGTGCCGCCGCCTTTCGCTGCCGAGGAGGTGCTTGAACTCTGGACCTCCGTGGCCCGAGCTCTGGCTTCATCCTTCTCTGGCTGCCTCCAAGCTCTCGGCCCAGCCGATTTGGATTCCTAGCGAAAGGCTAGTATGCTGCTCGCATGGGTTTATTGAATGAAGCAGCCTCGTTCTTTCGTGTTTCTCGTCGCCACTTCCACGACGTGGGCGCCGTGTTGCCCAGCAGCCGTTTCCTGGGAAGGGCGCTCGCAAGCAACCTGACACAACGGCAGAATTCCTGTCGAATTCTCGAAGCGGGTCCCGGAACGGGGCCGGTGACGAAACAGATTTTGCCTCATCTTTTGGCCGGAGATCAGCTCGATCTGGTCGAACTTAATTCGGAATTCGTCGAGCACCTGAAGCATCGTCTTGAACACGAGCCGGCCTTCACGGCGCATCAGAAGCAGGTGCGCGTTCTGTGCATGCCGATCGAGAGCGTGGAAGGCGTGGGCATCTATGACTACATTGTTTCAGGATTGCCGCTCAACAATTTCTCGCCCGCACTGGTGCGCCAGATTCTTCGAGCGTTCAAGCGCCTGCTGAAGCCCGGCGGCACTTTGAGTTATTTCGAGTATGCCTACATCCGTCAGCTGAAAACGCCCTTCTGCAAGCGTTCCGAGCGGCGGCGGCTATCGCAGGTCGGCCGCATCGTCGGCCACTACATCCGGCGTTTCCAGGTTCGCCAGCAACACGTCCCATTCAACGTGCCGCCGGCGCTGGTGCATCATTTGCGATTCAAGCATAGCTGAAGTGAACTGCTAAAGTCTCAGGGTTTAGAGCGGTCGGAAAAAATGACATGTAGCCGCGTTCGCCAGAACGCGGGTCGGCCCATAACTGCCGCTGCCTCGTCACGATCCCGATAGGCCAATTCCCGACCCGCGTTCTGGCGAACGCGGCTACATAATTGCTGTAAAAGCCCCCGACTCCAGATCGCCGTGAAGAAATTCTTTTCGGCATTGCTCTTGCGTAAATCTTCACCTGCGGGTATCCCGTCCGCCATTGTGGGGAGGCTTACGCTCGGTTCGATGTGAACTTGGGAGGACCGCTCATGGTCGGCGGATGGCTTGCGCGAGGATTGCTGGCGTTCTTGCTGACGTTTGCGGTCGCCGGCTTGGCCCACGGTCAGACCAAATCGGCGGATTTGCCGGTTCCTCAAAGGTTCGATTGTGCCCCGAATCCGGCGATTCCCATCGATTCCTTGAGCAACGAATTGCCCATCTGGATTTCGCCAGCGACTTCTAGCTTTGTGCCAGGCCTCAAGGCTTGCTTATTTGGATTGAAACTCGACCATTACACGCCAGGCGGCTGCTTCTACCCAACCTGGATACGAGACATCGAATTTTGAGGAATTCCACACGTTGCGGTGCTGCCGCATTAGCTGTGCTCTCTGCTTCACCCGTGGTCTCTCTCATCCGGGGCATGGATCAAACCGCCCGAACGGGGCGGGATAATACCTTCTGACAGGCGAACCAGGAACGGTTAGTGACCGGAGAACTGGGCCTTGCAAGCACTACTCCGGTCGCTGACGCTCGCGGCTCGCCATTTGACCCTGAGCTTACCCCTGCAACAACTGCTCACCGAGCCGGCCGAGTTGGTGGGTTGAATTGGTTAGCCTCACATGCAGGTTTTTCATGGCTCGAATGGCGGCCTCGAACTTTACCAGGCATTGATCCAACTCGTGGCGCGAACCATCGGCCTGGAGTAAGCTGCACGATAGCTCTTTGATCGTCGGTTCCAGTTCCTTTTCCAACAGCTGGACCAAAGTGCGCCCCTGCGTATCCGATTCGATCGTGGCCCGGTGCAAGGCGCTCAGAATTCCAGTGTGCACGATCGGGTCGACCGTGCGGTTGGGATCGAGAACTGCGGTAGTTGCGCCATGCATTTTGGCCTGCTCCCTGGCTGCGTGCGCAGCTGCGGTAGCGACCGAACCGCCATGCTTGGCTGCCGCCATTCCTGCTTCGGCCTGTTCCATGCCGCTGATCGCCTTGTCCCAGTTGGGCCGCAGGTCGAGAGCGTGCTGATAATGGCTCATGGCCTGGCCGAATTGGCTTTTGTCGAGATAGGCGTTGGCCAGATTCAGGTGGGCGTCCTGCATGTCCGGATTCGAGCGCACGGCTTCATGATAGGCCTGAATAGCCAGGTCGATTTGTTTCTTGCGCTTGTAGGCCAATCCCAGGTTGTAATAACCCTCGGCACGGTGAGTATCGAGCTGGATGCCGCGCCTGAGCACCTGAATCGCCTCATCGACTTGATCGAGCCGATTGTAGACACGCCCAGGTTGATGAATGCAGCGGCGCGTTGTGGGTCCAACCGCGTCACTTCCTTGAAGTGATAGACGGCATTAGGCAACTCGCCGCGCATAAAACAAACGGTGGCAAGCCCATAATGAGCATCGGGTGAATCCGCTTTCACACCCAATGCCTGCAGATAGATTTGGCCTGCCTCGTCGTAGCTGCCCTGCGTTGTGGCTTGGCGAGCCCTGGCGCAAAGGCTCTCAACACTTTCCGAGAACATGGGGTTCGCCCCTGGGATGGCGCGGATGTCTCGGATGCGAGACGTCCGCAAAGTCTTTTAATTATACTCTCATTTTTGCGCGGTCTACAATCGCAAAAACGGGGCCTGTTACCTGCGGGTCGGCGGCTCTTCGTCGCAACGCCGCCGCAATGGTGCCTTTTAGCTGCTGGCTAAGTCTTCGATCCGTTTGGGAAAATCTTTCACGATTCGGTCGAAAAGTTCTTGACGAACGAATCAATCCAGCAGACAATCAGAGGCGTGTGGTTGAGGAGCACGCACCTCAACTGCATGAATGGCCTCTTCTCTGTTCCGGCCTCGCTGATTTCCCCTCGGGTCTTCAGCGAGGTTTTTTTGTTGCCATGGAGCGAAACAACAGGTTCAGAAAATTGGGGCCGCGCGTATTATCGATCACTAATTGAAAAGTCGCCGCGCAGCGGCTTTACCGCCGGGCTCTGGGGCAGAAAATGCATGTCGAAAGGCGAGCGTCGAGGCGTAAGCCCGACGAGTCCTCTCACAAGAATTCGCGTATCTCTAGTTGAAGACTCGTCGTGCTTACGCCTCGACGCTCGCCAGAGTGATTTTACTTCAATTCCTTGATGCGGATATTCCGGAATTGGACCAAGCTCGGGGGCGCGGTCCACTTACCGGTTTTGGCGTCGAAATCGCCATGGTGTTGCAGGGCGATCGGGGCCTCCGGCTTGACGCCAGGAAGCTCGGCCTTGCTGATCACCTCTTCGCCATTGAGCACCACGGTGAGGCGGTCGCCCTTCATGGTGATCTCGAAGGCGTTCCATTCGCCTCGAGGCTTGTCGGCGTGCTTCTTGGGCGTTACCCCGGCGCGAACGGAAGCGGGCATACGCTTATCCATGCGATAGCCATAAACTTCGCCCGAGCCGATGGGCCACATCCAAATGTTGACCTGGGATTTCGACGACCCGCGCAGATAGACGCCCGAATCGACATCCTCGATGACTTCTTGCAACTCCTTGCCTTTGGCATCTTTCTTATGGGTGCCGTCATGAAGAATGATGGGGATGGGGTGTTCGAAACCTGGCTCGGTCTTGAGCCGCCAATCGAGACGCAGCACAAAATCGCGATAGGACTTGTCTGACCAGAGACATTTATCCGTTCCTTTGCTTTCGCTGTGCGCGTCGTAATCGATCATGGCATTGACAACTTTCCAGTGACCATGGTCGCCAGGGGGGACTTTCCAGCCTGTGAAGTCCTTGCCATTGAAAAGCGACACAAAGCCGGCTTCGTCCTCGGCGGCCAGCCCGAACGGCGCACACGCGAACAGGATGACGGCGAAAAGAAGCGAACGGCAGCGCAGAAAGACATGGCGGAAACTCCCGGAGAGCGGCTGGGCAACTCCCGCTTACGGCGGCGGGGATTGCTTCGGCCGTTGTATGCCCAGGGAGGGGTAATGCCTACAGGATTCTCGGCTGGATTTCAGGCGCGCATTTCGGCAATCGCCAGGTAGATGCCGGCGAGATGCCGCCAGGGATCCTCTTCCGCCAGCAAATTTACGGCGGCTTGAAGGAGCGGCAATGCCTCACTCGGCTTTTCGAAAAGCGTAGCCATCCCGAGGTTGAACTGGCTGAAGCTCGAGCGCGGGAGCTTCCGCCAAAGTTGTACTGCGGGCGCGCGATTGCCCTGACTCCATGCGAGGGCTGCGCGTTCGTTTTGCAAAACTTGGTAATGCAATGCGGCGAGATTCAGCTCCTCTTGCAACAACGCGCTCGCCACTTGGAACTGACCAGCGAATCGCAAGACTCCAGCAGCCAGCATGCGGGCGCTAAATGACGTTTTGGCCAACTGTGCCGCCCAGCTTGCTAGCCCCGGAACCTCATCTGCCGACATCGGCACTTGCAACAAATCGGCCAAATTATCGGCTTGCAAGAGCCCAGGCAAATCGCGCATCAATTGCGGATAATTACCGGCGGCCATAGCTACGGCGGGGCAAGATTCGTGAGCTTGCACCAAACTTGCCCACTCGGCTGGCCTTTCGAACGCGGCGCTGGGTCAGCGACGCTAACCAGGCTTGCCAGGCGCTTGCCAAGCCAGTCGAGCGTCGACCGGGTGGGACACCCCGCTGTCATACGTTTCCACCAAGCCAGGACGAAGGTCCGCGCCAGCAGTGTCGGTATTCTTCAGGTAGCCCGCCAATAACTCGCCCAGCGAGGGCGGAGTCAAATCCGGATGATTTTGAGTTCTGGAGTCCATGAAAACTCTCCCGGAAGGGGCGCATGATGATACCGTGCCATCCTACAAAGAAAACGCCTGGCGCACGAAGACTTGCGCAGTCCGCCAAAAAAGAAAAACTCCGAGCGGTTGCTCGAAGTTTTATGGGTGTCCCAAGATAAATCAGTTGATGATCCCCCTGATCAATTGTCGTTGGTCGCAGGCGCGTCCGTTTTCGGCGCGGCGGGAGCGGCAGGCTTCGGTGCCGCTGCAGCCCCAAATACGGGTACATACTGCTGCAGCCGTTGGCCGGTCAGACGTCGGTCAGGCCGCAAAGCCCCCATAACCACTGCCAGGCCGCTCTTAAGCTTGGCGTCGGCAGCCGACGCATAAAGGGCCTGGAGTGCCCCGATTTGTTCGGTAAGCAGATGCAGCCCGAACCGTTGGATACTGAGCGTCAAACTGTTGGCAGCGGCGGTGCGTAAGCTCGCAGGGCGCGAATTGTCTAAAACGACACGCGCCAATTGCCGTTGCGCTTCAGGGCCCGGCAGGTTCGCCGCCGCCTCGACGGCAAGCGGCGCCAAATCGTTCGAGATCAGAGCTTGCTGGATGGCTCCTTGTACAGCCCGAGCATCGTAACCGGGAACTTCGCCACGGGCGATGCGGGCCAGCCAGAGCATGGCCAGTGCCGCATAGTCCTTTCGCTCCGCTTCGGTGAGCGGCTTGCCTTCCTGAGCCTTGATCTGCTGACCCAACAGCTTCTTGAGGCTGCTATCGTTGGTGGTTTGGGTGGTCACGGTGAGGCCAGGCGTTCCACTGTAACGCCTTTCCAACTCGCCAACTTGTGGAGGCTCAGAGGTGACGATGATCGGCAGGCGGCCGGAGTCGATGTCGGCACGCAACTGCGGAATGAGGTAAGCCAATTGAGGATTGACTACGGAGGAATCGAGCAGGATGGCGTCGAAATCGGCCGACTCAGCGAGTCGCTGCAGGGCCGCATTGCCGGTATTGGAAATAGCCACCTGGTAGCCGGCCTTTTGAAGTGCCTGGGCGACCAGATTGGCGCGATCGCCGTTGGGATCGACCAGCAAAACCTTCGGAACCGTATCCGAAATGGCATTGCGTCGCAAGACGTCGAGGATCCGGCTTGTCGCTATCGGCGCCTTTCGGTGCAAGCGCAATAGGGCGTCGGCAGCGGCGATTTGCACGCGTCGATCCGGATAGTTCAATGCCTGAACTAGCACCGGCTCACCGTGCACGTCCGGTTCGGCCGCTTTCGCTTCCGCCAATTCCCCCAGTGCTCGGGTAGCGCCCAAAATGACCGGCACGCGGTGT
>CAVVHZ010000025.1:0-46252 GCA_963748025.1 uncultured Gemmataceae bacterium
CACAGACAAATACAATCGTTCGCTCGCTACGAGCAACTAGCTAGTGTCCGTCCGGATATGCGAAAAACCTAGGAATTCCCGGGATTTTTGGGTGAATTCTTGAACGAAGATGGCCAGCCCAACGTCTATGAGAGTACGCGGCACACGGATTTTCCAAGAAATCTGCGGTCGCCATCCCCCTTTACCCGCCGATCTTCAGGGAGGATTCACCGTGCGTGTGGCCTATCAAGAGCAGTCGCGATTGGATTGCCTTCCCGTCAATGCCGTGCCGCTGAACTTGAACTGTCGGGATGGGGTGACTTTCCCCATCTTGCGTGCTCTACAGCATGTGTATGGGCAAGTACCGTTGCGCCGTGAGCTTCTGGATTTCGTTGGCAACGATGTGAATGCTGGCAGCAGCCCCGATCATGGTAGAACCGGGTTGAGCTATTGGACGATCACGGTGTTGGCGGCGGTCAGGCTGGGGTGTAACCTCGATTACGACAAACTGCAAGATTTGGCAGAGCAACACCGCACCTTGCGGTTGATGATGGGTATTGGCGATGGGGGAGACGAAGTCGACTTTGATTGGCGGCGGATTCGCGACAACCTCTGTTTGTTGCAGCCGGAAACCCTGGAGAAGATCAATCACCTTTTGGTGGCTGCAGGGCACCAGCTGGCACCGAGGCGATCGAGACGGTGCGTGGCGATACGTTTGTGGTCGAGACGAACATTCATCATCCCACGGAGTCGAGTCTGATTAGGGATGGCTTGGGCAAGGTGGCGGCTCTGGCGGCGGAATTGGCGGCGGCGCACGGTCTGCCCGGTTGGCGTCAGCATGAGCATCAGTTGGACAAGGTAAAGGCGATCGTGCACAAGATTCGTGCGCACCTCGCGAGCCAAGAGCAAGGGGGCAGACCATCTCAAGCCTGGGTATCAGCGATTACTGACCTTGGCGGAGGACCTGTTGCAACGGGCCCGCCAACTTTTGGTGACGCTGCATTTCCGGAGCAAGGGCCTCGGTATCGATTGGCTCGGCGAGGGCCATGACGGGCCACGCGAAGAATTGTGGCATTATGTGCAGTTGACCGAGAAGGTGTGTGGCACGGCTCGGCGGCGTGTATTACTCGGCGAGACGGTGCCTAACGAGGAGAAGATTTTCAGCATCTACGAACCGCACACCGAACTGATCAAGCGTGGCAAACAACCGAACCCGATCCAATATGGCCACAAGGTCCTGGTGATTGAAGATGGCGTTGGCTTCATCTGCCATTACGCGGTGGTGGCCAATGGCGTGTTGGATCAAGACGTGCTGGTGCCGGCGATGACCGCGTTGCAAGAGCGTATGGATGACAAAATCGAGCGGGCCTCGTTCGATCGCGCCTTTCATACACCGGAGAATCAAGAGCAGTTGGCCTCGATCGTGGCCCATCCGTGTATTCCCAAAAAAGGCAGGCTCAGTGGCCGCCAACAACAAAAGGAAGCGACCGTGAAATTTCGTCAGGCACGCCAGAGTCATCCCGGATTGAGTCGGCGATCGGCGCCCTGCAGGCTGGTAACGGCCAAGAACACTGCCGTGACAAGGTAAACTCGGCTACGAGCGCGATGTGGGCTTGGGCATGTTGGGCCGCAACCTTCATACATTAGGGAAGCTTCTCCTGGCTCAAGACGAAGCCGAGTGTGAGGCGGCCAAGTCCAAACGCAAAGAGTAGGTGGACTCACAAAGTGTTTGAGTGGCGACAACCGGGCGAAACTACGCGCCGCGCGAGTGGGGATCGCGCCAAAAGGCCGCTGCAAGTCTGAGCAGCGGCTCTGCGCGATGAAATGGGCCCGCCATCGAGTGCCAATTGAGTGTCACCGGCTGCCGAACTGGCGGCCGTTCTGAAAAAGGGCCATTTCCGGACGGACACTAGCTACCGAGATCAACTGAGTATTTCGAGGAAAACGGGCAAAGGGCCGGGATTGCCCATCTGCCGTTACGATGCCGTATGCCCATCTGCCTCTGCTGTTCAACAACTCCCTCACTTGCCACGTTTGTCTGCGTCTTTTTCTTTGGGTCGGCGTTACTCCGTGCCGTCCTTGCCTCCATCGCGCCTGCAATCCGCAAGCCGGCGGCGCAGGAACTCTTGATCGGCGCCAGCGCTCGTCCAGCACAGAGCCTCCTGCCAGGCGCGCTCGGCGGCGGAGTGCTGACCGAGGCGGAAGTGGAGCTCGCCGATGACCGCGTGCCAGCCGGGATAGCAGGCGGGGACGTTTTCGGGACGCACGGCGGCCAGGCGGTCGAGCCCGGCTTGCGGGCCGTGCAGGTAGGCTTCGGCGACGGCGCGGTTGAGTGCGTTGATCGGCGACGGCGCGATGCGATCGAGCGTGTCGTATAGTTCGGCGATCCGTCGCCAATCGGTGTCGGCGAAGGTCGACGCGCGGCAGTGCTCCCAGGCGATGCCGGCTTCCACGTGATAGCGTGTCAGCTCGTCGTCGGCGGCTGACCTGGCGAGCCACGCCATGCCCTCGCGCACGTCGCTCCCGTTCCAGGCGGAGCGATCCTGTTCCTCGAGCAGAACGATGGCGCGTCCTCGCGACGCGTGCATCGAAGCGGGCCGCGTGGAAGCACATCAGCGCGAGCAAGGCATGTACGGCCGGGACGTCGCCGACACTCTGGTCGACCAGCATCCGCGCCAGCCGGCGGGCTTCGTCGCACAAGTCGCGGCGGATAGGCATATCGCCACGGGTGGCGTGGCAGCCCTGACTGAACAGGAGGTAGATGACTGCGAGGACCGCGTCCAGCCGAGCGCGAAGTTGGGACGCATTCGGCATGTCAAAATCCAAATCCAGCTCGCGCAGCCGCTCCCGCGCCCGCTCGATCCGCTTCTGGATGTTGACGTCGGTGGTGAGCAACGCGCGGGCGATCTCCGCGGTGCTGAAACCACAGAGCGTCCGCAGCGCGATGGCGACGCGAGATTCGGCCGGCACCCCTTCGTGACAGCAGACGAAGAGCAGGCGCAGCGGCTCATCGCCGATCTCGTCGGCGAAATGCACTTCGGGCGGCACCGTGTGTTGCTCGGCCTCATCCGCCAAGTGAGGCAATGCCTTGGCGTGGGTTTGCTCGCGCCGCAACGCGTCGATTGCGAGATTGCGGGCGGTGCGGTAAAGCCAGCCTGCCGGGTCTTCGGGAACGCCGCGCCGCGACCAGGTCTCCAGGGCCTGCACGAGCGCGGCTTGCACGACGTCCTCGACCAGGTCGAGCCAGCGCACGCCTAGCGACCGAGTAAGCACGGCTACCAGCCGGCCGAACTCGTGGCGAAAGAAGTGCTCCACCAAGGCGCGCGGTTCGCGCATGATTCAGTGTCCTTGACAGACTCCCTATTCTGAGAACAATACGAGAATGAGCAGCGCCAAAACAGAACCCGCGGGCATTGACCCCAAGTGCTGGCAGATCTGGAT
Organism: uncultured Gemmataceae bacterium; assembly: GCA_963748025.1. GTDB lineage: Bacteria > Planctomycetota > Planctomycetia > Gemmatales > Gemmataceae > CAVVHZ01. Next base: position 3,421 of record CAVVHZ010000025.1, read on the forward strand.
GCTGTGATGAAGCGGATGACCGACGGCACTTCGGTTGATCCAGAAACATCCCGCCGAATCGAGGAGCGTGCCGACAGCCCCCCGCAGTAGAAGGCATCGTGCAGGAAGCTCCCGCCGCCAAGGCCGGAATTCACCTCAGGTAGCTGGGGGGCGTTGAGTGCGGCGAACGAAACATATGCCAAAGAAACATCTTCCGACTTGCCGACGCTCTCGGCTTGCCCGAGCCGGCTGATCTCGTAGCGAAAAAAGTGCACCACCAGTGAGCGGTTCGCCCAGGCGTAGCCGGGCAGTTCGCCGATCTTGATCAGTTTGTTCCTCGGACATGCACGGGTATAGGCAGCGTTGTGTCGTACCTTGCCCTGGCCATCGGGGGTACCGTTTTTCCGGGAAAGGAAAAGGCACGCACCTCGTTTCAAGCCCCCCCGAACCATCTGATTATAGCCGTAAATCGTTTAATCCACACCGTCATCACTTATGCGGGCCACGGCCATGATAATTTCTGATTCCTTGCGTGCAACAATCTCTGCCGGCAAAACCTGCTAAAGTTGCTTGAGCAAGTTGGTCATGGCTGCCGCCAAAAGGCGGCGGCACTCTCCAAGAACTTTGGGAAGTTCTCCGTCTTCCACAACACCTGATCTTCGGGAACGAAATGTGTCTTCCGCATCTTGGGCGTTGTCTCATTCAAGAGGTACTGCGAAGGTGGGGTATCGCAAATCTCACAATTCTTCGATTTGCTGATGAGGGTGAGGTTGGCGACGTCATTTACATCCGCCCGAAAGTCAGCTGGCGTGAAGCCCTGATTCAAATACGATTGGAACAATGCCTCGTTGTTGGTCATGTAATCGAAAGGGAAGATGTGGTGGAGTTGGAGGTCGAACGGTTCGATTTCGTCCAGCGTAGGTCGTTTGCCTGTTCCCCAGTCCGTTGCCTCATTCCTCCTCATTATTATATACATCAGTAGGACCAGAACATTCTTGGAGGACACGCCGTTGACATGCTTGGGTTGCACCTTCAGGCCACGATAAAACTGGCGGGCCTCGTAGTTGACGCTGGCAACCAACTCCGCGAGCCCTTCCTTCGCGGTCTGAGACGAGTCCGTGAGGACGCGAAAATCGCGGCGTAGTGTCGTCTCGGCTGCTGCACTGTAATGTTCGGAAAGCTGGGATAAGATGAAGAACTTTACGACATCCTGATCCAGCGTGCGACTGGTTCCTACTTTAGCGAGGGCGTATACGAGCGGAACTAGAGCGTTCTTCGACATGAAAAACTTCGACTTGTCGAGAGACAAGCCGCGTCTCAGGATCTTGATGAGGTCGTCTATCGCCCCGCGAGCCTGTTTCCACAGCTTATTCAAGTGTGCGCGGGACGGTTGGTCCTTGGAAATCCGGTCCGCTAGTTTCTTGATTTGAGGAACGTTGCACTCGATGACCGTGATGGCACGCATCAGGAAGGTCAGGTCGAGGTCGTAATTGGTCTTCCGTAGCTCCCGCCGGTAATCTCGGAACTCGCTCGTGATACCCTTCCAGTGGGGGACGATGCGGGCCAAATGAATTTCTGCCCCCGTCAGTACAGTCCCAGCCGAGTTGACGCGGGTGAAGATCACACCGACAGAGGGGTAATCACGATCCCGGATGATCTGGACCGGGAACTGGTAGTCACGGAGACGTTGAGTGTAAGATCGGATGGTATCGAGGCTGCCTTCCGGCAGCTTTGCGAAATCCGTGTCCGTGGCAAATGAGCCATCGAAGAGCTTGTTGAAAAGCACCCACGGGAAGCTGTACCCAGCGGGATCGCTCGTGGCCTCCAGTTCGGGTGGCTGTGCCTGCTTGGTAGACCTCGGGAATCTTTTTAGGTTGGCGAAGACAAATGGCATCTCTTCCTCAAGCTCTAGAAGCAGCTTCTTGATCTCGTCGCGCGGAAGCAGAACCGAGGCGAGGGCTGTGATCCGCTGCTGGCCGTCGAGTAAGAAGTAGCGGGGAAGCGACCCTTCGTAGAGTTCCAGCCGCTCGGGACGGATCATAGACTTGACGAGTAAGCGGTCTTTCTCACGTGGCTCCCAGAAGATCAGGGCACCACAGGGGTAGCCTCGGCTGATCGAGTCGATCAATTCCTTGATCTGTTCAGAAGTCCAGACAACATCACGCTGGATCTCAGGGATGGCGATGTTCCCTGAATGAAAGTCGCTGATTATCTCACTCACGGACTTGACGGTCGTGATCAGGCTCTCCACGGCGATGTCCCTCAGGGGGTTCCTGCGAGACAACCTCGAGTACACAGCCCAACTCGTGGAAGGTCCGAACTGGTCTTTCCGCAGGATGTCGGCTTATTCTACAGGAGAGAGGGGATACGTCGAATAGAAAGCTATGTCCGGTCAGCGTTATTCGCTTCGGACAGGTTCTTCAGACCGCCCGGATTCCGTGGGTCTCATTTAAGAAAGGAGCCGAGCGGCTGCCGGTTGTTTTCCAGTCGATTCCTTCAGCAGTTGGAAGAATTGGAGGCAGTTGGCTTCCATAAACCCCTGTTCGCCACCGCTCCGGGCGGCAGGCGAACAATCTGGACCTAAGTCAATGTTATGCTGCTTAGCTGCATGCCAAAGTGGTTTCTGCCCACAAATCATCCCGGAAAACCCGATTCATATGCAATGCCCCATTAAGCAGCTCAAGAATTATCTCCCAACCGACCACAGTATTCCCCGGAGACGCGCGTGCCGTCGTCATCATGTACCTCACTTTCAACTCACCGCTTTCTTCAGGGGCGCGACGATCCTTGCCTCTTCTGCGGCAGTTAATTCATTCAGCACGAAGACGATGGGCCACATCCAGCCTTCGTTGAGGTTCGTTTCGTGCATGAAGCCGAACGTCGCGTAACTCGTCGACATTCGCCCGCATTGTACCGATTGAATATTCACCAAAGGGCCATGTGTTCGCTGTTCGCTGACCTTATTTGCGAATGCGAGGTTGGCGTGACGCCAGTATAGCCTGAGCTTCTCCCAGGCGGTCCTGAAACGTTTGAACCGACCACGGCCAATTCGGGCAAGTCGAGCGAGAAGCCTCAGAAACAGCAGCCTGTTGCTCCGCCGGATCAGGCAGAGCGGCGGCGATCAGTTGGGACAATTCACCAGGACGCACTCCGTGGGCGACCTGCAGACGTTTTGCAGGTCCCTGCCCCTCTTCGAAATGAACCTCGTCGAACATCCACTGCCGGAGAAATAGCTCCTCTTCAGGGGACAATGTCATGCGCGGGTGCGTCTTCAGCATAGGTGTACTCCGTCAACGGTAGATGCGTCCCAGGATTCATAAAGCGATACCCTACGCCCAATCGGACAAGGCGGTGGCCGCCGGTTCGCCGTCAGCCAACTTCTTGGCCTCACAGAACGCCCGGCTATAGCGAAAAATCGGCAAGCCCGAAGTCGGCGCACACACGTTGCCGTCTTCATCGAATGCGATCAGTCCATTGCAATAAGGACAGGCGAGTGCCGCTCCAGGCTTGCAAAGGGATAACGAATGGAACGCTGGATTCGACCGCTTCTCGGAAGGAACGCACTCAAGCAGTGCGTCGACGATTTCGCCCTGGCACCAGAGGCACAGCACACCCCAATAGGGCATCGCAATCTCCTCGCCGCGTTGGCCAATCCAATTGGAATTTAACGGGCCAAGCCATTCCTATCAAGTTGTTCGGTTTGCGAATCTTCTTGCTATGGGCAATCGCAAGAGAAAGGACGTCCACGCATGCAGGTCGTTTCAGGAGTCCCGCCACCCTCGGTTCACCCACTCTTCAACTCACCGCTTTCTTCACGAGCGAAACGATCCTTGCTTCTTCCGCGGCGGTCAATTCCTTGATCGCGAAGGCGACCGGCCACATGGCGCCTTCGTCGAGGTGTGCCTCGTGCTGAAAGCCGAATGTGGCGTAGCGCGTCTTGAATTTGGTCGCGCTCTGGAAGAAGCAGACGACCTTGCCGTCCCTGGCATATGCGGGCATCCCGTACCAGGTTTTCGGCGCGAGGGCTGGCGCTGGCTTTGATAATCTCATGGAGCCGCTCGGCGAGCACGCGATCCGATTCTGCCATCGCGGCGATCTGCGCGAGCACAGCGGTTTCTCCGTCCGCCTTGTCCGCTCCGCGCCGCGGCGCCTCTCGGCCTTCAGTTCTTGGGCGCGCTCCTTCATCGCGGCTCGTTCCTCGTCCGTGAATCCCTCGGACGCCTTGCTGGTCGCGTTGGTGCTCGTGGCGGACTTCGGCGTGCCTTTCTTTACAGCCATTTTTCGCTCCTTTTCGTTAGGTGCTCCTGAAGCACGGCTCACTCATGCGTAGCCGGCAAATTGGCGGATCTCGATCACGTTGTCGCCCGGACACTCCTTAGCGATTGCCACCGCCGCATCATAGTTGTCAGCCTGGATAACGCTGAAACTGGCGATGAATTCCTTGGCTTCGACATAGGGGCCGTCGGTCACCATTCCCTCTGAGGAGCCGGCCGCTCGGTTTCAAGCCATCGCCGCCGGGCAGGATCAACGCGCTGAACTTCTGCATCCAGGCGTACCATTGGCCCCCCAGGGCTTGCATTTCCTCGGGAGACGGCCGGGATTGGGGATCGGTGGAATGGCGAACGATGAACAGATACTTCGGCATGAGACGATTCTCCAAACGGTTTCACGTGCTTGGTCCGGGGCCATTTCCCCGGCCCTTCGGTGATACAACGAATAAGGTACGACCGTTCGGACACAAGTGCGGAAAAAAACTTCGAGCGCCAAATACGATTCACCAACTCGCTTGGCCAATGCTGGCGTTGTTGCGGGCTCGGGGTGGTATTCTGAAAGCTCACCGGGAACACGGTCGTTCGGGACTTGGTGATCAGGTCGTCCCCAGCCGGCGCGGGAGTGACGCTAATCGCAAAGAATGCCGGATAGGTCGCTACTCCGATTGCGGATAGCATGGGATTGAAGTTGTTTCCGTTACGTCGGCGAAAGTGATGCGCCGGCTTCGTTCCGAAAACACTAACATCGGGGAGTAAACACCGTGACGAGCACACGCAAGACAGCCATTGTGACCGGCGCTTCGCAAGGGATCGGCGCGGGAATCGTCAAAGGATTTGTCGAACGGGGTTTCGACGTCGTGGCCAATTCTCAGAAGATGACCCAATCCACCGAGGTTGCGCCCTCCGAACGCGTTGCTCTGGTGGACGGCGACATCGGCCTGCCGACAACTGCCGCCAAAATCGTCGAGACGGCGTTGTCGCGTTTCAAGTCTATCGACGTGCTGGTCAACAACGCCGGCATCTTCTTCACCAAGCCGTTCACGGACTACACGACTGAGGACTTCAGGGCGCTCGCCTCGACCAACCTCGAAGGTTTCCTGTACCTCACGCAACTAACGGTGAAGCAAATGTTAGCGCAGAAAACCGGCGGGAGCATCGTGACGATAACTGCGTCGCTTGCCGAAAATCCGATCGCCGGCGTGAAGGCCTCCTTGCCCATGATCACCAAGGGTGGTCTCAATACGATTACCAAGCACCTGGCGATCGAGTATGCAAAGGACGGGATTCGCTTCAACGCGGTCGCTCCGGGTGTCGTCGATACACCCCTTCATAAGAACGACCCGAAAGAGGCCCTTCGATCGCTCAACCCCATGGGCCGACTATCGAGCATAAAGGAAATAGTGGACGCGGTCCTGTATTTGACTGAAGCACAAACGGTAACTGGAGAAATCCTCAACGTCGATGGCGGCGCTCATACCGGCCGCTGGTAATCCAGATGTCGCATCTCCAAGACAACCCCGACCAATCTCGTTCGTTCCTGGGAATTGGAAGTTGGTTCCACCGAAAAACATCGCCTGCGTATCGATAAGGTTCGGCCGCGGATCCTGGCCGGTTTGCGCCCTTCCGTCTTTCAAGTTTTCATTGAGGATAAACAGGTGGGGAGCAGCGCGGTTACTAATGGCGCATGTTCGTATTGGTATCATCGGATCAGTCAAGGTTCAATTGCTTGTTGCGGCCAGAAAAAACGATTCTGCAACCGGCTCGATCGCCACGAATTCGTCGCGGTGCTCTGCCTCCAGATTTGACCTCAGCCGTGACTCGTAAATCCGTTTCGCCTGCTCGGCAATTGACATCGGCAAGTCCTTTCATGTTCCCTGGCAAGAGCACGATTCCAGCGCAGATTCCAAGTTCATTCATAGTATTCTCTGGTTGGCTCGAAGCCAATCTGGGTTACGGTTGCCCCACGCTGACGGGCTCGAGGAAATCCCTTCCCGAAGAACAAAAGCACCGCCTTAGCCTCCTTACCGGCCCTCCCGTCAGCCACCCTTATGTCTCGCCAACACCTCTCGTACCGGCTGGCTGCCGTGGATCTCCGCTGGCATCTTGGCGCCGGCTTGGAGGAGCGCTTCGACCGTGCCGGCGTAATCTCCTTCGCGGCAGTTCCAGCCGTTTTCAGATCCGTGCATGGCCCAGTTCAATGGAGTTCCTTGGAAATCGGCGTCCGTGGCTTCCAGCGGCGGTCCATATCTCAAGATGGTTTTGGTCATTTCGGTGTTGCCGTGGAAGGCTGCCCAATGCAGCGGCGTGGCCTGATGTTGCCCCTTGCAGTCAACGGGTAAGCCGCTTTCCAGTAGGTGCCGCACGACCAGTGCCTCGTTGTTGTGCGCAGCATGGGCGACTTGCCGACGGTCGGCTTCCGTCAAACTGGCCGCATAGTCCGGGTAGTTTGTGAGCAGCGATTGCACCGCGGCTTCGTTCTTCAGCCAGCACGACTCGATAAGTTTGAGCGCCGGGGGGCTGTATTCGAAGAGCAGTTGTAGTACAGATTCGTGGCCAAATTTCCGGGCGACCTGATGGGCCGACACGTAAAAGCCCAGATTCCATTGGTAAATGGTCCCACCGGCTCTCTTGTTAATCATGGGGAAATATTCCGCGCTCACTGCGCATGCGAATGCAGGCGGGATCGGCATCCAGGTGTTTTCGGACCAAGGCGACGTCTCCGAGTGCCGAGGCCAAAAGAATGTCGGTGGAGCAGCCTCGTTCAACGAGGAACCGACAGATTTCCTGGCGGTCGCCTACCATCCATTGGGCGGGAGTGGATTCATGATCGATGTCGCGCTCGTCGATCCAGGCTCCATGATCGAGCAAGAAGGCCGCTATCGGAATCGTGGAGGCAAAATGGAGTGGAGTCTGGCCGTCACCGCCCCTAGCGTGAACGAGCGTGGGATCTTGAGAAATCAGTTCCTGCAACCGAATCAACATGCCCAGACGAGCCGCGGCATGTATGTCGACAATCGCGCCACGCTCGATAGCGTAAGCCGCGACGTCCGGATTGGCGCCGTGCAGAAGTCCGAAACCGCCGGCCCACCACTGGCTTTTGGCATTGATATCGGCGCCGGCCTCAAGCAGCAGATCCAACATGGCACGGCTACGGACGTTGACGATGGGCGGTGAATCAAAAGGGCCGAGCGGATCGTTGATATGCGCTTTCAATTCCGGATGCTGCGTTATCAGTCTGGTGAACCAGGTCGGCATCGTCCCGTTGAAAGGCATTGCGAATTTGGTCGATCAGAATCTTGTGCTCGTCCGCACTCTCGTTCATGTATCACCCATGAACCACCACGGATGCATCCACGACGTATTTCAAGCCTCGTCACGGACATCACGGACCAATTGATTCAAGCATTCGCTGTCAGATAGTCCATAATTCCGCCGGACTTCTGCAGAGGCCCGATTCGCTCGCTCCTGAATGCGCCGGGCCAGATCAGGCGGAAGCGGTTTGCTCTCGATGAAAGACCGCTCGGCAGCTTCGTGATCGGCCAGTTCTTGCAGGTCGATGTCCGGCTTGGTTTCGATGGCGCTCATATAGTCATTGTCCCCAACTCCGGAAACAAATGGAAGTGGAATCATTGATCTAGGGCATCGCGAAACGGCTGATGTGATTCGTAGAGCGTCAGCCTTGCGCATCCGTGCTCGTTCTTGTGGTGAACTCAATTCCAAACAGCGCGATTGGCATGCCACCGCGCTGCCGAAGTCACCCGCTGCCGCGTGAGCGACCGCCAATAAGGCCTGGTATTCAGCCGGGTTTTCCCTGGCAAGCGGCTCAGCGCGTGTGTGTGGGCAAGCGCGCCGGCGCCGTCGAGAAATTCCGGCCGCGGGCAAGTGGCTTTGAGCCAGGCCAGATGCTTGTGAGGATTGGGAAACTCGGGTTTGAGATCGATGGCTCTTTGCAGATCAGCGATTGCAGCCGCGTAGTTGCCAAGCTTCAAGTAGGCGGCGCCCCGGTTGTTATAGGCCACCGCGTGCAGCGGATCGAGATCGATCGCTTTGTCCTGGTCCGCGATCGCCAGATTATGAATTCCTTTGAAGTAATATGCCAGACCGCGATTGCAAAACTGCATGGACGAACCCTGGCCGTTCTTTAGAGCGGCAGTGAAATCGGCGATCGCGCGGTCGTGCTCGCCCTTCTGGAGCCAGATTTGTCCGCGCATGCTGTAGGCGGCGCCGGCGTCCGCACCGAAAGCGAGCGCCTGGCTGCAGTCGGCCAAGGCGGCATCCATGTTGCCACGCGCCAGTGCAATCGTCGCCCGTCCAAGATGAGCCGGCCCATCCTCAGGCGCGTAACCAATCGCCAGCTCGAAGTCTGCAAGCGCTTGGTCGTAATTGTTTTGGGCCAGAAAAAGGTTCCCGCGGCAAGCCAGAGCTGTGGTATTCCTGGCGCCATTTCCAAGGCGCGGTTCAAATCTGCAATTGCCAGATCGTATCGCGCTCTGTGCGTCCAGATCTGGCCGCGCAGCGCCAGGGCATCGACATAGTGGGGATTCAACCGCAACGACTCTTCTACGTCAGCAATCGCCTGTTCGAACTGGCCCTGGCGAAGATGGCAATAGCCACGATTGAATCTGGCGGCCTGCAGTTTGGGGTTTAGCGTTAGGGCGGAAGAGAACGCGTGCAGGGCCTCGGCGACTTCCCCGCGCCGCAGCAAGCCAATGCCGGCGTTGTTTCGGGATACGGCAGTCTCCATGGTCTTGGGCCGTTTAGCCGATGCGTTCGTGAATTTTCCCATGACAAACATCAACAAAACAGCTGGAATCAAAATCACCAGATTCGGAAGCAGCAGATACATCACATCGGTATTCAGAGGGTGTTGTTCCTCCGCCGCCGCTCGCTCCTCCTCAGCAGGCTCGGCCACGACCGCGTGCGAGATTTGGGCAAAATCAATCGGCCCGGGCTCCCACGTCGGAGTGAACCGGCAAAGGACTGCGCAGGCCGCAAGGAGCACGAGCCAACGTTTGCATTCCCAAGCCAGGTAAGTTCGTGAGGCCGCGTTGAGCAAACGGTCGAAGGATGACACCTCGTATGGCGCCAGCAGCCCTTCCTTGACGACCAGCGCCTTCGCGCGTCGCGAGGCGTCGTACTCGAGCGGCAGGACGGTGGGGAATTGCACGAGCAACATCACAAAACTGGCTCCAAGCACCACCAAGGTGGCCCAGTGCATCAGCAAAAAAACGAAACCAAGCGTCAGGACGCCCAGCATCGTCAGCAGCAGTCCGATGTAAATGGGGCGCATCCACAAGCGTAGGCGGGCTGGCCAGAAGCCACGGGCAAACTGCTCGGCGTGGCCAACCTCGTGTGCGGCGATCGCCAGGGCAGCCAGACTCGAGCCATCGAAAGTGTGGTCGCGCAGTTGCACCTGGCATTTGCGCGGATCATAGCAATCGACCCAATTCGAGCGTTCAACAGCAACGCCCGTCAAGCCGACTGCAGCCAGCAGCCGTCGCGCCGCCAAGGCGCCGGTCAGGCCGCAATCGGCCGGTACGCCGCCATACTGACCGAATGTTCTTTGCAGGTAGCGCCTAGCCGACGAAACCGCGAAGGCCGCCAAGCAGGCCCCGGCCAATAAGACCCAGTAGAAACCGCCAGCCGAATCGATGAGAAACACGACAGGCCCCAGTATTTAGGTTTAACTTTGCTGTGTACAAACCTAGCTCAGGGTCGGGGGATAAGCAACTTACTGGGAAGTGGCTCCTGCCAGGTAAACCAATCCGCTAGCCTTGGCAAACCTGAGCAGCTAGACTCAACAAGTGTTCAAGCCCTGAGTATGGTCTGAAAAAACCCACGAGGAGATATGCCATGCAGGTTCAACCTTATTTGGATTTTGATGGTCGCTGTGAAGAGGCACTGGAGTTCTACCGGGCAGCGCTGGGTGCCCAGGTGACCATGATGATGCGCTTCTCGGACCACCCGGAACCCATTGATCCGCGGATGACCGCGCCCAAAGATAAGGTGATGCATGCTCGGATGCGGATCGGTGAGACCGAGGTCATGGCTTCCGATGGTCGTTGCGGAGGCCAGCCAAAGTTCCAAGGCGTTTCCCTATCGCTCACGGTGTCTCAAGATGCTGAGGCTAAACGATTCTTTGCGGCCTTGGCAGGCGGTGGACAGGTGCAGATGCCGTTGACCAGGACCTTTTTTTCTCCGCAGTTCGGCATGGTGGCTGACCGCTTCGGCGTCTCCTGGATGGTTTACGTGACGCCCTAAATCGCAATGCTCTTTCGCCTTCGGCGGGGAGCGACCTACAGGCCGGGCGTTGCCTATGTCGTTCACTTCGACCGCGTCATCGAATTAGCCATCGCAGGTGCCTGCCATATCAGAACACTCCACCTCACTCCCGAGGGCATAATGGGATTCAACCGCTTTTCGGGCCTCCTGCTGCTCTGTTCCTTGCTAACAGCGACACCTGTGCGGGGGCAGGCCGGCCTAAAGCAACCAGACTATCGGAACGCCGCGCTCCCCCACGAACCGAAGAGTAGAGGATCTCCTCTCGCGCATGACGCTGGAGGAGAAGGTGGCGCAGATGCTGTGCATGTGGAGCGCCAAGAAGCAGCTTACCGACGCCCAGGGGCGCTTCGATCCCGCCCATGCTCCCCAGTGGTTCCGCATGGGGATTGGACGCATCGAACGCCCCAGCGACGGTCACGGGGCTCGGGCGGAGGCGGAGTTCACCAACGCCATTCAGAAGTGGGTGAAGGAAAACACGCGACTCGGTATCCCCGTGATCTTTCACGAGGAAGCACTGCACGGGCTGCAAGGGGCGGAAGCGACCAGCTTCCCGCAGGCAATCGCCCTGGCAAGCACCTGGAATCCGGAGCTGGTGGAACGGGTGTTCGCCGCGGTCGCTGGAGAGGTGCGCGCCGAGGCGCCCAGCAGAGTGCTCGCCCTGTTGTGGACGTGGCCCGTGATCCGCGCTGGGGCCGCTTCGAGGAGACCTACGGCGAGGACCCTTATTTGGTGTCGCAAATGGGCCTGGCAGCGGTTCGGGGTTTTCAAGGCAGAAGCAAAGCGATCCCGGCCGACCGCGTGATCGCCACGCTGAAGCACATGACCGGCCATGGCCAGCCGGAATCGGGGACAAACGTGGCCCGGCGCCCTTATGGCGAGCGGACGCTGCGCGAGTTCTTCTTCCCGCCCTTCGAAACAGCGGTGAAGCAGGGAAACGCCCGCAGCCTGATGCCTTCCTACAACGAAATCGACGGCATCCCTTCGCACGCCAACCGCTGGATGCTGCACGACGTCCTGCGGATAGAATGGGGCTTCGACGGCACCATCGTCTCGGATTGGCAGGCGATCAGCCAGCTCGCCGGGCGACATCGAACGGCCAAGGATAAAGCCGACGCGGCACGGCAGGCACTCGCGGCCACGGTAGATGTGGAACTTCCGGACGTGGAGACTTACCACACACTGGTCGAGCAGGTGAAGCAGGGCAAAGTGCCAGCGTCTGCGATCGACGCCGCCGTGCGCCGGTTGTTGCGCGATAAGTTCGAGCTCGGGCTGTTCGAGAACCCGTTTGTGGATCCCGCCAAAGCCGACCGCATCTCCGGCTCGGAAGCGACGCGGTCGTTGGCTCTGGAGGCGGCACGGCAGGCGATCGTCCTCCTCAAGAATCAGGACGGCCGGCTGCCTCTGCAAGCCGCGGATACCGCCGAGTGGCGGTGATCGGCCCGCACGCAGCGGAGGTCATGCTGGGCGGCTACTCGGGCGTGCCGCGCCATTCGGTGAGCATTCTGGAGGGAATTCGCCAGCGCGTGGGGACCACCGCCTCTGTCATGCATGCGGAGGGAGTGCGGATCACTGAAGATTCTGCTTTCACCAAAGGTCCCCAGCCGCTCGTGGGCGGGACGCGCTCGCAGGCGCGATGGTCGGCCGACCGCGTGGTGCTCGCCGATCCCGCCGCCAACCGCAAGCGCATAGCGGAGGCGGCGACACTGGCCCGCGAAAGTGACGTGGCCATCGTGGTGGTGGGAGACAACGAGCAGACTTGTCGCGAGGCGTATGCGGAGAATCACCTGGGAGACCGGCCGGAGCTGCGGTTGGTGGGACAGCAGGAGGATTTGGTGCGCGCGGTGCTCGACACCGGGAAACCGACGGTGCTGGTGCTCATCAACGGCCGGCCTCCCGCGATCCCGGAGTTGGCGGGGCGGGTCCCGGCGATCCTCGAAGGATGGTACTTGGGGCAGGAGGGCGGCACGGCGGTGGCCGAGGTGCTTTTCGGCGAAGTGAACCCCAGTGGCAAGCTTCCGGTTAGTTTCCCCCGCAGCGTGGGACAACTTCCACTCTTCTATAATCGCAAGCCCACGGCGAGGCGGGGCTACCTCTTCGAATCCGCCAAGCCGCTCTTCGCGTTTGGGCACGGTCTCTCGTATACCACTTTCTCGTACTCCGCCCCAAAGGTTTCGCCCGACCGGATTCCGCCTGACGGGCGCGCCACGGTGTCCGTAGAGGTGACGAACAGCGGAAATAGAGCCGGCGACGAGGTAGTTCAACTCTATCTCCGAGCTGAGGTCAGCCGCGCCACCCGGCCGGTTATGGAATTGAAAGGCTTCCGCCGCGTCACCCTGGCGCCGGGCGAGCGTCGCAAGGTGGCCTTCGAGTTGGGACCGGAGCAACTCTCCTATCACGGGCTGGATATGAAACGCGTCGTCGAGGCCGGCCGCTTTCAGGTAATGGTGGGAGGGAGTTCCGACTCGGTGAAGTCAATCGGGCTCGACGTGGTGGGGAAGTAGGTCTCCCCATTGCTGCAGCCCTGGCTCAGTTTTCCGCGCGACGAGGCGCTTTCCAATCGTGCATATCAAGCGTAATGCGCTTATGAATAGTGGGATTATCTATGGTGATGACGCCGGCTTTTTCTGGGCCATTCAAAATGGATCCTTTGACGAAAAAAGGCTTTTCCGCAGGAAGATCGACGATACTGTTAGGCGAGATTTCGAAGACGACGCTCTTGCCATCGGTCATCACGTAGGAATTCTTGCCGGTTGTCTTAAACGATGTCGCACCGTTTCGCTTCAGAACTCCGGCCATAAAGTCCTCGAATTTCAGACTGCTGTGAAGCGCGGTATCGTAAGCCTCGAGGAATCCGAGGCCGCCTCGATGGTAGACGGCCACATAATAACCGTGACTCTGTGGCTTGCTTGCATATACGGCGCCTACTTTGGCGGCGGATTGATCGATAAATGTCCAGGGCTCGATTTTGACGTTGCGCGGCGTCCGCTTGCCGTTTTGATCGACGCTCACGGCGGCGGCGGCATACGCTGGAGGAATAATGGGATTCAACCCGCAAGCAAAATCGGCAGTGACTCCCATATTCGAGCGTTTCTCGTCGCTGGAAGCCCCAGCAAATCGGATCAGATCGTTTGCCGACTTGAATTGGCCGGTCGGCATGAAGGAAGTCGGCAGGGCCAATCCGATGTCGTCGTGTTTGCCTTTTCCCAGAATCGGGTAAGCAAACGAGGCATAGTGCCCGCCGGAACTAATGAGGTAGCTGGGAGAGCTTGCATAAGCCTCGTCGGCCGCGTGGTGAAAGCGTTGGAAAAAGGTTCGGTGAGACCGTTCGACCATCAGATCGAGCACTGCGTCGGGAAGACGGTAATCGCTCAATCCACCCCATTGGAATGCCCAGGCATAGCTCGAAGGCAACGTCGTTTTGCCCACCATATCGGTGGTGCCTGCGAAAAGCATCGAAAATGCGTTCTGCGGGTCGAAATTGCCACTCATGAAATCCGCTGAATAATCATCCGCATGCCGACGGTAGGTTACCGATCGGCGCGAATCGTTGCTGGAAACCGCCACTTTAGCCATGAGATAATCGAGAACCATGTGGGCGGCCATCTTGACCCGGGCACTCGAAGGATTCTTGGCCGAGGTGAAGGTATAGAGATTGAGCAGGGCCGACATCGAGTAGTTCTGATAGGGTCGGGCATTGTACTCGATGAAATCGTCCAGGAGAAAGTGCTGCAAGTGCTTCAACATCCACTCGTCCATGCCGTTTCGAGCATTGTCAAACTGGGGATCTCCCTCGCGCTTGAACAACAACTGGTTTGTCAAATAACGTGCCGACTCGATCATCATCAAGTGATTTTCGGTTTCGGGAATCGGGCCGGCTTGAACGGACGCGTATCATCTCCATTGAATGGTCCACGTATGTTCAAAAGATGATTGACGATATGGTCCTGCACGTCGACAGGTAAATGGTGATAGTATTTGTAGGTGAGGGCAATCAAGCCGGTCAAGGCAACGTCATATTCGCCGGTCCTTTTCGTCGGAAACGAATCGCCCGTCGTACCCGGCTTCGATCCGACCGTTTGCCTGCGCAGCGCCTCGATCACTTCCTCGCGCACTTTGTCATCATGTCCAGGCAGGCGATCTGATTGAAAGTAATCCGGATAGGCCATCTTCGCCAGCGCACAAGGGACCAGTTCATCTCGTCCTTGTAAATCGTGTGCGAAAGCGGTTGACAGGCGTTGTGCAAGATCGCCGCCGCCACACGACGGTCGAAATTGGCTTTGGCTTCGCGCACGGTTATCGCCGGCGCGATGTTGGTCATATCCACCGTGAAGTGCCTGTCGAGTGTCGGACTTGGCGGCGTTTTGACAAAATGAACCACAACCGGCTGCATCCAGCCCTGGCGGGCCTTGGATTTGCCCACGATGTGCTCATCGGAGCCTTCCACCACAATTCGGTAGTCGCCGGTGCCGTGATTCGGCGCCAGATGTTTCAAGCCGCGCGAACGCAGATGCGTGTCATCCGCTTCGATGTCAATCTGGTCGCCGTCATAGTGCTTGCCATTGAAATCCCAGCGCAGGATGAACTTGTCGTAGTTGAAATGCGCGGTGGATTTGGTTCGCCCCAAGAGACGGTCCAATCGACGAAGATCTCTCCGTCATTCTGGTAGGCGCCCAACACCCCTTTC
The DNA here is from genome assembly GCA_963748025.1 of uncultured Gemmataceae bacterium. GTDB lineage: Bacteria > Planctomycetota > Planctomycetia > Gemmatales > Gemmataceae > CAVVHZ01. Next base: position 18,637 of record CAVVHZ010000025.1, read on the forward strand.
TCCCAGACACCCGGACAGAAGCTAATCTGGCCGCTTTCGAATTGTATGGTCCCGCCTTTGACACTACCTGTATGGGGCTGAACCCCACTCTTGGGAAGGCCCATGGGCCGTTGGGCCCGCCTAAGCGCATCCATTCGCGTAAGTAAAGTCCTTGGGGCATGTTCTTGGCCACCTTGCGGGCAACGGGAGCGGGCTGTTTGGCTGGTGGTGCATAGGAATAATCGGGGGCAGGCGGCACATAGTCGAGATAGAGAGGATTGGACCAACCTTGACGGGATTTGGAGCCGCCCACGTGACCGTCGGCGCCTTCGACAACCAATCGATAGCGGCCTCCGGAATGGGGCCTGGAGACCCACTTGCCTTTGGTTCGAGGGCCGCCTTTGATCTCTTGTTGACCGACGTTTTTCCCGTCCAAGTCCCAACGAACTTGGAAGAAGTCATAATTGAAAGGGGCAGTGTCGCCCCATTCGAAAATCAAATCGGCATTCTTGACGTACAGAGCCTGAACAGACTTTGGCCCCGTCGATGGGGTCACGCCGATGACTCCATGTTCGAAGTTCTGGAACCGGCCCTTTCCCTCCTTCGAGTCCATTTCATTGCTGGTAGGATGCCCGAGCGGCCCGGCAGCTCCATTCAATTCCTTGTATTTCGCGCCGATGAGCCCGGTCACCGGATGATCCGGCGGAGGGTAGGCCGCCAGTGGCGCCAATCCAAAAGGAACGAGAACAAGGCTTGCAAGCGCTATCGAAACGCGCGGAATCATGGTGAAGCCCCCGTCCATTCATGAGCATAATAGCGGACTTTGTGATCTTTCCAGGCCGCGGGGTGATGCTTGAATCCTTCTTTTAAGCTGGTGCTCCGGTGGTTCGAAGCTCCCGCCTGAATGATTTGCGGCCCCTCTTCCTGGATCTTCTGAGCCGATTTTTTGCTAGGTCGAACGATAGCAATGTGACCGGCTTTTTTGGAGTCGTCCTCCCGGAAGGATGCGACAACGATGAGCCCCCGATTGGCCAACTGCTGAGCCTTCAAGTCGGACTCCACCGGTTTCCAGCCTTTTTTTGCGCTCGAGTCACGCAACCAGTCATATTGGGCATTTGCCAATAAAACCGTCCCGTGCTCGGGGGGCCTCAAGATGTAGATTTCCGAGCGCAAGCAAGCCGCCGCCACGAAGGCACTGCAGTGCGTGTGCGCTTTGCCATCTGGGACCTGCTTGGCCAGTGGTTCGCCTGTCTTCCAAGCGACGCTGTGTTTCGCGAGCCAGAACTTTTCGACATGCATGTCGTCCAAGAACTTCGCGAGCGCTTTGCCTTGGGGCGTTATTTCGACGCTCTGCCCTACCTGAGGCGACAGCATAGACCCAAGCGTCAGAACGAGCGGGGCCGAAATGATTCCTTGCATGCGCATGCCTTCCTACTTTTGGGGTGGCTGCAATTCCCAGCCGACAAAAAATGAAACTTCTTCCATCTGGCTCGAGTGCAAATGTCTCACTTGGACGGTTTGCCGGCTTCACCGTGCGGTTGCGGTTTCGGAATCGAGGGTTGGGGCGGTTTGGTCCGAGCGATCGACCCCGCCGCGCCCGTGGCCGTTGAGGTGGCGCTCGACGCTTTAACGATTTCCTGCGGGAGCTGCAGCTTGATCGAGTGGGCGACCGCCACGGTCTTCCCTGGCGGATTCGCTGCAGGGTGGCCCTGGTTCGCCACCTGCGGGCCGGATGGGGAGAAGCGGTCGCTGCGGAAGCCATCAATCGCAGCTTCTGCTTGCATGCGGTGTTGAGAAAAGTCGTGGTATTGGACTGCGGTTTTCTGTTCCGCGGCCAGGTGTGCCGGCGTTACGCGCTCCAACTTCAAGGCAGCTCCCGTGGAAGTATTACTCGTCGCCCGGCTTATATGAGTAACCACAGTTACGCTCGATGCCTTTTTTTGCATGGCAGAATAAGTTCCAGGACTTGCTTTCTTGCTCAGAATGTTGTTAAGGGCCTGGGTCTGCAGCGCCATCGTGCGCGCGGCGCGGCGATGGTCCCCTTTGCGCGAGCGGAATAAAAACGATGCATGCTGTCTCCCCAGCGATTGTTGCCCTTTCCTTGGCCAGCCTGCACGCTGTAGTAGCTGTACAACGGATCGGGGATGCTCGGGTTGCTTCGATAATCAATCCAGGGAACATAACCTGCTGTGGCGTAGCCGGCGCCGAAATAGTCGCCAAAGAAGTAGTGGCCGCACGATCGTCGCGCGAACATTGCTCCGCAAAGACAGTCGGTGCTCACGACAAACGTCGGCGTATAGCGGAACGACGATCGTCGCAACAGGGCGGAATTGAAGGCGACCGGGGCAAACAGCAAGCCGCGAAGTTGGAGCGGATGGTCCCAGTATCCATCAACAAAAATATAACCCGCGGGCGTCCACACATAGGCGGCCGGAACCCAGATCCACCCGGGATAGTGGGCATGCCAAAAGCCAGCTCGCCACAAGTAACGGTTGCCTTGATAAACCCAGCAGCCCGGTGTGAAGATTTGCCCCGCAGAGGCAGCGGGCGGCGGCGACCCGGCATTAACGAAAGGCGGAGGCGGGGGAAGGTAATCGACCTGAGACTGGTTGGGCAAGGACCAATAACCGGATACCCAGCGAGAGCCGCCCTGAACTTGCTGCCAATGTCCCGGCATCCACACGCGTCCAGGAGGAGGGCTGCGCCAAATACCACTTACCCACACGTAACTCTTCTTTTCATCGTCGAAGCTCCAGTACCCCGGTATCCAGACGGAGTTTTGGCCCTGTGGCCTCTGGTCGGGAACTTGTTCCGGTACCACCGGAGGCGGAGCTTGAGGGATAATAGGATTGGCACTCGACTGGCTTCCGGCTGGTTCGGCAAACGCTTCGTGCACAGGACCATGTGTCAAGGGCTCCACTCCGGCGGGGGCAGGAGGAGTTGAAGAGTCATCCTGTTGTTGCGGGGCCCTGTCCATTTGATTTTCGAAGAATCCAAGGTCGCCGGCGGGGTCACAGTCGGGGGCGTGACATCGGTCGGTCCCGAATCGCTGTTCGGCAGCGACGGCGGATCGTCTGTCTTGGCGTCATCCGTCTTCGAATCGGGCGGAGCGTCGTCCGTCTTGCCGCTTCCCCCTTTTTTTTGGGCGCCCGACGAGGTGTCGTCCGTTTTGGCGTCGCCTGTTTTTTGGTCCGGGGGCGGGTCGTCGGTAGTGGCTTTCTTGCCCTTCTTCGCAGGCGGCTGCGTGTCGTCCGCGTTCGGGCGGGCGCCGGGCGGTTTGCCTGAGGAGGGATCGTTGGTCTGCGAATGCGCCGTCAACCCAAGGAGGAGAGCGAACAACAGCGCCTGCCCCCCACCCTCATCAACAATCGGTCCGACATGATTGCCCTTTCGAAGAGATTATTTCCGTTTGTGGCGTTGTGGATCTCGAGTTCGCGAATAGTTCCCGGATGGGTCAGCGTACTCCGCGCCTCAACCCAAGCAGCATGGCTGCCAATGTGGTTCGCATGATATTCAATCCACATGAAGCCGATCGGCAGCAGCCGTATATTCAATTTTGAAAGACCACTTATTGATCTTGGCGGCGCTGCGAGCTCGCCAAGCTTGAGCTTGAGTGCCTGAGAGGCTGTCTTCTCGCGCTCGTTGAACGGGTTCTGAGCCAGGACAGGGCTCGCCGACAAGAAAGCGACTGCCACTGCCAAGAGTCGCGTGCATCGTGTCACGATGGCTCCCCTCAAGGAAGAATTTTGACGTCGGATGCCCCCCGAGGGTGAATCTCGTAATGCCACTCACTATCCGTATCCCACACGACATTGCCGCCGATCTCGACCCGCTGCCCTTGTTTGGGCACCGGATTCTTCTTGTGTTCGTACTCAACACGGAGAAAGCGCGGGTGCTCCACACCATTCTTTTCATTCATGAGAATCGTTTTTCCACCCAGCGCCACCTTCTCGACGGCAAGATCGATGGTGGCTAGCCCATCCGTCGAATTCTTCTGATACACGACGGTTCCGGTGGCCACCGCCACGGGGACGCCGGAAGGCTTCCAGCCGGAAATGCCTTGTTTCTTGAATAGATTGGTCATGACAACTCCGTTGAGTTTGTCAAATTCGTCAATTCGATTATTGGGTATGAGCCGCAAGGCATGGGCAAACCGTTCTTGAATGGAAAAACGCGGCCTAACAATGACCTCCCAGGTAGGGCGATCGGCGCGAAGCCACTGGTCTACATAAAACTGAAAATAAACTTTATCGTTGACCAGGAGATAAATCGCGTGAGGTCTCCAGGCGCCGTCCAGGCCATCCGATGAACCGTTCACACCGAGGATGCCTTTCTTTTGCAAGCGCAGCCAGACAATATCGTCGGTGGTGAGAATACCCTTGAAGCCATGGAGATCGAGTGAGTGAGTGATATCGGAACCTGCGTCGTGCCCATGATGTCCATTGTGCACGAGCTCCCATCAGCGCGATTTCGCGCGGAAGCCGAAGCGGTGGCCCGCTTGCGGCATCCCAATATCGTGCAAGTTTACGACGTGGGCGAACAGGACGGACGTCCCTACTTTTCGTTGGAATTCATCGACGGGGGCACGCTGGCACAAACAGTTAACGGTACTCCGCAACCTGCGCGAGCTGCCGCCAGGCTGGTGCAAACCTTGTCTCGAGCGATTCACACGGCTCACCAACAGCGTATCATTCACCGCGATCTCAAGCCGGCAAACATTCTGATGAGCCGTGAGTGGGAGCTGGGCAAAGAAGAGCAGGACACTATTGCCGACGGCGCTTACGAAGTGGCTCTTGGCTCAGCACTTTTCACTCCCAAGATTACTGACTTCGGTCTGGCCAAGCAAATCGGTGCGGAGGTGGCGCAAACGTGCAGCGGCGCCGTTCTGGGCACCGCAAGCTACATGGCCCCCGAGCAAGCAGAAGGTAAGCAGAAGAATATTGGGCCGATGGTGGATGTTTATGCCTTAGGCGCTATTCTTTATGAGCTGCTCGCGGGACGCCCACCATTTAAGGCGGAGACGCAACTGGACACGTTGCGTCTGGTTCTTTCCGAGGAGCCAGTCTCCCTATCGCGGCTGCATTTGAAAGTACCGCGCGATCTGGAGACCATTTGTCTCAAGTGTTTGCACAAGGAAGCGCACAAACGTTATGGAAGTGCCCATAGTTTAGCCGAAGATCTCGAGCGATTCCTCAACGATCGGCCGATTCGGCCGCGGCGCACTACCGCTCTGGAACGAACCTGGCGCTGGGGCAGGCGCAATTCGGCGCTGACCTTCCTCACGGTGCTGGCTGCCGCAGCTTTGTTGGCGGCCATCGGCGTGACTGCAAGCTTCGGCTTTTACCAGTACCGAGCCACTGCCAATCTTCAAGCGGCGTTGCGGGATGCCCAGACTCAGCGACGTCAGGCAGACCGGCTTTCGGCCCATCTTGCGTTCGACCAGGCAATTCGACTTTGCGAACAGCAGGAAGTGGGTAAAGGAATGCTCTGGCTCGCACGGAGCCTTGAAATTGCAACTCGCGCCGAGGATGTTCGACTGCAACGAGACATTCGAACCAATCTCAATGGCTGGCGAGGCCATCTACATAATCTTGAACAGTATCTGAGACATGGCGACTCCGTGCTGGCGGCCGCTTTCAGCCCAGACGGCAACTCGATCTTGACGGGCAGTGGCGACCATAAAGCCCAACTCTGGGCTGTGGCAACTGGAAAGCCACTCTACAACCTTTTGAGCACCGAGACGGTGTCCTGGCTGTGGCTATCAGTCCCGATGGTCGCCTTGCACTCACAGGCAGCGCCGACCGCTGTGCCCGAATCTGGAGTCTAAAGACGGGTGATCCCGTCGGTGAACCTATGCGTCATCGCAGTTCGGTGGGAACGGTGGCGTTCAGTCCGGATGGTCGCTTGGCACTGACGGGGAGTGAGGACTGCACTGCTCAACTTTGGGAAGCAGCAACTGGCAACCGACATGGCCCAGCATTTCAGCACGACGGCCCTGTCAACTCAGTTGCCTTCAGTCCAAACGGCCGAACGGTTCTGACGTCCAGCGATGACAAGACTGCCCGGCTCTGGGACGTGGCAAATTGCCTCCCGCTTGGCACACCTTTCCGCCATCGCGGGCCAGTTGAGGATGCCGTTTTTAGCCCGGACGGAAGATCCATCCTGACAGGAAGCGACGATCACACGGCCCAACTTTGGGAAGCGGCAACGGGCCAACGCCTGGCCGTTCCATTGGAACATCGGGACCGCGTGGGCACGGTCGCTTTTAGCCCGGATGGGAAAATGGTCGTAACCGGAAGTTGCGATCGCACCGCACGCATTTGGGAAGCGGCCACGGGCAAGCCCATTGGATTGCCGCTCAAGCACGGAGATTGGCTTCGTTTTGTCAGTTTCAGCCCAGATAGTCAGAAAGTAGTGACCGCGAGTTATGACCGCACGGCATGTATTTGGGAAGCCTCAACGGGTGCGATTCTGGGCAACCCATTACCTAATCGCGGTTGGGTGATCCGCGCCTATCTTCAGCCCGGACAGCAAGACGCTCATAACTGCCTCCGGCGACGGGGTTCGGGTCTGGCGGATGGGCAATAATCTAGCCCCGCAAAAGACTTTCGATCATCGCAGTCCCGTTCGAGCTGCGATCTTTAGTGCCGAAAATACCCGCATCCTCACCTTGGGTGGAAGCAACGAGGCGAAGCTGTGGGATGCCGCCACCGGCAGTTTAATCGGCAAGCCACTCGGACAAGCAGATACCATTCGTGTGGGGGCATTCAGTGCTGATGGCAAAGCCGTGGCAACCGCAGGGGCAGACTGTACAGCCCGATTATGGAATGTGGCCACCGGCGAAGGGTTCGGTGCGGCCAGTGCGCCATCAGGACGCCATTGTGGCAATTACCTTCAGTCCAGATGGGAAAAGCGTCTTGACAGGAAGCCAAGATGGGACGGCACGACTTTGGGATTCGACCAGCGGCGCCCTCTCGGGAGCGCGATGCACCATGAAGGCGAAGTTACTGCCGTGGGTTTTAGCCCGGATGGTAAGATTTTGGTGACGGCAAGTTTGGACGGGACCAGTCGACTTTGGGACGCGGCAACCGGCCGGATGATTGGTCCCAAACTTCAACATGCGGGGCACGTCTTCGCGGCCGGTTTCAGCGCCGACGGACTCAAAGTGGTTACGGCAAGCAACGATGGAAGCGCCCGCATCTGGGACGCGCTGACCGGTAAACTTATCGGCAAGCCGCTCCTCCATCAGGGCAGTGTTGGGGCCGCCCGCTTCTCCCCGGACAACCACTGGGTGCTCACCTCGAGTTCGGACAAAACAGCCCGAGTGTGGAACACGCTGACGTGTGAGCCGGCGAGTGCGCCGCTCTCACACCTTGATGAGGCTAGAGCGCCGACTGGAACCCAGATGGCTCTCTAGTCGCGACCTCTAGTCGGGACAAAACGGCTCGACTATGGGACCCTATCACCGGTAAGCCGATGGGCCCGCCGATTCAACATCGTGGCGTGGTTTGGTCGGTTCAATTCAGCTCCGACGGCAGGAGCATTTTGACCGCCAGCGAGGATGGCACAGCCCGGCTCCAGCCCGTACCTTCCCAGTTGGAAGGGGGTGTCGAACAGATCAGCCTTTGGGCTCGCGTTCTCACCGGAATGGAACTTGCCCGGACGAGAGTATTCGCGTCCTGGATTTTCCATCTTGGCAGGAATATCAGGATCGGCTCGCCCAACTGGGTGGCCGGCCGTATCGCCGATAACAACCACACCACGGCAAAAACTGGCGCTCACCTGCTAGCGAGCTGGCTTCAGGCGGCCCGCCTTCCAATGCACAAGAACCTCCTCGGCCTCGATTACCCGCGGGTAGATTGCGACCTCATCCAGGCCGCCGATGAGAAAGCTGTGCAGGTCGCGGGTGCCTAGAGCGGCACGGGGGCGGGACCGTGTTGAGGCTTGATCTGGTAGTTCTTGTAGAGCGTGCCGGACGATTTATTATGGGAACCGGGCTGCCCATTCTTGTAGAGACGCACCTGGGCATTCGGCTTCCGGGGATCATCGAACGTCGCCACCAGATATATCCAGGCGCCGAGCGTCAAGGGGTCTTCAACATAGGCGCCGGCGCCTAACTTGCCATCTGGGTTCCAAGCATAAGCCGAAATACGGTTGGGACGCTGCGAGTTGCGGCCGTAGAGCCGGAAACCCACTCGAAGTGTCCCTTTTCTCCCTTGCCCAGCCAATGCACGAAATCCTCGGGCCCTCGCCCTTGAAGTCCAAGGTGTCGGGCCGCATCCACACTTCCAGTCAACCCCTTGCCGCTGGTCGCGATGCTGAATTCGTCGCGGTCACGACTTCGAGATAAGACTTCGTCCGCGGCCCATTCCAGACCGACAGCCCGGTCCGGCTCGGAGGTGATCGCTCCTCTCTGGCCGAATATCGGGCGGCCAAAGAAGCGGCCCTCATTGCCGTGGACGGAGCTGTCGCGCCGTTGGGCCACGGGTTTCCTCCAAACGCGAATAGGCCAGAGGTGAGCTTGCCAGTACGGCCCTTGCGTAGCGCCGCGTTCGACTCCGGTTCCCGGCAGCGGATTGGGCCGCTGGGCCATGGCAGTCAGGGCAGGCCATGCCATTGCACAGGCAAAGATGATGAGTTTGCAGAATCTGCGTGGAAACTCAACCATCGTTGTTCTCCTTATCCACCAGTCGGGTCTACAGTCAACTTCGGAGGCGGCTGGCTTTTGTGACAGCAAGTTTCGGTTTTTTGACAGAAGGCTAGAAATTGGGCCGGGGCCGGGCGAGCTTTCGATCGGAAGTTACACGTACTTTAGCCACCCGGTACAATTACCGCAGCGGCCATCCACCTTTTAGGCTCGTTGATGAGGTACTGCCAATGCCACCCACCAACTCCGAACAACGGCTTAGCCAGATCATGACGCTCTGGTCCGTGGTGGAACAAGCCCACGGCGCCGACGCCGAGGCTGCCACCGCCGCTCGACAGCGGTTGCTGGAGCGCACGGCGGGGCCGTCAAACGCTATCTATTCGGCTGGCAATTCGCGATCCCGAAGCGGCTGAAGATCTAACTCAAGAGTTCGCCTTGCCCCTCATGGACGGCAAGTACCGCGGGGCCGACCCAGATCGCGGTCGTTTCCGGATTTTCGTAAAGGGCGTCGCTGTCTCACGTGATCGCCGACCATTACCGGCGGCAACAGGTCCGGCCCGTTGCTCTGCCTTCGGACGTGGCGGAAGCCCAAACCCCGGGGCGGGATCCGGCGGACGCCGATCCGCTTTTTCTCGAAAGTTGGCGGGAAACCGTGCTGAGCCGGGCTTGGCAAGCGCTGGCCGATGATCGAATGCCAAACCGGCCAGCCCTTCTACACAACCTTCGCGCTCCAGAGCCGATCACCCCGATCTTCGCTCCCCCGAAATGGCCGAGCAACTTTCCACACAGTTGGGCAAGCCGCTCAGTGCCGCCGGCGTACGCCAAACGCTGCATCGGGCACGCGACCGCTTCGCCGATTTGCTGGTAGACGAGGTGGTGCAGACGCTGGGCCGGTCGGCCGAGGAAGACCTGGAACAAGAACTGATCGAGTTGAACCTACTGAAGTACTGCCAGCCGGCCTTGGACCGACGCCAGGGCTCGACCAAGAGGGTGGAGGGTGAAAGCTGAAAGGTGGAGGGATAAAGGGGCTTCGCCCTTATCTCATTTGGGGCGATCGGCATCCCAGAAAGCGCACCGATCCACCCTGATCTGTGGTGACCAGGCAATCCCCGTCCGGGTTAAAGGCGACGGCGGATACTTCTGAAGTGAAGCCCCTGAATGTGAGCGTTTCCTGACCGCTGGCGATGTCCCAAAGCTTAACCGTCATATCCCGGCTGCCCGAGGCTAGGCGCCTGCCGTCCGGAGTGAAAGCCAGACTCCAGACCATGGCGCTGATGGCCAACCATTGCGGCACGACGCTGCCGGCTGTCGCAATCCCAAATGGTAATGTTGCCACCCATCTGAGCGACTGCCAATTCGTCCATTGCGGGCCAAATGAAGAGCCACAACGCGAGGCGCTCTCCTCCGCCAAAGGGGCAAGGACCTCGCCGGTTGCCGCGTTCCAAAGCCGGACTCCGTCCAGACTGCCCGATGCCAAGGACCGGCCGTCCGGGCTGAATGCAACCTGGCGGCACCGGACCGCTGTGACCGATGCACGTGAACAGGATTTGATCGCCGGCCATATCCCAAACCTTGACGATTCCGTCGTCGCCTCCGGAGGCCAGCCGCTGCCCGTCTGGACTAAAGGCGACTGCACGAGCGGCGCCCGTGCTGAAAGACACGAAGGACCGTCCTGGTTGTCAGGTCGTAGCACCGAATCGATCCCTTCCTTCCGGCTGAACCGAGCAGGCGGCCGTCGATGGAGAAAGCAACAGCCCGCGGCCTCTCCAGATCGGCCTCCCATCGACTGAGGAGTTGGCCGTTCTTCACCTCCCACCCTGACCGTGCCGTCCAGGGCAACGTCGGTCATGCACTTGCCATCCGAGCTAAAGGTTGCGCCGAGCACGCGCTCGCTCTTAATCGGCAGAGCCCGGGATTCTTGGCTGGCGTTGACTTCCCAAAGTTTGACGGTCCAGTCCGGACTAGCCGAGGCTAGGAGTTTGCCGTCGGGACTGAAGGCTACGCCTTGAATCCGGTGATTATGTCCGCGAAAGGTGTGCAGAAGCCCCGCCTCCCAGTGATAGACCATTCGACTCTCCGAGGCTGCGGCCAAGCGCCCATCGGGCCGAACGCGACCCCGAGAAAGGCGTTCTTTTGCGGCGGGTAATAGATCGCCAGCGACTTCCCGCTGGATGGGTCCCAGGTTCTTAATGTTCCATCCCCTCCAGCAGATGCCAGGGCCGTGCCATCGGCGCTGAATGCTACGCCGCGGACGTCTTCGGTGTGCCCGAATAAGGAACGGAGCAGGATGCCGGTCTGCGGGTCCCACAATCGCACTGCCTTGTCCGCACCGCCCGATGCCAGCGCTCGGCCGTCGGGAGCAAAAGCCAATGCGAAGACTCCACCGTCGTTTCCTGGCAGCGTGCGTCAGTTCGCGCCCACTTTCCGGGCCCCAGAGCTTAATGGTCCCTTCGTTGCCCGCGGCGGCCAGGATCTTGCCGTAGGGGCTAAACGCCAGGCAGCGCAGCGGAGCACCGTGCTTACGCAGGATGCGGACCAGCCGGCCACTCTCGACGTCCCAGATTCGCACGCGCCGGTCGTCGCCCGCCGAAGCCAGGAAGCGGCCGTCGGGACTGAAGGCGACGCTCCAAACGGTCCCGGTGTGGCGTTCCGAGGCGATCCGGCTTGTGCCCGTGGCGATGTTCCAGAGCCATACGGAACCGTCCTGGCAGCCCGAGGCCAGGCGCCGGCCGCTTGGATCGAACGCCACGGTAAAGACACCGGCAGGGTGTTGCAAGGAACGTCCGTCCTTGCCGGCAAGGCCGTGCAAATAGTTCCATTCCCAACCGCGTAGATCGCTTGGACAGCCTTCAAGCAACGCCGAGAGGCGGCGGACTTGGCCGTCTTGCCATGCTTCATCGGCCAGGTGGACGTTGCGCAGGTAACGGACCCACCGCTCCATCCTTTTCACTGTGGTTCGCTGCTGTTCCGCTTCTGCCTGGGAATCCTCCGCACGCTGCACTGCGATTCCGAGTTGATTATTGAAGCTCTTGAGGCGAGCACTGTAAGCCATGCCGACAAGCACTCCCGCTAACGCCAGCACTGCCAAGAAACTCACAGCGACTAGTCCGGCTCGCGCAGGGTTGCGGCGCAGCCATCTCGTGCCTCGTTCCCAGGCCGAAACGGGACGGGCCAGGATCGGTTCCCCGGCCACACACCGGCGTAAGTCTTCGACCAGATCGAGGGCGCTCTGGCAGCGCCGATCCGGGTCTTTGTGGAGGCATTTGAGGCAAATGGTTTCCAGGTCGAGCGGAATGCTCGCGGTTAGACGTCGTGGCGAAACCGGTTGCTGAAAACGAATCTGTTCGAGAGTTTCCAGCATCCCCTCGGCATGGAAAGGCGGCCGGCCGGTAAGAAGCTCGTAAAGGATGGCGCCGAGGGCGTGAATGTCCGCTGCCGGCCCGACGCTCTCGGAGGCGCCGATTTGTTCGGGGGCCATGTAGCCTGGCGTCCCCAGGATGGCGCCGCTGTGCGTCTGGGTCACGCCCCCCACAAGCAGTTTGGCGATGCCGAAGTCGGTGATCTTCGGAAGGATGAGGGATGGAGGATGAAGAATGAAAGGGAAAGAGAAATTGGACATATCCAACGGAATTCGTTCCTTTTCATCCTTCATCCTTCTGCCTTCATCCTTCTGAAGGAGAATGTTGCCGGGCTTGAGGTCGCGATGGACGATGCCGCGTTGATGAGCGTGATGGATGGCCCCGGCCAGGGTTGTCACGAGAGTGGTGGCCGACCGCCAAGGCCAAGGCTTGCCGTTGAGTTCGTCCGCCAGGCTGCCGCCTTCGAGATACTCCATGCTCAAATATGGCTGGCCGTCGGCTTCGCCAATTTCGTGAATCTGGACGATGTGCGGGTGTTGGAGCCGGGCAACCGCTTGAGCTTCCGTGTGGAAGCGTTCCCGTTGTTCCGGGCTGGCGTAGGCCCCGGCCAATACCGTTTTGAGAGCTACCAGGCGTGCCAACCCAATTTGCCGGGCCAAGTAGACGACCCCCATTCCGCCCCTGCCAAGTACCTTGAGGATTTCATATCCGGCGATGCGAGGCAGCTCGGCGGGAGGTCCAATAGTCTCGTTGGGGAGAGCCGGCAAGTGCAGGATCGAGAGGACAGCGACCGCTGAAGGCGCCTGGGCGGTTGAAAAGGTTTCAAAAGTTGACATGGGCAATCCTCCTTCAAGCCAGCTTTAACGAGCGGCGGGCTTCATGCCCGCCGTGTGGCCCACGCGGAATTCGGCACCGCGACACTATTGCGTCTTGCTTTGAAATCCGACCGGCATAAAGCCCGCCGCTCGTGAAAAATGAGGCGATCCTTCTTCCCAAATCGCGACTTCAAAACTGGCAAGTCGGGCTAATGAAAAGAATGAAAACAGCAGGGACACCGGGCCAACGAGGTGGGAAACCTTACTTTCCCTCACTTGCTCGTTGGCCCCGGCGTCCCTGAGCTTCGCTCACCAGGAATCACTGACCTTCAAGGCACGCCTGCTCCAACCTTGGTCTTTTGGACCGCGACCGGGGCGGGTGCCACTTGCGGAGCCAGAGGCGGTGTTGGCAAGTCCACTGCCGGAGCAACCGGCGCTGCCACGGCCACGGTGGTTTGCTGGATTACCGCAGGGGCTGCGCTGACCACGGGACCTGGGATTGCCGCGGGAGCCGCCGTAAAGGAGGCATCGGGGTACACTTCCGGGTAGTAGGAGATCGGCAGGTAGGAAGTGTAGGTCGGCTCGTAAAAGCACCAGCCATAGCCAGGGGCCCAGTAGAGATAGTTGTGATACCGATCGCTCCAGCCATAACGTGTCCAGGACAGCGACCTGAATCCGTGGCGGCGGTAATCGAATCGGCTGTTGGCCTTGAACGAGCGACCGGCCTCGCCGCGGCGGCCGTTCATGGCGCCTTGATGGTTGGAACCGGTGGTTGGATGGCCCGAGCCATTGCCCTGGTGGCCGTTGGCCTGAATCTGGCCCGTCGCAAAGAGGGTCAATCCCAGGGCCGCGATCGCAGTGGTAAGCAGTGAACGGTTCATTGGGAACTCCTTCCTGCCTTGGGCAGGATCTCGAAACAAGGCCGGTCAAAGTTTTGTTTTTTGGAGGGGCCGACCGGCTTTTCTTGCCCCCGCCACTATCCTGTTCGCGTGATTGGCCAACTGTGACAGCAGAGGCGGGATTTTTTTCGGAAATGGACGGCTCGCACCGGCTCGCATTCGTTAGTCCGACGCGCGAGCGAGAGGACCGTGTGGCAACTCTTCTGCACTGCCGACACGGGGATCTCGCATTTGTTAGCCCGACGCGCCAGCGAGAGGTCCTGGTTGCAACGGCTCAGCACTGCCGACACGGGGATCTTGCCGGGGCGGTCCTCTCGCTCGCGCGTCGGGCTAACCAGCAGGGGAGTGCAAGGTGACAAGGACGCCGGGCTGACGTGGTGGGAGACTTTTTGTCTCCTCGCCACGTCAGCCCGGCGTCCCTGAGCATTGCTCACCAGGAATCACTGACCTTCAAGGCACGCCTGCTCCAACCTTGGTCTTTTGGACCGCAACCGGGGCGGGCGCCACTTGCGGAGCCAGAGGCGGCGTCGGCAGGTCCACTGCCGGGGCTACCGGCGCTGCCACGGCCACGGTGGTTTGCTGGATCACCGAAGGAGCTGTGCTTACCACCGGACCGGGGATCCCAACGGGAGCCGCCGTAAAGGAGGCATCGGGGTACACTTCCGGGTAGTAGGAGATCGGCAGGTAGGACGTATAGGTTGGCTCGTAAAAGCACCAGCCATAGCCAGGAGCCCAGTAGAGATAGTTGTGATACCGGTCGCTCCAGCCATAACGCGTCCAGGACAGCGATCTGAACCCGTGCCGACGATAATCGAATCGGTTGTTGGCCTTGAACGAGCGACCGGCCTCGCCGCGGCGGCCGTTCATGGCGCCTTGGTGGTTGGAACCGGTGGTTGGATGGCCCGAGCCATTGCCCTGGTGGCCGTTGGCCTGAATCTGGCCTGTCACAAAGAGGATCAATCCCAGGGCCGCGATCGCAGTGGTAAGCAGTGAACGGTTCATTGGGAACTCCTTCCTGCCTTGGGCAGGATCTCGAAACAAGGCCGGTCGAGGTTTGTTTTTTGGAGGGGCCGACCGGCTTTTCTTGCCCCCGCCACTATCCTGTTCGCGGGATTGGCCAACTGTGACAGGAGAGGCGGAATTTTTTTCGAAAGGTTGTTCGAGAAGGGTGGATTGTGGCTTTCGGAGCCTCACCTCTTTGATCGGGGCTGACGCGGCTGGGGCATTTCAATGGGCCAGGTCTCTTTTATGCGAGCTTGCTCGCGGGTAATTGGGAGAGAGACGTGTCCCGTTCAATTGCGGGGGGCATTTTTATTAGACCTGTCCCGTTTAGTTGCCCGAGAAGAGCGGCGGCAGGCGCCGCTGCGGCCGTTTTGGCGGCGTGGTGAAGTCCAGGTCGAGAGCGTGTTCCTTGGCATACTCGACGAATTCCCAATGGGTTTCGAAACGCCGACCGTAGCGGTTGCCGAGTTGCTCCAGCACGACGCGGTGCGATTCGCCGACGCAGGTGGGAAATTTGAGCAGATCGACGAGCATCTGCGTCGAGTGCAGACAAGGCCAGGCCTCATCGAGTTGGGGCATGAGCATCAAGCTTGACCACCCGCAACCGCTGCCCGATCCACAAGCCGCTGCCACATTCATGGCCCAACGGCGGTCTTGCTGACGGGTCGCGTCGATAAGCGTGAATCGCAGATTCCACCCGTACATCGCCTCTTGAAGTTCGATTACCGGACCTTTCAACCACGGATTGGCAACCAGGTACTGTGCTAACACTGCTTTAGCCGCAAGCGCGATTGGCCCCTCACTCGAAACCAGGAGTCTAGATAACACTTCTGGCTTCCAATTCTCGACTGCTTCGGAATTGCCATTCCCATTAGAACTCAAC
This sequence comes from uncultured Gemmataceae bacterium, assembly GCA_963748025.1. Classification (GTDB taxonomy): domain Bacteria; phylum Planctomycetota; class Planctomycetia; order Gemmatales; family Gemmataceae; genus CAVVHZ01. Next base: position 34,221 of record CAVVHZ010000025.1, read on the forward strand.
TTGCGAATGCATCCCTTCAAAATTCGTTGTGCCTCGCCAGGCTTCAGTTTGCAAACTACCGCCGCCAATGCCTCATCCAATTGCTTCTGAGAGCTGGCATCCTTTTCCTCCAGAATGGCCTGGCTTAGCACGCGCGCAGCTTTCCCAAAAACACGTGCCCGTTCGGCTGGTTCCATCCAATCTGCCACTGCCGCCAAATCATCGACTAACGGTCTCAGCACTTTCGCGTCCTTCTCTTCCGCCAGGGCCCTGCCCAAGAGCTTGGCCGCTTCGGCACATACCCGCGCCGCCTCGCCAATTTCCATCCGCGCCGCGAGCGAAGGTAGGCCGTTGGCTAATTGGTCGCGCGCGTAAGCGTCCTTAGCTTCCGCCAAGGCTTGATTGAGCATCTGTGCCGTCTCGCCGCAAACACGTTCTGCCTCGGCAGGTTGCAAGCCTCCTGCCACTGCCGCCAAGCTCTGAGCGAATTGGCGGCGGATATAGGCATCCGGCTCGTTGGAAAGGCCTTGGCACAGCAGCAGCGTCGCCTCGGATGGCTGCATCCTCCCGGCCAAAACCGTCAAATCCGTGGCCAATTGTTGACGGGCTCCCGCATCCTTCTCCTTCACCCATTCCTGGTACAGGGCTTGTGCCGCATCCCGACAAACTCGTTTCGCTTCGGTCGGTTCCAGTCGCGTTGCAATTGTCGCAATTGCTGCGACCAATTTCTGTCGAGCATCGGCATATTTCACATTCGCAATGCTGTGGGCAAGCAACCGTGCCGCCTCAGCCGGTTCCATTCGCGTTGCCGTTGCAGCCAAGCCTTCCGCCAGGTATTGGCATGAATAGGCATCCTTCTCATTCACCAAAGCATCGCACAGCGTCCTTGCCGCGTCCCCACAGACACGTGCCGCCTCGGCACGGTCCAAGCTCACCGCCAATGCCGCCAAACCCGTGGCGAATTGTTGACGAGGCTGACTGTCCTTCTCCTCGGCGAAGGCCTGCCACAACATTCGTGCTGCCTCGGTCGGTCGCATCCGCGAAGCCACCGCCACCAGATCTGCGGCCAACTCCTGGTGAGCAGCGGGAACCTTTTCCTTTGCCAAGGCCTGGAAAAGGAATTGGGCCACCGGACCACAAATGCGCTGCTTCGGCAGGTTCCATTGGCGCTGTCACTACGGCCAAGGCTCGAGCGAGTCCGGAGCGGGCGGATGCATCCTCCTTCATCAATGCTTGGGTCAACATTTGTGCCGTCGTCTCACAAAGACGCGCCGCCTCGGAGGGCTCCATCTGGGCTGTCACAGAGACCAAGCCCTCAATCCAATGATCGCGAACAAATCGATCCTCCTCTTCCGCCAAGGCCGAGCTCAGCATCCGAAAAGCTTCAGGGGGCTGCATCCGTGCAGCCACTTCCACAAGGTGATCGGCCAATCCTTGGCGCATCTTTATCCTCCTCGGAATCCGTGAGCATTTGATTCACCAGATTGGCTGCTTCCGTTGGAGAGAAGCTTTCCAAACGCGATAGTATTCTGTATTGCCACACTTGTCGCTTTTCGGGGTCTTCTTCGAATTCCCACTCCTGGCCAATGAGTTTCGCACAATCGCCCTGCAAGAAGGCGTTGCGCGGAAACAGTTCCAGGTAGGCGGAGGCGACATCGGCCCGATGACTGATGCTCTTTGCCGGATCGCGCAAGACCCCTTCAAATAGGGTTTGGCGACACGCACGCCGTTCCAGATCCAATCCGACCGCAGCATGAACGAACCACCCGGCGCCATGGAGCAATTGATGAGATGTGCTCTCCGTAGCCAGTGCTTCTACTAGAAACCGCCGCACCCGCTCGTTGCTGGTCTCGGCGAGTCTCCAGAGCGATTCACGTTCGGCCAAGTTGAGGGAATCAGAATACCCCTCCGTCCCCGGTCGATCGGGAGGATCTGCATCCAGCGGCGCCAACAGGCCAAGCGCCATCTCCCGCTCCATCCCTTCTTGTGCGGCTTCAGCCTGCAGCCGCCGCAGATGGGCGTGCACGCCAAATACCATTGAGATCACCGTCCCTGCCAAAAGCGACGCCGCCACGGCGCCGGTCAAACCGGCTACTGCCGGATTGCGGCGGCACCAGCGGGTGAAGCGGCCGAACGTGCCGACCGGGCGGGCCACGATTGGCTCCCCCCGCAGCCAGCGCCAGGTCATCGGCCAGTGCTTCCGCTGTCGCGTAGCGCTTTTCGGGCGATTTCTCTAAGCACTTGAGGCGCACGGTTTCAAGGTCGTGGTCAAGCCCCGGCACCAAGTTCGACGGCTTCGTCGCCTCCACCTCGCGCACCTGGCGAAGCAATTCCAGAAGATCGTCCCCGCCGAATGGCGTCGCTCCCGTAAGCCGTTCGTAGAGCACGACCCCCAGACTGTAGACGTCCGCGGCCACAGTCAGGTCCTTACGGCCTGCGGCTTGTTCGGGAGCCATATAACGTGGCGTGCCTGGCGTTAGGCCGGTGCCGGTCAGATCACCCACAACATCCAGTCGCTTGGCCAGGCCAAAATCGGCGACGAATGGAATCACCTCAGCAGGCTCCGACGCGGTTTGGCCGGCGGCTCGACCAACTTGCAACAAAACATTCGAGGGTTTGATATCGCGATGCAAAATGCCACGTTGATGGGCGTAGTGCACAGCACGGGCCAATATGGCGATCAGGCCGACCTCGACTTTCGCCGTGCCGCGCGGTGATTGGCCAACGAAGGGCCTTCGATGAAGCGCATGGTGAAGTATTGCCGGCCCTGGTGTTCGCCGATCTCGTAGATCGGCACGATATGGGGATGATCGAGGTTGGCCGCCGCCTCCGCCTCCAGGCGAAACCGAGCCATGTCGCGTGGCGTTGCCAGCAAGCCTTGTAGGATCATCTTGAGCGCCACCAGCCGGCGCAGGCTCGTTTGTCGAGCCTTGTAAACCACTCCCATGCCGCCGCGGGCGATCAGTTCCAACAACTCGAAATCACCGAAATAACGCACGTGCGTTAGCGCGGGATTATTGCTGTTGTGATCGGTAGTCGCCCCGCCCAATTTCAACTCCCCAGCATGTTGAGCGATCCGATCGTAATCGGCCATAAACGCCCACAATCGTTCCGCCAGCTCGGGATGGCGAACCAGCAACGCCGCGCGGTCGGGCACGGCGCCCTTCTCGATTTCCTCCAAGTAATCGGCGATGATCTGATCGAGCGGGTCATCCTGATAGAAGCCGGTCGAGATTTCAGGCATTGGATTCTCCAACACTGCCAACCGAGCATGGTCATGGTTGCTTCGGCTTCAACCTGTTTCGCAGGCCTTCCAAGCCGCGTCGCAAAAGCGACGCCACAGCGGGCACGGTGCGGTCAATCTGGTCTGCGATCTCGTGCAGCTTGAGGCCGCGGCAATGTTTCAGGATGACCACCTCTCGCTGCGCCTCCGGCAAATCAGCCAATGCATTGGCCAGTCGCAGCAGCTCTTCGTTTCGCATAGCGGTTTTGCTCGGCGACGTTTGATCTGCCGGGAGCCACGCTGCCAAACCGCTCGACGAGCGGTCCAGCTCCGCTTCCAGCGAACGCTCGAGATCGACGTCCCGCCGATCGCGATGGTAATGCTTGACGAAGTCGGCGAGCGTCCGGGCCAGAACCTGGCGCAGCCAGACAGTCAGCACCTCGGGTGATCGACTACGCAGCCCCGGCAGCGCCACCACCGCGCAGCAACGCTTGCTGAACGACGTCGCATGGATCAAGCTTACCGCGAAGGCTGGGATGCAAATGCGCACGGGCCAGCACCTCCAGGTAACGGCGATACGGCTCCAGGGGTTCGAGTTCGGTTACGGCCATCATTCCTATAGAGGATAGACGACATGCGGAAGCGGATGAACCACCGAATAATCCCTGATGTGACGTTTTTTGTTCTCTAATGACCGGCGATTGGCGGCGCCGTTACACTCGGTCCCGTCAAATACCCTCTGGCAAAATCCAAATGGCGGGCCCCATGACGCACTTGCTGAAGGCAATTGGCGACGGTCCGTGGCTATCCGGTTGTTTCGCGGACTATAAATATAACCTGGCCCTTTGTGCGCCGTGAAAAGGTGTCGATCTTCAGTGGGTGCAATTCCCACCCGGCAACGGTCGCTCCAGCCGGTAGCAATCGGAGCGGCGTGGAGGTAACGAAACTGCCGAAGCCTTCGATGGAAAGGGCCGCTTGGGCGACTCCGCGAGCAGGCAGGCCGTAACGTGAGTGAACGCCGAGCAGGCCTCGAAACGGGTAATGCGGGAGCCGACCCAGCAAAGGGATGGGGAAGGCCGCCGTCGTGGGTTTTGGGGAGCAACACGACCCCACCTGCGGTCCCACCGGGGTAATGGCGACGGCATGTCTGCACAGGGAGATCGACGCAACACGGGAAACCCCAGCGGTGGCGGGCGCGTGCCAACCGGACGCCCGCGAGGGACAGGCCGGGCCGTGTGGGGTGGCGGACAGGCTCGTAGTACCGCGAAGCCGGGTAACGCCGGTGGAGGGAAGGGGCCTGACTTCGGGGGCGTTCTGGAAGGGATCAAGAGTCAGGAGAGTGGCCATGTTGCCTATAACCTCCGATCAACGATTCGGCGAGCCCGGAGGAGCTAGCGGCGGCGGCGAAGGTGCAGCGCATGCGGGTCCGTGGGCCGGTTTCGCGAATCCTGTCGGAGAGCCGGATGCGGCAAATCCGCACGTCCGGTTCGATGAGCGGGGAGTGGAAACGGAGCAGGGGTGGGATCTCGGGCACCGGCAAACGAAAGGGCCGGCAACACGCATAGGCCTTACCTAAACCACCGCGCCACTTCTCGACTCTACTATTTGCCCTCGCATTTGTTAGCCCGACCGCGCCAGCGAGAGGACCTGGTTGCAACGCTTCTGCACTACCGACACGGGGATCTTGCCGGTAAGGTCCTTCTTGCTGCGCAGTCGGGCTAGCCAGCAAGGGAGCGCAAAGTGACAGGGACGCCGGGCTGACGTGATGGAGAACTTTTGTCTCCTCGCCACGTCAGCCCGGCGTCCCTGAGCTTTGCTCACCAGGAATCACAGACCTTCAAGGCACGCCTGCTCCAACCTTGGTCTTTTGGACCGCAACGGGGCGGGCGCCCTTGAGCAGGCAAATCGGCTGGTTCACTGCCGGAGCAACCGGCGCTACCACGGCCACGGTGGTTTGCTGGATCACCGAAGGGGCTGTGCTTACCACCGGACCGGGGATCCAACGGGAGCCGCCGTAAAGGAGGCATCGGGGTACACTTCCGGGTAGTAGGAGATCGGCAGGTAGGAAGTGTAGGTCGGCTCGTAAAAGCACCAGCCATAGCCGGAGCCCAGTAGAGATAGTTGTGATACCGGTCGCTCCAGCCATAACGCGTCCAGGACAGCGATCTGAAACCGTGCCGGCGGTAATCGAATCGGTTGTTGGCCTTGAACGAGCGACCGGCCTCGCCGCGGCGGCCGTTCATGCGCTTGGTGGTTGGAACCGGTGGTTGGATGGCCCGAGCCATTGCCCTGGTGGCCGTTGGCCTGAATCTGGCCCGTCGCAAAGAGGGTCAATCCAGGGCCGCGATCGCAGTGGTAAGCAGTGAACGGTTCATTGGGAACTCCTTCCTGCCTTGGGCAGGATCTCGAAACAAGGCCGGTCAAAGTTTTGTTTCTTGGAGGGGCCGACCGGCTTTTCTTGCCCCCGCCACTATCCTGTTCGCGTGAATTGCCAACTGTGACAGCAGAGGCGGAGCTTTTTGTTGTGCTTTGCGGTCCCCACCGGGGTAAAGGCCAGGGGGGGTGTCAGCAGAGGAGATCCGCCGCAACACGGGAGATCCTGGGCGGTACGGGCAGCGTACCCGCAACCGGACACCCGCGAGGGATAGGCCGGGCCGCTTGGGAAGTCGGAGAGGTTCGTAGTACCTGCGAAGCCGCGTAATGGCGGCGGAGGGAAGGGACCTCGGTTTCAGAAGAACGTCTCGAGTGTGGAGAATCGGAGATTGGTATGGACCTGGCAACTCCCGAAGACAAGGTTCGGAAACTGCAAGAGACGTTACAGGCCAAAGCCAAGGGAACGCCGAGTTATCGGTTCTACCTGCTGTACGACAAGGTGTATCGGGGCTGCCGGCGAACATCTCCATACTTCGCTTCGTTTTGGGTTGGAAAGTGTTAGGCCATGCAGGGAGGCTGGCCGCTCAGATCGTTGAGCTTATGCAGATGACTTCGTGATCTGTTGTCGAGGCACCGCCCGCGAGGCGTTGCAGACGACCCAGTACATGATGACGCAACTGCGGCCGACGATCAACGACCGGAAGACACGCATCTGCCGCGTGCCCGGTGGAACCTTTCGTTTTCTCGGTTACACCATTGGCACATTCTGGTGGCCAGTAACGGGAGAGTCGCGTACGAGCCTGCGGCCGTCGCCAAGCGGTGCAGAAGCTCCGCCGATCGCTGAACGAACAGGTGAGCCGGCGGTGGTTGTATTTATCACCAGAGGAGATGGTGAAGAATCTTCATCTTCGGTTGACGGGGTGGGTCAACTACGGGTAACTGGGGCAGCTAAGCAAGGCCTACCGGGCGGTGGATCAACACGTCCGGTATCGGCTCCGCAAGTGGTTGTGCAAAAAACATCGGACCAGGGTTCGGTTCTGATCCTGAAGCCGGATGCGGCAAATCCGCACGTCCGGTTTGAAGAGCGGGAAGTGGACACGGAGCAGGGCTTACGGTTCTTAGCCACCAAGGGGAAACCCCGATACACGGAAATACCGCAGCCTAAACGACCGCGCCACTTCTCGACTCCACATAAGGAGACCTGTCCCGTTAATCTGCCCAAGTGCCATTCAGACCTGTCCCGTCAACCTGCCCCAACTCTACTTACAGCAGCTGGGCCAAAGTCCAGAAGACGCCGATTTTGTTGCCTTCAAAGAACAATGGAAAAACTTGGGCAGATCAGACGGAAACACAAACACACACTCAAGGCGTAAATAAGTAATCCCAAAGGAGAAAAATGCGAGGCTGACTACATGGAATCCATTCGAACCCTATCGCGTCTCAATTCTTCACGCTACGCGTTGGCTACCATCGCACTCTCCTCCTTCGGAGCCAAGGTAACAAACCTCTAGGCTAGATTGAAGTCAATTACCCAAATTATTTGCAATAACCTGATTGGAGCCAGTTCCGCCGTTGAAGAGGGCACCATTGCCATTACCGACAAGCAGGTTATTAGCTACAATGTAATGATCAGTGACAGCAGTACTACTATAATCAATATTTATGCCGTAATTGGTGTTTGTACCAGTGGCCGACCCGCTAGGAATGACGTAGTTCCCACACTTATTCCCGTTTAGAACAAAATTTGACATGTTGGGTCCGATGTGAATGCCATCGTAGTTGCCTCCAAAAGTTGATCCAGTTACGGCCAACGCATTCACGCCATTGGCATACAAGCCATCGTGCCCAACAAAATTCTTGCCTACACAGTTAACCAAACTAACGTCTTGAATTGCTTGAACTCCCGTCGGCGGCATTGATGCTGTACCAACAAACATAAAGCCGTTCGTGGACGCACTAAAATCAGTGCTAGCCCAAACATTTGAGAACCGAACTGTGGACACAAATCCATTTGAAGTGGGATAAATATAAACACAGGCAGTCCCATATCCGGAATCAAAAAAGCTGTCGGAAACGACTACCGCAACTACAAATTGGCCAGTAGTGCTATTATTTCCGGGAATTATCGCTAAGCAAGTATTACATTGACCAATGTCAGTTCCATTGCAAATGACCACCTCGCCCGCCTGCACGACCACAATTCCGTACGATGGCTGCTGCGTGGTGCTATAATTAAACATGATTACGTGGCTTAGATAGAGAGTACAATCCGCGGCATTTGCATCAATTCCTGCTACAGAGATTGCTCCCTGAATGAACAGGTCTTGAATCCAGACCTCGCCTCCAATAGTTTGAGGGCTAATTGCAACCAAAATGCCAATGTTCGGATTGTTCATACATACATTCGCCACCTTAACTTGGGGCGAGGTGATGCAAATAAAGGGTGCCTGTCTGGGCAGTATTATTGTTTTCATAAGCTGAAAAAACTAGATCGCGAACCTCGCAACCCTGGGCACTAAGGCACTGTAAAGAAATAAGTGCTCCATTGGGGTGATCACATTTGTGGATGAATCACATAGTTCCATTCCCCGTGAAATTTCGCGGGCTTGATATTCAGGCGTTCTAGTTCAGCATCCTTTATCTTTCGACCTTTTTCGTACTTCGATCTGTCCAGTTTCGCATGCACACGTAAGCCAGTTGTAGTGGTTGTGGCGCTTAGGAGTTCGATAACTACTTCATAGTTTTCCAACGGCCGTCCTTGCCAGTTCCTTGTCACGTGACAGAAAAGTCGGTGCTCGACCTTGTTCCATTTGCTTGTGCCTGGTGGAAAATGGCAAACCTCGATCTGCAAGTCCAACTCATTGCTCAGCTTTTGCAATTCCACTTTCCACAACCGATTACGATTGCCATTGCTGCCGCCACAGTCGGCCGTTATCAACAACCGCTTGGCTTTCGCGTAACTGCGATTCCCCAAACGACGCCACCAGCGGCGAATCGATTCCACAGCAAACTCCGCCGTGTCGCTACTGATGCCGAGGCTCACCCAGGCTTCATTGCGATCCAGGTCGTACACTCCGTAAGGAACGGCCTTGCCCTTGACTGGATCGGGAAAGTCATGCGTGTCTACCTCTATCGGCTGTCGCTTGCGACGCCAGGTGCGTCCTGGATTCTTCTTCTTTCCCAGCGTTTCCTTCTTCTTGGTGTCGACCGAGATCGCTGGTTGTCCAACCCTTTGCGGTTCTTGAATTCGCCGGTTGATATGCCGAAACTGAGCGTCGCGATCTGGATGACTGAGCCCTTCACGCGTCTTGCGATTGGCCTGCAAACTATAGCCGGCTTCGTTGAGAAGTTGACCGACCAAGGTCGAACTAACCGGATGACCTTGCTTGGTCAATTGACGGGCCAGGAGGCGTGTACTCTTGCACGTCCACCGCAATGGCGATTCCGGATCTCCGCGGCTTTCTGGATCAACCAAACGCTCCAACGCAAGGCAGAGTTCGGTATCTATCTCTTCGGCTCGCTTGCGCCCACCACCAGATCGCCGTTGCTGCCCTTCCGGCAATGTCTGCTCGCCACTCAAGTCTCGCAGACCACGCCGAATGGTCGAACGGGCAATGCCGGTGGCCTCGGAAACTGTACTCACACCACCGTGCCCCAACGAAGCTGCTTCGACGGCTGCCCAGCATCGTCGCGAGCGTTCCGACAATTCTCCCGAAAGAGACCGAAACTTATTCCGAATCCATTCCACTATGCGATGTTCCGTCATATATATGACGGTGCACGATGCTGCAGCTGCTTGTCAAGAACAAAATGGAGCACTTATTTCTTTACAGTGCCTAATGACAATGTTGTTCTGACCCGATGAGCCACCATATGGGATAATCGTCGATGGGCCAAGAGTAGTAGGGCTTCCTGAGGCGGCAGGTTGAGGTGATGCCATGCTCCCGATGCCGGCCAAAATGATGCCGGGATTGCTTATTGTAACAAATCCATTCTCGACGATGAAGCCATGGGCAGAGGGAGGAACATAAACTATTCCACCTCCTGCGGCAGTAGCTGCTGATATCGCATTATTGATTGCATTTGCATTGTTAGTCGCATACGATGTCGACGTGCTGCTAACCGCAGCGGGCGAAGCCTGGGTAATATCGAACACTTGGAGATTTGCGGGGAGCGTCATGTCATTCCTTTTGAATAATTGCCAGACAATTGAATAAGGAGCCCACGTTAGGCCCTTTACCATAGGAATCGGCTTGCAAAGCGCGTTATTGCGCACCTCAATTCTACTCATTCATGGCACTCGCTCAAGACCAAAGCTTGAAGCCCTCTGGTGATCCAAAAATACTCGCGAGCACCTCCTGATCAGTAGCACCAGCGTTCAGGGCATCCACAAACACGGTTAAGCCGCCTGAACTGCCGGCCGCTGAAGGTACGTCATATAATCAGCTTGAACTAGGTCGGTTCGGTATTCCTGGGACGTCAAGAAATCAATAGCAACGCTGCTTCGAGAAGCGCCTGCATTCAACGCTGTTTCCCAACCGGCAAGTTCCTGGGCACTGGGTTGCCGCCGAAGCACGTCCACATAAAGGCCAGTGACAAAGCCTTGATTGGTTCCGCCTTGCAAGACATAATATTCTTGCGAGCTAACCAACCCCTCGGCCACTTCCTCGAAGGTTCCGCCGCCAATCAACAAACTTGTCCATGCCTGCTCCCCACCGGGTCCGGGCTGCGTTGCAAGTAGAGTTTGTACATAGCGACAACTTGATCGTTCAGATACTCTGTGCTTCCCTCGATACCCAAGACAACACTGGCGGGCGAGGCACCATTATTGTATGCGGTTACCCAGAAGGAAGCAGTCGGATCTGGGGCACGATTCAATAACAGTGCGTAAGCGTTTGCCACGAATATCGTGTTGGGACTTCCGGAAAGTGCGACCGCCGCCGAAAACGCCGACGTGAATGTGCGACCGTTGGGCGTAATTGTCGCCGTATAAGAATTGCCGCTGCCTGCGGCAAAGCTGGAGCTGAATGTGCCACTGCCGTTGGCATTGGGAGTGACGACAACAAACCAACGTAATTCTGCCCTCGGCCAGTCGGAGTGCCGGCAGGTGTGGCAAAGATTTCTACGACATAGTTATCATTCGGGGAGCCATTAAGGGGCGCGACTGTGAAAGTGCCGCTAACGTCGACTGTGGTTGGACTGGACTGAACCACAGATGTCAAAACGGGCGACTGCAGGCCGTCGTTACCATTATTCGTAAGCGATATTCCACCAGCCACGTTTCTGAAGATGGAATTTTCGGTAACGGCAGCAATACCTCCATTGACAAGAATGCCAAATTGATTGTTGAATGCAATGGTGTTGCCATCGCCAGCATTCGAGCCACCTATATTGCTACCACCCAAGCCGTTGGTGTCGCCAATGCTAAGAACGGTGATGCCATTGCCTTGGTTGGTAGACCGTCTGTCCAGTTGGATCGGTTCCGATGAAGTTTCCCAAAATGCTCGCCCCCAACCCACTTTGTTCAGCTTCACCGACTTGTATACCGTCTCCGCCATTGCCGCTGATGACGTTGCGATCGCCGGGAGCAGTCCCGCCAATTACGTCTCCAGCCGTATTGTCGATTAATAGACCGACGCCAGTGTTAGCGGCTATCGATCCATTGAGAGCGAGGCCAATATAGTTACCTTCAAGAGTATCACCGCCTGAGCCGGCCAACGGTCCGTCGCCTTCGAGCGTCACGGCGGGACCATTCGCGTCCACGATACTTAAGGAAGCAAGATTGGAATCATTACCTTCGAGCGTCAACCCAGCGAAGCCATTGTTATCAATTTCAACCACGGGAGCACCGCTGAAACCAGGGGCGGTTGTACCATCGATATTGACCGTATTGATGATGGCTGGCAACGCTCCGGAGGTCAGCTGGATGGCTCCTGCGACCGAAAAATCGATGACGTCTGTATTCGTACGATCTGCATTGACGCTGTTTATCGCGGCGCGCAACGAACCATCGCCAGAATCGCTTAGGCTGGATACGGTGTACGTGGTCGGCGTCAATCGATCTTCTAAGCACTCGAGGAAAGGTCGAAAGTTTGTTCGGGAGGATTTGCGAACGTGGATTGCCTTCTTCATGGATTGGTTCCTTTGGCTGCAATTGAAAATGAAGAACCGCTCACGGGCAATCAAGGCTTGAGAAGGGGGGGCGTTACAGGCAGCGCAATTTTTATTGTATTTAGCGACTTGGCTCAGCAAAGAAAATAATCAGTTCGTCGCAATGATTGGCGCTGTCGGCTTTTTCCTCTGGCTTCATTAGGCGGGACCAAAGCTGGCACATTAGGAGAGATAATCAGTCCTCAAATCCATTGGCGTTCGCATCCTCGCGCCCGTCGCCAGCTCTGACTTGATCGGTGTATTCTAGCTGGTCAATTCGACAAATTGACTGGCGCTGAGCCATTCT
>CAVVHZ010000026.1:0-105808 GCA_963748025.1 uncultured Gemmataceae bacterium
CCCAATTCGCCTCCCGCAGGGCGGCGGCCGTCAGGGCTGAAGGCGAGTGCAGTTACCTGGCCTAGATCGCCAGGTTGATCGTGAAGGTTTCCGTCAGAAGCCATGTCGAGGAGATCGATGCGACCAAACTCTCCAATACCGGTATTGGTATAGACCAGGAGCTTGGAATCAGACGAAAAGCTCGCCCGGACGGCAGACCCGGCAGCTTGCGAAGAATGCGGCCAGTTGTGCTATCGATCACGCAGCTCCTCAGCTGAGCGCACGCCAACGGCGAGGGCCTTTCCATATGGAGCAAATACGAGCGTCGTAAACTGCGAGATATAGCCCAATGGGTAAGCTGCCTTCTCTTCGCCAGTGGTCAGGTCGAAGATTGAACGACGCTTTCCATTTTGTCCCGTGCTGTTCGTCATGGCGGCGACGGCTAGCCGTTTCCATCCGGAGAGATCGTGGATGTCGAAGCGTCGCAGAAGCGATGTATTTCTCGGCCGGTGGCCAATTCATATACGCACAGCAGCTGTGCATGCCACCCCCGGCGACGAGCAATTTCCCATCCGGAGGAGAAGACCATTTGAAATGGGTTGTTGTTCATTTGAAATAGGTTGTTGTTCATTTCTGATTTGCCTTCGGGAAACGGCGCTATTCGTTCGGTGCCCGTTTCCACTTCCCAGATAGCGATTTTTGGTTGCGGCAATCTGGTTGCCACCATCAGGCGTCTGCCATCGGGGGAGAACTGGACATCAACGATCTCCTGGCTCTGCGTAGTCGGAATCGATTGATCACTCGACCCGTTTCGACTTCCAGAAAAACAAACTTTTCTTCCTCGGCCGCCGCGACCGTCTTGCAGTCCGGTGAAAATAGCAGCCTGCGAACCCGCCTCGCATCCGCCATGCCTTGAAGTCGAACTGCCCGAACTTGTTGTCCGGTTGCCATGTCCCAATAGCGGAGAAAGTGGTCGGAGCCAATTGAAAGAAGGGTCTTGCCACCCGGCAGAATGCGCATGTCGCCCAGCCCAGCGTGGTGCCAACGGACAGTTCCCATCCGCACAAGCATCCCCGGAGGCAAGGGATCGCCATATAGGTCGGTGCGGGCCGGAGGGCTGTCAGGAACTACGCCACCGGCCACTACCCCAGCGTTCGGCTCATCCGAAGCCACTTGCGCGAAGACGTCTTGCGGCTCCGCAACTGTCCTTCGCCACCCGTTGGGTAACCCAGCCCGCACTGGCGGCACAAACGCAGAACAGAGTCACTCCCGCAACTACCATTTTCAGATTGCTCGCGCCATGGTATTGACCCCGGCCGCGCCACAATACGACGACTGCCGTCGAAGTGGCCCCGACCATCGATTGGCTCAGAAGAAATGCTCGTACCATTCGATCCACGCCGGCCACGGAAGCAGCAGGTGCAGCCAAAGTTTCGAGGCATATTGCCGTCAGCATCGCCGTGGAGAGCGTGAGTCCACCACAGGGTCAAGCGACGTCGAAGCAGCTCGCGAGCGCGGCGTCGCGAAACGGTTCCATCGGCCCAGCCCAGCATCTTAGCCGTCTCGGTGTAGGTCCTTCCCTCCAGATAACACAAGATCAGGGGCCCGATACTTCTCGGGCAAACGATCGAGTTCCTCGTCGAGCACCCGGCGCACGTCGCTCCAGACCGAGTCTTGATGAGCATTAGAGATTGGCCAGGCTGCCGAACGGGCTTCTTTTGCTTTCCGGTGTGCTGCCTGAACCTTTACTTTGCGTGCCAGCCGCCAGGCGATTCCTTGAAGCCATCCGGCCAAACATTCCCGCTCGCGCCAGGCGGCCGCTCAGGATTGAGGAGCACGAGAAACGCGGCCTGAAAAGCATCGTCGGCGTCGTTGGGATCAGTCAAAACACGGCGACAGACACCCCAAACCATACCGCCGTGGCCGCTGTATGATGGCGGTAAACGCATGTTCTTCTTTGTGGGCAAGATAGCGTGCCAGCAATTGGCGGTCGCTGCTCTGTGCCGTTTCCGGAACGTCCGCAAGCGACGAATATTCAAAACTGTGACGAAATGGCCGTTGCTCATGGCTTCGATTCTCCCACCGGAAAGGGTCGCACGCTAGTCATGACCGGACAGGCGGCCATCGCGTACATGTTTTTTGGTTTTGCCGGAGGAAGCAATATTTGGAGCAATTTAACGGAGCAGGCCCTTCCCGTTAAGCGGAGCCAAGCCTGATTGAACCGCTTTTCGTGTGTGTAGAGCCGCAATGCAATCCATTTTCCTACCAACATCGATGCAAGCGGCCGTGCAATTTGCACTTCGCCAAGGGTTGATTGTAGGAGTAAATTGGCCAGAGTTGAAATGAGCAATAGTAAGGCAATGGCATAGATTGACTTATGCCGATTGTAACTCTGGCCGATTGGCCAGAGTTAGTTGGCCAGAATTGGCCCTCACCGCCAACCGATGCTGCTCCGCGGCTTCACGCAGCGTGTCACCGCCCCATCGCCGCCAAATCCTGTTCCAGCAACTCAGCCTGGCGGCTAGCCTGCTGAGTGTCGCCGATTTTGCGGTAATGGTCCCGGAGCTCGCGCCGGTGCGAAATGGCTTCGGCAAATAGTGCACACGCCTCGTAGCAACGGGCCAGGTCGTCGCGGTCCTTTAACACGAACGGGTGCGCTGGCCCGCTGTCCGCAAGGGAGTGTTCATACATCTCCTTCAAATAAGGCAGCGCCTCCATGTGGCTGGCCATTTTCCAACAGGCACCTGCCCAACTCCGCTCGGCGCAAAATGATCTGAGTCGAGTTCGGCTCGCAAGTTGCCTGAAACTTGGCGTAGGCCTTTTTAAGGACCGGTATGGCTTCGTCGAACCGGCGAGCCTCGACCCCATAACGCCTTAAATTGATCCGCCTCCACTCCGTTTCTTGGTGATCGGGGCCAGAGCATCCACGCAAATAGCCAATATGCGTTCCGCCAACGCATCGGCATCGTCGCGCCTGCCAGCAGAGTCGTACGCGATCCTCAGGAGATTGAGGTCCTCGATCGAGCCCGACGAATCGGCAGGCCATGCCGCCGCTCTAGCCTCAATCGCTGGCTGCAATATCCGCACCGCGTCCACGCCACGGCGGGCGCCAATGTAGGCATAGCCCAGGTCGCAGGCAGTTTGGAGCGTCATAGGGTTGTTGGGCGAACTTCCTTGCGAATGACCAGCGACTTTTCCATGAGCGGAACGGCTTCCTGGAAATCCCCAAGGTTCTGACGGGTCAGGCCCAGGGTGAAGAGCAGCCGCGCACGAACCAGGGGATCGCCCGCGTCCGATTGCAGGGTTTTCGCTGCCTTGTCCATTTGCTGGCGCAGGCTGGCCAGGGCCTCCCGTCCTGCGGATATGCTTGCCAGCAACGAATCCAGCATCGCTGTCATCGCTTCGGATTCCCGGCGGACCTTCTGTTCCGCCAGCATCGCCGTCTCGGCTTGGCGCCGCAGTTCTCCCTCTGCCTCCGCGGCCGCCACCGCGTTGGCCCGATCCCGAGCGACCGCGCGGCGAATGCCAGCGAGAGCGCGGTGCTCACCGCGGTCAGCGTCACCATGATGGCTGCCGTCAATGACGCAACCACCGCATTCCGACGACACCACCGGACGCTTTTCTCCACGAAACTAACAGGCCGGGCCAGGATGGACTGGCTCTTCAGGAATCGTGCCAAGTCATCGGCTAGTTCCGTCCCCGAGGCGTGCCCGCCTTTGCGGTTCCTTCTGCAGGCATTTCAAGCAAATGGTTTCCAGATCGCGCGGCACAGTGGACTGCCACACGCGTGGCGGAATCGGCTCGTGCCCCAAAACTTTGGCGAAGATCTGTTCGGCATTGGTGCCAGGGAATCGGGACGGCTCCGGTGATGAATTCGTATAGCATGACGCCGAGCGCCCAAACATCGACCGCCGGCGTTAATTTCTTCGTGCCCTCGAGTTGTTCGGGAGGCATGTAAGCTGGGGTGCCGGCAATCATGCCTGTGCGCGTGAGGCAATAACTGCCATGTTCACCGGCCACATCGCGTGCCAGGCCGAAATCCGCCACTTTGGGCTGGCCATCGACGTCGAGCAGGATGTTGGATGGCTTCAAGTCCCGGTGGATGACACCGCAGGAATGAGCGTAGCCGACCGCCTCCGCGACGGTGGCGATCAAGCCAGCGGCTTGGCGTGAGGTTGGTCGGCTGACCCGAACCTTGTCCGCCAGCGAGCCGCCCGGCACATATTCCATGGCAATGAATGGGTTACCCAGATGGGTTCCCGAATCGAATACCTCAACGATGCTTGGGTGACGGAGCCGGGCTAGCGTCCGAGCCTCGCAGCGAAAGCGCCCAATGCTTCCGGGTCGCTTCCTGCCAGGCTAGTGAGCACCTTATAAGCGACGCGCGCTCCACGCCGCGTTGCTGGGCGAGGTAGACCAGGCCCATGCCGCCGCGGCCGAGGAGGTCCAGCAGCTCGTATTCGCCTGCGGGGGAAAGTTGGAGCAATGCCTCGGTGGGACAATCAACGGTTTTGGCGACGCCTCGGTTCAAGCAAAGCGTGACGACTTCGCCTTGATCGGAGGATTCGATTATGTGGCCAATTGACTGACCATGTCCACAGCCTCGCAAACGGCAGGATCTGAGCAATCCGAGCTTGGTTCGTCGCAAGTCATGTCCCTTCTTGGGAAACATCGCATACAAGATCGAAAAAGGTCGTAGATCGGCGAGTCGCGGGAGAAGCAGCGTTTATACGCATCATTGATTTGTTCAGGCCAACGTACATACTTGCAAGCAGGCAAAAGAACACTTTTCTCCGCAAAAGACAGTTAGTCCAAGACCTGAACTCGTATCAAGTCTTGCAATCTGCCTCGGCCCTGAGACAATCGGCGGCCTCTTTTGTAAGCTACGCCACTGGGGAACCTGCGCATGCCTCACTTTCGCTCGATTGCTTTTACCATCACGATTTCCGTCACTGCATTTCTTGGGTGCCACAAGGCCTCGAGCCCGAAGAATTCGGCGGCAACCGAACTTCCTGTCCCAGGTGCGACGGGACCTGTCACTTTTCCCGACTTGGGTTCGGGTCGGATCATTCAGCCGGGCATTCGTTTTCAGGAGATAAAACTGGTGCCAATGGGATGCCAATGCGCGTCTGGCTTTATGAGCCTGAAAAGCCCAGCGGCAAACTACCCCTGGTGCTCGTGCCGCCCGCGGGAAGTACTTTGATTGCCGGTATGGATCTGGGCGACGGCGATCGGGCGGAGCATTATCCTTACGTGAAAGCCGGCTTCGCGGTTGTCTCGTTTGATATTGATGGAGTTGTTCCCGATCATTCACCCAGAGGCGGTTATCAAGCAAGGCGGCGATGCAATTCAGAAATGCTCAAGCCGGACTCGCCAATGCCAAAACGGCATCGATTTTGCTTTGGCCAAAGACCCGAACGTCGATCCGAAGCGGATCTTTATCGCCGGCCATAGCTCTGCTGCCACCCTCGCGTTGTTGGTCGCCGAAAATGAATCACGCATGATCCCCGATTAAGAAGCCTTCCCACTGGCGAATCGCCACCGTTGTGCTAGAGTTGACGCCACGGTCAAGGGGGTCCATCGCCGAACGATAGTCTGACCAGGTTGAACTTGGTACGATGGGGCAAAAGGAGAATGCCATGATTGAACTCACCAAAGAGCAGGCTCGGGCGATGATGGAGCAGGGAGATCCCTTGCAGGTTCTGAACCCCTGCACCCAAGAGGTATTCGTGCTAATTCGAAAGGATGTCTACGATCTTACCTGCACAGTTGTTGGCGGCGGCAATGGCAAGGTTTGGGATGACAAAGCCGATGACGATCTTATCCGGAAGCAAGCATGAACCGAGGTGATGTCGTCCAAGTAAATTGGCCTTATAGCGATCTTTCGGGGACAAAAGTACGGCCAGCCGTGGTCGTTCAGGCGGATTACCTCAACGGACTCATCGACGATACGATTATGGTGAAAATCACCGGATCGCATTTCAATATCCCAGGAACAGAAGTCGAACTCGACCCAAATGTCGAAACTGTCTCGGGACTGAGCAAGCTTTGTTACGCTTCCTGCAGTAATGTCCTTACACGGGACCACGTTGATTATTGGCCCCGTCATCGGCACGTTGTCGCACGCCGCAGTTTCTGAGATTGAAGCATGCCTAAAACAGGTGATGGCACTGCCGTAACTTGACCATTCCCAATCCATTGATTCCAAACGTTGCCGGAGACCCTCTTATGCAAAAGCTTTTATCGTTGCGAAGCATCCTGTCCGTTGCCCTGTTGATCGCGGCGGCATGTGTCACGTCGATCGAAGCCGACACGTCGATGGCCGACGCGGACGGTTTCGTCACCATCTTCAACGGCAAAGACCTCACCGGTTGGGAAGGGCTGCCCGATTTCTGGACCGTCAAAGACGGCGTCATCAGCGGCCACGAAACGAAAGACAAATCCAAGCAGACCTTTCTCGTCTGGAAGGGCGGCAAGCCGAGCGATTTCGAGTTGCATCTCAAGTACAAGTTCGCCACGCCGGACGGCAACTCCGGCATCCAGTTCCGCTCGAAGGTCCTGGATCCGAAGACGTTCCGAGTCGGCGGCTACCAGGCAGATTTCGACGGCAAAGGGGGTTACGACGGCTCCATCTACGACGAAGCAGGCGTTGCCGGCGGCCGTGGCACCATGAGCAACCGGGGCGAACGGACCGACTGGGACGCCAATAACAAGCGCAAGAGCGAGGAGCTAAGCGAAGACAACAGCGCCCTCAAGAAGTTCATCAATATCGGCGATTGGAACGACGTGGTGTTGGTGGTCAAGGGTGACCACGTCACTTACAGCATCAACGGCAAGCTCATGACCGACCTGACGGACGACAGCCCCAAGGCGCTCAAGGGAGGCGTCATCGCTCTGCAATGTCACGCGGGTTTCACGATGGACATTCAATTCAAGGATGTGAAGATCAAGGTGCTGGATAAAGTGAAAAGACGAAATGGCCTAGCGAGCCTCCCACGTTAGTGGGGGGAGGTCGCGGTAAACTCCCCCCACTAACGTGGGAGGCTCGCTAGAAAATCTTAGGCGAAATGCCGAGGTCTCACGACTTCAGCTACATGATTTGATGTAGCCGAACTCGTGAGAGTTCGGTCTTGCGGGAATTTCACGACTTCAGTGGCTTGACGACTTATCTGAAGTCTCACGACTTCAGCTACATGACATATGGAGAAGAAACCCATGTTTGCAACTCGGTTGGCAGGGCGCCTTCTACGACTCTCGGCGGCCGTGCTGCTCGTCATCATGCTCCTCGCTTCCTCCACCTCGCTTGCCCAAAACTTCCAGCGTGGCAAAGCCAAACTACCCGCGTTCATTCCAGCCGGCTATGACGATTATCAGAACATGCTCGATCAGCTGGGCATCAAGAAAATGCGCCCCGGTCGCAATGGGCGAGGCCTGGACACTTCCGATGAAGCGACCGCGAATCCCTACAAGGAGACCATGCCGGACCTGATGACCTGCAAGGACGGCACGAAGGTGACAACTGTGCGGACCAGTGGCCCAAACAGCCGCGCGGAAATCGTCGAGGATTTCGAGCGCGAGGTTTTCGGTCAGTTCCCAATAATGTTCCCAAGGTGAAGTGGGAAGTCACCAAAACGGTTGAAGGCGAAAGTGGCGGCATCGCCACCGTAACCAAAACGCTGGTTGGCAATGCAGACAACAGCGCCTTTCCGCAGATCAAAGTCGCCATTCAAGCCAGCTTCACGGTTCCCAAGCATGCCAAGGGACCGGTGCCGATCATCGTGCAGTTCGGTGGCATGGGCGGCTTCGGTAGCAGGGGTGGCCAGATCTCCTGGACCCAGCAGGCGCTCAACAAAGGCTGGGGCTACGGTACAATCAATCCCAATAGCGTTCAAGGGGACAACAACCGTTTGCGCGAAGGTATCATCGGCCTACCAACAAGGGCGAGCCCGCCATCCCGAAGACTGGGGCGCACTGCGTGCCTGGGCTTGGGGCGTCAGTCGCATGATTGACTACTTCGAGGCCAATCCGGACTCGCATGTCGATCCGACCAAAGTGTGCCTTACCGGTGTGTCGCGCTACGGCAAAGCGGCTCTCGTCGCTGCGGCGTTCGAACCACGTATCGCTGCCGGGTTCATCGCTTCCTCCGGGGCCGGCGGATCTAAACTCCATCGCCACATATTTGGTGAATTGCTGGAGAACGTGGCCGGCCGGGGCGAATATCACTGGATGTCCGGCAACTATCTGAAGTATGGAGCCGATGAAGCCAGCTTCGGCAAAAAGACCGCTGCAGATTTGCCTGTCGATCAACACGAGCTGATCGCCCTGTGCGCTCCCCGGCTCTGCCTAATCAGCAATGGGGTCTTGCCGGGCGACCCGAACTGGATCGATGCCCACGGCAGCTTTATGGCCGCGGTGTTGGCAGGCCCGGCCTATCGGCTGCTCGGCAAGAAAGATCTCGGCACGCCTGGAGATTACCTGACCGACAAGATGCCGCCGGTCAATCACGCTCATCGGCGGCGAGCTGGCCTGGCGGCAACACGACGGCGGCCACACCAACGTCCCCAATTTCCCGACGTTTTTTGAGTGGGCAGGTCGAACCATCTCTTCTCCTGGAATAGACCCGAAGAAGTGAGAGTGCGAGATAAACATTGCTGGGACGTTGTTTTCAAACAGAGTGGTTCGCCCAACCAATCGAGTTCACTCGCTGTCTGTCGCGCAGCTCTCCCGTTCGTCCCTGCGGCTCATCATGGGCGGAATCATCAACCCGGCGAGCAATCCGGCTAGGGCTATGGTGTCCATGCCAGCCGAAGAATCCAACAGAGCCTCGGCGAAATAGCTGTCCCGTTGACGTACGCCGGACGAGGTTCTCACCCGTCGGAAAGCCTCTTTCTGAAGGGGCAGGGCGCCTCTGGATGTGCCATCATCCATAGGCTCGTTGTCCTC
This sequence comes from uncultured Gemmataceae bacterium, assembly GCA_963748025.1. Lineage (GTDB taxonomy): Bacteria > Planctomycetota > Planctomycetia > Gemmatales > Gemmataceae > CAVVHZ01. Next base: position 8,923 of record CAVVHZ010000026.1, read on the forward strand.
CTTGCCATTGGGTACAGGCAGCCGCAGGGGTGTCGAATGCTGAAAGAGGTCCTCCATCCAGGGATCGTTGCCCGGCGGATCGGGCTCCTGTTGGAGGCGTTCTTCCTCCTGGCTGCGGTAGCATTTGACGGCGTCGTCCAATCCCATCACAAACTTACCCAGCCCCGATGTGTCACCGATGGCATACCGCATCGAAAGCTCTGGCTGGCGGCCGCCGCTGCCGGAATCGTCATCGCTGGCCGCGGCGAAATTGAGCACGGCCACTGTGGAGTAGCTATTCCCCTGAATGGGGACCAGAACCGCAGTGCCGTTGGAGTCGTTCAGGCTTGCGAACTGTCCGACGAAACCGCTGGGGGCGGCGCCCGGGACCGACCCGGTGGCTGAAATCGATACTACGCCCGCGGTCGCGGTGGGAGCGGCGGCCAAGGAAGTCGAACTCAGTGAGGTAGATCCGTTGAAGCCCAGGGTTTGGATAAGGGAGGTGTCGGTGGTCGTGGAGACAGAAGTGCTGCCTGGTCGGCCGCTAGCAGACTGGCCGGTAGAGCCTGTGTCGGCGCCTGATCCACCGCCGATCCCGGTCACGGCGACGGTCAATGCGAAGACGAACACCGTGCTGGAGCCCTGACTGCTTACCAAAGCCTCTAGCTGACCGCCGCTTGTTTGTATGATCTGGAGAGCACTCGACGCTTCCGGCACGCCGCCCTGGGGTCGCAGGTCGGCCGCTACACTCAGCGAGTCGCCTTCGGGCGTCAGCACGTCCACAGCTCCACCGGCGAGGGCAACCACCACCTGACCGCTTGGGAGGCACCTCATCCGCCAGCACTTTTTGGCCGGAAAAGACAACCTTGGCCCCGGCACTGGGATCGCCCAGGTCGAACCGGACCAGGTCGCCACCGGCCGTCACTACATAAGCGACTTCCGTCTCGCCCACAAACGTGGGGGGCTGAACGACTGCGTCTCCCAGGTTGAAAAGTGTTTCCGGATGTTGATCGTCGAAGAAGCCTTGGCCCACACCGGGCAGCAAGGTCACGGTCCCGCTGCCACCGTTGGTTACCACCAGGTCGGGAATCCCGTCGTTGTTCATGTCGCCAACAGTCACGGCGATGGGGCCGTCGCCGCCTGATTTCAGGCGCGGGCCAGCAATTCCGACCCAGTTTCCGCCGGCGTCATAGGAGCCAAAGAGAACCGAAACGTCGTTGCTGTCCTGGTCGGCAACGATCATGTCCGGGATGCCGTCGCCGTTGACGTCCGCCACGGTGACGCTCGCCGGATTGGTGCCGACGAAATAAGTTTGCCGTCGCGGCGAACGTGAGAACGCCTTTGCTGACCGCTGTGGTGCGGTAGACCACCACCGCATTGCTGCCGCTGCTCACCACCACCGCGTCGGGCAGGGTCGAGCCTTTGTCCAACAGGAACCACTGCACGTCGCCGGGCGAAGTTCCGCCGTCGGGTTGCTAGCCGCCAACTTCTGCACGGTGGTAAGCTGCGAGCCGCCGGAAGTTGGCGTCTGCACCGTGACGCTATTGTCCTGCTGGTTGCCGACCAGGACGCCGGCCTGGCCAGGCCCAAGAAGATTCGGCACAACAGACAGCGAAACTTTGTTGCCGATGATCTGAAACGTGCCATCGCCCTTGCCTTGCAGGTGCAACACGTCGCCGAAGCCGTTGCCTACGAGCAGGTCGAGCAGGCCCGGGCCGCTGCCAGGCACGACGGAGAGCCCGGTGGCTTCGTCGCCGACCGGAATGCTGGATGTGTAGCTGAACATGCCGTTGCCGTCGTTGGTGTAGATCCAGATTTCGCCGGTGTCTTGCATGAGCACGGCCAGGTCCAGCCTGCCGTCGCGGTTGAAATCGCCGGCCACCACCGCGCCGGCGCACCGTTGATGGCCAAGCCGTCGCTGGTCGAGGTGGTCAGAGACAGCGGTGGGTCGCTGAAGCCACTGCCATCGCCGGGCAGCAGAGAAAAACTGTCGGCGCCCGCGTTGACCACAATCAGGTCGGTGCTGCCGTTCCCCATGAAGTCACCTGCCACAACACTGACCGACTGATCGGCAGAATTCAGTGCAGGAGTGCCGGTGGTCGCATCCACGGTGTCCGGCCCGGCGCCGGCGTGGAAACGCAGCGTCTGAGTGAACGAGTGGGCAGCATTGTTGAGTAGGACAGTGATGTCGCCTGAAGACTGGTCGGTGACAACGATATCGCGCAGGCCATCGCCATTGACATCGGCTACCGCGATGTCCGAAGGCGTGACGCCGACGGGAATCACGATTGGGGCCGCGAATTTTCCCGACGCGGTCTGAACGGAGATGGAAACGCTGTCATCCAGCGAATTCGCGACGATCAGATCGTCGAGGCCGTTGCCATTCAGGTCGGCGGCCTCCAAACGAACCGGCAGTGCGGTACTGGAAAAGGCGATGTTGTGGCCAATGGAACCGTTCGACGCGACCGTATAAAGCGAGACCGTGAAGACGAACTCGTCGGCCGACAGAGTGGAGTCGTAATGGGCATCGGCAGCGGCGATTGCCAAACCGTGTCCCGTATGGACGATCGCGATGTCGCGCGCGGGCCGGCCTGGATTGAGGATCACCGGCGGGGCAAAAGTGTCGTCGGAGCCGGGCAGTCCTGCGCGGAAAAGGATGTTGCCTGATCGATCCAGAACGATACTGTCGGCGATCCCGTCGCCGTTGAGGTCCGCCAACAGCGGCGTATCCTGCAGTGCGACTCCCGTGGCAACCGTCACGGGCTCGAAACTGCCGTTCCCGCTACCCAAGAATACGCCTATCGCGCTATCGTGATTGCTGGCGACGACGAGATCGGGCCGGCCGTCGTCGTTGACGTCCGCCAACACCAGTTGAACCGACTGCTGGTCGGTGCTGAAGGCCTGCTGTTTCCGAAACGAGCCGTTGCCATTGCCCAGCAAGACGCTGACAGCGTTATCACCGTAGTTGGTGGTGATGATGTCGCGCTTGCCGTCGCCGTTGGTGTCTGCCACCGCGACTGAATAAGGCCTCTCGCCAACCGGGAAGGCGTGTTGAGGTTCGAACGTGCCGTTGCCATTGCCTAACAAAACGCTGACCGTATTGTCGAAAGCGTTGGCCGTGACGATGTCGAGTTTGCCGTCGCCGTTGACATCCGCGACCGCCACGCTGAACGGCTGCCTGCCCACGGCACTCGTCTTCTGCCGCTAAGAAAGTGCCGTTGCCGTTGCCCAGGAGTACGCTCACGGTGTCGCTCGCCGAATCGGCAACGATGATATCGGGCTTGCCGTCGCCATTGACGTCGGCCACCGTCAACCCATAGGGCTTCGCCCCGACTGCGAAGACCATTTGCGGCAAGAAGGCGCCGTCGCCTTTGCCCAAGAGCACGCTGATGGTGTCGTCGTTGTAGTTGGTGACGATCAGGTCCGGGATGCCGTCGCCGTTGACGTCGGCCGCCACCACTCGTCGTGGACTGCGGCCGACCGCGAAGGTTTGCTGGACGCTGAAAGTGCCATCGCCGTTGCCCAGACTCACGCTCACGGAGTTGCCGCCGGAGTTGGCGGTCACCAGGTCGGGCCGGCCGTCGCCGTTGAGGTCTACTACTACTACGGAAGTGGGCGCGGACCAACGGCGACAGTCTGCCCCGGCTCGAACGTGCCATCGCCGTCGCCCAGTTGCACGGTCACCGTATTCAAATGAACGCTGGTGGTGAGGATGTCGGCATTGCCGTCGCCGTTGACGTCGGCCACCGCCACAGAATACTTGTTCTTGCCGACGCCGAAGGGAATCGGAGAACCAAAGGTGCCGTCGCCGTTCCCCAGCAGCACGTTGATGGTGCTTTCGTTGCGGTTGCCGACCACCAGGTCGAGCTTGCCGTCGCCATTGATGTCGGCAATGGCGACCGAGGCCGGGCCACTGCCGGCAGAGAAAGTCTGCTGTGGCTGGAAAGAGCCGTTGCCAATTCCCAACAGCACGCTCACGGAGTTTCCGCCGTAATTGGCGGTGACGATATCGGGGATACCGTCGCCGTTAAGGTCCGCCACTTTCACTTCGTTCGGAGCAAGCCCCACCGGCAAAAGCTCAGGAAGGGCGAAAGTGCCGTTGCCGTTGCCCAAAAGCACGCTGACGTTGGCACTCCGGTAGTTGGCGGTGATGATGTCAGGTTTGCCGTCGCCATTGACGTCCGCCACCGCGAGCCCGTAGGGCCTGGAGCCGACGGGAAACTCAAGAGCGGGCACAAAGGTACCGTCGCCTCTACCCAGCAGCACGTCGACGACTGTGGCACTAAAGTGACTGACGACGATATCGGGGATGCCGTCGTGGTTGACGTCGGCAACTACGACTTCGAACGGCCCGGAGGCGACGGGATAAGATTTCATCGCCCGGAACGTGCCGTTGCCGTTGCCCAAGAGCACCCCCACGGTGTTGTCGTTCTTGTTGGCGACGATGATATCGAGCTTGCCGTCGTGGTTGACGTCCGCGAGCACGGCATCGTAGGCGGCGGAACCCGCTGGGTAGTCCACGTGCAACGCAAAGGTGCCGTCGCCTCTGCCTAGAAGCACACTCACGCTGCTGCCTGCATAGTTGGCGGTGACGATGTCGGGGATGCCGTCGCCGTTGACGTCGCCAATCGTCACGCTAAATGGTTGCGTGTCGGTGGCAAACGTCTCTTTCGTTTGAAACGAACCGTCGAGATTGCTCAACAGCACACTCACGCTATTGTCGGAGCGGTTGGCGGTGACGATATCGGGCCTGCCGTCGCCGTTGAGGTCCGCTACCTCGACCTGAAAAGGCCGCAAGTCGGGAGCCGGGGCCGCCCGGCCGCCGGAGGAGAAGGTGCCGTCGCCAGCGCCCAGCAAAACGCCAGCCGTGTTGTCGCCGAGATTCGCCGTTACGAGGTCGAGTCTGCCGTCGCCGTTGAAATCTCCCACGGCGACCCGGCGAGGCGTCTTGCCGGTTTGGAAGACGAGTTGGGGCTGGAAAGAGCCGGTTCCGGTACCCAACAACACGCTGACGGTGTTGTCATTGCGATTGGAAGTTATGATGTCGGGAATGCCGTCGCCGTTGACGTCCCCTACAGCCATCGAATAGGGATTGGCCCCGACGGGATACACTTTCTCGGCCTTGAAAGTGCCGTTGCCGTTGCCCAGGAGCACGCTCACGCTGTTATCGACGGCGTTGACGCAGACGAGGTCGAGGATGCCGTCGCCGTTGACGTCCACCACATCTACCGCATAAGCCCTGGTCTGGCGGCGAACTTCATCGCGGTCCCGAACGTGCCATTCCCCTCGCCTAGCCGAACCACCACGTCCCCGCCGATGTAGGTAGGGTAAATGAGGTCGGGGATGCCGTCGCCGTTGACGTCCGCGACCGTCGGTTGGAGAACGCCCTGGAATTGCCCATCATTGTCGGTGGGGTAGATAGTCGGAGCCCCAAAGGTGCCGTTGCCGTTGCCGCTGAGCACCCAGATTGTGTCGGCGGCGTAGTTATCCATGATCAGATCGGGAATGCCGTCGCCGTTGACGTCGGCTGTTATGGCACCGACCACGCGAGTGCCGGCGGGAATAACGATCTGGGGCTCAAAGGCGCCGTCGCCATCGCCTAGAAGGATGCTGATCGTGTTGTCGCCATGGTTGCCGACGAGAAGGGCGGGCTTGCCGTCGTTTACGACATTCCCCACCGCGATGCGCGACACCCTCGGGCCAACGGCGAAGGTCATGGGCACCTGAAAGGTGCCGTCGCCGTCGCTCAGAAAAACGCTCACCGTGTCGTCGATCCGGTTGGCCGTGATGATGTCGGGGAAGCCATCGCCGTTGACGTCGGCCACTACTACCGAGGCAGTGCCCTCCCCGGCGGCCAAAGGCACAAAAGGCAGGCTGGTCTGCATGAACGACGTGGTGAACCGGTAAGCACGGAACCGGACCGCGTCGAAACCGTCACCAGGTAGGTTCCCGGCTGCAGGGATTGCGCGACACGGTCGCTGTCCGACTGGATCAGCAATTGGCCCTCAGGCCCGGATAAAGTCAGGCGAGGCAGCAATGTGCCGGTGGGATCGGCTTCAGCCGTAAACTCGCCATCTCCTAAAGCGCTGCTGACCGTAAACGAGAAAGTGGTCGCCTGGTTCAGGGCAGACAATGTACTCGTCGTTTCCGTATTCAAGCCGGCATCGACTGCAGACAAATCGGTCGTCCCAGCCGGAGCCCGCGTCACGACCGTCAGCCATTCCCAGTCTGTGCCGCGATGGACGCCGCTCTTGTCGTATAGACCAGCTTCGGGCACTGCAGGGTCCGCGAGGAATGCGCAATCCAAGGTAATCGCGCCTTGATGCCAGGCCCGCGGGCACCGTCACGCTGAAGCCGGCCGGCGACGAGAAATCCCGGCCATTGGAACCCGCCGCCAATTCCGCTCGCGTGAGCGTCGTCAACACTTTTGAGGAGCTGTCGAAGGTGTTGTTATCGGCTAGCAGCACCTGCACCTGGAAGTTGCCGGGGTTGGCGCCTCCGCGATTCTCCACGGTGAAATTGACCGGGACCTGATCGCCTGCAGCGGCCATGTCCACGCTTGTCCTGAACGAGCTGCCTGTCAAATCGGGCAGCAGCGGCGCGGTGGTTATCAAACGCACGCCCAGCGTGTAGAGCCCGGTCGTGTCTCCAAGGGCGCCACTGCCGGGGAGATTCGGGTTGTAATTGTCGTTAGGTGCGCTGCTGACGCCTACGTAGTAGTCACCTCCCAAGGGCACCTGAATGGTCAAGCTGGGATCGCCGCCTTGCTGATCGTCGAGCGCCAGCGGGGTGCCGGATGCATCGAAGACGCGCAGCAAACTATCCAGGCGCTTGTTCCCTGAGTGGCGAAACCTGGAAAGGTGAAGGAAAAACCGGCCCCGGCCTGGTTGCCGGAGTCCTGGGCACTGATGCCTGCTTCAATGGTGTCGCCGGCTTCTAGTTTGACGCGATAAAGATCGAATTCCCCGGGGTTGGACAAAAAGTGCGTCGCCTGGGCTACGTTCAAGGAGTTGAAAACCAGCGTTGGCGCTGCTGCCAATGGCGAGATGCTGAAAAGCGTGCCGCGTCTCGAGCCATTCGAGATAGGGCCGTCGCCTCCTCGGTTGCGATAAGCTCGAAGGATTTCGAGGAAATCCAGATCGTGTGCGTGCCGCCAAGAATCAATTCCTCTGCGTATATTCTGCTTCCCATTACACGAATCGTCCTTGCTTGCGTGTGGTAGACGTGCGGACAAATCACCTCGAATCGACTACCTAGTTTAACCCGGTGCCAGCGGCGACGGCGGACTTGTCGCCGCCCATCACTTCATTGATTCTGCGATCGTCTCCCCATTCGACCCCAGCAAGTGCTTGCCCGCCGTCGCTGCTGGCTCCGGGTTAAACAAAATCACAGCCGTCCCCGAAGTTATTCTCGAAATGGAGCAATTCCATAACTAATGCTAACGGCTCCTACTCGTGACAGCATGATGTCATTGTCGATGTCAATTCTGCCCGCCCTTACCTTCCGCTATTTCCTTTGAGCCTGCTGCGCTTCCAGTTCCAAAAACCGCGGCGACCGCCGCAGCGCTTGCAGAGCCGGGTCCGAACGAACATTCGTGGCCCAGAACGCCCGCGCTGCCCGCTGGGCAGCAGCGACATGGCTTGCCGCAGTAGGTCGATGGTCCGCGTCTCGTAAGCCGATCCGCAGCGGGCGTAAATGCGGCTAGCGTTGTACAGCAGCCGTGCGGACGCCGGGCCTTGGCGCACGGCTTCGTCGGCGTCGTGGATGGCTTCGCGTTTCCGGCCCTGGGTTGCCTCCACAAAGCCCCGGCCGTTGTAGGCGTCGCCGTTTTTCGGATCCAGATCGATCGCCAACTGAAAGTCGCGTTGCGCAACTTGGGCGAATCGCACAGCAGATAAGCCCAACCGCGGTAAGCCTGCACCGCCGAGGTGGGATGCAATTCTGAAAGCGCGCGTGTAATCTTCGATGGCGCCAGGATATTTACCCATTTCGGCTCGTGCCAGCCCGCGGCCGCGGTAGACGGATTCCAGCGGTTTCCCCGTTTCCAAGTAGCGATCGAAAGCTTCGACCACCTCCTGGTAGCGACCCAATTGGAACAAGGTTTCCGCACGCAGGCGCTGCGCCAGCAAGTGTGCATGGCGAATGCTCAGGGCGGCATCGAACGATGCCAGCGCCTCGCGGTACTTCTGCTCCTGCAGCAACAGCTTGCCGCGGTCGACCTGGTCGTCGGCCCGGAATGGGCTGTTGGTGTTTTCCTTCTGAATTGCTTGATCGAAATCGACGAGGGCAAGAGTTGGTTTCCTCAGCTCCAGATAGAGTCGAGCGCGCAAGCGATAGAGGTGGGCCAGCGTCGGCTCCAATTCGAGGGCGCGATCCAACTGCTCTAGGGCTTGGGGCAAGTTGTTGAGCCGGCGATATGCCTGGGCCAGATTCACATACGCCTGGTATTCGCCGGGCTTCAGCTCGATCGCTTTTTTCAGGTCGGCAATGGCAAGTTCGAAACGGCCTTGTTGTACGCGAGCAACCCCGCGATTGACAAACAACACGTAGCGCGAATATTCGTCGAGCGGAAGTTGCAAGGCCGATTGAAAATCGGCTTCGGCCGCATCGAATGCTTGCAATTCGCTCTGAGCGAAGCCGCGCAATAAATAGAGCCAGACAAAATCGGAGCGTTGGGCAAGACAGGCGCTGAGCTGAGCTCGGGCCTCGGCTGGCCGGTGCAGTTGCAAGAGACAAAGGGCGTTGAGGTACTGAGCCCAAAAATGGGCTGGCTTGCGCTGGAGAACCTGATTGAATTCTTTGATGGCTGCTTCGAATTCTCCGCGCCGGTAAAGTTCGTCCGCCACCAGGAAATGATCCAACACGAGAACGATGGGCGCCGCGGCGGCTGCCTTTTCTTCCCGCTGCGCCTCCGCTTTGTTTCCAAGCAGATTCTGGTAGCGTGCTTGGCGCAAGTGCCAAGCCCGGGAGGCCGCTCCGAATCGCAGCGCTTTTTGCAACAGCCGCAAGGCTTCTCTTAAGTGGGCCGGACCATCGGTCGAAGTCGCCGACTGTGCTTCGGTCTCCGCCAGAATCAGCAGCAATTGGTTGAAATCCGCCAACAGCTCTGTTTTTTGTTGCTCGTCAAGGAAGCGGTCAAACACGGGTTGAGCGTCGCTATCCACTGCAATGCCATAGGTAGCCAACCCTTGTTGAACTGCGGCCCGCGTCGCTTTCAGGTTCGAAGCCAAGTCCATGCCGGTATAGAGCGTGCCCAGGAATTGCGCTCATCGCGCGAGCCGGACAAATTTCTTGAGCTTGTCCTGAGATGTTTGGCGGTCTGCCTCGACACGCAGTTTCTGTTCGACGTCCTGCAGCAGCGCCTGGGCCGAATCGTGCAAGGCTTCGAACCGCGCTTCCTCGGAGAAGGTCGCAAGGGCTTTGGTCAGATGCAGACGCGCATTTGCCCAATCGCGAGCGGCGATAGCCACCTGGGCATCGTGAAGCAACTTTTGCCCTTCGGCCTGAAGGCGCGAAAAACGTTCGGCCTCGATGGCTTCTTCCTCGCCTTGCCGGGCCAACCTTTCCTCTTCACGCGCCTGAATGAGCTGGCCCCTTAGGGAGGCGTTATGCCAAATGATGAGCACCACCAAGCTGACTGCCGCGGCGACGCTCACCGCCAGGAGCCCCACCAGGGCCGGCCGTCGCTTGCCCCATTTCCAGGCGCGTTCCCAGGCCGGTGTAGGTCGAGCCTTGATCGGCTCGCCGGCCAAAAAGCGGCGCAAATCCTCAGCCAAATCGCTGGCGCCCAGGTCACGCCGGATGGGAAGTTTCTCAAGGCACTTGAGACAGATGGTCTCCAGATCGCGCGGGATTTTGGCCTTCAGCCGGCTGGGCGGGACCGGTTCCAGGTTCTTCACCATGTTCAGGGTTTCAAGAAGCGTTTCGCCGCGGAAGGGGGGCCGGCCCGTGAGCAATTCGTAAAGGATCGCGCCGATCGAATAGACGTCGGCCTGCGGTCCCAGCTGGCTAATTCTGCCTTCGGCTTGCTCGGGCGCCATATAGGACGGCGATCCCATGACGCTGCCCTCTTGCGTCCGGCTAGAATCCTGATCCTCCATCTGCTTGGCCAGGCCAAAATCGGTGATTTTGAGAACGCCATCGCTCGTTACCAAGACGTTGGCCGGCTTAAGATCGCGGTGCAGTATGCCATTTTGATGGGCGTAGGCCATCGCCTCGGCCAACTGCAGTGCGGTTTCTGCCGCCTTGCGAGTCGGTTGCGGCGCGCCGTCGATGGCTGCCGCTAAGCTGCCGCCGTCCACATATTCCAGGGAGAAATACGGCTGGCCATCGAGTTCGCCGACCTCGTAAAGCTGCACGATGTTGGGATGGCGCAACCGCGCGACCGCCTCGGCTTCGATGCGAAAGCGCAGCAAATCCTCGGCCTTGGTGTGCTGACCGGCCAGGATCATCTTCAAAGCCACTACGCGCTTGATGCCGCGCTGCCTGGCTTTGTAGACCACGCCCATGCCGCCTCGGCCCAACTCGCCGAGAATCTCGTATCCTTGTTCGATTACGGGAGGAGCAGCATCAAGGGCTGTAGGCGAGTTCGGCTGAACGGTGGACCAGGCCCCGGTAGCTGCAGAATCGAAATGCCCCGGTCGTTCGAGAATGCTGGCGCCCATAAGTTCGGTGGGCAACCCCGGAGGTTCAGGAACATAGGTTCCGCTGCCGCCGGGGTTCGACAATCTCAACTCGCCTGGAGCAAGAGTCTCTCCGCCGCGGTTTTGGGGAGAGTTGTCAGGAGGAGGCGCAAGCGGCGGGTTGGTGAATTCGGTGTGGCCGCCGTTTTCCTTGGGCGCCAATAATCCTTTTGCCGGTGGTGTGAAAAATACCGTAGCATCGGGAGTCGTTTCGTGTACGGTCGATTTATCTCCTTTGCCATCGTCAGCGTGTTGATCCTCGTCGTTAATGTCGACATGCGTTTGGTCAAGCCGTGCACCACGCCGCGCCGCGGATCGGGGCGGCCTAGCATTCGCCTTGGCTGGATCCAGGGCATGGCCCGTCGTTTGGTCGGAATCATTATCGTGCGACGTAGGCATGAGGCAGATACGTTGAGTTAACCGTTCGAAAAGACGAACGAACCGCCAGGCTTGCGCGCCTGTTGCCGGCCGGGTCGATCCTTGTCCGCTTAATGGCTGATTCGATCCAGGCAAACCGCGGCTCGAATTTGCCTGGCAGGGGAAGCAAGTTGATTCGAAGCTGCCTGACCAAGCAGCGTGACGATAAGCTTAAATTATGACCCTAAAGGCAGGCGAACGACAGGAAAACCTGCCCACTTTGGCCAGTTTTCCTACCATCATTCCGGCATGAGCTGGATTGGCTAATTCAGCGGATACTCCAGCAGTTCCGAAAGTGCGGGTCGGGAGAAGGGATCAGGTAGTGTGGACTTTAGTCCGACGGAATCACGGAGTGTGGACTTTAGTCCACACGGCCAATACCGCATCGAGCAGGAGTTCCACTTCAGCGGCCATCACGCTCCGCGTGATGATTTCATGACGCCGCGCGGAAAAGTCTCCATCGCACCGGGCGTGACGAAATCATCACGCGGAGCGTGATGTCTACAGTGGCCATCACGCTCCGCGTGATGATTACTTGACGCCGCGCGAAGAAGCACCCAACGCCCCGGGCGTGACGAATCCATCACGCGGAGCGTGATGACCACTTTGGTTAGCCGCACTGGATAAAGCGCAGACCCAAACAAAAAGAGCCTCCATCAACATGGAGGCTCTTGCATGATTTGCACAATGAACCAACGACCTTCGCCATCCCCAAACCTAACGCTTGGAGAATTGGAACGCCTTGCGGGCGCCCTTGAGGCCGTACTTCTTGCGTTCTTTCATACGCCCATCGCGGGTCAAGTAGCCGGAATCGCGTAGCTTCTTGGCCATGGCGTTCTGAGAATCGTCCCCGGTGAGCTCGACGCCGGTCGGCAAGGCAAACATGACTTTGAGAGCGCGGGCGACGCCTTGGCAGATCGCGCCGCCTTGGCCCGTGAAGCCGCCGCCGGCGACGCGAACGTGGACGTCGAGCTTGCTCCTCATATCGAGCAACTCGAGTGGCCCCACTACCGCGGCCCGATCTTTATCTTCCGTAAAATAATCGGTCAGCGATTTTTTGTTGATCTGGAGGACGCCGCTGCCTTCGCAAATGCGCACGCGCGCCACTGCGGTTTTGCGTCGGCCGGTGCCCAAGTAAAACTTCTTCTTCGCCGTCTTTGCTTCCGCCACGTTTACTGCTCCCGAATCAGGCTTGGACCTTGAATTCTTGCGGCTGTTGAGCCTGGTGTGGATGGCTCGGGCCGGCATAGACCTTTAGCTTTGTCATTTGGGCGCGGCCTAACCGGTTCCGCGGCACCATGCGGCGAACGGCCGCCAAGAGGATTTCTTCCGGGGCTTTGGCCAGCTGCTCGCGCGCCGTCACGACCCGTAAGCCGCCAGGATGATGGCTATAGTGACTGTAAGTCTGCGTATCCCACTTCTTCCCCGTAAAGCGGATTTTCTCGGCGTTGATTACGACGACGAACTCGCCGGTGTCGATATGCGGTGTATATTCCGGCCGGTGCTTGCCGCGCAGAATAGTGGCAATTTGAACGGCCAAACGGCCCACGACCTGATCGGTTGCGTCGAACAGGAACCACCGCTGCGGAACCAGCCCTTTCTTGGCCATGAAGGTTGACATCTTAAACCCTTGCGTGCGTTCGTTTCCAATCAAATAGGAAATGTAATGATAAGAACGCCCTGAGAGGCGTCAAGAGCAACGATTGGTAACTGGCGAGTCTTCCACAAGACCCAAAGCGAGCCTTCGGCGCATTCAGAAGCAAGCCTTCGGCGCATTCAGAAGTGAGCCTCCCACGTTAGTGGGGGGAGTTTTCCGTAATCTCCCCCCACTAACGTGGGAGGCTCGCCCAGCTACTATGGCGGAAGGCTCGCCAAACTTGACGCTACTTCCAGGTACTCGTAGCCGGCTCATGCGGCAGCCGGGCTGCTCGCAGCAGTGCAATCATCTGCTGAAGATCGGCGGCAGGCAAGTGGCCGAGCTGTTGCGTGTGGCATTCGTGCAACGGTTCCGCAATGGTTTCGAGCAAAGCGAACCCGGCGGGTGTGATGGCCACGCGAACAATGCGCCGATCGCTGGCAGGACGCTCGCGTGCGATCAAGCCGCGTTGCTCGAGTTTATCCAGCATGCGGGTGATGTCGGGAGCTCGCGACACTAGCCGGTCGGCCAATGCCAAGGTCGGCTGCGTCGCAGGATGTTCGGAACGAAGCAGACGAAGCACGTTATATTGCTGAGGCGTCAAATCGAATCGACTGAACAAGGCATCTTCATGCGCACGCAAACGATCGTAAGTGCGCCAGAGATTCAGGAATACTTCCTGCTCGAGCGAATCGAAGCGCAGCTCGTTAGTTTGCTGAGAACTCGTTGACATAGTGAAATCGTAACCGGAACACGGTGTGCAGGGGAAGTGCCATCTTTGGTTCAGTAGGCTGCCAGGGATCGCGGGCGTGGAGTCCAGCCCTCATGGCATTGCCCGAGAAAAGCAACGCGCATTGGGGCTGCACCAGGATTGTGTGGACTTAAGTCCACGCTCGGGATGTTCCGGTAGTGCCCCGCCACCGCGTGCGCAAGAGGGAAGGGGGCAGGCCGCCTTAGACGTCCCGCCCCTTGCTTCTTCCTTGCTCGCCTCTTGCTCTATCGACTTACGCCCAAGAGCCACAATATAATGATGAGCCCCAGAGGAACGCCCAGGAGCCAGAGCAGAATCAGAATCATAGCCGTTCTCCTTAAAAGTCAGTTTTTTCTGAATTATGCATGACGAACGAAGGTGCTTTGGCGGGTTCGGAAATGCGTGACCGACATCGGCTCGCCGCACGCCATCCAGCCGCCCAGAACACTGCCAACGAGACCTAGCAAAAGTGCAGTTACCGCTCCCAGTGCGCTGTATCGCACGGCTTTGGGTGTTTCTTCATTCCATTGTTGAACCCGAGCGTGATAGGTCGCCATCTCATTTTGATAGATAGTCCGTTCCGCTGCCGTGGCATTGAGAGCGAGTGCGTCGGGCTTTTCGAAAGGCAGAGCCGGCCGGTTAGCCCAGGTCGGCGTTCCCGCCAGCGATGCATGCCAGGTACCGATGTAGCTTCCCGCGCCGAATGCCGCCAAAATTACCAAAGCGGGTGTGGCTAAGAGCCAGACAACGGCCCCGTGAAGCATGGCAGGTTCTGCACGGAGAATGCCGGCGACTTTGCCCGCGCACCAGCCGCCGATCACAAAAGCGAAAAACGCGGCACAGACGCTAAAAATCAGCGTGCCAATGGCGATCTTGTGCAAATCGATCACCCGGCTTTCGGGCTGAACGGCGTTCACGCCAATGGCAACGCCGATCAAACCGAAGACTAGCAGTGCCGCCACGGAAGCCAAGCCTCCCACCCAGATGGCGCTCCAATTCACCGGCCAATGAACCCATTGTTCATATTGCGCCTCTGAAATGACGCTTTCTTGTCTTCCATCGCGTTGCGCAAGCCTCTCCTGAACAGTTGCCATATCCTGCCTCCCGGTAAAGCGAATGGATCACTCACGAGATCCTTTATGTGTGCTAGCCTCAGACAGCTCCGGGCCGATAAAAATGCGAATGCCGTGCCAAGCGGGCTGCAGCCGGATTCTCAGCCCCAGCGCCCGATCGAGGCGGCAAAGGCCGGAAATGAGAACGTCAATTCTCGCTTGGGGAATTGGTTTTGCGCAAACGGTCGCCTGTAAAACAAATTGGTTGACCGCGCTTCGTCAAGTTGATAATGGAACCGAGCCTAAAACTACTTCAGGTAGAGACGCGGTTCGGGGCAGGCCACCCTGTCGCTCGAGACGAATGGTCTTGGTTCCATCGGAAAATGAATAATGGGAGCGGATCCGCCGCTTCTCGGACGAGACATGTTGGCATGGGCCGATCTCTCAGAACAAGGCGACGAGAGATCGGAGAATGAAGAAGCACCGACCAACCACGAGTTTGACATGCTTTTGATTCTCCTGTTGTGGATCAGTCTGGTGCTTGGAGTGGCAGTGGGCAGCATTTGGCTGCGGACCATAGTGCAAAAGATGCATGTCCGCCGCCTGCGCGTACCGCAAATCCGGGTTTGCCGGAAGCACGGGCGTGTGAATCGCTTGCAAAAGCGCTACGATTGGGGACCGATGCCTCAGCTTTATTGGCACGGCTCCGCTGCGCGAACTAGCCTGCCTCCCAGGATACCGGATGCTTGACGCCAGGGTGCGAACGAGAGTCGACGAAATGGATCTTTTATCTCGTTGGAAGTTTGTTCCTGTCCGGTGAGTGCGTAGAAGGTGGATTGCGATCTCGCGAACGGCAATTGACCATAGACGGTGTGATTTCGATTCGCATGTGCTGGCCTGTGCGCGGACTCTTTTCCATTTTCTTGCTTTGCTGACGGCTTCGGAGTGTCGCTTTCAGCCTTCCGCATGTGGTCTCCGAGAGGCTCGGCGGGTTGCTCATGAAGGAGTAGCCCGTATGCCTGCAGAACTGATGCCCTATCTTTTTGGCGCGCTGGTCGCGCTCATCATTGCCGTGCCGGCTGGCTATGCGCTGGCCCGCCTGCAAGATCGGTCGCGGCTGAGCAGTGCTCAATCGCGCGTTGAAGAAATCACTTCCCAGGCCAAAAAAACCGGCGAAAACCTGCTCAAGGATATGGAGCTGAAGGCCAAAGAAGAGCAATTCAAAAAACAAGAGACGTTCAATCGCGAAGCCGACCGAGAACGCAACAAACTCCGCGAACAGGAACAGCGCCTGGAAAAGCGCGAGGACCTGCTCGATCAGAAACACCGAGAGCTGCAAGAAAAAGAGAAGACCCTGAAAACCGGCCAGAAGAAACTGGTGGAAAAGCGCGAGTTCGTCGACAAGAAGGGTAAGGAGCTGGAGGCGCTGCTCAAAACCCAAAGCGACAAGTTGCTCGAGATCGCCAGGCTCGATCGCGATCAGGCTGAAAAGATGCTCCTGGAACGCCTGGCCACGGAGTTGAGCGGCGAGATCGCCATCAGGCTTCAGAAACATGAGGCCCTGCTCAAAGCTGCCTCCGAAGAAAAGGCTCGGGAGATTCTCGTCAGCGCCATCCAGCGCGTACAGCGCCGCTCACACGGCCGACACCACGGTGAGCTCGGTAGACATCCCCAGCGACGACATCAAGGGCCGAATCATCGGCCGCGAAGGACGCAATATCCGCACGTTCGAGAAGGCGACCGGCGTCGACGTGATCGTCGACGACACGCCCGGCGTGGTGATTGTCAGCGCGTTCGACAATGTGCGCCGCGAAATCGGCCGGCTGGCCCTCATCAAGCTCATTCAGGACGGCCGCATTCATCCTTCGCGGATCGAAGAGGTGGTTAAAGAGACCCAAGAAGAAATGGATCGGCACATCCTGGACATCGGCCGGCAGGCGGTTCAGGATGCCAACATCGCGCCCGTGCACGAAAAAATCCTGCACCTTTTGGGCAGGCTGCGCTTCCGCACCAGCTATAGCCAAAACGTGCTGCAGCACAGCCTGGAAGTGGCCCACTTGTGCGGCATGATGGCCGACGACCTCGGCCTGAACGGTGCGCTGGCCAGGCGTTGCGGCTTGTTGCACGACGTCGGCAAGGCTGCCGACCATGAAATGGAAGGCGGCCATCCCAAAATCGGCGCCGAGTTGGCCAAGCGCTATGGCGAGACGAGCAAGGAAGTTCTCCACGCCATCGTCGGCCATCACGACGACATCACCACGGGCCATATCTACACCGCTTTGGTGGCCGCCGCCGATGCCATCAGCGCCAGCCGGCCGGCGCTCGCCGCGAGACGTTGGAGAAATACGTCAAGCGGCTCGAAGAGCTGGAAGCATTGGCGTCAGGCTTCCCGGGTGTCGAGCACGCCTATGCGATTCAAGCCGGTCGCGAAGTGCGCGTGCTTGGCCAACGCCTCGACACTTTCGGACAGCGATTCGATCCGCGTCTGCCGAGAAATCGCCAAGGCCATCGAGCAACAATTGAACTACCCCGGCGAAATCAAAGTGACCGTGGTCCGAGAAACCCGAGCCGTCGAGTTTGCCCGCTAAAGAGTGGTCCCCTGCTATGCGCATCCTTTTCTTGGGCGACATCGTAGGCAAGCCTGGCGTGAATTTGGTGCGCCGAGCCTTGCCGGGCATCCGCGCCAGAGAGAGCCTCGACTTCGTAGTGGCCAACGCCGAGAACGCCGCCGACGGTTCAGGCCTGGCCGTGAAGCAATATCGCCAGCTTCGCCAGGCCGGCGTCGATCTGCTCACCATGGGCGACCACATTTACAAGAAGCGCGAGATCATTCCCGTTCTGGAGGAAGATCAGGCAATCTGCCGGCCGGCCAATTTTCCCGAAGGAGTCGCCGGGCAAAGAATATGCTCTCGGCGCCACTGCCGGCGGCGTCGGCGTGGCCGTCTTTTCGATTTTGGGCCGCACTTTCATGCGTCCTGCCGAGTGCCCGTACCGTGCCGCGGACCGCGTTTTGGCTCAACTCGCCGGCCGGGCGGCTTGCGTGATTGTCGATATACACGCGGAGGCTACTGCCGACAAATACTTGTTTGTCCACTATGTCAAAGGCCGCGTTGCTGCGGTTCTTGGCACGCACACCCACGTACAAACAGCCGACGAACAAATCTTCCCCGGCGGCACCGCCTTCATCTGCGATGTCGGCATGTGCGGTCCCTACTCCAGCATTCTGGGCCGCAGTGTCGAACACGTCCTGGCGACCGCCGTCACCTTCGTCCCTCACAACTTCAATGTCGCCTCGGAGGACGTCCGGTTATCGGGCGCTGTAATCGAGGTGGATGCCGCGACTGGTCGGGCCACCGCGATTCGCCGGTATACGTTGGCGGAGAAGGACGCGGGGCCGCCCCCGCCGGAGCTGCAACTGACGCCGGCGCCTAAGATCTGAACGGCGGAGCAAAAAGGCTCACGAAGCGCGATGGGCCGCTCGTTCGCCAGACGAACTGGTCAAAGCGGTCTATCAAGTTGGCCGCCAGAAGATCAGGGAGGGTGCGGTCGAAAACGTGACCGTCGAACTATCCGCAGATTCCCCCTTCCTACACCGCCTGTCCCGCATCCAGCACAGCCAGCATCCGCTTCAGCGCTACCTGGCAATAGGCTTCGCGAAGCAAGCCTGCCATTTCGTTCCAATCCGTCTTGCTGTTGAGGCGAATTGAGACCCAACCTTGCCGGGCCGCGTAGGGCGTGGGATAGAAACGCTTATCGCGCAACAGCTCTTCCTGTCTCTCGAAGCTGGCTTTCATCCCGAGCGTCGGGCCTTCGCCGTCGTCGCCGAACGCGGCGAACAGCTTCTTGCCGCGCGAAACGTCGGGTGGCCCCAGGCCTCCACCTCTTTGGCCTCCGGAAATGCCAGACAGAGATCGCGCAACTTCGACAGTAGCTTGTCGCTGGTTTTGCCGGATTTCATGTGCGCTTCCTCAAATAGGGGATGGGTTCATAAGATGCCAGAGGCTTTAGATAGCGACAGAGGCTTGTGCCAGTGCATAGCGTGTCGAATCGGATTTCGGAACTCTACCATCTTCCCGGCTTCAATGACCCCTTCAGCGCCATCAGCCACTTGGCCGGGGCCTTTATTTTTCTGGTGCTCGGCGTGTTCCTGCTGCGCCGAGGCCGCGGCAGCTGGTCGCGTTTGGTGTACCTAGGTATCTATGTCTTTTCCTGCGTCTTTCTGCTCTCGATGAGCGGCGTCTATCACATGATGGTTCAAGGAGGCACGGCTCGCCGCGTCATGGAAAGGCTCGATCACGGCGCCATTTTCATCCTCATCGCCGGCACGTTCACGCCCGCCCATGGGATTCTCTTCCGAGGTTGGCTTCGCTGGGCCTCTCCTCCTCATCTGGACGGCCGCCATTACCGGCATCACGCTTAAGGTCATCTTCTTCGACGATTTGCCCGAATGGCTCGGGCTATCCTTCTACCTTGCTTTGGGTTGGTTGGGAACCGTTTCAGGCATTATGCTGGGCCGGCGCTACGGCTTCGCTTTCATTGCGCCGCTGTTGTTGGGGGGAGTGGCTTACACCATAGGCGGCCTCATGGATATCTTCGGCTGGCCGACGCTGGTTCGCGGCGTAATCCAACCGCACGAGGTGTTTCATGTAGCAGTTCTCATCGGCGTCTTCTGCCACTGGCTCTTGGTTTGGGAATTTGCCGCGGGCATGCCGGCCATCCGGTCGACGGCCGCATAGGCTGCCCGAGGCGCAGCGGGGCAATGGGGCAAGTTTGCAATTCTCCAGTCGCTCCTGAGACAATTCTCGAAGGAATTGGGGCCGGCTAACGATTCACAATCGTTCAATGTTCAGGGACACGCCTCATGGCAACGCAGATACCTACGCAACCAGTGGCTTCCAGGATTCCCATCCTGGAACAAGGCGACCAACTGACTCGCGATGAGTTCGAGCGCCGCTACGAGGCCATGCCCCACGTCAAGAAGGCTGAGCTTATCGAAGGAATCGTGTATATGCCCTCACCAATCCGTTTCGAACAGCACAGCAGTCCGGCAGGCCGACCTCATCTGGTGGCTCAAGCATTATTGCGCGTATACGCCGGGCATCCGTGCGGGCGGCATGCGACGTTGCGCCTCGATCTAGATAACGAACCCCAGCCCGATTGCCTCATGTTTCGAGATCCCAACCAAGGTGGCCGGGTTGTGATCGGACCCAGCGGCTACATTGAAGTGCCACCGGAACTGATCGGAGAAATCGCCGCTAGCACAGTCAGCTACGACATGCACGCCAAGCTGCGCGTCTACCGCCGCAATCAGGTTCAGGAACATATCGTCTGGCGCGTTGAAGAGGCGGCCATCGACTGGTTCATCTTGCGAAAGGGTCGAGTATGTCCATTTGCCGGCAAACCCTGCTGGATCTATCAGAGCGAGGTCTTTCCCGGCCTATGGCTTGACGCGGCTGCCTTGATTCGCTCCGATCTGCCCATCGTATTGCGCGTCTTGGAGCAAGGGATTGCCAGCCGCCGAGCATGCGGCTTTCGTCGCCAAACTGCAACAGGCTGCCAACTGATTGCGCCGAATGTTACAGGAACGCGATTCATGGCAACGCAGATACCCACGCAACCTGTGTCTCCCGGGATTCCCATCCTGAAGCAGGGCGACCAACTGACTCGCGATGAGTTCGAGCGCCGCTACGAAGCAATGCCCGAGGTCAAAAGGGCGGAACTTCTCGAAGGAATCGTGTATATGCCCTCTCCCGTCAGTTACTCCCAACATGGCGGTCCTCATCTCGCCTTTTGCGGTTGGCTGATGTACTACATTACGTTCACGCCGGGAGTTGGCGGAGGCGACAATACCACGGTACGCCTCGACCTGGACAATGAACCGCAGCCCGATGGCCTCCTGTTTCAAGAACCCAGCCACGGCGGCCGGATCGTACTCGGACCACGAGGTTTCATTGAAGGAGCCCCTGAGTTAGTCGGGGAAATCGCGTCGAGCAGCGTCAACTACGACATGCACACCAAGCTCCGCGTCTACCGCCGGAATCAGGTTCAGGAATATATCGTCTGGCGCGTTGAAGAGGCGGCCATCGACTGGTTCATCTTGCGAAAGGGTGAATATGTCCGGTTGTCGGCGAACCAGGCTGGAATCTATCAGAGCGAGGTCTTTCCCGGCCTATGGCTTGACGCGGCTGCCTTGATTCGCTCCGATCTGCCCACCGTATTGCGCGTCTTGGAGCAAGGGATCGCCAGTCCGGAGCATGCGGCCTATGTCGCCAGGCTGCAACAGGCTGCCACCTAATAAGTATGCTACAGTGGGTAGAAATGAATTGGTTCACTTTCGGTTCGGATCGAACTCGAAGATCGCGTTTCCAAGTTGCAGCGTTTTGACTGGCCGATTTGAGTGATTTCGTTCTCGGCCCCGAATGGGGCCATTGAATGTAGCCACGGGTAGAGCATAGCGGAACCGGTCGAGTACAGGCCCTTGATTCCGCCCCGTGAGGGGCGGCGGAAGCGTCAACTCGCTTAGTGAGTTTCGACCGCCCTGCCGCGTTGTCCTCATGCGTTAACAACTATAACTCGCTGCCGAACCCGTTTCCGTTAGCGCCGTCTCCTATCTCGATCACATCCCCCGGCGCCGGGCAACTCACCTCGAGCTGGAACCGCTCCACAATCTTGGCCCGCAGCGCTTCGCGAGGACCGTCTTCGCCATGCGTCAGCACCACCGCGGCTGCTGTGAAGCCACGGCTCCCACCCACTGCAACAACTCGGTTTGGCCGGCATGAGCCGAGAAGCCATTGAGAATGTGAATGCGAGCATGCACCGGCACGGTGTCTCCGTGGATTTGCACCTCCTTGTGCCGTCCACGAACTGCCGTCCCAAAGTGCCTTCTGCCATATAGCCGACGAGAACCAGCACCACATCTTCCCGCCAAAGGTTGTGTTTCAAATGGTGCAGTATGCGCCCACCTTCGCACATACCCGAAGACGAAACGATGATGCACGGTTCGCCGGAGTTATTGAGCTGAATCGAATCGTGTGGCGTCAACACAACATGCAAGTTGCGTAGGTCATGATTCATCTGGTCGCTTTTGTTGAGGGCGGCGGCTTCTTCGTTGTAAAGAGTTTCGTGATAGGCATAGACCTCGCTTGCTCGGCGGCCAGCCGGGCTGTCTTGATAGATGGGGAAATTAGTAATGCGTTTTTCGCGCACCGCCTGTGCAATGTAGTAGATCAGCATCTGCGTTCGTCCTATCGCAAACGCTGGAATGATGACGCGCCTGCCGTTGCGGGCAGCGTCTTCCAGGATGCCAAAGAGTTTCTGCACGGTTTCAGGTCGCGAGAGATGATCCTTGTCGCCATAGGTGGATTCCAAGAAAACCAGGTCATCGCTGTTGGGCAAAACCGGGTCTGCGCAGAATGGCGGAGCCGCGCGGCCCGATGTCGCCCGAAAAGACAACGGTGCGCTGGCGATCCCCTTCAGTAATGGTCAGTTCCAGGCTGGCGGAACCCAGGACGTGGCCGGCTTCGAAGAATGCGCGACCACGCCTCGGGCAATTTCGCGCGGCCGCTCGAACGGAAGAGTGCGAATCTGATGAATCAGCTTTTCGACGTCGTCCTGGTCGTAAAGCGGCTCGCCCACCGAGTGTCCGCCCCGCCGGCGAACTCGCCCGGCACGCCGGGCTTCGCTTTCCTGAATGTGCGCCGAATCTTCCAGAAGGATATGGGTCAAATCGGCCGTCGCGGGGCTGCAAAAGACTCGGCCGCGATAGCCGAATTTGCTCAAGAGCGGTAATCGTCCGCAGTGGTCCAAGTGGGCGTGGGTGAGCGCGACGGCATCGAGTTTTCGCGGAATGACCGGCCCCAAATCGGCATTGCGCTCGGGAGTTGCTGTTATTCCCTGGAACATCCCAAAGTCGACGAGTATGCGCGCGGACGCCGTTTCGAGCAGATAGCCCGAACCGGTTACTTCGCCGACGGCCCCGCAGGGCGTGATCCGCATGGCACCTTCTCCGTCCGCAGCAGTCCCCGTCGCGTCGCCTCTTTAATCATAGGCGTGGAGGATGCTACAGACTTGGAGATAACACGCGGCAGGCCCGTAGCCGAACTCGTGAGAGTTCGGATGGCTGCCTGACTGACGAAGTCGCACGACTTCAGCTCCACCCGCAGCCGGGTTCTACAAGGGGTGTGAAGATCTTATGCGGAAGATGAAACTGCCGGCGGACAATTTGCCCGCTTGGGAAACGCAATCTAGGATTGAAAGGGCTGCTCCGCGGCGTTATGCGCGGCGCGAGCCCCTGGCCGCTCACTCCTCGGGGGCCATCCTGGAAAAGGCAAACCCGTCGCAAGGCGGGGCGCAAAGCTATGGGCTTTTTCCCGTCCTTGTCGGACGGATTGAGGCTGCCAGGCTGCCGAAGGGATGGACGGGACCCGTTCGTTTGCTTGGTAAGCCGGCCCTTCGCAAGAAGGGCCGGCTATTCTCGCGCCTTCAGGGTCGGGTGTTCGCTCCCGGTTTTCCCCTTGATTCGTCGCGGCCCGCGCTGCAATACTGGCTTGTCTGGATTACTGCCAAATCCAACAAGGTCCATTGCTGCCATGGTCCGCAAGCTGCTTACCTGGGCGATTTCCAACCCCTTCATTGTCATTCTTTTGACGGTGACTTCTGGTCGCGGGTGGTGGCTACGCCTTCACACACGTCAATGTCGAAGCGTATCCTGATCCGGCGCCGGCCATCATTGAAGTAGTGGCCCAATGTCCCGGCGCCTCCGCGGAAGAGGTCGAGCGTCTCGTCACCATTCCCCTCGAAGTCGCCTTGGCCGGCATGCCGCATTTGCAATACACGCGCCAGCAAGTCGCTATTTGGCCTTGCCCATTTGCGCAACCAATTCGATTACTCGAAGGACTTCGATCAAGCCAAGCAAGAAGTCATCAACCGCTTGCAATTGGCTCAGCTCCCGCCCGGCGTGACGCCTCAGATTTCCCCGGCCACGCCCACCGGCGAAATCTTGCGCTACACGCTCTCGAACCCGCACGACGTCTTCGGCCGGCCGATTTACACGCTGAACGATCTGAAGAGCCTGCAAGATTACACGCTGCAACGCGAGTTCCTGACGCGTGCCGCGCATCTCCGGGGTCGAGGGTTCGGGCGGCACCATCAAGCGCGACGAAATCCATCCGGATCCGGACCGTTTGCGCCGTTATGGCCTGGCTTTCTCCGAGCTGGAACTGCGCAGTGAGTAGTGGCAACGGCAACGGCAGCGGCGACAACCTGGTGCAAGGGCAAACCAATCTGGTAGTCCGCTCGATCGGCCTCTTTGGCCTCGGCGAAGATCCCATGCAACAAGTTTTGGGAATGCGCGACCCGCTGGAAGCCGCCCATTTCCTGCGCAGCGAAGAGGCTCGGCGCATTCGCGAAATCCGCCAAACGGTTGTCACCAGCGTCAACAACACGCCCGTCCGGGTGGACAACCTGGTCGATGGCGGTCCGCTGTTGAATGACGACGGCACAGCCCGAGTTGACGATGTTGCTCTGGTGCGCCAGGGTGTGGTCGTCTCCAACCAAACGCGGCAGGGCAAGGTCAGCTTGAGCCGGCCCCAAAAAGACTCCCTAGGCAACGAAGTTATCCTGTCTGATGGGGAGCGAGCCTGGGACGATTTCGACGAACGCGTCCAGGCGGTCGTTCTCTTGCGTAAAGGGGAAGAATCGTTGCCGGCCTTGCGCGACCTCCAGGCCAAGATCGCGGAACTGAATCTTCCCGGCCACCTGTTGCCCGGCGTGCAGATCGAACCCTATTACGATCGCACCGACCTGATCGACCTGACGACGGAAACGGTGCACGAAAACCTCCTGGTGGGCCTGGCACTCGTTTCCATCATTTTGCTGATGTTTCTCAACAACGTGCGCGTCGCTCTGATTGTGGCGCTCAACATACCGCTCGCCTTGTTGTTCGCTTTTGCCGTCCTTTTCGTGCGCGGCAAATCCGCCAATTTACTTTCCATTGGTGCGGTCGATTTCGGCATCATCGTCGATTCCACCGTCATTCTGGTGGAAAACATTTTTCGTCATCTGAAACGAGAAGAGAATAAGGACCTTCCCATGCACGAGCGCGTTCTCCGTGCCTGCATGGAAGTCGAACGCAGTTTGTTTTTTTCCACCGTGATCATGGTCTGCGCCTTTTGCCGCTCTTCACCATGACGGGGCCCGAAGGCCAGATCTTCGGTCCCATGGCCGACACCTATGCCTTCGCTCTGGGCGGGGCCTTTCTTTTAGCGCTGACGATTTCGCCGGTTCTGTGTTGCCTTTTCTTGAAGAACCTCAAACCCACGAGCGACAACTGGTTGGTGCGCCGCTTGCAAGCCGTCTATTTGTTTCAGTTGCACTGGCTTCTCAAGTTTCGCTGGCTCACCCTGGCGGGCTTTGTCTTGCTGTTGGCCGTCACCGGCTATACGGCCACTCGGATGGGCCGGGAGTTCATGCCCGAACTGGAAGAAGGCAATCTGTGGCTTCGAGGGACTTTCCCCATCAATATCTCGTTAGAAGAAGTCGGCGCCCGCGGCCGCGAGGTGCGCCATTTCTTGCGTCAATTTCCCGAGGTGGAAGCGATTGTGCCGATGATCGGCCGTCCCGACGACGGCACCGACCCGACGGGCTACTACAACATGGAGATTTTCGTCCCTTTCAAACCGCATAAAGACTGGCCGGTCCCTCCCGGAATGGAGCGGCCTCGTTCCAAGGAAGAACTGCTCAAGACCATGGACGAACAATTGACCAGTCATTTCCCGGGCGTCGATTGGGATTTCTCCCAGGTCATTCGCGACAACGTCATGGAAGCTCTATCCGGCGTCAAAGGCGAGAATTCAATCAAGATCTTTGGTCCCGACCTAAGCAAACTCGAAGCATTGGCGGAACAAGTCAAAACGGAGCTCGCCAAGGTACCGGGGGTGGAAGGCCCCGGAGTGTTCCACATTCAGGGACAGAGCAATTTCGAGATACCCATCGATCGCGGCAAATGCGCGCTGGAACCTGAGTGTCGCCGACTTGGAAGACATGATCCAGGCTGCAGTGAGCGGCAAGGTTTTGACCCAAATGATGGAAGGGGGCCGCACCTTCGATGTCACTATCCGTTATCCCGCGCGCTTGCGTTGCGACGTGCAGAGCATCCTCGATATCCCCGTTGACGTGACGGCTCACCAAGTCATTTCGCATGGCCCACAGCAGCAACCGGCCACACCCGTGACAGGTTCTAGCTCAGGATTGAGTTCCATCGGCACGGCCATGTCGTTTCCCGCTTTGACTGGCTCCAACGTCAACGCTCCCCTGTTGGCGAACCTGGCGCCGCAGCGCAGAATCGGCGACTTGGTGACGCCTCTCGACGACAAAGGCTTCCTCAGCAAATCGGGCCATTACATTCGGCCAGGCGCTTCCACGATTTATCGCGAACAGGGGCAGCGGTTGATCGCGGTCAAATTCGGCGTTCGTGATCGCGATCTGGCCAGCACGGTAGCCGAGGCCAAGAGCCTGATCGACCCGCTTTTGCAGTTGCCTTACCGGGCGGAATGGAGCGGCGAATTTCAAGAAATGGAGGAGGCGGAGGGTCGTTTGCTCAAAGTTTTCAGTCTATCCTTGGTGCTGATTCTGGTTTTTCTTTATCTGGCCTTTCGCTCGATTCTCGATGCCGGCGTCGTCTTTGCCAACGTCCTGGCCATGGCAGTCGGCGGCATCTGGGCTTTGAAAATCGTTGGCCTCAATTTCAATATCTCCGCAGCAGTCGGCTTTATTTCCATTCTGGGAGTGGCGGTGATGAACGGCTTGTTGTTCGTTTCGGCGTTCAATCGCTGTCGCGCAGGGCCAGCCGCTCGGGGAGGCTTTGCAGCAAGGGACGACCCAGCTGGTTCGGCCCGTCATTATGACCGCGTTAGCCGCGATTCTCGGTCTTCTGCCCGCCGCCGTGTCGACCCGCATTGGCTCCCAATCGCAACGGCCGCTGGCCATCGTCGTGGTCGGGGGCATGCTGGCGACTCTCTTACTCATGAATTTGGCGCCGGTGTTCTACAGCTTTTATGGCAAGCGCACACCTCCAGCGGTCGCAGGCGATATGGCCCACTGAGGCTTGCCGACCTCTGCCGACTCGTCGTCCAAAAAGACTTCCTTCTGCGTCCCTCGCCGACTCTTTGGACGACCACGCTGGTTGAAGTGCAATCACCCATCCATGCCCCCCGCACATGCGCTGCGGTCGCAGATCATTCATGCTAACCTCATTCCACCTCTCCATTTGCAAGCGAATCCTCCGCCCAAAATTGTCTGGACATTAGCATTGGCATCCTACGTGCATTAAGCATTCAGTTGTCGAGCCAGTCTCTCGCCAGTCCGACCACGTCGGCCGGGCTCGACTGATAGTCCGTGCTGCCCGGACGCAACGTTCTCCACGCTGCCGCTTCGAGCACGGAGCATCCCTTGACGGGTATCATTGATTCAGCCGCTCACACTGCCGCGCCATCGCCTGCCATGGCTTTCACGGAATTTTTGGCGCCCCCCGCAAGTGGCACGCCAACGCTGGCCAAAGGCCATTTGATTTGGCACTTGGTGAGGCGAATCGCGACTCTTTTGGTTCTGCTCCTCGTAGTCGGAATTGGTCTTTGGCAAGCCGGTTTGCTACGGCCGCAGATTTCACAAGCTGAATCGAAGCCGCAAGAGTCGGCGTCCGCTTTGGCTGGCGTCGAGCTCGTGAAAGATTCTCCACATACTTTGGCTGTTAGCGAAGAAGTCCGCAAAACGCTTGGAATTCTCAAGGGAGGCAAGGAGCAGGTTGAGGTTGTACGAAAGCCGGCCCACGGAAGGCCCCTGGTCGTACCTGGCTCGACTGCATTGGATCCTTCGACGATCATTCGCGTTCGCGCACGCTTCGCTCCGGCCGAAGTGGTGCAGGTGCTCCAACGGGAAGCATCGAATTCGCTAGGAGGCCAGACCACTCTTCGCGAGATAAGGTCCGGCGATCACATCCAGAAGGGCGAAGTGCTGGGCGTCTTTTTTAGTATCGACGTCGGCAACAAGAAGAACGACCTCATCGACGCCCTATTGAATCTCCACCTCCATCGCGGCTTGTTGCAACGTGCTGAAGAAGCTGTGAGTGCGGTTCCCGATATTCTTCTCATGAATGCGCGCAGCCTCGTCCAGGCAGATGAGAATGCCGTCACGCGTGCGGTCAACACGCTTAAAACTTGGAACATTCCCGATGAGGATATTCAGGCGGTCCGTGACGAAGCCGACGCGATCGTCAAGAACCAGGGAAAACGCGACAAGGCCAAGGAAAATCAGTGGGCGCGTGTCGAGCTCAAGGCGCCCGCGGCAGGGGTGCTGGTCGAACGCAACGTAGCTCTTCATGAAGTCGTGGTGGACGGCACCACCAATTTGTTCGTGCTCGCCGACGTCAACCGTTTGTCGGTGATCGTCAACGTTCCCGAGGACGATTTGCCGACGCTCGAATCCCTTAATGCCGCACAGCGAACTTGGACGGTGCGCACCGTGGGATCGGCCCCGATTCCGGGTACCATTGACGACATAGGCTGGCAGATCGACCCGAATCAGCACACTGCTTTGGTGAAGGGCCACATCGATAACCCGAAGGGTGCTTTGCGTAGCGGCCAATTCGCCACCGCCACGATCGCTCTCCCGCCTCCCGCCGATGTGGTGGAGGTCCCCATCACCGCCATCGTCGAAGACGGCAGGCAATGTCTGATTTTCGTGCAGCCTGACCCCGTCAAGCCTATCTTCACGATGCGTCGTGTGATGCTCACGCACCGCTATGATCAAACCGCCTTCGTTCGCAGCCGGTTGACCGCGGAGCAAAGCCGCCTTACCGATGCGGAGAAAGAGGAAGGAAGCTTCTTGACACCCGAGCCTTTGAAGCCTGGGGAGCGCGTGCTCAAAACCGGTGTTATGGAGCTTAAGGCTGCACTCGAGGACAAGGAATCCTCCACGCATTGAAATCAGCCCGGCGCATGCCGGCATGGCAAATCGGTTGAACTGATTCGAGGTTCGGATGGTTGGTAAGCTCGTCGCGTGGGCGCTCGACAATGCGCTCATCGTCATTCTGCTGGCGCTCGTCCTGGTGGGCGGCGGCGTCTATTGTTTTATCAAAGTAAACGTTGAAGCTTACCCCGATCCGGCGCCGGCTATCATTGAGGTAGTTGCCCAGTTCCCGGGCGCGTCAGCGGAAGAGGTCGAGCGCCAAGTCACCATTCCGCTCGAGGTGACGCTCGCCGGCATTCCAGGACTCAAGTACACGCGCACGAAATCGCTCTTTGGTTTGTCCCATCTCCGCAATCAATTCGAATATGGGACCGACTACGATAAAGCCCGGCAGGAAATCATCAATCGCCTTCAATTCACACAAGCGCTGCCTCCCGGCGTCACGCCTCAGTTATCTCCCGAAACTCCCACGGGTGAAATCTTTCGGTATACCCTGCGCAGCCCGAAGGACGCTTCGGGAAAAGATGTCTACACACTCAGCGATCTCAAAGCTTTGCAGGACTGGGTCCTTGAACGCGAGTTTCGCCGCGTACCACGAATCATCGACGTGTCCAGCAGCGGCGGCACAATCAAACGCTACGAGATCCACCCCGACCCGGATCGTTTGCGCCGCTACGGCGTGACCTTGCAGCAGTTGCAAAACGCCTTATCCAACAGCAACGCCAACGTGGGCGGCGATTATGTGATTCAGGGACACATCGCCCTCAATGTGCGATGCGTCGGATTATTAGGCGGCGGCGAAGATCCGGTGCTCAAAGTTCTGGGTATGAAGGATCCGATTGCCGCCGCGGCTAAACTCCGCGACGAGGAATTGCGCCGCATTCAGCAGATCAGGCAGCTGGAAGTCATCTCAGTCAACAACGTGCCCATTCGCATCGAACACCTGGTCGAAGGCGGACCGGTTTCGACCGGTGAACAGCTTGGCGTTCGTGGCGTCGTCGTCGGCAAGCAGACGCGGCTCGGACAGGTCGGGCTAAGCAAACGAGCGGATGAATCAACCGGTATCGTCATCCATCGCGTTCTGGATGGTTCCGGCCAACTGAAATGGAGAGACGAGGACGACAAAGTCCAGTGCATCGTTTTGTTGCGCAAAGGCGAAGATTCCCTGCCGGCTCTACACGATGTGGAAAAACGCGTCGCCGAGCTCAACGATCCCGAATCGGGGAAGATGCTCCCCGGCGTGAAGATTGAGCCCTACTACGATCGCACGGAACTGATTCACATCACTACCGACACGGTTCAGGAAAACCTGATCGTGGGCATGGCCTTGGTGTCGATCATCTTGCTGATGTTCTTGAGCAACGTTCGCAGTGCGCTCATCGTAGCCATTAACATTCCGCTGGCTCTACTCTTCGCGTTTGCGCTGCTGTTCCTGCGCGGCAAGTCGGCGAATTTGCTGTCTATCGGCGCTGTGGACTTCGGCATCATCGTCGATTCGTCGGTCATCATGGTCGAAAATATCTATCGCCACTTGAATGCGGGCGAGAATGCCAGTCTGCCTCTGAAACAGCGGATTCTGATCGCTTGCCGCGAAATCGAGAAGCCTTTGTTCTTTTCCACCATCATCATGGTCTGCGCTTTTTTGCCGCTGTTCACCATGCAAGGCCCCGAAGGCCAGATTTTCGGTCCCATGGCGGATACCTATGCCTTCGCGCTGGGCGGCGCGCTGCTCCTCGCCGTCGTGCTCACACCCGTGCTCTGTTCGCTGGCGTTGCGCCATCTGGAGCCGACGGAAGACAATTTCTTTGTCCGCTATTTGCGTAACGGTTACCTCCGCCAGCTCGATCGCGTGCTGCGCCACCGCTGGCTGTCATTGGCCTTTTTCCTGGCGATCATCGCCGTGACCTTGGGTTTCGCCGTGCCGCGGTTGGGCCGGGAGTTCATGCCGGAGCTGGACGAAGGCAACTTGTGGATCCGCGGCACCTTTCCCCTCAACGCCTCTCTGGAGCGCGTGGTCGAGGATGCTGCTCACGCTCGTTCGGTGATTCGCTCCTATCCGGAAGTTGATTCCGTGGTGCTGCAGATCGGCCGGCCCGACGACGGCACCGACCCAACCGGGTTCTACAACGCCGAGATCTTCGTGCCCATGCTGCCACCCAAGGAATGGCCCAAGCTCGCCGAAGAAACAGGTTGGCGGCGTTTCATAGGGGGGAAGAAGCGGGCGAATTCCAAGGAAGAGATTATCGAGGCGATGAATGCCGAGTTGAGCAACACGATTGTGGGCGTCGATTGGAATTTCTCACAATACATCCGCGACAACGTCATGGAGGCGCTTTCGGGAGTCAAGGGCGACAATTCGATTAAGATCTTCGGGCCCAACCTGGAGAAGCTACAAGAGCTGGCGGCCAAAGTCCGCACCAAGCTCCGCGGGATTCAAGGCATCGAAAACGTCGGCATCTTCAATATCAAGGGGCAGTCGAACCTCGAATTCACCGTCGATTCCGAAAAATGTGCCCGCTGGGGAGTCAGCGTGGCCGATGTGAACAACGTGGTGCAAACCGCCATCGGCGGCAAAGCGTTTTCCACCATGATCGAAGGCGAGAAGCTCTTCGACATCGCCGTGCGTTGGCCTGCTTGGCGGCGCAGCAGCGAGAGCAGCATCCTCGACATTCCTGTGGATATCTCCAACAATCAGGTGGTGCCCTTGAGCGGGAATGGCCCCGCTCCCTCCGCCTTGGGGACCAGCACGCCTCCGCCGGCCGTCACCGGCAGCCAGACTAATACGGCCAATCCCCTGAGCAATACGCCGCGCTTGAGGCTGCGCGATCTCGTCTCGCCCTTAGGCGACGAAGGCCGGCCGAATCCGGATGGTCCTTTTATCCGTTCCGGCGCCTCGACCATCTATCGCGAGCAAGGCAATCGCCTGATCGCCATCAAGTTCAGCGTCCGCGGCCGGGACCTGGGCAGTGCGGTGGCCGACGCCAAGGAGGCGACTGCCTCCCTTTTCGAAGTGCCTTATCGGGCCGAATGGAGCGGCGAGTTTCAAGAGATGGAAGAAGCCGAAGCCAGACTGATGCTCATCGTGCCGGCATCGCTGGTGTTGATTTTGACATTGCTCTACTTGGCATTTCACTCCTTGATCGACGCCTTCTTGGTGCTTGCCAATGTGCTGGCGTTGTCGATTGGCGGGGTATGGGCTTTGTGGTTGACCGGCACGAGTTTCAGCATTTCGGCGGCGGTAGGATTTATCTCCATATTTGGTGTGGCGGTGATGGATGGGCTTCTGTTAGTCTCTTATTTCAATGCCATGCGTGCCGCCGGCCTGCCACTGCGCGAGGCCATCATGGAAGGAGCCGGCAAGCGGGTTCGCCCCGTGATGATGACCGCTCTGACTGCCATCTTCGGTCTATTGCCCGCTGCCTTATCGACCCGCATTGGTGCACAAACCCAGCGACCGTTGGCGATCGTGGTGGTGGGAGGCATGATCACCACGCTCTTCCTCACGCGTTATTTGATGCCGCTCTTGTATAGTTTCTATGGGAACAGGGAACCACCCAAGGGAGCAGGAAGCCTGGCACACTAGAGAAGAGGCGCGACCATCGTTTATTTACCTCCGACCCGGCGACCGTGGTGGAAGCCGGGTGCGGATGTTTGTATAGCGCGAACAGGTCTTGCCATGAATAGACGCACCAACCTTATGGGGCTCTTTGCCGCTTTGCTGGGCCGGCAGCGTGCAATGGCTCCGTCTCTCGAACGCTCGCCATCCTCGAACACGTCTTCGGAAAGCAGCCCGGTCCGCGAAGAACGGCGCGCATCGCCGCGCCGGTATGGCGACCCTGTCGAAGTTCATCTCCGGTCCTACGAATATTTGGATCCGCCCTGCGGGCGAACCGGCTGGGTGCGCGATCGCTCGGCAGGAGGATTGGGCCTGACGACGGAGAAACCTTTAGAAGTCGGCAGTTGGCTCCGGGTGCGCCCCGACTTCGGTTCCGGACGACGTCTCCTGGGTGGATGTCCTTGTGCGCCACTGCCGGCCCCGAGGCGCAAATGGGTGCTGGGCTGCCAATTCGTCGAGCCGCCCCCGCACGAGCTGCTTTTGCTGTTTCGATAGAGTCAACTCTCCCTAATTGGTTAGCCGCGACGCGCAGCGGAGCGCTGGGGCCTGTCCAAGCGCTCCGCTGCGCGTCGCGGCTAACCGGGGGGTCGCAGAGAAAACTCGCGCATCCATTTCACGTCGGCGCGCCTCTTAGTAGTATGAGGAAGCTCAAACCACGGAGGGTCCCGCCGATGCCGCAGAGTTCGCTTCAGAATGTTCTTCGTTACGCCCGGCGTATGGCCGAGGCCGGGCAAGGGTCGCCATCGTCCGACGCCGACCTTCTCAATCACTTCTCGATTCATAACGACGATGGGTCCTTTGCCCTTCTTGTCGAGCGCCATGGCTCGATGGTGTGGGGCGTTTGTCGTCGCGTACTTGACGTGGTCCAAGATGCCGAGGATTGCTTCCAGGCCGCTTTCCTGGTTCTGGCCAGAAAAGCGCATACCCTTCAGAAAAGTGAGTCGCTGGGCGCTTGGCTGCATCGCGTTGCCTATCGTTTGGCACTGCGCAGCCAAGCGATAACAGCCCGACGACGCACCGAGGAAGGACGGGCTGCCGCCATGAATCCTGCCACAAGCAAACACGAAGAATCCTGGAAGGAATTGCGAGCACAATTGGATCGAGAACTGGAACACTTGCCGCAGATCTATCGCGTTCCTCTGTTGCTTTGTTATTTGCAGGGCAAGTCGAATGCCCAAGCTGCCAAAGAATTGGGCTGGCCCTTGGGAACGGTTAAGGGGAGGCTTACTCGGGGTCGGGAACTGCTACGCAAACGGCTCGAAAAACGTGGTCTGACACTTACAGTCGCTGCTCTTGCGGCTCTCTTGACCGAACAGGCAGCCAAGGCCGCGGTTCCTGGAATCCTACTCATGTCAACCACCAGAGCCGCAACCGCCTTTGCCATGGGCCAAGCGATTGCCGCGTCCGGTCGCGTTTTGACTTTGGCCAATGAAATCCTGCGCGCTGCCACCATGGGTACGCTAATCAAGTCGGCGTTCGTGATGATCGCGCTGAGCCTGGCCGTCGGAGAAGGCGTTCTTCTTGCTGGCTCGGCCCAAGTGGAAGAGCTGACGCAGGGAAAATCGGGTAGTGCGGTTGCGGAAACTCCAAACCTGCCAAGGCATTCTGAAAAGACAAAGACTCCGCCCGAACGCCTGGACCTTTCTGGTGATCCCTTGCCGGCTGACGCGATCTGTCGATTGGGCTCGACGCGCTTTCGCCACGGTTTCCCGATTCGGTCGCTCCGCGTCACTCTCGATGGAAAGAGCATTGTTTCCGAAAGCTTCGACGGGAGCCGCTGCTGGGATCTTTACACCGGAAAACAAGTGCTGGCCCATGCCTGGGAAACGGACCGGCATGTTAGATGGCGAAACTGGACAAACCGATATTTCTTCAGACTGTGAGCTCGAATTCATAGTCTGGCGGCACAGATGGAATCGAATCCTATGACATGAAAACCGGTGCTAAGCTCGCCAGCTTCGGCAAAGGGAGATTACCAAGGGCCTTCGTTTCACCAAATGGCAATTAAGTTGCCGCATATTCTTTCGCTGGACGGCAATACGCGGTTGAACTGTTCGACGTCCATAGCGGAAAATCGATATGGACATTCGAGACATCGTACGATTATCCAGATGGCTTAGGTCGGCCTTTACCGCCGATGGCAAAACCATGGTGGTGGCCGGATGGAATATCGCGTCGACGAGATCATTGCCTTGCTGCCGGGCAATTCGCTTCGCATCTGGATGTCGAGAGCGGCAAAATGCTGCCTCGCCATCGACGTGGGCGAAACCAGGCACAGCGAAATCGCGGTTTCACCGCATGGCACTCACGTGTCTGCCATTTGTCAGTTGCCAGTCAACCAACCGTCCGCGGGTGGCCGAACGTAACTCCGCATCTGGGACCTGACCACGGGAAGGAAGAAGTTCGGATCGAACCGCCGCCTTGACCGGTAAGAAGATTACTTCACGAAGAACGATTCTCCGCAATGCTGTTTCCGCCTGACGGGAATACTATTTTGACCGCAAGCAACAGCGAGGAACTAATTCTTTGGAACCTGGTTACCGGTAAGGAGGAGAGGCGACTGGGCAGATGGATTTGGCAATGCTTCGCGTTGGCCATTGACGGCGGATGCAAAAACGGTGGTTGCCGCATCGAGGCAAGGCATTCGAGTGCTGGATTTCGAACACTGGCCGTGATGTGTCGTCTTTACCGATGCGTCGCCCAATGCCATCGTCACGCCGTTTTCCAGCGATGGGCAACCACTATCGCGACGGCGGTTCCTTTAGGTGAGTAACGGAAGATCTTCAACAACCCACTGGGATGCAAAGACCGGAAAGGAACTGCGGGGCGTCGCAATTCCAGACGGTTATGTCTGAGGGCCTCGCAAACTGTGGAGCGAGCTGCACTCGTGGAGGGTTGGAGGAAATCGAAAGACGCTGGTCTTGAGGGATTAGGAAAGGAACAGAACAGGCTATTGTCATCGGATTACGCAGGCGGAACGCAAACGCGTTTATGCGATTAGTGGAAGCGGCAAGTACATTGCGATGGGCGACTCCGAAAGGGATGTCATCGAAGTATTAGATAGTCAAACCGGGGAACGATTCAGTCGAAGTTTAGCGAAGGGACCAACAACGTGCGCCATCTTCGTTTCACCGCAGATGCGAAACAGCTTTTCGCCTTCAGCCTCGATCGAACGGTACGCATCTGGAATTGGCGATTCGGCCAAAAAGGTTGGCCATTACATGCTGGCGGCGATTCCCGACAATCGCCCCCGAGTTATGGCGCCGCAACCCGCAACTCCCGCAACCGTCTCACAATCGTTTTCCTTCCTATCGGATCGCTCTTTCGCCAAATGGCAAATGCGTGGCATCAACAGATTCTCGCAAATATCATTCTCCTCAGTGATGCGGCGGATGGGCGGAATAGTCGCCGCGTGGATGTCGGAGAGGTGAGGCCGCACATCTTGGCTTTCAGTCCCGATAGCAAGCTGCTGGTGTGGGCAACCATGGACGATCCCATGATTCACCTGCTGGACGTCGCCAGCGGCAAGGAAGTGAAACAGTTGTCCGGCCACAGAGGAGTCGTTCTCTCCTTCACCTTTTCTCCGGATGGCCAGCGCCTGGTTTCCAGCAATTCGGATGGGACCTCCCTGGTATGGGATTTCAAGCGGATCGTGAAAGAGTTGGATTGACAGCGAAAAAATGATCGACATCGCCATCCACAAACTGGATCAACTTCCACCAGATGCTTTGGGGGAATTGGTCGCCGAAAGTGAGGCGACCGGTTTCCATTTCGTTCGCCGCCTGATAGATGAATGGCTCTCAGGCCAAAATCGGTTCGACCGGCCTGGCGAAGCGATCTTCGTCGCTTCGATGGGTCCACGGATCATTGGCGTCTGTGGATTGAATCAGGATCCCTACACAACGACGCCGTCAGTGGGCCGGGTGCGCCGACTCTATGTGCTGGCGGATTTCCGCCGTTGCGGCGTTGGTCGGCGGCTGGTGGAGGCAGTAGTCAAGGCAGCGCAGGGACACTTCGAACAATTGCGATTGCGGACCGAAAACGAGGCGGCGGCGCGGTTCTTTGTCGCCTTGGGGTTTAGATCGTGTCTCGCCGAGCCGGAATGCACCCACGTATCGCAACTCCCATTCTCGCTGACTTGGTAGTGGGCCGCTTACTATGTTGTGCGCGGATCTCATGACCTCGCACCACGGCGGCTTCACGCAAACGCGGTACAGTACCTGACTTTTGGCCCTGGTGGTTAGCCGCGACGCGAAGCGGAGCGCTCACTTCACGCTCCGCTTCGCGTCGCGGCTAACCGGGCGTCGTTCCGTAGCGGAACAACTCGCGCCCTACCGATTCGGTACCTCGTTCGCTTCTGTCGGAGATATCTTCCTCAGCGCGGCTGCCATGCCATGCCGAACTATCGGATCCTTATCTTTAAGAAGGACCTTGATGGCAGGAATCGCTTCTCGCGCCTCCGGACCGAATTTTGCCAAGGCCAGTGCCGCGTCGTGACGGACATAGGGGTTCTTGTCGTGCAGCATTTCCGTCAAGGCCGATACGATTCTTGCTTCGTCGCCAGAACTGTCGCCGAGTTCGCGAATTGCTTCACGGCGCAATAACACGTTATCGTCCTTGAGCTGTTTCAGCCAGTCATCTGTCGATTTTTGGCCGCAGCCCAGAATAAATACAGCAATTGCCACTAGCGGGAGGAGTCGCTTCATCGCTTTGCCTCCTTCTGCGGCAATCGGCCTTCCAACCGAGCCACCTCATAGAGAAGCGTCCGGTTGCCGGTGAATGGCTCGTTGCCCAATTGCGCCCAATGCACGATGCCGTCTCTACCGATGACAAAAGTACCGTGCAGCTGAGTCGCTTTCTCGGTTCCAGCCGCCGGCTTGAAAACCCCGTAAGCCTGGGCGACCTGGTTGTCCTTGTCGGAGAGAACCAGATAGGTGAATTCCCCAAATTGTTTGAACCGTAGGCTCGTCAGATCTGGTGGATCGGCGCTGATGGCAATCACTTCACAGCCCAGGTCGCGAAAAAGGGCCAAGTCCTCCTGAACGTCAAATAGCTGGCTGACGCAGTGATTGCAACGGTAGCCGTAATAGAATATCAGCACAACGGGCCCGCGAGCGACCTGTGCGCTCAAACGCCGGGCGCCAGAAAACAATCCGACAACTGGAACTCTGGAGCAGCTCGTCCGAGCAGAAGGATGCTCTTGGGTTTTGACAAGAAAGGTTTCCGGATCGCTCAAGAGTTTTGCGAGGGGTTCCGAGAGGCGCTGCGGCTTTCTTGGTACGCAAGAAGTCTTTCGCCTCTTGCGCAATGCTGCTTTTCGGTGGGGGAGGATTAAAGGCGCGGGCCGCAGTCCATGCGAGGAGAATGAAGCCTGCGACAAAAAGAATGGTGATGAACGCGATCTTTCCCTTGCCTAAGACTGGCTTCACGCCATTATTGTGAATTGGATTATTCATGATCGCTTCTGCTTTCTAAGGTTGTGATGGACTCTTGGGGGGTCGCGGCTTGTCGGTTCAGTTGAATTGACTCCCGTCGATCACTTCGCCCCCGTTTCGGGTACAGAGTGCCTGATACGTGAGGGGGTCAATGGTGTTGTTGATAATGTGCACCGATCCGTCTCCAAAAGAGAAAATTCACGCCTGAAATGTGGAAACTGGATGTGGCATCGGCGTCAAAAACAAGGGGGTTGTTGGGCAGATGCGTGGTGCTGCCATGCGCCGATACCAAAGCACTATCCCCTTCCGCATTGGCAAGCTGATCGGGCATGTCGCTATATTTCAAGTCCGGCACGACGGCGCCTTGTACAGCCCCTACCCAGGTGGTGTTGGACATGGCCGTACAACGCTCGCCGATAAAGAGCGTATTGCTCAGGCCATCGGTAATGTCTTTGATCCCAAAGGAAGTGTTGCGGATAAAGGCGCCGTTGTTGTCGTAAGCGTCGCTCGTCACGCCATTCGGTGCGCCGTTCATCGCGATATAGCTGCTGTGGGCCACGGTAATCTGCTGGCCGTTGGTGTCGATCAGCGGATTGCCGTTACCGTCTACCACAGTGAAGTTGTTGGGATTGACTTCCGAAGGGCAAAGGAAAACTTTCAGCATGGTGGTGCGGCCTGCCGCATTGGCCGGGGCTTTGATATCGAGGCTCAGATTGAACTGGTTATACAGATTGTTTTGCTCCAAATCATTGAGCAAGTATGTGCCCCAACCCCATCCTGGTCCGATCTCATTCCAAGTGCAGTCGCCGTCGGCGTTCTGGCTCGGTTGTGTGCCGGTCTGGAGGTTCGAAAAGTAGGCCGGGGGAAAATAGCCCATGCGCGTTTGGTAAGAATGCAGGGCGAGGCCGATCTGCTTAAGGTTATTGGAACAGCTCATTCGAGCAGCCGCCTCCCGAACCTTCTGCACGGCTGGCAACAAGAGGCCAACCAAAACAGCGATAATGGCGATCACTACCAACAACTCGATCAGGGTGAATGCTCGACGATTCTTCATTTGAAATTATCCTTCTGTAATCTGACGATGTCCGCCTTTATGTACTCAATGTCCACGTAAGCCCAGGCAAATACTTCCACGAGAAGCCGTTGTGAAGACGGCGCCAGCGCGAATGTTGAGTTGGACCTTGGCGATTGTTGTGTTGACGCCACCGGACAATGCATTGGCTGTGCTGAGAACGCCGTGCAAGTTCGGGACGTTTAGTGATAGCTAACAAAACGTGGCGGCGGATCGTCGGGAGGAATCGCGAGGTGACAAGCGACATCTTTAGAAAAGGCGAGGCTGCCGATGGCCGGCCGGTTGGGGGACCAAGTCAGAGCGGGCGGCGGCGGAGCAACGGCTCCGCTCGATATCCACAGCGTGCTAAATCCATGGCAATGGCGAGCGCTTATGCCGAGCACCCACCGAAATCCTGCCGACGGGCTTCTGTCGCCTTCTGCTGGCTTTGTCACGATTGTGTTGGTGGGAAGATCGGAGGCATGCTCTTTGGCCCGTGCCAGGTTTTGCTTTCGAGTAACACAACAACAATTCGACTTGCACTGTTCGGTGCTCGAACAGCCGCAAGCGTGGCCCTGGCAAGCAAAGGGCTGACTATCCCGTTGTTCAGTGAAGGCCGGAATAGGAAAGCCGGAAACGGTCAATAGATAGGCAGCGAGCATCAAGCCGACGCACAACCGTCGTTCGTTGATCTTCCAGAATTGTTTCCACGGCTGCGGCATGGGTTTGGCCGACTCAAAAGCTACGCAACGAGATCCTACCGATCAGGATTGTATTCGGCTCGACGCTTTATTGCATGGCCTTGGCATAGCGTTGTGCTACGTGGGCCCACTGGACCGCACTCCACCAAGCAATTCTGTTACCGAGAGCCCTTGGCAGGGGTCGAACCTGCGGACAGCTTGGCTAGCCAACCGCTCGGCGGGGGCGAAGGAACAAACTGGGAGGTCTAGATCCTTGCTTGTCCTATGCCAGTATCCACCAAACCATCGACTAACCTTTGTAGCGCCGTGCTCCCCCTTTGGGACAAGGGCGAAATCACCGTCGGTATAGCGCTCAACCAATTGGCTCACGATCCCGTCGAGTGAACGGAAGCATGGCGCGGGCACGCGAGCGCTGACCATCCATTGCCATGGAAGGCGAGATGGACGGTTGCCATTGTGGCCGAAGGCGTTGCGCAGTGAAGATTGCTTAGTGTCGAGGGTTTAGCAACATTCGCATGGCCGTCGGGTCCGTAAGTGTGTAGAGAATACGTCATTCCTTTCTTTTTGAAGAGCGCTGGCGATGCACAGGTGCTATTCGACGGGTATGAGTTTATCCTCTCAGCTTTCAAGTAAGAGAATGGCATCCTTGCCCTTCTCGGATAGGTTTGTGGTTACTGCGCTTGATCGCTTACTTGAACTCCTTGTGACAAGCTTGGCAATTGACGATCTTGAGTAGCTTCGCTTCAGCGTCCTTATCGTCCTTCGCACTTCCCTTAGCGGCGGCCAGCATTTCATCGGTTTGCTTCTTCCAGGCGGCAGCGTCCCCCTTGGGCGGAGTGTTTTTTCCTACGCGCCGTGTAGAGCTCCACAAGTTTGTCTTTTTCCTCTTTCGTCGCCTTTCCCTGGGCGACTTTCTTATACATCCCATTTTTGTGGGCTTGGGCCATGACCTGTTTGATCGTGTATTTCGGTTTGCTATCGTCCCCCCAAACGAGACCAGCGCCGGCAAGCGATCCCAAGATAACGAGCCAAGCCACGTACTTCGAACCCCGCATTGCTTACCCCCTAACATTGGCCAAAGCCTGAGCGCTCATCCAAAACAGAGCGAGGACTTCGGCGTTTAACCTCTTTCAGGATGATCGAACGTCGATCTTCCTTCCAAGGCCGATTGCGAGCTCAATCAATAATCTCCGACAACCTCACCTCCGGCCGCGTTCCAAGTGCCTGCCAAGTCGTGAAAGCGATGCTATTGGTCACGAAGTGCACCGAGCCGTCCCCCAGAAGTACATTAACCCCACCACTGTGCAGGCTGCGAGCTGCGATAAAGCCCGGGTTGTGGCCCGTGTTGGTGCAATCCCAACGCGTGTCGTTGGGAAGCAGGAAATGGTTGTAGTTGGCATCGGCATAATGGCCATTCACGTACTTGGCCGAGCGAATATTGGACCAGTAGGGGCCCGATGCGGACTCGCCAATGGTCGTGGGATCGCTGCCGTAGAGACATCCAGATGTGAACGGCACCGGAGTGCCGGCAATCGTCAATACTTGCTTGGTCTCGTCCTGATAGGGTGGCGCAAACGCAGCCTGTCCCGGTTCCGCGGCGCCGCCGGGACCTAGCACCGTTTCGCTAAAAGCAACGGTATTGGATAAACCGTCCGTCACATCGGCGATGCGGTAGGGCGTTTGACCGAACATGCCGTCGCTGTTCGTGTAATTGCCGTAATTGGCCGCCGCCGAACCACTGCCCACGCAGGCAAGATAGTTGGCCCCGGCATAATGATCTGTGGTCGACCAGGTTCCATTGAGCAGCTGTGCCGCGGAAGCTTGCCCTTGCACCATGCCGCTGCTGGGGTCGCTCGGGCAAACGTAGGTTTTGACGATAACCAACGAGGCGTTGTAATTGCCGATCGTGAATGGATCGGTACCGGCTGGCAAGGACGAGCTCGTATAGAGAGGCGGCGCATTGTAATCGATCATATTGGCGACGTTGCCTTGTTCCACGTAGGGCAAGATCCGCGAAAGCGCCGATTCGATTTGGTGAGTCGAATAGGCCAACCGCGCTGGCGGAAAGCAGTTGTTGGCCGAATGGTAATTGTGCAAGGCAATGCCGACCTGTTTCAAGTTGTTGGAGCAGCTCATGCGCGCCGCTGCTTCGCGAACTTTTTGTACTGCAGGCAACAACAAGCCAACCAGCACCGCAATGATGGCGATGACGACCAGCAATTCGATGAGCGTAAAGCCGTAATGCGAGGATCGTTTCATTTCTTATATTCCTTGTGTAGTTTGTTCAGTTTTTGGTGGGAAACAGCATTAGTCGACGCAGCAGGGGCACTTCTCGGGCACAAACACGGTCAGCGAAGCGGTGTAAAGCGTCGAATCGTAGCCTGCGCCTTTTTCTTCGCGGGGGTAGTGAGCGACGACGAGGTAATAGGTGCCCATCTTGGGTGTGAACGACGCCTTGCCCTGTCCGTCGGTCGTCCGTTCGTATTCGGGGTCGGCGTCCTCCTTGAGAGTGACCCCGCGGGATGAAACATACCTTCGCGCCGCTGAGCGGTTTGCCCTCGAAGAGCAGCTTCACTTGGATCGGTATCCCCGGTCCCATGGGCGCTATCGGGTTGGCCACCGGCACGAGCTCGATCTTGTGGCCCAGCGGCCGATCGAACCCGGTCAGATTCTTGCCCACGCGATCCAGCGAATCGCTAACGCCGAAGTAAGTCTTGGCGCTTCGGTAGCCGCGAACCGGCTTACCGTGATTCACCACCCGATCGGAAGTGAAGGCGGCCAGATATAAGCCCGCTTTTCCGGTGGTGAACTTTACCGACGAATAGCCTTCCTTGGGAGCATACCCCAGGTCAGTTAAATTAGGCTTCATGTCGTACTTCTTACCATCGGGATCGACCACCAGGAACGTATCCATCTGTTCGGGAGAAAGCTTACCGGCAAGCTTGAAGTCGCGGTGGTCGTTGCCGTGGTTGCCTAACATCAGATCGATGTGGATGGCATCTCCGGTTCGAATGAGATTGGTATTCGTCTGCAGCCACACGTCGTGCGCC
This sequence comes from uncultured Gemmataceae bacterium, assembly GCA_963748025.1. Lineage (GTDB taxonomy): Bacteria > Planctomycetota > Planctomycetia > Gemmatales > Gemmataceae > CAVVHZ01. The sequence continues at coordinate 51,255 of CAVVHZ010000026.1, forward strand.
GAGGCAAGTCCCGAGGCCAAGATGGCTGCGACGGTAACCGTCAAGAGCCAACGATTCATAGGGAGGTATCCTTATTGCTGAAAGGTATGCCAATCTTGAGGATGGATTCCATGAGCCTCCATACGTTCCAATTGGTTGAACGCGACCGTTCATCCAATCGGAGCGAGAAGCTCTCCAAAAGGAGAAGTTATGGGTGCGTCTTATTCGATCCGTGAGGTTGAAGTCACAAGTTGCGGTCGCGCAATGGCAGCCCAACTCAAGTCAATCTCGAGACGAACCACAAGCTTGCCAGTTCAATCGAACGGACTTGCGAAATTCAGATAGAAGTGATCAGGAAAGACGAGGAGGAGGGTCGAGCGGCGGAGTCAAGCGTACGGTTGCATCAGCGTCAAGAATACTTAGGCATCCGTCAATCTTCCAAAAGGGAGACCATGTCAAAGCAGGCGGCGGTGGGGCAACCGATCCGCTCGTGACCCAAAGCGTGCTGAAGCCGTGGCAACGCATAACGTTCACGCCCATCGCCCAGCGGATGCGGGAAGCAGCCGGTGTTTGAGTTGCTGGTTTCGCCCCATGGGAGTGCTCGGAGCAGCATTCATCAATTTTCTGGTCATCGCTGACTTGATCCAGCAAATCAGGGCAGGGCGGGGCTTCCTGCTTCTTGGATTCCTCGCAACGAGAGCATTCACGATCGGCATGCGCCGGTTCCGAATGAGTGGCCGGCAGAACGGCGTAGGCGGGCGGCTCCACGCCATTTTCTTTAGCCCAGGCCAAATGCTGCTCGGGCGTAAAGCAACAGCAGCTCCGCCAGCATTCTTCCGCGCTGGTGCAGCCGCAATCGTGATCTTGGCATGGATAGGGTTGGCCGCTGTGCTTCTTCGTGGAGCCTAAAACGGGAAAGCCGGCGACCGTCAGCAAATAGGCAATGAGCATGAGGCCGACGCACAGGCGTCGTTGGCGGAGTTGCCAGAGCTGTTTTCGCGGAAGCGACATCGTTCCGGACGGCCCCAAAAGAAGCCAGGCACTGTTGCTAAGCCGTAATGTATCCCTCGAAGGGAGCCATGACGAGTTTTCTCCTGGTTTTCATTAGATAGGTAGTTGGCGACGGAATCGAGAAAAAACTGCTTATCAATTGATTCCCGGGCGCGCAGCTTTATCATTCCTGCATGGGGGTTGCGCCGCCTGGAGTTGTTTTCTCCTGGAGTCGGGAGAACCTGCGGCGGCGCAGAGGGTGGGCAGACGGAGATCAGAACCATGGTTAGCTCAGCGATGGGATCGATGGGAATGACCGGTAGCATGCCTGCGGGCATGACCACCATGATGCCGGGAGCCGCGCCAGGCATGAATTGCATGATGGTGCCGCGCTGCACCGTCAAAATGGAGAAATGCACCGGCGGCATGAAGATCATTTGCAGCTGCACGACAAGATGGCGTGCGGCGTGCTTCAAAATCTGTGCATGAGCATGGCCGGTTCCATGTGCAGCTGTTGCTGCATGATGAACGGCATGGTGATTTGCTGCTGCAATCTCACCATGGGGATGTGCAAATGCGAAATGACCAAGGACGGCGTTTGCATGACCTGCACGTCGGGCGACAAGGATTGCTGCGCCATGATTCAATCGTGCTGCGACGCAATGTGCGCCATGATGCAAGCCGGCTGCACCTGCTGCGTGATGATGAACAACATGCCCGTTTGCTGCTGCTAAGCGAAATCCTGCCGCTTGTCGATAAATCCGGCCCACGCGTTCTGCCGCGCGTGGGCTTTTCGCTGCGCTCCGGCCTTTTTTCAGTTCCAACATTCTTGATTCAGCAAGCTGGGCCGCCGGACTTCTACGGCATTTTGGGCTTGGGCATAGGCAATGGCGTAGACGTCCATGGCCCAGGCGCCGGGAAATAGGGCCTGCGGGCAAGGAGCGAATGCTTGCAGGCGAATGCCGGCGTTTGCCTGGGCGGTGTCTAGGCTCTGAAAACTCGAGATGCGATTGATGAACATGGCTATTTCCAAATCAGCGGTTCAAACCAGATCCGTTCTTAATATCGACTAAGTTGATCGACTTAAATACATAATAGCATCGAAAGTATCGATAATCAAGCTCTGTAAGCCGTGGATTGCTGGGTACCCAGGCCGCGTGTAGGCTCATTATTGTTCTTCACAATTATTATGTTTATAATTTATAATGACTTATGACTATTGTCTCCAAACTACGACAAGGCAATTAATTGTGTCACTATATCGATAAACTAAGTAATTATTCTGGTAGAGAGACGCGTGAGCAACGAGAGAGAAGCCTTGCGGGAGGGGAAGGGGTTAGGGGGCGTCCGACTTCACTTGAGCGTACTTTTCATTCTTTCCGGACTCTCTGAGGAGCGCCGTTATCTCGGTCCCGAGGCCTTAAACTCAGAATCATGCCATTTCGGAATCGAATCGAACCTGCGTCTTGTAGAAGTGAGCATTATTCGAAAGGTAGGGTTTTGCGGAAACTCAGCAGTCAAGGCTTCGTACAGAGACGTGGCTCTCTGAAATTCCCGCCTTGCCTCCGAAACTTGGCCTCCGGCCAGCAGGAGCTGGCCCAATTCGGCATGGCCTTCCGCGAGACGATTCCGAAAGTAATCGACCTTGGGGATGGTCGCCAGTGGCTCGCCCAACCGCCAGTCCTTTGCGATAGATTTCGATCGCTTCGCCGGCCCTGGTGTCGCGGCTCAACATTTGTGCCAGGGTGAGGTAGCTTCGGTACAAATCGAAGCGATTATTGGTTATTTTGGGAAAATCAGCCAGGAGCTTTTCTTGAATGGCAATGGCCTGAAGAATAGCTTTTTCGGCTTCCGGCCTGGGCAGACTGTTCGCAAGAAAGTAATAGCTTTCCGCCAGCGAATTCCGATAGACAGGGTTGCCGGGAGAATCGGCTACCAGCTTCTCCAAAATATCCGCAGCTTCGCGCGTCGATTTTTCTGTCGCCAACCGGATCAGACTGTCGGCCAGCTCCGCCCGAATTTCGGGCACCCCAGGCAATTCAAGGGTCAACACCTGCTGAAGTGCGGCTGCCTGGGCCAAGAAATCCGCTCCGGTGTCCCAGCGGCCGGCAAAGGCATGCTTGCATCCTAAAAGGTACATCCCCCGAGCGAGATCGCGCCGATAAGCAGGCACGGTGGGAAAGTCATCGACCAGTTTCCTCTGGATAGTCAGGGCGTTGCGGTGCGCTACTTCCTCCTCCGGCAGTCGTCCGGTGTCTCCCCACAAGACGCCCAGACTATGCAGTAGGAGGGCCAACTCCCGGCGGTATTCCGCGTCCTGGGGGAAATCCTTTACCAATCCCTGCAACAAAGGCACCGCCTGACCATACGCCTTTTCCGCCTGTTCGGATTCACCCAGTTGATGTTGAATCTCCGCGACGCGCTGGTAAGCCTGAGCAGTTTCAAACCGCACGCGCGGATCCGGGCTCGATTCGCCGGCCAGCTTCTCATAGAAGATCAGGGCTTTGTTCAAGAACTCGCGTTCCACCGGCTCCATTTGCGGCTGCTGGGCCAGCCATTTCTTCGCAAACTGCGTGTACATCGTGTCCACGGCCTGGCGGGCTTGCTGGAAGCGATCTTCGGCAAGTTTCGCAATTGGTCGGCTTCATCGCGCGTGGTTGGCTACCAGGCTGTTGCGGTAAAGCAGAAATGCCACCACCAGCAAAAGCACCAATCCCGCGGCAATGCCCGCAGTCACCGTAACGCCCTGATGGCGTCGCGAGAGTTTTTTCACCCTTTGCAGAACGGTGGGTCTTTTGGCGAAGGGGCTTATGTTCGAGGAAGCGCTCGAGGTCCTCCGCCAAATCTTGTGCCGAGACATAACGGTCGCCGGGGCTCTTGGCCATGGCTTTCAGGACGATGGTCTCCAGTTCCTCCGGTATTCTCTATTGATCCGCCTCGAGAGGGCGAGGCTCCTCGAAACAGATCTGCCGCAACAACTCCCGGCGGTCCGATCCGCCGAAAGGCGGCTGCAGGGTCAACAATTCGTAAAGCGTTGCCCCTAACGAGTAGATATCCACGCGCTGATCGATCGGACCCGGGCAGCCATGGCCTGCTCGGGGCTCATGTACCGCAGCGTGCCGACCATGTCTCCGGTCATCGTCAGGCCGACTTGACTCTGGCAATAAGCCAGAGCCGAAATCGGTGATCCACAAGTCGCCGCGCTGATCCAGCAGCAAGTTGGCCGGTTTGATGTCGCGATGCACCACGCCGAACTGATGGGCATGCTCCAGCCCTCGGGCCGCTTGCATTCCCAATCGTGCCACGGCTCGAAAGTGCACGGAGGGCTTGTCGGATAAATCGGCGGTGAGAGCCGCCGCGGTGCGGAGCGTCGAATCGCTGACGGAAGGTCGCCGGCGCCCTCGGCTCCGTCCAGTCCACTGCGTTTTCGAAGTTCTCGGATCAGGTCGGCAAGCGTATTTCCTTCAATGAACTGCATGGCATAGAAGTGCACTCCGCGTTCGCAGCCAACGCCATAGACCGAGACGATATGTTGATGATGAAGGCAAGCGGCGGCTTGGGCTTCATTTTTGAACCGCTGCAGTTGCTTGGCATCCAGGGCCGTGGCGAACGGAAGCACTTTGAGGGCCACCCGGCGATTGAGCGAAAGTTGCAGCGCTTCATAAACGATGCCCATGCCGCCGCGGCCGAGTTCGCGAAGAAGCTGAAAGTCGCCCAGCGTGCCTAATTCGCTAACGAAAGCAGGCGCCGCTGAATTGTTGTGGGGCCGGGAAGAATGAGCAGAGCGCCCTAAACCTACGAGTACCTCGATCGCCGGCAAGAAGCTGTGCAGAGTCGCTTCAAATTCGGGATACCTACGGAGGTAGGGCTCGATATCGACTGCTTCGCCGGCCTGAAGTTTGTTGGTCAATTCGTCGAACAGCTCGGCCAGAATGTCATCGCGAATGTGGGCGGTTTCTGGTTCCGTCATGGTTGGTTCTCCACGGGAGGGCAGGGGGGTCTACCGCGACTTCTCCCGACACCCTGAATTCATCCAGCCTGGTATTCATTCGCCTTCCTCATTGCTCCGCGCGATTCGTCATCTTTTGGCTCTGTCACTTGCCTAACCACACGGTGCCGCCGACCCCCCAACCCCCCCTTGCCAAGGGGGGAGAAAAAGAAGGGCCCGTCGCCATAGTGGTTTAGGTTTTCAAGGCGGAGTTACCCCTCCTTGTTTAGTTTCCCACGCAACCGAACCAAAGCCCGCATGAGGCGCGATTTCACTCCGCTTTCGCTGAGGCCGAGCACGGCCGCGGTTTCCTTCGTCGAGAGTTGTTCGAGATACCGCAAGATCAGCACCTCGCAATCATCGGCTTCAAGTGCAAACAGAGCCGACTGAATTTGGTCACGCAGCTCGTCACGGGTCAGCCGGCCGCTTGGGCTCGTGCCGCTGGCCACAAGAACGTCTGCCAAATTCGACGCCGATTCATCGGGCAGGCACAACGTCCTTGGCTCTTCGCGAACGACGCTCCGCCTGCGTGCCCCAATGTGGTGCCGAGTCATGGCGACCATGCGTTCCCACGCTAGCCGGCGCAACCAGGGGTAGAACGGCAGCGGTCGTTCGCGTGCATAATCGCGCAGGTGCCGGTTCGCCTCAGCCAATGCATCCTGAACCACATCCGACGGATCGACGCACGGCGCCAGCCGGCGATCCATGCGAACTGCCACCATGCGTTTGAGCCGTTCTCGATGCATGCCGAGCAATCGATCGCAGGCTTCGCGATCGCCTTTCATGGCGGCTTCCAGCAAAGCCTCGATCAGGGCATCATCCGGAGCCATTTTACGCGATCTCTGGATTTGTGTTCCATCGGGCGGCCGGGATTAGGCTTCGTTAAGGCGTTGCCCCTTCTTGTTTCGCCGGCTCCTCATAATGCAGCACGGCCCCGCGCGGCATCCACATTTTTACATCGGGACGCAAGTTTATCGATTGGACGAGTTTCGGGTCCGCGTCGCGTGGGATATCTAACCGGATGAGACCCGAGCCCTCGGCGCAAGAGAACTTGATGGTTAGCGGGGTGTCCGAATGGGGATGAGTTTCGGTGGTTTGGCCGGGAAACAAAACCAAGAGCGTTTCCACGAGGAATAAGCCGCAAACGCCCATGAGTGTCCAAAAATGCATGGGCGTTCGAAAGCGGGACATAATGGACATCCTCGTGGGTTTTGTGCAGAGCGAGCAGTCGTTCAACAGGTCAAAGCCATGCACGCTAAGACGATTGGGCGATAATCCGATCGTCGACTTCGGAAAAGCGGAGTCCCTAAGGTCTCATGTGCAAAAGGGCAAAGGCGGGTTTCAGGAGTGCAGGATTTTCTGGGCCTGCGCGGTCCGAGACTGATTGTGGCAGGATGCAAACGAGGGACACGAGGATTATAAGTGCCGTGCAGCCCCATTGGCCAGTTTGCCGTGAGGAGTGCAACCTAAACTTGGTAAAGTCAGCGGGGTTGCGGGAATATAATCCAATCGGCGTTGGCCATGCCCCGATGGCAAAATGCAATTCAGAAACGAAACGGACGATTTCCCTAATACAAGTGTTGGTGTGGTTTGTGGACGTCACTTTTCCGCTTCCGTAGTTGAGAGCAAGCCGAGGTAGGGTGTCCGAGCATCTGAGAAACGAACTTCCACAAGCGCCATCCCGGCAATGACTTCCGATTGCCGGATTCGTTTCTGATATGAAATGCCCTACTTTCTGCCCACTGCCGTCTATCACTGCCAGCCATACCGCCTGAACAACGACGTCGCCAGAATGGCCCAGAAGACGCTCAGCACCCAGGCGCACAATAGATGTGCCCAGTGGTACCAAACGACGGTGCCGGTGAGGGCTGCGTGCAGCATGCGCGGGCAGTGATATTCGAGCGCGATGTAGGGCAGGTAGGGAATGTTGGTTTGCTGGCACACGAATATGAGCAACGTCACCACCATCATGTAACAGAGAGCGCCCATGCTCGCGGCTCGTTGCGTTTTGGCCAGGCTGGCGATGCTCATGCCGACGCCGAGGGAGCCGCAGGCCGCTACGGTAAGCGCGAACCAGAAAAACGGCTGCCGCAACACTGCCGGTTGATGCAGCCCGGCCAAGAGAGCAGCCAAAGCCATGCCGACGATGGGATAGAAGAGGAACTTGGCGGCGAGGATCTCTCTAGCCGAGGCGGGAGACAGAGCTTGGGCCATCAAGACGCCGCGTTCGCGTTCCTCGCAGGTGAGACTCGGCAGCAGGTAGACGCAGACGAAAAAGACCGCAAACAAGACCAGGGCAGTGGTGATTCCCGTGCGGGCATCGAGCCCTCCGGTCAAGGCCGTGCGCCGTTGTTCGAGGATCGGGGCCAGCGCAGTAGCCTCACCGTTCTCTGCCAATAACGGGGCGGCTTGTTCTTGGAAATAGTCGTACGATTCTTTCCAGAACCAGCTCTCGAACGGCGCTAGGGCGTTTTCCTCGCCGCTGGGCTGCCAAAGCCAAACCAAGTAACGCTGCTGTCCGCCCTGGTTTCCGTTGGGGCGAAGTTCGAATCGCGCCTGTTCCAGGCGGATAAACCAACGTCTCCTTTTCCGTGATGGCCCGGTTCACATGACGGAAGCGCAGTGCGCCGTGCAGGTCGTCGGGCACATGGGCTTCCAGATGCTTGATCCAGGGATCGTCTTGCCAATATTCGATGAAGCAATTGTGCACACTGGCTGTCAGATTGCCCGATTCCATACCATTAGTGGTTTTGCCGAATATCGACGACAGCAAGGCGACCACGATCAGTAATCCGGCCAAGATCAGGCCGCCGCTATTGGCGAGGTGCCGGCTGATTTCCTTGCGCAACAGCGTGCGAAGAATGTACCAGCGAAGCGTTTTGACTTTGGTTTCTGGGATCGTCATGTTGTGCAAGGTCCGAGGAAGGAAAGCTGAGCGTCGAAAGAATGAAAGGACGCCCGTTCGGATTACGTAAAGGCAGTTCCCGTTAGCTTCAGGAATGCCTCGTGGAAATTGAATTCGCGCGTTTGCAGACTAGCCACCGTGCCCGCGGCCACGCGTTGGGCTAGTTCGGCTCGGCCGCTTTCCTGGTCCAAATCGAAAACCAGGCGTTCACCCCGGTCGAGAATGACGTCCACTTTTCGTTCGGCATGGCTTTGGCGCAAGGCCAAAGGCGTATCCAGGGCAATCAGTTTGCCGCGACACATAATGGCCACCCGATCGCAGGCCTCTTCCACTTCCACCATGTTGTGGGTGGTTAGGACTACCGTAACCCCCTCGGCAACCAATTTGCGGAGGATGTTGCGGACCAGAGCCGTGGAATGCGCGTCGAGATTGGCTGTCGGTTCGTCGAGATAAAGAATGATCGGCTGATGCAACAGGCCCCGCGCAACCAGGAGCTTGCGGCGCATGCCCATCGAGTAGCTGCGCACCGGCAGGTCGGCGGCTTCATCCAGCTCGACCAACTCGAGGCATTCTTGAATGCGTTTCTTGTTCACTTGATACAGGTCGGCGAAAAACTGCAAATTGCGCCGGCCGGTGAATTCTTCGAAATGGTTTTCGCGATCGGGAACATAGCCGAACAAAGGCTTGACCGTTTGCCAGTCGCGGACGATATCGTAACCGGAAACGCTAACTCGGCCTTCGGTTGGTTGGCGCTGGCCGATCAAAACGCGAAGCGTGCTGCTTTTGCCTGCCCCGTTGGGCCCGAGGAGGCCAAACAACTCGCCCCGGCGCAATTCCAGATTGAGATGGTCCACGGCAACGAAGTCGCCATAGCGTACCGTCAGATTGTCGAGGCGGCAGAATGGGAGTCTCGACCATGACGGTCCTCCTGTTGGCTAGGTCGGATCGTGGAAACCCGTTGAACCATAGCTCGCAATTTGCGCCGCGCGAAAAAATGTCCAGTTAGCGCGGCTTCGCCCCCTGCTGCATCAGCCAGCCCACGGCGAAGATGCCGCAGCCGATGGTCGAAAGGGTCAGCGATTCGCGCAGATCGAGCCTCTCCGCGACGTTGCCGGCGATGGCGACCGGCAGGACGATGAGAGCGATGAATTGAAGCAATCTTCCAAGCTTATAGATCAAGATCGGCACTCGAAAAAGCGTTTCCCCGCCGTGGCCGCGACCCTAAAGGGGCGGCCTGGTTGCTCGCTAATATAGCAAGCGGAGCCGGTCGAGAGCTGGCATTCGTCTCTGAAAAAGGGGATCTCCTAGGGTAGGTTGGGTAAGCCGGCTCGACGAATCTGCTTGACATCCCCAAGCCGGAAACTAAAAAATCGACATCCTTCAGCGAAGGAACCAGTGGGAAACCATGCTCGGCTGGTTTTCACCGATGCTTTTGATTTGCGTCCGCGACAGGAGGCCCCGCGCGTGATTGATCGTTTTGGATCTCCCAAGACTTATGCCTCGTGGGCGCTTCTTCCCGTTCTCCTCGGTACCATTGCAATTGCCGGCTGCGAAACGGATGGCTACCCCGAAGCCATGACGTATCCGAACCGGACCGATCCGCTGGTGGTCGGCAAGCCCGACAGGGATGCCCCGGCTCAAGATCGGCCTGGTGAATACCCCAAGGTGCTCTTTCCCTATCTGGACGATCGAGACAAGTATCTGCTCGACCCCGCCAAAGTGAATGCCGATCAGCGCAAGGAGCTCGGCGATACGCTTGCCAAAATCTTTGGTACGCCTGCTCATCCCACCGTGACCGGCGGCCCCGCCGACCTGCAGGCCACGCTCGAAAACCTGCAGACCAAACTGGAACTGGACGACGCGACGCTGCTTCGGGGCAGCAACATGTATCGCCAGCAGTGCTTGCATTGTCATGGCCTAACGGGCGACGGCCACGGCGCCACGGCCCCGTGGGTGAATCCTCATCCACGCGATTATCGGCTCGGTCGCTTCAAGTTCACCTCCTCCAAACAAGATGAAGGACGGCGTAAGCCGCGGCGGGAGGATTTGATCCGCACCATTCACGAAGGCATCGAAGGCTCCTCGATGCCCACGTTTCGGATGTTGGCTGAGCCGGATATCGAAGCCCTGGCTTCTTACGTGACTTATCTGAGCCTTCGAGGTGAGATCGAATACTCGATTCTCGTTGCTTCCGATAAAGGCGAGCTCGATAGCGGCGTGCAGGGGGGCATAAAGGATTACTTGGAAGTGATCGGCAAGAATTGGCTGGATGCTCAGCAAAGCCTCATCCAGCCGGACATGGTTCCGCCTGCCAACATGACCGACGCCCAAATGACGGAATCGGTTCGCAATGGCATGCGTCTTTTCACGACCGGAAAAGCGAGCTGCATTAGCTGCCACACCGACTTCGGCCGCCAAAGCGCTTTCAAATACGATGCCTGGGGAACGGTTACGCGGCCCATCGATCTCACGCTGGGGGTTTATCACGGCGGACGCAGGCCGATCGACCTGTTTTGGCGGATTCATTCGGGCATCAACGGCAGCGGCATGACCGCATTCGGCAGCCAGGTTTCTTCCAAAGATATTTGGGACATCGTCCATTTTCTCCAGGTCCTGCCTTACCCTGGAATGCGTCAAAAGTACGACATCAAGCTCGAGAACAACTGAGCCGTCGCCGTTCGATACGGTAGCGACTCCGGTTCTGGGGAGTTGCAGAGAGGCGGCGGCTTGAGACAGGACCGCTAGACGGTTCGCTAGGAGTGCATGGCGTGCAAAAAATGTGGAGCGTTCTGTTCGGCGTGGTGATGCTGGCAGCGCTATTGCTCTTTGTCGTCGCTCACGCAATTCCCAGTGTGGGTTGGGGGCTGCCTCACAACGTGTCGACGTTCGGCGGCGCCATCGACGATCTCTATTTCGGCATCCTGGCGGTCACCGGGTTCTTCTTCATCTTTACGGAGAGTCTGCAGGTTTACGCCATGTGGAAATTCCGCGGCCGCACCAATCGGCGGTCGCAATACGCCCACGGCAATCACCGGCTCGAGATTATCTGGACCATCATTCCCGGCGTAATTCTGCTCGTGATCGCCATCGTGCAGGTACGCACCTGGGCCGAAGTCAAGTTCGCCAAGAATATGCCGCGACCCAACGGCGAAACCTTGCAGATGGAAGTCACCGCCAAGCAATGGGAATGGCAGGTGCGCTATCCTTCGCCGGAACGAATGAACTCCTGGGCCAAAGACCCCGAGTTGGCTCAGGATTTCGTGCGTTCGCCGCATTCGGACGACTTGCACATCACCAACGAAATTCACGTTTGGAAGGGCGGCGCCGAGCCGACCAATCGGCAAAACGTGTTGGTGCATCTGGATACGCTAGATGTCATCCACAGTTTCTTCCTGCCCAACCTGCGCTTAAAGCAGGATGCGTTGCCCGGCAAAATCATCAAGGTGTGGTTCGCCGTCACCGAGCACAACACCGAACCGGTGGTCGATCCCAAGACCGGCCGCAAGATCTGGGTTGAAGTCGGCGGGCTGGATGCAAAAACCGGCAAGCCCAAGGACCCGAGCAAAGTTTGGGAATTGGCTTGTGCGGAATTTTGCGGCGCAAGGCATTCCTTCATGCGCGGCAAGCTGTACGTTCACAAGGACAGAGCCGACTTTCTGGAGTGGCTGAAGGCGGCCGAGGCAGAGCAGAACCGTTATCAACCTTTGCCTCCATCGAGCAAAGTTGCCGCCCGTTAACCGAGGAGCACGCATGAGCGTTAGCCTGCCCCATGGGGCCGAAGCGCACCGAGCACGTTGAGCTGTCGTTTCTCCGTAAATATGTATTCTCGACCGATCATAAGATCATCGGCATCCAGTTCTTGTTTTCCACGCTGATCTTCCTCTGCGTGGGCGGCTTGCTGGCCATGGGCGTTCGTTTGCAGCTCGGCTGGCCGCATGCCGATCACACCTGGCTGAGCCGGTTGCTGAACTGGCCCAGCAGCTACGGCAATCACATGCCGCCCGATTTCTACAACATGCTGTTCAGCATGCACGCCACCATCATGATCTTTTTCGTGATCATTCCGTTGCTCGCCGGGACGTTCGGGAACTTCACGATTCCGCTCATGATCGGCGCCCGCGACATGGCCTTCCCTAAGTTGAACATGCTCTCCTATTGGTTCATGTGGCCTGCGTTCATCATTATTTCGATCTCGTTTTTTGTGGACGGTGGCGCCCCGGCCAACGGCTGGACCTCCTACCCGCTGATTGCCAGCCTTACCATGCCTCCCGGCGCCGGCTTTCAATCGCCCGGTGGCGCGGGCACAGGCTACGGGCAGATTTGCTGGTTGTCCGCGTTGCTGTTCGTCGGCATCTCCTCCATGATGGGTTCGGTGAATTACGTCACGACGATCATCAATTTGCGGGCGCCCGGAATGACCCTGGGGCGTATGCCGTTGACGGTTTGGTCGCTGTTCATCACGGCGATTCTGCAGGCTTTTGCCTTGCCGGTTCTTACTATCGCCTTGGTTCTGCAACTTTTGGACAAGACCTTCAATACTACCTTTTTCCTACCGCCCGGAACCGCCACGATCGGTAACTGGATGACAGGCGCCGGCGGCGGCCAGGTGCTGCTTTGGCAGCATCTTTTCTGGTTCTATTCTCACCCCGCCGTCTACATCATGATCCTGCCCGCCATGGGCGTAGTTTCCGATGTCATCAGCACATTTGCCCGCAAGCCGCTCTTCGGCTACAAGCCGATGGTCTTCGCCATCGCGGGCATCGCCGGTTTGGGTTTCATCGTCTGGGGCCATCACATGTTCCAAAGCGGCATGGATCCGCGCCTCGGAACCGGTTTCATGATCGCGACCGTGATGATCGCGTTGCCCTCGGCCGTGAAGGTGTTCAACTGGCTGGGCACCATCTGGAATGGCAACATTCAGTACACCACCGCCATGCTGAATGCCTTGTCGTTCGTGTCGTTGTTCGTCATTGGCGGCTTGAGCGGCATCTTCATGGCTGCCACGCCTGTGGACATCTACATTCACGACACCATGTTCATCGTGGCGCACCTGCACTACGTATTGTTTGCCAGCAGCCTGTTCGGCATCTTTGCGGGCATCTATTATTGGTTCCCGAAGATGTTCGGCCGCATGATGAACGAAACGCTGGGCAAGACGCATTTCTTCCTTACGTTCGTGTTCGCCAACTGCACCTTCTTTCCGATGCACATTCTGGGCGTGGCCGGGCAGCCCCGCCGCTATTCGGATCCTTCGCAATTCGAATACCTCAATACCGTGCAGGGGCTCAATCAATTCGTCAGCATTAGCGCCTTTCTCCTGGGCGCTTCGCAGATCGTCTTTTTTGCCAATTTCTTCTACAGCCTCTTTTGGGGCCCCAAGGCGGGTCGCAATCCATGGCACAGCAATACGCTGGAATGGTCGACGTCTTCGCCGGCTCCGCACGGCAATTTCGACGGCCAGCCGGTCGTCTATCGCGGTCCCTATGAATATGCCGAGCCCAATCGCGCTGACGATTACCACCCGCAGTGGGAACCGCCGCAGCCGGGCGACTCGGTTCATCCAGGCGGACACCATTGATACCCTTGGGCGTGTGTCCAAAGTTAGGAGTGTGGACTTTAGTCCACACAATTTCGCCAAGTGCCTCCTGAGTTTCGAGACTGTCCGCCGTGAGTGAAACGCCAGCTAACATGGTTGCTCCGCTGCCGCGCTGGCTGCACGTTTGGGCCATACTGACGATGATGGCAGCGCTTGGCGCCATGATCGGCGGCACCGTGGTGACGACCTTACGCGTCGGCATGGCGGACCCGATTTGGCCCACCTACCCTTGGCATCTCGCTTTGATTTCCTGGGATGAGCCCAGTGCCGGTTTCTTGATCGAGCATACCCATCGAGCGCTGGGCTACGCGGCGGGCATCTTCGTTGTGGTACTCACCATCGGATTGTGGTGGAATCGCTGTTTGCCCTGGCTGCGCTATACATGCCTGATCGCGATTGTCATTCAAGGACTGATCGGCGGGTTTCGAGTGCTCCTCGACGCTAGGTTTGGCACGGACCTCAAGGTGATCCACGGCTCTTTTGCACAGATCGTCTTTGCCTTGGCGCTATGCGCCGTCGTCACAACAGCTCGAGGCTGGCGCGAGCCCAGCGAATTGGCCGACCAAAATGGGGCCGAGTCGCTCCGCTGGGCGAGTCTGCTGTGCGCCCTAACGGTGTTCGTGCAGATTGTTTTGGGTGGGTTCGTCAGGCAAACGAACTCGTCGCTCGCTCAGCGCGGCCATTTATTAGTGGCCTTTCTTGTGGTGGCAACCGTTGCCTGGCTGTTGCACCGCACTGCCGATGCCCCAGCCTTGGAACCGTCGCTGCGGCGAGCGGTTTGGTGTCTGGCGGGATTGTTGGCACTGCAGATTCTGCTCGGCGTCGAAACCTGGATGACGAAATTCGTCCCCGGCGTGTTCCCCGATTCTCAACCGGTCACCGTTCGGCAACTGATTATTCGCACGGCTCACTACGTGGTTGGCTCCGGCGTCTTCGGATTTGCAGTGGTAACGTCGCTCCTGACTTACAGACACGTGTTGGCACTTAAACCGCGGCCTGTGCCCCACCTGGGCGGTCTGGAGGGGGCGCTATGAAGACGGTCGACGTGCTGTGTGCCAAATCTCCCGCGCTCGTTCGCAGCCGCGTGGCCGATTACGTGGAGTTATCCAAACCGCGGATCTCGGTCATGGTGCTCGTCACGGTGGCCGCCGGCGCAATTATGGCGACCACCGGTCCCGTGGATTGGGCGGGGCTTTGTCAAACGCTAATGGGCACCGCTCTGGTGGCGGCCGGAGCTAGCGCGCTCAATCAATTCCTCGAACGCGATATCGACGCACTCATGCGCCGCACCGAAAGCCGGCCCTTACCCTCCGGCCGGCTCCAGCCATTCGAAGTAGCGATCTTTGGCGCTGCCTTTGGACTGGTAGGAGTGCTGTATTTGGCCCTTGCCGGTCAAAGGATGGCGGCGGCTGTGGCAGCGACCACATTTCTTGCTTACGTGTTCGTCTATACGCCGCTGAAACGCGTCACGACGCTGAACACGCTAATTGGCGCCGTTCCCGGAGCCTTGCCTCCGGTGATTGGCTGGGTTTCCGTGCGCGGCACGATCGATGCGCAAATTGTCATTGTTTTCTTGATCTTGTTCCTTTGGCAAGTGCCTCATTTTCTGGCCATTGCCTGGATTTATAAGCGGGATTATGCCCAAGCGGGGTTGTGCATGTTGCCCGTAGTCGACGATAGCGGCGCCATCACCGGCCGGCAGATGATCTGTTACTGCCTGGCCCTGCTATCGGCGAGCCTGCTGCCCTTATCCAACGGCCGAGCAGGCGTGTTGTATCTGGCGGGCGCGCTGCTTCTGGCGCTCTCTTCCTGACATGTGCGCTCGCCTTTGCCCAACGCCCGGGACTCGACCGGGCCGGTCGGTGGTGCGCGCATCACTGGTTTATCTGCCCTTGTTGCTGGCCTTACTGCTCTTGGATGGATCGCCCCATTAACGATACGCCGAAGCCCCATTTGCTGGGCTGAAACGTCAACGGAAAGTCGAGACGATCATGGCACACGCAATTGCCCATAACGAGCCGCTGCACATGGGGGCGCCTGTGCCCCACGGCAAGCTGGCCATGTGGATATTCCTGGCCACGGAAATCATGTTTTTCACGGCCCTGATCGGCACTTATGGCATTCTGCGCAACGGCGAGCCGACGAAAGACGAACCGTGGCCCCAGCCGCACGAAGTCCACTTGATCGAATGGATCGGCGCGCTCAACACCTTCGTGCTGATTTGCAGTTCGGTGTCGGTGGTGTTGGCACACTGGACCCTGTGTCGGGGGAATGCCAGGCAAGCCGCTCAATACATAGCCGTGACTTTGCTCCTGGGCTGTGTTTTCCTGGGCGTCAAGGCTTACGAGTATACTTCCAAATTCCAACACGATATCGTGCCTGGACACGTGTTCGATCGCGTCGACGGCGCCCGCGGCGTGGCCTACATGACCAAGGTGAAGGCTGACCTTACCCATCTGCTCGAACACGACGTCCCCGGCGAGGTCAAGGAAGATTGCACGGCCCTTCTGGCCAAGTTGGAACTCAAAGATGGCCGGGCTCAGATCACGGCCACAGAAGTGGGCGCGAAAGTGAAGGAGATCCTGCACAAGGAGCCGGAACTGCATCTGACGCCGATCATTCCGTGGGGAAATTTGTGGGCTTCGTGCTATTTCGCCATGACCGGGTTCCACGCGCTGCACGTGATTGGCGGTCTGGTGATTTTCACGATCATTTTGATCATCTCCGCTCGCGGCAAGCTCTCGCATAAGCACGAAGGCCTGCTCGAGCTTACGGGCCTTTATTGGCACTTTGTCGATATCGTGTGGATTTTCCTCTTCCCGTTTCTGTACCTTACTTGAGATACTGTCGTACCCGCCCTCGCAGGTGAGGCCGGTTGCTCCCTAGGAGTGAAGAAAATGTCGGAAGAAATACACACCGGTGATTATGTCGAAGCCCACGGCCCCAGCTTCAAGGCTTACCTGGTCGTGTTCGGAGCTTTAAGTATTTTCACGGCGCTCTCGTTCATAATTAACGATGCGGTGCGCCACGAATTCCTCACGGCGCCCATGGGCTTCGCCCTGATTTTGGGGGTCGCCATCGTCAAGGCGAGCTCCTGGTCGCCACCTATTTCATGCACCTGATCGTGGATTGGGGAAAGCTCTACTACTTCATTTTCCCGACGTTCATTTTGGGAACGATGTTCATGATCGTGCTTTTGCCGGACATCGTCTTGACTTGGCACGATACCCACCCCGACAGGGTCGAAACCCGGGCGAACGGAAAGTAATGTGTTCCGGCTCTTGCTCGTTACCCTGATCGCTTCGAGCGTTCCGATCGCCGGCTGCTCCAAGCCGGCGCCGGTTCCCGACGATTTCGGCCAACTCCCCGATTTCAACCTCATCGAACGCAGCGGCAAACCGATTAGCCGGCAGGACCTGGCCGGCAAAACCTGGGTAGCCGCATTCATTTTTACCCGTTGCGCAGGCCCCTGCACCCAAATCAGCGGTAGCATGGCTCAACTGCAGAGCAAGTTGCAGGATGTGCCCGATACGCGCCTGGTCAGCTTCACCGTCGATCCCGAGTTCGATTCACCGGCAGTGTTGACGAAATATGCCGAGCGCTTTGGAGCTGATCCCGCTCGTTGGTTTTTTGTGACGGGAGAACCAAAACCGATTTACGAGCTGTTGCGCCAAGGCTTCAAGGTGGGAGTCCAACCGTGCGAGGCGCGGATCGCACCCCGGGCAATGAAGTTACGCACAGCACCAAGCTCGTCTTAGTGGACAAACACGGCCATCATCGCGGCTTTTTCGATGGTCTCGATCAAAAAGCCTTAGACAAAATCGTTGACGAGGCACGTCTGCTGGATCGAGAAAAGCCATGATGCACGGCGAAGACTTGCCGGCTGTCAACGCCGCATTGAACGCCACCAGTGCCGTTTTGCTCGTTGCCGGGTATGTGGCGATTCGCCGGCGTTCGATACGTCTGCACAAGACCTGCATGCTGACCGCGCTGGCGGTCTCGGCTGTCTTCTTGGGCTGTTACCTCTACTATCACTTCGTCGTCAAGAATGGCCGCCCGACGCCCTTCACCGGCACCGGCTGGATACGCTACAGCTATTTTACGATTCTCCTCACGCACACCATTCTGGCAGTTACGGTTGCCCCACTGGCGATCACTACCGCATATCTAGGCCTGCGCAACCGTCTTCTCCGTCACGTAAAACTGGCCCGCTGGACTTTACCCATCTGGCTCTACGTCTCGATCACCGGCGTCGTGGTCTATTGGATGCTGTATCGGATGTAGCGATTCTATCAGAACGCCGTTTAGCCGCCATTTTCTGAGAGCGCGGACAGGCACCCGATCATAACGTCATTTGTTAGCGCAACTTAACGTCGTCCAGGGCTCGTGATAGCGTGCCCGATCTCATGTACGTGGCTATGACCTCGACGAGCGCGGCGACAATCCTCTGCACGACCGTGAAGTCCGCGCTTCCAAAAGGTCGCGGCTAAACAAAATCCGTAAGCTCGACGCGACTTTCGTGCGTCGCGCATGAATCGGCCTCTCAAATCGTCTTCCCGCTGTTTTTACAGATAGCGAGCCTCCCACGTTAGTGGGGGGAGTCAGCCGCATCCTCCCCCCACTAACGTGGGAGGCTCGCTCACGCCGTCTGATCTACCTGCGACCTGTCACCCCCCCACCAACGCCTCCCCCACCGCCTTAAACAAATTACGAGCCGTCTCAGCGGCCGGCGCTTCGGCGATGACGCGGACAATAGGCTCCGTGTTGCTGGGTCGCACGTGTACCCAGCGGTCGCTCCAATCCAACCGGAGGCCATCGACCAGATTGGCGCGGGCTTCGGGCCAGCGGCGTTGTAAGGCCTCGAACAGGGCGGGCAAGCCAGCGCGGTCCACTTGATACTTGTCTTTGATGATCGTGTAAGCCGGCAGTTCGGCTACAAGCGCGCTCAAGGATTTCTTCGTCTCGGCCAAATAGCTCAGGATCAATCCCATGGCGATGAACGGATCGCGCACCCAGCCAACGCGCGGGTCGATGACGCCGCCGTTGCCTTCGCCGCCGATAACGGCGCCTACGTTGCGCATCTTCTCGACGACGTTCGCTTCGCCAACCGCCGATCGGTGAAAGGGGCAGTGGTAGCGCTTGGCAATATCCTCGCAAACTCGCGAAGTCGACATGTTCACGACGACCGGACCGGATTCATGCTGCAATCGGTAGGCCACGCCAGCGCCAAGGTCAATTCTTCGCCGATGTAATGTCCCGTCTCGTCGATCAGCGCCAGACGATCGGCGTCGGGGTCGAGAACGAAGCCGACGGCCGCGCCCGAGGCAGGCACACCTGGGCAAATCGCCGCGAGATTCTTCGCGCGATTGGTTCGGGTTCGTGTGCGAAGACACCATTCGCTTCGCAGCCAATACCTACCGTTTCGCAATTCAAATCCTTGAGCAATTGCCTGGCCAGAGGCCCCCCCGCTCCGCCATTGGCATCCACCAGAACCGTAGGCTTGGTCTGACGAATCTGGGCGACGTCGACGAGTTGCAGCACGCGCTCGCGATGCATGTCGCCGAAGTTGGCGATTTCGTAGACTCTTCCTAATTCGTTCCACGCTACCTGATGAAAAGCCCGGCTTTCGTAGCGCTCTTGGATCTTCTTTCCCTCTGCAGCCGGCAACACGGCTCCGTCGGCGCCGAATAGCTTGAGTCCGTTCCAAGGAGCGGGATTGTGGCTGGCAGTGATCTGGATTCCGCCGGCTGCTCCCCGTACTTTACGCACGGCCAATCCACAAGTCGGCGTCGGCTGGATGCCAATGTCAACGACTTTACAGCCGCCAGCTAGGAGCCCGGCCAACACTGCATGGCGCAGCATGGCGCCGCTGGGGCGGCTATCGCGACATAGCACCATCCCTTTGCCTTCGACAGCCGTTGCCAGCGCCTGGGCAAACGCCAGCGCTGCAGCGGGCGTCAGGCTGCTGCCGACAATTCCCCGGATTCCCGAAACGCTGACGATTAACTCGTCTGCCTGAGCCATGTATTTTGTCCCATCGCGAAAAGGAGCCGCGCTCAATCGGCGGCCGGCCGAAGTGATGCGGCATACACCGGTCAGCCGATGATAGTGTAGGCATGCGCGTTATTCATGTAAAACGACTGGGAATTCATGAAAGCCCATGAAGCGGGGAAAACCAGGAGGCCTGCGTCGCCCGCGTGGACGGTCCCCGCAGGGATTGGGTCCCCTTGTCTCCTTGTCTCCCTTTCTCCTTGTCTTTTCGCTGAACCATCATCGAGCGGTTCTCCTTGTTTCCCGGTGCTCCTGGTGCTGGCATTGCTTACGGCCGGCTGCGCGGGCCAGCGGCCCTGGGTCGATCGCGCTCTTATGGCTGAACCTACGTCGACTGCGACGCTGAATTCAACCGCAGCCGAATACCTGGTCAGCTGTCCCGACTTGCTCGAAATCGAAGTCTCCGGTCGGCCAGAATTGAACAACACGCAGGAAATCGCGGGCGACGGCAGAATCAAGGCAGCCGATGGCGAGCGCGTTCGCGTCGAAGGCCTGTCGGCGGCAGAAGTGGCCCGGCGTTTGGAAGCGGCGGCTCAGCTTCGGCCGGGTCAGGTCACCGTTCGTGTGGCGGAATATCGATCCCAACACATCTACTTAATTGGCCAAGTGGTGGGCTTGCAGTGCACGGTTGCCTATCAAGGGCCCGAACGCGTGCTCGATCTATTGCAACGCGTGGGCGGCGTAACGAGCGGTGCGGCTCCTGACGAAGTCTATGTGGTGCGTTCGCGGATCGCCGAGGGCAAGCAGCCCGAGGTCTACCGCGTGCGCATGCGTGAAATCCTTACCAAGCAGGATCAAAGCACGAACATCCTTCTCCAGCCTCAAGACCAAATCTATGTGGGGGAGACCAATCGTTCGGCCCTTTCACGTTACCTGCCGCCTTGGCTCAAGCCTTTGTTCGATTCGATTTGGGGAATGTCGCGGCCGGATAAGCCCGCACAAGACGCAAGCTGAAGAAGCCTGGTAAGCCAGACATTTCGCGATGCTCATTTCTCCAACATTCTCCAGGTTGCGCCGGGATGCTCTTGTACCCCTAAGTCTCCACGGCTATATGTCGCGAGCCTGGAGATCGGATTGGACGGCCCCGCCCCTCTGGAGGAAGGCAAAATGAGCATCCGCGGCAACCGCACGCGAATTCTTGTTAGTGCTGGTGTAGCTGGCATCGCCATCGCCTTGGTGTTATGGGGCCGGCAGGGATCAATCTCTACCGCAGGAGCCACGCAACCGCCCGCTCATGCCGATCCGGTGCCGAATTCAGGCCAACTAAGCTCGGACTACTCGAAGCGACCGGTGGCATATCTTTTCGATCAAAAAATCTCCATCAGTCGTGAGGATTTCGGCGAATACTTAATTGCTCGCTGCGGCGGCGCCGAACGTCTCAACAACATGGTGAATCGCTGCATTATCGAATATGCCGCCAAGCAGAGGGGCGTCGAAGTCACTGCTGCGGAGGTCGAGGCCGACTTTAACGAAACGCTCCGGGGCACCAACACCACCCAGGCAGATTTCTTGAAGACCTTTCTCAAGCCCTACAACAAGACTCTTTACGAGTGGAAAGAAGATGTCATCAAGCCCAAGCTCCTGATGGCGAAGATGTGTCGCCAACGCGTGAAGGCCACGGATCAGGACCTCAACGAGGCCTACGAGGCCTATTATGGTCCCAAAGTCCACTGCAGGATGATCATGTGGCCCAAGAATCAACGCAATGTCGTCGTGGCAACCTATCCCAGAATTCGGGATAGCGCCGAGGAATTCGACAAGGCGGCCAAGTCTCAGGCCAGCATCGAGTTGGCGGTTAAAGGTGGCGATTTTGCACCTTTTGCTTGGCATACCACGGGAAATCTGGAAATGGAGAAGGCTGCGTTTGCGCTCAAGCCTGGCGAACTCACCCAGGTGATGGAGACGAAGGAGGGCTTCGTAGTTCTCAAGTGCGTTGAACAGCTTCCTGCGTCTCACGAAAAAACGCTGGATGAGGTCAGGGCCGCTCTCACAGGAGATATCATCAAGCGAAAGCTCAATCAGGTTGAGATTCCCCAGTTCTTCGCCGAACTGCGCCGCGACGCACACCCACAACTCTTCATAAAGGAAGGCGCCGGGGGAGAGGACATCATGAGCGAAGTCCGCCGGGATTTGCAGGAAACCCCGCCCGGCGCCCCCAAGTAATCGAGCCGCTTTCACTCCTTTGCCGGAATGATCGGCAGCAGAATGTGCGAGGGGTGGTCGCCGTCGTGCAGAATGGTTTGACGAGCGATCTTAATATCGGACGTCATGCCCAGGGCAGCGTCGGTGTTCAAATTGCGACTGAACTTTGGAAAGGCGCTCGAAGCCACTTCGACCCGGATGCGGTGGCCCTTCTTGAAAAGCTGACAGGTGTTCCAGCAATCGATGTCATAGATGTAAACCTTGCCAGGCTCGATCAGGCTCGGTTTGTCCATTCCTTCACGGAAACGCACCGAACCATGCCGTCGCATAAACGTTGGGCAAAACCATCGGGCCAGACGTCGATGAGCTTGACCATGAAGTCCGTGTCGGGCGCCGATGAGCTGGCAAATAGCTTGGCCCGGATGGCCCCAATCACTTCCGTGTCGGCGCTCAATACGCTCGTCGTATAGACAAGCACATCCGGCCGAGCTTCCACTTCGCGGTAATCGTCGGGCCCGCCGATCTGAGCGAAGGAAGGCTCCGTCAAAAAGGGCGTGGGTTTTGCGGGGTCGTAGTCGTAATGATCTGACGCTTCAACCGCAGGCAAATCGGTTCCGAGCACGCCATCGCCTTGCAGCGTGTTCGCATGACCTTGGCTGTGCAAATAGTATTTTGTCCAGCGTGTTCGCGCCAAAGGCCACTCGTGCTCGTCCCGCCAGCGATTGGCGCCCATCACGAAAATGCGCACGGCCGGCTCTTTGTCGATGCCTGTTTCCTTGCCTTTGAGCCAGCGATCGAACCAGCGCATCTCATAGGCAGTGAGATCGATCTGGGCCGTCGGCCCGAAATCGACCTTGCCTATTTTGCTGCGTGCTATTCACCTGATGCGGCCAAGGTCCCATGAGAAGCTTCTGGCTCGAACGAATGGCCGCAGCGCCTTTGGTCGTGACGCCAATGAAATTCAAAGGCGTGCCAACCTGTTCATCGTCGTACCAACCCGAGACATGTAAAACCGGAACGTTAACTTTGTCGAATTTGTTCTGATAGCGGCAAGGCTCCCACCAATCGTCGAGCCGGGCGTGGGCGAACATTTCCTTCCAAAAGGGCATGGGCCGACCGGCGGCGTCATCCATATTCACCATCGGCAAATGCGTGTGAATGCGCGACCAATCGACGGCATCCATGTTTTGATTCACGTGGCCGGACGTGAAGTGATACCAACTGATGTTCATGGGCGTCGGTAAGTCCGGAGGGATCCTCGACGAACGGATCCGAAGGGCTGACGAGAGCGATCATGGTCACCAGATGGGGCGGCTGTTCGACGGCCGCCACCCATTGATCGTAGCCGAGATAGGAGCCGCCAAAGGTCCCCACCTTGCCGTTGCTCCAAGGCTGAGCCGCACACCATTCGATCGTATCGTAGCCGTCCTTGCCTTCGCGCCGCCAAGGCTCGAAAACGCCATCGGAATCGCCGCGGCCGCGCACGTCCTGGTTCACAACGACATAACCGCCGGCAACCAGGGCTCGCATGCGCTCCACGGCCGATTTGCCGCCGCTCACCTTGTTGTAAGGCGTTCGCAGCAAGATGACGGGAAAACGCCCGTCCGCGTTGGGCCGATAAACATCGGCTGACAACTTGACGCCATCCCGCATGGGTACGCGCTGGTCGAAATCGATCCGCATGCCCGAAGCGGCAGGTTGGCCCTCTGCGAGAGCCGGCAAACTTGCCCATGCCAGCAAAATGCCGACGACGATCCATGATCGCAAACGCATTGGCGGTTTCCCCGAACAAGCTATTCAGTCTCATGAGGCTAATCGCCGTATTGTCGCGAACGAACCCAGTTGTCGCAATGGTCAGATCGTTTTATCGATCCAGGGCATGCCGTCGTCATCCTGCAAACCGGAGTTGTCGTAAATCCACGAATCCGCGGCGACGAGATGTTTCCCGGAAGCCCTGAAGGGCAAATGGTGATCGCCGATTTGTTCGTGAGCGAACAGATCGTCAAAGAGATTTGTCGTTTTCTGCATGGGATGCTTGCTTGCCAGACGATTGCGAGATCACCGGCGTTGCGGACGAATTTGCCTTGGATGGCAGTCGAAGAAGGCGGGCTTTCAGTTTTAGTCGTTTTAAGCGGCATTTGTAAGAGGGAACGGTCGGCTGAGACAGATCGCTTCCACTCGCCGGATCGTTCAAATTGGCGACTTGCGTTACTTGGCCAGGCACGGAAACAGGTTGATTGTAGCCGTCCAAACTCGTGGAGAGGAAGCTGGCGCCGATGCTGGAGGCGGAGGCCGAGCTCGACGCGAAAGGGATTCTGTTGGGTGATCCGAATCGCGGAATAGCTGGTCAGGTAAGCGTTGTTGGCGTTATTGAAGCTGAGCAGCATCAGTTCGCTGCCCGGCCCTTTGATGCCGACCGTCGCCGTGGCCCCATGAGCGTGGCTGTCTTGCGAATCGAGGAAGTAATAGTTGAGGTCGATGTCGCCGGGCGTGCTGCCGGTGTTCAATTGCAGGTCGACCTGGAACGTTTGCGTCCAGGGCGAGCCGCCGCTGTATTGGATATTGTTCCATTCGATGATGAGCCGGTCGGGAACGCCGTCGCCGTTGGTATCCTGCAGCAGGCTGAGCACCATGGGGAAGCCGTTGGTGCTCACCCAGTTGTCCCACAAAGGAGCGATAGCTTCTTGGGTTGGACTCGAAGCGAGATTGGTGTTGTTGGCAGCCGTGGTGCCGCTGCCGAATGTCACTAGCCCGTTGCTGCTGACATAGATCGAGGTATACGTTGTGCCGTAGAAGTTGAATTTGTTCGTTCCCAGGCTGAGTTTGGTGTCCACGTTGTCGCCGCTGTGGATGAGCGTGGTGACGCCGGGAGTGCTGCCGGTGAGAACGGTCGGATCGTAGGGATAAACGACCGCATCGTAGCCCGCATTGGAGCCGATCAGGTTGGTGTTGTCGATGGTGCACACAGCCTGGGACCGATTGAGCGTGGCATTGACGGGGCTGCTGAGCGTTACCTGGAAGGTTTTGGCCAATTCCGAAAGCGTGGTGCCGATGATGGCGACCGTGATAGTTTGGCTCGTTTGACCGGCGCTGAAGGTGAGCTGGCCGCTGGTTGAGTTGTAGTCGGTGCCGGCCCAAGCGGTGCCGTCGGCAGTCGCGTAGTTGACCGTGACAACCGAACTCAACGCCGCCGACAGGCTGACCGTGAAAACCGCGCTGGTGGCGCCGCTCTTGACATTCACCACGGACGTGTCGCCGATGCTGAGCACTCCTGTAGTGGCGGCTGTGGTTCCGTCGTCGTTAAGAATGGTGCAAGTTCCCGTGGCATTGGCCAGAATAGCCTTGGTCGGACTGCTGAGCTGCACGGCGAAAGTTTCGTTGGGTTCGACTGAGGTGTCGCCTTTAATGACGACCGTGATGGTCTTGCTGGTTTGGCCCGCGCTGAAGGTTAGAGTGCCGCTGGTTGCGGCATAGTCTGAGCCGGCCGTGGCGGTGCCGTTGACCGTTGCATATTTCACGGTTGCGGTGGTGGTCATGGGCGTGGACAACGTGACGGTGAACACAGCGTTCGTGGTGCCGCTGTTGCCTTCCTGGATGCTGACATTGTTGATCGAAAAGGCTGGCGACGTCACCACCTGCGTCGGCGTGCCGGTAGAGACATCGTTAGTTGCACTGAATTCGTCGACCGTGTTGCCGGAATTCAGCTGAGCGAAGATCGTGTAACTGCCGCCTTGAGAAACGCTGAAACTCGGGCTGGTGATGTTGAACGAGCCGACTTGCGCCATTGACGGTCTGCGTGCCTAGCAGAATGTCGTCGCTGTTGCCGAACACATTGTCCGTCGACAAATAGTAACTGATGGTGAAGTTGCCGGCAGCCGAGCCGGAATCGTGGTAGGAGCCGGTCAACGTGAAACTTTGGCCCACCTGCACTGTGGCCGGGCTGCTGAGCGAATTCCAACTCAGATCCGGTTCGATTGAATTGGCGATATTGAGCAGGCCATCGGTAGCCGTGGGCTTCGATGCATTGTCTCCGATATTGCCAATGTAAGTCGCCCCGCCCAGGATGCGCGCCTTGAGCTGGGCGACAGAGAGACTTGGATCGGCCGACAGCAACAGGGCCGCGGCCCCGGACACCATTGGAGTCGCCATCGAGGTGCCGTCGGCATATTCGTAGCCGTTGCCCGGAACGGTGCTCAGAATGTTGACGCCTGGGGCGGCGATGTTGACGGTGTTGGCGCTATAGTTAGTGAAGCTGGCCATGTTGTTGTTGTCGTCGGTTGCCGCCACCACGATCATGTTGGGCAGATTGTAACTCGGCGGGTAGTTGGTCGTGGCATCGTCGTTGGCGTTGTCGTTGCCGGCCGCACACACGATCAACACGCCCTTAGTGCCGGCATTCTGCAGAGCAGTTTCGAATGCCTGACTGAACGCGCCGCCGTTCCAGCTGATATTGACGATCCGCGCCCCGTTTTCGACCGCATAGTTAAGGGCCAGAATGGCGTTGGCAGTCGTGCCGTTGCCCGTTGAATCGAGCATCTTGACGGCTATGATCTGGACATTCCAGTTGACGCCCGTCACGCCGACACCGTTATTGCCAACCGCGCCAATGATGCCGGCCACATGCGTGCCATGCCAGAAATCGTCCATGACGTTGTTGTCGTTGCTGACGAAGTTCCAGCCGTGGATGTCGTCGACGAAGCCATCGTTGGGATCGGCGCCGGTGGTCGGAGAGACGTTGGGGTTGGTCCAAATGTTGGCGGCCAGGTCGGTGTCGGTGTAGTCGACGCCGCTGTCGAGCGTGGCGACGATCACACTTTTGCTGCCGGTGGTGACATTCCAGGCAGCTTCCGCCTGGATGCTGTCGCCATAGGTGCCGCCGGTCTGGCCCGTGTTGTTGAGCGCCCACTGATCCTCGGCGAAGAGCGGATCGTTGGGAGCGGCAGATTCGTGAAGGACGCCATCAGCCTCCGCATACTGAACGGACGGGTTGCTGCGGTAGGCAGCCAAGGCTTGATCGACACTGACGTTGGATGCCAACGTGACTTCATGCAGTCCCGGCACCAGAGGAATGTCCGGGCCGACTGTCGTGCCCGCCAAAACCTTCGATCCCTGCAAAGCCTGGACGCCGGCCTTGAGCTGAACCAAGATATCGGAAGCCGTATAGGTAGAGGCGCTGAGGAGCTGACGTTCCTCGAGCGTTTCGATGGTTAGATTTGGTTTACGGCGCGCAGTTTCTTCGAGACGCGCAGGGAGTGCGTGTAGGGGAACATGAATATCTCGTTCCGGTTAAGGGGTAATAAGACAGCACGAGACTGTCCAACCGAATCTGGAGCGAGACAGGGAGACGTCTCTTACCAGATCGCGTTCAACAAGAGCAAAGCCTATGCCAGCGAATGTGAGAGGAAGATGCGAAATCGCTTAAGTGAAGACGCGCGATGGAGATCTATCGCTTTCTCGCGCGGAGGTGCAAGGGAGCTGAAATGCCGGGCTGCATCCAGAAGTTTACAAGGGAAACATCTGTTAGCGCGCTAACCTATCTTGCGCACGTTCTTGAAAATCGGAACGATTTTTGACCCCATTTTCAGCAAAAGTGCCGTGTTTTCGGTAGTGGAAATCGCGGTTTGGCGTTGTAGTGGAAACCTACTCTCTTGCCTCGGCCCGGCCTCCGGCCTCATGCTGGTCACGGGAGGCAGGAATGTTCGTACGACGCTATTGCAGGACCAAGAACGGCAAGCCTCACGTCTATTTCGCGCTCGTCGAGAGTATTCGTACCGATGCCGGGCCGCGTCAGCACGTCGTCGCCCATCTTGGCGAGCTCAACCACGATCAAGAACGCCGCTGGCAACGAACCGCGGTCTTCTACAACCGCCATGGTGACGCCCACCAATTAATGCTCTTTCCCGAGGACGATGTTCCGCCCCCTGACGATCCGAACGTGGCATGCGTCCGCCTCGACAAAGTATCCTGGACCAACGGTCGACGCTTCGGCGATGTCTGGCTCGCTCGCTGGCTCTGGCAGATGTTGGAACTCGACAAGATCGTCGCCCGCCATTTGCCGCACAAGCAGGAGACCGTCGCACCCGCCGATGTCATCGCCATCGAAGTCATCAATCGCTTGTGTCAGCCCTGTAGCGAGTATGCCTTGGCCGAGCATTGGTACGCCTCGACCGGTCTCGAGGATCTTCTGGGCGTGCCGACGCGGAGTGGTCAAGAAGAACGACCGCTTCTCTAACAGACGCTCAATCCATTTCAGGCCGCTCAGGAGAAGATCGAAAATGATCTGAAGCAACGCTTCGGCATCCTCTTTCAACTCGATTACGACCTGTTGCTTTACGATTTGACAAGCACCTACTTCGAAGGCTTCGCCAGGAGAACGACCTGGCCCGCCGCGGCTACTCACGCGATCATCGGAGTGACTGCTCCCAAGTCATTGTCGTCGGTGCTGGTGGTGACACGCGAAGGCTTCCCACTGGCGAATTACACCTGGGCCGGCAACACCCAAGACCTGAAAACCGTGCGGCGTTTGGTCACGGCCATCGAAACTCGATTCGGCAAGAGCAATCGCGTCTGGGTTATGGATCGCGGCATGGTCAGTGAAGATGCCTTAAAGTTCCTAAGGCCACACTCCGGGACGACGCTATTTGCTGGCCACGAAACGCGAAGCCTTGACGGGGTTCCAAGCCGAGCTGCGTTCACCCGGTTGGCAGCGGATGCCGGAAAATCCCGACGTCGAGGTCAAACTCCTGCAAACAGCAGACGAGGTTCACTTTCTTTTGGCACGCAGCAGACCACGTCGCCTCAAGGAACGCGCTATACAGGCGGCGCCAGCGGCGTGGTTTAGCCAAGGCTCTGAAAAAGCTCCAGGTTCGCGTTGGCGCACGGCCGTCTCAAAAAACGCGACAAGATTGTCGAAGCCGTCGGCCGCCTCAAAGAACGCTTCCCGAAAGCGCGGGGTTTCGTCAGCATCGCCGTTCATGACAACCCGGTGTCACTGAGCTATACCTGGAACGTCGTCAAGTTCCGCGCCGCTCTGGTCCGCGACGGCGCTACCTGTTGCAAAGCAACCAAGCCGGGCTGGTCGGCGGGAAGAGATCTGGGAGACCTACATCCAACTCACGATCGTGGAACGCACCTTCCGTGTCCTCAAGAGCGAGTTGCTCCTTGCGGCCGATCTGGCATCACACCAGTGGACGAACTCAGGCCCATATCTTCGTCTGCGTCTTGGCCTATGCGTTGTGGAAAACGCTCGACCATTTGGCCAAACAAGCGGGTCTGCAAACCTTGTGTCGCAAGCCCGACCCCGAGCATCCCGAAGACGCTCCCAAGCCCCGGCCCATGACACCGGAAGCCATCCTGCAGAGGTTGAGCAAAATCCAGATCGGCGACATCCACTTGGAGACCACGACCGGCCAAAGACTTGGTGCTGCGCCGCATCGCGCACTGCCAACGCCGAACAAAAACGCATCCTGGACGCCTTGGGTGTCCAGATACCCGAGCGACTGAGTCCCGACCGCCTTTTGTAGTCGAGGACCGCCGAGGACGATTTGCAAAAAACGCTGGGAATCGGCCCGCTTGTACAGTTCTTGTACACCAAAGGGTGCAAGAGATACGGCTAACACTGTTGGTAAGCCGCGACGCGAGGCGGAGCGATCGACAGGCCCAACGCTCCGCTGCGCCGTCGCGGCTAACCGTGAGTGAATCACGCCAGAATCTCCTTCACCACATTCCCCTGCACATCCGTCAGCCGGAAATCGCGGCCCTGGAACTGTAGGTCAGCTTTTTGTGGTCGATGCCCAGCAGATGCAGCATGGTGGCGTGCAGGTCGTGGACGTGAACGACGTCTCGACGGCGTTGTAGCCGAATTCGTCGGTGCGCCGTGGGTGATGCCGCGCTTGATGCCGCCGCCGGCCAGCCAGATGCGAGAAACCCTTGATGTGATGATCGCGGCCATCTCCCTGGGCCATCGGCGTGCGGCCGAATTCGCCGCCCCAGACGACGAGCGTTTCATCGAGCATGCCGCGCCGTTTCAGATCGTGAAGCAAGCGCGGCCGCGGCCCTGATCGACTTCTCCGGCCGTGAATTTCATGTCGTTCTTGATGCCGCCGTGATGGTCCCAATCGCGGTGGTAGAGCTGGATGAAGCGCACGCCGCGTTCGGCCAGGCGGCGGGCCAGCAAACAGTTGGACGCGAACGAGCCATCGCCCGCGCTGGCGCCGTAGAGGTCGAGCGTTTCCTTCGGCTCTCGCCCGACAGGTCCATCAGCTCCGGGACCGAGGTTTGCATGCGAAAGGCCATCTCGTACTGAGCTGATGCGCGTGGCGATTTCCGGATCGTCGACGACGCGCTTCCTGGCGATTGAGTGTCTCACGGCGTCGACGACGTCGCGCTGGCGGTCGCGCGTCGACGCCGGTCGGGATTGTTGACGTAGAGCACCGGATCGCCCTTGGACGCGGAACTGGACGCCCTGGAAGCGGCTCGGCAGAAAGCCGCTGTGCCATTGCCGCGGCGCGATCGGCTGCGACTGGCCGGCCGCGCCCGTCGAGGTGAGGACGACAAAGCCCGGCAGGTTTTCGCTCTCGCTGCCCAGGCCATACACCAGCCACGAACCCATGCGAGGGCCGGCCGGAAATGGTCGTGCCGGTGTTCATGAAGGTGTGGGCCGGGTCGTGATTGATCGCTTCGGTCTTCATCGAGCGGATGATGCAGATGTCGTCCGCCACCGACGCCGATTTGCGGAAAGATCTCGCAGATTTCCTGCCCGCTTTTGCCATATTTCTTGAATGCGTGCTGCGGGGCGAAGCAGCTGGAGTTTTTGCCCCTGAAGCTGGGCGATCGGCTGGCCCTTGGTGAACGATTCGGGCATGGCTTGGCCGTTCATCTTGGCCAAGCTCCGGCTTATAATCGAGCGTTTCCAGATGCGAAGGCCCGCCGGCCATGTACAGATAAATGACCCGCTTGGCCTTGGCGAGCGAAGTGCAGAGGACGTACCACCCCTGCCATCAGCCGGCGTCCGTGTCCCGACCCGCGACAGCGTCGCGATCGAGCAGCGAGGCCAGGGCGGTCAGGCCCAGGCCGGCTCCGGATGCCCAGAAATGCGCGGCGGGAAAAAGCAGTTTCGAATGAGGAAATCATGATCCACTCTCAGTTGCGCGTAATGGTTTCGTGCAGGTTCAAAACGACCCGAGTTAGCGACATCCAGGCGGCCAGCTCGACAGCATCCACGTCTTTGGGAACGCTTGGGCGTCGACCGTTTCGAGGTCATGGGCGGCTTTCGCCTCCGCCTGGAAATCCGCCCGATGTTTGACGAGCAGCGCCTCGAGCACTTTCAGCTCCTCATCGCCGGGGCTCGACTTAGAGCTTCGCGAAAGATGAAACGAATCCGCTGGCTCGGGGTGGTGCCGGGCTGTCGCAACGTCCGTTCGGCCAAGGCGCGGGCGGCTTCCACATAGGTGGGATCGTTCAGGAGCACCAAGGCTTGTACGGGCGTGTTCGAGCGCGGGACGCTCGACCGTGCATTCTTCGCGTGTCGGCGCTCGAAAGCCGCCAGGCTGGGGTGCAAAAACGTTCGGCACCAATAGGTGTAAAGTCCGCGACGGTAGAGGTCCTCGTCGTTGGGAAGCTTGCCATTCGCGTTTCGGGAAGTTGAGGTAAGACCAATAACCCGGCGGTTGGTAGGGCTTCACGCTGGGGCCGCCGATTTTGTGGGAGAGCAGGCCGCTCACGGCCAGGGCATTGTCGCGGATCGTCTCCGCATCGAGTCGGAACGAGCTTTGACGGCCCAAGAGCCGATTGTAAGGGTCTTTCAGACGCAGGTCGGCAGTGGCGACAGAAGTCTGTTGATAGGCTGTGCTTGGAGCATCAAACGGATCATATGCTTGACGTCCCAACCGCTCTCGCGAAATTCGACGGCCAGCCAATCGAGAAGCTCCGGGTGGGTGGGCCAGGCGCCTTGGGTCCCAAAATCGTCGAGGCTGGTGACGAGGCCCTGGCCAAAGAAGAGCATCCAGAGACGATTGACGAAGACGCGGGCGACCACGGGGTTTTCCTTGGCTGTCATCCAATGAGCCAGGTCGAGTCGCGTGGCCGGCTTGTGGTCGGTCGCCAAGGGAGCGATGGAAGCGGGGACTCCCGGACTGACGATCTCCCCGGTGTCGTCGAGCCAGTTGCCTCGAGGCAAGATGCGCACGACACGAGGTGGAATGGCAGTGGAAACCAAGGTGGCCGGCGCCTTGCCGAGAATATCGGCCTTGTGCGCTTGCAAGCCCTTCATTTCCGCACGGACGGCGGCCAGTTCGGGCGCAGGCTGCGAAAGTGTTCCCGGACCGTGTTCCGCTGTGCGGGCGTGCGCTTGCTTCTTTCAGTTTTCAGAGCATCGATCACCGCCTTTGGCAGCTTCTTGCGGGCCGGGGCGTCCAGCTTGGCCTCCCAAGCATCTTGCGAAGCCTCCAACTCCTTGGATGGATCGGCCAGCTTTTTCTGAAGTGATTTCAGTCGAGCCTCTATGTCCGCCAGTTGTGTCTTTGCTGCAGCGGAAAGTAGAGGTGTTTGGTCCTGCCTGCCGACCGCTTTTTCCTGAATGTCGGCGAAAAATGCAGAGAAGCGGTAGAAATCGCTTGCGTGGTGAGGGATCGAATTTGTGATCGTGGCATTGGCAGCAGCCGAGGGTCGCTCCCAGCCAGACGCTCGAAGCGTTGCGCACGCGGTCGGCCGCGTATTTGGCGGTGTATTCCTTGGCCTGAGCGCCGCCTTCCTCGGTTGTCATCAGCAGCCGATTGTAACCCGAGGCGATCGGCTCTCCTGGGTCGGGATGGGCAACAGATCGCCGGCCAGTTGTTCGGTGGTGAAGCGATCGAACGGCTTGTTGTCGTTGAACGCTGCGATTACATAATCGCGGAAAAGGAAGACATCGCGGTGATTGTCGCTGTGATAGCCGCCGGTGTCGGCATAGCGCACCAGGTCGAGCCAGTAGATGGCCATGCGCTCGCCATAATGCTTGGAAGCCAGTAGGCGATCGATCTGCTTGGCGACCGCGTCCGGAGCGGAGTCATTCACGAAGGCGTCAACTTCGCTGGGCAACGGCGGCAGGCCGGTCAGGTCGAAAGAGAGCCGCCGCAGGAGCGTCGGCCTATCGGCCGGAGGCGAGAAGGTCAATCCAGCCCGTTCCAAGCTCGCCAGGACGAAGCGGTCGATCGGGTCGCTCGGAGAGGCGGTGCGGCACTGGGGCAAGGGACTGCGTTCAGGCGGAATCCGCGACCAGTGTTTTTCCCATTTCGTCGCCCTGCTCGATCCAGCGGCCCAAAACTGCTATCTGTTCGGACGAGAGAGGTTTGTTGATCTTGGCCGGGGGCATCCGCTTGGCCGGATCCGTGTTCGTGATCCGCTGATATAATTCGCTCTCGGTCAGCTTGCCCGGAACCAGCACGCGATAACCGCCACGGTCGGCTCGAGCTGCTTCTTCCACATCCAGTCGTAAGTCCGCTTTGCGGGCATTCTTGTCGGGACCGTGGCATGCATAGCAGTGATCGGCCAGGATCGCGCGTACGTCACGATTGAAAGAAACTGGCGGTGGAGCGGCTTCGAGCATCCTGCTCGAACTGAGAAGGGCGAACAGAACCACCAAGCCGGAGGGCCGGAGCAAGCACGTTTCGATCATCGCAACCTCACACTATCACTTCATGAACTTCTTGGTCGGTGTCAATCGGCGATGGCGTTGGCCATCGAGTTGTCGTTTTCCGCGTTATAATGGCTAAGCTTGAGATTCTCACCGTTTTTGAAACCAGCGGTTTCCAGCCCCTCGATCATGCCGCGCACGCAATCGTCGAGGACGGGCGTCGAGGCCTGCTGGAAAATCGCCACGCGCGGGCTTATCGTGCCGGGCCCGGTGTTCGAGGTAATCCCAGCCCAGCAGCAGCCCGGAGCAACAGGCGACGAGACCGACGCCCAGCGACAGCTTGCGAACGACAACGAACATGCGGGGCAGACTCCAGCAGCGGCGAGGAAGGAAATCAGGCGGGAGCAGACTCAGTGCATTATAACAAATCAACCGGAGAAAGTTCGTGACGGCTTTTGCTCGGTTCGAATTGACCAGCAGTCAGGCCGAACTCCCCAGTCTCGCCGAAGGAATCGAAGCCTTTGCTCTGGCCCACGACCTGGCGCCGCGCGTCGCGCTGGAGCTGCAAGTGGTGCTCGATGAGATCATCGTCAACATCACTCGCCACGGCTACCACGGCGAAACTGGCAGGCCGATCGTGGTCGAACTGAAGCTCGATCCCGGCCTAGTCACGGTCCGCATCGAAGACCAGGCCGAACCATTCGATCCTTTGCAATTACCCAAGCCCGATCTCTCTCCGCCGCCCGAGGCGCAAACTGGCGGCCTGGGCGTTTACCTGGTTCGGAAGCTGATGGACGAGGTGGAGTACGAGCGGGTTGGGGAGCGGAATTGTTTGATGTTGCGGAAGAAACTTTGATTCTAGCACATTGGCCCTCCCAGACAGCTCACCTTGCATCGCAAGAGTCATTGTCTTATATTACAAAGCATGATTGAGGGCTGGAAATGGAATTGAGGGATGCTTTGTTCGATTGGGATGATCTGGATGACGAGAGCGGCAATACGGCCCACATCGCTGAACATGGGCTAACGCCGGAAGAGATTGAGTCCGCGATCCGCGACGAAGATACCACGATTGATGTGAGCAACTCGTCGGGGCGGCCCATTGCCTTTGGGAATACCTTTACGGGTCGGTTCATCGTTGTCGTATTCGAGATCCTGAATCTCGCGGATCCTTTTATACTTCGTCCAATTACCGCCTACGAGGTCCCGGAACCATCGGAGTGAAGACATGAACCCAACATCGAAATCAAAACGAACAGCCGAGGAGAGAGCCGCGGAAGAGGCCATCCGCCGCCAACACGCGGCAAATCCGGTTCGCCAACCACAGGCTGGCGCAATCAACCAGCAGAGTTTTGCGGCGATCTTGAACCTCCTGGCGCGGTTCAAGGCTGCAAGGGAAAGGAAGGGCCTTACGCTGTCCGACGTGGCTGAGCGGATGGGAATCGATGCGCCTGCTTTATCGCGATTGGAAACAGGAAAGATGCTGAACCCGACGATCGCAACGCTGCTCAAATGGGCAGAGGCTTTGGGACAGAAACTGGAAATCGATCTGTCTCAGGCATAACTGCATGGACAGGAGGAATGATGTGAGATTAGGTAACGAAGTGCACAGGACTCCCCTTCCCAAGATGAAAGTGGGTATTTCCGAGTCCGAGTGGCGGGATGATTCAGAAGCCCTAGTCGACTGGGATGCCTGGCTGCAGTCGCTTGACGCCATTGGATCGGCTTCGGGTGAAACCGTCGATCAAGATGAATTCGACGAGGAGTTTCGCAAATCCAATATCGAAGCAGTCCGAAAACAAATGGAAGACAGTAACTCAGAATGAGGGGAGTCCCTTACCAGGATTCGCACATAAACCCCTCACACATACATCCTCTCCAGCATCTCCGCCGCTACTTCGTCGAGCAGCTCGCCGCGACGAACTTCTTCGAAGCGGGCTAGCAAATCTTCGGGCGCCAGGCGTTGTTTTTCTTTGCCGTGAAAATCGTGGATGATGCGGCCCTTGTACATCATGATGAGCCGATCACCTAGGTTGGCGGCTTGCTGCATCGAATGGGTGACCATCAGCGTCGTGAGCATTTCACGACCAACGACCTCATCCGTCAAAGCGATCACTTGATCGGCACTCTTGGGATCGAGTGCCGCCGTGTGCTCGTCGAGCAGCAATAGCTGCGGCCTAAGCCAAGTAGCCATGAGCAGCGTAAGGGCCTGCCTTTGGCCGCCCGAGAGCGTGCCGATGGGATTGTCGAGCCGGTCTTCGAGCTGCATGCCAAGCGGGCGTACTCGCGCTGCCAGGCCCTCCCGGAAGCCTCGGCCTAATGTAGGTCCCAGGCCTCGCCAGCGCCGCGCAGAGCAGCCAGGGACAGGTTTTCGGCAATCGTCATGTTCGGTGCCCTGCCGGCGAACGGGTTCTGGAATACCCGGCCCATAAGGGACGCCCGCCGGTGTTCCGGCCAGCGGGTGATGTCGCGGCCGGCCAGTCGAATCGAGCCTTCGTCCACGAATACTGTCCCGGCGACAGCATTCAATAACGTGGTCTTGCCGGAACCATTGGTGCCGATGACGATGGTGAACGAGCCTTCCTCGAAGATAAAGCTAAAGGGGTCGGGAGTCTTTAATCGCACGTCCCTCTGATTCCTAGGTCGTGCGGGAGTTGCGATTAAAAACTCCCGACCCCTTTATTTTTGTTAGCTCAGCAAACCGGTTACCACGTTGCCGTGCACATCGGTCAGGCGGAAGTCGCGACCCTGGAAGCGGAACGTCAGCTGCTTGTGGTCGATGCCCAGGCAACGCAGAACGGTGGCGTTGAAATCGTGGATATGCACCGGATCACGGACCACGTTGTAGGCGTAATCGTCGGTTTCGCCGTAGCTCACGCCCGGCTTGATGCCGCCGCCCGCCATCCACAGCGAGAAGCAGCGGCCATGATGATCGCGGCCGTAATTGTCAGCCGTCAAACGTCCCTGGCTATAAACCGTGCGGCCAAACTCGCCACCCCAGATGACCAGCGTATCGTCCAGCAGCCCGCGCCGTTTCAGGTCCTTCACAAGCGCGGCGGACGGTTGATCGACGTCGCGGCACTGTCCCCGAATTTGTCGGGGCAAGTTGCTATGCTGATCCCAGCCGCGGTGCAGCAACTGCACGAAGCGGACGCCGCGCTCGACCATCCGGCGGGCAAGCAGGCAATTGCGGGCAAAGCCGCCGTCGACACCAGAGTCATTGATTCCATATAGATCGAGGGTCTGTCGGCTCTCGTTGCGGAAATCGAGAAGATCGGGAACCGAAGTCTGCATCCGATACGCCATCTCATACTGGGCGATGCGCGTGTTGATTTCCGGATCGCCGAATGCCTGCTCTGCCATCTGGTTCAGTTGGCCCACGCCGTCGAGCATCTGGCGACGCATCTCACCATCGATGCCGGGTGGGTTGGAAAGATAGAGCACCGCGTCGCTGCCCGAACGGAAACGGACGCCTTGATGTTGCGTGGGCAGGAAGCCGCTGCCCCACAGGCGCGAGAACAACGGCTGATCGGTCTTGTTGCCGCTGCCTTGCGAGATCATGACGATGAAAGCCGGCAGACTGCGGTTTACGCTGCCCAAGCCGTAGCTCAGCCAGGAGCCCAAGCTGGGGCGGCCCGGCTGTTGGCTGCCGGTTTGGATGAAGGTAACAGCGGGGTCGTGATTGATCGCTTCGGTGTTCACCGATTTCACGATGGCGATGTCGTCAACGATGCTGCTGATGTGCGGCAACAGGCTGCTGACCCAACCGCCCGATTGGCCGTGCTGTGCAAAGGGGAACAACGAGGCGACGCAAGGAAACGACTTCTGGCCGCTGGTCATGCCGGTAATGCGTTGGCCCATGCGTATGGAAGCGGGCAGCTCTTCTCCGTGGTGGGCACGCAACTTCGGCTTATGGTCGAAGAGATCGATGTGCGACGGCCCGCCCGACATAAACAAGAAGATGACGTTCTTGGCCTTAGCCGGTGTATAAAAGCGCCGACAAAGAACCCAATGCATTGGGATCATGTTCGGCGGCGAACAAACGCTCGTTCAGAAGCGACGCGAGCGCCGCCGAGCCGATGCCGGTCGTCAAACGGCCGAAGAATTGGCGGCGGGTTTGCAGGTGTGCGAATTCTTGCAGTAGGTTCATGGCTAACCCTTAATTCCTCGACACCACTTCGTCCAGATTCAGCAGTGCTTGCGCCACCACCGTCCAAGACGCCAACTCCGCAGCATCATAGGCCGGATTCCGTGGACTCTCGCCCACGTTCAACAACTTCTCCGCCCGCTCGCGATCGCCCTGGTACACGGTCAGGGCCTGCTTTTGCATCTTCAACAGGACATCCGACTCCGCAGATTTCGGCAAGCGTCCGGTTGTCAATCGAAACGCCAAACCAACGCGCTCGTCGTTCGTCGCTGCTTCGCCCAGCAGCCTCTCTGCTAACTTGCGCGAAGCTTCCACGTAGGTCGGGTCGTTCAGCAGCACGAGCGCTTGCAAGGGCGTATTGGTTCGCGGCCGGCGCACGTGCAGGTTTCGCGATTGGGAGCGTCGAACGTCGTAAGCGAGGGAGGCGGCGAAGTCCGTTTCCAGAAGGTGTACATCGTTCGTCGGTACAGATCTTGGCCGTGACTCTGCACAAACGATTGGGCGGTCCAGTTCTTGCTGTCTTCGCGGGCACTCAACTCTTCCCAAAGGCCCGCGGGCTGATAGGGCGAAACGCTGTGGCCGCCGATTTCGCCGTTTAGCAGCCCGCTGACCGCTAAGGCTTGATCGCGAATGAACTCGGCCTGAAGCCGGAATCGCGGTCCTCGGGCCAGCAGCCGATTCTCGGGATCGCGAGCCACCAGTTCCGGCCGCACGACGGAAGATTGGCGATAGGCTGCCGACGTGACGATCAAGCGATGCAGAGCTTTGACGTTCCAACCCGAGCCGCACGAATTCGGTGGCTAGCCAATCGAGCAACTCCGGATGGCTGGGCCACTCTCCTTGTGAGCCGAAATCTTCCACCGTTTTGACGAGGCCGGCGCCGAAATAAAGCTGCCAGGCGCGGTTGACTATTACACGCGCCGTAAGCGGATGATTCGGTTCGACTAGCCAGCGGGCAAAATCCAGACGATTGGGCTCTTTTGTTGATACCAGCGGCGGCAAGAAGGCAGGCACTCCCGCGGTCACTTTCTCGCCTTTTTGATCGTACTGGCCACGCATAAGCACAAAGGTATCGCGCGGCTTAGCCATATCGGCCATCACCATGGCGGTAGGCAGAACCTTTCGCAAATTTGCCTGTTTTTGCCGCACGATTCTCAGTTGGGCGTCCACTGCCTTCAACTCGGGTACCCAAGTAGTCGTGTAATACCGGGTCAATTCGGCTTTCTGCATCGGCGAGCGTTTGTCCGTTGGAACGCTCAAAATGCTTCGAATATCCGCAGGAACCTTGTATGCATCTTGCACCGCGACACTGGCTGTTGCAGCTTCTTCCCACGCCGATTGAGCAGCAGCGGCTCGCGCAGGCCAGAGCCGCCCGATGGCGCCCAAAGCAGCCATGGCGTCGGCCAGTTCCCGGCGGCTCTTTTCCTCCTCGGGGGTGGGGAACCGCACCATCGGTTCGGCGTTGCCGGTGCTGCCGTCGAGTCCGTTTTCGGGCACTTTGTTGAACAGGGCGTAGAGCCGATAGAACTCCTTCTGTGCGATGGGGTCATATTTATGGTCGTGGCACTGTGCGCAACCTACCGTGAGGCCCAGCCAGACCGTGGAGGTTGTGTTCACGCGATCGATCACGTATGCCGTCTGATATTCCTCAGGAACAGCGCCGCCTTCGAAATTGATCATGTTGTTGCGATTGAAACCACTGGCGATCTTTTGTTCCACAGTCGCATTCGGCAACAGATCTCCCGCCAACTGTTCGATGGTGAAACGGTCGAACGGCAGATTGTGGTTGAACGAATCGATGACCCATTCACGCCAGCGCGTCATGTCGCGACCGCTGTCGAGGTGGTAGCCATGCGTGTCGGCGTAGCGGGCAGCATCGAGCCAATCGAGCCCCACGCGCTCGCCATACCGCGGAGAATCCAGCAAGCGGTTCACAAGCTGTTCGTAGGCACGGGCCGATGGTCGGCGAGAAAGGCGTCAATTTCGGCGGGCGTCGGCGGCAGGCCGGTCAGGTCAAAGGTAAGTCGGCGGACCAGCGTCTCGCGGTTGGCCTCCACTGTCGGCATCAGGCCTTCCTTTTCCAGGCGGGCCAGAATGAAGCGGTCGATGGGATTGCGCCCAATCGAGGTTCTTTACGGCTGGCAAGGGCGGCCGCTCCGGCCGCTGGAATGACCAATGGGTAGTCCAGGTGGCGCACTTCGTCGATCCAGCGGCGGAACAAGTCGATCTGCTCGGGCGAGAGTTTCTTGCCCGATTTGCGCGGCGGCATCAGTCTGCTTGGATCATGTTCGGATATTCGAACCCATAATTCGCTGGTCGCCGATTTGCCCGGCACAATCACTTTGTCGGTGCCCACGGCGCCAGCGCGCTGATCCAGCCGCAGGTCGGCTTTTCGCTGCTTGTCGTCGGGTCCGTGACAGGCAAAACAGTTTTCGGACAAAAGCGGTCGGATTTGGCGATCGAAGTCGATTGACTTCTTGCCAGACGCCGGCTCTTCCGCATGTACCGACAAAAATCCAATGCTGAGATAAAGGATCGCAAGTTGCCAACGGTGCACGCGAATAAATTGAAGATTCATCGTCACGTCTCTAACGGATTTGCTGTTTGGGCGGGAGGTTTTCTTGGCGGGGCACACGTTCTGTCGACGACTTTAGGACTTTTGCCCAATCAATATCTCGGTTTGCGGCGAAAAGCGCGTGCTTCCTCCGATTATACAATGTTATGATTGTCCACGCACCCACCCCTTGAACTCGTTTTTTCCTTACGGACCGCTCCATCCATGCCTGCACTCATGATTCTTTTAGCGGCCTTGGCCATGTCTGTCGGCTGGGGTTTTCGAGGCAATTATGGCCACGAAGCCGGCGCCATGGTGCCCGGCGCCCTGCTCGGGCTCGCCATCAGTTTGACATCGCGTCGTCCCGATTGGCAAGCGCGAGGCGTGACTTTGGCATTCCTGGGCGCCCTGGGCTGGGCGTTCGGCGGCCAAATGAGCTACGCCAAGATCATCGGCTATACCTGCCATACCTCTTTCAGAGACGTTTACTACGGCTACAACTGCCTCTTCCTCATCGGCGGCATGTGGGGCGGCATGGGGGCAGGGATTCTGGCGCTGGCGCTTACCGAATCCACCGAAACGCTCGATCGATGGTGCCTGCCTCTCATTATTGTCTGGGCTGTCTGGCAGCTTGTCGATTTCACCGGCTTGACTGCAAAACTCGAAGCCAACGCCTGGCTGCACAGTCCGACCCGAGCCTGGTGGCTCAAAGATGCCGATTGGATAGCCGCCCTTGCCGCGCTGGTGGCCGCTGGCATAACGGGCCTCTTCGTGCCGCGGTCGCGGTCGCAGGCTGCCTGCATCGCTTTGCTTGCCGGTGGTTGGCTGATTGCCTTCCTCCTCTTGGTAGGAGTCTTCCATCTGCACATGACGCCGCCGCGTGGCGATAACTGGGCCGGCTGCGTGGGACTGTTTATTGCCTTCTGTGCTTACCTGATCTGGCAAAAAAACCGGGCCGCCATCTATCTATTGGTCTGGGGATTTTTCGCCGGTGGCCTCGGCTTCGCAATAGCGGACCTTCCACAAGTTCTTGGCCGCGCATCGTGGGGCACGATAGGCCGATGGGCTTTGCGTTATCACCTTGATTATTGGAAGTGGATGGAGCAGGGGTTCGGCCTTTTCATGGGCGCTGTCGTCGCTGTCGGAGTTCTAAGGCTGGCCCGCGGCCGGCTGGCGCCGCCTGCGGAGTTAACCTCCAAGAAATTCGATTTCATGAGTTTGGTTTATCTTCTCGTTGTCATGATGTGGGAGAACTTGCATAAGAACTTGAAGAACTGGAACAAGGCGGACCTGCTCCCCAAAGCTCTTGGGAATCGAAAATCGCTGGTGGTTCATAACCGTTGGCGTGTTGCTCTCGGCCGTGGTCATTATCGCACTCTACCGCCAGGGCATGGGCCGTATCCAGCTTACGCCCCCGGGAGTGCTGGGCCGCAGCCGCTGGCTCTTCCTGTTGATTCTGTGGATCGCGCTGGCCGGCGACTTCGGACAAGCTTTTCCTTCGTTGAAAAATCAAGGACCCCTTTTCGTCGAAATGACTTTCTGGTTGACGGCAGGGATTTGCTCGCTGATTGTCGTCGCGCTCCCGGAAGGTTTTGCTTTTGTGGAGGAAACCCGGCCGGCGACCGACTCATACTGGAAAACGCGCTGGGTGCTGTTGGTAGGCTTGGCGTTGGCGCCGGCGGTTCTCTATGGGTTGACGTGGTGTTCGGTTCACTCGCACAGCTCGCCTCTTCCGGGTAGTCATTTGCGTTTTGGCACTCTGGAAGAGATAAATGAACCATGAGGCCTTGCACGTTCGCCTCGAGTTTTCCGGTGGAGATTGGGCTCATGCGACGGGGAAGATTCAGCTCTGCCTTCCTCGCCCTTTGTTGCTGGGGGTTGCTCGCGCCCGTTGCTTGCGCCCAAACGCCCCGAGCCGAGGACCTAGAATTCTTCGAAAAAACCATCCGACCTCTTCTCCACGATCAGTGCCAATCGTGTCACGGGCCGGCCAAACAACGAGGCAATCTCAGGCTCGACAGCCGGGAAGCGATCTTACGCGGTGGGGACCTGGGGCCTGTTGTGGTTCCAGGCCATCCGGAAAAAAGCCTCCTCGTCAAGGCGATCCGCTATGCGGATGAGGATCTGCGCATGCCGCCGCGCAGCAAGCTGGCGGCCGGTCAAGTCAACGCGCTAGTCCGCTGGGTAGAACGCGGGTTGGCCTGGCCCAAGACGGCATCCCGCGGTAGTCCAGCACTCCTTTCTGGCTTCAATCTGAAAGAGCGCAGCCGTCATTGGTGCTGGCAACCGCTGCAAGCGGCGCAACCGCCCCTTGGCGAGGGCCCTGCTACCGGGAACCCAATTGATGCCTTCCTGGGGCCTCAGCAGCGGGCCGCCGGCATCAATCCAGTTCCGTGCGCAGATCGGCTGACTCTCTTGCGCCGCGTAACCTTCGATTTGATCGGTTTGCCGCCGACGCCGGAGGAGATAGCCGCTTTCCTCGCGGATTGCCATCCCGATGCCTTCGAGCGCGTTGTTGAGCGTTTGCTGGCTTCGCCGCACTATGGCGAGCGCTGGGGCCGGCACTGGCTCGATCTGGTGCGTTATGCCGAGACGACGGGACACGAATTCGATGGCGATATCCCGGAAGCCTATCGCTATCGCGATTATGTCATTCGCGCTTTCAACGCCGACATTCCTTACGACCAAATGGTGCTGGAGCACGTGGCCGGCGATTTGTTGGCGAGGCCAAGAATCGACCCGGTGGATGGAACCAATGCCTCGATCCAGGCCACAGCCTTTTGGTTTTTGGGCGAAGCCAAGCACAGTCCGGTCGATGTTCGAGCGGATGAAGCCGAACGGCTCGACAATCAGGTTGACGTTTTTTCCAAGGCGTTCTTGGGGCTGACCGTGGCCTGCGCTCGCTGCCACGATCACAAATTCGATGCTATCACCACCGCGGATTATTACGCACTGACCAGCTATTTGCTAAGTTCGCATCAACAAATGGCCTTTCTCGATCCGCCCAAGGTCTATGAGGCTGGCTTGGCCCGGCTTCGAGCCATTGAAGACCGACTGCGTGCGCTGGCCAAATCAACTTCGGAGCAAAGTCCGCATATCAGTGTGCCCATCGGCGTGACCGTATTCGACGATTTCAGCAAGCCGACTTTCGCCAACTG
Source organism: uncultured Gemmataceae bacterium (assembly GCA_963748025.1). Classification (GTDB taxonomy): domain Bacteria; phylum Planctomycetota; class Planctomycetia; order Gemmatales; family Gemmataceae; genus CAVVHZ01. Next base: position 94,376 of record CAVVHZ010000026.1, read on the forward strand.
GTACGTCAGCGGCCCAGCCTTTGGCACCGGCCCCACCACCTGTGCCACGCCGGTGTTACACGTCGAGGGCAATGGTAAACCCGTCCTCGTTCCGCCCGGGGTAGCGCACAGCGGTCTACTCGGCGACCACTTGGCCGGGGCGATGCGTTCGGAGTCATTTGCTATCGCTCGCAAGTATATTTGGCTTCATGTGGGCGGCGTGGGCTGCCATGTCAGCCTTATCATTGATGGCTTCGAGAAGATCCAGGACCCGATTTATGGAGGTTTGCGGTTTAGTCCCAACACGGGCGAAACACGCGTTTGGCGGGCCATCGACGTCAGCATGTGGCAGGGGCACCGCGCTTTTATCGAATTGGCCGACGATGGCCCCGGTTACCTCTCCATCGATGCCATCGCCTTCGGCGACAAACCGCCCAGCGACCCGATGCCTCGGACCTCCGCTCCTCTTGATGTTCCCGACAGCCTTCTGGAAGAGTTGGTCGCCGCCAAGAAGGCGGTTGAGAACTCTTTGCCCAAGCCAAGTCGGTTGCCTGCCCTCGAAGCCGGCACGCCTTGGCCAGGGCACGTGAACATTCGAGGCAATCCCAATAGCTTTGGGGCGCGAACTCCGGCGCGATTCTTGGAAGTTTTCACCGGCAGCTCCGATGCGAAAGCGAAGTGCGGGGGTCGGCTCGATCTGGCCCGGCAAATGATCAATCGCGGCCGGCCTTTGCTGGCTCGCGTGTTGGTGAATCGCCTTTGGAAAGAACACTTTGGCGAAGGCATAGTTCGCTCACCGGACAATTTCGGGAAAATGGGTGAATTGCCTACCCATCCGGAGCTGCTCGATTATCTGGCCAATGAATTCATTCGCCGGGGCTGGTCGATCAAGCAAATCCATCGGCTCATGGTTCTTTCGGATGCCTATCAACGAGGCGACCAAGCGGATGCTTACACACGCACGCACGATCCCCAAAATCGCCTGTTCGCCTACCAGCCGATTCGGCGGCTTGAAGCGGAGTGCATTCGCGACGCCATTCTGTCGGTTTCGGGCCGACTCGATAGTCACATGTACGGTCCCAGTGTTGCCCCTTTCCTAAACGCTCATATGGCAGGCCGCGGGCGGCCTGGCTCTTCGGGACCGCTCGATGGGGCAGGGCGGCGCAGCATTTATCTCAATGTACGCCGCAATTTCCTTTCGCCATTGCTGGTCGCCTTCGATTATCCGGTGCCCTTCACGACCATGGGTCGGCGCATGTCGTCGAACGTGCCCGCTCAGGCTTTGATTCTGCTCAACGATCCGTTCGTGGTTGGTCAGGCGAAGGTGTGGGCTGAGCGCACTTTACAGGACTCCAAGCTTCCCACGTCCGAGCGAATCGTCAGGCTTTACTTGGAAGCCTTCGGCCGGCCGCCAACCTCTCGAGAAATCGCCGTCGCTCAGGATTTTGTCGCCAACCGCTCGGAGGCTAACACGACTTCAAATTCTCCCGCCGTCTGGACAGATTTGTGCCATGTGTTGTTGAATGTAAAAGAGTTCATTTTCGTCCCGTGAGTTGAATTCATGCACTGCGGACGCTTTTTGTCGGCGCCTCTGACCCGGCGGCAGATGTTGCGCCGCTTCGCCAACGGTTTTGGTTCGGTGGCATTGGCCAGCTTGCTGGCCGATGATGCCAGGGCAGGCGTTCGCGGCGCTGAGTCGATCGGCTTGCCGCACATGCCGGCCAAGGCGAAGAATGTCATCTTCCTTTTCATGGACGGTGGCCCGTCCCAGATGGACACCTTCGATCCCAAACCGCGGTTGGCCAAGGAGCATGGCCACCCCATCAAGATGAAGACTCCGCCTACGCAATTCAACAACGTCGGCAATGTTCTGAAATCACCCTGGGCCTTTCGGCAGCGCGGCCAATGCGGCACACCCGTCAGTGATTTATTCCCACACGTTGCCCAGTGCGTTGACGACCTGGTGGTGGTTCGTTCGATGACCTCGAACTTCTCGGAGCACACCAACGCCAACTACTTCATCCACTCCGGTCACGGCCAGCAGGGCCGGCCGAGCATGGGCGCCTGGGCAACCTACGGTCTGGGAAGCGAGTGCCGCAATCTGCCCGGCTTCATCGTGCTCGATAGCGGACTCATCCCTCCGGGTGGGCTGGATTGTTTCAGCAACGGATTTCTGCCGGCGACGTTTCAGGGTTCGGTATTTCAGCATGGGCCCGAACCGGTCGCCTACCTGCGGCCCCAAGAATCGAAGGCGGGCCGGCAGGAACAAAAACTGGCGCTCCTGCATCAACTGGATGAAGCGGGCTCCCACCGGCATCCGCACGAGGACAAGATCGAAGCCGCCATCGCCAACTACGAGTTGGCTTTTCGCATGCAAACTGCGGTGCCGGAATTGCTCGACCTGAGCCGCGAATCCACCGCTACCAAACGGCTGTACGGCGTGGATTCCACTTATGCCCCGACGCAGCTTTTCGCGTCCCAATGCCTCCTGGCGCGGCGATTGGTCGAGCGCGGCGTTCGCTTCGTCGAGGTGCTCTGCCCGAATGTCGGCGCCGACCGCTGGGATCAACACAGCGATTTGCGAGGCGGCCATACGCGAAACGCACTGCGCCACCGATCAGCCGACTGCGGCTTTGCTCAAAGACTTGAAAGCCCGGGGTCTGCTGGACGAAACTCTCGTGATCTGGGCCGGCGAGTTCGGCCGCACGCCGATGGCCCAAGGCAGCGACGGCCGCGATCACAATCCTTTCGGCTTCAGCATTTGGCTGGCAGGGGGCGGCATCAAAGCCGGAACCATCTACGGCCAAACCGACGACTACGGCTACTACGCCGTCGAAAACAAAATCGAGATGTACGACCTGCACGCCACCATGCTCCATCTCCTGGGCATCGACCACAAACGCCTGACCGTCCGCTTCGGCGGCCGCGATATGCGCCTGACGGACGTGCATGGGGAAGTGGTGACGGGGATTTTGGGGTGAGTGGTTAGCCGCGACGCGCAGCGGAGCGTCGGTGACGGTGCGCGCGACAATCGCTTCGCTGCGCGTCGTGGCTAACCGAAGCGAGAAACGAGAAGTCTCATGATCGTCGGTTACCACGTCATCTATGGCGCCTATGGCTTCTGGCTGCCGAACGATCCGCGTGGCTCATGGTCGACTTTTGTCGGGGCCTGGGAACTTTTCCGTTATGGACCGGCGACCAAAACGAGCGAGCCTCGTTCGCTGGCATATCGTCCACATGATCGTCAACGTCGTGTCGCCGCCAAGAATGCGCTCAAGCGCCCGCCGGTTTTATTTAGCGGTCCGCAGGCCCGCGCGGTCGGCATGGGTATGGCAAGCTATTTCGCTGAGTCTCAATTGCCCGTTTGGGCATGTGCAATTCTTCCCGATCACGTGCATCTCGTGGTAGCGCCGCCGAAGATGGATGTCGAGCAATTGGTGATTCAACTCAAAGGAGCTGCTACCAAAAGCCTGAAAGATCAAGGTTTCCATCCGTTCGGGGCCATTGTGGACAAGAAAGGCCGAGCGCCGAAGTGTTTTGGCGCGGGGAATGGAAGGTGTATCTCGATCCAGGAGACGTGCCGCGCGCCGTCCGGTACGTCGAGAAAAACCCAGAAAAAGAAGGAAAAAGGCCCCAACGATGGTCCTTCGTGACCCCGTACGGTTAGCTGCGACGCGCAGCGGAGCGTTCGCCACCGACGCAACAAGCCCAACGCTCCGCTGCGCGTCGCGGCTAACCAATTCGCTCTGGACGATCCCGCCCCCAGTTGCATAATATCCGTTTACCTTTGGGTCGGAGTGCGCTCCGAGCTTGTTCGCGTTGCGCAATTGCTGACGTTCCGTTTGGGAGCGTTCTTCGTATAGCCGCTGGAAAGGGTCTTGCCATGGCGCTGGGATTGTTGGGCCTAAAAGTTGGAATGACGCAGGTTTATAACGAAAGTGGCAAGCTCGAGCCGGTCACCGTTTTGCAAGTGGGACCGTGCCCCGTGTTGCAGATTCGCGATCAGGAGCGCGATGGCTACGATGCCGTTCAGCTCGGGTTCAAGGATAAGGCTCGCCGCAAGGCGACGCGGCAAGAACGCGGCCACGTTTCGGCCGACCTGGTGTCGAACCGCCGGCGTCAACGCGAAGCGGCGGGCGTGAAGATCGCCCCCAAAGCCAATTGCGAACCGCAGCGCTACGTTCGCGAATTCCGGCTGGAAAAGCCGGCCGAAGCCCAGGTTGGTCAGCTGCTGGCGGTTGCCGAAGTATTCAAAGATGTGAAGGCCGTGGATGTCGTCGGCACCAGCAAGGGCCGCGGCACGGCGGGCGTCATGAAGCGCCATGGATTTCACGGCCTGGGAGCCAGTCACGGCGTCAAGCGGCATCATCGTTCGCCCGGCAGCGTCGGCTCCCATGCCAGCAACCGCGGTAGCGGCCGGCCGAAGCAAGGCATTCGCATGGCGGGCCGTTATGGCGCTGCCCGCACCACGTCCCGCAACCTGATTCTGGTCCGCATCGATGCCGAAAATAATCTGCTTCTGGTTCGCGGCGCTGTTCCAGGCCCCAACGGCGGCCTGGTGATGGTGCGCCCGACCAAGAAGATCAAACGGTAGTCGACTGCCCGCTTGGTACAATCACAGGGCGGCGATCGGTGGCGCGCAGAGCCGATGCCGATCGACCGCCCTGTTTTCTTGTGTCGGGAGAAGGAGAGTATGGCTAGCGCCGGAGGCAAGCTCGTCGGCATCGATCTCGGGCACGACGTTTTCCGCCATCGCCACACTCGACGATCGCGGCCAGCCCGTGACGCTGCCCAATCGCGACGGCGAAATGCTGACGCCCAGCGCCGTCTTCATCGACGGCGACGATGGCCGTCGTCGGCCAGGCCGCCCTCGACGTGGCCCTGGAACAGCCCGACCAAGTCGCCACGATGGTCAAGCGGCGCATGCGGCAATCCGCTTTACGGCCGGCCCGTCGCCGGCCGGGAATTTCGCCCCGAAACGCTCTCGGCGATCATCCTGCGCAAGCTGGTCCAGGACGCCGAACTGCGCATCGGTCCGGTCGAGCAAAGCCGTCATCACCGTGCCGGCTTATTTCGACGATACCCGCCGCAAGGCCACCAAGACGCCGGCCGCATCGCCGGGCTTGCGACGTGCTCGACATTCTCGACGAGCCGACCGCCGCCGCGCTGGCCTACTCGTTTCAACCCTCGCCGCAGCACGGGCGAGATCTATCCCGATCGCGTGCTGGCCGACGAACAGCGCACCGTTCTGGTCTACGATCTGGGCGGCGGCACCTTCGACGTGACGCTGGTCCGCCTCACCCAGCGGCGTTTCGAAACGCTGGCCATCGAAGGGCGACGTCCGCCTGGGCGGCAAGGACTGGGACGATCGCATCATCGATCATGTCGCCGAGTTGTTTTTGAAGCAGACATCAGACCGATCCGCGGACCGATCCGCATGCTCCCTGGCCGACCTCACCGCCGCCGCCGAGCGCGCCAAGCGGACGCTCAGCAAGTTGCCGCAGACCAGCGTCACCTGCACGCACGCCGGCCAGGTGCTGACCGTGCCGCTGACCCGGGCCGAGTTCGAGACCCTGACGCGCGATCTGCTGACCCGCACGCGGCTGACGACGCAGCAAGTTTTGCGGCAAGCGGGCCTGAGCTGGGACAAGGTCGACCGCATTCTGCTGGTCGGCGGCTCGACGCACATGCCGATGACCCGGCCAGATGCTCCAGGAACTGACGCGGCAAGGCGCCGGACAATTCCCTGGCAGTCAGCGAGGTGGTGGCCCGCGGCGCCGCCCTGCATGCCGGCATCGTCGCGGCCCGCAGCGATGAAGTGCGGCTCTGGCCATGGCCGACGACGTGCGCGAACCGCTTGGCACAGGTGGTCGAGATCAACGTCAACTCCCACAGCCTCGGCATCGAAGTCAAGCGCGGCGAGGAGCGCTTCAACGACATCCTGATCCCCAAGAACACGCAGCTGCCGACGGCCGCCAGCCGGGTCTACTCGCACCGTGGTCGAGAACCAGCCGCGGTGCGCGTCAAGGTGCTGCAAGGCGAGGCGCACCAGGCCGACGCCTGCATCAGCCATCGGCGAATGCTGGATCGAAGGGCTGCCGCCGAACCTGCCCAAGACATTCGCCGGTGCAGGTGCGTTGCGGCGTCGGCAGCAACGGCTTGATCGACGTGATGGCCCTGGACATGACCAGCGGCAAGATGGCCCGCACCGAAATTCACCGCAGCAGCGGACTCTCGGAAGAAGAAATAGCAGTCGAAAGCGAATGGATTCGAAGCATGCGGATTGATTAACGCGGAGGTGTCCCGGTGATGAACAACCCAAACAATCAGGTTTTCGCCGTGCAGTGTCCCAGTCCGAGTTGCCGGAAATTCATGCTGGTGGAAGGGCGCCGAGCAAAACCAAGTCGTGCCCTGCCTGATTTGTAAAACGCCTATCAAGGTTGGCGGTGTGGCGCCGACCACCAAAACCTGAGAGAGCACCTTCGTTCGCCTGTCCGGAGAAGTTGCAAGCTTAGCTTGGGAGAAAAGACGGACAACGACGATGAGGCGTCTTGGTACGTTTGAGCCCGGTGCAAGTCTTAAAGTTGGGCATTTCTTCCGGCGTGCTCACTAAGGCGAATTGACTCCGGACAACTGCCGGAGTCGATTGCCGGAGTCAAATGACCGTAAGATTAAATCCTCTAGATGGATAAGGCGACGATTTTTCACTTCGGCACTCCGGCCGGCGTCCCAGGGACTCTTAATGCGGCCGGACAGAGGGGACCTTTGCGACAAGTGATCTGTGTAGATTGCAACCTCTCTGAAAATGCAACTTTCATAGTCGACGAGCCCTTCACTCCGCGTGCTTCTGCAGCAAGTGCCGTGGCGCCACAACCCGTTGCAGCATCTCGAACGCCAGTTCCGTGAGGATGGCAAGCAGAGCGGCAGGAACCGCCCCCTGCAGGATGAGGCCGGGATCGTTGAGGGCCAAGCCGGTGACGATGGGCTCGCCCAGGCCGCCGGCGCCGACGAAGGCGGCGAGCGTGGCGGTGCCGATGGTGATAACGGCCGCGGTTTTGATGCCGACCAGGATGGTCGGCGCCGCCAAGGGCAGCTCGATAAAGCGGAGCCGCTGCCAGGCGGTCAGGCCCATCCCGATCGAGACCTTGCGGAGCACGGGGTCGATGGAGAGCAGTGCCGTCGCCGTGTTGTTGAGGATGGGGAGCAAGGAATAGAGGAAGAGCGCTGCGATCGCGGGCTTGGCCCCAATTCCGAAGACGGGGATCATGAAAGCAAGCAGAGCGATCGAGGGGATGGTCTGCAAGACGCCGGCGATGTAGAGCACGGGCCGCGTCATGGCCCCCAGCCGATAGATCACTGCCCCCAGGGGGATGGCAACCGCCATGCCGGCCAGGAGCGCGACGAATGTCAATTCGATGTGCGTCAGGGTGCATCGTAAGAGAAAGGGCCAGTCGATCGTGCGCTCCGCTGCCACCACGGTTGCCGCCTTCGCCCGTTGCCCTGTGAGCAGCCCCTTGCTGCCTAGAAACTGAGCGGCAACGTCGCCAAGGCTTTTCTGTGTCTGTACGCTCTGGTTGAGCGACTGCATCTCGTCGGCGGTCATCGTCCGGCCCAGCTCTTCCAACACGCGCTTGGCCGAATCGTCCAATTCCGCTCGCACCAGCGGCATGGCCAGGTAACCCGGAAAGAAGCGGCGGTCGTCTTCGAGCAACACCAGCTTGAACTTCTTGAGGTCGCCGTCCGTGGAGTAGGCGTCAGTGACGTCAATCTTCCCATTAGCGATGGCGCCGTCGGTCAGCGCATGCTCCATTCCCACCGGCTCGGCGGTCAGCCCGTAGGCTTGCTTCAGCCCGAGCCAACCGTCGGCCCGATTCTTGAATTCGTTGCTAAAGCCGAAACGCAGCTCGGGGTGCTCCTTCAGGTCGCTGATGCTTTTCAGGCCCAGGCGCTCGGCTGTGGCGCCGCTCATGGCCAGCGCGTAGGTGTTGCTGAAGCCGAAGAAGTCGAGCATCTCCAGCTTGAATCGGGTTCCGAGCAGTTCGCGCATTTGGGCATGCGAAACTCGCCCGGGCAATTGCAGGATGGCCTGCTCGATGGTGCCGGAATATTCCGGGTAAACGTCGATGGCGCCGCGCTTGAGTGCCTCGAAGCAAATGAGGGTGCCGCCGAGGGAGAAGCGGCGCTCGACGGTGAAGCCACGATGAGTTAGGAGCTGGGCCATGATCTCGGCCAGCACCTGACCCTCGACGTCCTGCTTGCAGCCGATGACAATCGGACGTTCCACGCCCGCTTCCGCCAGGCGAGCGGGCGCGGCCAGGAGGATCGACAGGACGAGGAAGCTTCGAAGCGCGCGGGTCGCGACTGAACATATCGGCCCTCACGCCTTGAGCTGGGATTGGAAGAAATTGCGCACGAACTCATTCGCCGGGGCGTTGACAATCTCTTCGCCAGGTCCTTGCTGGACGATGCGACCGCGCTCGAGAACGATGAGCCGCTGCCCAGCCTCAGCGCTTCGTGCAGGTCATGCGTCACCAGAACGATGGTGCGCGGCTCCCATTGCTGCAAGCGCAGAAATTCCTCCTGGATATCGTTTCGAGTAACGGGATCGAGGGCGCCGAAAGGCTCGTCGAGCAAGAAAAGCGGCGGCTGGAGCATCATGGCCCGGCACAAGCCGACACGTTGTTGCTGACCGCCGGACAGCTCGTGCGGGTAGCGGGCCGCAAACGTCCACGGCAAGCCGACACGCTGCATCAGCTCCTGAGCGCGCGGCGCGGACCTGCGCTCGGCATCCCAACCCACCAGGCGCGCCAGCAGGGTGATATTCCGTTCGACGGTCAGATGCGGAAAGAGGCCGGTTCCCTGGACGGCGTAACCGATTTGCCGCCGCAGCTCCGGCAGCCGGTTGTAGTCGATCGGCTTGCCGTGAACGTGGACCGTACCAGAGCTAGGCGCACCAGGCCGTTGATGAGTTGCAAGAGCGTCGATTTGCCGCTGCCGCTCGGTCCGACAACGGCCGTGGTGACGCCGTCCACAAACGCGACGGTTATCCCATGCAAGGCTGCTTCCTTGCCAAAGGTTTTGCTCACGTCCTGGAAAAGGATGTCTGGCATCACGCTCACGTCATCCGTTCCACCAAGTGGCGCCGACGCCGGGGGCTCGAACGGCTCGGCGAAGTACTGCGTCTGTGCATCTACCTTGCCCGCCTGAAATTCCATGATGCTCACCGTGTCGAAGCCACGCCCCTCATAGGTGATCGCATACTCGGTAACCCAAAGATCACCCTCCCCGACAATTCGCCGGACGGCAAAGCCCGCACGGCCGGTTCGGGTGCTGGGCTGCGCAGGGCCTGCACGTCGCCGCCCGCGGGCTCCGCTCCCCCGACTGTGGATATTCCACGACGGCGTCATCGTGGTAGATCTCGTGTTCGGCGTCCGATTACCCGCAGCGGAAGGGCGGCCGAGTGTCGTTCCAGGATGCTCGGCGGTTTTGCGGATCGTTCACCTCAGGTTCCCTTCGTTTGGGCTGATCTGCCGGGCATCAGCCCTAAATTGCTTTCCGCTTTCCTGAATGCCGTTTGCCTGCAGACCGCACACGCGAAATTACGGTATTCGGTGCGCGGTGCGACGATGGATGTCCAGCCTACCTCAAACTGTCTCCCGTTCAAACACCCGGCCAACCCGGGCGGTCTTTCAACCGTCGTCGGGATAGAAAAATCGACATGCCGGGTGGCAATTATCCTTGCAGCCATTCCCGGCCCGCGTTAGGATGCTGTCCTTCCATGGTCGAATAGTAAGTGCATTCCGGCAGCCAGGGAGTGGCCGCTGCATCATGACAGCCAACACCGCCCCCGCGGGCACACGGTTCTCCTCTTCGTATTGGTTATTTTGGTTGGGAATTCCAGCCATGGTTGCCTGCTTGGCGGCATGGGGCGGATTTGGGGGCCTGCCTTCCCTGACTTCGTGGCAGGAACCCGAGCTTCGCGCAGCCCTTGCGGCCGTGGATCAAGATCGGTTTTTTGGCGATGCCTAAACTCCGCGCTGTGCTTACGAACGCCATCCCGACAACGTCCGCATTGTCCAGGCCCTGGGACTCGGGTACCTCGGGGCCTATCGCTTCGACGAGGCGGAGGAATTCTTGAACCGCTGGGTGCGCGTTGAGGCCCCGGGAAGTGGAGCCTTTTCGGCAGGATCGAACTGTGGATGCCTCAACTAAAAACATCCCAGGTGGTGGCGGACGTCCAGACCGTTTTGCGGCTCCAGCCGGACGAATCCTCGCGGGGGCTACCCGAGCCGCCGTTTGACGCACGCTTCGATGAAGCGGAGGGCGAGGCCGCCCAATGCCTCCAGGAAGATCCGGACAACAAGGAAATGCTACATCTAATGGCCAGCATTTACCATACCGCCAAGGACGCCCGGCCAAGGCAACGAGCCTTGTTGACCACTGGCTGCGGACGATGCCGAACTCCGTGCCGGCGCTTTTCTCCGGGCCGATCTTTATCTTGAAGCAGGCCAAGTTGAACAGGCTATCCAGCTTCTGACCTGCGCTGCCGGCAATCCGGCCCTGGATCGTTCGTTTGGACGTTTCCCGCTTGGTAGCCCATGGTTCAAGCTGCGCAACTTGTCGGAACTTCAGGATGCCCGTTCGACTTTTACGAGCCTAACAAAGGCGTCCTCGGGGACGCCCGGGAGTGCCGAATCGACGCCGAATTCTTCCTACATTCTTTACCAGCTTGGCCAGGCACTTACCTGTGCCGGTCGCGAGCAGGAGGCGAAAAAAGTCCTGGCAGAGCTGCGGTTGCGTCGAGCCTTGGACGTGTGGTCCAAGACCAGGCAGCACGACGTGAACGCCGCGGTGCAGGGCCGGGTGGTGGACGCCTTTGTCGCAGCCGGCAAGCTCGACGAAGCCATCCTTTTCCTCACCGACATCCTGCACCGCCAGTCCAACGTGCCCTGGCACTGGCCGGCTTCTCGCCGATTGCTACGACAAACAAGGCCAAACCGAGCTGCGCTGCCGAACAGCGCCGCCTAAGCGACCAGGGACCTTGAGCATGGCAGTCTCGCACCCTTTTTTCGCTGGGCGGTGGCCGCGGGCGTCGCCTGCACCATTGCTGTTGCGCCGTTCCTCTCCTGGCGGCTCAACCAAGCGGCGGTGCCGCCGCCGTCCGGACCAGGGAAAAGGGCCGCCGCCGGCGGTGCTTCCGGGTCAGCCGTGGTTCGTCGACGTCACGGCCGCCAGCGGCATCAACTTCCGACATTATGACCCCGCCACGCCCATGCATTACATTCAGGAGACGCTGGGGAGCGGACTGGGCTGGATCGATTACAACAATGATGGCTGGATCGACCTGTTCGTGGTCCAAGACGGCCCCTCTTCAACCTGCGCCGCTCCCGATTCTGCCCCGACCAATAAGCTCTACCGCAACAACGGCGACGGCACCTTTACGGACGTGACGGC
>CAVVHZ010000027.1:0-72105 GCA_963748025.1 uncultured Gemmataceae bacterium
CGTCCTTCCTTTTTGGCCAGTCGTTCAATGCTTGTTACATAAGGCATGTGCCTTTCCTCCTCGAACTGATGAACCCGTTCCTGTCGTACAGACCTTTCACCAGGAGTAGCTTTCTGGCACGCCGGCTTTCCGGTTCTCCTTGGGTAGCTCCTCGAGCCAGATGAGCAAGCACACCTGCCCTACCGGGTTCGTGCTTGCGGCTAGCTCTGCTTCTCGCCCTGCATAGTCGAGCAATTTCACCGTGGGGAACCGAATCCCGTGCGGCTGCCCCAGCCACCGTAGCAGAATCCGTGCGGACGCCACTCGGGGTTGTCGTCGCACAGGATGGCCAGGCTGACAACTCGGCGATCGTACAGCTCAAAACAGCGGATATTATAACGGAACATCCGCCGGCCGAACCGGTGCTTTACATGTCCCTGGACCTCGATATGGACCAGCAGCCATTGCTCGCGGCCATCCGTCGCCAGACTTTGAAAAGCTTGTCGGCCAAACCCCGGCCGCGCGGCATCGGCCACGATCTGCTGAAACTCTTTGTCGAGCTATTCGTAGCCTCTCGACCAGTCAACGGACCGTGAGGAGGGAAAGAAGAAGAGCAGAACATCCTCCAGGAAAATGCTGGAGCGTCTCTTTCAACATGGACTATCCGAGTCGCGTCGCCGTCTGACGATGTCTTCCGTTTTCCGGGATGACTGACTATAGCCTGGCAAGCAGGCATGCCTCAAGCGTGAGATGGCCGAATGGCGTTCGAGGGCATGTCCGGCTCCCCAAAGGTCGCGGCTAACCGGTCACCGTGTCAAGCACCCACGTCCGCATCTTGAAATTCCCCGGTCGCGGTCGAGGCGGCGCGCCAAGAGAAGTGCGGAGCCGCTCAGCAGCGACGTGAAACCGAAACGCTTGTGAATGGCGTCTTTGCAGGTTGTCAGGCGTAGTGCTCGTCGTCGGCATCGCGGAAGAGAGTGGTTTGCTTCTCGGCGGGCTGAGCGGCGTCAGCTCGATTCCCAGGAGGCGTAGCGGCAGCCGGCGCGGTAAAGCGTTCCCAACGTTCTGTGCGGCCTCTTTCAACTCGCGTTCGCTGTCGACTGGAATGCGGAACGTGCCGCGGCCGCGATCGCTCTGGTAATCGCCATAACGAATGATCACTTGGAAGCCGCGCGTGGCCTGGTCGTGAAGCGCATTCAAACGGCGGCGCGTTCCACGAGATAGTCGAGCATGGCCCGCAGGAACGCCCGGTCGCCGACCGGCGGCGCGAAGCTGGTGCAGCGGCTGACGGCCTGTTGCGGCTCGCGCGGCTCGACGGCGCGGCGGTCGATGCCGAGCGATTGCTCGTGCAGCCGGCTTCCTTGATTGCCGAACAGTCCGCGTAAGACGGGAAACGGGCATGTCGGCGACTTCGCCGACGCGATGCACGTTGAGCCGATCGAGCCGCGGACTCCATGCGCGGCCCCACTTTCGGGCAAGCATGCGCGACCTGCGCGGCTGCCAAAAGGGGCGCTCGTTGCCGGCGGCAACGAGCACTTGCCGGCCGGGCTTGGCTTCGCGCGTCGCCGCTTTGGCCACCATCTTATTGGCGCCGATGCCGATCGAAACGCTGAGGCGAATTTCGTCGCGGATCTGCTCGCGAAATCGTCGCCCGCCGTTCCGGACCATCGTCCGCGGCCAAGCTCGAGGTAAAGGTCGTCCAAAGCAGCCACTTCGACGCGAGGGGTATAATCCTGACAAACGGCCAGGATGCAACGAGCGGCTTGTTCGTAACGCGGATATTCGCCGGGCAGAATCAGCAGCGGCGAGCACAGCCGGCGAGCATCGAGCAGTGCATCGGTGGCGCACGCCAAAGCGGCGTGCTTCGTAACTACAGCGGGCGACTACCCCTGCGCCGACAGCGACAGGCCGACCGCGAACTGCGGATCGTCGCGTTGTTCGACCGAAGCGAAAAAAGCATCGACGTCGAGGTGGAGCACGGCGGTCATAAACCACCTCAAAAAACAGGTGAAGAATTCAAAAATAAGTGTATTTTTGTATACATTCAAAATGGCAGCCTGTCAAAGTAGGGCGTATTGAACAAAAGCCTATGCAGCACTACAATTTCGGCTGATTGCCGCCGGTGAGTATGCCCCCGAGCGAGGCGGTCGGGAGCGAGAGGAGTCGAGCCAGTGCAGATCAAGATTTCTTCACGACATGGCCATCTGAACGAAGCCCACCAGGAGGTCATTCGTGAAAAAGTGGCGAAGTTACCGCACTATTTCGAAACGCCTGACCTCAATTGAAGTGACGGTGGACCTCAAGAACGATCATCAGAAAACGGTTGAATTGCTGGTTTCTGCCGAACATAAGCACGATTTCGTGGCCCGAGAATCGCACACCGACGTTTTGGTGGCCGTCGACATGGTGGTGGAAAAATTGGAAGGTCAGCTTCGCCGATACAAGGAGAAAGTCCAGGACCACCGCCGGACTCCCTCAACCGGCGGGGCGACTGGTGCATCCACGCAGCAAGAACCCCAGGCGGAGTAGACGGCCCTTGGCGGGGTTGGTTGGTTGCTGGGTGGAAGGAGAGCATGCATGCGCATGACCGATTTCGTTGTCCGCGACGCCATTATTCCGGAATTGACGGCGATCAATAAAGAATCTGCCATCCGGGAAATGGTCGGAAGTTTGGGCAGCGTGGGGTTTTTCAAAGCGGGCGACACCGAAGATGTCATCAAGGCGATACTCAAACGCGAACTTCTGGGCTCGACCGGAATTGGCCGAAGCGTCGCCATTCCGCATACCAAGCATCAATGCGTCGAGCGCCTCATAGGAACCGTAGCCCTGTCGCGGCCGGGCGTAAGCTTCGACAGCCTGGATGGCGAACCGGTGCACGTATTCGTGTTGTTGGTGTCGCCTCAGGATTGCCCCGGCGACCATTTACGCGCCCTGGAAAACGTGTCGCGCGTCCTCCGGGACGACAATTTCGTGCGCTCTGCGCCAGGCGAAGACGCGTGAGGAGGTCTGGGCTTTGTTGTGCGAACAGGACCGTTAGACGGGCGGCGGTTTCGAGCCGCGCCAGATTACCTGAAGTTGATTTTCATGCCGCTGAGCCAGGATGCTATGAACAGGGAAATCTTCAGGCGAAAAGTGACCGTCAAGGATCCGCTTGGATTTCATATGCGGCCCGTGGCGGCGTTTGCTCAGTGCGCTGGCCAATACGAAAGCACGATCAACGTGCACAAAGATGAGCTAAGCGTCAACGGCAAGAGCATCCTCGAACTGTTGTTGCTTGCCGCGGAACAGGGGACCGAGCTCGTGCTCGAAGCGGACGGCGCCGATGCGCCGGGCAGTGCCAGGCCCTTGCGGACCTGATCGAAATCTCCAAGGACGACGAGCCGGGCAAACCCTCGTTGCCGCCTAAAGGATGATATCCAACCAGTTAAAGCCGGCCGGGGCTGGCTTGATTGACGAAGGCTCCTTCCGCTGCCGTGATCGACAGATGGAAATAAAACGCGGTATTGCGGTCTCTCCTGGCGTCGTCATCGGCCCGGCGCTGGTGATCGATACGGAATCTTTTCGCATACCGGAACAGTTCATCGAAGGGGTCAGCGTCGACAACGAAGTCGAACGCTTCCGTCAGGCGCGCAGGCGCGGCCATTGTCGAGGCCAAGGCGAACCAACAGGCGCTTTCGGAAAAACTGGGCAGCCAATATGCCGCCATTTTCGCACGCACGCCCTGCTGCTGGCAGATCCTGCCCTGAGCAAGGAAATCGAAAATAACATTCGCGAGCAGAAGCAATCGGCGGAATACGCCGTCAGCCGGGCCATGCGCCACTATGCCAAAGTCATGGAGGGCATGGACCGGAGGTATTTGCCTCGCGGGCCATGGATCTGTTCGACCTGGAAAAGTGTCTGCTCCGCAACCTGCTCGGCCATCGTCGCGAGCTTTTGCAGCACTTGACCCAGCCGGTGGTCATGCTGGCGCACGATTTGACTCCCAGTGAAACCGCCAATCTCGACCCGAAAACGGTGATCGCCTTCGCCACCGAGGCCGGCGGCCGGGCCAGTCACACCGCCATCATGGCCGGCGCCTGGAAATCCCCGCGGTCGTCGGCTTGGGCCGATTCCTCACAGACGTCTCCGGCGGCGATCAAGTCATCGTCGACGGCAACCGCGGCCTGCTCGATCCTCAATCCCGACGAGGAAACCGCGCATCGCTACGAAGAATGCGCAACGAGCTTGCGCACCTTGGAGAACGAACCTCGGAATTACGCGATTTGCCGGCCGAAACCCGCGACGGCACGCAAATCACTGCTCATGGGGAATATCGAATTTCCGCAGGAGGCGACGCACTGCATCGAACGCGGGGCTCAAGGCGTCGGCCTTTATCGCACGGAATTCATTTACCTCAACAAAAACTCCGACCCGACCGAGGAAGAGCATTTCGAAGCCTACCTGACCGTGCTGCGGCCTCTGGGCAAGCGGCCGGTGGTGATTCGCACGCTCGACTTGGGGGCCGACAAGTTTCCGCCAACATCGCCCAGGCGCGGCGAGCGCAACCCGTTCCTGGGCGTGCGCAGCGTGCGGTTCTGTCTGCGGAATTTGACCTTGTTCAAAACGCAAATGCGTGCGATTCTAAGGGCCAGTGCGTTTGGCGACGTTCGCATAATGTTCCCGATGGTGAGCACGGTGCTCGAGCTGCGCCAGTGCAAGATGATTCTTGCGGAAGTGAAGGAGGACCTGGAAGACGAGGGCATTCCCTTCAACCGCGCTGCCCGTAGGCACCATGATCGAGGTGCCATCCGCCGCCCTGATGGCGGATCAGTTAGCCCGAGAAGTCTCGTTCTTTTCGATTGGCACGAATGACCTGACCCAATACACCCTGGCGGCCGACCGTACCAACGAGGAGGTCGCGTCGCTGTACAACCCCGGCGATCCCGCCGTCCTTCGCCTGATCGAAATGGTCGTTCAGGCGGGCAAGCGCAACATGGTGGTGAACGTGTGCGGTGAAATGAGTGGGGAGCCGATCTACACCCTTTTGCTTTTGGGCATGGGGATGCGACAGCTCAGTGTGACCCCTCACTCCATCCCGGAGATCAAAAAGATCATCCGGTCGGTTACTTTGGAGGAGGCCGAGGCCGTCGCCCGCGAGGCGATGAGCTTGGAAACGGCCCGTGACGTCAACAATTACTTAAGGGAGCAAACGCGGCGGATCCTCCCCGAGGCCGTGCCCTAGCGCATCGATCCCATTCTTGGGAAGTGCCCTGGGAACACGCACTGTCCTTCGCGAGGATGCCCTACTGCGTTGTCGGGTACATAAAGGAGACCACGCCGTTCTTCCGATGCGTCACCCGGGCGTTCATTTGCAGCTTCGCAGCTCTTTCTCAACGCTCGGGCGGCACCAGCCGCGCAAGAAGGTTCACGCCATCGAGAAGTGCGGTTTTTCGAACGGTATCTCGCATCACGACCGCCGCCGAAGTTCTCTTCGCGGTGCGTGTAAGGCGTAAACTGTTCACTTAACCAACCACGAGGTTGGCGGCAGCATCAGCGCGGAGGATGTTCCTCCTGCCGCACTGAGTTCTGGCCCTTGAATCCTTGCCAGGTCATCCTTCATCTCTCGACGATATTCCCACAGCTTGGGAGGGGAGCCAGCAAACTCTCCCAAGGTGGCCAGCTTGCCGCGGTCGCGCAGCCAGCATCCTTGGATGTCGTGCGCATGGATTTTAGCAAAGTCCGCATTCGCTTCCGAAAAACCGGCGATCTCCGCTTGATCAGTCATCACGATCTGCTGCGCTTTTCGAGCGCATGATTCGCCGGGCCCAACTGCCCATGCGCTGGACGCAAGGATTCAATCCCCATCCCCGGCTCGTCTTCGCGCTGCCTTTGTCCCTGGGCATTGTCGGGTCCCAGGAAGTCGTAGAGCTGGAATTGGAAGGGGCCATCACGCCGGAAGAGATCCACGCCCGCCTGTCCGCGAACACGTTGCCCGGCATCGAGATTCTGAGCGTTCAGACCATCGATCCCAAGACCACCGCCCACGTACGCCGCGCCGGCTATCGGTTATTCGTCCCAACTGACCGGCGCGACGGTTTACCCGAACGAATCAAAGCCTTACTGGAAACGGATCATCACTGGGTCGAACGCACGAGGCCGAAGCCTCGGCGTTTTGACCTCAAACTCTATCTCGAATCGCTCCAATTTGACTCCGTTATGCTCGACATGCTCCTCACGGTGACGCCCACAGGCGGCGTGCGCCCGGAGGAAGTCTTGCAAGCGCTAGGTCTCGGCGACCTAGCGACGGAGGGAGCCATTCTCGATCGCACTCTCCTGGAATTGGAAGACGAGCCGCTGCTCGCCGCTTCGGCGGCGCCCCCAGCGACTCCGCTCGCTCCCGTGCCGGAGAACTGAAAGGACCTCATGAAGAAAGAAATGCTCATCAATGTCTTGCAGCCCGAAGAATGCCGGATCGCCATCGTGGAGGATGGCATTCTGGAAGAGCTGTACGTCGAGCGCTCCAGTCAAGAAAGTTATGTGGGCAACATCTACAAGGGCCGCATCGTCAATATCGAACCGAGCATTCAAGCCGCGTTCGTCGATTTCGGCATCGGTCGCAACGGCTTTTTGCACGTTTCCGACGTGGAGCCTGCCTATTACCGGCATCTGGAAGAACAGCAAGAAAGCGAGGGCCGGCGCCGCGGCCGGGATCGCGGCCGTAGCGAACCACAACAACGCCAGAGCGAATACGACGTCGACGACCTGATGGCCCCTGACGAGGCCCGTGGACCGCTTGGCGTCCACGAGGCGACAGCGCCAGAAGAGATCGCGGTAGCGCCGCCGACACGCCTGGAGCCGGCGCCGAAGACACCAAAGAGGAGCCTCGCTCCAAGCGCGGCGGACGCGGTCGCGGCAATTCGCGCGGACGCGGGCGGCGCCGCGGAGGCGAGCGTCAGGAGGGCCCGCCGCCGGAAGGAGCCGAAGGAGGCGCCGCGGCCGATCCCTTCACCCTGAGCGCGGCCGATGCCGCGACTCCAGAAAGTTCCCCGCCGCCGCGCAAACCGGGCGCGGACGATTCGCCATATATGAGCTCGGCCGAGCATCGCACCGACCAAGATAGTTCGGAACAAAAAGACAGCCAAAGCGATTCGGGAATCGACGACGAACTCTGCTTCCAGCCCCGCGAAGCCAAGCGGCCGGCTCAAGCCGCTTCGCCTCCCGCTGTTGAGGAATCGTTCCAACCGACGGAAGCCGAGCCAACTTTTGGCACGGAACCGGAATCGAGTTTTAGGATGGAAGAAACCAATTACGAGTCGGAGACCGTCGTCAGCGAAGAGAGCAACGCCCACGATTTCTCGAGTGAACCCGAAGAGCCGGTTCACCCCGACGATGCACCCATGGATAGCGAGAAATTCGTCGAAGAAGACTTGCACGAATCACTCGATCAATACACGCGGCCGAGGCGACGTCCCAGCGGTGGGGGCGGTCGCCGCGATCGCGGAGATCGGGGGGGAGACCGAGGTGGCGACCGAGGCCCGCGTCGTGGCGGCCCCGGTGGCGGCTCGCGCGGCGGTCCGCGGCGGCCCATGATGGGCCGATCCAGCATCGGTCGCCCCAAGCCGTTGATTCAGGAGATTTTCAAGCGCGGCCAAGAAGTGCTCGTGCAGGTTATCAAGGAAGGCATCGGCACCAAAGGCCCGACGCTGAGCACCTATATCAGCATCGCTGGCCGCTATCTCGTCCTTATGCCGGGCCTCAACCGCGTCGGTGTTTCGCGCAAAATTGACGACGAAGAAGCGCACCGCCGGCTCCGCGACATCTTCCATGAGTTGCAGCCGCCCAAGGGTTTGGGCTTTATCATTCGTACCGCCGGCATGGACAAAACGAAAAAGGAGCTGCAGCGCGATTTGGCGTATCTGGTTCGGCTCTGGCAAGTAGTCGTGCGACGCATCACCAAGATCAAGGCCCCGGCCGAGATCTACCAAGAAAGCGACATGATTACGCGCACCATCCGCGATACTTTCAGCAACGACATCGACACCATCTGGGTCGACGAGCCGACGGCTTTCGAGCACGCTCAGGAATTCTTGCAAATCGTCATGCCGCGTTATGCTCCGCGTATCAAGCTCTTCGGCGACACCGAGCCCCTGTTCCACCGCTACGGCATCGAAGAGGAGATTGCTCGGATCCAGCGCCGCAAAGTGCCGCTGCCCGCAGGCGGCTCGATCGTCATCGACCAAACCGAGGCCCTGGTGGCCATCGACGTGAATAGCGGCAATTTCCGCGCCGACAACAATGCCGAAGAAACCGCCTACCAGATGAACCTGCAGGCAGCCAAAGAGATTGCCCGCCAGCTTCGGCTACGCGATTTAGGCGGCGTCATCGTCAACGATTTCATCGACATGCGCGAGGACAAGCATCGCCGCAACGTCGAACTTGCCTTGCGCGACGCGGTGAAACGCGATCGCGCCCGCACCAAGGTTTTGCGGATCTCGCAATTCGGCCTTATCGAAATGACGCGGCAAAGGATTCGTCCCTCGCTCAAGCGCAGCGTCTATCAAGACTGCCCCTCTTGCGGCGGCACGAGCCAGGTCAAAACCACCGAAAGCATGAGCATCGACGTCATGCGACTCTTGCAGTTGGCGACCCACCGTCAACAAATCGAGCGTGTGGTGGTGCGGGTTCAAGAGGATGTGGAGCGTTATCTCCTCAACCGTAAGCGCAAAGAGATCACGAAACTCGAAGAAGCCGGCAACGCCCAGGTAACGATTCACTCGGTGCCTGAGGTATCCCCCGAGTTCTTGGAGTTCACCTGCTTTGACGCCAACGGCAACGAAGTGAAATTCGCGCCATACGAGGAGACTGCGGCCCGGACGCCGCGGCGGCGTTGATAGAATTTGCAGGGGCAGGGGCCTTGTTCCGCTTGGGATTCATCCCGGGCGGAGCTTTGGAACCGGCGTCAGTGAGGCAAATTAAGTAGGTCCGGCGAGCCGAGCCGGACAACGGGCACGGCACGCGGCTGCGGGAATGAATGGGCTGGCTTCCGGGGACAGAGTCGATGGAGGCGGCGAGGTGGCAACGGTTGATCGACGGTCTGCGCACCGGCGACCAGCGGGTGTTGCAAGAGTTTTGCGAATTGTACGCTGGGCCGCTCGAAGTCTTGGCGGACCAGCGGCTTGCGAACCGGTTGCGGTCGCGCGTCGGTCCCGAAGACGTCGTGCAGTCTGTTTGCCGCACTTTTCTCCGGCGCATGCGCGTGGGCGAGTTTCAATTGCCCGATAGCGAAAGCTTGTGGCGGCTGCTTTGTACGATCACGCTGGTCAAGATTCGCGAGCAAGCAAGATTGCATCAACGGCTCAAGCGCGACTTGGGCCGGGAAATACCGATCGCCTCCTTAGCCGCCAGCGGTGAGGAGCCTGGCGGCCCTTTGATAGCTTCAGCGCCGACTCCTATCGAGGCCGCCGCGTTTGCCGATCAATTCGCACTCTTGATCGATTCGCTTGATGACGAAGAATCTCGCCTCGTGGATTTGAAGCTACAGCAATACACCAATGACGAGGCGGCCTCGCAACTGGGCTGCTCGGAACGGACGGTCCGCCGCCTGCTCAAGCGGGTACAGGAACGGCTGAAACGAACCTTCTCCCTCGGCTCGGCATGAACACGCGCATTTCCACGACGGGCCTCATCGACGAGGACGCCCGGCGCCGCTTCGAGAGCGCCTGGATTCGCGGTTGCCCCCAACCGCTCGAAGACTATCTGCCCGCTCAGGACGCCCCGTCCTATTTTGCGACCTTGGAAGAGCTGGTTCTGGTCGAATTGGAGTTTGCCTGGAAGTCTTGGACGGAGGCGCGCACGAAAGGCGACTCCCAGCAACCTAAGCGGATTGCCCACTATCGAGAGCGATTTCCCGCGCTCGACCGCCCCGAGGTTCTGCACCACCTACTGAGAGAAGAATTACGCGTTCGCCTGCGCTGGGGCGACAATCCCACTGCCGCCGAATATGGGGAAGAGTTCGGCACAGTCTGCGAAAAACCGACTCTGAGTTCACCGGATCCAGCGTTGGTTTTGTCTCGGCATGGGATGAACTCCCCCGCCTGCCCGGATATGAGATTTATGGCTTGCTCGGTCGCGGCGGAATGGGCTTAGTTTGGAAGGCAAAGCAACTCAGCCTGGGCCGGATCGTGGCGCTGAAAATGATATGGCTGCACGGCTCGTGCGCTTGGAGGATATCGCTCGCCTACGAACAGAAGCGGAAGCTGTGGCGCGGCTTCAACATCCCAACGTGGTGCAAATACATGAGGTGGCCGAGCACAACGGCGTGCCTTACTTGACACTCGAATACGTGAATGCCGGCAACCTGGCAACCTGGTCCGCCAGCAAGCCCCAGCCGCATCGAACGGCCGCGCGATTGATCTCGACGCTGGCGCAGGCCATTCATCACGCCCATCAGCGCGGCATCATCCACCGCGACCTCAAACCCGCCAACATCTTGCTCTTGCGTACGGATGGCAGCCCGACGGAGGATGGCCTGCTTGCAGGGGACGGCTCCACATTAGTGCCAAAAATCGCCGACTTCGGCTTGGCGAAGGTGTTGGGTGAAGCCCAGGCGCAGCAGACCCAGACCGGCACGCGATCGGGACGCCGAGCTATATGGTGCCCGAACAAACGGGGGGACGTCAGCAGGACATCGGAATTCCTACCGACGTCTACGCGCTTGGAGCCATTCTATTCGAGTTGTTGATCGGGACGCCGCCCTTTCGAGCTTCGACGGCCTTGGAAACGCTTGAACAAGTGCGCTCCCAGGAACCCGCGATTTCGCGCAAAGGTCAGCCCAAAGTTCCGCTCGACCTGGAGACCATCTGCCTGACTTGTTTGGCGAAGGATCCATCGAAACGCTATGGCGGCGCACAAGCCCTGGCCGAGGACCTCAACCGGTACTTGGCGGGCGAACCCGTCATGGCTCGGCCGCCCAGCGCACGCGAACAGATTCAAAAGTGGATACGCCGGCGACCGGCATGGGCCGCCTTGATAGCGGTCAGCGCCGCAGCCGTCCTGACGTTGGTTAGCGTCGTCTTGGCCGACAACGTTCGCTTGCAGCACCAGCGCGACGTCGCGGACAGCAACCAGCGGAAGGCGGATGAACAAAGGCAGCTTGCCGTCGCCCATTTGCACGAGGCGCGCGACGCAGTCGATCGCCTGTTGACTCGCGTCGGCCTCGAGCGCTTGGAGTCCGTTCCCTACATGGAGACGGTCCGGCTTGAATTACTGAAAGATGCGCTGCAGTTCTATGAAGGCTTCGCCCAGAAAGAGAGCGCCGATCCGGAACTGCGTTTAGAGACCGGCCGGGCCTGGCGGCGGCTGGGTAAGATTCACGAACAACTGGGCGACCAAAAAGTGGCTGAGCAAAGTTTCCGATCGGCGTTGACTATTGTGCTCCAATTACAGGCCGAATCTCCCGCCGACGAAACGATCCTTCGCGAACTTGCCGCCTGTGAACAGAATCTCGGCAATTCCCTCGTGCTAAACCAAGGAGATCGGGCAGAAGCACGACGGGCCAGTCTCAAGGCCGTGGAAATCCAGGAAATGCTCCGGGCTGACCAGGCATTGTCTCCTGAATCTGCTCAGAGTCTGGCTGAATCTTACGATCTGCTGGCTCGTTCGTTTGATAGTTCGGGTCAGCCCCAAGAAGCTGAAAAGGCTTTTCGCCAGGCTGTGGCGGTTTTGGAAAGAGTGGCGACAAAGTCTTCGAGCCCCCAACTCCACGACATGAGCCTGGCTTCCCGAAAAAGAAACTTGGGCGTATTTCTAGCCTTGCACGGGCGCTTGAATGAAGCGGAACCATTCTTCCGAAGCGACAGGGATTTTTGGGAAAGATTGGCCCTGGAGTCCCCAGGAGTGGTTCGCTTTCAAAGGCGATCGGCTGACGCCGCCTTTAACCTGGGTTGTCTTCTTGCGGATAGCGGCCATCCGAAGGATGCGGAGGCTTGCTTGCGCCGTGCGATCGAATTCAGGCAACGGTTGGTCGACGAGTATCCAAAGGTTTCTGGGATGCACGACGAGCTAGCGAGAGGGCAGGAAAGGTTGGCCCGCTTGTTTCGCAGTGACAAAAACCATCAGGCGGCCAGCCCCTTGCTCGAACTGGCGATTTCACACCTGGAAGCCTGCCAGAAGCTGAACGCTTTGAGCGCAAGCCGGCGGGTGGCGCAGGCTTCGTGCCATTTGCAGCTGGCGGATTCGCGCCTGGAATTGGCTGATTATCAAACCGCGGCGAAACTTGCGGAAAAGGTCTCACCCATCTGCCCGGATCGTTGGCAGGAATGCTCCCAAGCCGCACGGCTGCTGACGCGTTGCGTCATCGCTTGCCAGAAGGATGGCCAGCTTCCTGAAAGCTTGCAGCGCGAAAATATCGAAATGTTCTCCCGCCGCTCCGTGGAAATCCTGCGCGAAAGCAATCGCAGAGGCAGCAAGGAATTCGACTTGATAAAGACCGACCCAACCCTCGACGTGCTCCGGACAAGAGAAGACTTCAAACGATTGCTCGCCGACTTGGCGGAAAAACACTGAACCCCTCAAGGGCCTCCCGGTTTACTTGTTACCGGCGGCTTTGTCGTAGAACTCATCGGAGGATAGGAACTCCTCGCCTATGGTCAGGAAGGGCAAGCCGTCTTGCAGTTCCGTGACCCAGCCCTTCAACCCGCCGCCATCCGCCTGCCGCTGTAGGAAGACCTCGTAGTAGCCCTCGACCAAGCGTTGGAGCGATTCCTCAGAGAACAGGAAATCGTTGATTACTTGTTGGTGTGTCAATAACGCGGCGTGGGAGGGATTGCCCGAAGAATTATCGCCCAACTGGTTGAGCCAATAACTTTCACCCGTTGTATCGAACGATCGTCCCAGCAGCGATAGATACATCGAATCGACAAAGTACTTGTCGCCCTTGCTGAGGTATTCCGGAGAATTGAGGAAGTCGAAGGCGATCTGTTCCTCCCGCACACCGGCCTGGAGCTGCGAAACCCAATACGATACGCCGCCTGAATCCGCTGCACGTCCCAGCAAGGTCAAATAAAAGGCGTCAACCTCTTGGGCAAAGTGTTCCGGAGAATTGCGGATTCCTTCAACCACCTGGGCGCGCGTGTCTGAACCGTCGTTGAGCTTCGCGGTCCACGAGGTCAGGCCGCCCGGGTCGGCATTGCGATCCAATACCGCCCGGTAAATGGCCTCGACATAATCGGCATTAGCGTTTCCTTGTGAAGGGAAAGCGCTGTTGGGCGGCAGCGTCAACGGCACCGCAATGCTGGTAAGAACTTCCGCAAAGTTTTGGTTAGCGAAGTTGGACCCGTTCGTGACGGTCAAGGAGTAGCTGCCCTTTGCGGGCGAGCTAAGGATGGCCCCGCCCAAGAGAACTTCGCGGACTGCGTAAGTTCCGGCGCCAATCCCGTAAAGTTGTAGGCACCGCTGGCATTGGTGATTGTCGATGGTTCACCTGAATCGAAAATGCCATTGTCATTCAGGTCGAGAAACACGGTCGCGCCGGCCAATCCCGGTTCGCCGCTGTCTACCGTGCCATTCGCGATAAAATCGTGGAACACCGTGCCGCTGATAATGCCGTTGTCGTTCGAAACTGTTGTGGTGGCTTGCGGAGCCCGGCGTCGCTTGAGAGTTCCCGGCAATGTCGATGGCGACGCTATAGAAACCGTAGGTATGGCCGTCCACCCCCGTAAAGGTAGTAGAGGTTAGCGTGGTGGCAGACAGGTACGGAGTAAAGGCCCCACCATTGTCGGAGACATAGATGGTATACGACGCGATTCCTGGGCCCCCGACGTCCGAACCGGACCAGTTCAAAGTAAAGGTCGCCGGCTCAAAGGTGGGCAACTCCGCGAGACTGCTGGTCGGCGGTGGGGCGACGAAGGTTAACTGATCGGCCGGCGAATTGTAGGCGGAGGTGGCGCCCCCGGCGACGACCCGCACGTCCACCGTGCCCGCCGAGGCCGCCGGACTATCGACAGTAATCGAAGTGGCCGTATCGGTAATGAATTGGGTTACCGCGACGGAGCCGAACTCAACCACGGCGGCGTTGCTCAAGTTCGTTCCCGTGATCGTTATCACGGTCCCGCCCAAAAGCGAAGCCTGGGAAGGACTGACGCTCGATGACCGTGGCCGTTTGGCCCGGTGTTCTGCCCTTGCTTTGTGGAGCCTTGCGTAATGGTGACGGCATTACCCCCCGCGTCCGTCTCATGGCGGTATAGGTCACCGTGCCGTTCGCAAGCCCGGAGGCGTTGATGCCGAATACCGACCATGCGCCGTCCGCGCCGACCGTCGCAGTTGCGGGCGTGGTCGTGTTGCCGCTATTGTCGCCGATGATGGCAATTTTACCGAAACCGTATCGCCGCTGTCTCCCGTGCCAGTAATGGCGACGCCGTTCTGGTTGGTGTTGGTCATTGCCGGGCGCTGGTGAAGGTGAACGAACCTTTGGTTGCCTTCTGCTGAATGCGACAGCGTTGCCCGCGGCATAGGACTCGGAAGCGTTAAAATAAATCTTGCCGTCGCCGCAAACTGGATGCGTCGATGCCGCTCACCGACCAGGCACCATCATCACCGACCGTCGTGGTCGCAGTGTCGGTGTTTTCTGGCCCGAAACGTCAGCGATGAAGACCGAAATCGTGTCGCCGCTTTACCGTGCCCTTAACGGTCACGCCGGTCTGGTTGGCGGCGGTGATGTTCGTCGGCCTCGTAAACGCCAAGGCGCCCTTGACGGCGTTTTGTGTGTCTTCGCCCGAATTGCCGTCTGGCATCCGTCGCAACGGCGTCATAGGCGACCGCCGTTCATAGAGACAGAAGCGTCGATGCTGCTCACCGACCAGGTGCCATCGCCAGCGACCGTCGTTGGCGTTGGTCGAATCGAGTTACCGAAGTCGTCGCTGATTTCGACATAAATCGTGTCGCCGCTCGTGCCAGTGCCTGAGATGTAAGGTCGCTTTCATTGGCATTGGTGATGTCCGTCGCGTCCGTAATTGCCACGGACAGGCCCGTGTTTTTGTTCGCGGGCTTGCTGGATGGAATTAGCGTTATTGCTGTCGTTAGGGTCTGTTTCCGAGGCATTATAGGTGACCTGCCCATCGACGAGGGCGGATGCGGTCGATACCGCTCACCGACCAGACGCCGCCGATCACGGTGGTAGTAGATCGGCTGTGGCGTCGGAACCGTCGTCGTCGAAATCGTCTTCAATGGTGACCGGGGACAAAGTCGCCGTCCACTCCCGTGCCGGAGACGGACGATGGTCTGATTGGCAGTAGTAATGTTCGGCGTGCTGATAAAGGCGAGGGTGGGGACAGCGATTCTGGTTGACGTTTGCACGACCGTAGTAGTATTGCCGTACACGTCCGTCTCGCTGACGGAATAGGTGAGCGAGCCGTCGTTAAGCCCCGCGGCGTCGATCGGAGGCGATGTCAGGCGCCGTCGTTCCCGACGATAGCAGTAACGGCGGCAGTTGTATTCGTGCCGTCCGTGATGGTCACCGAGACGGCGTCGCCGGGATTGATGCCTGTACCCGAAACGGTGACGTTGCTCGGGTCGGCGTCGTAAACGTTTGGTGCCACGGCGATGGCAAGAAGCTCTTGGTCGCCGGTTGAGCGGTGGTGGATTCATTGCCATTCTGGTCGTGCATGAAAACGGTATATGAGATGGGGCCGTTGGCGAGCCTGGTGGCGTTAATGCCGTTGACTGTCCATGTGCCGTTGGCGCAACGGTCGTCGGCTGGCCGGAAACCGTATGAACGCCATCGTTGATGGAAAGCGAAATAATATCGCCGGCCGTGCCAATGCCGGAGACCGAATCGTTCGTCACATTGGCGTTGGTGATGTTCGGTGCGATGGATATCGTCACTGCTTGGAGAGGAGGCGGCTCCTGGACCAGTTCGTAATGTATCGAGCAGCAACCCACATGCCGCCAAGTGCTCGTCCCGTATTAGGGTTGATATCCAGTTGAGTTCCGATATAGGCAACTTCCTGGACAGAGAGCTCCGTGTAAGCAACATAAGCATTTTCCCCCTGGCGGAGCTGTAGCACTTGACAAACCATACAACGTCGAGGGAGCCGTGATCGTAGTGCTCCCCGACTCGTCCGCTTCATTGAAATTGCTGGTGGGGACCGTTGCGTTTGTGAAGATTGTCCCTGAAAGCTGGTAGCCGCCTTCGGCTTCCGCCCCACCACCAACTCGTGTGTTGCTTTGGGCGTTACTGGCCGTAGAAGGAGGTAAACGTTTCGCCCGGCAGGATAACCTCGGGGGGCGCACCAGCTCCAATTCATTGTCTCGGTGACGCTGAAATCCAGGGAGGGTATCGAAGGAGCATTTTCTTCTTCGGAATAGACGCACCATGATCTGGGGACGTGTTGATGGTCATACTGGCTTAGGACTCCTCCACGTCGCCATTAGGAGGCGGATACCGCCGGTGTCAAAGTTATGCTGGAACAAAGTCTGTTCGTTGACGTCGGACCGCGCTTCATCAGCTGCCAATAAAAGGTCGGGCCGCCGGAGGGCACCGCGTAAGTTTGTTTCGACTGCCGAGGCATTGAATCGCCCCTGCGGGTCCGTTTCGGTTGCGGTATAGGTCACTTCGCCGTCTTGCAGGCCGGAGGCGTCGATATTGCTCACCGCCCAGCGCCGTCGCTCACCTTCACTGAAGAAGAACTAACCGATCCTCCCTTGCTGTCGACGATAGTGACGACGATGGTATGCGGCGTTGATCTCCCACGCCTGAGACGGCGACGGTCGTCACGTTTGCGGTGGTAATGTCAGGCGAATCTGTGATCTTGACGCCGGCCTGCACCGTGACGGTTATCGCTGCCGGAGTTGTTTGGTAAGTGGCTTCCGCGAACATTCCGTAGGGATCGACGAACGCCACGCCGGCGTAACCGCCTTGCAAAACGGTCCGTGTTTTATTGACGACCGGCAGCGGGGCAGGACGCGGATTGAGCGATACTCCAGCGCTAGTAGCCGTGGCTGTAGACGACGATCTCGAAGCTTCCGCCTGGCGAATGATGACGGCTCCATTGGCCAAGACAGTCAGAGGCAGGATGATTGTACTGATGGCTGGCGAAATGGACCCGCCGCTGACGCCGGTCTGCTCCGGCAACGGTTGGAGTCTTGATAGCTGATCCCAGAGTTCGGCAAATTGTCCAGGAGAATGGTCTAACAGATTGCTGAACGTCGCCGCCGCCGAGCCGGTATTAGTGACCTCCAGATACCCAGTTCCAGGTTTGGTTTGTCGTCGCGGCCTGGTGCCCCCCACGTTGTCGGTGACTCTCAAGGTCGAGTCGGGGAGATTGGTATTGAGCGTCCACCCAAGTCACGTTCAGCTCTGTGAGTTCCACACCAAGATTCGGCATGGGGAACTGCTGTGTTGTAGGCGTCCTAAACCTGAGGGGACTGATTGCCGTAGACACTGTAGTCATCGCCGAAATCGCCGCCCGCGGTTTGATTGAATCGAGCCAAGTCGGTGTAACCGCCATCGATAGAGAAATAAGCCTGCTGCTGAAGGAAATAATTGTATACGCGATGGCCGGGAACCGCTGTACCATTGATGACAGTAGATTGTGAATAGCGGAAGAGATCGAGAGGACCAGGCGCGGCTGTACCAAAGAGCGGGTCGCCGGCGTTTACCGGATTCTTAGCGGGATTGAGTTTCGACCCGGCGCCGCCTGCGCCAAGGACTTCATCCAACTCGTGCATCGTTACCGACTGCAAATCGTACTTGGTAGGGTCGGCATCAGGGCGGCTAAGATTGCAGATCCCCATGTTGAGCGAGATGGTTGCGCCCGCCCCATAGACATACGCCTGGTTGGCGCCACTCGCATAACTCCACCCTCCAGCGACAGGTGTCGGGAGGAACGAGGTCACGACGCCGTTCGCGTCGGTCGTCGCCTGCACGACGCCGCCCCCACCATCGCTGTCATACACGTAGAGATCGATGGGGGAGGCGGCGGTAGCGTTGGCGGGATACCCGGAACCTCCTGCAACGGGAACTGCGTTTACCGTCGCGATCGAGTTGTCGGCCGAAGCGGTGAAGGCGAGAACGGCTCCTGATCCGGTGGTGGCAGCCACATCCGTGTAAAATCCGAGGGCCTGCGCAGCGCGGCGCAAGTTGGACATACTGACTTGCCTGAATCGGGCCGGTCGCGCCAGCGGGGAGACTGGCCAGCGCAGTGATTTGGGCGGCACTTGGCGTAGGTAGATTTCCCAAAGCGGCAAGATAGCGGGCATAGGGCACCTGCATCGGGGCGGCAATGCTCCCACCGAGCCCAAAATCCACAACGGCGGTCGCGCCGCGCCGCCGCCGCCGCTCAAACTGACCTTGGGCTCTTGAATGTAGCCTGAGCCCGGCTGGATGTTGGTGAAACCTGTTACCTGACCGTTTTGTACCACCGCAACGGCCGAGGCCCCGCTGCCGCCATCTACCGGGGTGAAGGTGACATTCGGGGGACTGGTGTAACCGACTCCGCCTTTGCCGACGCTGAGGTTACCGGACGTGACCGACCCGTTGCTTTCCTGGAACGTGACATTGACCGTGCGGTTGTCGGTGATGTAGCTCGCGTAAATCGCGATCGTCGCTTTGATCGTGGCTTCGATGGTCGCGGCGTTGGGATCGCTCTGGATGTTGGCGGCAAAGGTCGGCACAATCGTCAGCGTCGGGACGACACGATCCTCCAAACCTTCGAGGCCTAACAGCATGCGCTGCCGTTGCCGAGCGCGCCTGGCAGAAGCGGATCGCTTCGCTGGACTGGATTGCCGAGGCTCGAGCCAGGATTTTAGCCAATTCATCGAGGTTTTCCCTTTGCCAAGGGGGCTGGTTCTTCAAGTCAGGAAAAAATGACAGGCGGAGCTTTCAGGAGACGCCTGGGCAGCCACGCACCTTCTGCTTAAAGTGAGATTGCCGTAGCGCAACGTAAGCGGCCAAAATGGTTGTGAATTTGGAAAACCGAGCCGGCAGCATCCCGACGGTCAAAGACAGAGGCGTGCAGACGGCGGCAGTGTTGAGCGATTTTGCGATCACGACGTCCTTGCTCCGCCCGAGGGTCGACCCAGGGCGGAGTCGGGACGTTTCGGGGAATTGTCGGCACCACAATTTCGCGGCCCGTCGCTTGTTAGCCCGACGCGCGAGCGAGAGGGCCGGGTTGCCCAGGTCCCCGCGTCGGCAGTGCAGAAGAGTGGCTACACGGTCCTCTCGCTTGCGCGTCGAGCTAAGGAATGCATTTGAAGCCAGTCTGCCCGCGCGCCCTCAGTGCAGCTCCTCTCCAAGCGCCGTCTTTGCCAGCCTTGTCTCACGGGCATCCGGAGCCCCGGCGGCGAGTTTCTGGAGAACTTGCGCGATTCGGCCGTGCCGATCGTGGTGAGCACCTGAATCGCTCGCGCCGAACGCCGTGTTTCTCCCGTGAGAGGCCCATGAAGGGCCACCAACATTGTCTCGAGCAGCTTGCGCGTTTCGTTCGAAGGCTTGCGGGAAAGAGCCCGACGCAACGCCGGCTCGATTTGTTCGCCAAGTCGCGCCATCGTTCGCCTCGCGATCTCTCGGCTGGCAAACTCGGCGCTTTCGAGTTCAGCGACGAGTTGGTCCAGGTACCGGGCATCGACCGCTTCGACAGGCCGAACCTTCTCCGCCAGAAGGGAGATAGATTGGTCGGGCGTCGCCGCCAATAATTGAACACTCGGTTGAGCCGTCTTGGCGTCGCCGGCCAGGTCGGCCCAGAGCGATTCGAGGTCGTTACGTTCGAGCTTCTTGGATCGCTTCCAATTGGCAGGCTTCTTCGCCGGCGCCAGATCCCAAACAAGCACCGTGCCATCGTACATTCCCGTGATGGCTGCTTGGCCATCACCCCTGACGATCAGTGAGGTCGGCGCAGGGGAGCGCGCTCCGCGTTAGCGGCTCTTCAGGCCAGCCCAGCTTGAACAACTCGGCGCCGGTTCCCGCATCCCAAACTTGCAGGTATGCGGGGCCGGCGGTAACCAATACTCGCCCGTCCCGCGAAAAGGCAACATGCGAAGGGCGGCAATTGAGACGAAACAATTCTTCGCCCGTTGCCAATTCCACAACACTCATTTGAGTCAAAGGCTGTGAGTCCGGATTTGTCTTGGTCTCCGCAGGACGAACGCCGGCGGCCGCCAGGTATCCCGTGGGGGATAGTGCGAAAGGTTCGCACAGGTTCGCCGGGAGGTTGAGCCGTTCTCTTCCAGTCAGCGTTTCTTCTGTCTTGAGGTTGCGCAGAGAGCCCGAGCCCGCGCGAGCCGGCTGGAAACCGTTCCCTCAGGCCAGCCAAGCCGGCGGGCAGCTTCCGCATAGGATTTACCTTGCAAATAGCAAAGAACCAAGGGATCGCGCAAGTTGGCAGGTAATCGCGCGATTTCCTTATCGAGGACGCTGCGCAAATCACGCCCCATGATCGCTTCTTGAATGTCTGGGATCGGCAAGGCAATATGGCGGACTTCTTTTGTTCTTCGGCGTGCAGCTTGAACCTTTACTTTGCGGGCCAGCCGCCAGGCGGTTCCCTGGAGCCAGCTCGCGATCGATTCGCCCCAAGCAACGTCGCAGATTTATTCAGCAGCACCAGAAACGTGGCCTGGAATGCGTCATCGGCATCGTTGGGGTCATCCAACACTCGCTTACAAACTCCCCACACCATGCCGCCATGCCTTTGGACAAGGACGGAGAAAGCATCCTCGTCCTTGTGGACGAGATAGCGCGAGAGCAAATCGCAGTCGTTCAAAGCAAGGGCATCCACGTGTGCCGCCAGTCAACGCGCGTAACGCAGGACAGAGGCGAAATGATTACTCTTCATGACCGCGATTCTCCCATCCGTTGGAGTCAACGTAAAGTAATGCCCGGAGAAGGGCCAATCACGTACAGAAATCCGTGGGAAATGGATTAAGATGTCCGCATCGTGAATCGTTGAATGCAGAACCAGCGTTGGTTAACCGCGAGTTTCTACGAGCGCGGACTTAACGCCTGGCCAGTTTCGTCATACGTGAAAGGAGCGAGCCTCCCACGTTAGTGGGGGGAGTTTGCGGCTAACTCTTCCCACTAACGTGGGAGGCTCGCTAGCCGGATCGGGCTACCGCCGTTTTGCCTGCCCCGCTCGGAACTGCCGCATGCTTCCAGCGTGCGGTTGAATTCCTCAGGTAACGGAGCTTCGACATCTACGAGAGTGCGTTTGATCGGGTGCGTGAAACGCAGACGCCTGGCGTGCAAGGCTTGGCGATGGAGCAGGATTTCGTCGGCTTCCGGGGCAATGGCCGGGTTGAGCTCGGAAAGCCGAAAGCAATCACGGCCGCTGTACATCTTGTCCGCTAACACGGGGCAGCCTACACTCGCCAGGTGCACGCGGATCTGATGCGTACGGCCCGTGCGTGGATTCACGCGACAAAAAGTGAAGCCTCGAAAACGCTCAATCACTTCATAAAAGCTGCAGGCATCCTTGCCGACTTCCTCATCGTCGGTGATCGCCATCTTGACGCGATCGTGCGCATGCTTGGTTATTCTGCCTTCGATGTAATCGCTGTCGCGATCGAGCACGCCACCCGTAATGGCAACGTATTCCTTATAAATCTTGCGTGACTCGAACTGCATGCTCAAGTCGCGGTGAGCTTGCTCTTCCTTGGCTACCAGGATGACGCCGCTGGTGTCGCGATCGAGCCGATGCACGATTCCCGCGCGATAGTTGCCGTTCAAATGGCTGAGATTGGCGAAGTGGAATTGCAGCGCGTTGACTAACGTGCCGCTCCAGTTGCCTTTCGCTGGATGAACTACCATATTGTAAGGCTTGTTGATGACTGCAAGCTGATCGTCTTCGTAGAGAATCTCTAGCGGAATGTCTTCCGGCTGAGGCAGGGCGTGCGTCGGTTCGGGCGGCGTTATGCGAACGTGGTCGCCATGGCGAACCTTGTAGCTAGCCTTGGCTGCCCGAGAGTTGACATGGACGCCCTCGGAGTCGATCACCCTTTGGATTGCCGAACGGCTATATTCGGGAAAGAGGCCGACCAGAAACTGATCGAGGCGCAGCCCATCGATCTTGGTGCGGGCGGTGAATTCGATCGTTCGCGACGGCCCCGCAGCCGAGACGATCTCGGCCGTCGGGACGGCGAGAAGCAAATCGTCCTCTTCGATCACTGTTTCTTATCCGGGGCAGGAGGCGGCGTGGACTTCGCATCGCCCGCTTTGGTTGCCGCGGGCGCCGGCGCTTTGGCAGCCGGCGGCGCTGCCGGGCCGGACTTGCTGCCTGGCGGCGTCGTGGGAATGACGGGGAGAATCGGTTTGGTGGACGACGAGCCGGCAGAATTTGTCTTGCCCTCACCCGGCTTGGCAGGCTTGGTCGAAGGTGCCGGCACCTTGAAATCACCAGGCTTCGCGGCTGGCGGGATGACTATAGGCGGTTTGGATTCCGGATTGGTCAAGTTAGGCGGTAGCCCAGGAAGAGGCGGGTGACTCAGCCCGGAGTCCAAGTTGATCGGCATTTGGGGAAGGGTCAGAATCTGATTGAACTGGGCGTAGAAATCTTCGACCTGCGCCTTGTTCTTTTCCAAATCTTCAAGACGCTTTTTCGCGGCTTTGCCCGCCGCACTTTCCGGATATTTCGCTGCCAATTCCTGATATTCCTTGGTGGCCATGTCCAGCGAGCCCAGCGTTTCGCCAGGCTTGTCCGGATCGGCAACGCCCGTAAGCGATTCGTCGATTTTGGCTTGCATCATCAACGCTTCCTGCATCAAGAGCGGAACGTCGCTGCTATCCCTGGCAAGCTGGACGTACATATCGCGGGCGGAGGAGAGCTTTTTGATCGCTTCCTTCCTCTCCGATTCCAAGGAATTCCCCAAATTGATCTGTCCTTCTGCCAATTTGATGTGCGCGAGCTGAAAACTCGCCGAGGTGCCGGCCATCGTTCCGGGATGTTCCTCCCGCAGGCTTTCCAATTGGTGGAGGTAGTCGTCGGCGCCGAGCGTCGCCGCATCGAGGTTCCGCCAGAGCGCAGAAGATTCCATAGAAGACGCGCTGCGGAATAATTGCCAGGCGATGATGACTATCACGACCGCTGCCACACCCAACCACAAAGCGAGCGATTGCGTCGCGGGCGAAGCTTTTACGCTCTGCACGACACGGCCCACGCGATCGGCAAGCGCGTTCTGTTCGAGACGATGACGGTGCTCCGCTTTCATGCGGGTCGGCTCCTCAAAGGCAAATCCGAAACCACCAAAGGCGACGCTTCGGAGATGGGATATTCCTGGCAAGCTTTAACTCCCGTGATGATAGGAGTATCCAGCAACCCGGTCAATGCGATATGACCTTGGGGCCGTGGCATTTTGGTTGCGGCCGGTGCCTGTTGCGGATATAGGTCCAGAACGCCCGGATGGGGAACTCAACCCTTCGCGTTACGACGACGCGTTTCTGGCGCCCCAACTGAACTTCTGCAACAGGACGCAGCATGAGCCAATCCGCCGCTTCTGTGGACGCCTGCGCCAGTATCCGGCGCTCGAGCCGCTCTGATTCTGCTTCTCGTCATTAACTTGTTCAATTACATCGATCGGCAAGTGCTGGCCGCCGTCCTGCCCTCGATCGAGAAGAGCTATACCGAACACGACTCGGCTTCCAAGGATGCAACAGCAACGGAAAACGCTCCCGAGCCAGCCAAGGTCGTCCCGCCCAGCAAGCAGAAACTGGGATACCTGCAAGCCGCATTCATGTTCTCCTATTTTCTGTTCGCGCCGCTTTTCGGCTTGCTGGCCGATCGAATGTCGCGTTGGAAGATCATTGGCGTCGGCGTGATTCTGTGGAGTTTGGCAAGCGGTGCATCGGGTCTGGCGCCGACGCTGCTCATCCTGTTCTTTACCCGCTGTGCAGTCGGCCTAGGGGAAGCCGCTTATGGCCCGGCGGCGCCCACGATCATTTCCGATCTCTATCCCATTTCGATGCGGGGCAAGGTGATGGCCTGGTTTTACGTCGCCATCCCGGTCGGCAGTGCGCTTGGTTATGTGCTGGGTGGGCTGGTCCTGACCCACATCGGCGACTGGCGCTGGGCATTTTACCTCGTGACGCCTCCCGGAATTCTGCTCGGCATTTGGTGCTTTTTCATGCCGGAGCCAAGCCGTGGACAATCAGAGAAAATCGGGGCGGTGACGCGGAGGGCGACATGGGAGGATTTGTCGAGCCTTTTGCGAACGCCCTCCTATGTCTTGTGCACGTTGGGAATGACCGCCATGACGTTCGCCATGGGAGGAATCGCTTACTGGCTGCCTTACTATTTGGTGAAGGCCCACAACATCGAAGTGGGCAAAGCCAACTACTATTTCGGGCTCGTTGTGGTAATCTCGGGATTGTCGGCCACCCTTCTGGGTGGGATGGCCGGCGACCGTTTGAGGAAGCGCTTTCCGGGTTCTTATTTCCTGGTTTCAGGAATTGCCATGCTCGTGGGCTTTCCCATGATAGCCCTAGTGCTGATTTCCAATGGCACGTGGCTTTGGCTATGCATCTTCATGGCCTGCTTTGCCCTGTTCTTCAACACAGGCCCGACGAACACAATCTTGGCCAACGTAACCCACCCGCAAATCCTGCGCGAGTGCTTTTGCCATCAACATCTTCGTGATTCATGCTCTGGGCGACGCCGTCTCGCCAGCCATCATCGGCGGCATTGCAGACCTTTGGGGCACCGAAACAGATGCGCAAATAAAAGCAGGCCTTCAGGCCGGCTTCCTGGCCGTTTCCGCATTCGTCTTCTTGGGCGGACTCTTGTGGCTCTGGGGCATTCGTTATCTCGAACGAGATACGGCTCAAGCATCGGGACGGTTGGAGACAGTGGGCTAGGTGCCGATCCTTTCATTCTCCTCGATTTCTGGTGCACGGGAACTTGATGACCATTGATGGTTTTATCTGGCCCAAGGAGCGAATCGAGCATATTGCCCGCCATGAATGGAAAACCCGATGAAAGAATCTAAACTGCCAATAACTGACTCAATCAAGAAACTGGCGGAATTCTGGGACAATCACGATTTGACAGATTTTCAATCGGAACCGGAAGAAGTATCCGATCCAGTCTTCGCGCGCAAACCGGCAATAAAGGTGCCTCTCGAGTCGGGCGAAGCAGAAGCCGTCGATCAAATCGCTCGCGCTAAAGGCGTTTCCCGAGAAGAACTCATTCGCGATTGGGTGTTACAAAAAGTATCGCGGGAGAAGGACGCGCGTTCAACTGGTTCTTGAGCCCAAGTACCGGGCGGTGGTTGCGCAACTCACAGTTAGCGCCGCCTCAACACCTCCGCCCTAGCCTGCACCTCATGAACCCGCTTTTCGAGGTCCGCCATGACCGCAGCTCGATCCAATCCCTTATAGATCGACGAAGAAATCGGCTTGCCGATGCTAACGGCGAGGGTCCCGGCCCAGGGCGGCAGGAAAAGCGGCGCGGGGATGGGATAGGTGCGCGAGCGTGGCCAGGCCGCGTAGGCGCCGGCGATGCCGACTGGGACGATCTGACATTCCGCCCAGCGCAACACCAGCTGGACTCCAGGTCGAAAGGAGATCATCCGGCCGGTTAAGGTCCTTTCGCCTTCCGGGAAGACCGTGACCGCCTGACCGTGGTTCAAGAGATCGATGATCGCTTGCAGCCCATCGCGGGCAAAGCCCTCCTGATTCACCGGTATGGCATTCAAGCTCTCGATGAACCAGGTGAACGCTGGGTTGACAAAGAGCGTTTTGCGGGCGAGATACGCAGGTGCCGCCGGGCGGCAAGGCCGACCAGAATCGGGTCGATGAAGCTCTGGTGATTGGCGATCAATAAAACCGGCCCTCGAGAGGGCACGTTTTCGCTGCCTTCAGTTCGCAAACTGAAAGCCGCGGTGAAGAGGGTCGCCATGATGGCGAACCAGCCGTCATACCAGGGCTTTTTCCAGGGCGGATCGGCGAAGGATTCCGAGTCGGGGCTGCTCATGCATCTCCTCGCCGGCGCTTTGATTTCTTCTTCGAGAAAATCGGCGACTTCGTCCACCGACATACCGGTGGTGTCAAGCAAAACGGCATCGTCCGCAGGCTTCATCGGACCGACTGCCCGGGCGGCGTCGCGGCGGTCGCGTTCGTCCTGATCGCGGAGCACTTCTTCGAGCGTCATCGCAATTCCTCGCGCCGCCAAATCGCGGAGTCGTCGAGCAGCCCGTTCTCGAGGTTCCGCGGTCAAGTAAAACTTGCACTTCGCGTCGGGAAAGACCACCGTGCCCTGATCGCGACCCTCCGTAACCATGTCCCGGCCGGCCGCCATCAAGCGTTGCAAGGTCACCAGGTAATTTCGCACTGCCGGACTGCCCGCTATGACGCCGGCCGTGTCGCGTTATCTGTGGATCCCGTATCCGCTCGGTGACATCCTTCCCGTTCAAAAATGCCTGCAAGGGGCGAAAGCCGAGTCGAATATGACTCAACAGCTCGGTCAAAGCCGGTTCGCTCGTTAGCTCGATCGCAGCATCCCCCGCGGCAAGCGCAACGGCGCGATACATGGCGCCCGTATCGAGAAACTCGAAATCGAGTCGCTCGGCCAACGCTCTGGCCAAAGTGCTTTTGCCAACCCCGGCTGGACCATCCAGCGTGACGATCATTGCGGTTCTCGCGGGAAGGAAGCGTTCTTTCAATGAACACGGCGAAGCAGCCTCATGGAAAGCTGCTTCGCCGGAATCATAGCTGATTGGCGCTGCGGGCCAATAACCAAAACTGCCCGAATGTCAGAGTGGGTAGACGCGCACGGTAAAGATCTTGTTCGGGCCAACCGTTCGAGTCGTGGGGGCCTGAATGCCAAGCACTTCGTAGGTAAAGGTTCCTGCGGGAATAGGGTCGGAAGTACGAGTCTGGCCGGGGGCAACGTAATAAGTACGTCGATTGATGACGAAGGCCACCTCGTTCGTATAGGTATTGATCATTTCAACCCGGGCAGTGGAGCTATCTGTGGTGGCGGCATCGTTGGGATAGAGCGAGGCGCGATTGGTGTTGGTCTGCATCCGCGTGCGCAGCGTCTCCACTTCGGTGCGCAGCTTCGACAATTCCTCACGCATCTCGTTCACGTTTTTTTGCGTGACACTTTGATCGAGGGCAATGTTGGTAACCTGGCCGCCCATTTGTTCGAGGCCAAATTTCAGGTCCGCTTTCATGTCGGCTCTTAGCGTACGAAGGTCAGCCAGCACTTTGTTGACCTCGCCGACCGTCTTACCAAGTTCCTTAATGTCCTTTTGAATAGCCGCCAGTTTTTCGTCATCGGCTGAAGAGGGATCCATGAGGGCGGCCGCCACCGACCCATGCATCATGGCTCCGGCCACCAAGGCGAAAAACGATACATGCCGTATGTCTCTGATCATCGGACCAACTCCAGGGTGTTCATCGCGCGGGGTTTTCAAAAGTTCTTCAATGTTCTCAGCATCCGTCCGGAAAAGAGGACTTGGACGATAGTCAATTTGTTGCAAGCCAAACGACTCCTGACGCGGCGCCCGGTAATTCAACGCCTCATGGCTTAATTTAGGAATCTTGGGGTGCACAATGGCGGCGATCTCACTCTCGCCTTTCTTCACTAACGCCCGGAACTCTTCTCCTAGACCTGTTTTGCCCTCACCTTTGAACTTAGAATCCGCGCCGGCCTCTTGCAAGGATAAATCGCCCCGACGGCGCGAGACGTCCGCATTCGACAGAATGAGCGTCGAAGAGAAGGCAACGATAAGAAGTGTGCTGAGGACCAGGACCCCTGGCCGATTGGAAATGATCGAGCTGGTGCGCGGCGCGGTAGAGCCCCGCCGGCCCGTCAACCGGTCCCACCGCGCGGCATCCGCGCCGGCAGGATCAGGTTGACTCGATTCGAGTTCAGTTCTCTTCGTACTGGCGATACGATTAACCGCATCATCCGTGTCCTCGCTCGCGTCGTTAGCCAGTTGATACTGCATCAAAAAGGCATCTTCGCCGCTGTCCTCATAATGACTCTTGAGGACGCGAAGTGCCAGGAATCCTTGAGAACGGAAGAACAGCTGAGCGCACAAGTTGGTCTCGCGCACTTCCAGCGTGATCTTGGTTCGGCGATGACTGCTCAGCTTGCTGATAAGCTTGGCAATCATTTGAGCGCCGATGCCGAACCGCCTGCAAGTCGGATGCACAGCGAAATTCAAGATGTGCAGCTTGGCCTTGTGCAGCTCGTAGATCATGAAACCGACGACTTTCTCCCCCTGCTCGGCCACCATGCCGATGCAGTTGCGCTGCCGCAGGCAACGGAGAAAATCCTCTTCGGTCCAGGAGAAATCGAAGCTGGCCTGCTCCGTCTGTAGAACTTCCGGCATATCGCGACGAATCATCCAGCGTATGTGAACTCGGACTTGTTCTGTTTCGGTTCGCCCCGTGCTCATGTGGCCTCCTCCCCTCGCGACAAGCGCAATGCCCTTCCATGGATGCCGCCGAGCATCTCTGTGCTGTTCCGGTCCCGCCGTCGGCAAGATGTTGAAAGGTGGGGGCTTAGATGGACGAAGCGGGCCATCGTGGCCGACTTCATTCATCGCAGGATACTAGCAAGGCGCCCCCATGCGCTCAAGATCACTCGTCCCCCGCACGCACTTCGCATTCTGGTCAAGAAAACGGGGAATCCCTTCCCCTAGGGTCAGCCGTCCCTGGCTACCCGTATCGCACGAGCCTGATAAGATTCCGAAAAGTGATCTGGAAGCATACCGGCCGGCAGGCTGCCCGTGCAAAGCGTTTTCTTGCGATTCCAAGATATTTAACATTTGTTTAATGATTGTCCTCCTTTTCGATCCGGTAGCGGCCTCGATAACGTTCAGCCGGGTATTTCACGGCGTTTTTCACCAATTTCGCAGAAATTGCCTCACTCAGATCGATGCCCGTGGCATTGCTCATGGCCAAGAGCAAGCAGGCGATGTCTGCCATCTCTTCGCCAATGGCCTGCCTCTTAGCGGCGTCGAAATTGCCGATCTGCGATTCGGCGTTATCCATCCACAGAAAATGTTCCATGAGTTCCGCAGCTTCGACCGCCAAGCTCATGCTCAAGCTCTTCGGGCTGTGGAACTGCTCCCAGTCGCGGGCTCGAACGAAATCCGCCATCGCCTGTTTCAGATTGGCAACGGTCGTCGTCGCATCAGGCATTGGCGTTTTGAGCCCTCAAAAGACAGTCCGGTCGGCAACCCGCATCGCACATGCGGGACTTAAGAATCACTCATGAACGAGAGCTGATACCGGTCGGAGGGTCGCGACTATAGCGGGCCGGCTGGAAGTGTCAAGCGAAGGTGCGGTACCAAGAATGGTCTTTTCTTTGCGAGCCTCCCACGTAAGTGGGGGGAGGTTGCCGTATCCTC
Source organism: uncultured Gemmataceae bacterium (assembly GCA_963748025.1). Classification (GTDB taxonomy): domain Bacteria; phylum Planctomycetota; class Planctomycetia; order Gemmatales; family Gemmataceae; genus CAVVHZ01. The sequence goes on from CAVVHZ010000027.1 coordinate 29,302, forward strand.
CCCCCACTTACGGGGGAGGCTCGCTCATGATGAACGCTCGCCTTCAGCCTGTTAGCTCATGATCCCCATGATGGGATTCCCCCGCGAGATGGGCAGCGGCCGGTTGAGAGCATCGGCCACTTCTGTGCGCGGGATCGATGCCGAGTAGGTAATACATGGTGGCGGCCAGATCGTCGGGCCGCACGGCGTCCGCGGCGGGATAGGCGCCGATTTTGTCCGAGGCCCCATAGAGGGCGCCGGCTTTGACGCCGCCGCCTGCCAGCAGGGCCGTGTAGCATTGCGGCCAGTGATCGCGGCCGGCCAACTTGTTGATTTTCGGCGAACGGCCAAACTCGCCGACCCAAACCACCAGCGTGCTGTCCAACAGACCGCGCGCTTCCAGATCTTCGATCAGGGTCGGCAGCGTCTGGTCCGTTATCGGCAGCAGATACTCTTTCAGAACGGGATACATGGGGTTGTTGTCGAAGCCGTGCGTGTCCCAGCCGCCCGAATTTTTGCGACCGCCAATATGGGCTGCGAAATAAACGTTGATGAAGCGAGCCGCCCGCTTCCACCAGCCGGCGGGCCAGCAGACAACTCTGGCCATAAGTGGTGCGGCCGTAGCGGTCGCGAACCTGCGTCGGCTCCTCGGCTAAATCGAAGGCCTTTTTCATCTTGGGCGCCGTAAGCATCGTCAAAGCTTTTTCATAGGTCGCATCGATGCCCCGCGCCCGGGCTGAATATTCCAGCATGCCCGATTGCTCATCGATCAAATGCATCAAGTGTTTGCGGTTTTCCAACCGTTCCAGCGAAAGATTGGCCGGCAAACTAAGCTCGGGCAGTTGAAAACTGGGGTTATTGGGGTCCTGGGTAATCAGCAAAGGATCGTAACTTTTCCCGAGGAAACTGGCATGCTGGCCCGGCGTGGTCGAACCATCGCCGATGACATGCGGGAAAGCCACAAAGGTGGGCATCGCTGCCTTGGCCGGCGCCAGAAAATCGACGACCGAGCCATAAGCGGGGAAGAGCTCCGCGCGAATCGCGGAGGCGTTGATCGTCGGTAGGCGGGGCGTAGCCGCTCAAGCTGTAATAGCCGGCCGAATTGTGGTTCTTCATCTCGTGCTGGAGCGAGCGCACCTGAGCAAACCGGTCGAGAACCGTCGCCACGCGCGGTAACCGATCGCAGCAGATAATTCCCGGGGTCTTCGTGCGAATCGGCTTGAATTCGCCGCGAATGGCTTCGGGGGCCGAAGGTTTCATATCGAAAGTATCGACATGACTGGGACCGCCGAACTGATGTAGAAAAATGACCGAGTTGGCGCGGGCCTTAAGCTTGCTGTGACGATCGGCGCTCAGTCCAGCCCGCGGCAATGCCATTCCCATTAATCCCAGCCCACCCACTTTCAGCAGGCTGCGCCGCGAAATCCTCCCGCGTTCGAAATCGGCACAAGCGAAAGAACCAGACATCGCGGGAGCCTCCCAAAACAGTTGAAAGCAGAATTCGGATTGGCGAGATCAAGTAGGTCCGGCGAGCCGAGCCGGACTGCGGGCACTTCACGTCCCCGCACGAACATGCAGCCCTGGTTTGGCGGAAGCCGGCCCTCCATCAGCGCACCGTGCCCGTTGTCCCGCTCGGCTCGCGGGACCTACCATGAAGCCGGCCCTCCATTAGGCGCCGCCGTGCCCGTTGTCCCGCTCGGCTCGCGGGACCTACCAATAGAAGCCGGCCCTCCATTAGGCGCGCCGTGCCCGCTGTCCCGCTCGGCTCGCGGGACCTACCAAGTGCCGCCGCACTTCGCTCCGCACCAATCTGTTATCCATTTCTCAGTGCCTCAACAAGAACTCCTTCGACGACAGCAGCGCCGCCAACAGATCCTCGAAGGCCTCGCGGGTTTGCCCTTGCATGCAAAATCGATTCGGTGGCAGCTCGTTCCCGTGCAGTCGGATAGCGGCAAAGTGCGGCCAGGTAGCAGTCGTCCACCAATGATGTGGCCGACCTGCCCTCATGGAGCAAGTCACTGAGACGTATGCCAGCCAGATTGGCAGCCTTGTTGACGGTTTCCCCCGTAATCAATTGGAACGCCTGGCTAAGCGTAACGTCGTCGGAGCGCTCGCAGTCGCAACTCAGCAGCCGCTCGGGTTTGCCGAATCGTTGCAGGAACTGGTCGGCAGGGCCGGGCGCTATCGCCTTTGGATTGCACGCCGGAAAGCTGGGTGGCCCGCATACCCGCTGGCAATCCGCGGAAATGCACGCGCACTCCGGAAGCCTGACCGAGCGCATCGAGCAGGACTTCCGCCGGCAGCGAACGGACCAAGGCATGGGAAAAATTGGTTTCGTCGTCGCGGTTGGTTGCGTTGGGTAGGGCCGAGAGCTGGTAAGTGGTCGAAGTCATGATCGTGAGGATCAAGTGACGCAAATCGAAATGATGGTCGGCCAGCTCGCGAGCCAGAGCTTCTAGCAAAGCTGCGTTGGCCGGCGGATTCGATGCCCGAAAATCGTCGTTGGGCTCAACCAGCCCGCGGCCCATGAGGTGATACCAAACCCGATTGGCTTGAGCGCGAGCGAAAAAGGGATTATCCGGCTTGGCGATCCAATCCGCCAATGCCAGCAAGCGATCATCATCTTTGCCGAAAGTTGGTGTCGTTTCGCCCAGGAACTTGGGCGCCAGGTCGGCGCCGGTGCGCGGATCGCGCCATTCGCTCGAATGGTCCTGCCAGACAATCTGCTCGCCGGCGAATTCGTGTTTGTCGAATTTGTCCCGACGGTTGTTATCCACGATGCGATATTGCACGCGCGCGAAAAACGCGGTCCAAGAGTGGTAATCGAGCTGTGTCCATCGATCGAACGGATGGTTGTGACAGCGAGCGCGCACTGCAAGCGAACGCCCAAGAAAACTTGGGCAGCGGCCTCGCCGCGTACCGAAGGCTCACGCAGCGCCCGATAAAAACTGCTGGCTGGCTGGGCATAACTGCTTCCGCGCGCCGCGATCAATTCGCGAGCGAATTCGTTGAGCGGCTTATTCTCGAGCAGCGCTTGACGGATCCATTCGTGAAAAACTTCCACGCCTTTGCGGTCGAGCGTTTTCTCCTCGTTGCGCAGAATATCCGACCACTTTAAAGCCCAGAAATCGGCGAATTCCGGCCGCTGCAGCAATGTGTCGATCAAGCGAGACCTTTTTTCCGGGCGAGTATCCGCCAGGAAAGCCTTCGTGGCCTCGATGCTTGGCAAAACCCCCACAAGGTCGAGATTGGCTCGGCGTAAGAAAATGCCATCGTCGCAAAGAGTTGAAGGCGTTAGATGCAAACCGCGCAGCTTCTGGAAAACCAAATCGTCGACAAAATTGGCCGAGTGCAATTTCGGCCAAGTCAGATCCGCATGGGGCTTCACATAGGCCAAACTTACTGCCTGGCGCAAATTGAGATAGCGGACCAGAATCGTCGTCTCGCCAAATTGATCGCTATGGACTTCGCCATCTGGGGAGATTGTCAGCAGCGTGCTGGAAATGTCGAAGGCCGCCAGCCGAGTGACGTCCCGCGTCGAGCCGTCGGAAAACCGGGCCGTCGCTTTGAGCCGAACGTGTTCTGCCGGATCGAGTATGACACGTTCCGTGGGCGAAACCTCAAGGGCAACCGGCACCGGCAAGCCGGGCGGATCGCGGCGCATGCCGGCGGCAATCCAGTTCGCGAGGATGCGATATTCTGGCGAATCGGCCCGAAAGCGCCGCCCGCCTTCATGCGGAATGCTCGCGGTGGCCTTGAGCAATAGCAAGCTATCGGCCGGTCGTTGCGGGTCGATGCGCCTGCCCAGCATATCGCGACTCAGCGACAGATAGTCGGCGGCAGGATCTTGGCCTCGGAGCGAGAGCTTGAAGCCGTTCTTGCCATTGAAATTGCCGTGGCAAGCGCCGGCGTTGCATCCCGCGCGACTCAGCACCGCCATCACTTCCGTATTGAAGCGCACTGGATCCTCGGCTGCGCAGGCGCGCAGTTGCCCAAAATGCTCCAAGCTGTGACAAAAGCAACGGTTACCGCTTCTTTTTTCGAGATCATGCCATTGCGGGTAGGTAAGGGCGTTGCTGCAAGGTGGGACAACTAGAGGATACATCGCCGAGCGGGCTGCATCAAATCAAATGCCCCGCACAAATTCGAAAACCGAAAATCGAAATCCGAAAGAAAATCGAATTTCGGGAATGGTTCAAACGAGGGTAACACCCTTGGTGGGACGGAGCGCAATTGATTCCGAACGCAAGTGTCAATGGATCAAGCGGTTAATGGATTGCATTGCGCCCTTGCACACACACGACGCCGGGCGGGTGCCACCGAGGAAAGGCTGCTTTCGAACCGTGCCGAATTTCGAATCGTCAATCACTCCAAAAATCAGGACCGTGCATTCCTCTCGGATTTCGATTTTCGGATTTGTTGCTCTTAAGCCGGTGTTTTCGTTCCAGGTTCGTTCTGGTACCATCCCTGAGCAATCAGGAGTGAGCGCCATGAGCAATAAGAACAAAAAAGATGAAGAAGACATCCAGGTCATTTGTCGGAATAAGAGGGCCTTTCACGAATATGAGATCTCCGACCGGATCGAATGCGGCCTGGTGCTAACCGGCACAGAGGTAAAGGGGTTGCGCGAGGGAATGGCAAGCTTGGAGGAAGCCTACGCACGCATCGAGGATGACGAGGTGTGGCTCATCAATAGCGACATCCCCGAGTATTCGATGGCGCACCGCATGAATCATAAACCAAAGCGGCCGCGCAAGTTGCTGTTGCATCGCGAAGAAATCGCCAAGTTCGCCGGCAAAGCTTCGGATCGCGGCTTCACGCTGATTCCTTTGCGGATGTATTTCAAGAACGGCCGTGCCAAAGTTGAATTGGCGATAGGCCGCGGCAAGCAATTGCACGACAAGCGGCAAGCGCTCAAAAACGCCGACGCCCAGCGCGAAATGCGCCGGGCTATGTCAGATCGGAGACGTTAAACAGTGGAGGGTTGACGTCGAAAAATCCGAAAATCGAAACCCGAAATCCGAAATGGATGCATAACGGAATTCGGTGTTTTTTCGAATTTCGATATTCGGATTTCGTGCTTGCCTGGTACACGGAGGTTCTCGCGTGCGGCTGGCTGCGTTAGTCGAACATCCCGATCACGTTTGTTGCCGCTATCGGCTGCGCCTACGAACCGTTTCTGCGGGCTGCGGGGTGCACGTTCGACTACCTGTCCCTCGACCAAGGCTGGTCGTTGCACCCCTCCTTCTGGCAAGCCATCCATCGCGCCGATGCCGTAATTCTCCAGCGCCAGTTCCTGCTTGGCTGGCAACGGGCCTTATTGCGCCAAACGGCGCGCCGGCTGATTTTCGATCTGGATGACGCCGTCTTCCTTCGCGATTCCTATTCGCCGCGCGGCCTGCAAAGCGCCCGCCGCTGGCGGCAATTCCGGGCCATCGCTCACAAAGCCGATGTCGTGGTTGCGGGCAATTCCTTCCTGCAAGCCAAGAGCCTGGAAGCTGGCGCTCGCCAAGCGGCCGTCATTCCGACCTGCGTCGACTCCGACCGCTATCAACTCGCCGAACACGCCCGCCAGGATGCCGGCGTGCAGATGGTCTGGGTCGGCTCGTCGAGCACTTTGCAGGGCCTCACGCGGATCGCGTCCCTCCTGGAAAGCATCGGCCAACGCTGGTTGGGGCTCAGTTTGAAGCTCATTTGCGATCGCTTCTTCCATCTGCCCCATCTCCCGGTGATTCCTTGTGCCTGGAACAGCCACACCGAAGCCCGCGAGATCGCCGCCGGGGACATCGGCATCAGCTGGATCCCCGACGACGATTGGAGCCGGGGCAAGTGCGGCCTCAAGATACTGCAATACATGGCAGCCGGGCTGCCGGTGGTCGCCAATCCGGTCGGCGTCCACCGCGACATGGTGATTCACGGCGAAACCGGGTTCCTGGCGGATTCGCCCGACGATTGGATCGAAGCCGTGGGCCGGCTGATGCACGATCGGGAATTACGCCGGCGTATGGGCCGGGCCGGCCGGCGTCGCCTCGAAACACAGTATAGCGTGCATGCCGGCGCCGCGCGCTGGCTTGAGTTGCTCGGCGGATTCCGCGAGAGGAAACAGGCCGCATGAGCACCTTATTGGCACGTCTGCACAAAATCGAAGCCGCCGGCATTCGCTGGCACATCCAGCCCGGTTGGGAAGAACGTCTGCTCGGTCCGCGCGGCCTGCGCCTGGACGAATGGCTGCGCTGCGGGCAGGCTCAGATTGTCAAGGAAGGCCCGCACCGCACCGTTTATCGCATTCATCTGGCCGATGCTTGTCTTTATTTGAAGCATTATCGCCTGGCCGATTTGGCCGCGCGTTTGCGGCAGTTGGTTCGGCCCGCCAAAGCCGTGCGTGAGTTTCAACACGCCCTGGCCTTGTCCGACCGGTCCGTGCCAACCGTTCTCCCTTTGGCAATGGGCGAGCGCATCGGCAGCCGCGGCCGCCGCGAAAGCTTCTTCATCACCCGCGGCTTGGAGGAAGTCCAGCCGCTGGGTCGTTATCTGGAAACCGATCTGCCGTTGATTTCCGCAGAAGAGCAAACCCACGCCAAGCATCAAGTGGCTGCCGCTCTCGGCGTCTTCGTAGCGCGGCTGCATGAAGCCGGCATTGCCCACCACGATTTGCACGTCGCCAATGTCATGATTCGTCATGAGGAAGCGGGACCGGCGTTGTTCCTGCTCGATCTCGATGCCGTCCGCCTTTCCGCGCCGCTTTCCTGGAGAGCTAGTCGTGACAATTTGGTTCTCCTGAATCGCTATTTCAGTTTGCGAGCCAACCGCTCCGACCGCGTCCGCTTCTGGCATGCCTATTGCCGGACGCGTTCCGCGAGCAGCGGCCCGCCCGGCATCTTCGGCCCCGGTTGTCATCCTCGTCCGGGCGCGGACCTGGCCGCCGAAGTTGAAGAAAAGACCTGGCTCTCGAACGTGGAATTCTGGAGGCGTCGCGATCGTCGCTGTTGCCGAACCAATCGTTACTACTACCGCTTCAAGCATGGCCCCTATTCGGGGCATGCCACTGCCGAAGTTGGCCGCGGTGAGCTGGACGCTTTGCTTGCCGATCCGCTGGCCCCATTCACGCAATCCGGAGTGGTGCTCTTCAAGAACTCACCCAGCTCGCAGGTCGCGCTATTCGATCTGACGATTGGCGGACAAATGCGACGGGTCGTTTTGAAGCGATTCAGTCCGCGAAGTGGCGCGAATCGTTGGCGGCGCTGGTCAGGCCCTCGCCAGCCTTGCGTTCGTGGATTCATGGCCACGGCCTGCGCAAGCGCCTGCTGCCGACGGCTCGGCCGCTGGCGGTTTGGACGCGCACCGTCATGGGCCTGCCACGCGAAGCCTACTTGTTGACGGAATACGTGCCGGCAAGCGGCGATTTGCACCAACGCTTGCAGGCGGTTGTCCGAACCGGCGTAGTTGGTCCTTTCCGAAACGAGATTGAGCGCATCGCCCGCCTCGCGCGATCTCTGCATCAACGGCAGTTGTCGCATCGCGATTTGAAGGCCGGCAACATCCTCGCTTCGGACAACGGCGTCTGGCTGATCGATCTAGTAGGTATGAGGGCGCCTAAACAGTTGACGCGCGAGGAGCGAATTCAAAACCTGACCCGGCTTCATGCCAGCTTTCATCGAAGTCCGTTGCTGACACGAACCGACAAGCTTCGCTTTTTGCGCACGTACCAAAACTGGGGCCTGCACAGCTCCGGTCGCTGGAAGAAATGGTGGAAGGCCATCGACAAAGCGACGCAAGCCAAGGTCGAGCGCAATCGAAGCCGAGGCAGGCCGTTGGCCTGACCTGATAGGACGAGGGCTCGAGCACGTATTGAGCCCGACGCGCAAGTTTTGAAGTTGCGCTATTTTGAAACCGGCGTCGGTAACAGGAGTGATCTCGTTTAACCCGGAGCCAACGGCGACGGCGGACAGGCACCTGCTCGGGCGCCATGTTTTGGGCAGCCGCTGAATCAATAGGTGATGAGTGGCGACAAGTCCGCCGTCGCCGCTGGCTCCGGGTTAAACAAGGTCGGCCTAATTGTCCGTTCGTTTTGATTTTGGGCCGCCAAGAGCGCAACTTCAAAAATGCGCAAGCGAGGTCGGAGACTTAACCAGTCGCAAACGTATCGGATATCGCCGAAGCAGCAAGATGCCGACCTCGCTTGTGCGTCGGGCTCATTCCCAGGACGTTATCTCCGCCCGCGCCCCTAGAGGAACCAGTTATGCTTCCCGGACCAGCAACCACGAAGAACCGACCGAGGGCCAGTCTGGCATTCGTCTTCGTCTGCTTGCTGATTCCGGCTTGCAATTCGTTTCGCATCACCTCGCCGTTTATACCTGCAGGCGCAAGGTCGTGGAGGACACCACTCCCCCTTTGCCGAGCAAACACCACTTCCGCGTGGCCGGTTTCGTTTTCGCATCGGATTTCGAGCTCAATTACGATCAGCCGTTGTTCGCCGAGCTGGGTACCCTGGAAGATCAGGTTCGCGGCGAATTATTGCTGCCGCCCTCCACGCAACCCGTCCTGATTTATCTCTTCGAAGATCGCGACAAATACCAACGTTACACCATGGCGCGCTATCCGGAAGTCCCCAAGCGACGAGCCTTCTTTGTCGCTCAGCCCAAACTGGGCGGCGGAGAGGAATTGTTGGCGTTCACCTATTGGGGCGACCATATTCGCATCGATCTTCGCCACGAGCTCACACACGCCATTTTGCATGGCGTGCTCAGGGATGTCCCCCTTTGGCTTGACGAAGGGTTGGCCGAATATTTCGAGGTCGAACCGGGCAGCGACGGAGTGAATCCGGAGCATCTGGAATTCTTCAGGCAAATCGGGCCGCGGAATTTCGATCCCGATCTGACTCGGCTCGAGCAGCTCAATCAGCTTCAACAAATGACGCCGCGAGAATATCGTGAAGCCTGGGCCTGGGTCCACCTCATGCTGCGCAGCGATCCCGACAACAGGAAGGTGTTGCTCGACTATCTGAAGGAGCTGCGCACCAACCCCAATCCGGGACCGATCCGGCCTCGCCTTGCGGCACTCCTGCCCAACGCCCCGGCTTCCTTGCGCCGCCATCTGGCCAACGTCGATAGACAACAGTCGGCCGCCAGGCCGTTGCCGCAGAAAAACTAGCGGGAGGAAAATCCGAAATCCGAGACCGGCGGTCAAAATCCGAAAATCGAAATCCGAAAGAACATGCGCAATATGAAAAATCAATACCCGAAAGAGAAACTCCAACCCGTTCGAGTGCGTTGTTGTACCCGACTTGATACTATTTGAGCTTGGACTCTTGGTTTCGGATTTCGATTTTCGGATTTCGTGCTTTGTCATCCCAATTTCGCATTAACCACCAGGGACCGTAGGATCACCCATGACTCTCAACCACCAATTCCGCCTCGCCGCCCGCCCAATCGGTATGCCCAAGCCCAGCGATTGGTCCTACACCGACGAGCCCGTTCGGGACCCAAAAGAGGGCGAGTTCCTTATCCGGATTCTCTACATTTCCCTCGACCCGGCCATGCGCGGCTGGATGAATGAAGGGAAGTCGTACATCGCTCCCGTCGGTATCGGCGAAGTAATGCGTGCAGGCGGCGCCGGCCGGGTCATTGCGTCCAAGAACCCCGCATTCGCCGTGGGCGAACATGTCACCGGCGCATTTCGGCGTACAAGAATATGCGCTGTCCGATGGCTCCGGCGTCACCAAGGTGGATGTCTCTTTTGCTCCGTTGCCCGTCTATCTTGGCACGCTGGGCATGCCCGGAATGACTGCCTATTTCGGCCTGCTCGATATCGGCCAACCCAAGTCGGCTGAAACGGTGGTTATCTCTGCCGCCGCCGGCGCTGTGGGTTCAGTGGCAGGGCAGATCGCCAAAATCAAGGGTTGCCGGGTGATTGGCATCGCCGGCGGGGCGGTGAAGTGTCAATACGTTGTCAATGACCTCGGCTTCGATGCTTGCATCGATTACAAAAACGACAACGTCAAGAATCTACTTCAACAACACTGCCCCAACGGAGTCGATATCTATTTCGACAACGTGGGTGGCGACATTCTCGACACGGTGCTCACTAAGCTAACCCGCGGCGCCCGCATCGTCATTTGCGGCGCCATTTCGCAATACAACAATACCGGTCCGATCAAAGGCCCGTCCAACTACTTGTCGTTACTGGTGAATCGCGCCAGTATGAAGGGCATGGTCGTCTTCGATTATGCCAAGCGCTATGGAGAAGCCGCCCGCGAAATGGCCGGCTGGATACTCGCCGGCAAACTCAAATCGCGTGAGGATGTAGTGGAAGGCTTCCCAACATTTCCCGACACGCTGCTGAAACTCTTCAAAGGGGAGAACACCGGCAAGCTGGTACTCAAGGTGGCGGAGCAATAGGGTCAAAGCCCGTCGCGGCTCAGGCAGCCAGACCATAGCCGAATTTGCCTAGAGCATACCAAGGTCGGTATTTGCACAAGGCTAACTTGAGGTTCTGTTTCCGTCGGCTGCACCACGGTGCCAGGCGCCGCACGACCGACCGATCGGCGTTGTGAGAATTGGCGTTTTTCGGTATAGATGCCGTCCGGAAAAAAGCGAAGGCGGCTTCACTGTCCTTTGCCCCGTCAGTGTTTGCCGACCACCCCCCTCGTCACGATTGGGAAATTCACCGCATGCGCTCCATCACCCGAGCCTCCGGATGTCTTCTTGGCCTTTTGGGCATGACGCTAGCCTGGTCGCGCGCACGGGCTTCAAGCCCAGGAAAAAACGTCGCCGGCCAACCCCCATGCCGACGTCGGGCCGATCCTCAAAGATAAGGCCCTGGCCAGCAAACTCCGTTCACCCGTCGAAACCCGGCCGCCGCTGGCCGAAAGGCTGCGCTCGCCGCGCGCGATGCTGCGGTCGTTTTACTACGGCGTCGCCACGTTCGATCTTTACCCTCAGATGATCGACGAAGCCTCGGATTGTCTCGACCTGGGGAATATGCCGCCCATTTCCGGGGAAGAAGCCTCGTTCCTGGTTCTGGAACTGGACCGCATCCTGCAAGGCCTCGATCTGCCGCTCAAATCGATACCCGATTATTCGAAGAATGACACCGTTACCTTGTACGACGCCGACGGCTTCAAAATCAGCGCCCGCCGCTGCCAGGACAATTGCTGGCGGATCGATGCGGAAACCTTCGAGCGCATTCCGACCATGCGGCGCACGGCAGGCGAACGCCGCAAGGCGGCGGCCGCTGACCTGGCCCAGATGAAGGAGAACTACACCGACCCGCACACTGCCATGCGCAAATTCATCGGCGCCTGCATCGCGGGCGATTATTACGCCGCCTCCTACGCACTCGATCTCAGCTCGTTGTCGAGCGAGCAACGACGGCAGCGCGGCCCGGTGTTGGCGCAGCAACTCGCCGTCGCGATCCAGCGGCACAGTTACCTCTTTTATCAAGAGATCCCCGACAAACTTCAAAACGCCCCTTACACCTGGTGGGCCGACCGCGCCGGGCGCATCACGCTCGATCGCCAGCGTCTGCCCGAAGGCAAGGATGCTTGGCTCTTCACCAAGCAAACGGTTTCGAACATTCCGCGCATGTATGAAGCTTGCCAGGCCAGTCCCACCGACGCCGGCTACCTGCGCCTGGGGTTGATCGTGCCGCCGGTGCAGGCTTCCACCACGGTGGCAGCCAAGCGGCCGGCTAATGTGCCGGCCAATCTGGCTTCGCCCCAAGCGGTGCTGCGCGGCTTCTTCCGGTCCATGGACGATGCCGAAATCAACGACAGCAAACTTGCCGACGCCATGGTTTACCTCGACTTGAAGAGCCTGCCGCCCGCCGAACGCGGACCTTACGCCGCCAAGCTTATGCCCAAGCTCGAGGCGATTCTGCGCAAGGCCCAGATCGATCTCAATTCCATTTCCGACGACTGGAACGCTCCGCTGCAAAAGCTAGGCGAGGACCAAGGCTTGCCCATCGAGATCCAGCGCCAGCGCGACGGTTGCTGGCGCATTCAACGAGAGCTCGCTCAACCGCGTACCCGCTCTCTTCGACAAATTGGCGGGACGCGATCGGTCGGATCGCGAGCGAACGTCACAGCTCGAAAGCGCCCGCGACACCATGGTGAACTTCCTGACCGCGGTCAAGAATCGCGACTATGTCCGGGCGGCCGAATGTCTCGACATGAGCGAGCTCAATCCCCGCGCCGTGGATGAGTTGGGGCCGATATTGGCTTACAAGCTCCGCTATGTGCTCGATCGCATGGGGCGCATTTACGTTCAGGAAATTCCCGACGAGCCTGACGGCCCGCGTTATGTCGTCCACCGCACTGAACTGGGCCGCATCGTTTTGGCCCGCCGCGCCGAGGATCCGGGCAAGGGCCAATGGCTGTTCGCGCCGTCGACGGTGTCCCGTATCGAGCCGATGTTTCATGCCCTGTTGAGGTCCCCCACTCCGGAGTCGGCGACTGCGGCCGAGGAGCCGCGCTTCGCCGAGGCCCCCGGGGTTTGGATGCGCCTGCGTGTGCCGGCCTGGGCGGAACGGCGCGTGGGGCCTCTAGAGCTTTATCAATGGGTCGGGCTGGCATTGGCGGGCCTGTTGAGCTGGTCGATCGCCTATCTCTGTTTGTCGCAGTTGCATCGCGTGGTCGGCTGGTTCCTGCAAAAATGCGGTTCGACGCTGTCGACCAAGTTCGTCTCCGAAAAGCTTCGCCCCTTGACCTGGTTGGCGGCCATAACCTTGTTAATGCAGGTTCTCGATGTGTTGGATTTGCCGATCGCTGTCGGCAACACCATATTGCCGCTCAAGAAATTCCTGGTGACGGGCATGATCGCCTGGCAGGCGCTGCGCTTCATCGATCTGGTCATGGCCATTTACATGAACAGCGAGCTGCTCAAACCGCACCGAAGCCTGAGCGACATGGTTGTCCCGGTTTCCATGCGGCTGGTCAAAGGAGTTGTGCTGATCGTGACCGTCGCCTACTTCATCTATGAGATAGGCCAGGGCGAGTTGTTGGGCCGGTTCATCACCGGTTTGGGAGTGGCCGGCTTGGCGGTGTCGTTAGCCGCCCAGGATGCTCTCAAGAGCTTCTTCAGCACGCTGTTGCTTATCGGCGAACGCTCCTTCAAAATTGGCGACCGGATCATCATCGGCAATCAGGAAGGCGTGGTCGAGCAGGTGGGCTTCCGATCGACCCGGCTTCGGACCAAGGAAGATTCCGTCCTGACTATGCCCAATTCGGTCATCGCCTCGGCGGCCATCGACAACATGGGCGCCCGTTCGCAGCGCCGCCTGACCACGAGTTTTCTGGTGCATCCGCAAACGCCTCTGCCCTTGCTGGTCGATCTGCGCGACCGGCTGCGTACCTGGCTGCACGAACAACCCAACGTGAATCCGCAAAAGATCGACGTGCACATTCACAGGATCATCGACGCCGGCGTCGAGCTGACGCTCACGCTTTACTTGACCACGCTCGACGGTGCCGAAGAGACTGCCTGCCGCGAGGCCATTCATTGTCAACTGCTCGAGCTGGCCGATAAGCTGGGGGTTGTCCTGGCTTCGACACAGCAGCCGTTGCCGGCGAACGCCGTCGTGCTCTACCAGGGCACGACACGGAAGTCGGCGTAAGGGAGTTCCACGGATGGCAAGCACGCTGGCCGGCAGCTTAAGGTCGTTCGTTTGGCAACGCATCAAGAAGAGCCACGGCTTGACCAAGCTGTTCTGGTTCATCGTGCTGGCAACGGGCACGATCGTGCCGCTGGTCGGCCTCGATCGCGCCAAGGAGATCTTCAGGACGCAGGTCGTCGCCCGCGTCAAACATATCTTTCCGGGCGGCCACCCCGATGTGGCCACCAGCATTCCGGGCGGCGACGCCAACTCCCCCATTCGCGTTTACTTCACGACCATCGCCTTACCTCCCGAAGAATCGCAGATCGCCCAGGCGCTGGTAGGCTACATCGATCGCACTCAAAAAACGCTCGATGTGTGCGCCTTCGAGCTGAACAATAAAGTCATCACCGACGCCATCGTGTCGCGCCGTCAAACGTCACGTCCGCGTGCGCTGTGTCACCGAAACGGATTATTTCAAAGACACGGAGTACGGCATCCACGCGCTGAAAGAGGCGAACGTGCCGATCGTAGACGACAAGCGCAAAAGCGCCCTCATGCACGACAAATTCATGATCTTCGACGAGGCAGCGGTTTGGACCGGCTCCATGAATTTCACCGAGAATTGCGCCTACCATAACAACAACAACGGCATCTTTTTCGACGACCGCACTTTGGCCGCCAACTATGAAACCAAGTTCACCTGGATGTTCGAGAAACACAAATTCGGCAGCGCCCCCAGCCACGCGGACAAGATCCCCAATCCGATCGTGACCTTGCGCGACGGCACGGTCGTGGAGAACTATTTCTCGACGCACGACCACGTTGCCAAGCACGTGATCGACGCCGTCGAGGCGAGCAACCAATCGCTACACTTCCTGGCGTTCAGTTTTACGCACGACGGCATCAGCAAAGCAATGCTGACGCGAGCTCGAGCCGGCGTGGAACTGATTGGGGTATTCGAAAAATCGGAGACCACCAACAATTATTCGGAATATGCGCGCATGGTCAAAGCGGGGCCGCCTGTGGAAGTATATAAGGACGGAAACCCTCGCAATGGACACCACTTATTGCATCATAAAGTGATCGTGATCGACGGCAAGGAGACCATCGCCGGGTCGTTCAATTTCAGCACCAACGCCGACAAATCCAACGACGAGAACCTCGTCATCATCCACAGTCCTGAAGTCAGCAAGCTCTTCGAGGAAGAATTCCAGCGCATGCTCGGAGCCGCCAGGAGAATGAAGGGCAGCGGGTCCATCGCCTTTATGGGGCGATGAGCCGTTGTGCTTTCGAGGTAGGTTGGCCCACGATAACCCTGTTGCCAATAAAACCTCAATGCGGCCCCCGTTATTTCGCTTCACCGACCAATGGCCCTTTCTTGACTCCGCCAAACGAGACATTCCATGTCGGCTCGAACATCAAGTGCCCGTCAGAAAAGTCCATCTTGACGGCAACGGCGAAGGGCGTTTCGTAAAAGCAAATCTTCGCCGTGTAGGTGTTGTCCGCTGTCCAAGCACCACTCACGGCAGCCGCCTGCTCGGGACGTGTGCCGAAGGCCAACCGGCATTTCTTCCATTCATTGTGCCCGCACGGAATTCGCTGTTCGGCCTTGCCTGAGAACTTCGCTACCAGCGTGGTTTCGTCGCCAGAGCTCTTGAACTCGAACCCCAACGTTTCGAGTTTTTGATCGTTTGCCATGAATGTGTAGGTTTTTCCTGAAACATCATTCGGCACGCGGACATTCGCGGATCCTTTCGGAGTCGGCAATGTTAGGCTGGCCAGTTTGACCTTCAGCTGCTGGTCGCTGTTATCGTTGAGCGACAGCGGCCCGGCGCATCATTGCCGGCAGCAGCTTGTCCCAGACTAAGTTCAGCACCGCTTGCATATCCCTCACGCCGCTCGTGATGGCAATGACTGCATCCTGCTCGGGCATCACGATGCAGAACTGGCCAAAAGCCCCGTCGCCCCGGTAAGCGCCGTGCCGGCAGCGCCAGAACTGGTAACCGTAGCCCTGGTCCCAATCGCTGTTTGGGTTACTGCCGTTAGAAGTTTGCCGGGCCGTCGCCGCATCCACCCAGACGGCCGGGATTAACTGCTGGTCGTGCCACTTGCCATGCTGCAGGTAAAGTTGGCCGAATTTGGCGATATCCTCGGTGCGGATATTCAATCCATAACCGCCCAAGGAGACGCCTTCGCTGCTGGTTCCCCAGGTTGGATTTTCGATGCCCAGCGGTGCGAACAGCCTCGGGCGCAGGTAGTCGAGAACGGTCTGGCCGGTTACCTTCTGCACGATGGCCGAGAGCACGTAGGTCGCATGCGTGTTGTATACAAAGTGCGTGCCGGGCTTGTAGGCAACTGGAAACGCCAGAAACGCCTTCACCGATGGCGGCATCGGCGGCTCCGTTTGCTGTCCGGTGGACATGCGCAAGAGATCGTGAACGCGCATCGACTTTAAGTTGTTGCTCGGTTGGGCAGGAGCCTCTTTGGGGAAAAACTTCAGGATGGGATCGTCGAGGCTGAGCTTACCTTCCGCAATGGCCAGGCCGACTGCGGTCGAGGTGAAGCTCTTGCTCAACGAATAGAGCTCGTGGGGACTTTGAGCGTTGTAAGGCGCCCACCAGCCTTCCGCAACTACCTGGCCGTGGCGCACAATCATGATGCTGTGCAGCGCGTCGATCTTCTTTTCGGCTGCGTTCAGAAATGCAAGGATGGCGCCGGACGAGATGCCCTGTGCCTCAGGAGCGCTGCGCGGCAGCCCCGCAGGGGTCAGGTCTCCCGCCTTGCAAGTGCAAGTGCTCAGGACTACGACGCCAACGGCGAAGATCGCCTTCATAAGAATTGCTCCTGGGGGCGTGAAGAAAGCAGGGAGGGCTACCGACCATCTTGAACGTTCTCGGCTTAGGTAATCAAGTTAGCACATCGCAATGCTCGCATGCCGCGCATGGCGGGCACAACCGTCAATGGCCGCGCTATTGCCCTAAGACGTATAATAAGTGGTGTCGTCCCCTTGAGGAAAAGTCTCTGTCGCAATTCGACGCTGGCCCATCGATTCGATTGACAAAGAATGCACGTCCTTTAGACTCAAGGAAGCGACTGTTCGGGTGTAAAATGCGCCAATCGGTAAGGCGTTTGCTGCCGCCGATCCATTTCGTTTTCCGCCGTCCGGCTCACGATCTAAGAGGAATCAGCCATGCCAGCCAAACCAGCTGGGGACTCCAAGCAAGGCTTGATCATTGCCCTGGTCTGCTTTGTTTTGCTCAGCATCATTTTAGGCGTCACCACCTATATGGGTTATGACGGTCAGACAGCCAAGGACACCGCTGCCAAAGAAGCGGCTACCAAAAAGTCGGCTGCCGATAAAGAACGCGATTATTGGAAACTGAGGGCTTTGCAAATACAAGCCCTGGCGATGGGGCTTCCCCTGAAAGAAGAGGCTCAAGACCTTACCCAGTTGCAAGGGGCTTCTCTGTCAGGTCCCGGCCAGACTGAATTCATAAACGTATTGCAGAACGCCAACAAAATCCTGACTAACGACAAAGGCAAGGTCGATACCTTCGCGGAACGCGTAGCCGCTTTGAACAACCAGTTGAATGCCACCCGCGATCAATTGGCCGCCAGCGAAATGAATCTGAAAAAGACCAAAGAACGTTATGAGGAACAGCTCGCCACTAAAGACGGAGAAGTCGAAACTACGCGAAGGCTATACCTTCAGGCTCAGGCTGCCAATCTGAACGACAAAAAGGAGGGCAACAAAGCACTCGATGACAAACTTGCCCAGTTCGACGACCTGAGCAAGAATTACGAAACTCTCAAGAAGCAATTCGACGGCGATTCGGGAACGCGCGATAAGTTCGAGAGGAAGCAGCGTGACGAAATCCGCCTGCTGACGGAAAAGGCCGACAAGTTGAAAAACCAGCTCGAGCCCATCGATCCGCTCAAATTCGATCAACCCAAGGGAAAGATCATTTCCTTGGATCGCGCGGCGGCATCGCCTACGTCAACATCGGCGAGCGCCAGAACGTTCGTCCCCAACAAAACCTGACCTTCAGCGTGTTCACTCCCGGATTGCCGGGCCATCCCAACAAGGACTATAAAGGCTCGATTGAAATCATCGACGTGATTTCTCCCCAGGTGTCCAAGGCCAAGATTATTCAGGTCGCCAGCCCCAACGCCAATCCGTTGATGGTAGGCGACGTGCTGATCAACCCCGTCTGGAGCCCGAGGCAGCACGAGCACGTCGCCATCGCGGGCCGCATCGATCTCACGGGCGATCGGCGGAACAACATCGACGAATTCATGACCAACCTGCAAAGAATGGGCGTCGTCGTCGATGCTTATCTCGACGAAAAAGATAACACGGTGAAGGGCCCGGGCATGACGCTCAACACCAGCTACCTGATTATCGGCGACACGCCGGAGGTGTCGGGCGAAGTGATCGGCAACGACAAACGCGCCGATTTCAAATTGGCGATTGGCGTCAAGATTACCGAGATGGGCAACGAGGCTCAAAAGCTGGGCGTCACGAAGGTGCCATTCCGGCACTTTGTCGAGCTCATTGGCTATAAGATGCCCAAAGGCGCCGGCGTAGCCCAGAGCTTCGGTTACGATTCGCCGGTCCCCGCCAAGACCGAACCGAAAGACGCCAAGAAAGACGATACCGACAAATAGCAGCGTACAACTTCTGGCGACGCATCAACTGCCCGGGACCTTGCAAAAGGGCCCGGGCGGTGCTGTTTTTTGAGGTCGATTCGCAGAATCGAGCTTGGCTTAGACGAATACAATTTGAATTTACGGCCTTCCGACATCTCCGGCTTGCCCTCCAAATAAACTGCTGCTTCCGCCTGCCCTCGATCAATGCTATAAATAATAAAGATCAAGCTCGGTGCTCAGCCGCGCCATGGCGGCTGCGCCCTTGGCACGAGGCGTTCATGCAATTTCAATTCGATATGTCTGGCCCAAATATGCCTCCTTCACAACCACCTGCCGATGCTGCAAATCTTGCCGGCATTCTTCAGCAAATGCTGGAAGTGCAGCGGCAACAATTGACGCATCTGCAAACGCTGGTTAGCGCGCACGACGGAGCCGCCCGCTGGCGTGCCTTCCTAGCCCGCTGGAGAGAAGATTTCCCGGAACTTGCCGAAGCCTGCCGGCAAGCCATTCCCACTCTGGAGCGGACCTATAGCAAGCTGATTACCGAATTGACTGACCAGCTCGGCCAAAACGGAGCCGAGGCCTTGGAAAGCGAATTTGTCTTGCAGGAGTTTCTGGATCGCTACGGCATGCGCCTGACGCAGTTGGGCACTCTGCTGAACATGGTAGCTCCTTTGGCCGACGCCAGCTCGCCTAGCGAGTCGACCTGAATTTACCGGATCCAAGTCTGCCCGGAATGGCCCGGCAGCCAAAGTTAATTTTTGTTCGGATCGCCTAGCCCCGGTAGGGGCGACAGTTAATAGCCAGGGGCTTACGCCCCTGGCTACTAACTGCCGCCCTTCCAGGGCTCAAATTCAAGCATCAGAAGCGAGCCTTACTTGAACGCGCAGGAAGTTGACTTGAGATTTAAGACGGCTGTCTTTTCGGTCAGGCCGAATCGGTAGGCACCGCATCCGGAACCGCAATGCCCTGCTTGGCCATATCGGGTTTGACGACTTGCGCGAGCAATCCGGGCAAATGCTGTGGCTGAATTGCGCTTCCGAACGAGCAGCGATATACTGCTCGACTTGATGCCAATAGTTGCCGTCGTCGCGCACTTTTCTTGCAATAACAACAAATGGGCAGCAACCCCTGCAGCAATTTCACCTGGTTCAACGACTCTTCGAGTGCCTCCACCCGGTCCGCCAGCCGTCTCTGCAAATCGATGACGCGCAGACCCACGTGCAAGCGCGCTTTCAGTTCATTTTGATCGAACGGCTTAGTGACGTAGTCGTCGGCGCCCGCTTCGAGGGCCGCGATCATGTCTTCTTTGGCGGCCCGCGCGGTCAGCAAAATGAAATAGGTTGGCGTGAGCCCCCCCAAACGGCGGATGCGCTTGACGACCTCGAATCCATCCAATTGGGGCATCATCCAATCCAGTAAAGCGACTTGAGGAGCGTCGGGTTTCTGCAGCTCGAGCAACGCCTGGGCGCCGTCGTTGACGGCCACCACTTCGTAGCCCCATTTGACCAGCATGGTCAGAAGCACGTGGCGAGAGACTCGATCGTCTTCCGCAATGAGAATGCGCATGATGCCTATTTCAGGTTAGAACCGAAGCGATTCATAAACTACACTATCTATCCGTTAACTAGCCTACCGCAGCGGCAGCCAGCTCTGCAACCGCTGGCCGAAGTCTTGCCAACTGATTTTCCAACTGTGCAAGTATTTCGACCGCGCCGTCCAGTGCGCCCGAGCGGCCCAACCCTTCGAGCTTCCGCGCCAGTGCTTCCGCCGGGCGGGCGCCCAGGTAGCCGAGCGATCCTTTGAGCGAATGAGCCGCCCGATGTAGGTCCTCTGCCTGTCCCGAAGCGACGGCCGATCGAATCTCCCCCAGCAATTTAGGGCAATCGTCGAGAAAGAGGGCGGCAACGTCGGCAAGAATGTTGGCGTCGCCGCTCATGCATCGCCAGCGCCGCCTCTTTATCCAGCGGCTCGGGCTCGGACCAAGTCATTGGTTCGCTCGGGGTGAATTTGTCGAGAATCCGTTTCAATTCCGCGGACTGAATGGGCTTGGAAAGGTAGTCGTCCATCCCCGCTGCTCAGACAGCGCTCGCGATCCCCTTTCATGGCATGGGCGGTCATGGCAATAATCGGCAGGCGGCGTCCCGTGCCTCGCTCCTGGTCGCGAATGCAAGCCGTAGCCTCTTCACCGCTCATGATGGGCATTTGCACATCCATGAGCACGATGTCGATCTCCTCCGTGTCGAGTATCTGCAGAGCTGCTTTGCCATGACCGGCAACGGAAACTTTGTGGCCGATCTTTTCGAGCGTCATGACCGCCACGCGCTGGTTGACCACGTTGTCTTCGGCAAGAAGAATGCGCAGCGGCGGGCGCGTGGGAGACCATGGAGTCGCGATCGGCGGGCTCACCTCTTTGACGACTCTGGACGGCGTCAGCCCTGTGATGATGGCATCGAACAATTCCGACTGTTGGATTGGCTTGACCATGAAAGCGGCAACTCCCAAGTCGCGGCAACGCTGGCTTTCGCCGGTGCTGTTGCCGGAAGTCAGCATGAGTATGGCCGCGCCGGCGGTTGCCGGGTTTTCTTTGATCTTTTCGGCCACTACGTAGCCGTCCACGTCGGGCATCATTACGTCGAGCACGACCAGGGGGAACGGCCGGCCAGCCTGGGCTGCAATTTGCAGCAGGGCCAACGCAGCAGGCCCGCTGTCGGCCAAGGTGGGCTTCATGCCCCAATTGCTGAGCATGTCTTGCAAGATATGGCGATTGGTCGGGTTGTCGTCCACGACCAGCACGCGGAGGTTTTCCAGGTTGGGAATGGGGCCGGCCTGACTTGGCTTGTCTTGCTGAGGCGCCAGGCCAAAAGCCAATTCCATACAGAAATTGCTGCCTTTCCCCGGTTGACTCTCGACCCAGATGCGCCCGCCCATTTTGCGCCACCAGTTGCGAGGATATCCTCAATCCCAAGCCGGTGCCGCCGTACTTGCGCGTGGTGGAGCCATCGGCCTGAGCGAAAGCTTCGAAAATGACGGTTTGCTTCTCCGCGGGGATGCCGATGCCCGTGTCGCGAACTTCGAAGCGCAACAGCACTTCCTGCGTCGTCCGCTTTTCGCAGCGCACATGGACGACCACTTCGCCCGTTTCCGTGAATTTGATGGCATTGCCGACCAGGTTCAACAGAATCTGTCGCAAGCGCAGCGGGTCGCCCAATAAGCGATTGGGAACGTCGCTCAAGATGTGGCAAGCCATTTCCAGCCCGCGATCGTGGGCACAGCGCGACGGTTTTGGCCATGGCGCCGATGGTCGTCGCGTAATTCAAAATCGACCTGTTCCAGGTCGAGCTTGCCCGCCTCGATCTTGGAGAAATCGAGAACGTCGTTGAGAATTCAGAGAGAATCGGCCGAAGATTTGACCGTATCCAGGTAGATGCGCTGCTCGGGCAACAGTTCCGTGTCGAGGGCCAGTTGCGTCATGCCAAGGATCCCGTTCATGGGCGTGCGAATTTCGTGGCTCATATTCGCCAAGAATTCGCTCTTCGAGCGGTTAGCGGCTTCGGCGGCATCTTTGGCTTTGCGCAATGCTCGTTCGACGGCTTGGCGATCGGAGACGTCTTCCATGGTGCCCACATAGCCCAGGCACTTGCTTTCTTTGTCGACCACGCGCGCCGCCCGCACCTGAATCAGCCGTTCTTCGCCCGAAGGCTTGCAGATGCGGAACAGGGATTGGAAGTCGTTGCCGGCACGCACTGCGCTTTGCCATTCCGTCATAGCGCGTTTCTGTCGCTCCGGGCGAGCCATTCTCACCCAGCTCTCACCACGCAGTTCCTCGGCCGAGCGGCCGGTCATTTCTTCGAGCGTCGGATTGGTGTAAACGCATGCGCCCGACAGGTCGGTTTGAAATATGCCGATGGGTGAAGAAACGGCCAACGAACAAAAGCGCTGTTCGCTTTCGCGGAGCTGGTTCGCCGTGGCGGCCAAAGCTTCGGTTCGGCGATTCAACTCGTCGGTTCTCTCGGCCACTTCCGCTTCGATTTTACCCCGTGTGGCCTCCAACTGCGCCTGACGCTGGGCAGTGGCGAAAATGGCACGCCGGGATTGTAGGCAGGCGGCGACCAGAAAAATGTCCTCGAAAATGACCCAGCCGGAATGTTCCAGCCAACGCCACCAAGTCGTGGTTGCCGTGCCGAAGATCGATTGCGGCCACAAGGCCCCTCGGAGGAGATGATCGACGGCGACGATTGCCGAGGCGGTGATCAGCACGCGCCAATCTCGATAGACCGCCAGGAACGCCAGCGAGCCGAAAACGTGAAAATGGGTTTCAATGCGTCCCCCGGTCAGGTGAATCAGCAAAGCTCCCATGCACATTTGGCTTATCGCAATGACGTGCCGAGTGATCGCTTGGCCTGGCCTGACCCAAACGAGCAACAGCGGCATGGCGGTAATGACGCCGCCCAAACCGCAGGCGAGGAGCAGATGGATATGAGGCGAAGCTTGCGCCGCTCCAAGTCAGCGGCGACAAGAACATGGCTGCCCCTACAGCGGCAGCCCACTGCAGAATCATCAACACCACGAACAACTTGTCCGTGCGCACCAGGATCTTTTCGTAATCCTGCCGAAACAATTCTTCGGCCCGTGCCTCGACGCCGCAGTCTGCGGGACCGCTGCTTTCTGGCGAGTGCATCAGCGATCCTCGATAGTTTGACTCGGCGTCGACAGTAAGGAACAGCCAAATACGGGCGTGTGTTTGATTGCAGTCGGCTGATCGTCCAACAAGGCTTCCAGAGCATCGCTGCCTGCACTGACGCCGCTCTGCGGCGCATGACAGTAATGCCGCCCGAGAAGCGCAGGCGACCCTCAGCGTCGTAAATCAGCAGCTGGCCTGAGGTAACTGCGCCAAATCGTGCCGCCTCCCGGCCCTCGTCATCGAGCCAGATTTTCGTGCCAGGCATGCTCGCCAAAGTGCGGCTAATCGACGACGTAGCCCAGCCTGCAGGTTTGTTGGCCGGCTTGAACGAAAGCACGTTGAGCTTCGCGCGCCTGGCCGGGTCGCCAACACCCGTTCCAACACCTCCACCGTAGCGGCAGTGCAGGGACATCGCGGATGTATGGCCAAAACGAGCGTGAGCCCCTTCGACTCAAGCGGAACCGCCGTACCGGCCGGCCAATCTACGACAGGCGGCGCCGCCTGATCCGGGCGTCGATTCGTACTGTTCAGAAGACGGCAAACCCGCAAGCCACTGCGGCCAGCCAGACCGCTAAGGCAATAGCCAGAACTGCTCGAGACTTGAACCAGGCCATGATACGCATGAATGTCCCCCTTATTATCATGGGACATGAATTGCTTTAATGTCGGTAGCAAAATGAAAAAGGTGTGAGAAGTGGCGTCAGCGCGGTCAGCCGCGACGCGTAGCGGAGCGATTGGTCCAGCAGCGCTCCGCTGCGCGTCGCGGCTGACCGCGTATCAGCTCAAACCCAATAGCGCCGGCAGGTCGGCTACGGTTTCGATAAGATCGGTGTGCGGATAAGCGGCCAGCTCAGCCCGGGTATGCGAGCCTTGCGTGACGCCGATCACGCCGCACCACAGCCCGCACTGGTCCCTTCCTCCAGGTCGGCGGGAGTGTCGCCTACCTTCACCACGTTGGCGGGTCTGGTCACTCCCAGGTTCTTCATCAGAAGCTTAATCATGTCGGTATGGGGCCGGCCGCGGGCGACTTCGTCACTGGTGACGCTGGCATCTACCAATCCTTTGGTAATCCAACCCAATCGGTCGATGATTATCCTGGCGATTTCCCGGCTGAAACCGCTGTTGAGCGCAATCTTGATGCCCGCCCGATGAAGCCGCTCGAAAACGCCGCTCGTACCGGCAACCTCGCGCACTCCCTCGTCGGTTCGATAATCGGCGCGACATCCGGCGACAAAATCGGCGTGTATTTCCGCTTCGGCGCCCGCAACCAACACGTCCGCAGGCGCAGGATTCAAGCAGCCGATGAATCGCTTCGGGCTTGTGCAAGCCCATCACCTGATTGACGGCTTCGCGGGTGACGATCAAGCCGGCGTCATAGAGAGCGGCTCGAAAGCAGTCGGCGACGGCATCGCCATCTCGGACGGTGGTGCCCGCCATGTCGAAGACCACTAGTTCGATCGCCATAGCGAGCTTCCCCAAGCATTTCGCGGACGATGCCTTTCCGTGCGCACGTGGGCGAAAGACTCTCACGGCTTGACCGTTTCCGTGGAGGCCACGTTCCCGCCCTTGGAAGCGCCGCCCACCACGACAAGCTGGTTATCGTTGGCGGCGACCATCCGATGTACCACGCGCGGCTGCTTCAATTTCCCCACTTCTTGCCACGATTTGCCGTCTGCAGTCAGCCGATGCACCCTGCCGTCGGCCGTGCTGACATAAAGATGTCCGCCGGCAAGACAAGATGCCGGGCTGAAGCCGTTGGCCTTCGGACCTGGCAGTGGAATGCCGGCTGTCCAGACATTCTTAACGGGATCATAAATATCGACTTTCAAGGCGATAGAATCTTCGTCGTCAAGTCCGCCCATGACATACACCTTGCCGTCCAGGGCCGTGGCGGTCAGGCTGCGGCGTTCGAACGGTTGCTTGACCGTTTCCCAACGAAGCGGCTGTTTTCCCAGATCCAGAATCAAGGCGGTATCGTGCCATTCGGACGTCTCGTTGCGGCCTTTCATGTCCCAGCCGCCGACGACAACAAGCTTGGAACCCACTACCGTCGCGTCGTGCGACGAACGCCCCGCCGGCATGTCGGGAAGGTTGGTCCAGGTCTTGCCTGCCGGGTCGAAACAAGCGCAGCTTGCTACCGAGTAATTGTCGGCTTTCGCTCCCGGCGCATTGTCGCGGCTGCATGCCGCCTATGCGATAAATCTTTCCTCGATAGGAGACCGCGCCAAGCCCTGAAGTTTCGGTCCGCCCGGCAAGGCTTCCCACGCACGCGGATCGGCCAAGTTCAGTCGATAAAACGTGCCGGCAACGTCTTCGGTCGAGTATTCGTGGGTCTTTCCCGAATGCCCGCCGTAAACGTAAAGCCAGCCATCGGCGACGGCGGCCCCGAAGCTCGAAACGGCCACCGGTAGCGGTGGGAAGGGAGCTTCATTGGTGCGCCGGTCAGCTTGGGCCGGTAAAGACGCAAAAGCGAGAGCAAACAATCCCACCATGTGTCGCTTCATGATCGTGCTCCTTCGCGTGATATCGGTCGGGTATCTCGTTCATCCTAGATTGGGGCGTAGCAGAATTCGCCAAAATTCCGGAACTCGGTTAAGGATTCCTCGGAGGAAAGCGATCCAGTGCTCCGCTTTCTGGAGCGGGCGTGTTTCAAATGCCAGTGCTGGACGTCAATTTCGCTGCGTTACAATGCGACTTGGCTCACGGAGGTTTGGATGTCCCTGGGGTCTTCGTATGTCCACGGAACTCGGTTCGGCCATTCACCAGAAAGTGAAGTTGATTGCTCATCGCGGCGAATCGGCCGACGCTCCCGAAAACACATTGGCCGCCTTCCGATTGGCCTACGCCAGAAGCGCCGACGCGATCGAGCTCGACGTCCATCTCACCAGGGATGACGAACTGCTCGTCTGTCACGACCCCGATACCGAGCGGACCACGGGAACGCGCATGACCATCCGCGAAGCGTTGCTGCACGATCTGCGGACACTGGACGCCGGCGCCTGGAAGGGCCCTCAATGGGTGGGCGAGAAGCTGCCGACGTTGGCCGAGGTTTTGACAACGCTACCCGACGGCATACGCTGCTTTATCGAAATAAAGGTCGGTCCCGAATCCATTCCGGTTCTGGAGAAGCTGGTGCGCCAGTCCAACGTGAAGGCAGGCCAGCTGGTTATCATGAGTTTCGTTCCGGAAACGGTAGGCGAGGCTAAGCGGCGCTTGCCTGACATCGCCGCTTACCTGCTGTCGAGCTTCGAGCACGACAAGCTGGTGCTGGCCTGGACGCCCACTGCTCAAAACCTGATCGACCAGACCAAAGCCATCGGGGCCGATGGCATTGGCCTGCATCACGAAGGCCCGGTAAATCGTTCGTTCGTCTTTCACCTCAAAAGCGCAGGCTTGGCGGTTTACATTTGGACCGTGGACGATGTCGCGCTTGCCCGCCGGCTGATCCAGGCCGGCGTCGACGGCATCACGACGAACCGGGCCGGTTGGTTGCGTGAGCAGCTCGGGGCGGAGTGAAATCCGATTCGCCGGCGCCGCTACGCGAAGGTTTGGGGCCGCAAAGAACCGTAATCTATCGGATATCGAATTTGAGCCCTGGAAGGGCGGAAGTTAATAGCCAGGGGCGTCAGCCCCTGGAAAAAATCACCAACAACGTCAAGCCCCGGCAGGGGCGAAAGAGCTCTGTCGCCCCTACCGGGGCTAAATCAATTATTGGGCGAGTCCAGGGGCTAACGCCCCTGGCTATTGACTGCCGCCCCTACCGGGGCTAAGGGCCACTTGATCAGCTTTTGTGTTTGAAGCCCTGACGTAACCGGCCAAAGGTGCCGAGCAAGATGCATAGCTACAAATAAGGAAGGCCACTCGCAGGGGGGTGCAAGTGGCCCAAGGGGGTTTGGCAGGAATCGGGGAGTGAGGAAACGCCGACCAGTAATCACGGCGGACCGGGTCCGGAATTGTTGAGGATTGGCAGTCACCCTAACCAACCATTCCGGACCCACGCGCGGATGGGGGAACCCGCGTGAGCTGCGGGGGACAGCTCGCATGCGCCGTGATCTCCTGGCCTTCGCTTCCGCGTGATCGGTCAGGTTGAGTTTGTTATGAAGCAAGCCTCGTGCCATGAATCGTCCCTTTTGCAGTGCTAGGACGCTTCTCATTGCATGACAGGCAGTTGGGGTTTTCGGCGTCTTTTAGTCGGATTTTTGCAAAGCGGAGCTTTGTAAGAATGGCAGTGTGGTGGCTGTAAAAAGTACAAGGAGAGAGTCGTCAGAGATCAGGAGACAGGAGTCAGGAATCAGGAATCAGGAATCAGGAATCAGGAATCAGGAGTCAGGTATTAGTCGAACTGCGGGGGACGGCGGCCTTTTGGTTAGGCGCAGGTGCATAGGAGCCCGATCAGGTCCTGTCCCGTATCGCGGCATTGCGAAGCTACGTAAAGGCGCAGAAGGTCACGGTGGTCACGAAGGCTGCAGACTCTGGCAAGAATTGCAGTGAACATTGATGCCGCGCAAAGAGAGTGTTCGCGGCTAAATGTCGCAGAGTATTTGACGCTCCACTCACCACGCCGCACCGGCCACGAATTCAATCGTTCGATTGAAACCGCCAGCTCGGAACGACGGGAGGCAGGTTGCCGCTATAGTAAGCCTCGTCGCCCACCAGTTCACGCAGCTTCTTGAGAGCGCTCGCGGCGGACGCCGACATAGTAATAGTCGCAATTGGCGTCGCGCACTTGATCCCAAATCTGGTAGAGGCGTTCCGTTTCCTGCAGCGTCACCCGCAGCTCCCACCAATGGACGAGTTCTACGGGTTGGCGAACGTCGATGTACTGGCGGAAAGCGCGATTAAAAGCGAGCAGGTCGTTGACTTGACGCGGTCGGGAAATCGTTGGCTGTCTTCGACAGCGGGAGCGTTGGCGAGATCGCGATAGCGACGGCGAACGAGAGACAAGTCGGAAAGGAAATCTTCGGGCCGAGCTAGGATGTCCTTCACCTCGCGTTTATCGAGGATTTGCCATTGCACGGCTATGGCTTGAAGTGGCCGTGCCAGCTGGGCATGCATCGAAGCGAGATTCGGGGGATCCGCGGTTCCGGGGGGGTTACTCAGAAGAACCACGGCCAAGATGTATTGGCTAAATACCATGATTCCAGGTCTCCTTCAAAAGCAATGGCCATAACTTCTCCCTGCTCCACGGGTGGCTAAACCCGAGGAGACCTCCTCGACTGAACTTGCTGCAATCAATAATTCCGGCGACGTTGGGAAAACCGGCGTACTTACGCATGCCGATGCCGGACTGCCATGGCTGGAAACAAGGCAATTTGGCGAGAGGAAAAGACCTCTACTCTGTTCCAAGAAAGCTTAGGTCATTTTTCCGTCCACGCGCGAGTTTTGCGTGGATTCTCTGTCGCCTCTTATCCTAAAGCCGTGGAAATCCGTTTCCCCGGTAGTTCCGAAAAGATCGCGCCGGCGGCAAACGCCCTGCCGCGCCATCTCGGTTCTTTCTATCGCACTTTTCGTGCCATGGGCACAAGGCCAATTTGCCGTGGGTTGAAGAAAATACGCCGGCACAAGCCTTGTAAAATGCAGGAAGCTCGTAAATGATTGCTCGATGGCCATTAATGGCAGGTCGAACAGGAGGGCGGTAAAGGAGTTTTTTTCGAATGCCGCGACAACCGTGCCGGGCGCGTCGTTGCATTCTCAGGCAGGAGTGCCCT
Organism: uncultured Gemmataceae bacterium; assembly: GCA_963748025.1. GTDB lineage: Bacteria > Planctomycetota > Planctomycetia > Gemmatales > Gemmataceae > CAVVHZ01. The sequence goes on from CAVVHZ010000027.1 coordinate 57,916, forward strand.
GGAACTGGGCGTTTGTGAGGCGAATCGCCATGATAGTCGGGGCAGAAAACAGAAGCATTAACCGCTAGCGAAAGGAAGTCATTGGGTCTCACGGGTGACTCTGGCGTGGGCAGTGACAGCCCTCTGTCATCATCTGCTGTCACCTTCAGTGGTGGATGTGATCTCGTTTAACCCGGAGCCAGCGGCGACGGCGGGCAGGCTCTGGCTCGGGTCGCATGGTTTGAGCGACCGCAGAATCAATGTGAGGACGGACAGCAGCAAGTCCGCCGTCGCCGCTGGCTCCGGGTTAAACGATTCGCGGATTAAGATATAATGTAGATAGGTAATATATCAATAAACAAAAAGAGGCCCGGGGTGCAACGACCTGAAGCGCCGCCCGGCACGTCGAAAATCGACTGCTGCCGGATCGGCGACTCGGGACGTTGCACCCCGGAAATCCCCTTCTCCCTTCCTGCCGACTCCTCAATATGCCTCGGGTTGCCCACGGCGACGCCCGATACGAGTGAATCCGCGAGGGCCAGGCTGTGCGCCTGGCCCTCGCTGCAACAAGAGCTTTACCGCGAAGCTCCCCCTGGAGTGGCCGACCCAATAACCACTGATTCCAGTGAGGTAGGCGCCTCTATCCACCGAAGTGGACAGTGCAGGATTCCCGCAAATGCCTGCACGCAGTACAGCTCAGCTGTCTCCCAGTTCGGTTAACCTAACCGCCGATGCCGACGATCAACCATCAGCCCGCAGGTCGGTATATCGTTCCGTTTTTCTCGTGAACTCGATTGATGGGCGGCTCATATCGCTTCTAGTTTTGCCTGTCAATCCCGACAGCTTTCTTTCTCTCGGCCTCGCAAATCCGGCCCTGGTGCGAATCAGTTCCTCGCGACCGGCAAATGCACGTCCAACTGATAGGACGGCGTATACCGGGGAGATTGTGCTTTGAGAAGAGCAGTTTGAGGGGCGGTTCACTCGAATCGCAAAGGCTTAACCGATTCGCCGGAACTGCGAAGCTCGATTAGGGGATATTCCTTGAACTTGTCGTCGTGCTCTCGCATCCCCTCGGATGCCGGCATCCCCAACGCTTGCTATACTTGAGTTTTTCGTTTTAAGGAATGAGGAAGGCTGCATGCCGGCTGCGGTAGCGATCGCCAGTTGTGCACAATTCGCCGGGACGGAGAAAGAAGACCATCAGGTAATCGCTGCGCTCGGACACCGCGGCCTGTCCGTCACGCATGCCGCGTGGGACGATCCATCCGTGGATTGGTCCTCATTCGCTTTGGTCATCATCCGCTCGACCTGGGACTATCCCCAGCGCATCGACGAATTCTTGGCGTGGGCCAGCCGGCTTCCGCGAGTGCTGAACCCTTTGCCCATCCTGAAATGGAACACGGACAAGCGTTACTTGAATGATCTCTCAGAGGCCGGCGTGCCCGTCATTCCCACCTGTTTCCTGGAGCCGGGCGAGGATTTTGAGCCCCCCGCGGAAGTGTACGTGGTCAAACCGGCCATCTCCTGCGGCGCCAAAGATACGGCTCGCTATCATGCCGGCCAAGAGAGCCAGGCCCACGCCCACGTTCGCCGGTTGCAAGAAGCCGGCCGCACGGTCATGATTCAACCGTATCTTGCCGGCATCGAATCATCCGGCGAGATTTCGATGATGTTCATCGGCGGAAAATATTCGCATTCCGTTTGCCGAGGCGCCATGTTGAACGACAAGAACTCCGTTGAACAGATTTCGTATCCTCCCAACGTCAGGCCTTACGAAGCTACGCTTGCGGATAGGGTGCTTGCGGATCAGGTCATGGCATCCGTTCCAGGCGGATCGGACCAATTGCTTTTTGCTCGAATCGACCTGATTCCCGGATCCGGCCGGCAAACGGTTGCTGCTCGAAGCGGAGTTAACGGAGCCATATCTTTTTCTCGATTTCAACCCGGGCAGTGCTGAGCGACTTGCCGAGGGCATCTTAGAATCCCTGGCGAGCGTCGAGGCGTAAGCCCGACGAGACTTCCCGTGAAACTAAGCGTCGCCATTGGCGAAGACTCGTCGGGCTTACGCCTCGACGCTCGCCTCTTAGCTGAGAAGAGAGCGATGAAAGACGAAGCCAGCTACATATGCGATTCCTGCGGCGAAGAGGTGGTGCTGCCCATCGATTTGTCTGCGGGAGCGGAGCAGGAGTACGTCGAAGATTGTCCGGTTTGCTGCTGTCCAAACGTCATCCATGTCGAAATTGACGAGGATGGCAACGTGCGCGTATGGGCCGCAAGAGAATAGCCATTGCTTACCAGTTAGCCGAACACGCAGTACGAGGCGCTCGTGCGTTTCCGACCCCTCTCTCTGATCCTTCTGCCAGGCCGCTTCGCAGTGTGCAAAATGGCCCCAACCGCAGTCATCCCGGCCTGGGCGGCCTCTGAGGCATTCGTCTCCATTACACGAACGAATGAGGAACTGTCCATTGTTTGTGCGGAGCTGATCGTTCCGGAGGAAGTGGAGTGTGCACGGGGTTGGCGCTGCCTGCGGGTGGCCGGGACGATGGACTTCTCCTTGGTCGGCGTCCTGGCATCGCTAGTGGCACCGCTTGCCGAAGCACAAATCAGCGTTTTCGCCATCTCGACTTTCGATACCGATTATCTGTTGCTTCCCGAGAAGGATTTTGCGCTGCGCGCTGGAGGTGCTCCGTCGCACCGGCCATTCGATTGCGTGACTTCAGGAATGCAGTCTCGCGACAATTCGGGAGATTTGCAGCGAACTTCCCTATTACGAATCGTGTCTGGCAAGCTTCATTGGCGGACCGTGAATGGACCACGGCAAGCTGGCTTTGCCGCGGGCTGTTCCGTTTAGCGGGGGGGTATAATGAGCGAACCACGAGTAGTTGACTTCTTCATCCGTGAGTGCCTCAGGAGAGATGTTCCGGCTGTCCTGGAATTCTGGCGACAGGCCGAGGCCACGCCCAGCATTACCGACACGGTCGACGAGTTGGGCCGCGCCATCGCTTCAAGTTCTGCCAAGGTGCTCGTGGCTGAGGTCTCAGGGAGCGTGGTCGGGTCGATTATCGGGACATTCGACGGTTGGCGTGGAAACGTCTACCGCATGGCGGTTCATCCGAAATATCGACGGCGTGGTATTGCTCGAGCATTGGTGGCGCAGGTCGAAAAATGGCTGTCCGGGCAAGGGGCCAAGCGCGTCACGGCGCTGGTGGAGAAAGATCACTCTTGGGCAACAGACTTCTGGACAGCCGTTGGTTATGACGTGGACCAACGCATTGCCCGGCACGTTCGCACCTTGTAGAAGGCTCATTCCAATGCGGGACGCGGCCGGAAACCCAGGTCGATCAGTTCCGGCGCGTGCACTTTGGCGTCGCTTTCTCGGCGGCAACGGTCGCAAACTATCCGACCATCGATTTCTCTTGAATGCTCCTCGCAAGCGGGCCTCAGGCAAACATCGCATTCTCGGTAGAACCAGGTGTCGCGGTCTCTGGCGTCCACCTTCAAGATCGGCTGGAGCTTCCGGCTACAACCATCGACACTGCACTTCACGAATGGCATGTTCGTCCTCAGGCGTTGCTTCCAGCGTCCTCAACCGGCGTAAGGAGTTCGCTGAACCGGCTCTTGGCTCCAATAATTGTAGGCCGTGCCATCCGGCTTCATCACTGCACACGGTGCATGAAGATAGACATGAGTCAGAATGGGACCGAGAGCATCTTGCCGGGCGGCCCCAGGCGTCACTTCCCAGAGGCACAAGATGGGGTCGCAGCCTTCCAGGCGTAGATCGAAAATGACGCCGAGCCTGTCAGGGCGCAAGTCTTCACCGGGAATGAGGCCATTTTTCCAGTCGCAAGACCAGTCCCGGCAGGTTTGCGGCCGGCTGTTGTAGATCGAGCAGCCCTGTTCGCAGACGTGATCGCACGCGATGTTGACTGGCTTGCGCAGTTCCGTGACGCCCAGCATGGTGCAGCAAGCTGTGCACTGTCCACACTCCCGATGAACTCCCAGCTCCTTCGTCATGGGTAAAGAGAACGCCATGCTGCCTCCGACAAATGCGTGTCCTGCCCAAGAAGGCAGTGAGACAAGGCGAGCCTTTCACGTTAGTGAGGAGAGATAAAAATGAAAAGGGCCACCTGCCGGGGGGAGGCAGGTGGCTAGGGGAAGACAGCTTGACGGGGGAAGTGGCAGGAGAGTGACAGGGGGGCTGTCAGGTTGCTGCTTGCAATTCACTCGTAAGTTGGGGGCAACCTCGAGCGAACCAGAGCGTTTGACTGCCTTATTCAGATCTCGGTCAGGTCGCTTTGGAATAAAGCAATCGGCGTGCCATAGAGAATCCGGTGAACAATCTTTCGACCTAACCTGCTTATGCGCAAGTATTTCTTTGAAATGACGATAAATGAACAGAATTGGTACGACCACTTTCTTGCAACAATTTCCCAAGCCGATTGTAAGAATGACTCGACTTTCTCTTATCTGACGTTGAGAACCAAGGTCCTCGTCATGATTTCCGAAGTGGATCCCGGTTGACGTCCTTGTAATACAGATAGCTTGCGGGTTCTTTGCCCATGGCGACGAACCATTGCGGGCAATAGGGCGCCATCCAGATGACGTCGCCGTGCGCACCGGATACCAACTGTCCCCCAGCCGATAGACTCCTTGCCCTTCGAGCATGAGCAAGCCATGCTCCATGACATGGATTTCGACAAGCGGGAGTGCAGAACCAGGTTGGAAGCGAAACCGATTCACGGCCAAATCGAAAGCCGGTACATCCGGCAACAGCACCTGGAGCAGGGCAGCCTCATCGCCCATGAACGGCGTGCCTTCGACGGTTTGCTCTTGGCCAATCGCCAATATGGGCGCGTTTTCCCCCGGTAGCGGCACGTAATGCTTTTCGAAGATATTCAGGCGCGCGGTCGTCTCGGCGCACATGGGCACGGACGTCCCGGCGGGCACGAAGACATAACCTCCAGCGGTCAGTTTTCGCGCGGGCGTGTCCGGCAACCCCAGCACGATTGAACCTTCCAACACGTAAGCCACGCGCTCGACGCCGCCGGCAGCCGGCGCCGACAATGCGCCCGCTTCCATGAGGGCCAAGTATTGCGTGAATTTGGCGCCCATTTGCGGGGCAATCAAGATCACGCCTTGCGTCTTGGTCCAACCGTGCAACGGTGATCGGACGAAGCTATCGGGACCGATAAGTGCATGGTTGCGTTCCACGCGGCTGCGGGTGGCGCCAAAGAGGTCCATCAATTACTCCTAGGGGTCAAGATCGGCCCGCTTGTCTTCCATCGACCCTTTGACGAGTTCATGCCGCAAGAACCGAATCATCACGTCCAGAGCCGCGCGGACGTCCTCAGGGCGAACGCTTTCGTCCGGGTGATGACTAATACCACCCGGGCTGCGCAAGAACAACATAGCTGCTGGACAATGTCGGCTCATGACCGCGGCATCATGACCGGCGCCACTGACCATCCGATGAAGCGGATGTCCAGCGGCTGTCAACGCACGTTCCAGTTTTTGTGTCAACATCTTGTCACAAGGTGCTGCGGGCTGATCGGCCATCACGTCGGCGATAAACGTTAGTCTACGTTGCGCTGCAATGGAATGGCTCAGAGCAAGCACGTCTGCCAGACTCGCTTCGCGCGTCGCATCCTCGGCGTGACGCAGGTCGAGCGTGAGATTGACTTCGCCCGGGATGACATTGACGGCGCCAGGCTTCACTTCAAGGCGGCCGACGGTGGCACGCAGGCCCGGCATCGCCTGGGCCAGGCATTCGATTGACGTCACGAATTCCGCAGCGCCGGCCAAAGCATCGCGGCGGCCAGGCATCGGCGCCGTGCCGGCATGACCGGCATGCCCGAGGAAAGTGACGCATCTGCGGCTTTGGCCGACAATCCCTTCCACAACTCCCAACGCCAGATCCATCGACTCCAGAATTGGCCCCTGTTCGATGTGTGCCTCAAAATAGCCCGCCATAGCGCCAGGCGGATAGGCAGCGGTCGGAACAGCGCTCGGGTCGAGGCCGAAATCGAGAATTGCCTGAGCGAGCGTGATGCCGTGGGTGTCGGTCAGTTTCAGGAGAGTTGAGTCGAAGTCGCCGCAGAGAGCCCTGCTGCCCAGGTAGGGCGTGCGAAAGCGGACGCCTTCTTCCTCCGAGAATGCGACGACATCAAGGTGATGTCGCAGGGCGACGCCTGCAAAGGCCTGAGCGGCGGCGACGCCCAGCAGAACGCCAAGAACGCCATCGTATTTGCCCGCATGGGGCACCGTGTCGACGTGCGAGCCGACGATGAAAACTTGGGAGGGATCGCTCGCGGCCGCCTGGCGCCCAATCAAGTTGCCCAGGGCATCGAGCCGGACTTGCAAGCCGGCTTCGAGCATCCAGCGCGACAGGCATTCGTGAACTTGACGCATCGGCGGCTTCAAGAACGTGCGCGTCAAACAGTCGGCGGCTTCGCTGCAGCGGCTGAGTTCTTCGCAACGCCCAAGGACTTGATCTGTCGAGGAATCCAAATCCATCCGCATCGCAATTCGTTCTCCGACAGCTGCCCGAATCGATCGGCAGCGGGCCATTCCATAACTGAACATGGCAGCAGCCTCTAACTCATCCTCCTTTGTGGCCAAGAGGGGACAAGATAAGCTTTGCGAGTGGTTCTCCCTGTTTCAATTCGTAAGCCCTGTCTGCCTTCAAATCTTTCCATGTTTGAGCTGAGAAATCACGTCCCGGCCAGCGCACTGTGACTTTATCCACCACGGTGGCGTCCCCTAGGCCCACCGTGACCGGCAATTCGCTTTGGCTCAGGTAGCCCCGGCTGCCAGTAACCTGGCGATGCAAAATGCTCGTCCCTGCCTCCACAGTTATCTGGGCGCCGATTGCGCTGACATTCGAACGCGTTCCGTCTCCTTTCAAAGTCAAGCGCAGCCAGTGATGTTTCAGCTCGCCGTCATTTCGCAAAAGACGAGCCGGGCCGTTGTTCGCGGTTAGCACGACGTCCAGCCGGCCGTTACCGTTGAAATCGAGGAATGCGCAGCCGCGCCCGACGATGGGCCGAAACAGGTCAGGCCCGGCGCTCGCTTCGGTAACCGGCTCGAACTCACGCTGACTTTCGCCGGTGTTCCAGAACAGCTGGACCGGCTGAGCATAGGTCTGGCCATGTTGAACCTGAGCGATTTCCGGCTCGAGATGGCCATTGCAGGTGAGTAAATCGAGTCGGCCGTCGTTGTCGTAGTCGAAGAAAAATGCGCCGAACTTGAGAGGCCGCCGGCTCGGCCCCGCCAGGCCCACTGCCAAGGCCCCATCGGAAAAGAGCAGTTTCTTGGAATTGTCGAGCGTCAAGAAGGTGTCGGGCTCATTGGCAAAGTTGCCGATCAGCAGGGCGTTTTTTCCCGGCCGGTATTCTCCATAGTCGATGCCCATGGCCCCGCGCGCCCGCCCTTCCGCATAAGCCACGTTCGTGGTCAGTCCGCATTCGACAAAACGGCGGCCGCCATTGGGGCCCGGCACGTTATGAAAGAAGAAATTGCGCACGCTGTCGTTGGCGACCACCAGATCGGGCCAGCCGTCTCCGTCAGGGTCGCAAAGAACGACGCCGAGCGATTTGCCGACGGGACGCATCCGAGAATTCGCATCGGTCCCTTCGCGCTCGACCACTTCGACTCCCGCCTCAGCCGACACGTCGCGGAAATGAACGCCGTCCAGGTTCCGATAGAGCCTGCACGAAGCACCTTCGAATTGCGTGGGTTGCAAATACGATCTGCCTATGCCGGTCAAGGAGGCGTCGATGGCCAGGTCTTTGGCCGGCGACCAATCCACGTAATAGCAAACGAACAGGTCGAGCCGGCCATCGCCGTCGTAATCGACAAAGGTTGCCGAGGAAGCGAACGCGATGGATTTGTTCCAACTCAGGAACTGTTCGTGGCTGACCGATCCGGGCCAGCCGCCTGGACCGCCGACGCCGGCCTCGGCGGTAACGTCGACGAATCGACGGCCGCCCGCTTTGTCTGCAACGTTGTGAAAGAGATGGTTGCCTCCCACTCCGGTCACGAAGAGATCGGGGAAACCATCGTTGTCGATGTCGCCAACGGTCACGCCCATGCCGTAAAAGGATGCGTCCAGGCCGGCCTGAGGCGTGACGTCTTCGAAGGTGCCATCGCCGCGGTTGCGATAGAGCACCATATGAGGCGGGGTCCGCGGAATCGGGCTGCCCGGCCACGGACAACCGTCGATGAACAGCAGGTCCTGCAAACCGTCGCCATCGAAATCGAGGACAGCGACGCCTGCTCCCATGGTCTCCGGAAGGAGCTTCTTGCCGGTCGCGCCATTGAAATGCCTAAAGCGAATGCCGGCGGCTTCCGTCACATCGGTAAAACGAACCGAGGGTACTGCTATGGCCCGTCGTTCTCGCGCGGGGCGATCGCCGGGGCAGATGACGGTACCTTTCCGGCCCAGAAGTCGAAGCGAAACAAACAGTAACCGCCCACGAGCAGAATTGCGATAACGGAACTCAACATGGCAGCGCGTCGAGACATGGAGTGTTGCCTAAAAGAAGCGGGACGGGCTCCGCGTTTTCGAAATGCCTGTCCCGCTTCTTTTAGGCACTTCGGTCGCCGTCATTCACCGCCAGATATACAGACATCGTCAAAGGGCCGGGCTCGCGCTCCCCTTTGGGTCGCGGCTAACCGCATCGGTCTTCCTACGTTGTACTGTATTGTGTCTACAGTCTACTACCGCGACGCCCCTACACGAGGGAAACCATGTCCCCAAGCACCCGTTATCTTGCCGCCGCTTGCCAGACAGACTTTGCTACGCCGCATAGTCGCGAAGAGATCGCCAGCCGGGTCGCCCACATGCTGTTGATGATCGAACGGGCGGTGATCGGCTATCGGCCGTTTGGCGATGTCAAGCTGGTCGCTTTCCCGGAGTTCGGACACGCCGCCCCGATTTATGAAACGGTCGCCGAATTGATCGATCGACTTGCGGTTACGATCCCCAACGAGCACACCGACCAATACATTCGCAAAGTGCGCGAGTTGAACGTTTACATTCAAACGGCCACCTTTCTGGAGCTGGACCCGCGTTATCCAGGCCATGTCTTCAATACCACCTGCTTGATCGGGCCGGAGGGATTGCTGCAGCGCTACCGGAAAGTGCATCCCTGGCTGCCCTGGGAAGTGCATACCAGTCCCCACGACTTACCAGATTATGACCAACCGCTCTTCCCGGTCGCCGACACGGAGATCGGCCGCATCGGCGCGGCGATTTGTTACGACTGGCTCTTCCCCGAAGCGATCCGCGAGCTGGCCCTGCAAGGCGCCGAGGTGCTGGTGCGCGTGTCGGCGTATATGGATCCGTGGGGCGCGACGCCGCCCATGGACTGGTGGACGCTGGTCAATCGCTGCCGGGCCCTGGAAAACCTCGCGTATGTGGTGGCGTCGAACCAAGGCGCGTCCGGCCATCGTTACCCGCCCTTCACATGGCCAGGCGGCAGCATGGTGGTGGATTATGACGGCCGCATCCTCGCCCAGGCCGACCCTGGGCGCCGGCGAAAAGATCGTGATCGCTCCAATCGACCTGGCTGGATTGCGAGCCGAGCGCCAGCGCCGCACCGGCCACCACATGCTGGCTCATCTGCGCACCGAAGCCTACACCCACGTGCGCAAGCCGATTTACCCGGCGGGGCTGGGCGGTCGAGAGGCGCCGCACGATTGCTGGAAATGACGAGGCGACGGAGTTGGGGAAGAGGAGGTTGAGTCGCAGAAACCAGCGTATCGGGCAAGACAACGGTGACCTGATTCCAAAGATGAGTGCCCCGTGGGCGAATTAGTGGCGTACTGAAGGCGTCGGAATGCCATAAGAAATCGCTTCACGTCTGTTGGCCGCCCCGTTCTTGGCTCTCGTCCAATTTGAGGCTGGCGATCATCGTCTCGAATTCCTTTGACCGTGCATCGTCTTCCTCAGCGAGCGGCTTCCACTCCTCGCGAACCCAGTTCAGATTCAAATGATCTCGATTGGCTGCGAGGAGGCTGAAACCAACTGCGATGCCGCCGATCAGGGCATAGCGAATCTGGAAATGGTTGAATGCGGCGACGACCTCCCGTAAACCTTGCAGGAGTTCTTTCTCCAGAGATGCAGCTTCAGACTCCATGGCGCCGGAACAACTCCTGTTGGATGCGTTGCCATTCCTCCTCAGAGGCTCGGCGTAAGGCCAAGATTTGTTCGCGATTTGGAGATTGCTTCAGGAGAAGTTCCCCAAACGCACAAAGGCCGAAAATCTGACGGAAGCGCTCAGTCGAGCTAAGGCGGCGAAATTCCACAGCCTCCTCGTGAATCCTGTCGCTCTCGGATGGGAAAACGATGGGAATGTGCAAGCTGTTCACCTCGAGATGCCAAGGTCGCCACGCAGTTCATTATAGGCGAGCCCGCTGCCGCGTTTCCGTATAAGTCGCCTCCAGGTCGAGCGGAATGGGGCCGTGGCGGAGGCGCCAACGGCAGTACCGGTAGCGAACCGCCGACCGTAAGTGCCACTGCCCAGACGTCGATCTCGTTGGCGTCGCCGCGCCGGGCGGGCCGATAAGCCACCGCAGCCATGGACGCCTCAAGAGGCATCTTGAAGCTGTCCTCCAGCTCCAGGAGCCGCACCAATTCGTCGTGCATGTTGGCTTGCCGCGTTGTTACGGTATCCGCGGCCATGACGCCGATACCGCGCTGGAGATAAGCGGCACACTTGGCCGCAAAGGCGCGGCGGGCCTCCGGTCTGTCCTTGTTTCGCGGGCTGACCAATTCGACCACGGCGACCAGGCGAGCATCATCGCTCTTATCCCAAATCTGCACTTCAAAATCGTCCGGATAGAATGCGGGCATGACCATGGTGGCGACCGGCGGCGAGATAGGTTTCGATGGCCACGCCACCGGCCGTACCATTGGGCGATTGCTGCTCTGGCTGATCGGGCTTTTTCTCGAACTCGGCGACGTCGGCTTCGACCTCGGCGACCAAATGCGTTTGCACCTCGGCAAAGAACCGGCTCGGCAAAGTGCGATCCAAGGCATCGGCGATGGCGTTTGCCCAACGATTATGGAAGGATTCCCATCTGTGGAGTGGATTGAGGGCCGGGTGAGAAGGATCGAGTAGCGGCACGCCAACACCTCGTATCTCTGCCACGAATTCTAGGCACACAGCCGCCCATCACTTCTTGACGGAATGGGCTTTGAAGCGAGCAATCTCTTCCTTCATTTGGTTGATCATCCGTTGAAGCGACCGTTGCGACAGTGCCCGACCGTGAGGATCGTTGGACGGCTCCTTCTTCGACTCTGCCAGCCTATTCTCAAGGAGTCGCAGCTTCTCAAGGGTCACGTTTACCTCGCGTTCGTTTTTCAGTTCCATGATCGAACCTCGATCATTCTTTTTGGACACGCTCTGTGGCCCTAGGAAAAATGCACATTCACCATAATGTCAAGAACTTTCGTTTCCCCAGCCAGCGCGGCAAGCGGCTTCCCTTTGGCTCTGCCAAGGCTGAAGGCTACTTCAAGAGCCTGACAAATCCAGCTTGTTCAAAATGATGATCGGTGGTCAGGGCTTCGGACAGGCCGAGCTGCTGCACAACGACGAAGCTGCGCAGTCAACCAAGGTCCAATCTTTGTCTGAACGTCCCCTCCAAAGGTTCCATGCCGCAGCCTCCTGGGACGGATCAATCACGACTGTTTCGATCGCGGAATCAGTGCGTATGTTTTCGAGCCACTGAATTTGTCTTGCCTTGGGAATGCGGAGGGGGCTCGTCAATAGAGCCGTCAACTCGGCTAAAACGAAATTCGTGGTGATCAAGGTCTCGCCGGCGTCCAGAGCCGCCTGAACCAACTCGGATGCCTGAAGGTGATAAGTCTGCCGACGGTCAGCCAGGGAAGCCCAGCCGGAGGTGTCCACAAACATGGCTATGCTCCGGAATCGCCACGCAATTCCTCATAAAGGGCCTGCCCCAGATAGTCATGATGACGCTCAGCGGCATCAGGCACTTCAGACTCAAATGCGCCGATCCAACTTCGCGATCCGCTCTCTGCTGGTATTCTGGCTGCCGCCGCAGCAAGCCATTCGTTTGCCACGGCTTCGACGGTCCGGCCAGTCGCCTGGGCCTTTCGCACGAGCGACTGATAAATGTTATCGGGGATTTCGAGCATCACCTGATGCGTCATGTTTCTTCATCCCGTTGGCATATGTTTGCGAGCCCATCAACCCACCCAAGTTTTCATTCTACACCGGCCGATGCGGCGGGATCACATCTTTCCATCCGTCATGCCGCTTCGAACCCTCACTTCGCCTCCTCCGGTCGCCGCAACCGATAAATCACAATCGCCTCCGCCGCCGCATTGGCGGCGGGGTGATTGTGGCGATAGATCTCCGTAGCCCGGCGCGGGCGTTGTCGTCCGGCTTGTAGAGTGTGTGCAGTTCGCGATGAAGGTGGCCTAACACTGAAGCGATCGCCGCCTGCACCGGGCCGTCGGGCTCTGCGTGAAAAGCAGGTTGCAATAGTTCGGTCAGCTCGCGTAACACCGGCAATCGTGGGGCTGCGGGGTCGGGAGGCTGGCCGCCGAGACTCGTCAAGAGCTCGCCTAACCGTTCTGCCGCTTGAGTGCGCTTTTCAGTGGGCAGCTTGGAATTCGTCAACCTAGTTGCCGATACCAGCAGGAGCGGCGCGGACGTGTCTTTCGCTTCGGAGAGCTCGCCTGCGGAGAAAGCGTCGCTCAACCGCGAATAGCACTGGCTGAGACCGTAATGAGCATCCAGGTCCTCTGGATCGACCGTTAAGGCTCGCTCATACGCTGAAACAGCCCGGAGCAGGAATTCACGCTGCTCCCCCGGGTTGTCGGCATCCATCTGGCTCCGTTTGAACAGCGTTAGCCCCAGGCGGTCGAGGACAATGGGATCTTTTGTGAAGTCGAAATTGCGCTCCCGGACTTGGTTGGCAGGATCGACGATGCTCTCGAAAAAGCCGATGGCGGCGTCCAGGTCCGCGGCGCCAGTGGCGTTCTCGGCGGTTACGAGTCCATTGAACCAGGCGAGGGTCCACCAGGAGGCCGGTGGATCGCAAACGCGAGCCGCGTTGAGTTCCTTGGCCGCTTCCTCTAGCCGGCCCTGCTGGAAATAAACACGGGCTAGATTGACGTGGCCCTGCGGCACCGCATCCTTTTGGCCGAGTGTCAGCAGCTTGGTAAACGCGACTTCGGCCTGGCGCAGATTGCCCCGCTTGGCGCCGGCCCCGCCTTCCAGCAGACAGCCGATGCCGTAATCGTTCCAGCGCTGCCAAGCCGGCGACCAAGGCGCGGGCTGTTCCTTGGGCAACGGACCTGCTCTGCCCTCGACCGGCAGAACAAGGTGGTCTTCACAAATATCGACGATAGGCAGCCGGGGGACTGGCCGGTCGGCGTGGACCAGCTTCATATACTCGTAGTCGAACTTACGGTAGCGCAACCGGACGGTGAGCTCGACCGGCCCGGCTATGTCTTGCGGTATGCCCAAACGATAGTGAACCACTTGGCCCGATCCGGGTGCGATCTGATGATCGTAGAGGGGCGTAAAAATATCTTGCGGGTTCCGGCGATTGATCCGATTGCCATCGCGATCGAGCATCAGCACATTGACGAAGTGAGCCCAGTCATCCACCGGCCCCGAGTCGTCCGCATTTGCCAGCGCCGTTGCAGGCGAAGACGCGACCGGCGGACTTGGCTTCCACATCGACCCAGATCTCATTGGAATCGACCGTTCCTTGCGAGAAATGGTGACCGATGAGCAAGGTGCGTATCACTACGTCGAGCAGATAGCTTTGCCCCGGCTTCAGCGTGGGTAGTTGAGGCCGCAACGGAGCGACAAGCGACGCATCGTCGACGCTGCCATCCGGCCGATAAATTTTGAGGCCAAAAAGGTCTATGCGCAGTTTCTTGTCGCGACCCTGGAGGTCGGCGCCGCGCAAAAAGTCCGCTTCGGTCTGGATCATTTTTTCGAGCTCGGGCTTTAGCGTTGCGTAGCGTTCCTCGCGAGCGAGAAGAGAGAACAGGCCCGCATTGCCGCCGGGAAAACTGTGCCCGCGCACCGTCAGCAGACCGCTGCCGTCGTGGTCGCGGGCGGCGGGATCCAGCGGGCTTGGCCTAAACGGCATGTGACAATCGTTGCAGCCGTTCATGGCCTTGGGTGGATAGTAGAAGCTGCGGGTGCCGTGGCCTACGCCGCT
>CAVVHZ010000028.1:0-50408 GCA_963748025.1 uncultured Gemmataceae bacterium
AACGCAGCGGCTCGCTGCCGCTCAAAGATATGCCCGAGAACATCGCCAAGATTCTAGCGACGCCATCGGCGAAACGGAGCCAGCAGCAAGTAACCGACTTGACAAACTTTTTCCAGAATCGCGACGACGAACATCGCCGGTTGGTGAAAGAACTCGCGGAACATCCCGAGCCAATCGATTCGCGGCTGCTTGGGGCTCAAGATCTAGCCTGGGCACTGTTGAATAGCACGTCGTTTCTGTTCAATCATTGATCGTTTTGTAGCGGAAGTCGTGAGACTTCCGACACAGCGGCCGTTTTGTAGCGGAAGTCGTGAGACTTCCGACACCGCGGCATCTCATCTGTTGTGGCACGGTCTCCTGACCGTGCCACTGCGGCATCGTCGTGCTCAACGATGGGATCTGGCACTATCCGAAAGCCGTTTGTGGTCTCCCGACCACCTACCCGGGCAATTCTACGTGCTTGGCATTTGGAACCGGCTCTAGAATCGAACCATCCTCCATGCAGGTGGTCGGGAGACCACAAACGGGGCGTAATGTTGTGCTCTTCGCATATCAAGAGTGAAGCGGCCGTGGTGACGTGGTCATGAGACCACGCCACAACAAGGCGCCACGCTCGCGCCGTCAGGTTAAATCGGAACTCTGGCGAGTTCCGCTACGGGAGACTTGCGCTACTTTTGGCTACATTTTCCACACCGGCCGCCGCTTCTCCAGAAACGCCTGCATCCCTTCCTTGGCGTTGGCGTAGCCGGCGTTTTCGACCATGGCCTTTTGGGCTAGCAAATAAGCCGCGGTTGTGTCGAGTGGTAATTGCTCGTAATAGATCCGTTTGCCCAAGGCAATCACATCCGGCGGCCGTTCGGCCAATTCCTTGCCCAGCACTGCGTTTCCGATTCCAATAGCTCCGGTGCAACGACGCGATTGACCAGGCCTTGACATTCGGCTTCTGCTGCGGAAATTGCGGCTCCGGTAAGGAGCATCTCGAAGGCCTTGCGCGGCGATATGACCCGGCACAACGGCACCGCCGGTGTCGAACAGAATAGACCGATCTTGACTCCCGGCGTCGCGAACGACGCCTGAGACGAGGCGATGACCAGATCGCAGGTCGTCGCCAGTTGACAGCCGGCCGCCGTTGCCATGCCTTGAACCTGAGCAATCACCGGCACCGGCAAATGGCGAATAGCCTCCATAACTTGGGTGCAAATCGCGAAGATATGTCCACGCTCTGCCGGCCCGGCGTTCGTCAATTCCTTCAGATCGTGTCCTGAACTGAAGACGGGGCCGTTGGCCCGCAGGATTACTACCCGTGCGGCCGGCGGGACCTCGCGATACGCTTGCAGCAGGCTTTCGAGCATGCCGGTGGAGAGGGCGTTCCTGCGTTCCGGCTGGTTCAAGGTTAGAGTGATGACCGCGTCCGATTTTTCCAACAGCACGAAGTTCGATGTCATAGCTTCCTCCAATTGGCGCGCCTCATTTGCTTTCTTGTAGGACGGGTTTTTAACCCGTCCGGTCGGATGCCACGCAGGATTGGACGGGTTAAAAGCCCGTCCAACAGAGATCGGCCCTCCTTGAAGATGGCATCGGGGCATCGCTTCCTACTTGCAGCCTGAATGAAAAAAGCAGCGGCCGCAAGGTCTCCTTGCGGCCGCTGCTTCAATCTCAGCTTTGCGCTGAGCATTTGGTTTCGCGCTTGATCAAGATCAGCGAGAAAATCAAGGAGCCTTGATCTTTTCGTCCTTGATCATGGTCTCGCCATCCTTGAGCATGATTTTTTCCTGTTTTGCCTTCTTCAGCGAGTTCGGGTCCATCGACTCGTGCCAGATACAGAGAGTAAGTTCGGCGCGGCCGGAACATCCTTGATCTCGAATTCGCCCTTGTCGTTCGTCACGGCGTAAAAAGGATGATCGAAAACAGCGGCCTTGGCCGTCATCCATTTGTGAATATCGCAGCTGATATTGATCAGGTCTTCATGACCAGCAGCACTTTCTTTGCTTGGAACGGCATCGATAACAATGTGGTCCTTGGGAGTGATGATCTTGTTAGCGCCGGATTGAAGAGCGGATTGCCATGCCACATGGTGTTGTGATTCATGGGAGCGGAATTGAGAACTTCGAGAATTTCTCCGGTCTTTTTCTGCTTCTTGGTGGTTGGATCGTAGTAGGTTGGGTCAAAGGCAACCACGTGCGGCTCAAAAGCGCAATGCGGTTGATCCATCTTCACTTTTTTGGTCTGCGCTTGCTCCTTGGCTGGAGTCGCCAGGTACTTTCCTTCAGGCCTGCACCCACACGACTACGTTGGCGATGCCCTTGTCTGCTCCCACTATCCACAACGGGTCGTTGGTATTGCCAGCCAAGCAGACAGCCTTGTCCTGGGGGACCGCACCCATAGCTTCTTTGAAGCTCTTCGGCGTGGGGGGCGTGCCATCGTAAGTAATCTTGCCTTTGATGGTCGCGACGCCCTTGCCTTCGACCGGCGTCTTTTCGCCGGACGAGCTCGTCTTGGAGCCGCCATCCATAGAACCGCTCTTGGGCGGTTTCGTGCCTGTAGTAGTTGATGCCGGTTTGTCGCCGCAACCCACGATCATGGCCGCCGTCATTGCCGGCGCCAAATCGCGGTCCAAAGTAACCGTGCTCTTCGCATCGTTGTACCTCCTGATGAAAAACAAAGGTGCGCGGCGTTCAAAGAACGCCGCGCTGTACGCATTACACGATCCAATTTACCGTGACTTTATTCCTTGGGCGGTCCCATCTTGACGACGCCCAAGTCGAGAGTTTTACCGGGTGCAATGGCAATTTCCTTGCCCGTAATGGCGCCTACTTTGCCATAGTTTTCTACCCAGCCTTTTTTCTCCTGCCAAAGGGCAATTCTGCAAGGCCCCGCAGGGGCATTCTTGATCTCGAACTTGCCGTCCTGGTCCGTCAAAGCGAAGTACGGGTTATCGAGGATACGGACCCAACCGGTCATCCACGAGTGGATGTCGCAACTCAACTTCACAGGAAGCCGGTCGGCCACCAAGTCCGTTATTTTCAACTCGCCGCCAGCAGGGATTATCGAATTGCCGCCTGGGTTTTTGAGCGGATAGCCGGTCCAATGGAAATTGTGGGCAATGGCCGAAGAGTTCTTGGCCACCAGAGTCTGTCCTTGGCGTAGCCAAAGTGCGTGTGGCACGAACATGCAGCAAGGCTGATCGACGACGACTTCCTTCTTCTTGATCTTCGCCAAGTCGGGATGGATGCTCAAAGGCTTTGTTGGAACGATCGGCAGCAGCCAGACAAATACATTCTTGATCCCCAGATTGCCCTTGTTGACGATCAGATCTTCGCTGGTGAGAGGCCCCTTGGCCAGGCAGGCGTTCTGGTCCTTATCGACCTGGAGCACCACAGGATCGGGGCAGCCGCCGCATTGAGGACAATCTGGCCCGAGACGTTGCCCCAGGTGCCGCCATTATCGTCTGGCTTGTCCAGTAGGCTCGGTTCCATGGGCACCGGCGCCATGACCACCAAGCTTTCCGAACGCGGAGGTTCAGGTGGTTGGGTCGGCAAAGCCTTATCAGGGCGGTCCGTCGAGAGCCAAATACCGCCTGTCAGGCCCACGGCAGCCAGCCCCAGCAGGGCGCAAACTACTACGCCAGAAACGTGAGCCGCCCGTCGATTCATCCCCCACCTCCTCATTTTATTCAGGGCGTCGGCCGATAGACGCGGTTTCCCGGCATCTCGGACACCCGCGGATAATTGAGCAGCACGTCCCGAATCGCAGTTGCCTGCTGTCCCGGCGTGCCGAGGAATTCCGGATACAGGTTGCCATTGCCCTTGGCATCGACTTTGTCCTTGGGGAAGTTTTGCGGCATCGGCGTCGGATAGCTAATCAGGCGATCCGGGTTGGCAATCCAGCGCAGCGTCCATTCCGGTCGCAATCGTTCCCAGGCCAAATCGAGCGGCGGGCCTTGTTCGTGTTTGGGGTTCTTGGCCTGAAATGACCCAATTTGATGACAACTCAGACAGGGGGTATTGTAGTTCGCCAGCAATCTGTAAGCGTCGGTGGCGTAAATCCCCGAGTTCCGCCATGTCTTATCCATTTCGTCGAAATAAGGGCCCTTCTTTTGCTTGGCTTCGGCGCATACGTTTCCAGCGATTTTTGTCGATCGGCCAAAACGGCGGCGGCGGCCTTCGTAGCGGCATCATCCTTGGCGGCGGCTACTGCGGCCTTGGCGTCGGCAACGCGCTGTTCCATATCGGCAATCTGGTTTTCCAGGCTTCTTTCCCAGATGGGCGTGATGCCGGCGACGCGCTTGTCCAAAGCGCCGAGTCCTTTTGCAGGCGCTCGGAGTATTTCACCGCATGTTCGTTCCAGTAGGACGGCTCCTTTTGAGGAACGGTGGCGTATGGGTAATGCAAGCCGTCGCCGGGGTTCTGAAGCCGATCAACGGCAGCGAAATAATTGACGAGCGTCATGGCCTCGTCCGGGCTCATGCTGAAGCGAGGCATGCAGCAGGATGGTAGCCGGACGCACCTGCTGCGGATGCAGCAAGAACTGATAGAGCCAGCCGGGCTGAGTCTTTTCGCCCTCGCGCAACAGCGGCGGCGGCAAAGCGGCGCGGGCCGTTTTGTATTCGCCGTAGGTCGTGCCGTTCTGCTGTTTGAGATAAGGCGCCATTAGTTCGGCGAAGGCGCCGCCAAAGACGTCCGCAGTTTTTCGCGAGCCCTTTTCGGGCAGACCCACATAGCTGGACGCTGGGATCTCGTAGGTGCCCGGCGGCAGCTCGTCCTTATCCTCTTTGTTGCGCACATCTTCAAGCTTCTTGGTGATTTGCAGCGCTTCCGTCAAACGCACCGTAGTTTCGGTGGTCGGATCCGGCATCGCATGGATGAGGAAACGATCCTTGAAAGGCGAAGGCTGCCCGGTCCACTCGTTTTGAGACGGGAACATGTCGCGATATTCGGAAGCAAACTTTTTGGCATTCTTCTGGTAGGTCAAATCTTCGAGATCGGCCAAAACTTGAGGCGTGCGATTCACCTCGTAAATGCCTGGCTGAACCTGGTGGCAGCCCACGCAGTTGTACTTTTCGAGCACTGTGCGGCCCTTGGCCAAGGCCAGCTTGTCGGTATCGGGCCGGTGCACGTAAGCCGCCGGAACCGGCTCGGCGACCAGTCCCAGAATGAAAGTCATCACCGCTTCGCGCACAGACGCTTCCTCCCGCTCTTCAGCCTGCTCGGCCGATTCGTCCGGCAGCGGCTTGAGTTTGTCGCGGGCGAATTTGAACTGCGGCATGCGCAGCCGATCGTCCCACGATCGCATGCGGTTGCTGTCGTAGCTGCGCAGGCTCGATCAGTTTTTGGTTCAAGAAGCCGTCGCGAGTGTGATGCTCCAAAGCCTCCATGAAATAGGCCTCGTAAGGAGGCTTGCCCGTTTCGGTTTTGATCCCCAGCCCGCGCTCGTCCTTTATCGATTCGACACTGGTGTAGTTCTTTTTCACATAAGCGACGATGTCCTCGAAGGCGATGCGCTCGGGGTCCTTCTTGCCCCAATCGTTGAGCGCAACGCCGATCGGTTTCGAAGCCGCGAAGCCGGGAATGTCGTGGCAGCCGAAACAGCCGAGTCGATTGATCGCCTTGCGGCCGACATACCACTCGAGCTTGCCTTTTTCGAGGGGGCCCACCAATTCGCGTTCGTCGGCATCCGCGGCGAAATATTGCACATCGGCAATACCCTTCCATTTATCTCCTACGCGGGTCAGGGCATCATCCACATCCGCGCGAGTCATGCCCGGCGACTTGAGCAGATAGACCTTAGCCAAATTGGTCAACGATTCCGTTTTCGGCTCTTCGACTGGTTTTTGCTGCCAATCCGTGACTGTTTGGGAGAGAATCCAGGCCGCCACGTCGTCGGCTTCTACAACCGTGAGATAGGTGTAAGGCATCCGCGCCCGCGGGAAGTGAATCCGCGGATTGAGAATCCACTGCACCAGCCAGGTTCGCTTGGCATCCGGGCCGCCCACTTCCGGGGCGATTTTCGCCGCCAGCCTCGACAAGTCGGGACCAAAATCGGCCTGCCCCGTAACCGCCGGCGAACCACTCGATGCAACCTTGGTTCCAGCGTGCGAATGGCAAGCGAGGCAGCCCCTTTCCTTGAACAGCTTGGCACCGCGCGCGGCAGCGTCAGCAGCAGGAGTCGGCAGCTTGACGACCTGGCCTTCGTAGTCGTGAATCTCTTTGGCGATGGGAATCGGGTTTTTGTAATCGGCTTTTTTTAACGTCAGCTCGAGCAGCTCCTTCGATTCCTTGTCGGAAAGGGTGCCCTTTTGCTTGCTGTCTTGCAATTGGGCAATGCGAATATTGATATCCCGGCGTTCCTTGTCCTTGCCTTCCAGGTAGCCGGCGCTTTCGCTGAACAAGTAGGTCGCGATGGCGTGGATCTCAGTGTCGGGGAACTCTTTCTGATCTTCAGGCAGCGTCTCGGGGCTGTTGTTGCTCAGGCCGTAGAAGTGCGGCATCTTGGTGGTCGGCCGGAAATTGCGCGGAGCTTGAATCCACCGGGCAGCCCAGTTGCGATTGGTCTTCTCGCTAATGCGATAGAGGCTCGGCCCCACTTTACGCATCGTTCCGGGAGGATTCTCGGTGTCCGCCAAGACCTTCGCTTGATCGGCAGGCGGCATCGATTCGAGCGGAGGCGACAACTCGAGTCGCAGATCGGGCCCAATTTGCTTGCCGGACTTGCGTCCGGAGATTTCGTGGCAGCCGAAGCAGCCATTTTCGCGAACCAGGTTGTAGCCGCGGACCAGCTTCGGAGCTTCTACCTGATTGCCGAAACGAACCAGGTCGGTGACCTGGTGGTGACACTTGAGGCAAGTCGATTCGATAAAGCGTTTGGGCAGCATGGGAAAGTCCCAATCGGGATCGGCTTCCCAGTGGTACTTTTCTTCCCATTCTTTCTTGGTGTCGGCATTATTGGGGGTGTGATCCGCCAGGGTGAAGGTGGTGGCGCTGCCTTGGCCGGCATGGCAGCTCGTGCAACCAAACTTTTCGGCTCGATGCGGGCTATTGTCGTCCACAAACAGATCGAGCCGGGGATGAACGCAGAATTGATTGATGTCCGCTTTGGTAAGGGCTATGGAGTTCACTTTTTGTGGTATGTCGTTGACGTAGAAACCGAGATTTTCGCCCAACGCCACGCGCTTCTTGTATAACTCCCGGGCTTGATCGAGTTTTTCCTGCAAGCCTTCAGGAACATTGGCCGGATCGAGTTTCGCCAGCGCTTCCTTGGTGAATGTGGCACGCTCCATCCCTTGATGGCAAGTCGCACAACGGTCGTAGCGGGTCACGTATTTGAAGTTGTAATCGATTGGATAATCGGTCAGCGTGTACTGCTCGATCTTGACCGGCGCCGCGAAGCCATCGATCACCGGCAAGTTGCGAATGGAATCGTAGATTGTCCAATTCTTGAGCGACGCCGCCTTGCCGAAACGATCGAAACTGCCCGTAAGCAGCTTCAGGTCGTTTTCGGCGTCGGAAACTTCGTTTTCCGCTTTCTTCATCGAGACTTGTTTATCGTTCAGCTCTTTGTTGGTGGCATCCAAGGCCATTTGAGCGGCGGTCGATGCGCTGCCCAGCCGGTCGATGTCTTTGCGCAGTTTTTCGGCTGATTGGCGCGAGCGTTCCTTTTCGGCCGTGTTGTTTATGTTGCCGGCCCGGTCGATCTCGATGTTCCACAAGCTGACGTAAGAATCGTAATCGGCCTTGATACTCTGGTATTTCGCCTCTTGTTTGGCTTTGGCGAGGTAGAGGCTCTTGTAAGCCGATTCGTCGCCGTTCTTGATCTTCGCCAGCGCGGCGCGCTTCTGAGCGACTTTCTCCGATGCGGCCGTCACGGCATCCACGTCCGGCAGCTTCTCGAGCATGCCGCGCACGGTTAAGGTGTCGTCGACCAACCGAAAATGTTTCTGGACCTTTTTGAAGTCGCGGTTGTAATCGTCGACGAACATCCACAGGAGGCTGGCGAGCATGAGGACGCAGGATACCGCGAAGACGATATCCAATATCCTCTGGCTGCGGTAATTTTGGTCGGTGGCTGCCATGTTCTCTCTAGATCTAGATGTTGAAGAAGTATTCCGGGATATAGACGATGTACTTCAGGTTGAAAGCCCAGCGCAGCATCATCTTGATGGGCAGCGCCGCCATCAGCTGAAGCAGATTCATGAGCACGAAAAACCGAATGAAGCCCATCTTGATGTAGTATTCGCGCATGACGGTCCGCGCCAAAATCGGCGGCACGGCCACCAGATAGAGCAACACCACCAAGATGCCGGGAAACTCACGTAGAACCCAATTCGCCGGCAAGGGCTGATGCAGAATGTCCAACCAGAATAGTTGCGACAAATTGACGTTGTTGAGCGGCAAAACCTTGTGCGTGTCCCAATACTCATAGGGACCGAAGAAGTTCCAATTCGGGCCTCGTAAGAACGTGCCCAGCACGATCAGCGTCACCCACATGACGACGAAGCCGATCAGAAACATCGTGATGGCGAAGGGCCTTTCGTTGAAAGTGAAGTAACCGCACCCCTTCTTGTTGAAATCCAGATAAGGGATCGCGACTAAGCCGGCGATGATCGTCAGCGGCAGCACGATGCCGGCCATCCACGGGTCGAAATAGACGAGCATTTCCTGCAAGCCCAGGAAGTACCACGGAGCCTTGCTTGGATTCGGCGCCTTGGCGCTGGTGGCGGGCTGCTCGAGCGGCGCCTTCAGCACGACCGCCCAAATGACGAGAATGAACGTACAGGCAATCATGGCAATCAATTCGGTGTAAACCAAATCGGGCCACACCAGCACCTTGTCGCTCTCTGCGGCTTCGAGAGGATCTTCACCCTTGGCGATGCGCTCGTCGTTGATGACGGCTTTGCGCAGGCCCAGCCAAGTGAAGAAGCCTACGCTGAAGATCAACATCGTAATGGGCACATTGTCCGGCTTGGTGATGATCTTGCTGAATTCGTAATCGGTCATGCTCCAGCCGCCGGCCAAAAGCGACACGTTGAGAATCGCCCAGGCAATGGCCGGCTGCGTGAGAAACTTGCGGAAATAAAGCAGGGCCACGAAGGCGGCTACGGATATGGCCGAATAGAGGATAGGCCCGGCTTGCCCACCCCAGGCGCCCATCAGATTGGTTGTGAAATCCCGGAACGCGTAAGGGATCACGGGGCCGCGGTGCATGGCGAACAGCACCATGTGAACGGCGAAAACGCCTGCCACCAAAAACCAGACTACGGCTTCACCGATGTGCTTGGCGACCCGCAACTGGTAGAGCCCGTAGCCGAGGTTCAACAACACGACCAAGAAATAGAAAACGGCGAGGCCGTTCTGCATGGTATGCCATTCGGCGAGGCTCTTGAAGCCGTTCATGATCCGTTGGTTCCTTTCCGGCAGAAGCTGCCCGTAGCGCCGCTCGCCACGGATCGGCGCAAGACGAGTCACCCTCGCTCGACTACATCGGACCGCTAATGCCGCCGTCCTTACGCACGCGCCAGAAATGCACCGCGATCAGCAGGGCAACGGCCAAAGGCACGGCCACGCAGTGCAACACGTAAAAGCGCAGAAGTGTTTCGCCGCCGACGAACCGGCCGCCCAGCAGCAAGAACCGCGCATCGGAGCCGCTGGTAATCAGCGGAACTCCATGGATGTTGAGAAAGGCAGCACCCGGGCCTTCGTAGCCGACGAAGGGATGTGCGCGGGCCATGTTGCTGCCCACCGTGATGGCCCAAATAGCCAGCTGATCCCAGGGCAACAAATAGCCGGTGAAACTCAAGAACAGCGTCATCACCAGGAGGATGACGCCTACCCCCCAGTTGAATTCCCGTGGAGGTTTATAACTGCCGGTCAGAAACACACGGTACATGTGGAGCCAGATCGTGATGACCATGGCATGGGCCCCCCAGCGATGCAGCTCGCGGAGAATACCCAGCGTGGCGACATCGCGGAAAAGCAAAATGTCGTTATAAGCGTGCTCCAGCGTGGGCCGATAGTAGAACATCAGCAACACGCCCGTCACCGTTTCCACCAGGAACAGGAAGAAGGTGATGCCGCCCATGCACCATGTGTAGCTGAGGGCGATGCCGCTCTTCCGAACGGAAACGGGATGCAGATGCAAGAAGACGTTCGTCAACATCACCACGACGCGATTGCGGCGGTCGCGGGGCGCGGGATGACGAAAAACGCTTTTCCAGACTTGCGAGTTCTTGATGAAGTCGCCGACCGACATGCAGGCTCCTCAAGTCTTGAGGTAAGAATCGGGGTTGGTCCACTGGCCCATCTCTTGCTGGAACTTGCGGCTCTTGTCGACGACGATTTGGCCGTCCTCGCCAATGCTGATCGACCAACGTTCCAGTGGGCGGGGCGCGGGACCTTCAAAGTTGATCCCGGTAATTTTGAACCCGCTGCCGTGGCAGGGGCACTTGAACTTCCCTTCGCGTTCCAGCCAATTAGGCGTGCAGCCAAGGTGGGTGCAAGTCGTGCTCAAGGCATAGATAATGCCGCCGTTGCGCACGATCCACATGTTCTTGTCTTTGAATTGCTCGGAGACTTTCCCCTCTTCATATTGGTTGGGAAAGCCGACTTTGACCTTATTGGGCGGCTCGCTCAGCACGTTGGGAAACAAGAATCGGACTGTGCCTAGGGTCATGCCGAGCATGGAAGCCGAAAAAGCAGTCCATGCCGTGGCGGCGGCAGTTCCGAAGAACACCGTCCAGACGCCAAGGGCACCGGCAACCAGGAAAAACCGCCGTTTTTGCACTTTGGGCGGCGCGGCGGCAGGCCGGGCAGGCGGCGTGGGACGTGCCGGCATCGCTGGTTTCGGAGGTGCTGGTGGTGCGGCTGCGACTGGCGCGGCGGCGGGTTCGCTAGTCGGGCGCGGGACCCGGCGTCGGATTGATTGGCTCAGACATTTTCGCTCGCGGTTCCGGTCAGAAGGATAGCATGGCCCACGCTCAGTGATTACAAGCAAGAGTTTTAGTCTGGAAACTCAGGTTGTCAACGGGTGCCGCATGACGGGATACATCAAACCCATCTAAAATATGGGCAAACGGAGTGCCAAAGGATTCATGGATTGTAGGAAGGGACGCAGGTTCCAGCGGACTCCCATGATGCGTCACAGAGGGAGGCCGAGCCGCGAATGAAGGCATCCTCATTCATGGGAATAAGCGGCAACGGATTCTCGATAGTGAGAAACTAAATCAGTTAGCCGCGATCTTTTGTGACGCGCGGACAGGCCCATTGACGGACATGGTTAAGACATAGATAACAAATGGCGAGCCGGGAGCGTCAGTCAGCGACCGGAGTACATAAGTGCTTGCTAGGTTGAGTTCTCCGGTCACTAATTAACGCTCCCCGGCTCGCCTGGCACAAGGTGTTGCCCCCCGCTCGGGCGGTTTGATCCTTGCCCATTGACGCACCCTTGATTATCCGCGATCTTTTGCGATCGCGGTTAAACGGGTCGCCGCTTGAGCATCCCAACGATCGCCTCCCTCGTCACCGGCTTGATGACGCCGAACTCGGTCACGATTCCGGCGATCGAACGAGCCGGCGTCACATCGAAGGCGGGATTGTAGACGCGGATGCCATCGGGGGCCGTTTGCTTGCCGAAGCCTTGTGTAATCTCCCGAGCATCGCGTTGTTCGATCGGGATGCTGGCTCTGTGGCCGAGATAGATCGAACGTCGAGGAAGGCGCTGCCACATAAAAGGGTATCTGGTGAGCGGCCGCCAAAACCGCGACGCCATAGGTGCCGATCTTGTTGGCCGTGTCGCCGTTGGCGGCAATCCGATCGGCCCCGACCACGACCAGCTGGATCTTGCCTTCGCACATCACTTGCGCGGCCATGTTGTCGCAAATGAGCACAGCGTCCACGTTTCGTTGCTGTAATTCCCAGGCGGTCAGGTGGCGCTCCCTGAAGCAACGGGCGCGTTTCGTCGACGAACACGGTGAAGCGGCGGCCCTGTTCCGCGGCCCGGAAAAGGGGCGCCAGACGCCGTGCCATATTGACTGGTCGCCAAGCCGCCGGCGTTGCAGTGCGTCAGCACGCCGGCGCCTTCGCCAATCAAATGGGCGCCATGGTCGCCGATGGCGTGGCATTGGCGGAGATCTTCGTCGGCTATGGCCTGAGCTTCCCGGAGCAGGGTAGTGCCACAGAGGCCAAATCGAGATCCGCCGGCAGCTCGAGCTAGCCGACGCTCCATGCGCTCAATGGCCCAGAAAAGATTGACGGCGGTCGGCCGGCTGACCGCAGATAACTGGCGGCGGCTGCAAAATCGGCATCGACGCGGCACGCGTTTGGGCCTGCTGCGTCGAGAGCACCATGCCGAACCCAGCCGCAACGCCGATGGCCGGCACCGCGAACGCGCAGATTGCGAATGGATTCCCAAAGCACGTCCAGGGTTCGGCAATCGAGCCAGACGAATTGTGCCGGGAGCAGCGTCTGATCGATGAGGCGAATGAAGCCAGCGCTGTCGCCGACCCAGGCAACGGTGAAGTAGAGTCCGTTGTTTTCCAAAGCGCACCTTAAATGCCCAGCCGCCTGGGCATGTCGTAACCAGGATCCCTCACCTCGCCGGCAGGCTTATTTTAGATAAAGCTTCATGAATGTGGCGCCGCAGTTGTTCGTCTTTGGTCTTCTTGAGAAGGTTTTCCAGGCGCCGGTACGCTCGGGCTCGCATCGGGGCCGATACGGCCCAGAGCAATGACTACGCCCGGGAGGTGCGGAAGCCCGAAGTTTCTGCCGGAGGTGCGCGTCGAGGGATCCTTCAGAATCTTGATGAGCAAAGGGACGCCGGTTTTGGCGTGGCCCCCAGTTCGCCGAGGGCTTCGATTGCCTGAACGCCAACGGTCTTCACCTGGTCGGTGTTCAGGATCGCGCACAGCGCCACAACAAGAGGTTCCGGCGGTTGTCCCATGCCCCGAGCACGCGGATCGCGTCGATGCGCAAACCTACGTCCGGCTCCTGGAACAGTTCTTGTACGGCAGGCAAGATTGCTAGGCACTGAGCTGCACTATCCAGCAAGATGGCAAGTGCACAGGCTCGACAATCTCGATTGTTCTTGCCGCGTAATACCACTGCCAGCGTCTCACACTCTAGCTCCGGATCGGCCTTGGCGAGTGCGGTACTGGCAGCCATGAACAGGACGGAGTTTTCTTCCTTTTTCATCATGTCGGCGAGGACGGGTGCGGCGGGTTTGGCCTCGGCGCCGATATAGAACAAGGCAAGCATGGCCTGCCTGCGCACCGTCCGATCCGGATCTTGAAGCATTTGTGTCAGCACGCCTACCGATTCCTTGCCTCCATCGCGCAAGGTCTGGCCAACGTCCATCTTGGGTGGTGCATGGCCCAAGAAACCATCTCCCTGGACCGCGCAGCATCCAGTAGCTCGTCGGTTTGCCGTCGAAGAATGCTTCATGGTGCAGGTGGCCCAGCGGTATGTACGCTAGTGCCGGAAACAGAAAGACGACCGCGCAAGCCCCTATGAGCACAATAATCGCAAGGAACCAAAGCTTCCGCATGAAGACTCCAGGCGGTTGAACGAGTGTGCCCAAAAAAGAAGCCCAGTCCCAGCCAGGAAGGGCATGCTCTCGGACAGATCCGACCAATCAATTATCTGGCACCATCCTCGGCGCAGGGTCCATCCTTGGCTCCGGTTTCTTCTTGCCGCCCTTGAGAGGGAGATTAACTTGCTTGGGTTCGCCGGTCCCGCACTCCATACCTCGCATGATCGACGGTTCGCCACTGCCGCAACCAAGGCTCAGTCCCATGCCGATCAAAAGAGAAACGAAAGCTAAGCAACGAAAGATGCGCATGAAAACCTCCAACGTCCGAGCTGCCAAATCAAGACATTCAAGCTGGATTCTGTTTAGCTGAACGACAGTACGCAGGGCCCCCGGTCGCGCCGGGAGCCGTTGCGACAGTTTGGCTCGCGCCTCGGACTAGAGTCCGAGATTCGAAAGGTTGATTACCTTGCCGTCCGCCATTCCAGAAAGGTAGATGAACGTGTTAAAGTCTGACGATTTGCCAATCGCGTGAACGGAGCCATCGGCAAATGCGAAGTTAACGATGCCCGTGTGTTTGCTGGAGAACTGACGGAATGTGTAATCGTTGGAGCCAACCCCGTTTTCATTGGGGTAGATTGGGGCCAGGCCCCACCCGGTATACCACCAACCCGCGCCCATCCAAGCGATTTCGAAATCGCGTGTACCGTCAATGTGGACCCCGGTCAATGTCTCGCCGAAAGCGGCCGTGTTTGACGTTCCGTCGGTTATAGTCCCAATTGTGCACGGCGAGTTCATGGTGTAGATGCCCGCATAGGCGGCATACGTGCCGCTGGCGCCATCGGTCCAGGCGCTGGTTACATTCCCCCAGCGCCGCCGACGCCGACATAGTTGGTCCGCCCCAATTCTCGGCCGAAATTGGGAGTGTTAAGAACGTAGTCCACATAGACGTGACCGCTTGCTGTTAAGGAGCCAGGAGGAATTGAGATGCCCATGCCATCGATGATTCCGTCCGCAAGGTTGTTCCCCTGTCCGGTATTATCGGAAGGACAGAGGTACGATTTGATGACCGAGTCCGCCCCAAATGCGGCGAACCCACCCCCTGTTCCGTTGCCATCGGAGGAGAAAGGCGGATAGCTGTAAGCCCATGCTCCAACCGTTGTATTGAGAGAAAACCAACTGGCCGGGATCAGGTTGTAGATATTGTTCTGCTCCATGTAAGGCAGCAGCAACGTCATAACGCCGACATACGAACCCGCGTAAGGCGCAGGAAATGTGTAGGTTCCTCCGTTGGGTGGTACGGCCTGCGGCGAGACGATAAGCCCGGACGGGAATTTCTGGTACGTACTTTCATAATTGGCGGCCGCCAGGGCAACCTGCTTGAGATTGTTCTGGCAACTCATGCGCGCGGCCGCTTCGCGGACCTTCTGTACGGCCGGCAGCAATAGGCCGACAAGCACGGCGATGATCGCAATGACCACCAACAACTCAATGAGTGTGAACCCTCGACGACGAAACATGACATGTCTCCCCAAAGAAAACCGGAAGTGAAAACAGTTGACATGGGAGCTCGATAGGCAGAGCGCACCGCGGACGAGGCCTTGAGCGACAGGGTTCTACGCTTCCTGCCCGCCTTCAGGTTGATTGGGAGCAAAGGTTCTACGCGCTTTTACCCAATTCGCATCCGCTTAATCTGCTATCTATGCTGGGTGCTATTACATCACCAAAAGAACTTAACGCAAGAAGATAATGAGAGAGTTTTCAATTTCTCATGAAGATTTATATAGTTGTTTCAACAGGCTTCTAAAGTGATTTCTCTCTGGCGGGAGACGGGTTGCCTCGCTAAACCCAAGCTCACTTTTCATTCTTTCCGAGAGTTCTTAATGATTTCGAAGTGAACGGCAGGAAAGATAGGATTACAACCGCGTCTTCGTCCACGTTCCAATCAAGGCTGGCCTGCTAAGTTGCCCGCACTTTTTTGACAATCGACGTCTTACTCATTACCGCGATCGCCGGTGCATGCAGCTTGCCGTTGCTGGCGATGACGTCGGCGGCGTGGAGATCGAACCCGCCATTCCAGTTGGAGAACTGGCCGCCCGCTTCTTCGACGATAGGCTTCAAGGCGGCGATGTCCCAGGCGTGCACGCCGTGATCGACCATTATTTCGCCCGAGCCTTGCGCCACCAGCATGAAGCCGTAAAAATCGCCGAAGCCGCGTTGCCTCTGGGTGGCGCCGGTCAATTCCAGAAATGAATTCAAACAGCCGGATTGGTGAAACCAGCTGATTCCCGAGTAAAAGAGCTGCGAATCTGCCAATTTATCGATCGAGGATACGTGAATTCTGCGGTTGTCGCGAAAAGCGCCGTCGCCGCGGAGGGCTCGGTAAGTGCATCCCAGAGCAGGAACCCGAGCGACGCCGGCAATCAGTTCGCCGCGGTATTCGATGCCGATGAGCGTGCCCCACAAGGGGATGCCGCGAACGAAGCTGCGCGTGCCGTCGATCGGGTCCATAATCCAGCGATAGCCGGATGAACCCGTCTCTTCGCCATGTTCTTCGCCCAGCAGCCCGTCATGCGGGAAGTGCTTCAAGATGAGCTGACGCAGCAGCGTTTCGGCCTGGCGATCCGCAATGGTTACCGGACTTTCGTCGGCCTTCCATTCGACGGTTACGCCGCAATCGAAATGGCTCATCGCCAGCTTGCCGGCGTTCTCCGCCCCTTCAACGGCCAATTCGTAACGTGCTTTCCAGTCGGCGTTCAAAATGGCCTCAATCCTTATTTTCTCGAGCAGCATGCAACAAGATCCGATTCTTGACCGTATTAGGGGTCTGGTCGGGCGGTTGTTCGTAAGGCAAAGACTTCAGAAACTCGACCAAGTCGTCGATCGAGGAAGCCGGCAGCTGGCTCGTGTGCCCATGCTTGTCCTCCTGGTTGGAACTCGTCAACACGTCCCGGAGCGTTTTGGCTTTGCCGTGATGCAGGTAGGGGGCCGTGCGATAGACGCCAAGCAGCGTCGGCGTGTCGTAGCGCGGTCCCATTTTTTCGCTTGGATCGTCGTTGCCCGTGCCGACGTCGTGCAATTGAAAAGGCTTGGTCAGCGAGCTGTCCGAGTAATAGGGACCGCTATGGCAGCTCGCGCAGCCTACGGCTGAGCTAAAAAACAACGCCTTGCCGCGCTGGGCGGCGGGCGACAGTTTTCCCGGGGCCGGGATATGGGGCGATAACGTAAACTCGAAGGAATTGCAGTAAAGGGCCAGGGCGTCCAGGTCCTTGGAACGGCCAGCCAAATGTTCTTCCAGTTCCGTTTTCTCGAAGCCGTGCTTGGGTTTGATGTCGCCCTTGAGCAGACCGCGGCCGCGCATGAGCCGGCCGCGGATGGTGTACTCGAAATCCTGGACTTCATCGCGGTCGGCGGACCAGTGCAGCGGATGCGTGTGCGCCAAACCAAATAATGCGGTCGTCTTCCGCAAGCCTTCCGGGTTCTGCCAAACGCGACCGTCCGTGTGGCCATCGGGATGGCAAGAAGCACAAGCGATCCAAAGCCTGCTGGTCATGGGTGGCCGAGCGGTGTTGAAAAGGACCTTGCCCCGGACCCATTCTGACGTGTGAGGAGCAGCACAACTCGGAATGGTCGCGAGTTTCCTCAGATTCTGGGCATCGTGCACCGTGACGTTGAAATCCAGCGCGTTGTAAACGTAGATTTCCTTGCCGTTGGGATTCACATGGACGGCGCGCGGATTCTGGCCCACCAATACCGCGCGGCCGAGCCGTTCTATTTCGGTGTAGTCGTCGTCGATCACTTGTGACACGTTCATGTCATTGGTGCCGGCGTAAATTGTATAGAGCCGGCTGCCGTCGGGAGAAATCGCCGCTTCCCAGGGATCGGTGACCACGCGCACACCGTTGTAGGTGTCCATCGCCAGCGAAACGCGCCGTTTGTGCGCGTCGCCTGGAACCAGATCGCAAATAGCCAGGTGAGGGAAAATCGAGCCGTTGTTGTCGGCGACGTCGGTGCGCGAACGAATGTGCGCAAGATATGCCTTGGGCCGCGTGGGATGCAAAACGACATTGCGGCACAAGTTATCCGCTTTTTGGGCGAACCAGCTGTCGACGAGCTTCATGGATCCATCGGCTTCAATCGACGCGGCGCGCAGAGCACAGGTGTAGAATTCAGTGGCGTAAACGCGCTTTTCATCGGGGCTAAGCGCCAAGCCGCGCAGGAAGGAACCGATTTTTGCACGCGATCGAACTTTTCGGCCTGGAATATCGACTTGAACCACTTCCCCCGGATATTCGAGGGTTACATACGCCAGCTTGCCGGCCCGGTCGGCGACGACGCCATAGGGTTCGGCCCCCACTGGAATCTTTTCCAGAATTTTTCCCGATTGAGCATCCAGGAGCACGAGCGCGGCTTCTTCATATAAGGCGACCAGGGCGTTGGGACCGGCGCCGACCCAGGCGACGCCTTCGGGTTTGCGGCCCACCTTGATTTCGCGCACGGCCTTGCGATTGGAAATATCGATCAACGTGACGCTATCGTTATCCGGGTTGGCCGCCAACAGCCAACGGCCGTCGGGCGAGACGTCCAGCAAGCTATTGCTCGAGCCAGCCTGAACCGCGGCGCTCGCCAAGAACATATAAAAACAAGCGAGCAACGCTGATTCGCCTAGTCGTCGCATGAGATGCTCCATGCCGAGAAAGGGCAATGCTCGGTTCTTTTTAGCGAGCGGTGAGAAATTGGGCAAACCACGCGACCGCTCGGCCTTGCCGTTCTTCATCGAGATGAGCCAGCGTTGCCGGCTGCCGGAAATCATGGATCAGCCCGATCTCGACGAGCGCGAGCACCTGCGAGCGCTTCGCGGCCTGGCGCGAATCAACGCCTGGAGCGGCAGCGCCGGCATCCTCTGGCCGGCGCTCCGCGATTTGGCAAGGGCGGCCGGGCCAAGCGGTATCCGCGTGCTGGATATCGCCAGCGGGGCAGGGGATGTGCCCGTCCGACTTTGGCGGCGTGCACAACACGTCGGTCTGAAGATGCACATTGCCGGCTGCGATCGCAGCCCCGCCGCTGTTCGCGCCGCGGTCAGCCGCGCTGCGGCGGCCCATGCCGATGTGCGGTTTTTCGAGCATGATGTCCTCGCGGAGCCGCTTCCCGGGGAATTCGACGCAATAATCTGTTCCCTGTTTCTGCATCATTTAGAGACGGCCGAAGCAGTTGATTTATTGCGGAATGTCGCTCGGGCGGCAGGAAAGTTGGTTCTGGTGAACGACCTGGCGGCAGTTCCATCGGCTATGCCATGGCCTGGTTCGGCACGCGCCTGCTCTCGCCCAGCCACGTGGTTCATACGGATGGCCCGCTGTCCGTGCGAGCCGCGTTTACGATAAATGAAGTGCAAGCCTTGGCCACGGCGGCGGGATTATCGGGAGCGATCGTGGATCGGCGATGGCCATGTCGGTTTTTGATGAGGTGGGACAAGCCGGGCGTTGAAGATCATCCAGCGGGCCACCCACGCAATTAGTGAGCCTCCCATGTTAGTGAGCCTCCCACGTTAGTGGGGGGAGTACGCCGCAAACTCCCCCCACTAACGTGGGAGGCTCACTAATTCCCGGCGGGGCCGCGCGGAGCTCGGCGCAAAGGCGCAGGCACGCAGATTAGGAAGTGCTATTTAGATCTTACTTGTGCAAAATTTCCCCGCCGAGATCGCTGTGGGAATATAGGTTATCGGGATGAGATTCCGAGGGCGGAATTCGGCTCCGATTTACGGAGACCAAGGGACCAGCGGATCGGGCTGACGGTGGCAAGCAATAAGGATGGCGGCGGCCAAATGATGAATCCGCCTGCATAGCGACCCGTGGTCCACCAAGTTTTGGATTCGCGTGAACCGAAAAGACGGGTCATTCGCCGTGGAGGCATAACTTTGAAGTCCGGCAAGAAATTCTTTCTTGCCGACTCCCGGCGGTGCTTCCACGACGAGATGGGTGTGATTGACCATGACTGAAACCGCGTGGAGCATCCAGTCCCGGTGAGTGGCTGTTTCCTGAAACTGGTCGAGGATCTGCTCTGCTTGTGGGAGATCGACAACAAGGGGCGGTCCCTTGAGTTTTCCGATTGATGACTTGTGCAACTCTGGAAGGTCGGTCTCGTAGTCTTCGCCAAAAATAGAGTGTTCGATCCTGACGCAAACAGAGGGTCGCTGGGCCGACGGTCGCGAACGTTCGTGACGGAATCCGCGGGGATCTCCGGGAGCCATTGACCATAAAAAGTGGAGGTCATCAGCCATGGCGGTCAATGTTCTCTTTCCTTCCCGAAACGAAAGTGGCTCGCACCGAGACCTGCCATATTGCATAGAAATCCGCCGGCTGGAACGATCCGCCCGCCAGAACAAGATTCAAGCGAGCCTCCCACGTTAGTGGGGGGAGTTTTCCGCAAACTCCCCCCACTAACGTGGGAGGCTCACTCTTCTAACGTGGGAGGCTCACTCTTCTAACGTGGGAGGCTCACTCTTCTAACGCGGGAGGCTCACTCTTCTAACGCGGGAGGCTCACCATCTCTCCTGATTCCTGACTCCTGATTCCTGATTCCTGACTCCTGATTCCTGACTCCTGACTCCTGACTCCTGTTTACTTCTTCCGCTCTTGCTCGAACCGCCCAATCTTATCTACCCGTCTTGCATGCCGGCCGCCTTCGAAATCGGTTTCGAGCCAAATTTTGACCATGCGATCGAGCAGCTCGCCGCCCAGCAGGTCCGCGGACAGGCAGAGTACGTTGGCGTCGTTATGCCGGCGGCTCATCTCGGCGGTGATGCTGTCGTGGCAGGGAGCGGCACGGACTCCAGACACTTTATTGGCGGCGATGCACATGCCGATGCCGGTGCCGCAGGTGAGAATGCCCCGGTCGACCCGGCCTTCACTGACCGCTTGCGCGACTTGAAAAGCGAAGTCCGGGTAATCGACGTTTTCGCCGCTGACGGGGCCTACGTCGAGGACATCGTGGCCGAGTCGCTGCAAGAGCGAGACGATGCGTCGTTTGACGTCGTAGCCTCGATGGTCGCTGCCGATGGCAATTCTCATGATTCGCCGGCTTTCTGGTTCTGAGCAGGACTTTGGCGCTATTGTCTACTTTTGCAGCGCCGGCAGCAAGGCTTCCAGGGCTTGAAAGATGGTTTGCGCGCATTCTCGGTAAACGGGCAGGTCGCAGCCGATGGGGTCCTCGATGTCGAGGCCCGATGGCAACAGGGTTTGGGGAATGGGCCTATCTCCGGAAAATAATGCATCAGGAGCAGAAGATGGCTCCGCGTCATCACGAAAACGTGGGTGGCTTGGGTAAGCAGCAGGTCGGTCAGCGGTTGGCTCCGATGCTCGCTCAGATCGGCACCTCGTTCGCCGGCAACCAGCACCGCTTCCATTGCGGCCGGCAGGCCGGGAGCGGCGGCCAATCCTGCCGAACGCACCACATAGCCCCGTTGGGGCAGCTCCGCTACCGAACAGCCCTGAGCAAGAGCCAGTTGGCTTTTGCAGAGCGATTCCGCCAAGGGGCTTCGGCAAGTGTTGCCGGTGCAAACGAACAGGATCGAAAGAACGCCGGGGCAGGGTTGAATCGAGCCGGCATTCGTTTCCACCCGATGTGCTCCTTCCAGCCCAGGTCGCTCGACAGCCCAGCTGTCGCTACGAGCTGCGAAGGTACTTTACCTGTAGAAGAAGACAGCGACAAGCCAGGGGCTGCGAGCAGCTCTTCAAGTACGAGCTGCCATTCGGCGGCTGACAAATCGTTGCGAAGCCTGAGAGCTTTCTTTTATGGGGCATGTTTCGCCCAGCGGCCGGAAAGCAGCGGAAGCTCACGAGCACCCTCGTGAGCTTCCGTCGTTTTGATCCCTGCCAGCCTACTCGCTTTCCTGGACGCAAGTGCTTCACTGAGGTTACTGAGGGATATTTGGCTTGGGAGCGGCTGTGTTCGGCTTATCGGTCCTCTTGTTAATGCTGGTCAGAGTTGCCGAGGGGCCATTGTTGGAGCAGCCTGGAACGACAATGCCAAGAACGAACAGGGCCGTCATGGTTAGAAGAAAAGAACGCATCGGCATGGAAACCTCCGTTAATGAAACAAATTCCTAGTAAATAATCGGGTGGAGAAAAGATCATCGCCACGTCCGACGACGTGGCGATGAACCAAATACTCGATCAAGCGAGAACTTACGGGAACTGGCTGTAGTCGATCACTTTGCCGTCCATCATGCCGGAAAGCTCTTCGAAAGCAGTCCAGGCGGCGGTCGGGTAATTGATGCCCTTCGTGAAACCGCGAACTGAGCCGTCGCACATGGAAAACTGCACAACGCCCGTGTGTTTGCTGCTATA
This sequence comes from uncultured Gemmataceae bacterium, assembly GCA_963748025.1. Lineage (GTDB taxonomy): Bacteria > Planctomycetota > Planctomycetia > Gemmatales > Gemmataceae > CAVVHZ01. The sequence continues at coordinate 21,861 of CAVVHZ010000028.1, forward strand.
GGTGTACCATGCCGCAGCCGTATCGGACGGGATGCCGTAGTTCGCCCACATGGAAGCGGAACCCATCCAGGAAAGCTTGTAATCGCGCACACCGGTAGTCACGCCGCCCACGGTTTCGCCGATACAAAGCGTGTTGGACGTACCGTCGGTGATGCCTACCAGCTTAGTCTTGGAGTTCTTGGTGAATGGCCCGACGCAACTGGCGTTGAACGCGCCGGCATTGGCTACGGGTGCATCCAATGTATCGCCGCCGTTGGGAATGTAATTGGCTGCGCCCAGCTCGGCTCCGAAGCCTGGGGTCGGCAGGACATAGTCGCCGTACCAGCTAGGCGTCGGCGCCGACGGATCCCACCACATGAGGAAGTCCCAAATGCCTGAGGAGACCGAGGTCGTTTGGGCATTGTCGGAAGGGCATTGGTACGATTTGATTTGCGCGTTGCAAATGGCCGGGAAGCCGGTTTTGTTGCCGTCGCTGGAAAACGGCGCTGTGCTGTAAGCCCAGGCGCCGGTGGTTCCGTTGAAGACGAAAAGACCAGGAGGCAACTGGTTGTAGATGTTGCCCTGCTCCATGTAGGGAAGCAAAAACGCCAGCGTTCCCGTATAGGGACCGGCATCCGGGACCGGCAAGGTGTACCCCAAGGTTGGTGCATTCGGGCTATCCAAGCCACCTGGCGGCAGATTGCCATAGGTGCTCTCGAAATTCATCGCGGCCAGCGTGATTTGTTTCAGGTTGTTCTGGCATGACATGCGTGCCGCGGCTTCGCGCACTTTTTGAACGGCGGGCAACAAGAGCCCGACCAGAACTGCGATGATCGCGATGACGACCAGCAGCTCGATGAGGGTAAACCCTCGACGGCCTAGACGACGGATCATGAAAACCTCCCCAAGAGTTGATGCTGGAAGCACCCAAAAAACAGAGGAAGACGATAATGCCCGCTTCCAGCTGAAGGAGTCCGAAGGGTTCTACGCTTTCCTCCGAAATCAAACCCCTTCCGAGGCGTAGAGATTTCTGGAGGTGCTACGCGACCTGCCAATATTCTCTACCCAATATCTTCTTGTAATCGATTAGTCTGAGAAATCAATGAAAAAGTGAGCGAGATTTCATTTATTCTTCTTCACGGCAATTCCGAGAGGAAAAAATCCTACCAAATCCTCATTTTCTGCGATGAAAGCAGCGAGCTTTGGGCAAATTTCCTTCAGATGGTCAAAATAAAAAACGACGGAAGCCCCCAGGGTTTCCCCTGGAAGCTTCCGTCGTTTGAAGTGGATAACCGGCCCCGGGCAACGCGAGACACGAAAAACGGGCATATGCCTTGGGCGCGGCGTCCTGGGGGGTTACTTAGGGATATTTGGCTTGGGAGCAGGCTGTGTTCGGCTTATCCGTCCTCTTGGTGATGCTGGTCAGCGTTGCCGAGGGACCGCTATTGGAGCAACCCGGAACGACAATGCCAAGAACGAACAGGGCCGTCATGGTCAGAAGGAAAGAACGCATCGGAATGGAAGCCTCCATTAGAGTGAAACAAATTCCCAAGAATAATCGGCTGGAGAAAAGATCATCGCCACGTCTGACGACGTGGCGATGAACCAAATGCCCGATGAAGCGAGAACCTACGGGAACTGGCTATAGTCGATGACTTGGCCGTCCATCATGCCGGAAAGCTCCTGGAACGCAGTCCAGGCGGCGGTCGGGTAATTGATGCCCTTCGTGAAACCGCGAACCGAGCCGTCGCACATGGAAAACTGCACAACACCGGTGTGCTTGCTGCTATAGGTGTACCATGCCGCAGCCGTATCGGACGGGATGCCGTAGTTCGCCCACATGGAAGCTGAACCCATCCAGGAAAGCTTGTAATCGCGCGAACCGGTAGTCACGCCAGCCACGGTTTCGCCGATACAAAGCGTGTTGGACGTACCGTCGGTGATGCCTACCAGCTTAGTCTTGGAGTTCTTGGTGAATGGCCCGACGCAACTAGCGTTGAACGCACCGGCATTGGCTACGGGTGCATCCAATGTATCGCCGCCGTTGGGAATGTAATTGGTTGCGCCCAGCTCGGCTCCGAAGCCTGGGGTCGGCAGGACATAGTCGCCGTACCAGCTAGGCGTCGGCGCCGATGGATCCCACCACATGAGGAAATCCCAAATGCCTGTGGAGACCGAGGTCGTTTGGGCGTTGTCGGAAGGGCATTGGTACGATTTGATCTGCGCGTTGCAGATGGCCGGGAAGCCGGTTTTGTTGCCGTCGCCGGAAAATGGCGGTCTGTGCTGTATGCCCAGGCGCCTGTCGTTCCATTGAAGACGAAAAGAGCTGGAGGCAACTGATTGTAGATATTGCCTTGCTCCATATAGGGAAGCAGAAACGCCAAGGTTCCCGTATACGGGCCGGCATCCGGGACCGGCAAGGTGTAGCCCAAGGTTATTGCGTTCGGGCTATCCAAGCCACCTGGCGGCAGACTGCCATAGGTGCTCTCGAAGTTCATCGCAGCCAAGGTGATTTGCTTCAGGTTGTTCTGGCAGGACATGCGTGCCGCGGCTTCGCGGACTTTTTGAACGGCGGGCAACAAGAGCCCGACCAAAACTGCGATGATCGCGATGACGACCAGCAGCTCGATGAGGGTAAACCCTCGACGACCAATACTACGCACCATGACAAATCTCTCCCCAAGAAAAAAGATAGAGACCAAAAAACCAACTAGCTGTGGTTCAGCAACCCCGAAGCCAGTTTCTCACGAATAGTGCCTACGCTTGCCGAATTCGCATTTCCCAATGCATATGACCTATTTTCTTCTAATTCTCCGAAAGCACTTTGCAAACACTTATTTGGTTAATAATGGCTCATTTGAAATGAGGGTTTTTTCACTATTGTCCAGCTAGAGAATGAAGATGTGAAAGGTGAATTGTCTATTAATCGGAGCAGTGCTGCCGATGAAGGCTGGCTATAGAACCCCTTCTGATTGGATCAGCAGGTTGATTCTTACTCTGGATGGCATTTCGCCAAGATAACGACGGAAGCTCCCGAGATTCTCGGGAGCTTCCGTCGTTCGAGCGGCTGAACGTGAAAAAGGCTGAACGATACGAATCGGGATCGTTATCGCCTTGATCACCTGGGAGGCGGCGCCGGCAGCGCTGGCTGCGGGGGGACGGCTGGCTTTTTTCCAGCCGTGACACTGGTCAGCGATGGTTTAGGTGAGCTACAGCCCACGAACAGCATGCCAATGGCCAAAACGGCCAACAAACGCTTTGCCATCGATACTCCTTCGCCATTTCGGCACATGAAAACAGCAGCGAGGGAAGCATGGCTGCGTCCCTCGCTTCTTGCTGTTTTTCGACTAGGGGAACTGGGAATAGTCGATGACCTTGCCATCGTTCATGCCGCTGAGGTAGATGAAGTTGTTCCACGCCGTGCTTGGCGAAACAGTTCCTTTGGGGAAGCCGCGCACCGAGCCATCGCACATGGAAAACTGGATCACGCCGGTATGCTTGCTGGAAAAAGTAGGCCAAGCATCGCCGGTATCCGCAGGGAGGCCCCAAGCGGAAGGCAGCGAGCATGAACCCATCCAGCTCAGCACGAAATCGCGGCCTGGATACTGGGTGCCGCCCAGGGTCTCGCCGAAGCCAAGGGTGTTGGACGTGCCGTCGGTGATGGCAACGAGCTTGGTCTTGGAGTTCGGGAAATAAGGCCCTTGATACTGACCCCCTACCGCCCAGACCCAGCCGCCGCCGCTGGCGATGTAGTTGGTGACGCCGAGGCCGCCACCAAAACCCGGCGTGAAGTACAAGTAATCGCCGTCGATGTAATCGGGGGTGTTCGACCAGCCCAAAGCATCCCAAATGCCGGAGCTCGGTGTAACGGTTTGGGCATTGTCGGACGGGCATTGGTACGACTTGATCTGGGAACTGCATGCGGCCGGATAGCCGGTCTTATTGCCGTCCGACGAAAAGGGTGGGTAATTGTAGGCCCAAGCGCCTGCGGTGGTATTGAAGGTGAAAAGGCCGGCAGGCAATTGGTTGTAGACGTTGTTCTGTTCCATGTAGGGCAACAGGAACGCCAGGCAGCCGGTATAAGGGCCGGCAAACGGGCCCCGGACACATAGCCCGGGTTGACGTTGACGGCATTGGGGCTGAACAAGCCGCCAGGAGGCAGGTTGCCATAAGTGCTCTCGAAATTCATCGAGGCCAGGGCAATCTGCTTCAGATTGTTTTGGCACGACATGCGTGCCGCGGCTTCGCGGACCTTCTGAACGGCGGGCAACAAGAGCCCGACTAGAACTGCAATGATCGCGATGACGACCAGCAGCTCGATGAGGGTAAACCCTCGACGACCTGTACGACGCAACATGAAATTTCCCCCGATTCGAACAACGCTCTGGAAAGCCCCAAAAAAGAAAAACTATGAGGCCGGCTTCCAGACTGATGGAGCTTCGAAAAGGAATTACGCATCCTTCCGTTTCGCTCCGGATTTCCTTGCGACCAGAGCTTGGCCGGTCTTGGGCAAGATTTCAGCCGTCTCCCAGTCAATCATTTTTAATCGATCTCTCATAATTTGCAAGGATAAAATGAACATGAATTCATCGGCGCTGCCGCCGACAGTTCAAGAAGGGGGGGAATCGAGCTTGCCGGATTTCTAAATTGCCCGAGCGAAATAGGCTGAGGCTCGAGGAATTTGTCGCAAAAGTGCGCATAGAAAATGACGGAAGTCTCCGAGATAACCTCAGGAACTTCCGTCATCCAAGCATGGGCTGAACTGAAGAAATACTGCGAAACTCAACCGATTTTCTATTGCCTTACCCCCTGGGCGGCGGCGCCGGCAACGCCGGCTGCTTAGGGAGGGCTGGTTTCTTACCCGGCGTGACGCTGGTAAGCGATGGTTTAGGCTGGCTACAGCCAACAAACAGCATGCCCACGGCCAAAACAGCCAACAAACGCTTCGCCATAATACTCCTTAAGCCATTGCGGCTTTCGATGCAGCCGAACCAGGAATGCAAAACGGCTCGAGACGCGTGGAAGCCGTCCCGAGCCTGTTGCCGTGCTTTCCTCAGGGGAACTGAGAATAGTCGATGACCACGCCATCGTTCATGCCGCTAAGGTAGATGAAGTTGTTCCAAGGCACGCCTGGCGAAACGGTTCCCTTGGGGAAGCCGCGCACCGAGCCGTCGCACATGGAAAACTGGATCACGCCCGTATGCTTGCTGGAAAAAGTAGGCCAAGCGTCGTTTTGATCCGTCGGGAGGCCCCAAGCGGAAGGTAGGGAGCACGAACCCATCCAGCTCAGCACGAAATCGCGGCCCGGATACTGGGTGCCGCCCAGGGTCTCGCCGAAGCCAAGGGTGTTGGACGTGCCGTCGGTGATGGCAACGATCTTGGTCTTGGAGTTCGGGAAATAAGGCCCTTGATACTGGCCCCCTACCGCCCAGACCCAGCCGCCGCCGCTGGCGATGTAGTTGGTCACGCCGATGCCCCCTCCAAAGCCGGGCGTGGCCAGGATGTAATCGCCGTCGATGTAGTCCGGAGTGTTCGACCAGCCCAAGGCATCCCAAACGCCCGTGCTGGGCGTAACCGTTTGCGCATTGTCGGACGGGCATTGATACGACTTGATCTGAGAATTGCAGGCGGCCGGAAAGCCCGTCATATTTCCGTCCGACGAAAACGGAGGATAGTTGTAAGCCCAGGCGCCGGCGGTGGTATTGAAGGTGAAAAGTGCGGGGGGTAATTGATTGTAAACGTTGTTCTGTTCCATGTAGGGCAACAGGAACGCCAAGCAGCCGGTATAGGGACCGGCAAACGGAGCCCCGGAGACATAGCCTGGGTTGACGTTGACGGCATTGGGGCTGAACAAGCCGCCAGGAGGGAGACAGCCATAAGTGCTCTCGAAATTCATCGAGGCCAGGGCAATCTGCTTCAGATTGTTTTGGCACGACATGCGTGCCGCCGCTTCACGGACTTTTTGAACAGCGGGCAACAAGAGCCCGACTAGAACTGCAATGATCGCGATGACGACCAGCAGTTCGATGAGGGTAAACCCTCGACGACTTGTGCCACGTATCATAAATACTGCCTCCCCAAGAAAAAAAGATAGAGACCGAAAAACCAACTAGCTATATTGGGAAAAAGCCCAGACATCCGGCATGTGGGCAGACGGGCACGCTCTTGCCGAAATCTTCCCTTCCCGACGCAAATTGCCTCTCTATTTTGTAATTCTCCGAAAGCTCTTTGGAAACTCTAATTTTGGTTAAAAATGGCTAACTCAAAATGAGGATTTCTTTCATAATTGGCCGGCTAGAGAGCAGGGAAGATGTGAATGGTGAATTGTCTGGTAATCGAGGCGTGATGTAATGAAGTGATAGGACGATTAGAAAGTGGACATTTAGAGAAGGGGAAAGAATTCAAGGCTTCGCCTTTATCCTTCGTTTCCAACGCCTTAAGCGGGTTAAACGAGGACTCCATCCCCATCCTTGGCCAATCCCAGGTTATGGAGTACCTGGCTGCAACTGGGCACGCGATTCAGGCAATAGAAGTGAATGCCGGGCGCACCGCGGTCGAGCAATTTCCGGCAGAGATTCGTACACACTTCCACTCCGAATTGGCGGACACTCTCCTCATCGTGTCCAAAGCGTTCGAGGCCTTGGAGCACTGTGGCCGGTAGCTTAGAGCCACACAGCGATGTGAAGCGACGAATCTGATCGGCTCCCAAGAAAGGTAGTATGCCCGGAATGATAGGCACGCGGACGCCGTGGCGGGTGCGCAGGTAGTCCTCGAACGCGAAAAAATCGGCCGCGTCGTAGAAGAGCTGGGTGATGAGAAACTCGGCGCCGGCTTCGACCTTGGCGGCGGTGCGATCCCAGTCGAGCTTCTTGTCCGCGCACTCGACATGACCTTCGGGATAGCAAGCCGCGCCGATCGCAAAATTCCCGCGGGCTTTCACGAACCGGATCAAATCGGCCGCATAGGAAAAGCCGCCTGCGACCGTTTCGAATGCCGCCTGGCCCTTGGGCGGGTCGCCGCGACGCGCCAAAATGTTATCGATGCCCAGCTGCCCGGCTTCATCCAAGACCGAACCGAGCATCTCGCACGTTGATCCCACGCAGGTGACGTGAGCCATGCCCTCCATGTCTAATTCGTGTTTGGCTCGGCGAACGATGCTCAAAGTTTTGTCGCGCGTGCCCCCGCCGGCGCCATAGGTCACCGAAATATAGGCGGGGCGTAAGCTCGATGGCGGGCAAGGTTTCCCGAAACAGAATTGCGTCGCCTTCTTCCGTTTTGGGCGTGAAGAATTCGAACGAAATCGTCGGCTTCGATTGTTGATACAGCGACGGAATACGCAAGAGAGCTGATCTCCGGTTAGAGTGTCTTAGAGGTCTGGTTCTATAGCGCCATAATCGTTTAACCCATAGTGGGGCTTAGCCCGCAACCCCAAAGGCTGCTTCCACCAAACCTTGGGCCGAAAGGCCCCTCTTTCTCCCCCCTTGGCAAGGGGGGGTTGGGGGGTCTGTCGCGACGTGACCACCCACGGTAGAAGTGCGCCTGCCCTGATATCTTCATGGGCGAATTTTACCGCTTTGAGGTGCAGATTCTGCGACCCCCCCTGCCCCCCCTTGCCAAGGGGGGGAGAATTCAAGGCTTCGCCTTTTTCCTTCGTTTCCAACGCTTTAAGCAAAAGCGCCGAACTTTGGCGCTGAGGAATTCGGCCAAAATCCGCGCACGCTGCGAGAAATCTGGTGGATACCTTCGGAGCCAACGGCGACGGCGGACAGGTTGTCTCGCTGCACTGCATTGATGCATCCCTCGCATATACTACACGACCTGACCGGGTCGCTGTCCGCCGTCGCCGCTGGCTCCGGGTTAAACGAATCCAGCGAGCCTCCCACGAATCCAGCGAGCCTCCCACGAATCCAGCGAGCCTCCCACGAATCTAGCGAGCCTCCCACGAATCTAGCGAGCCTCCCACGTTAGTGGGGGGAGTTAGCCGCGACCTCCCCCCACTAACGTGGGAGGCTCACTCAAGGAAGAGGCTCGCTTAACGACGAGGCTCACTCAATCAATGGTCTCGCTTGGCGCCGCGCCCCAAAAATTCGCGAAAACCAGGCTTTCTTGGGCTTCTCAGGTTTGCTGAAACGAATCGGCCAGCCTTGTAAGATGCCCATGCCGTTGGTCGAAAAAACGCGGTCGGCCATGTTCACGCCGGCCCAGCGACACACCTCTTTATAAGCAGCGCCCATCCGCGGCTGCCGCCTCGTCGGCGAGTGGCCGTCGGAACCCATGGCGTGAACGATGCCGCGCCGAAACCACTGCCGCAAGATGCGGGCGTCGATCGAGCTCTTGGGCTTGGTCACGCTTTCGGCCGAGACCTGCACCAAGGCCCCTAGCTCGATCAATTCCTCAATGACGTTTCTGCCGTGCAGAATCTCGGCTTGCCGTTCGGGATGGGCCAGGATCACGCGCAGCTTCTGTTCGGCGAAAAAAGACACCGTGGCCCGCAAATCGACGAACATCCCGTCGGGCATTTCGACCAGCAGAAATTGCTTGCGATCGGCGACGCTCAGCAGCTGGCCATTGAGCCATGCTTCTTCCATGTCGATGTGGGCCATGATTTCGGCGCAAGGCACCGTGGCGATGATTTGTTCTTCTTGCTTCAAGCGCGACTTGAGCTCGGCCGCAGCAGTTCTGATCACGTCCGGCGTAATCAGCGGATAATGGTCATTCTGATGCGCCATCGCGCAGATCCAGCGGGTGCCGTCCTCATAGGCGATCCGGCACATTTCGAGAGCGTCTTCGTGCGTTTTCGGCCCGTCATCGAGACCGGCAAGCAGGTGACAGTGGATATCGACGAGGGGGATCATGTTAGACGACCATGCGTAACCAGAACGATGACATCCTCAACGAACTTCCCAGATCCAAGTGAGCCTCCCAGCCTGAGTCCAAGCGAGCCTCCCACGTAAAACCTAGCGAGCCTCCCACGTTAGTGGGGGGAGTCTCCCGAACCTCCCCCCACTAACGTGGGAGGCTCACCAACGTGGGAGGCTCGCTAAATTCAGATGTTCAACTCGCCGGCGCCAACGCAACGTCATCTATCAAAACCGATGCGCCGCGCTGGATGAAATCTACCTGCACCACGAAACGTCTACCGGTGGCCGTCGCCAAAATCTTACCGCGCAAGCCCGTGAGGGCGCCGCTACGGATTTCCACCATGTCGCCAGGCCCCAGCTTGTCTTCGGGCGTGACCGGGGCGCCGGTGGCAATCAGCTGGTGGACTTGCCGCAAGTCGCCCCAAAGCTGGTTCTGGTCCGTCACTTTGATCGAATTGACGATGCGATTCGTCGTCAGCGCCGTTACTCGGTCCTTGGCATCGGCCATGAGAAACAGGTAACCCGCAAAGAGCGGCACATGCGAAGACATCATGCGGCCGCGCAGCCGCCAGCGCCGCTGGACTTGAGGCAGATAGAACGGCACCTGGCGGCGGAACAGCTCCCGGGCCAGGCTTTTCTCCTGGCGCGGCTTCGTGTGCAAGACCCACCAGACTTTGTCTTGCAACAGGGCTCGATCGATCTTCTCGTCGAAAAGGTCCACAGGGAATAGGGGAGGTTCAGGAGTCAACAAAGGCATGGAAGGGGCCGGTCTCCAAAAAGGGCCCGTGAAGCCGGGCGGCAGCGAAAAAAGCAACCCGGCCGCCAAAGGCTGCCGGGTTAGTTTGAAATCAGCACTTCAATGCATGATAAAGAACTTTACCAATCTGAACCTGGCACGTCCGCCCGTGTTTGTCCCAATGCCTGAACGGGGTATGGAGTCATAAGTGCCGCCCATGTGGTTGCACTCACCGAATTATTGATGAATCTGGCGGAACCATCCCCCATCGACACGTTAATACCGCTGTCGTGAGGCGAGCCAGCGTCTCGCGGATCGCAAACGGCGCCCGGTGAGCTAATCTGCAAGAAAGTCGTGGCTGTCGGGTTAAGAGTCGTTGGGAAGCGATATGCCGCTGCTACAGTAGTGGCAAACTTGTCGTAGCCGAATGTTCCACCAAAGTTGCTGGCTGGCGAAGTTGGGAAGAATGGTTGAGCCGCCCAAAGGTTGCCGCCAACAGCGGTGCAGACAGGTGGTTTTTCGGTAAAAAAGATAGTGGACGAAGTTCCATCAGGCACCGCCTCAGGAAGCTTCGGGTTTGTTACCAGCCCAAAAAGAAGATAATTGGCAGCATAGCAATTTGTAGCCCATGTTCCTGCCAAGCCAGAACTCGATGTAACGCCGCTGGGATCGCCGGTAAGATCAGAAGGACAAATGAATGGTTTCACTGGTATTAAAGCAGCGTTTTCGTCAGCTGTCCCTCCCAGAGGAGCTTGAGGGGGGACAATAATGGTGTTGTTCGGCAAGAAAAGCGGCGGAGTTCTGGAATAGGCTGCCGGTTGTTCCAAATGGGGAAGAAGATGGTAGAAAAGACTTGCTCCGAAGGGAACAGGGGTCCCGCCTACAACCTGAGTTGGGAATTTACCATTGTAGACCCCAAAAGCTGGAGGAAGCCTGCCCACAGAAGTGTTGGCGGAAACGAGAGCCAAACCGATCTGTCGGAGGTTGTTGGAACAAGCAGCCCGATTGGCCGCCGCCCGGACTCGTTGAATCGCCGGCAAAAGCAAGCCCATGAGAACACCGATGATGGCGATGACGACCAGCAGCTCGATGAGCGTGAAACCGCTTCGCCTGCCGTGTTTGGGTTGAGACATGCTGCACCCTTTCAGAGATGGTACCACCGTTAGAATCCGCTTCGTTACCCCCGGCGCAGGGCCGGCGCACGGATCAATTATAGATTGGATTTGGGCCCCTTTGGCGATGGCCCCGGCCAGATAGGTTCCGGCTACCTGGCCTGCATCAAGAATAAAGCGTATATCCGCCGCTTCTGGATGTCAACGATAAACGATGCATCGCAATCGTTTCAGGCGTTATTTCAGTTGGCGACCCTGCCGGCTCGTCCGGCAGGTGAATAAGTTCGCCAGCTAAAAGCCTCGCTCGAACTACTCACGACCCCTGCCGGCTCGTCCGGCAGGTGAAGATTCCCCAGCTAGAAAACCGTCTGCTTCGTCGCGCTCGACCCTGCCGGCTCGTCCGGCAGGTGAAGGAGTTCCTTGGCTAGCGGTGTCGCAATTAGCAGCTGAACTGCTTCACCTGCCGGGCGAGCCGGCGGGGTCGTCGCCAGCTTTTCTGCTCCGTTTAGCCTGCGAACTGCTTCACCTGCCGGGCAAGCCGGCAGGGGTCGTCTTCACGCTCAAACCAACTCTTTAATCGGCTTAAAATCCACCAAATGCTGCGGCCGGCCGGTCGGGTCGACAAGGGCCGTGGCCGTGGGATCGATGCCCAGGTTGTGGTAGATCGTGGCGATGATCTCCTGCACGTTAACGGGGCGTTCCTTGGCGAATTCGCCGAGCCGATTGGTGGCGCCGATGACCTGGCCCGTCCGCATGCCGCCGCCGGCCAGCAAGGCGCAGCTGACCTGCGGCCAATGATCGCGACCGGCTTGCGGGTTGATGCGCGGCGTGCGGCCGAACTCGCCCCAGACGACTACGGTCGTGTCGCTCGAGCATGCCGCGCTGATCCAGATCGTCGATCAAGGCGCTCACGCCTTGATCGAGCTTGCCGCCGTGATCGCGCACCAGCTGGAAGTTCTGCCCATGGCTATCCCAACGGCCATAGCTCAACGTGACGCAGCGCACACCGGCTTCTACGAGGCGGCGGGCCAGCAGCAGCTGTTCGTTGACGGTCGGAGCGCCGTCGTACTGATAATTGAAGGGCTTGCCGTCGCCGTAGCGTTCGCGAATGCGCGGATCTTCCCGGCTCAGGTCGAGAGCGTTGAGCAAGCGGCTCGAAGTCAGCACTCCCAGGCGTCGTTGGGTGATGGCGTCGAGGCCCTCGACCATGCCGCTGGCGTCGATATCGCGGCGCATCGTGTCGAAGCTTGTCAGCAGGCGTTCTCGGTCAGCCAGCTGCTCGCGGGATATGCCATTCAAATGCAGGTTGTTCAGTCCCGGCCCGTCCGGCTTGAACGGAGCGTAGGACGGCCCGAGAAAGCCAGGCTTGCCGCCATCGGACCAGGGCATGTGCCCTGTGGGCCGAGCCAAGGCCACGAAGGGCGGCACCGAGGGATCGACCGGTCCCTGCAGCTTGGCGACCACCGAACCAACGCTAGGCCGGCCGCCGATGGTGCTAAGCGAGCGCTTTTGCCAGCCGGTGAGGCATTGAAATGCGTCGTGATCGCCCGTGCAGCCGACCACTGAGCGAATGGCGGTGAACTTGTGCATGCGTGCGGCGATTTGCGGAAAGACTTCGCAAATTTGGATGCCTGGCACCGAAGTGGCGATCGGCTGGAATTCCCCGCGAATTTCTTTCGGCGCCTCGGTCTTGATGTCCCACATATCCTGGTGCGGCGGACCGCCGCCCAGAAAGATATTGATGATCGAGGCACTACCGGTTGCTGTTTTCTCCGCTGGCTGAGCGCGCATGACGTCCGCGAGGGTGAATCCCGTGGCGGCCATGCCGAAAGCGCCGATGCGCAGAAAACTGCGACGCGAGATGCCATCACAAAAGCGATTCTTTTGGCCAAATAGAGACAGCATGCATCCACTCCAGGAGGGCGGATCGAGGCGCAAACCAGGCAGGGAAGAACACGGTGCGCCCAGGTAGGAAGGCGAAAATCGGACCAATTCAAAGTTAAACGGAAAGCACGGTCCTGTCAAGAAGTTCCGCATAATCCGCACGGTTGGTTTTTCGAATCACGAAGGGCCCTGCGGATTCAGCGGAGGGTCGCGACGAGCCAGCCAGCGAAAAGACTGCATTACGATAAATATCAGCAAAATCGGCACGATGGTCCATTGCAGCCAGGGGAGCCACAGCGAAAGCATAAAAACCCCCAGGATTCCCCAGAGAACCACGCAGCCGAGCAGGGTCATGGCGCCCTTGAAGCCGACCTCCTCGCTGGCCTCGGGATATTCGAGCAAGATCGCCCGGCGGCGCTCGACGCTGCGTCGTGTGGCGTCGTCCAGCTCCAGGCAGCGGGTTTCGGTCTGCCAGCTGAGCAGGCGGCTGCGCTCCTCTGCAGGAGGAGGGCTGCCTGCGACATGCGGCTCCAACGGTTCGCCGGCCCGTTTTTCGAATTCAGCGATGACGCCATCCCAGGGCTGCACGGTGGCCCAAGTCTCTTCGTGCGTCTGGCCCTGAGCATCGCTCCAGTGCAACGTTGCCGGCGCCGGCCAGCCGTCAGGAAAAGTCAGGCTGGCCCGGCCGTCGGAACCGAGGCAGCGCAGGTCGATGTGAGTTCGGGCCTCGTGAGGCGTAAACAAGATGCGGAACAGCGTGCCGCTCTCGGATGCGCCCGAAAGAGGCACCGGGTCGTGCGGCGCGATTTCTTCTTCGCCGGCGAAGGCTGCTATTTCCGCCACTTCGCCCACCAGCGCACGCAAAATATCCCAGCCCGGCAGCGCCACCAAGTTCTGCTTGGGCCCAAGCCCGCCAACAGCGGCCCCTGAATTCGCCATTCGATTTCCAGCAAACGCAGCGATCCCAAGGCACACCCAGGCTCGCGGAGCCAAGTTGCCAGACGCCGGATTGCCGGGTGAGACGGTCCGCTTAAGAGCGGCAATAAAATATGCCCGGTATCGCCCTGGATCATGCCGGCCTCATAAGCGGTATCCGGAGTGGCGTCGGCGGGATGGACGCATAAGACATGATGCTCCGACTGCAACGCCCGGCGCAATTCGGCGGGGCGTTCGTCGAGCGCACTGGCTACGATGACGACCTCAACGGCCGGATCGGCGAGCAGTTCTTCGATATCGTCGACGATCCGCGGCCGCACGCTCGCTCGGTCCAGTACGGCAAGCGTTGCATCAGCTGCGCAAACGGCGACGAGTTCATGCCGCCCCGTGGCGATGAAAGCCAGGGCGGCGCTCGAGCCGTCGGGATGATCGCCGAGAAGTGCGAAACGCATGCGGATAGTTCTATGGTCAGAGCATGAAAAAGCGCTACTTCAATGCTTGTGATTCAGGCCAGTGTGAAAGAGGCCGAGAAAGCAGTCTTTTTCGGCAGATGCACTCTAGAAACGAATTGACAAATTGCGTAACTAATGGAAGCTATGAGGTTTGTGAATTTGTGGCCTTCGCGATGGCTCCTAAAAGCATGCTGAGGTAGGGTGTCTGTGTGCCTCAGAAACGAACTTCCACAAGCCCAATTAGAATAACGACTTCCGGTGGTCCAATTCGTTTCTCGCTCTGTTTCTGTTGTGCGCAGGTCTCCTGACCTCGCACCGCGGCGCTCTGTTGTGCGCAGGTCTCCTGACCTCGCACCGCGGCGCTTGACGCTTGATCGGCGAAGTCCATAGCTACGCGCCCCGTTTGTGGTCTCCCGACCACCTGCGCGGGCGATGGCTCGATTCGCGTCGAGTTTAAAGGCCAAGATCGCGAAAGCCCCGCGAAGGTGGTCCGGAGACCACAAACGGGATTCGGATTGTGCTAGATTCCGTTGTTTAGCACGACGATGCCGATGTACGGGGTCGGAGACCCACGCACAACTTCCGGAGGTGGCGGAAAAATCTCACGGGGATTGAGCGCAGCGACACCACCGGAACCGGATCAGCGCCCATCCCTGAGCCGGTCGCCCAGGAAGTTTTCCAGTTCCGGGATCGAATAGATCTTGTTGACGGTGGTGTCGACGTCGTATTCGACCCGGCGGAAACGGATGGTCTGATCGTCGAGCAGGATGTAGCAGGCGCGCCAGTCGCCATCACGGGGTTGGCCGACCGAGCCGACGTTACAGAGCGTTTTGCGGCCGTCGAAGTGGTAAACGTAGTCGATGTCTTCGGGGCTATGGAATTCGTAGTTCTCCGTGAAAATGCCCGGAACGTGCGTGTGGCCCTGGAAGCAATTCCGTTCGACCAGGGCAAAGATGCGCTCCATCTTGCGCTGATTGTAGATGTCTTCCGGGAAGACATATTCATTCAACGGATTCCGCGCCGAGCCATGCACGAATAGCAGGCTGCCGTCGCGATGCGTTCGCGGCCGCTCCGCCAAGAACTCCCAGCGGCGCTCGCGGGCGTCGCGCGGTTCGGCGGCGGTTTCGAGCTGAGCCCGGGTCCAAAAAATGGCTCGTTCGGCGGGGGGATTGAAACCTTCGGGATCGAACATGGCCCCCTGATCGTGATTACCCAAAATCACGAGTTTACATTTTCCCATCACCAAATCGACACATTCGCGCGGGTTGGGTCCGTACCCGACCACATCGCCTAGGCAATAAATCTCCGTGATCGATTGGTTAGCGATATCGCCGAGAACTGCCTGCAAGGCTTCGAGGTTGCTATGGATATCGCTGATAATGGCCTTCACGTACCGTCACCCCCAGGAAACACCCGCGAGACGTGTTCCCCGTAACTTAGAGAAAATCCATAGCGGAGAAACTGGCTCAATAAGGAAGTCTACTAGCGCGTAGGAAAAGGTGTCAAGAGAGCAGGGTGAGAGAGCGGTCCACTCCGGCGGCTGGCAAGCGTTACAAATGGGCCCCTGTTCCGCAAGGTCCACGTGTACGATAAGGGCCGGTCCGCCGGAGAGCGACCGCGTTAGCTGCGGGTCGGAGGATAGTCAAAACCCAGGAATTGTCAATGCGGTTCAGCCGGCGGCATGCAAGGCGGTAACCAGGGCATCCGTCATTGCCGTTGTCGTCGCGTTGCCGCCCAGGTCGCGGGTGCGTACTTTGCCTGCCAACATAACCGTGGCGACGGCAGCGCGGATGCGCGTCGCCGCCTCTTTTTTGCCGAGATGTTCGGCCAAATCGATAGCCGGCAGCAACAGGGGCAGGGGGTTGGCTCGGTCGGGACCAATGACGTTGCGCGAGCCGCCGTGAAACGTTTCGTAAACGTGCACTCCGTGGCCGACGTTGTGCCCGGAAGTGGCGGAGATGCCTCCCACGACGCCGGCTCCCAGGTCGCTGACCAGGTCGCCGTAGAGGTTGCCCATCACGAGCACGTCGAATTGCTGAGGCTTCAAGACCATTTGCATACAGCAATTGTCGACGATAAAATCGCGCGTTTGCAAATCGGGGTAATCCTTGGCGCTTTGGCGAAAGGTTTCCAAGAAGAGCCCGTCCGCCATCTTGAGAATGTTGGCCTTGTGAACGCAAGTCACATGCTTGCGGCCTGCTTGCCGGGTCCAGTCGAGTGCAAAACGAAAGAAGCGCTTGCAGGCGGCTTCCGTCACCACTTTGATGCTCTGGACCACTCCCGGAATGATTTCGTGTTCGCCGGCCGCGTAAAGATCCTCCGTCAATTCGCGAATGACGACGAAATCGACGCTCTGAAAACGGGCTGGCAATCCCGGCAAATTGCGCAACGGCCGCACCGAGGCGAACAGATCGAGCCTTTGGCGGAAGAGAACGTTGTAGTTCTGTTCTTTTTTGCCGACGGGTGAAAGCAACTTGGTTTTGAGCGCCAGGCCACTCGCCTTGACGGAAGCGATCAGCGCCGGCGGCAGGGCTTCGCAGCCCTTTTCCAGGCTCGGCAGGCCGGCCAGGTGTTCATCCCAATCAATGGCAACGCCCGCTTCCTTCAAAATGCGCTGCACGGCGGGGACCTGGTCGTAGCCTGCTCCGCCTCCCTGTACGAGCGTCACTAGCATTTGCCTGGCCTTTCCTTTCTGCACGAGGCTTCCAAGGCTGGGTTTTGAGCCCTGGAAGGGCGGCAGTCAATAGCCAGGGGCGTAAGCCCCTGGAAGTGATCTTGCACAAAACTAAGCCCCGGATGGGGCGAAAGTACTGTCGCCCCATCCGGGGCTAAATCCATTTGCCGGGCTGTCCAGGGGCTTACGCCCCTGGCTATTAACTGTCGCCCCTAACGGGGCTGGAAATCGACAGTAGCCGAAGTCGTGATGCATCGGGAATTCGCCCCTTCTTTTCAGCGCCCTTCAATCCGCCAGATGCGCGATGATGGCTCGAGTCAAAGTTTCGGTGTTGCCTGAGCCGCCCAGGTCTTTCGTCAGGCCTTTACCCGCCTCCAGCGTTCGGCGGATCGCCCCTTCGATTCGGCTGCCCACGGCGTTCTGACCGATATATTCCAGAGTAAATTCCCCGACCGGAGCACGGCGATCGGGTTGGCCAGTCCCTTGCCGGCGATGTCAGGGGCGCTGCCGTGCACGGCTTCGAATACCGCATAGCGAGCGCCGATATTGCGCCCGGAACCAGCCCCAATCCACCCACGAGCCCGGCGCAAAGATCGCTCAAGACGTCGCCGAACAAATTCTCCATCACCAGGACGTCGTAACGGGTCGGATCGAGCGCCAGTTCCATGCAGAGCGTGTCGACGCGCAGCTCCTCGAATTCCAGGAACGGATAATCGTCGGCCACGCCCCGAGCCGTTTTCAGGAAGAGCCCGTCGCTCAGGGGCAGAACATCGGCTTTGTGGCAAAAGGTGATTTTTCTGCGATCTTTATGGCGAGCTAGCTCGAAGGCGAATCGGACAATCCGCTCGGCGGCGGCTTTGGTGACGATGCGCAGGCTCTCGACGACGCCGGGCACCACGAAGTGCTCCAAACCGGAATAGAGCCCTTCGGTATTCTCTCGAACGACTATCAGATCTACATCTTTGTAGGGGACCGATATGCCGGGGAGCGAATGCACTGGCCGCATGCTCGCGTAAAGGTCCAACTCCTTCCGCAGCCGCACGTTGATCGAGCGGTAGCCTTTGCCAACGGGAGTGGTGCAGGGGCCTTTGAGGGCGACGCGATGTTGCCGAATGAGCTCGATCGTTCGTTCCGGGAGCGGGTCGCCCTGGCGTTCGGCGGCGCCAAGACCGGCTTCGGCTTCGATCCATTCGATTTTGGCGCCCGCGGCGGCGATGATCTGCTGGGCTGCTGCCGTAACCTCTGGGCCAA
Source organism: uncultured Gemmataceae bacterium (assembly GCA_963748025.1). GTDB lineage: Bacteria > Planctomycetota > Planctomycetia > Gemmatales > Gemmataceae > CAVVHZ01. The sequence goes on from CAVVHZ010000028.1 coordinate 39,746, forward strand.
TGCCGTCGCCCGGAATCAACACCACGCGGGTCGACAAAACGCGCTCCTTTCGAATGCCAGCCGAGTTCTTTTTCGGTGCAGCCCGGAATCAAGTTTGGGCCAGTTGGACCGTTTCCCGAAGGTCGTGATTCATCTGGCGAGCCCGGTTCGGTCTTTTGGCTGGCGTAATCTTCCCACCATAGCCGGGCCCGCTGCTGGGTCCAGCTTTGTTCGAGGCGGCAGTCCGCCAAAACAGCCTCCAATTCATCGACGCTCTGGAAGCGGTTGCCTGGTTCTTTCTCGAGGCAGCGGAGGATGAGCCGTTCGAGATCGTCCGGGATGCCGGGACGAAGCGTTGCCGGCGGCACAACTTCGTCGTGGGCATGGGCCAAAATGACCTGCATCGGATTATCGCGCACGAAAGGCATCTGGCCGGTCAACAGGAAATAGGCCACGGCTCCCAGGCTATAGATATCGCTGCGGGCATCGAGCGGTTTGCCGACGCCTTGTTCGGGCGACATGTAAGCCGGCGAACCGGTGATGGACCCATCCTGCGTAGCGCCGATCAATTCCTGCGACTGGCCAAAGCCCTTGACCAGGCCGAAATCGAGCAGCTTGGCCACGTCATAAACGCGGCCGCGTTCGCAAGCGATGATATTGCTCGGCTTGATATCGCGATGGATGAAGCCGATGGCGTGGGCTTCGCGGAGAGCGCCGGCAACTTGGCGCAAAAGCGAAACCGCTCGTTCGGGCGCCAGCGGCCCCGATTGATCGACCAGCTCCTGCAAGCTCAAGCCGGGAAGGTATTCCATCACGTAATAGAAGGTGCCATCTTCGGTGTGGCCGTAGTCGAAGATTTCAACGGTATTCCAGTGCGTGAGCGTAGCCATCACGCGCACTTCGCGTTCGAAACGAAGCAAGGTTTTGGGGTCGCCGGAGCGGTCGGGACGAATCACCTTGATGGCGCAGGGCCGCCTGAGCAGAATGTGCTCACCCAGGTAGACCTCACCCATGCCGCCCGCGCCGAGCTTCTGTTTAAGCGAATACTGCCCGAGTTTCCGGGCTTCGAAGGCCCGTTCGTGCAGTTGCAGAATCTTATAGGAAGCGAATACCGCCACCAGGACGCCGATGGTCAGCAGAATCAATTCATCGGTTACTGGAATCCACAGGTATTTGCCGACGAGCGGATTGAAAATGGCCTGGTACAACGTGCAAACAACAAGCACGCCGGCCATCGAGCCTGTAACGATCGCCGCGCGTTTCCACGAGTTCGGAACAAACGTGCCATAGACGACGATGATGCAGAACCAGCGCTGCGTGAACGTGAAGCGCTCCAAGACGAATCAATTCCGGCTCCTTACCGGTTGCTGCCAGGCGCATCACCTCGCCCATCGCAACATACTCATATTCGGAAACGAGGAAAAAGACCGTCATCAATCCAAACGTCAATAATTCGACCTTGCGCAGCCGGCAGAAGCTAATTGGTATCGGACTAGCCAATAAAGCGGTCAACAAAATCAAAATGGCGACCACGGTGGCGTGCATGGTCTGGACAAGCACGAACGATGGAAGCGGCGAAGGAGAGATGAAATTGCTTATCAAGAACAGGCCGAAGACAAAAAGTGCGATACCCGATGCGACGAGCAGCCGGCGTCGCAACAGCGGCGTGAATTCGCTCTCGATGTGCGGACAGCTCCCGGGCACCAGTGCGACCTGACGACGAGCGGGCGAAGAAGCGAGAGACGCAAAACCATTCTGAGGCGAGGAATGGGCTGCGGGCTGCAAAGTGATCGCCATGGGATTTCGCACACTCCTGGGCATGGATTCCGGCCGGAAAGAGGAGTCACCCTATTGTACCGGTCGAGACCAGGGGGAAAAGGCGAGCGTCTTAATGGCGAGCGTCGAAGCGTCAGCCCGACGAGTCCGGCCCAAAAACAGAGTCGAAAGTACCTCCGACGACTCGTCGGGCTGACGCTTCGACGCTCGCCAGTTCCAATTATTTTAGACGACTCCTCGTACTGACATCTTCACGCTCGCCGGCACCAAATATTTAGAAATTGTGAAGTTTTGGCGCTACGTGCGGGGCCGGACTGCATCTAGGTCCGTAGGCGAAGAATACTTTTCGTTCGCCGGATGGAACTCGCAAACGGAATCAAAATATGCGTTATGAGAACTTGCGCCTGCGCTGGCCGCTATCCCGCGAGAAACGGCTCGCATCCCTGGGGATCCTCGGCCTGATCGGGATTCTGTCCATAAATGGATTCGCCCAAGCACAAGGCCCGCAGGGTGGTTTTTCCCAAGGTGGCGGCGAAGTCGTTTCCTTCGATGCACTTAAGTCGCGACTCCAGGCCACGGACGAAGAGTGGAAGGTGATTGGGCCCGAAGCCTGCGCAAGCTGATGGTCGCGCGACGCGCTGCTGAGATGACGACCTTTGCCTCAAGCGTCGGTGGCATGGGTGGCGGACGCGGCGGTCGCGGGGGCCCTGGCGGCGGCAATGATAGTTTCTCCGGCCCAAGCAATTTCGGCTCGGGTGGCTTTGGCGGTCCAGGCGGCCCCGGTGGGCGCGGCCGGGGTGGATTCGGCGGCCGCGGTGGGTTTGGCGGTCCCGATGATTTTGGGCCGGGCGGCCCCGGAGGGTTTGGACCAGGAGGATTTGGCGGGAGAGGCGGACCACCCCCAGAGAATGTCGAACCGCCCGCACTGAACAAACCCAGCTCCGATAAATCCGCCGGCACATCGAGCAAAGGCAAGTCGACTCCAAACTCGGCCCCAGCTCCCACGGCTGGTCGGCCGGCATCAAATGGTCAGAGTGTGGGCGGCCCCAATCAGCCCATGATCGGCGGGCCGCCTCCCGGCTTCGGCGGCATGGGCGGCGGTGGGGGAGACGCCGCTGTGACCAAAGCCATGGCAGACCTTCAGACGGCGTTGGCCGATAGCAAGACGAAGCCCGAGCAGCTCAAGGAGAAGGTTGCCGCCGTTCGCGTGGCACGTCGGCGAGCCAAAGAGAAACTGGAGACGGCTCGAAAAGACCTCATCGACCTACTCACGCCAGAACAAGAGGCAGTGCTAATCAGCCTGGGGTATCTCGATTGATCGGTTTTTCGGACACAAGCGGCGGGCATTATGCACGCGGAGTTCAAGGGAACACGGAATAGTGCTGAATGCAGGATTCCGCGTGGGCCGCACGGCGGGCATAAAACCCGCAGCTCGTTAAGAAGGGATCGCCTCAAGGTATTCTCTGTGGAGTTTTTCATGCAGGGTCTGTGTATCTCGCGCATCCCCGTGCCGATAGTCGCGGTGTCGTTGATCTGTTTCGCGTGGTGCAGTCTGGCTTTCGCCTACATCGACCTGGCGCCGACGCTTAGCAAGATCCTCGCTGATTCGAAGAAGATTGCTCTGGCGGAAGTGGTGGAATGGAACCGCGACAAGCAGGTCTTGGTCCTTAAAGAAGTGAAGGCCCTGAAAGGCGATCTCTCCACCGAGTTGATTCGCCACGAGCTTGAGCCAACGGCAAGCGTGTCCATTCCCCGGCAGATCCAAGTGTGGGCGGCCCCGGGCTGCGCGTTGCGTTCTTTTTAGTTCCCGCAACACAACCTTGGTCTGTGTCGGCCAAGGCTGGTATCAGGCTCAGGCGGCGGGCACAGGATCGTGGAAGTTAGCTAAAGATCGCCCCGATCTGCCTCTGGCCTATTTTGGCAACGTGTCGCGGCTGGCAGACAGTATCAGCCTCATGCTGGCGGGTAAGGAGGCGGTTCTCACCGTGGTCGCTCACGGCGCCGACAACGAAGCGGCCAGCTTCGACCTGGCGCTGAATCGTCACAGTCTGCCCGGCTCGGCGAGTCCAACGCATTCGCGCCAACATGAACATGCCAGGCATGGTGATGGCGGCATCAGCCAACCCTTCTTACCTCATTGGAACCGGAGCGGTAGACGAAGCTGACCTGCCGGCTCTCATTCAAAAGCTCGCCTCCCCCGACGCCATGGTGCGTGCCGAGGCGGCGGAAGATATTCGCTGCCTGGGTCGCAAAGCCCGCGCGGCTTCTGTACCTCTTAACCAAGCTTCTGGCGGATCCCGCCTATCGAGTCCGACTGGCCGCGGCGTCGGCGTCCTCCTCATAAATCCGAAGGACGCACAGGCCATGGCGGCGTTGTCTCAGGGCCTCGAGAGCAAAGATTTGGCCGAGCGGCGGGAGGCGGCCCGAGCCACAGCTTTTGCCGGCGCAGGCGCCGGCCCGCTAGCGGACAAATTGGCCGGCCTGTTGAAAGATAGCGATGCATCGATGCGCATTGCAGCGCTCCAAGCGATCACGGTGCTTGGGCCCGCCGCTGCCAAAGCCGCTGACGCCGTTACGCTCTTGCTGGATGACCCTGACTCGAACATTGCTGCGGCTGACGCTCTGGGTGCGATTGGCGCGGCCGCTCGGCCGGCTCTGCCCCGGCTGGCCAAGATGCTTTCGGCCAAGGAAGTTCCCGGTGCGCTGGGCTGCAGTTCGAGCAATGTCTCAAATCGGCGGTGAAGGCGCTCATCCTGCCGTCGAATTCATGATTAAAGCCTTTCGAAACGCCACGGAAATCGAAGGCTACAACATGATGATTTACCTCGCTCTGCTTGGACCGGTCGCCCAGGATGCTGTACCTACGATTCGAAGCACCAGAATCAAGAATCCGGTGCTGCCGTCCGCAACGCTTTGGGCCATTGCCCCGGACAAGAGCTTTCCCTGGATGGGCGGCGCTGGCCGCTTCGGCATGGGCGGTCGCGGTGGGCCCGGAGGCCCGGACGGCCGCCGTGGGCCAGATGGCCCCGGTGGTCCAGACGGTCCCGGCGGTCGAGGTTTCGGAGGTCGCGGGGGGCGCGGTGGGCCGGGAGGCCCTGGCGGTCCTGGGGGTGGTGGCGGCCCCGATATCGGTACGCTCATTTATGAGTCGTACATTCACGAATTGGGCGATCGCTTGCGGCCGGCTACGCGTGTGCTAGCCAAGAAGATCATGGAAGGAACGGCCGGTAATGTTCCAGCCTGGGGTTACAAAATCCTGGCGTGCGCCCTGATGATGCCTTAGCTTTGCTTGCGCCTCACCTGGTGGATAAGGATTTGCTGATGCGCGAACGCGCCGTTGTCGCTCTGGGATATATGGGTTCCGCGGGAGCAGCAGGTGCGGAGCAAGTCAAAGTGGCATTGAGTAACGCGTCGAACGAACGCGAGAAACGACTCATCGCCTGGTGCCTGCGGGAGATTAGCCGCGAATAAGTCAGATGATCCCGAGTTAGCCGTGACGCGCAGCGGAGCGTTCGCGTCACGCTCCGCTGCGCGTCGCGGCTAACCGGGACGCCCATGTCTGCTGAGCACAAGCGAGTCATTTCATAGCAACTTCGGGCACTCCACATGCACCTATTCGCCATCGTGCCGATTTTTACGAGTGCCGGGGCAGCGTTGCTGCCCACGATCGTTGCAGCCGTGATGAGCGTGGCCGCGATCCTTTTCCGGCCTCGGGAATTGCTCCGTTTGAGCCGGCGACGACCATTTCTAATCGGGACGACGTTGGGCGTTGTTATCCTGGGACTGGTCGGGGCGAGTTGGTTGTTCGGTGCTGGAGCTGCGCATCCGCCGGCACAACGGGCTGGCGCGCGGTACGCAGCGCATTACGATTGGGCGAAGGTTGCGGAAGACATCCTTGCTCGCGAGCAAGCCGGAAGGGTGTCTCTCCCCACGCCAGAGGAATCGTCTTCAGGCGCAGCACTTGTACTGGGACGTGACTTCTCGCGTTGTTCTTATGGGGGCGGGCCCTCGCCTGTCAAACTCAAGCGATTATGGAGCTTTCAGCCCGAAGATACGCTCTTCCTCTCCAATCCGGTTGTGGCTGGGAATCGCGTGTACGCCGCGGGTTGCCAGTCCGATCTCGGCGGGTACACAGGCTTGCTCGCCTGTCTCGACATCGAAACCGGCAAGCCTTTGTGGCAAAAGACGGAAGCGGCTGGCGAGACATTGCGGCCATTTTTCAGTTCGCCGGCTTTGACCAAAGACGGCAAATACTTGGTCGTCGGCCAGGGATTGCATGCGGACACCAATTGTTCACTTCTTTGTTTCGAAGCAGCTACAGGACAACTGCACTGGGCTGTGAAAACCACGCTGCACATCGAATCTTCCCCCGCCATCCTGGGAGACGTAGTAGTCGTTGGCGCGGGGGCCATCGAAGGTCCGGACGGTAAACCCGTGGGGGATCCGGGTTTTGTCCTGGCGATACGCATCAGCGACGGCAAGGAGCTGTGGCGCCAACCCGTTAACGATCCGGAAAGCTCGCCTGCCTTCGCCGAGGATGGAGCCGTCATCATCGGTAGCGGCTTCAACGGCAATGCCATCGTCTCGCTTCGAACTGAGCCAGAGGAGCAGCTTCGCGAGAAAAAGCTCGAGCGCATCGCTGGCGCAGCTGACCATGCCGCTTCCTGTGACATGTCCCATCACCTTGACGGGCGATCTCGATTCTGGCGGGCGCCGGGAACAGCGATATCGTGCATTCCAATCCTGACGCTCAGGGCTTGGTGGCGGCGCTGGATCGCAAGACCGGCGCCATTCGCTGGCAAACGGCTTTCAGCGATGGCGTGCTGGGCGCCGTGGCTTGCCGGGATGGCAACGTGATTTGCCCATGCCGAACAGGAGAAGTGACCGCACTGGCGGCACAAGATGGCAAAGTGCTCTGGAGTTCTCGAATCAGCGGCAATTCTCCGGTGCTCGCCGGCTGTGCTTTCACGGGAAAGCGCATCTATGCCGTGAGCAGCGATGGGTATTTGGCCGTGCTGGATCCCAAGGACGGCAAGCTCTTGGAAAAGATCTACCTCAATAATCAGGCCAAACCCGGACTTGGCTTGAGTCTCTCGGCTCCGCAAATTGTGGGCGGGCGGGTTTATGTCGGCAGCGAGACGGGCGGTCTGATTTGTTTCGTCGGTTCGGAGATTGCGGAGTGACTCGCACGTCCAACTTCACTTTGGGTTTATCAGATTGCTACGAAACAGCTCTGGTCGGTGGTAAAGCGGCCAACCTCGGTCGATTGATCCGCGCCGGTTTTCCTGTTCCCCAAGGGTTCGTCCTCACGACACGCGCTTTCCGCCAGGCACTGAGCGCAATCCCAGGAAGTTCAAGGCGATTTGGAGTTGCCGCCCGAAATAACAGAAGAGCTCCGCTTAGCCTACCAAGAGATGGGACAGGGCAGGGTGGCTGTCCGCTCTTCGGCTACCGCCGAAGACGCAGCCGCTGCTTCGATGGCCGGGCAATATGAGACGTTTCTGGATATCGAAGGCGAAACCGCACTCATTCACGCTATTCGGCAGTGCTGGGCGAGTTTGGATGTCCCGCGAACTCGGGCTTACCTGCAACAACAGGGGATCGACCAGGCCAGTGTGGCCATGGCGGTGGTCGTGCAACGCTTGGTGCCCGCCGACAAAGCCGGCGTGCTTTTTACCATTCATCCGCAGAAAGGCCATTTCGCTGAAATGCTCTTGGAAGCCAATTGGGGACTTGGCGAGTCCCTGGTTTCCGGGCAGGTGCAACCCGATTCCCTTCGGCTAGACCGGGAAACTGGCCGCGTGCTGGCGACGACCATTGGGGACAAGGCTGTTCAAGCTGCTGGCGGCTCTGTGCCGGAATCTTCCTTGGAAGGATCCCGTCAGCGACGTTCCTTGTATGCGCGGCAGAGAAGTTCATCGGCTCTGGCAACTTGGGAGGAAGATCGTCCAGCATTTCGGCTGTCCTCAGGACATTGAATGGGCCATTTGCGCCGGCGAGCTTTTCGTTCTGCAAACGCGGCCCATCACCACGCTCGGGGATTCCGCAGCCTACGAGGAGGTATTGAGAACCACCAAGCAGTTGCTGACGGAGCGCGTTAATTCGGGACGTGGACCCTGGGTCCTGCACAATTTGGCGGAAACCCTCCCGCATCCAACACCACTGACCTGGAGCCTAATCGGGCGCTTCATGTCCGGAAATGGCGGATGGGGAAATCTGTATCGGGAAGCGGGTTTTGACCCCGCGCCGCTGATCTGTCGCGACGGCTTCCTAGATCTCGTGGCCGGACGCATCTATATGGACACGGCCCGATCGGCAGAACTATTTTCTCAAAACTATCCCTTTGCCTACGACATCCGTGAACTCGAACGACGCCCTGATGCTTCAGCAACGCCGCCTACCTTGCCTCGAGGATCTTGGATCGACCGGCTGAAGGCTGGACGAAGGGTGTGGGCAGTGCAGTGCAAACTTCAGGCTCTGGCCGTAGATTTCGATCGTAAGCTGCTAGATGTTTTCATTCCCGAGTTTGTCGGCTACGTCGCCGAGGCCAAGCGGAGCGATTGCCGCTCGGCTTCGGTCGAACACCTGATCGAAAGCTGGGAGCGGCACGAAAAAGAAGTCCTGGACACGTTTGCTCCACGATCGCTTATGCCTTCGTTGATCGGCCAAATGGCCCTGACGGAGCTGAATACATTCTTGGCGGAACATTTCTGGGAAGAGGACCTCGACTCGCTTACCCAGGAGATTTCCTCCGGCGGACCAGCCACCAGTACCGTTATCAGCGACAACGAGTTGTATGAGGTAGGGCAGGGCACGCGGTCTCAGGAAGCCTGGCTCGCCGAACATGGGCATCGCGGCAATCAGGAATTTGACCTGGCGTCTCCGCGTTTGCGCGAACAGCCAGAGGAAGCACGCAAAATCGCACTCCGCCTCGCGACTGGCGACAGCCCCTTGGAACGTCATCAGCGCCATGTTGAAAAAGTCGATCGACGAATAGCCGACCTTCGAAGCCGATTGCCGAAATCCGCTGCCAGAGAGTTTGATCGGCGGGTTGACCTGGTGCGGCGCTATCTCCCATTTCGTGAGAACAGCAAGCATTTCTTGATGCTGGGCTACGACCTGCTCAGGGACTTGGCCCTCGAAGCCGGCAGCAGATTAGAAATTGGCGCTGATGTCTTTTTCTTGACGTGAGTCAAACTCTTCGACGCTTTACGCGTCGGTTATGCCCCCTTTCACGTTATCGAACAACGAAAGGCGGTGTATCGTGCGGAAATCCAAGTTTCGTTGCCACGCGTGATCGATGAAAGGGCGATCTCCGCCTTGGGCCAGAGTGCCAACACGAGACCGATCGCGGGAAGCCACGCCGCCTTTCCTATTTCCTCAGGAAAAGCAGTCGGCCCGGCCCGGATCGTTTGGTCTCCTACCCAGGCAGGGGACCTGGGAAAAGGCTATATACTGGTTTGTCCGAGCACCGATCCGTCGTGGACGCCTCTGTTCGTCAACGCCGCAGCGTTGGTCGTGGAACGAGGGGGCGCACTTTCTCATGGAGCCGTCGTCGCTCGCGAACTGGGCTTGCCCGCAGTGGTATTGCCCGATGCTACTCGACGATTTCGTGATGGAGAAGAACTTCGAATCGACGGTTCAGGCGGCTGGGTAGGACTTGGCGGCGGAGCAGGGGCCGGCAACAGGAGCTGCCCTGGCCTCTGATCCCGACAGTCTGGTGATACCGCCCGCATGGGTGCCGCCCCCGCCGGGCAAGAAGGACCGCAAAGCAGCCGTGTTCCGCAATCTATTTGGGATCGCCTGGTCGCTCTCTCTTGTGGCCTTCTTTTGGTTGCCGAGTTCCTGGGTACGAGTGCCCACACTTTCCGTGTGTGACTGGCTGCTCTGGCCGGTCGTTCGCTCGCTGGGCAGACCTGCGCCGTGGCACTTCTGCCGGAGCGATGGCCACTTTGGTTCTCGTCGTTCAAAAACTGCTTACCGATAACCGCCGCCTGCTGGAAGCTAAACGGCGGGCGCGATTGCTGACCGATCAGGCCAAAACGCTTCCCACGGACTCTCCGCGGCGAGCGATGCTATTGCGCTGGCCGCCCCGTCCCCCTGTGGACGCTGCAAGCGGCGCTCGCGCCGGTCGGCTTGATGCTCGGTCCCCTGTTCATTCCCTTTGTTCTGGCCGAGCAGTGCGTGGACCCGTCAGCGACGAGCCCGCCCGCTGGTTCTGCCGTGCAAATCGTCGCCATGGTGAAGGGCGATTGGGCGAACCCGGTCCGGCTCGAGCTTCCACCGTCGATCAGCGTCGACGAATCGACTCCGCAGAGTCGCTCCCTACCGCGATTGCGGCCAACGCTTGAACGATTGCTGGTGCTCCTGCGCCAGCCCCGAGAAGTTCCTGGCGAACCGTGGGAACTCAAGGCCGTTCCCGACCTAGGCCGCGAACAAACGGCCAACGACTTGGAGGCATATCTCGCCGCCGGTATTCCGCCCCGGGGAATAACTTGGTTGGTCCGGCCGCCGGACACGATGGATGGTTCATTTCCCATAAGTGTGACGACGCTGGATTCCCGCCCTTGAACGATCAACGTGGTTCTCGGCGACAACGATCCGCCGGCCGAGTCGACGCGAAGGGAGCGGGGTCGACAGTAAGAAGTACGAGTTGTCTGCCCAGGCCGAAAAGCTGAACCTATTTTCTGGCGGCCGTTCGCAAGTTGGGAACTCAGAATTCGCTCCCTTCTGGCCTGGCTGAGCATAACTCAACATCGGTTGGTTATGGGTTTACATTATCGCTTACGTTTTCACGCTGATGCTGATGAAACGGCTGCTGCACGTCGCATGAGGTCCTGAACGACCGTGCCTTATTCTGTAGCGATTCCTGTGGCGGCAAGTTTGGAACTTGCCGGGCCGTCGGCAT
>CAVVHZ010000029.1:0-44751 GCA_963748025.1 uncultured Gemmataceae bacterium
CTGATGCAGGCATTCGAGACTTGCCCCAAGCCAGTGCTGATCCACTGTCAATCGGGCATCGACAGGACCGGAATTGCTGCCGCCTTGGCCTGCCTGCTTCTCGATGAGAACAGCAGCCCGGCATCGGCCTTGGAACAGTTGACCTGGCAGTACGGCTGCTTGCCGGGCCGGAAGAGCCGCAAGAACAAACGCGACTTCCTGCTCGCCTATGAATCCTGGTTGAACGATCAGCACCTGGCCCACACCCGCCAATACTTTCGGGGGTGGCTGCAAGTCATGATGCACATCAGCGACCTGGCTCAGCCGCATCATAGCTGACGCCTCGACGCTCGCCCGATCTCGCAGGCCCCCCATTGCACTGACGGCCTCCTTCTCTTACAAAAGAAAGGGCGCTGCCGAGTACTATGAACCCCAGGGCCCCCACTCCCGGCCAATCCGACCTAGGCCCAACCAGGAATGCTTCCATCATGCGAATGCTCTGCTCTTGTTCGATTTTGTTGGCAGCGACCGCCGGCGGCCGCGCCGACGACCTCGGCAACATTCTCGGGCCGATCGCCAAGAAGCACGCCGGCAAGGTGGCGATCGCCGTTAAGCATTTGCCCAGCGGCGAGACTTATTTTCTGAACGCCGACGAGCCGATGAGCACCGCCAGCCTGATCAAGTTGCCGGTGTTGGTTGAAACCTACTATCAGGTTCACGAAGGCAAAATCAAACTGAGCGACATGATTACGCTTCGCAAAGAAGACATGGTGCCCGGCTCCGGCGTGCTCACGCGCATTTCTCCCCGGGCGTCACTTTTCCGCTTCGCGACGCCCTCAGCTTGATGATCGCCCACAGCGACAATACAGCCACCAACCTGGTGCTCGACAAAATCGGCGTCGCCTCGACGGGCAAGCGTATGGCTTCGCTCGGCTTCCCGAACACGAGCATTTACGCCAAGGTGTTCAAGAGAAGCACGACTTCGATCCATATGGAAAAGAGCAAAAAATTCGGCCTGGGTTCGACCACGGTGTGCGAAATGGTCGGCTTGCTCGAATTGCTGAACTCCAACAAACTCGTGGATGCTGCGTCCTGCAAAGCCATGGTGGCGCTGCTCAAGAAATGCGAGGATATCCCCAAGTTCCCGTTACCTGTCCCCCGGAACGGCGGTCGCCCACAAGACCGGCCAACCGACGACGGCCTGCACCGACGCCGGCCTCATCTATCTGAAAGGTGGCCCCGTTGCCCTGTGCGTGCTGACAGCTCGACAAAAAAGACACCCGCTGGGTGGTGGACAATGCCGGCAACCTGCTCTGCGCGGACGTGGCCAAGGCAGTGGCCGATTATTGCAACGCCAAGTACAAAGCGGCCCCGCGAATTTCCCGCTGAATGAAGGCTGAAAAAACCGTTGACTCATTTTTCTCTAATTTCTTCTCTCAACCTTCATTTTTCGTTGGCGTTTGCCGTTGGCCCTCCTAATAATGACCTTCACCTCCCCCAAATAATCGCTGCCTATCGCCTGAAAGAGTAGGGGCGCTGCTCCGCACTTGGAGTAGCTAACGGGTTACTTTGGGTTCTTTTTTTCTTTCTTCTCGAGGTGTCGGTCCATGAAACGCAAGGGATTTACGTTGATTGAGCTGCTGGTGGTGATCGCGATCATCGCGGTTCTCGTCGGGCTCCTTCTGCCGGCCGTGCAGAAAGTCCGCGAGGCAGCAGCCCGCATGAGTTGTTCGAACAATTTGAAGCAGATCGGCCTGGCTTCGATGAATTACGAATCGACGTACAGTGTGCTTCCGCCAGGAGCGGGACAAATACCGGCATCGGCAACAGCCGCAGGAGGGGGCAGTCCCGCATCCACCGTCTGTTTGATCCTCCCCTACATGGAAGGCGGGAACTTGTACAATCTATTCAATTTCAATGCTGATACGAATAGTAGCCGCCAATGCCCAAGCTCGGATTCAGCAAGTGAAAAGTTATCTCTGCCCGTCCGAGACTTCCCAAAACTTCGAGCTCGATCAAGGGAGTCCAAGTACTGGGCAGGCTTGTGGCCGTTGTAGTTACGTTGGGTGTGTCGGCAATACAGCAGATTCGAACAGTACCGACGGGTCACACATTGGTATCTTCAATTACCAGTATAACGCATGGGTTATGAACGTGCCGACACAGGTGAAGACCAAGGTAGCCATTACCTCCATAACAGACGGAACCAGCAATACGGCCATGTGGTCGGAACGAACGCTGTCAACGGACTCGAACTCGGACGGTGGCGGCAAGAATAGCTATGACCACACTATGATTTACCTTCTTCCTGACGCCGATGATGGTTGGAGCCCGTACACGCCGATGACCGGTACGCAGGTGAGCGAGACCAATCCGGCGGCCTGGATTCAGGGCACCACGTATAAGTGCAATGCGTATGATTACGGTCCGACGAGCATCATTCGTTACCGTGGTCTCGAGTATTACCGTGCCATCCCTGAGATGTGCCAGTATACGCACACCGTTCCGCCAAATTACATGGGCTACGACTGCGGCGACTACAATATTACAATGGCTCATATTGCTGCTCGAAGCTACCACACCGGCGGTGTAAACGTCTGCTTCGCAGATGGTTCGGTGCATTTCATCTCAAGCACGATTCCGTTAGCCACTTGGCAGGCGCTGGGCACTCGCTCCGCTGGTGACATCCCGGATTCCAGCCAGTACTAATCTTTTTGTTGGCCCCCGGTTTACGAAATGGGGCTTAACGGTGCCTCTCGCGCATTCATTACTACGGCAAGATCCTAGTGCTCCCCAAGGCCATGATCGTGGCCGAGGGAGCACTTTTCGTTTCCTCGTTTTGGCGGTGCTCCCCAGTGGATCGCCGCAGATTGCGGAGATTCAGTATGTCATCCTGTAGAACGGTTCCAACCTGCTTGCTCATGGCAGCCACGTTGCTGTCGCTGGTTGGCTGCGGCGGGAAAAAGGAGTTCGTGGGAGATGCCGCGGAAGCATCCAAACGATCGCGGTTGGCTGAAATTCATGACCTAGTTTTCACTTATGCCAAAAGTCACAAGCAGCCTCCGAAGAAGATCTCTGACTTGCAGCCATTGGAGAAAGTAAATCCCGCAGGCCTCAGGGCACTAAAGGACAAAACCATTATCCTTATTTATGGCGTTTCGCCGGATGAAGATTCCGATTCGATCCTCGCTTATGAAGCGAATGCCGATAAGGATGGCGGCTTGGCATTACTGGCCAACGGCGACGTCAAGAAAGTGTCCGCCGACCAAGTGAAAGCGGCGGCCAAAGATAAACAGTAGCGCTGTCATCCCGCTCCTTTACTGTTTGCTTCGCGGAGAACGCCGTTTTGTTGATTGACAGGCCAAGAGTTCGGACCGGGCTCGACATTCTTCGCGCCAGTCATTCGAGCCTCTGCACGGGCTGCGCATTGGCCTGGTTACGCACCCGGCAGCGGTGGCGGCGGACTTGAGGCACATTCAAGATCTGCTTACCGAGACGCCAAGCCTGAATCTCGTGGCTCTTTTTGGTCCCGAGCATGGCTTTCTTGGCGAAGCCCAGGACTTGATCGGCGTTGCCGATGGCATCCAGCCGGGTTCCGGTCCGCGCCTCTACAGTTTGTACGGCAACTCCTACGAAAGCCTCAAACCGAATCCTGAACAGCTGCGTGGCTTGGATGCCCTGGTCATCGACCTGCAGGATGTCGGCAGCCGCTATTACACGTTCGTCAGCACCATGTTCTTCTGCCTGGAAGCGGCCGCGGAGAACAAGCTGCTGGCGCTGGTGCTCGATCGGCCTAATCCGATCGGGGGCGCGGCGGTGGAAGGTCCCGTGCTGCAATCGCGTTTCGCCAGCTACGTCGGCCTGGAGCCGGTTTGCACGCGGCACGGCATGACCATGGGCGAACTGGCCCAATGGTATCGCAAGCGACACAACCTGGCTGGGGAATTTCAGATCGTTCCCTGTGAAGGCTTGCACCGGGACATGTACTTCGAAGCGACCGGCTTGCCCTGGGTGTTGCCCTCGCCCAACATGCCGACCGTGGACACTGCGGTCGTCTACCCCGGACAATGCTTGCTTGAAGGCACCAACCTTTCGGAAGGCCGCGGAACGACACGACCTTTCGAGCTCAGCGGGGCCCCGTGGATCGATCCCCACAACCTTGCAAAACGTTTGCACGAGGAGAAACTGCCGGGCGTCTTGTTCCGATCCGCTTGGTTTCGGCCGACCTTCCAAAAGTTTGCGGGACTGAATTGCGGCGGCGTCCAGATCCACGTCATGGATCGCGAGGCGTTCCAGCCGGTGCGCACCAGCCTCACCTTGCTGGCAGCAATACGCGATCTCTCGGTGGACAATTTCGGCTGGCGTCGCACGCCGTACGAGTTCGTTTCGGATAGGCTGGCTATCGATCTGCTGTTCGGCAACGACCGCGAACGGCTCGCTATGGAAGCAGGACAGAGTCCCCGCGAAATCTCCCGGAACTGGGAAGCGGAGGAAGACGTCTTCCGGAAGCAGCGAGCCGAATTCTTACTATATTCGTAACCATGCGTTCGCTATCCAGTATCGACGTCTTCATCGTGGTGCTCTACATCGTCGGCACCACGTTGCTGGGCTTGTGGTGCACGCGCGGTCAGCGCGACCTCCGCACCTATTTCGTCGGCGACCGCAACGTTAGTTGGTGGCTCGTGCTCATCTCCATCGTGGCCACCGAGACCAGCACGGTCACCTTTCTGAGCGTCCCGGGCATGGCGTTCAATCCCCATGGCGGCAACTTAACCTTCTTGCAGCTCTCGTTGGGTTACATTGTCGGCCGAATGTTGATCGCCTGGTGGCTTTTGCCGCAATACCTGCGAGGCGAGCTCTTCTCCGCCTACCAACTTTTCGCGAGCGCTTCAGCCCGGCCGTACAACGAACCGCCTCAGGGATTTTCCTGCTCACTCGCATGATTGCCGACGGACTGCGCTTATACCTGGCCGGTCTGCTCATCGAGCAATTCACCGGCTGGAGCATCGAAGCGTCGGTGCTTGCCCTGGGCGCAACCACGATCCTCTACACCTATTTTGGCGGCATGCAAGCCGTGATCTGGACCGACATGATCCAGTTCACGGTTTACATCTTGGCGGCACTTTTCGCCGGCTATATGATCGTCAGCTTCCTTCCCGGCGGCTGGAGCGAACTCTGGAACGTCGGCGGCCAGGCCGGGAAACTGAAGCTGTTCGACCTCTCCACCGATCCAACGGTCCCCTACACCCTTTGGGCCGGCCTTCTGGGCGGGGCCTTTCTGTCGATGGCCAGCCACGGCGCCGATCAGATGATGGTGCAGCGCTACCTATGTGCCCGATCACTCAAACAGGCCAGATTTGCGCCAGTGGCCAGCGGCTTCGTCGTGCTCCTGCAGTTCACATTGTTTTTGTTCATCGGCGTCGGCCTGTTCGTGCTTTTCCATCAAGGGGCACTCGCGCTCGACCTGTCGACCACGAAAAACGATGCGGTATTCGGCGTATTCATTGTCGACTATTTGCCGCGCGGCATGGTCGGGCTGGTGATTGCCGCCGTTTTGGCTTCGGCGATGGGAACGCTCGCCTCGTCGCTCAACAGCGCGTCGAGCGCCTTCGTGGCGGATTTCTACAAGCCGTTGCGGCCTGAGCGCAGCGAGAAGCACTATCTGAACGTGTCGCGGTTCATGACCTTGCTTTGGGGACTGGGGCGCATCGGCGTGGCCCTTGCCGCCTTGCAGTTGGGCAGCCAGCGCAGCATCATCGATCAGGTGTTGGCTGTCGCCGGTTTCACTACCGGAATCGTCCTTGGCCTGTTCGTGCTCGGCAGTCTCAAACATCCGGTCGCTTCTGCCTCGGCGTTCGCCGGCCTGATCGTCGGGTTCGTCGCCGTGCTCTGCGCCTGGCAACTCCCGCCGGTCTGGGGCAAGCCCCCCTTGGCCTGGCCGTGGTTCGCTCCGATTGGGTCCATCGTGACCGTTGTCGTTGGTCTTTCCGTTGACCGCCTGAGACGCAGTTATGGATCATCTCCTGACAGAAGCCCGCAACCCTGCCTCGACCAACCTGGATGACCTGACGCCGCTGCAAATCGTTCGCCTCATGAACGAGGAAGACAGCCAAGTCCTTCCGGCCGTGGCGAGTCAGGCAGAAGCGATCGCCAAGGCCATCGAAATCATCGCGGATCGGCTGCGAGCGGGGGGCCGTCTCGTCTATGTCGGCGCGGGCACGTCCGGTAGGCTCGGGGTGCTGGATGCCTCCGAATGCCCGCCGACATTCAATTCGACGCCGGGCCAGGTAGTTGGCCTCATCGCGGGCGGCCCCAAGGCATTGACGCAGGCCGTCGAAGGCGCAGAAGATCATCCCGAGTTCGCCGCTCACGATTTGGCGGCGATTGATTTCAGTGCTCGCGACGTGCTGGTAGGCATTGCGACCAGCGGTCGCACGCCTTACGTGCTGGGGGCCGTGGCCTACAGCAAGAAGATCGGCGCGTTTTCCGCGGGCATATCCTGCCATCCCGAATCGGAGCTCGCCGCCTTGGTGGATTTGGACATCACTGTCGCCGTAGGCCCCGAGGTGTTGACAGGTTCGACCCGTCTCAAAGCCGGCACGGCCACGAAGCTGGTGCTGAACATACTGACCACTGGGGCCATGGTGCGTTTGGGCAAAACGTTCGGCAACCTGATGGTCGATCTGCGGGCGACGAACACCAAGCTGTGCGCCCGCACTAACCGGATCGTCCGCATGCTCACCGGGATTTCAGCAGCAGAGGCCAACGTTGTTCTCGAGCAATGTGGAGGCGAACTGAAAACCGCTCTCGTGGCACAAATGGTGCAGCTTTCGCCCGAATCTGGCGCGTCAACGCCTTCGCGATGCGGATGGCCAGGTGCGAAAAGCCATCCCCGCGCTCGATAAAGCACCGCGCGGCCAGCCTTATGACGGCACGTTGCTCATCGGCATCGACGGCGGCGGCAGTCACACGGTTGCCGTTCTCGCCACTACCAAACAGGCCAAGAACGGCGCCTTCGACTGGTCGATAGTGGGCCGCGGCGAAGCCGGGCCATGCAATCACAACGCGGTCGGCAAGGATCGCGCCTTTGCGGCACTCGACCAGGCGGTGGAAACCGCATTCGCAAACGCGAACATCCTGCGGCGTTCAGCCGATGCCGCTTGCTTGGGCCTGGCGGGCGTGGATCGTGCGGATGACCTGGCCCTGGTCCGCGAATGGACCGAAAAAGCCAAGCTTGCCAGGCATGTTGAAATCACCAATGATGCTGCCCTCTTGCTCGCCGCCGGCACGCCGCAGGGCTGGGGCCTAGCCATCGTTGCCGGGACGGGCTCCATCGCGTTCGGCCAAACACCGGACGGCCGCATCGACCGCGCTGGCGGCTGGGGACACATCCTGGGCGACGAAGGCAGCGCCTATGGCATCGTGACCGGAGGCGCTGCGAGCCTCCGCCCTGCGCCGCCGATCAGCGCGGTGTGCCAACGATTCTGCTGGAACGATTTCTCAAGAAACTGGATTTGCAAAAACCGAGCGATCTCATCCCCACGATTTACGGCGGCGGCTGGGACCGGGCTCGCCTCGCGACGCTGGCTCCGCTAGTCATGGAAGCCGCCACAACGGACGAGGTCGCCCGCAACATTGTCGCCGACGCCGCGACCGAGCTTGCCTTGGCCGCGGCCACCGTGGCCCGCAAACTCGGCATGACTGACCGACCACTCCCGCTGGCTGTCACCGGCGGCGTAGTCCTTGCCAATGCGAGCTATCGCGAGCAGATTGTTGCGGCATTGAAGGCGATGGGCATCGATGCCGACCCGGTCACGCCTGTCACCGAACCCGCCGAGGGGGCGATACGCATTGCGCTCGATCAGCTACATTTTATAGCGAGCCTCCCACGTTAGTGGGGGGAGTTTACGGCTGACTCCCCCTACTAACGTAGGAGGCTCGCTGCAAAACAAACGCGAAGGCCGCCGATCACGGATATATCAAATACCCCTTCCGCCGCTCGCCGAACTCCACCAGCTCCTTCTTCCACGACCGCACGATTTGCGGCGCCCGAGTCGCCTCGTTCGAGGGCCGCCAGCGTTGCGCGATTGCAGAGCAGCCGCAGATACTTTTGCGACTGCCATACCTTCGGATAGAGGCGTTTCAGCTCGCAGGCGATTGCTATGCCGGTCGGCAGTGACGCGAACCGCTTCCAGTCGTCGAGGTAGATTTGCACGCCGCCACATTCTTTGCCTCCGTGCGTGCTGCACGCTCGGCGGAATCGCGTAGGAACGAACCGAACGCCGGGCAATGCCAAGTGATTGAGGTTCTCCGCTAGTTCCCGGCCGTCGATCCAGGCGCGCCGATCACTTCGAAAGGCCGATCCGTTCCACGGCCTACGCTGACGTTCGTCGTCTCGAGGAGGCCGATGCCCGGGTAGAGCAGCGCCTCTGTCAAGGCTACGCATATTGGGCGATGGATTGACCCACGTTAGCCCGGTCTGGTCGAACAATTGTTCGCGTTTCCAACCTTCCAGACGAATGACCTGCAAATCGGCGTTGATCTTGCGTTCGCGGTTGAAGAGGTGCGCCAGCTCGCCCAGCGTCATGCCATGCCGCACCGGCAACGGGTGATAACCGACGAACGATTCGAGATCCTTGTCCAGAATCGGCCCTTCCACCGCCAGTCCGCCAATGGGATTGGGCCGATCGAGAACGACCACCTGAAGCTTGTGCTCGGCGGCTGTCTCCAGGATGAATCCCAGCGTCGTCAGGTAAGTGTAAAAGCGGCAGCCAATATCCTGGATGTCGTAAACCAGCGTATCGATGCCTTGGAGCTGTTGAGCCGTCGGTTTGCGGCGCTCGCCGTACAAGCTAAAGACGGGCAAGCCGGTTTTCTCGTCTTTGCCATCGCCCACCTTCTTGATCCAGCTTGCCGCGGATGCCATGTTCGGGACTGAACAGGGCGACCAATTTCAAGTCCTTGGCCTGGTGCAGCAGATCGATGGTCGTGCGGCCCTGGCGATCCACGCCGGTGTGATTGGTCACCAATCCGATACGCCGTCCCTGCAAAGGCCGAAAGCCATCGCGGGCTAGGACGTCGATCCCGGTGAGAACGGTGCTATAGCTCCTGGAAGTCGCTGGCGCTGCTGTCGAACGCGGATTGGGAAAAGGCGGGCTCACTATGCTCGCTGCGGCGAGCGTAGCAACCTGGCCGCGGACACGGTTGATATTCCCTTTGCCCTCGGGATGCACGCGGTTGCTCAGGAAAATGACCGCCATCCGACAGGTCGGATCGATCCAGAGAGAAGTGCCCGTGAAGCCGGTATGCCCGAAGCTGCCCGTGGAGAATAGCTCGCCGCGGTTCGAGGAATACGCGGTCTGCACGTCCCAGCCCAGCGCGTAGTCCGCCGGGAACGGTGCGAGGGGCGGTCATGAGCCGGACGGTGGCCGGGCTAGGATGCGCTTGCCTTGATAGCGCCGTCATCCAAAAGCATCTGCGCGAAAACTGCCAAATCGTCCGCCGTCGAAAACAGCCCCGCATGCCCGGCGACGCCTCCCAGTTTGAAGGAACGCGGATCGTGGACTTCGCCCTGCATCCAGCGGCCGTCGCGCTTTTCGGTGGGCGCTGCGCCGGGCAAGGGCTTCTCCCGGCTTAAAAGTAGTTTCCCGCAAGCCGAGCGGTTCGAAGATATTCTTTCGACTGAAGACATCGAGTGGCTCTCCGCTCAGGTGTTCCACGAGCTTGCCGAGCATGATGTAGTTCACGTCCGAATAGGTGAATTTCGTGCCCGGTGCGGTCACTGGCTTGAGTTGGTTGATCCGTTCGAATGCTTTTTCGGGGCCTGCGTCAAAATCGCTCAAAGGGTTGTCGGCAATCAAGCCGCTCGTGTGCAGCAGCAGTTGTTCGATGGTGATTTGATCCTTGCCGTTGGGCGCGAATTCAGGGATGTGGTCGACAATTTTATCCGTTAGCCGAACCTTGCCGCGTTCGAGCAAGATCATGATCGAGGTTGCAGTCGCAATCGGCTTCGTCAATGAGGCGAGGTCGAAAACCGTATCGACGGTCATCGGCGTTAGGGACGGTTGCAGGCTCCTCGAGCCATAGGCGTGTCGAAAGGCGACCTTGCCCTCGCGGATGATCAACACGACAACGCCTGGAAGCTGGTGTCGCTCGATACTGCCCGCGACGGCCGCGTCGATCCGGGCCAGTCGCGCGTGTCTGAGTCCAACACTCCGGGCTTGGCGTCGGGCAATCGCGAAACGGCGTCGTCCGCCGCTTCGACGACCGCGCCGAAAAACAAGAGATAACCAAGCAGGAATCCCTGCGAGTAGCCGAATCATATACGTTCCTTTCGATCCAAGTTCAGGTAGTATATTGGCAATTGCTTTTGGCTTTGTCGAACAATTTGGGACCCGTTCGGTGCACGCAATGACAAAAACACTCATCAACGCTGGCGAGCGTCGAGGCGTCAGCCCGACAAGTCTTCTCCTAACGCAAATGCGCAAACCCCGAGACGACACGTAGCGCTGGTTTCCTTCTGCTTCGTCTTGCCGTTGCTCTTGCTCTTGTCCCCGTTGGCCCGCGCAGCCGGGCCGCTCGACGGCGCTATAATCGTCGTCGATCCGGGGCATGGCGGACAGCGCTATCGAAGAGTTACACGGGCGGAACACGCGGCGTCGTGTCCAACTTGACGGAAAGCGAACTGAATCTGCGCGTTGCCTTCGAGCTTGCGAAGCTTCTCCGCGAAAATGGCGCTACCGTCTACATGACCCGGGAAGCGGATCATCGGCTTAGCCCCGAGGCCCGACCCGTTCGGACGAGTTGCAGGCGCGCGTTGATTTCTTCGAGCATTATGGCTGCCACTTTTTCCTCTCGGTGCACCACAACGCCGATGGCGCCAAATCCACCGGTCATACAACGCTCTATAAGAAGGACGCCCCCGTGGGCTCGCTTTATCAATCGCTAGCCCAAACAGTTAACGACGCACTTGAAGGCGCAGTTCCGGGACCGAAAAACAAGCTCATCGATCGCACCGGGCAATCTCCCTACTACATCCTCGGCCATACGGAGATTCCCGGCACCATTTCCGAATCGGGCTTCATGACCAATGAGGTTTTCGATGAACTCTCGAACAAGCCCGAGTATCCGAAACAAGAAGCCGAAGCCATTTGCAAGGGAGCCATCAAGTACTGGACGGCTCGCAAGCCGGAATTGATAGCACTTCACGATAAGCTACAGCACGCCAGGGACGCCAAGCCGCGCGATCCGAAAACCTATAAAGCGATCGACTTGAATCCCGAATATCAGGCCAAGATGAAGAAACTCCTTGCCGAGGTGGATCCCGCCGGCAACTACGACCCGGCCAAAATCGGCGAATATATCGAGAATCTGAAGAAAATCACGGTTACCGATCCCCAAGCCGTTTTCGACGTCAAGGGCGTGTACGACGGCAAATTCATCAAACTGAGCGGCCGCACTTCGAATCGCAAGTATCACGACAATCTCATCAACATGCTGGTCGCGATGAAACTCTACAACATTTCCAACAGCATCGAGCTTCCGAAGAATCGGGAGTGAACGCGAATCGCGCCAGCCGGCGAGCGTCGAGGCGTCAGCCCGACGAGTCCTTCGCTCAGCACAACGCGTGCTTCTTCAGCTTGACTTAAGTTTCGCAGGGTCGTTGAATTCTGCGGATAGGCAACAATGGCTGCGCCGCGCAATACTTGTCGGGCTGGAGTGTTGGGGATCAAGCCATCGAAATAATTGCTCAGATTCGTCGGGCCACATGAGCGCGACCAACTGAAACGAATGCCAAGAAATCGCTAAACGCTGATAAAGATTAGAATTACAGCCGGAACGCGTTGGCCGCTGCAATCGATAGGAGCCATTTCGGGTGGTGTCTGTGCATCTGAGAAACGAACTTTTGCAAACGATAGCTGCGAAATGACTTGTGCTCGGCAAGTTCGTTTCAGCGATTCATTTCCTTTGCCGGCTCGCCAAATAGAGCTGACATGGGCGGCCTCGAAAGTTCACCGGGGCAGGCTTTGTCGCGATTGTCGCCTTTGCCTTGTCGCGGCCTTGCCGACATTGATAAACTGTACGTGTTGGAAAGCGGACCACGAACTTTTTCGACGGCCTGCGAGCGAGTGCTTGGCAGGCCGCGTTTTCTGAATGGAGCAAGGCCAGCCGTGGCGGAGGAGTCGCCGGGAGCATCTGAAAGCGTCCTGCGGGCCTATATGTTCGGCCTGATGGATTTCGACGCTGCGCTTCACTTGCAACGACGTTTCGTCGATCAAGTGCAGGGCGAGCGCGGCCGCGCTTTCGTCATGCTCTGCGAACATCCGCCACAGATCAGCGTCGGCCGGGAGGGGAGCTGGGCTCATATGCAGGCCCCCACTGGCGAGATGCGCACGAACGGCTTGCCGGTGCGTTGGGTCAATCGTGGCGGCGGCTGCATTCTTCATCAGCCCGGCCAACTTGCCATCTATTCCGTCATGGCCCTCGATCGCCGAGGGCTAACCATCCCGGCCTATCTGGACCTTCTCCAGCTCTCCCTGACTGACGCCTTACACGACTTTTGCCTCCCGGTTCAGGCAAGCGCCAATCAACGGGATGTCTACGTGGCAGGCAGGGCCATCGCTCATGTCGGCGTCGCGGTTTCTCAATGGGTCAGCTATTTTGGGGCTGTGCTCAACATCAATCCGGATCTGGCGGCTTGGAAACGCACCCGCTGGGAAAACGCCAACTGGCCGACGATGACTTCGATCGAACGCGAACGCCGCGGACCGCTACGGCAGGCGTTGCTGCGCGAGCGCTTGCTCGAACATTTCGCCGGGCGCTTCGGCTTTGAGCGCACCAGTCTCTTCATGGATCATCCTTCGCTGCGTCGAAAGGTAACGCTTAATGCACTCACTGCCCCTTCTTGACGCCGCAGCCCCACCCGAGCCGCCTGCCACCCGAAGGCGTTTGCCGGACTGGCTCAAGCGCGACATGCCCGGTGGCAACGAAAATGCTTTCACGCATCACCTGCTGCGCGAATTGCAGCTCGAAACCGTCTGCGAAAACGCTCGCTGTCCCAACCGTCCGGAATGCTATTCCGGCGAACCGCCACCTTCATGATCCTGGGGAACGTCTGCACGCGGCCGTGCGGCTTCTGCTCGGTTCCGCGCGGCGAGCCACTCGAATTGGAAGACGACGAGCCCGCACGAGTGGCCGAGGCTTCCGTTCGGCTAGGCTTGCGGCACGTGGTCATCACTTCCGTCACCCGCGACGATCTGCCCGATGGCGGGGCCGATCATTTTCGCCGGACCATTCTGGCGGTGCGCGAGCGGCACGGGGGCTGCTGTCGAAGTCCTCACGCCCGATTTCCTGGGCGATTGGCAAGCCGTCGATTGCGTCCTATCTGCCGCCCCCGAAGTCTATAATCACAACATGGAAACGGTGCCGCGGCTTTACAAGAAAGTGCGCGGCCGGGCCGATTATCAGCGCAGCCTCGATCTGCTTGCTTACGTCAAAAAGAGCATGCCGCAAACGGTCACCAAGAGCGGCCTGATGCTAGGGCTGGGCGAGACGACCGAGGAGTTGCTGGACGTGCTGGCCGATTTGCGGGCGGTCGCCTGCGATACGCTGACGCTAGGGCAATACCTGCGCCGACGCTCAAGCATATTCCGGTCAAGCGCTTCGTGCCGCCTGCCGAATTCGATGAACTGGCGGTGCATGGCTCGCGGCCTGGGTTTCACCCATGTTGCCAGCGGTCCGCTGGTGCGCTCCAGCTATCACGCCGACGAAATGGTTCACGCCGATGCAGACCGAGGTCATTCTGCCTGATCTGGGAGGCCTCTCCGAGCCGGTGCTCAGCATCTGGTTCGTCGAGCCGGGCGAGCATGTCTTTGCAGGCGACAAACTGGTGGAAGTGCTGCTGGCCGGTGCCACATTCGACGTTTCGAGTCCCGTTTCAGGCCGTCTGACCAGCAAGCTGGCCTGGCCCAACACCCGACTTTATGCCGGTCAGGTTTTAGGGCTGGTGGAAGCGACGGACGAAGCTGAATGACTCGCACAGTCAAGGACGCCCGCACCATGTCGCGTTCGTTGTTCATAGTTCTCGACGGTCTCGACGGCACCGGCAAATCCACCCAGTGCCGGCTGTTGGCGGAATGGCTGCGGCGCTGAAGGACGCGTGGTGCAAATCTGCACCGACCCGGGTGGAACGGAAGTCGGCAAGGTCCTGCGGACGCTTCTTCTCGAACATAAAGTCGCCCTGACATTGCCATGCGAAGCCCTGCTGTTCATGGCGAGCCGGGCTCAGCTTGTCGATGAGGTAATACGGCCGGCACTGGCTCAGGGCCAAGTGATAATCTGCGATCGCTTCCTACTCGCCAACGTGGTGTACCAGGGCCACGCCGGCGGCCTCGATCCGAAGCTGCTTTGGCAAATCGGCCACATGGTCACGAATGGCTTGGAGCCGGATTTGACCCTGGTACTCGACCTGCCGCCGCAAATCGCCATGCTCGGCTGACCGGGCCGCGCCGACCGGCTGGAAAGCAGGCCGCTGGATTATCAGCAGCGCGTTCGCGACGGATTTAGGACCGAGGCCTTGGCTCATCCTGACAAGATGCGCATCCTTGACGCCACCGGTTCGATCGAAAAAGTGCAGGCGGCGGCTGCAAAGAAGCTCCATGCTTATCTCGAGAAAGCCAAATGACCATCCCCACGAGTGAGCCTTCCAAAGTTGAGCGAGCCCCCCACGTTAGTGGGGGGAGGAGGCTGGACCAAAATCCTGGGCCATGATCGCCTGGTGCAAACCTTCGACCGGCTCGTGGCCCGCGGGCGGCTTGCTCATGCCTATCTCTTTTGTGGTCCCGCGGGCGTGGGCAAACGTCTATTCGCCCACGAATTGGGCAAGGCACTGTTGTGCGAAAACGCTGGCGAGAAACTGCAAGCTTGCGGGCACTGCCCGGCTTGCTTGCAGGTGGAAGCCGGCAGTCATCCCGATTTTGTCGTCGCCGGACGCCCCGAGGAGAGCAACGATGTCCCGATCGACACGATTCGCGAGCTGTGCCAAGGTTTCGGCCTGAAATCGGCGCGGGTCGCGGGCGGATCGCCATCCTCGACGACGCGGACGACTTGAACGACGCCTCGGCCAACTGCTTCCTGAAGACGCTCGAAGAACCACCGCCTCGCTCCTTGCTCCTCCTCATCGGCAGCTCGGCGGACAGGCAACTGCCGACGATTCGCTCGCGCTGCCAAATCGTGACTTTCGCTCCGCTCGGCGACGAGCAGATGCGCGCTATCCTTCAGAAGAACGGCATCACCGATCCCGCGGCGCTGGACCGCCTGGTTCGCTTCGGGCAAGGGAGTCCCGGTCAAGGCTGGCTCTCGCCGACGATGCGCTTTGGGAGTTTCGCAGCCAGTTTTTGGCGAGCTTGGGCCGCGGGACATTTGATGCCGTGGGCCAGATGCTGCGCCTGGATGCATTTCATCACGGAAGCGGGCAAAGAATCGGCGCCTCAACGGCGTCGCGCGCGAGCATGCTGCTTGGTTTGGTGATCGAGTTCTTTCGCCAGGTCCTCCTTCTCGGTTCGGACGATTCCGATCCTGAGGAAACGGCCCTGGCCCGGCGTCTGGCAAGTTCGCTTTCCACCGAAACGACGTTGGCCATTTTGGAGAGGCTGCTGTTGGCGGCGCAGCAAATCGATCGCAAGGTCCAGATTGTTCTAGTGGTTGAAGCTATGCTCGATGCGCTTGCCCACCTTTTGCGCGGGCCTGGTGGAATAAACAAGTGATAGAAAAAGCCGAATTTGCCGATAAAGAGGAAAGGTAGCACCGAATCCGCAATGAGGCGATCATGCGACACTCGGCCTTACTTCTGCTCTTGATGGCCGGCTGCAGCACGGCTCCCGTTGCCGACGTGATGGATTACTTCAGTCCAGGTAGACTGGATAAGCCACAGGTGACTCCTTATGGCGGTGTTTGCCTTCAGCCCAATCCCGGGTGCGCGTCGAATGCGATCCCGATCGGCGGGCCGCTACCGCCCGGAATCGCGCCTCCAGGCGCCGTCATGACTCCTCCGCCGGTTTTCCCGGGCGCCGGGCCAGCGATCGCGCCACCATCTTTCCCGTCTACCAGCCTACCGCCGGGAAGTCCACTTGTGCCGGTGACGCCGCCGCCGGGCCTTCAGGGCAATCCGCCGACGGTGCCCATCCGGCCGACCTCCTCTTCGGTCGGCGACTTCAATCCGTTGCGCCCGCCGGGTGCGGTCTTATCATTGCCGGCAATCGACACGAATTCGCCGCGCTGAACCTCCAGCAGCAGGCTTTCGAGCAAGGCAGCGCCGTCGGTTTCTTCCCATTGCTGCCAGGCGGCCCAAAACTTTTCGCGTTCGGAATCAACCACAACTTGATGGTGCTTGATGAGCAGGTCGAAACCGGGACGATAACGGGGCCAATCGGCGGCGAAAATCACCTCGCTCCGCTCGCGCCAATTGAGGAGGTTCCGGGATGCCACGTCGCTATCGTGCAGGAGGCCCAAGCATTCTTGCATCTGTTCGATCGCCGGATAGACGCGCTCCTTGAATGCCTCGGCAAAGCAATCGCCAAAGATCTCCATGGCGTAGCGCAATCGCTTCCCCAAGATGCGCACACGATGCAGTTGAGTGCTGTCATCGACCGCGGCATGCGCCGTCTTGCGCAGCTCATCGATTCGTTCCAATAAAAAGGGCAACGCCACATCGCCCAAGTGGACGGCT
This sequence comes from uncultured Gemmataceae bacterium, assembly GCA_963748025.1. GTDB lineage: Bacteria > Planctomycetota > Planctomycetia > Gemmatales > Gemmataceae > CAVVHZ01. The sequence goes on from CAVVHZ010000029.1 coordinate 16,706, forward strand.
CCCCCGTCGCCGGGCGGTTTCAGGGCCGACAAAACCTTGGTGATGAGGTGCTCGAATGCAAAGGGCTGATCCGAGCTGGCCTCGACAAGTTTGGTCCGGGCAGCATCGCGCTGAGCTACGCGCCAAGCCGTTGATGAGATCGAGCGCGGGCCGAAGACGGCGGTTCTTGTTGTCGCGATGGCCATGCAATCCCAAAAGAAACACATCCCAGTCGCGGACGTGACCGGCGGCGCGTCGGAGTTTTCTGAGGCAGCGATTGGTCTTCCGGGCAATCTTCCTGGGCAAGCAATCGTCGAAGACATCGAGCGCGGCCCGAGCCCGACGGGTGCCGACTCGCAATTGATGCACAAATTCCAGATCCTTGTCGACCTGGCCGAGGGTGGAATCAAGGAAGTGCCGAACCGTTTCCAGACGAACGGTCAATACGTGGCGTGCCGCGTCGACATAAGACGTGCCCGGCGGCAAATCCGTGATCCATTTCCCCGCAGCCATTTCGATTTGACCCTTCAATGCCCATAAAGCGATTGCACGCCGACTGCCTGTTCTTGCTCGCCAAGCCAGGCCGAGAGCCGGCGGCATTCGACGATCAAGTCGTCGATCTGCTTGCGTTCCAGAGCCAGCTTGCCGGCAACTTCGCCGGGAATGGATCCATAAATGGTGTCCAGCTCCTCGCGAATTCGCTTGGTGAGTCGCCGATGAAAATCGTTGCGAATGGAAGGCCAGCCGCATGGGCATGAGCAGCAACATCAGCATATGCAGCACGATGAGAAGGAATAGCACAATGATGAAAGGTACCAAAACGTCAAATAGCTGAATCGATTTGTCACTTAGGAAATAGAGCCTGAGAAGATTGATGCAGGCGCCCAAAAACGTGATGCCCGGCAGCCAGTCCGCGGCCCACACAAACGCGATTTGCAGCCAGCGCCTCCAGCCCACGGGCTCCGACCATTCGCCTTGCACTTGTTGAAGAATCTCAGCCAGCACCTGTCCATATTTCAGCCGCCATTCAATATGAGCGGCCGCCTCGGTCGGCTCGCTTAGCAACGGCAGCGGGAACCCTTGTTGGCTACCCTCCACCAGCAGGCGATCGGGCAAGGCCCGACAGCGGGCATCCAAATGCCGGTCGCCCGCAACGGCGCTGCAAGCCTTCATGAATGTCGTCAGGTCCCAACTCGGGGCGGCCTCCGTGGCCGGAGTTTGCGTTCGCGGCAAAAGAGAGACGCCTTGCCTCAGCCGACTGCCCAGGTAGCGGATCTTGGTGATCAGATGCAAATAAGCAGCCATCAGGCCGCGGAAGCGTCGCTGGCCCTGAAGGGTAAAAAAGTGTTCGATCTCTTTTTGATAGGGTTCGAGCGTGTTGAGCAGAATTTCGGCAGTGGCGGTAGTCTCCTCTCCAAGGATGTTCGACCAGCCGCTTGCAACCGCCAGCGCACTCGCCTCCAAATCGGGAGGAGCCGCTGCCAACAGCGTTTGGCGAAGCTTTTCGAGGAGCTGGTCGACGCCACGGGTTTTGATCGATTCGATCTCAAGGCGGTTCAGCCCCGAGCGCAGCCATTGCACCAGCTCTTCGAACTGTTCTCCCGCGGGAATGACGGCGCCATTGCGACCGGCTGCCAGATCGATGCGTAATTGGGCGCAGGTTCGGAAGAGCAGGGGATTCTGAAATCCTTCTTCATGCAGGTCCTTTAACAAATCGTCGTCGGGGCGATGACCGGTTTCGACGTGCACGCAGCGGTCCCATTTGTTGAGCACGAAAGCGAATGCGCGGCGTTGCGCACTTGGCGAAACAGGTCCCAGCCCAATTTGTCGTGATATTTCTCCTGCGAACCGACGTAGAGCACGACATCGGCAACTTCGAGCAGGCGCTCGAGCGTCTCTCGATTAGCCAAATCGTTGCTATCCAGGTCCGGAGTATCAACCAGGACTTTTTCGCCAGCTCCGCTCGATCGTGAGGAACCAGCCGGCAGGTTTTCAAAATGGGACCAAGCCGCTCCGGCGCCAGGGAGTCGTGATAATAAACTACCGGGTCCCGCGTAGTTGGCCTGACAAAGGACGCCTGGGCAATCGAACTGCCCGCCAGCGCATTCAAGAGCGTCGATTTGCCGACGCCAGTGCCCCCCATCAGCATGACGACTAGCAATGGACTATCCGTTTCCAGGTCGTCGGCCTTGCGTCCCAGATCTTTGGCCAGGATTTCCAGCTCTTGCCGTTGCTCTGGCGGAATCGGCTGAAGATGCGTCTGCTCAAGCCAAGCGTCGACGGCGGGCTGCAAGCGGCGCAGGTCGGAAGCGAGCGTGTGCAACGGTTGCTCGGTCGCGACGATTGCCGAATCACTCATGGTTCACGACCCAGAAAGAATCCACTCGACATCAATCCGCTCGGCCCCGCCCCGCGGCCGCGACCACGGCCAAGTCCAGTTGTTCAATGGCTTCGGGCACGCGAGTGAGAATCGTTTGCAAGTGCTCATAGGTCGAGCCGCCCGTAGCCGGCCACTCCGCCAACCAATCGGCCAGCGGCGTCGAAATATATTGGCAGACCAACAATTGTTGACGATGGCGAATCTGCTCGCGTTGGTTGTCGACGTATTGTCTGCCGAGCAACTCGACAATCTGCTGCTTGATCGAAGCCATGAGCGGCACCAGGATCACATCCTGCAGTCCCAGGGTAAAATGCCCGATGGTCAAGGCGCTGCCAATGGCGGCAATGTCCAAAGCCAGGTTGCCGCTGCGCAGGGAATTGAGCAGCATCGGCTTCTTTTCCAGCTCTTCATAGATGGCTTGAGCTGTCCGCTGCGCTTCCTCGGCAGCGCTGAGCTGAAACGTGCGATAACCCCGGGTGAAACGTTCGTGAGCACTTGCGCCAAGCCTTTTTGAAATCCTTCGGCAACGTGCTTCCACAATCCCGAATCGGTGCTGTGCTGTAACGCTTCCTTGCGCAAACGATCCAACCACGCGTCGAGCGCCGTGGTCAGCACCTTCAACTCGGGCAACGAAGGCGTTTCCGGCCGGGTCAGCGCTTGCGAGAGCCACCCCTTTACCAGCCGGTAGGGCGTGCGTAAAACCCACAGCGTGCCGCTGACGACTTTGCCCATGCCAGGAAGTTCGAGCAATTCAAGCAGGCGCAGGAGTGCGTCGTCGAAGCCGCGGAATTTCTCGCTGGTCAAATACTCGGCGCGGTAGCGTTTATCGAACTCGACTTGCCCTTTGCTCACCAGCGTCTGCCAGGCGCCCAGTTCTTCCATGTCGCGACGCACGCCGGCCAGCAAGGGTTCGGCATGCGACCGAAGATAATTCGCAGCCCCGCCGCACGGCGCGGCGGCGAGCCTCAACCGCAGGCACGCCCACCACCGCAACCTGATTCAGCAGCGGAATGCGATAACGCGCGGCCGGCCCGCTCAGATCGGCGAGCTGACTCGGACTCAAGTTCGGTATCGCCAGGCAAGCGAGAGCGCCCAAGCCAAGCTTCTTGAGAACGGCTTCCTTGAAATGATCCAGCATCGGCTGGGTTTGCGATTCGGTCATCTTCGTCAAGCAAACGACGACCGGCTTCCCAGTCTCCAGGAGCAGTTCGAGGAATTGCGTCGGCACCTCATCGTTGTAGCGCTCGTCGGAGGCAACATAGACCAGGACGTCGGCCAAGGCGGCGATTTCCATGAGCCGGGATACGTAACCCGTCGAAGCCCAGGTGGTCATATCCGGGCAATCCCAGATCACGGCGTCGGCGAGAAGGTCCGAGCCGCCGGCTGCGGCAGGCAGCGGTCGAACCTGATAGACATCCTCATCGAGATTGGCCGGATGCATGCCCTCGAGCCGGCGCAATCCGCCAAGGAATCCGGGATACGCAGTCCAGCGGAGCGGGCCATTGAGCGCAGCGAAAGCGGTCGGATGACGCGTAAAGCCCGCCTGAGGATTGGCCTCGGCAACGCGGCTGCCGGCAAGGAAATTCACGACGGTGCTCTTGCCGGTGCCCGCGCCGCCGACCACCACGATATGGAGCGGCCGCGCGGGCTGCTCATGGAGGTAGGGACCGACGCAATTGCGCACCAAAGCCCCAGCCAGGAGCAAGCGGGCCGCTTCCGCGGCGCGGCCTGGTTGCCGGCGACAGTAGGCCTCGAGCCAGCCCAGGTCTTCCCCAAGCTGGCCTGCCAGGTTGATATCTACTGCGTTGTCCATCCAATTGACCTGGGGTGCGAAATCGCTCCGAGTTCGTGTTCACCTTAAGGGTATTTTCGTCGGCGGCTCGATCGTATTCACGTCTACGGCAATTTCGTTTAACCCGGAGCCAACGGCGACGGCGGACTTCACGCCTCCCATCGCAGTATTGATTCAGCCGCGGCCAAAACTTAACGCATCGACAGGGAACCTGTTCGCCGTCGCCGTTGGCTCCGGGTTAAACGAGAAAACCGATGATCTCAACCTACGTCGGAGATTGTACCGGATGCGCTTCCCGGCAGGAAATCGGCGGCGCCGGTCATCTGCGAAAATCGGTCGGGTCGTAACGATTCCAACGATACGGACGGCCTCAGGTCGAGCAGCAGGTCTTTGCAGACGATTCCGGTGCCCGGAGAGAGTTGAATGCCGGCGCGGAAATGTCCCGCCGCCAGATAAGCATTCTTCCAACCCGGAATTCGGCCGATGCAAGGCTTTCCATCTGGTGTTCCCGGGCGCAAGCCAGCCCAGCGTTTTTCAACCGGATGATTAGCTAGCGCGGGAACCAGTCGGTAGGCAAGTGCCAGGAGCGACCCGATCGCTTCGTCGGTTGTCTCTTTGACGAATCCGACCGGTTCCTCGGTGGACCCAACCAGCACGCGGCCATCCTCCCGCGGCACGACGTAGCGCGATCCCCACAGGAGGACCGATCGAAAAAGCCGTTGTCCCGTGTTGATGAGTGCGATCTGTCCTCGAACGGGTTGGACTGGAACCACGAATGCCAGCGATCGCATGAGTTCAGCAGTCCAGGCCCCGGAAGTGAATAGCACCTTGCCAGCCTGAATCTCACCATCGCTAGTTTGAACGGCGGCGATGCGATCGCCGTTGCGATTGACGTCCAAGAATGCACATCGCGGCTTAAGATCAACTCCTAATAGGCGGCACGCTTCGACCAGAGGCGCAGGTGCCGCGGGTTGCGAACCTGCGCCAGATCAGGGAGAAACATCGTGGGGCCGGAACTCCCGGCAATTGCAGGTTCCTGGCGTCGGGTAGCCGTTGCGTCGAGCGGTTCCGATCGGACTCCAGCTCCACTCCATTCGCCTGCGTGGCCGCTGGCTGCGCCGCAAGGAACTCAAGTCCGCCGCAAACGCGGTAACCGTTGTCGATGCCTGTCTGTCTGAGTAAATTGGCCGACAGCTTGGGGAATTCAGCCAAGCTGAGCTGATGGAGCTGTTCGAAGCCATCGCTGGCGGCCCCCGCTGAAGCGGGAGGGAGGATGCCGGCGCCGGCCCACGACGCTTCCTGACCGAAATCACCGCGATCGATCAAAACTACACGGACGCCTTCGAGCGCAAGGTAATAGGCGGCGCTCAAGCCGATGACCCCGCCGCCGACAATCACTACATCCGCCAGAGCAGCCATAAATGCTGTTATAGCGATTGAACTCAATCGAAAATGAGCGTTCCGAAGTTCGTGTAATCGTGAAAGGTCTCACCAACGCGCGACCAATCCCAGGCTGAGTTTTTACCGCCGTCATAATCCATGCGGTAGAAATTGGCGCAGCCGAATGTGCGCCCGGCTTGGGCGGCACATTTTGCAACGGTTTCAGGAGCTCGTAGGGAATGAAAACCTCCGCGCTCCAGCCCGAAATCTTCGCGCCGGATTTCTTCTCTCCGCCTCGAACGCTCGTTGCTTTTTGAATGCGGCGTTTATCCATGTAAAACCAAGGCAGCCAACCCATAAAAGTACCGTTGAAATTGGGTACAAGGATGGGCAGCTCGTAGCCCATGGGAGATATCTCGTACTCGAAATAAAGTGCCGACCGTTCGTCGGGCCAGAAGAACGCTTCGTACACGTCCTCGGTCCAGATCATGGTGAAATCTTCCTTGAGCGTGGAAGTGAGCTTTGCATCGGTGCCGTCGAACAGAATGTAGATCCCGGTCTTCGAATAGAGCAGCTTGAAACGAGCTTCGTAAGGATGATTGTCTTTCTTGCGTGCCTGAAGCGCTTGCCAGGTGGCCTTTTGCCAAGCCGGCGCGGACCCGTCGCCGGTGACCTTGAAGTCCTCCGTGCTGGGGACATGAAGAACGGGCTTCGTCGCCGTGGCGACCAGAGGGGTATCCCCCGTCAGGCCCAGCAGCCTTTCTGCATTCTTGTGGTAGACTTTTTCCAACACCTCTCGCGGCAAGAATACGCCGTAGATCATCCAGAACCCTTGCAGATGATGGCTGGCGGCGCAGTCAAAGTACTCGTCGTCGGTTTCCAGGAAGCGGTAATAGATTCGGTAGGCGTCCCGCTTGGGAGGCGTGTCGGTGCCGAACAGAACCCGGTCTTGGTACTTGAGAATGAACTTACGCGTGGTGTAGGGTTGCCTGCCCAATTCCGAGATGCGGGCGTCGATGTCGACGACCATGTTCGGATAGCGATCCAAAGCCGCCGCGACCGCGCCGAGATCCTCGGCGTTGTTGCCGAAGTGCGTGTTCACGAAGGTCGTGTTGGGATGGCGGCCAATCACGCTGTGAAGTTGCTTGAGCATCACTTCGCGCTTGGGGTAATCTTTGCCGTAAAAGAGCCAGCCGGGATTGGCATTGAGCTCGTGCCAGCGTTCATTGAAGCCATCCAACGGCGTGAAGAAAGCAGCGGGATCGGCAATGTGAATGAGCACCGGCTTCTTGTGTTTGCCGCAGGTCTCCCAGAGTTCGTCCAGCTTCGGATCGTCGACGGCAACCAGTCTGCCATCGTTGTGGCGATAACGCAGGCCGAAGGTTTTGGCGATCTTCAGGCCCCGGGCGCCGGCCGCGAAACTTTCTTCGAGCCGGCGTTTTTCACGAGCGGTCCAGCCTGGATCGTCGATGCCTTCGAAGTCGATGAGCGCGAACGTTAGGAATCGGCCCGGATGAGCCTTATCGAGGGCGGCGATAGTCTCTTTGAGCTGATCGTCCCAGCCGCCGTCGAGGTTAACGACGGTGCGCACTCCTGCCTCGTTCATTTCCTTGAGATAGCGCTCGACACGTTCTGGCGTCAGGAAATTCTTGCCGCTGCCCAGATGATTATGAATGTCAATGACCGGAAACTGCGGCTTCTCGACGACGGTCGTTTTCGTGACCATCATCGACCGCGGGTGCCAATTTTTGAGCTTCAGCTCGCGGATATCGGGCTTTTCTTGGGCACGGAGGTGCGGAAGAAAAGTGAGCGAGAGAATGAGCCCAAAAGCTGTGGCAACCGAGTATCGCTGGATTGGGAGTGTGGACTTTAGTCCACACGTGTGGACTTTAGTCCACACTCCCGACGTCTCATGACGGGACCTAGGCGTAGCGCGGCCAAACAACATGGAAAGTTCCTCATTGCGTAAAGCGATCTCAGTTACGTGTTCAATATCCCTTCGATTTATCCACGACCCCCAAGAGCTGCTCGCCCTCGACAAACCGGCGCACATTTTCCCGCAACAAGCGCCATTGCCGGTCCGACGCTTGCGGCGATTGGCCTCCCACGTGCGGCGAAATGACCACTTGCGGCATGGTCCAAAGTTCATGGCTGGCCGGCAGCGGTTCCGGCTCGATCACGTCGAGCCCCGCCCCGGCGATGGTCTTCTGCTTGAGCGCCTGCACCAGATCGTCGGTGGTCACCAGCTTGCCTCGGCCGATGTTGATGAGGTATGCCGACTTTTTCATGGCCTGCAACTGCTTGGCGCCTATGAGACCGGTGGTCTCGGGAGTTAGCGGACAAGCAAGCACGACCACGTCCGCCTCGGGCAGCAGTTCCATCAACCGTTCGGGTTTATCGATGCTGAAAACGAATCCGGGGCGTTCGATAATTTTGGGATCGGTGCCGCGAACCCGCATTCCGAAAGCGTGGGCTCGCTTGGCGATTTGCATGCCGATGCCGCCCATGCCGACAATTAGCATGGTTTTGCCGTTCAGTTCCGTCATCGATTTGGCTCGAACGTTGGCTTCGGTCCAGCCTTCCGTGCCACCTGGCGGAGTCGCCGGATGCAAGCCGCGTGTGAGCGCCAGCAGCAATGCGAAACCCTGGTCGGCACTGTTGGGACCATGCAGCCGCTGCATGTTCGTCAGCACCAGGCTGCTTTGGGCCAATTCCGGAGACCAATTCTGATCGATACCGGCGTGGTTATTGTGAATCCAACGCAGCTTTGGCGCCGCCTTGACGATCGCGGCAGTGCAAAAGCCGACGACCGCATCGGCGTTCGGCGCCAGCGCTGCGGCTTCCTCGGCCGTGTGCACCGGTACAAATTCGACTTCAGGCGCTACGCGTTTCAACTCCGCCAGGCGTGCCGGCATCAGGTTGGGGACGACAATGCGTCGCGGCTTCGTCCAACCGGGGCTGCTCTTAGTTGGCGAGGCGCCCTCCGTCAGGCCAAATTCTTCGAAGAAATCCCAGGGCTTGGTCCGGCCGGTAAGCTCGGCGTAGACATGGCGGATGTTCTCCAGCGTCGGTTTGACGCCGGTCCATTCTTTATACCAGGGCATGTCGATCGAAGAGATCACATCGGCGATCGACTTGTTCTCAGCCAAGGCTTTGGCCACTTGAGCGCGCAAGTCGACGAAATAGTGCTTCTGTTTTTCCAACAGCTCCTTGCCGGCCAAGGGGCCGTGGCCAGGCAACACGAGCTGGACGTCCAACTGCTGGGCCCGCTCCATCACCTTGATCCAGGAGGCCGAATCACCCTGGCCCAGGTAATTGAACGCCCCGTTCACGCAGGCGTCGCCGGTGCAAAGAATCTTTTCGTGGGGCAAATAGGCGAATGCATCTCCCACTGTGTGGGCGTGGCCGAAGAAATAGATCTCTACGCGGCGCTTGCCGTCGTCGAGCACCATTTTGTCGTCAAAAATAAGGTTGGGAACCTTGAGCGTGCTGGCGGCCACGTCTTTTCTACCATTCGGGCCGCGGCCGGCTTCGAGAAATTCCTTCGGACCATCCACGCGCATCTGCTGGCGCAATTGGCCTGAGCCACAATGGTGGCGCCTGCCGCGGCGAACACGGCGTTGCCGTAGGCGTGATCGCCGTGATGGTGCGAATCGAGCACGTAGCGGATCGGCTTGTCGGTGGTTTTCTTGATGGCGGCGATCACATCGTGCGCTTCCTCGGGGAAGTTGGCGTCGATGACTAACACGTAATCGTCGAAAATGATCCAGATGTTGTTGCTGCCACCAAACGGAACGGACAGGTCGGTCGCGCTGATGGCGGAATAGCGGAAAAAGACCCCGGCGCCACTTCTCGAACTTCATTGAATTTCATGGGTGGTTGATTATCGACAGCTCGAACCGAGGAGGTCCAGATACAGAAGGCCGCAAGCCCAGATAGGGAATGGATACCGTCTCATATGTCAAATCCTTGAGAGAGTTCTACGGCAGGCACCGATGTTTGCACCACTCTAAGCCCGAGGACGCGGGCTGGCAAGGTAAGCGAGCCTTGCACCAGCAAGCCTTGCACCAGCGAGCCCCACGAGCGAGCCTCCCATGAGTGAGCCTCCCACGAGCGAGCCTCCCACGTCAGTGGGGGGAGTTGGCGGCAAACTCCCCCCAACTAACGTGGGAGGCTCGCCAAAGAACGTGGGAGGCTCGCCAAAGAACGCGGGAGGCTCGCCAAAGAACGCGGGAGGCTCGCCAAGGAACGCAGGAGGCTCACTACAGAATTCGAAACAACGGTTGCGCACTGTCTAATCTTCCGCAGCGATTAGAATGAGGTTGATTCTACAGGCGAACCGATGAACTCATAGGATTGTCGTTCGATGCAGATCGGACGAGGCATGATGGACTGCGCATACGCTGGAACTGTTGGAATTCGGCAAAATCCGCGAGTTGCTGGCCGGCTACGCAGCCTGTTCGCTGGGCAAGGAACTGGCCAGGCAGGTCGAGCCAAGTACGGACCCTACTTCAATTCGCAGGGAACTGGCCCTCGTTTCGGAAATGGCAGATCTTTTGGCTGCCGGCGAGCCACCGCCCCTGGGCGGCCTGCACGACGTTCGCCTGCTGGTGAGGCGAGCGGCCATCGGTTCGATGCTCAATGCTGAACAGCTTCTTCAGGCGTCTGATACACTCACTTGCACCGGGGCGATTTATCGCTACCGGATGCGCTTGAACGCGCTCTTCGTGGGCCTCAACCAACTGCTGGCCCCGGTCGAAGATCTGGGTCAGGTCGCCAAGAGCATCAGTGGCTGCATCGATTCTCGGGGCCTCGTTCTCGACATGGCCAGTCGTTAATTGGCCCAGGTTCGTCAAAAACTGGCCGAGCTCGACGAGCGCGTCCAGAACCAGATCAAGCGGCTGCTGCGCGATCCCGAACTGCGAAAGATCCTGCGATATCCGAACGCCACCGTCAGCGGCGATCATTTCGTGCTGCCGGTCGCGGTGAATCATCGGCACAAACTGCAGGGCATTGTCCACCGCACCAGTCCCACCGGAGAAACCGTTTACATCGAGCCGGCCGGCATCGCCAATTTGTCGGCTGAGCAGTCGATCCTTAAGAGTGAAGAAGAGCGGGAAATCCAGAAAGTGTTGCGCCGCTTGACGGCCGAGGTTGGCCGGGTGGCACGGCCCCTGAGCATCGCTGTCGACATCATGGCCCGGCTCGATTTCGTCACCGCCAAGGCCCGCTTCAGCCATGCCTTCCACATGTCGGTGCCAGACTTAGCTGAAGATGGTCAAGTATGGCTGAGGCAGGCGCGCCATCCGTTGCTCGAGCATCTGTTCCGGCACGAAGCACCACCGGCCGCTCCGCCTGGTGAGACACCGCCGCCCAGCAAACAACGCGAGGTCGTGCCCATCGACGTCCGCTTGGGCCAGCCGTTCAATCTGCTCGTCATCACCGGGCCCAATACCGGCGGGAAGACGGTGACACTCAAAACCGTCGGACTCTTGTGTGCGATGGCTCAGGCGGGCCTGCATATTCCGGCGGGGCAGGGCAGCCTGGTGCCGGCCTTCGACCAAATTCTGGCCGATATCGGCGACGAACAGAGCATCGAACAATCACTTAGCACTTTTAGTGCCCACATCTCTCGGATCGCCACCATTCTGCGAACCGCGAGCGAGCGATCGCTGATTTTGCTGGACGAGCTGGGGGCTGGAACCGATCCAACCGAAGGCGCCGCGTTGGGCCGAGCCATCCTCGATGAACTTGATCAGACAGGCTGCAAGGCAATGGTGACCACTCACCTGGGCGATCTGAAAACCTACGCTTTCACCAACGAGCGTGCGGAGAATGCCGCGGTCGAGTTCGACCTGGAAACTCTGCGGCCGACCTATCGCCTACACATTGGTCAATTCGGCATGAGCAACGCCCTTTCGATTGCCAAGCGATTGAAGTTGCCCCGCGATTTGCTCCGACTGCGCTCGGAAATACTTGCGAAGGCGACAACGGCGAGCCCCCGAAATGGCCCGCCTTCAGCAACTACGCGAAGAAACGGAAAAGGCTCGAGCTTCGGCGTTGGCAGCTCAGCACGAGGCCAATCAGGAGCAAGAGGGATACCGCCAAAAGGTCGAAGAGCTGGCCCGAGAGGCAGAGAAAGCCGCCAAGTTGCGCGAGATGCGTAGCCGGCTGGCTCCCGACGACCGCGTTCATGTGCAACGATTCGACAAGGTTGGCCGGGTGGTGCGCGTTGACCATAAGAAGAATATCGCTGTTGTGAGTCTGGGCCTTGGGCAATGGGAAGTGTCGCTCGATGAAGTGTTTCCGCCGGAGGAACGGAAGAATTAGGCGAGCGTCGAGGCGTCAGCCCGACGTGTCTTGCCCTTAAAGAAGACAGTGAGCACCTGTGCAATCGATGCGCCAACCGGGCGCTTGATACTCGTCGGGCTGACGCCTCGACGCTCGCCTGAGGGAATGTGCGCGACCTTGGCGCGTGATACTCGTCGGGCTTACGCCTCGACGCTCGCCTTGCGGCCGAGAATATCGGGTCGGACTTTCGCCAGGAAGCTGAGCGTGAAGCCCAGCACTATCCCCTCGATGGCTGCGATGGGCAGATGTGCGACGAAGACGAGTTTCGCCAGCGTTTCCCAGTTTTCTTGTGCCATAAGCCAACACCAGGCTATTAAGCAGAATCGTCTCCAGCACCGTAAACTGGCCCAGAAGCAGGCCGATCAGGAAGTTCTCGTCGTTCTCCAGGCCCCGGTCCATGCGCACGGCAGCCAGCGCGATCAGCAGGCAAACGACCACGGTGAAGGGATGAAACAGCAGGAAGGCGGCCCATTTCAAGGGGGTTTCATCAGTCGGCACGGGCCAGGGCGAGAAACGTGCAAAGTCCAAGGTCCAGGCTCGCAAGCTGGGGCCAGCGGGGCTATCGACCAGAAGCAGCACAACGCTGATGATGAGGCATGCCAGCCAGGCGAACATACCGATGCCCACGAGCAGGTCGCGAAACCAACGGCGACGCAACCAGGGCATGCGTTGAAAAGCCAAGTAAGTTGGTCGGGCCAGCAGGGCCGGGATCAGCATGACGCAACAATTCACCCCCAAAGCCGCTACGCCCCCGTGGCCCAGCAACGTTGCTTGTAATAGCAGGCCGACTGGGATCGCCAAGGCAGCCCGCCAGCCCAGAATGACACCGACAAGGCCATTCAGAATGAGGTGAACGCTGGTCGGTCCGATGCGAACGTGGATTTGAGAGGCGACAAAGAAGGCCGCGGTGAGCAGGGCGACGCGCGGGATCTCTTCGTCGCGAATTTTCCAGGCGCCGAGCCACGCCAACACGATGGTGATCGCGAAACCACCGGCCAGCCAAGGCCAGTTGAGCACGCCGTCGGCAATGTGTACGGCAAGGAGGACCATGATGCTCCCGAGTTCGCCTAGGGACAGGCCGTAAAAAAGGGGTCGGGAGTCTTTAATCGCAATCTATTCTGAATCTTCGGCCCCGCCGAAGTGCGATTAAAGACTCCCGACCCCTTTTTTAATCTACTTCGCAAAATTCTGTCGAAACCCGGCGGCTAATTCTTGCAGCACGGCTTTAAATCGTTCGGGGGCGAGTTGTCCAAGGTTCAGAAATACAAGTTGCAAGACGTCGCCGTCTTGACGGCCGGTTTCCAGTTCGGGATTCACGCCGATGCCTTCAACTTTGCTCAAGTTGATCTGACCTTTCTTGCACAAAAACCGGCAGTAAAGGGCAGTATTGTCCTTGGTGTCGCCAGCGGGCCCAGGCCTTGCGGCAGCCCGGCAAACGCAGCATAATCGCGACGCGATTGTCCCATTTGATTTCGACATCGGGCACCGCGGCTCGCACCAATTCGACAGCATGCTTCAGCACCGCCCGGTCCCAATACAGCTTGCGGCCAGGCGGGAAGCCCTTTTCGCCCAGGTGCCATTTTTCGCCATTCAGCTTCCAGGGCATCAAGTCTTCGGGTTTGGTCTGAAGGCGTTTGATGTTGGCGTTGAACGATTCGACGGCCTTCTTCAGAAAGCGCTCGAACGCCGGCGTCTCAATCTCGCTGAGCCGATGAACCAGCACCGTTACCGACTGCCAGGGGCCACGCAGGTTGTCCACCCAAACGCGATCATCGCTGCCATAGGCTTGCACGCCTTCTGTCTCATTGAGCGGTCGAATGCCAAGCTGTTCGATGAGCTCGCCTTGTTTGAAGGTATTCTTGCCGACGCGGAAAACAAAACGCACGAGCCATTCCATGTTAGTCATGGCATGGAGGAACCAACCGATACTCTTGCGAGGGGCCGCGATTTCCACGGTGGAGCGGTGATTCCAGTTCGTCGGACTGAACGTTCCCAGTTCGTGGATCCGTTTTTCCAGCCAGGCCAGGCTTTCTCCTTCCCAATGACAGGCTTTACCGTTGTGGCTGAGTCTATCTTGCAGATGCCAGCGTCGCCCATCGGCTTGCCAGGGCATGCTGGCATCTTTGCCGACGCTTTCCAAAGGCGTGTCGTCGGGGGCAGGCGCCTCCTTCGCGAAAGGGTCGAACTTGGTCCGTTTTTCGTAGGTTCCCTCAGCCAAAACCGAGGCAAGGATCTCAGCCGTATGTGATTGGAGCGAAGAGCCATTGCGTGTTTTTGAGCTTTGTACAATCTGTTCCGGCGTACCTTGCGCCACGACGTGACCGCCGCCTTCGCCCGCCTCAGGACCCAGATCGATGATCCAATCGGCAGTCTTGATAACGTCCAGATTGTGCTCAACCACGATGACCGTGTTACCCAAATCGACCAGGCGATTGAGTACTTCCAACAGCTTGTGCACGTCGTCGAAATGGAGGCCGGTGGTCGGTTCATCCAACAGGTAGACGGTTCGTCCCGTATTGGGCCGCGACAGCTCGGCAGCCAGTTTGACGCGCTGGGCTTCGCCGCCCGAGAGCGTCGAAGCCGATTGGCCCAGCGATAGATATTCGAGACCTACGTCCGCCAGGGTTTGCAGAATCCGGCGGATTTTGGGGATGTTGGCGAAAACTTCGAGTGCTTCGCTCACCCGCATCGTGAGCACGTCGGCAATCGTGCGATTCTTGATAGCGCACCGCCAACGTTTCTGGGTTGTAACGGTGCGCCGTGGCAGACGTCGCATTCCACCCACACGTCCGGCAGGAAGTGCATCTCGATGCATTTCTGCCCGTTGCCTTCGCAGGCTTCGCAGCGGCCGCCAGGTTTGTTGAAGCTGAACCGGCGCGGAGCGTAGCCACGCACCTTGGATTCGGGAAGTTGGGAGTAAAGCTGCCGAACCAGATCAAAAAGTCCAGTATAAGTGGCCGGGTTCGAACTGGGCGAGTTGCCGATCGGATCCTGATCGACGTTGATAACCTTATCGATAAGGTCCAAACCCAGGATATCGTCGTGGGCCGCTCCCGGCGTACGGGCCCGATGGAGCCGCCGGGCTAGCGTGTGGTAGAGCACCTCATTTACCAAGGAACTCTTGCCCGAACCGCTCACGCCCGTCACGGCGACGAAGACGCCCAGCGGAAACGCGACATCCACGTTCTTGAGGTTGTGCTGCCGAGCGCCTTTGACGATCAGCGCCGGAAGGCCTCCTTCAACCGGACCCAATTTTGCCGATTCCAAAAGTCCGGCGCGATCCTCAGGTCGAAGCCGACGATTCGAGGGAATGGCGATAGTCTTCTTGCCCGAAAGGTACTGCCCGGTCAGCGATTTACTGGAGCGCATCACCTGACGCGGCGAGCCTTGGGCAGTCACCTCGCCGCCGCGGTCGCCGGCGCCGGGGCCGAAATCGACAAGATGGTCAGCAGCACCGATGATCTCACGATCGTGCTCGACAAGGATCATCGTGTTGCCGAGATTTCGCAGTTTGAGCAAAGCTGACAAAAGCCGTTTGTTGTCGCGCGGGTGAAGGCCGATGGTCGGTTCGTCGAGCACGTAAAGCACGCCGGTGAGCCCGCTGCCGATTTGGCTGGCGAGGCGAATGCGCTGCGACTCGCCGCCCGAAAGGGTTGGCGTTTGCCGGCCCAGCGTCAGATATTCCAGGCCGACATCGACCAGGAATTGCAAGCGATCCGCGATCTGCGCAACACTTCGCCAACGACCTGGCGCTGTGGTTTCGTGAGCGTTAAATTGTGGAAGAAGCTCAGTACCTTTTCCAGTGGCAACGCGCAGAGTTCGCCGATGCGATAGTTCTGGAATCGGAACGCTGCTGCATCGGGCCGCAGCCGCGAGCCTTGACAGGCAGAACAAGGGGTCTCGCTGACGACGTGATCGAGCTTCTGGCGATAAACGAAGCTGACACGGGTCGCCTCATCGATCGCTGGGAAAAGCCCCTTGTACTGGAAGCGAATCGAACCTGGACTCTTCTTGCCGGTAACTGGATCGAGCGAAATCCAAGTTTCGCCCAAGCCCTGCAGGATGACCTGTTGATGTTTGAGGTCCAGCTTCTCGAAAGGCACATCCAGCGAGAAGCCAGCGTGACGAGCAATCGCTTCGGCGAATCGGGTGAAAGGTTGTTCCGGCGTCAACAGCGGCCAAGCAGCAATGGCTCCCTCGCGGAGCGATTTCGCGGATCGCGAATCATCAGCGCCTGGCTGGCCCCGCGCTGCACGCCCAGACCTTCGCAGGTGGGGCACCAACCCAACGGACTATTGAAGGAGAAGTTGTGCGGATTCAACGATTCATAGCTTCGGCCGCACTTATCGCAGGCGAAATGCAGGCTGAAGCGATCTGTCTTCCAGTCCACTTCGGGCTTGGCATCGTCCACATAGGCGACGCGAATGACGCCTCTGCCCAACTCCAAGGCCGCCTCGACGGCGTCGCCCAGGCGACCACGCTGGTTGGGCCGCGACACGAGACGATCGACGACCACTTCCACATCGTGCTTGCGGCGATGGTCAATCAGGGCGCTTCATCCAAGTTGTACGATTTGCCGTCGACGCGCATGCGGATGTAGCCGGTGCGGCGAATCTCTTCCCAGATCGCTTCGTATTTCTCTTGGCCGCGCCGCTCGATAGGGGCCAGAAGATAGAACTTGGCGCCTTCGGGCAAGGCGGCGATTTTGTCGATGATCTCGTCGACGGTTTGCGTGCCGATGGGCAAGTCGCACACGGGACAGTAGGGCTGGCCTAGCCGGGCATAGAGGATGCGGAAGAAATCGTAAACTTCCGTAACTGTACCTACCGTGGAGCGCGGGCTCTTGCTGGTCGTTTGTTGCTCGATACTGATGGCCGGCGAAAGACCGGTGACGTGTTCCACCTTGGGTTTCTGAAGCTGGCCCAGGAACTGGCGCGCGTAAGACGATAAGGATTCGATATAGCGCCTTTGTCCCTCGGCGTAAATCGTGTCAAGCGCCAGCGAGCTTTTGCCGGAGCCGCTCGGCCCACAGAAAACCGACATTTGTTCGCGCGGCAGCTCCAGTGTCACGTTCTTGAGATTGTGCTGCTGGGCGCCTTCGACGCGGATGTTCTCCAGCAGCGGGGCTGGTTCGCTCAGTCGCTTAGCTGCTTTGCGCCTGCCTTGCCTCGGCGTTTGCCGTTGATCTGGAGCGTCTTCACTAACGCTTGTCCGGTGAACGACTCTGGGCAAGCTGCCACCGTTTCGGGCGAACCGACGCAGACGATGTGGCCGCCGCCGGAACCGCCGTCGGGGCCCAAGTCGATAAGCCAATCTGCGGTCTTGATGACGTCGAGATTGTGCTCGATGACCACCACGGTGTTGCCGCCGTCCGCGAAGGCATGCAGTACCTTGAGCAGCTTCTCGATGTCGTCGAAATGAAGGCCGGTTGTTGGCTCATCCAGAATATAAAGGGTGCGGCCCGTGCTGCGACGGCACAGCTCTTTGGCGAGCTTGATGCGTTGCGCCTCGCCGCCCGAGAGCGTGGGACTCGATTGGCCGAGCTTGACGTAATCGAGGCCGACATCGTGCAGCGTCTGCAGCATGACGCGAATCTTGGGGATGTTCGTGAAGTGCTCCAGCGCTTCTTGAACGTCCATCTCGAGAACGTCGTGAATGCTTTTGCCCTTGTAGCGAATCTGGAGCGTTTCGCGATTGAAACGCCGCCCTTCACACACCGGGCAACTTATCCAGACATCGGCCAGAAAATCCATCTCCAGGCGATTGGAGCCGTTGCCTTCGCAGGCCTCGCAGCGTCCGCCGGGCCGGTTGAAGCTGAATCGGCCGGATTTGTAGCCGCGCACCTTGGCCTCGGGCATTTCGGCAAAGAGCGTACGGATTTCGTCGAAGACTTTGATGTAGGTAGCCGGATTCGAGCGAGGTGTGCGGCCGATGGCGGCCTGGTCGATGTCGATAACCTTGTCGATCTGATCGAGCCCGACGATGCGATCGTGCGCCCCGGGAGCGTGGCCGCCGCGAAGGCTGCCTTCGCCTTCTTCCTCCTCGGCGGCCGTCGTTTGCCCAAGAGCGGCCCGAGCCCCTTCGTGCAGAATGTCGTTGATGAGCGAGCTCTTGCCGGAACCGCTGACGCCGGTGACGGCGACAAACATGCCCAGCGGGATGCTAACCGTCACGTTGTCGAGGTTATGGTGCCGGGCTCCTTCGATGACGATTGATTTGCCGGACCCCTCGCGACGCTTTTTGGGAATCTCGATGCGGCGCGTTCCCGCGAGATATTGACCGGTCAGGCTTTGCTTATCGGCGACGATTTGGGCATAAGTGCCAGCCGCGACCACCTTGCCGCCTCGCACGCCGGGGCCAGGGCCGAAATCGACGATAAAGTCGGCGACGCGCATGGTGTCTTCGTCGTGCTCCACAACCAGCACGGTATTGCCGAGATCGCGCAAGCGTTCCAGGCTGCGCAAAAGGCGATCGTTGTCGCGTGGATGCAAGCCGATGCTGGGCTCGTCCAAGATGTAGAGAACGCCAACCAAGCCGCAGCCGATTTGCCCGGCCAGACGAATGCGCTGGGCTTCGCCGCCTGAAAGAGTTGGCGCCGAGCGATCGAGCGTCAGGTAGTGCAGCCCCACGTCGAGCAAGAAACCGACCCGGCCGCGAATCTCCTTCAAGACCTCGCCGGCAATGTGCCTTTGCAGCGGATCGAGGCCGCGTTCCAGTTCGCCGCCGTCGGGGTCAATCCACTTAGCAAGTTCGCCTAGCGGGCTGGCACAAACCTCGACAATCGTCCGCCCACCCAGGCGAACGGCCCGAGCCTGCGGATTGAGCCGCTGGCCGCCGCATGCGGGGCAGCGCACCACGCCGCATATATTTCTCGAGTTGCAGTCGGCGAGGACCGGCTGCGGTTTTCTTGAAGCTGCTCAAAAGCTGCGGGACGATGCCCTCCCAGGTGCCGCCATGTTTCCACGATCCGCCGCCGCGCTGTTTCCATTCATAGGTGATGTGCTGGGTGCCGGAACCATAAAGCAGCCAGTCCCGGGCTTGTTGAGGCAACTTGTTCCAGGGCTTCTTGAGGTCAATCCCCAGCGTGTCGGCCACGCCTTGGTAAGTATGCTTCCGCCACCGGCCCATGTGTTTGAGCGGGCCGACGATCGGGATGGCGCCGTCGTAAAAACTCAGTTCCGGATTGGGAATCAGCAGGTCGGGATCGAATGAATAGCGGGCGCCCAGGCCATCGCATTCCAGGCACATGCCATGCGGGCTGTTGAAGCTGAAGAGCTGCGGTGTGGGCGGCTCGTAGCTTTTGTTGCAGAACATGCAGGCATGATGGGCGGAGAGGAGGATTTCGTCATAAAGCGCCTCGCCTTCCTCCCCCTCGCGTTCCACGGCGATGATGATGGTTCCCTCGGCCAGGTTCAGGGCCTGGTCGACGGCTTCAGCAAGCCGGGTGCGCACTTTGGGCTCGTTCTTCAAGCGGTCGATGACGATTTCGATGTGGTGCTTGATGCGCCGGTCGAGCTGCAGGCTATCGGTGAGCCTCACAAGCTGGCCATCGACCCGAGCGCGGAGGAAGCCACGCTTGAGCATGTCTTCCAGAAGGTCCTTGTACTCCCCCTTTTGGCCGCGAACCATGGGGGCGAGAATGAGGAAGCGGGCGCCTTCGGGAAGCGCCATCACGCGAGCGATGATTTGTTCGCGAGTTTGGGCGGTGATGGCTCGGCCGCACTGGGGGCAATGGCCCTGCCCGACGCGAGCGTAAAGCACGCGGAGATAATCGTAGATTTCGGTGATGGTGCCGACGGTCGAACGCGGATTGCGGCCGGCCGTCTTCTGCTGAATGCTGATGGCCGGCGATAGCCCGCCCAAATAATCGACGTCAGGCTTTTGGAGTTGGCCAAGAAACTGGCGGGCGTAGCTCGAAAGGGATTCGACATAACGCCGCTGTCCCTCGGCATAAAGGGTGTCGAACGCCAGGGAGCTTTTGCCCGAGCCGCTTACTCCGGTGAAGACAACCAGCTTATTGCGAGGCAGATCGAGATCGACGTTTTGCAGGTTGTGCTCACGCGCCCGCGCACGACGATGGTCTTGTTCTCCGTCACGAATAATCGCCCCGTGCCCTATGCTCGTTTAGCTTTGAAGTACAAAAATACAGTATATACATCCGGTGCAAAAATCCCTCGGTTGGTTGTGCCGTCAAGCTTCGTTGGCGAGGGTGCCAAGGCAAAGCCGAGATTTGGCGGTCCTGGATTGCTCGGCGGGATTCGGTAAGTGGCCGCGTTGAATTCACGACAAAAAATCTGGGGAAAAATATCTCGGGGATTTCTATTGTCCTTTCATTTCAGGATTCTGTGGCTGAGCTTGCTAAAGAGAAACGAGGGGGCATCGACGTTGGTTGGGGGCCGAACTCGGTGACGAGCCTCGTTGGTTTCATGGCAAAAAGATGTAGGGCAAAAAAATCTCGGTGATTTCTTTTATCCTTTGTCTGGATGTCAATTTGACAGGGAACTCAGCTGCGCATTCGAGAGTTTTGGGAGATCGCCGAACCGTCAAAACACCGTTTGTATCGGTGGGAACATTCCCTTTTCGAGTGCGTGGCTGCCGATTCGGCAGGCAGCGAATCGGCACGCCCGCTGAAATTTCAATCTGTCTCATCGTAACAAACGCGGATGGGACGGATCAAAGTCAGCCGGAGGCATTCAGGCCCGTAATTCCAGGGTTTTTGTCATCAGCAACAGCTTACCAAAACTTTGGTTAGCCGCGACGCGGAGTCTTCGGAGCGGAGCGTTCGTACCTTGCAATACTTCGCCAAGCCACTGCCTGCGGCAACCCAAGGCTCACGAATGATCTTGCGAATGGCTAGGGTAGGTGCTCGTATGGTAGGATCCCTCGTAGCAGGTCAAGGTATCCCGACGAGCCCGGCGGGCTCCAATCCAGAAAGGGGATCGGCCATGGCAGTTTCGTCGCGGATCCAAGCCATCTTCGGCTACTTCGAGAATCTAAACCTGTTGATCCTCATGGAAGACCTGCGCAACCGCCAAACGGCCCAGCAAGGCTGGTCGACAGGCCGGCTTCTCTGCCCCATTGCCCATGGCCTGCCCAGCGGCGATCAAGTGCGCGAGTTGAACATGCTGGGCCAGACGGCGGATCTGTCGCAGGGCTGCGACTACGCCGCTCGACACTTGGGCGACAACCCGGCCACGGTGATGCGTTTTGTTTGCTCCTGGGACGATGCAACGCTGAGTCAAGATTGGCTGCTCTTCCAATTGGAAGAACTTTGGTACGAACGCCTGGAAAACGCCGAGGCGATTCAGGAGATGCTGGAGAGCGGGAGTCCTGAATGCCTTCATGCGCCTGTATGAACTAAACCAGAAACCAAAGCGGCGGAAAAGCGCCGCAGTCCAAAAGGAAACAGCAACCGGGCCGCCCCTTTGGAGTGCGGCGCTTTTCCGCCGCTTTGGTTTTTTGGGAGCTCAAAGGCACGACGTGTCAAAGTGGGCTACGCAGGCCCGAATTCTTTCCGAGCGACATTAATCGTGCCTGGTTTCATTAGGGGCAAATCTCTGCCAGGTGGGCAAAAACCAGAATGGGACCTTGTCGGTTTTCAGTTCGATTTGTTTGCCCTCGGTGGCTTCCGCGAAGAATCGCGACTCCTTGCTTGTATCAAAAAAGTATGCTCGATTCGTGTAGACAATTGCCTTCGGAAGCAATTCTAACGAGCGCCGGTAACGCGAGATGATTTTGTCTTCTGGAACATCGTGCCCGCCGTCGGCGACTCGATTTCTGACACGATCGAGGTTAATGGCCGGATCTTCAGTTGAGATGAAGTAAAGGTACGTGCGAAATCCTAGAGCTTGCGCTTCTCGCAGAAGATCTACCTTGTCGGACGACGACATAACGGTTTCGAAGGTAAATGATTTGGACGCTGCAAGGGCTTTGCGGCGAAGAAATCAGCCAACACCGACGCGTAATAGGAATTGAACGACACGCGGCGAAAATCGAGAAGGTTACCGCTGCATTGGATGTCCCCGGCTCCAGAACCTAGGTTTTGGCTTTGCAGAAACGCAGAGGAGGCGAAATAGCTCTGAATCTCCTCGGTAGTGGTGGCCAGTCCGAAAGGCTCCAACTCGATTTGCCCTGTTTTGCGAACGGATTCTTCCAATTCGTCCGGATTGATATAAATGCCAAACCACCGTGCCGATCGCTGGAGGCCTCGTTTGATGGTCGTTTTCCCCGATCCATTAGGGCCGGCAAACATGCGAAGGCGCGGTGGGTGTTCACCGGTCACAAGCCGGCCTTTTTGAGGAGTTCCAGTGCCGTCGGGGAAGGCGGAAGTTTTTTCAAGACAACCCGTTCAGATCCGGTGATCCGGACAAGTTCATCGTTTTCAACAAAGGTAACTGGACGCCCAGAAGCCGCGCTCTGGCCTGAGCCTCCGAAAGCGCCTTCAAAGCCATCTGGATCACTTCGGCCTCATCCTGTGGGGAATCGATCTCGGTCATTGCATCGGCCTCCAAGTCGTTTTCATCCATTATACCATGTCATTTCCCACCCAGACGCACATCCACGGCTTGCAATACCTCATCCGGCGACAAGCGTTCGATGACCTGACTGGGGCGGAAGATCCAGCGCCACGATGCCATCGCGATCGAGAAGGATCGTTGTCGGCGTCGCAATGTCGGCGCCATCGGGGCCGGCGTGAGCGTGGATCAATCCGCCGGCTCCGGTAAGGCCGCGCTGGGCATCGGCGAGCACGAGCAGATGGGGACATTTCTCCTGCGTCTGCTGGGCTAAATCCAATCCTTCCACGCTTGCCACGATCACCCGCGTGTTACGCTTGGCGAAATCTTCGTGACGGCGCTCGAGCTGAACCAGCTCGATCATGCAATAGGGTCACCACCGGCCGCGGAAGAAGGTCAAAACTGTGTTCTGCTTCCCGCTGAGGTCGGCTTGGGTGAAGGGTGTTCCGTCGGCACGCTGGGTTTGGAAAGCCGGATAGGATTGGCCGATTTTTGAGAGGGCCGGCGTAAGGCGGGAGACGGGTGGCAATGAGGAACGTGCACTCGAATCCGGCCATGCAAACAACCAGGAAGGAGGGCCGCCCAACGCCAGAAATTTCGTTTGCTACGCAAAGAGAAGGCTACGAAAGCGACACCAAGCAGCGCGGTAAAGGGCAGATACCAGGGAGTGCTCAGATGGTGCAATTCGACCTGGAGGACGTAAGCAGCGATTCCCAAGATGGTGCAAGCGAGTCCAAGAAAAAGCAATGATCGGCCCGATTTGGGAGACGCGGTATTGACGGTGGTCATGGATTATGACTCCCAAACGCCTAGATGCTTCACTCTTTTCTCGATGGGCCGGAACCTGCCATGCCCACGGAGTACCGTGGGCATGGCACGATGCGATTGTTCCGTGCGGCTCCACGCGAGGCAGACCGAGAATGCCTCCGCCGCTGCGAATCAAGGCCTCGGGCAGCCCTATCCTACTCGACGACGCGTGCCATGCCCCCGGTACTCCGTGGGCATGTGAGGCACAGGTTGTTTGTCGGAGGAATCATCGACTCGCCCCATACGGCTTACCCCTCCCGCAATCGTACCGGCTTGAACGTTGAGTCGCCTGTCTTTTGCAGAAAACGTAAGCCTTCCTTGAACACCAGCCCGCGGCGCCCGGCGTAGCGCTTTCGCCCAGGCCGGGCGATCTTCATCGCGGAACCAGGCGACGTGTGCCATGGCGTAGCCCAGCATAGGTTCAGACAGGTACTCCGGTCGTCGCAGATTCGTTCCCGGCCAATAGCTCAATTCGCCAGTGGATTTTCGTGGATTGTTAGCGAGAAAAACTCCGAAGCCGTGGTAAACGGCCGTCAGGTCGGTGAGAAGCTCATTGTCATACGAATCGCGGTCGAAACGCCCTTCACCCAACAATCGCTGATGGGAAAGTTCGTGAGCCATCGTGCCCACCAGATCGGCGGGCCTATCCAAAGCACTCTGCTCAATGCGGATAATCCCTTTTTGCCAGGGCTCGGCGCCGCCTTGCCAGGTCCCCACGGCGAAGCCAAGCATAGGATCGATGGACGCCATTGAACCGGGAGTTCGATCCGTGAACAGCTCTAATTCCACCGAATCCGGATCGACCTCCATATAGCGGCAGACCTGGTGAAACATCAGCCGGACAGCCTCGGGCGAGCCATCATAAGGATCCGGAAAGAATTCTTCGGTCGGCAGAATGATGGGTCGCTCAAGCAGGATATGCAAACCGAAATGCCCGGCCAGCATGCGCAGGCAACCTTCTACCCACTGCTTGGCGGATGGATCACAGGGGCAATTGGGATGGAACCAGCCGAACATGAAAATCCCTCAATCAATCGACAACCTGCCGTCCTTTCGTCCGATCAGTTGCTACAGAATTCCGTCGATTGCATGAACAGTGATTTTAAGCGATGATAACGGAGTTAACCCGGGGTTGCCACAAAATCACAAAGCTATCGACATGCCCCCTCTCATCGGATTTTTGAAGCACGGAGTTACTCCCATGTTCCTTGGCTTCCTAGTGTTTTGCGGGATTTTCATCGCCGGGCTTGCGCCTGGGCCGGAAAGAAAGGCCATCGGGTGGGCGCCGCCGTCAGTGCGATCGTTCTTGGGTTCCTGGGCAGTGCATGTACGTCAATCCCGGTGTTTTGCTGGATCGGTATAGCCATCGCGGTGGCGTGTCTCTTTGGTGCACGGGAGAATTGGGGATATCGAGGTTACTTTGCATTCTCATTTGTTGCGCTGCTGCTAATTTTTGGCGGTATCGCGGCTAATGGCGCTGCGGAATTTACGGAGCTGTGCCGACGCTATCCGGTCGAATCGATGGCCAGCCGGCTGGGAACGGAGCAGGGCATACGAATCGTTCTTCGGCTGGGGATCCCCGCCAGATTGAAAGTTACCAGAAAGAATTTGAATCGGACGGCAAATCGACAGTTAAGTCCCATATACGCGGTCGGATGTTGAAACAACTCCACGAAGCAACCGTCCTTAGTTTCATCAATTCTTTGGGATTTGGAGTCGAGCGCAGAGTTTTTCTTCCTGGTTGGCTTTATTTACCCGAAGCCGATCCGATTCCGTTTAGGGCACCCTTGAATTCCGCCGCCAGCGATACGGGATTGCAGCGGCTAACAGTTGAACCTGATGCGAAAAACTTAGAGAAAATGCATCACAAAGGCGTGCTCGACTTCGTCAACCCTCCAGGATTCGGCTATATCATCGACCGCGAACACGTGCACGGTTTTCAGCCACACCATTTTCATTCCGTGCCGGAGGTCACTAATCCCTGGCAGGTGCAGAGAATCGAATTGGTGAGCCTGCTCATGCACGAAACTCCCGTCGTGTACGTTTCCCAAAACTTGCCGCGCATGCAGGAGCTTGCCGGAGCACCGCACCGACCACTCACGGCTTTCGAGGAGCAGGCATTAGCCAAACTGCGAAAGGGCAGCGACCTGGTTACGGAACATTCGGGAGAAGCTATCCGTGTACTCGGCGGTATCCGCGCATTGAAGCAATGTTGCCCCATGCCACAATGTCGAATCGGGCGAAATGCTTGGTGCATGATCATACCACCTGGAGCGAGTCGGACGAATGCCGGCGTACAAGTAGTCACGGTTGCTTTTTCATCGCCGCTTCCAGTTCCAGTTCAGCTTCGATGCGGGCATAGCGGGGTTCATACAGATCTTGGGCCGTGATTTTGCCTGCATCAAAGCGGCTTTTGGCGATTTGTTCGATTTCTCCCATACGACTGAAATGAGCCCTGTAGGCTGCAACTTTGGCTCCCCAAGTGGAAGCCTGCTTCAACTCGGCGTCTCTGAGACGTTTCGATGAGGCCAACAAACCCGACTGAATTCCCCGGCCGGTGGTGAATTCGCCCATTCGAGCTTGCCATTCTTCTTTGGCCACTTCAAGAAGCTCGTCACCGAGCTTTGTTTCGCGGGGCCGTTACTTACTTTATTCGAGGGGCTGGAGACTATTGCTGCGTTTTGCTCATGAACGAGCATGCTCAGAGCAGACTCATACGCCCGCATTGCCTGAGCCAGATCCTGAGTGGCTAGTTTTTCGTCTTCGAATCGTTTCCTGTTTATCTCCAAAAGGTTGAAAACGCGAATCAAATGCGTTGTGTATGCCGAGATGCGTTCCCAGTGATCGTTCGCGAGGCCAAGTTCAGCATTCAATATTACTGAGGATGCCTTGAGCAAAATCCAATGTTCCCCTTCCCGCCTGATAGTCTGTCCAGCAAGCCTCCCATCCTTTCTTTACCGCTTGATAAACCGCAGCCTTCATATAGTCATTCGCAATCCCCTTGGGGCTTGTGATCTCGGGTCTGCTACTCTTGCCATCTCCCTTCTGGTTTGGTTTCTGAATCGGCAATGGAACTTCGTCATCGACACTGGAGCGATAACCAGCAGTTTCGGTGAGAAAGCCAGAACGAGCCGAAATGACTCCCGCGCAGCCGACCGCCAGCGTGGAAAGCACCAGAACCGCAGACGTTTGCCATAGTTTTGCAATAAACATGGATCGCAGCACTCCTTGAGTGATCGAAAGGATTCCGCTTCGCCGGGGCCTATTGCGAGGCCTCCCGTGCCGGCCAGAGTGAATGCAGTGGTTATCGTTGCGGCTACCAGTCCCGCAGGAAGCGAAGCCGATGCGCATTCATTGACCATCGTGGCGGCCACGACACGCCCGAGAGTGCGACGCCGCGGCAGCTAAGCCGAACCGCAAGTTGGCGACGAGGCGGGCCAATCTGCCCGACAGTGTGCCATCCAGAAGGCCAGGCTTTGCTGCCTCACGACGGCTTCTGCCTTCCAAGTCACATAGGACAATTGGGGCACGATACTTGGCCGGCAATTTGTTCAGTTCTTGATCGAAGAGCAGCCAGAAATCGCCCCATTCATGATTTTCGACGAGAGCTGGCTCGGGCAGGCTGGCGACATTCTGCTCGCGGCAGTGCCTTTTTCCCAGGTAGGGCGCGTCTTGTTGGCCGTCTTGAAGGCGACGCCATAAAGCCAGTTGGCGAGTTGGGTCCTGGGCGAATCGAATGACGCGCGTTCATGAACACGAGAAAGACGGCCTGAAAAGCATCTTCCGCGTCGTGGTGATGTCGCAGAAACCTTTTGCAAACGCCCAGAACCATGGGACCGTGGCGGCGGACGATGGTGGCAAAGGCGGTTTCGTCGCGCGTTTCGAGAAAGGCTTCCAACAATTGGGCATCGGAGTACCTGCCGTCTCGCTTTCGAGAATTGTCAGCCGCACCCAATCGAGGGCCTTCCGCATCGCACAACTATTTTCGGCACAATCCGTTGTCTTGGATCGTCTTGGACTCCCTTTAGATTATTTGCCCGCAGAGCTAGATTTCGTTCATGTTTTTTCGTTGAGCTGGTTATTTTGGTCAATCATCGTGTGCGGCAAAGTCTCGGCCTTTTGTGCTAATATTGCTTGAGAAGAGAGATTGACGACACGGCGGGGAAGGAGCAAATCATGGAACTGGAAGGCGTGGTGCATAATGGCGTAATTGTGCCAGACGATGCTTCGGCATTGCCGGAGGGTATCGAGTGCGATCAGCCCAGCCTCGCGGGAAGAGAAGACCTTGGTGAACGGTTCGCTCAGTTAAAAGGCGCTGTGCCCGGCCTCCCGTCTGATCTGGCCGAACAACACGAGCACTATCGCCTTGGGACGCCGAAGCGATGACGGACAAGCTGCGGGCCGTTTTCAGGTAGTTAAGGCCCAGGACATCGACAATCACTCTTGGGATGCTTTTCTCCATCAGAGAAGACGAGGCATGCCGCTCGATTCGGGAGGGAAATGCTTATACAGGATCAACGGAAAAAACAAACAAAGAATCCAAACTTTTGCGTTCTATCCTGTAAATCCTGTTAATCCTGTCTTCGCCTTTTATGTAAGCCCCCGAATGGGCTCTCCGCAATATACGAAATGCGGGCGGTCCGTAGCTTCGCGCCAGGCGGCTGTCTTGGGGATGCCAAGGGCTTGGTAGATGGTAGCCGCCAGGTTCTCGGGGGTTTGCGGTTCCGTGGCGGGGAAGCCGCCGTTTTTGTCCGAGCTGCCGATGACACGGCCGCCTTGCACGCCGCCGCCGGCCAGAAATACGCTCTGTACCGCACCCCAGTGATCGCGACCGGGAAGTTTG
>CAVVHZ010000030.1:0-91142 GCA_963748025.1 uncultured Gemmataceae bacterium
CTCTGCTGATGCCGGGCGAACTCTCCGAACAGCGTCCCGCCCTTCCGTTGTGCTGCGGCACAACCGCTTCAGCTTTTAAGAATGCGTCGGGACCTCATTGCGCTCTCCGGCGCATCGGTTGCGGGAAGTGAAGCCAGGGCGAATCGCGGCTTGAACTTCCGCAAGACCCGCTGGGCGATTCTGCTCAGGCCCTGCAACATGAATCTGCTTGCCGCCACGAGATCGTTGGCAGATGCGGGCGCACCGCCGCCAATTTCGGACGGCTGCTTGCCAAACGACATCCATGATGGCGGCCAAGGTTCGGCCAGTGAAAGCGTCCGGACGGGGGCCGGCCGCACTTATCGCAACCGCTGCGGGCTGGGCTTGCCTATCTGATAGACGATCTCCTCCGACTACAGTCGTTTCCACACGGGTTTCAGCAATGTGATCCCGTGCAGCAGGGCCGGATTCTATCGCGCGACAGCACCACCAGATCGGCCAGCTTCCTGGTTCCAATGAACCCCAATGCCTTCTCCACGAACGTCACGTAGCGCGGAAAGCGTATAGGCTTCAATCCCCTCCTGAACGCTTATCCACTGGCGGAAACCAGCCGTTGGGGTTCTTGCCGTCAAGCATGCCACGATTGACTGCGGCATAGATTCCATCCAAAGCAGACAACGGCGCCACCGGCCAATCCGATCCAAAAGCCACCTTGCCCGCCGGAATCGAGTAAGGAACGATGAGCATACAATCAGCGTTCAGCGATGCGACCCTCGGCCCAGCACCGTCGTCCACTACGTGGTAGGGCTGCATGGAGGGCGTGACCCTAACTCGTGGAATCGGCGAATGTCGTCGGGACAGAGGTGCTGGGCGTGCTCGATGCGGAACCGGCGATAGCGCCACGGCCATTCATTTTGCACGTCGGCGAATATGTTCAGAATTATCGCCCGTTGTCGCCCGGTCGCCAATCACATCAACTGGTACGTTCAAGCCGGCTTTATCCACTGCCCATTGCGTATTGGCAGAGCTTGTTCAGTGGCGTGATAAAATCCCCATCATACGGTTCATTGAGATAAGGCTCGTACATTTTGGCGGTGTTAGACCAGCGAGGCCGTCGACAAATCCCTTCAAACCACGATGCAGACCCAATCATAGCCGAAGCCGGATTCGAGGCCAGGCCCAGGCCGATTGTTGCCCATTGGGCCAATGGCCAGCGCAGGCTTATGCGAGCCGTCAGGTTTTCCTGCTTGGCCAGCGCCTGATAGAGGCGGAACAGTTGTCGATGAGTGGCCGGGCCTGACCCATACCCCATGTCTTCGATGCTGGTGATGCAAAAGCATCCGCGCTTCGGCAGGGCCCGGCCTGCACCGATTCCAAGATTTTCATCCACGGAGATCTCGGGGACAATTGAGCTCACGAGCCCATCGCATTATCACGCAGCAGGCCGGTGACCTGCGTGCCCGCTTTGCGATGCGGTTCGCTCCACCAGCAGAATCCTTGGTTGCCGCAGTGATTCCGGCTGATTTCGAAAACAACAGAATTCACAATAGCCATGTGGCCGTCGTAACGATTGAGAAAGACCGGCCGATTGGACACATATTTGTCGATTAATTCGGCCATGGGCCACGCGCCCATTAAGCGCCCGATCGTGATCCCAGCCACCACCCAGCGTCCGGCGGTCCCGCGGCAGCTTCGCCATCCTTTCGGTGAGCCGGCGGCCAAACTGACTTCCATCAGGGGCGTGTTCGACGCCTCGCTGGGGCCCCCTCCAGCCACCGCCCAAGCAGATGCACGTGACAATCGTGAAAGCCGGGAACCACACGTTTTCCCGCGGGATCGAGGACACGCGTTGCCGGACCAACCAGCGGCATCACCTGAGCGTCCGAGCCGATAGCGAGAATACGGCCGTGCCAGATGGCAATCGCCTGAGCCTGTCTTTCTGCTTTGGATTGACGGTCCAGATTTTGGCGTTCCTAAGGACCATATCGGCGGCGGGCACGGGTTCAACTTTTTCTTCCCCACCGCGCCAACCAGGTTAATCTATTATACCCTTTGGGCCGGCACAGGCTCAACTCTTATCCCCTGGCGAGGGGGAGTTGGGGGGGTCTTACAGCGACTTCAATTAACTCGGTATGGTTCTGCTCACCAAGGGCCATCTTCACATGTGTCTCAATTAGCGTGGAAGGTCCAACCCCCCTGCCCCCCCCCTTGCCAAGGGGGGGAGAAATTGTGGCCTGTACGGCCCCCCCAGGAATGGGAACTGCCAGCAATAATGCGGTTATGAGGTTATAGTGCATTGAACTCTTTCTTCTCGATCATGTTTCAGCACAATGGACGACCCAACTTGTTTTCTGCTTTGTCCGAACGCCAAGCCGCCTATAGTAAAGTGAATTCACGCAGAAAGCACCGGGCACTTTTCGGATGTCGATTTTGCGTCCGTCCATTCGCATTCTCGGGGTCGGGTTCCTGCTTCTCGGCTCCTGTTCAGTCTCCACTCCCCAGGGCTTTGCAGCAGTCAGCTCCCGAGCCTGGCCGGACCGGCGGCTAAAACACCAGCGGAGGAAAAGAAAACCTTTCAGATTTCGCCAGGATTTCAAATCGATCTCGTCGCCAGCGGCCCGACGTGGTCGATCCGGTGGCGATGGCTTTCGACGAAACCAGCCATTGTTCGTCGCTGAAATGAGGGCTATCCCAACGGCGGGCGTGGCTACGGGCACATAACCTCGGGCCGCATCAAGGTGCTTGAGGACCGCGACGGCAACGGCGTCTACGAGACGAGCAGCGTTATGCCGATAAATTGCGTTTCCTACCGGCGTGATGCCGTGGCAGGGCGGGTTGTTGGTGGCCAACGCGCCGGAGATATCTATTTCGAAGACACGATGGCGACGGCAAGGCGAACGCGCAGCCGCTCTACAGCGGCTTCGGCCTCGCCAACATCCAGCAGCTCGTGAATCGTCTGCAATGGGGACTGGATAACTGGGTTTATGGCGCGCCGGCAACAACGGCGGCACGATTCGGTCGGCGGAAAAGCCGAAGATGGCGCCTTTGCGCTGCGCAGAACCGCGGCATTCGCTTTCATCCTGAGTGCCGGGCAGCCTGGAAGCGACCTCCGGCGGCGGCCAGTATGGCCTTAGCTGCCGACGAATGGGGCCATTGGTTCGCGACACCAATAGCCAGCACCTTCGGCAGATCGTTCTGCCCGACCACTATCTGCCGCGCAATCCGTCACTGCCGGTCAGCGCCGTCACGCTGACATCCCGACCACGGCGAGCCTGCAAGGTGTATCGTCTCAGCCCTTCGAGCCCACTGGCGTGTCGAACGCACCAGCGCGGCGGACAAGGACGGATCCAGATGCCAGCCGCTTTCCGGCGACGGAACTCATTCCGGGCAGGCTACATCACTTCGGCTTGCAGTCCCCATCGTCTATGCGGCCGATGCTTTTCCACCGGAATATCGGGGCAACACGTTCATCTGCGATCCGGCCAACAATCTCATCCATCGCAACCTGCTGGTGCAGAATGACGGACGGTTTCATAGCCAAGCATGCAAGGTCGATAACGAGTTTCTCGCTTCGACCGACAACTGGTTTCAACCAGTTCTTGACAATGGGCAAAGGCATTGCTGCCGTCCGCTAGCTTCTATCACGAAGTGATCGGCCTCTATCGCTGCCTGATGACATCGAGAGAAACGGCTCCACCTCAGAGCAGTGGCCATGGCGGATTTGGAGGATTTCAAGGCAAGGTCATGGGCCAGGGCCCGCGCCCAAACTCCACAAACCTTTCCGCCAACAGACCTGGTTGCGGTCATGGAACGGCCCAATCCCTGGTGGCGGTTTACAGCTAAGACTTGCTGGTGGAGAACCAGAAGAAGGATTCCGTACCGGCACTGGTGAAACTCTTCGAGCAAGCTTTGTTGCCTCCAGCAAAGGCTGACTCGACTGGACTCTGCAAGGGCTCGATTCCCTGCCCACCGATCTCGTTAGTCGCGCACTTCCCGATTCCAATAGCGGCGTGCGCGAAACAAGCTCTCATTTTGGCCGAACCGCGGGCGACAACACTTCAGACGAAAATGGCAGCATTGGCAAGAGATGCTGACCCGATGGTCCGCTTTCAGACGGCATTCTCGCTGGGGGCAATTCCTGGCAAGGAAGCGACCGCGCTTTAATCGAAATTCTCGACCGCGATCGCTCCGATCCGTGGACCGTGACGGCAGTGCTTAGCTCGTCAAATGGCACAGGAACCGGATCTGTTGAACCATTTGGCACGCACAAGCAGGAGTTGAGCAAAGACGCTACGCACCCGACGCTCGACCTCTACAAACGCTTGGCCTCGCTCCTAGCGGCAAGGGGGAGGAATCCGACTTGGCAAGTTGTTTGCGGCTTGTCGCTGGAAATGGAGACCACGTCGATCCTTGGCAAAGCGCCGATCCTTGAGGGCCTCGGCGAAGGATTATCGCGGAGTGGCAAATCGTTGAACAGATGGTGGCAGCAGCCTCCCAAGGGATTGGAGGCCAGCCTCGAATCGGTTAGCAAGCTGATTCAAAAAGCCGTTTTGAGGGTTCAGGATCAGAAGCTTCCAATCAACCAGCCCTGGCGGCGTTGCGATTGTTGGCGTTTGGTCAGTTTTCGGAGGTTCGCAAATCGCTAATCGCTCTTCTTGTACCGAATGAACCGCTTCCCCTTCAACTCGCGGCCATTCATGCACTTTTGAATCAGGATGACAGAGAGATAGCCAACGTATTGATGGAAGCTTTGGCCGGCGCAGGCCCTGCCGTTCGCCGCGAAATTATCGAGGCTCAGTTCGCGCGCAAAGACCGTTTGAATACGCTCCTGAAAGCTCTGGAAGATGGCCGCATCCGCCCCGCCGATCTCGAACCATCACGCCGCGAGCAGTTGAAACGCCATGCCGACAGCTCGATCCGCACCGCAGGACAAGATCTTCAAGGCGACGCCATCGGGCAATCGTCTGAAGGTGATCAACGCCTATCGAACTGCATTGACCATGACGAGCGACATCACAGGGGCGAAGCCGTTTTCAAGCGGGTATGCAGACTTGCCACCGACTCGAAAATGTGGGCAACGAAGTCGGACCCGGATCTCCTTTCCGCCTTGCCGGACGAAAACAGCCGAGACGCTGCTTTCCGATGTTTTCGATCCAAGCAAAGAAGTCAATCCACGTTTCATGAACTATATGGTCACCACCCGCGACGGTCGCTCGTTCACCGGCATGATCGCAGCCCAATCGGCCAATTCCATCACGCTCAGGCGTGCAGAGAAAGCCGAGGACACAATTTTGCGCAATCAGATCGACCTGATACGCGGCCACGGCAAAATCGCTCATCGCCCGAGAATCTGGAAGCGCAGCTAACCAAACAAGATTTCGCGGACGTCGTGGCTTATGTATTGCGTGTGGCGGGATACGTTAGCAATCGAAGCAGGATTCAGGCGGGTTCGTTCGTTAAATCGGGCAAATGTCCAGCTCAATCATTTCTCTCTCCACTCCTCACTCCCCACTCCCACTATGCTTGGATTTTGCCTCCAGCTCAGCCTTCTTCGCCTCCTCCACCGCCGCGGCTTTGGCAGCCAGCCCACGGTGCACGGCTTCGATCAACCGTTCCATGGCGAACGGCTTGCGAATGTAATCGACCACGCCGAGGTATTCGGCGTAGGCCTTGTGCCGGCTGCCCTCGTTGGCGGTGATCATGATGATCGGCGGGGCATCGGTCTTGCCGCTTGAAATGCTCCAGAACGGGATAGCCGCCCATGCGCGGCATCATCATGTCGAGGATGACGAGGTCGGGATGATGCTGATAGACCATGTTCTTGCCCTGCTGGCCGTCGCGGGCTTGAATCACGCGATAGCCCTGTTTTTCCAAGAGCATTCGGAGGCCGTCGCTCAATTCCATATCGTCGTCGACGATCAGAATGATTTTGTTTGCCGCCATGCTCGGTGGTCCTCGGAGTAGGGGCGGGCGACCAGTCACGTCTTCAGAGTAGCAACCCCGCCCGCATCCAACAAGCAGGGCCCAATCTGCAACGCGCAAAAGGCCCTAGCCATGGTCGGTTCGCTTGGCCAGGAACAGGTGCACTTGATAACGCATGCGCACCATTCCATCGACCTGGGAGCTGGCAAAAAGGTAGCGCAATTCCTGTTTCATTTTCTCCAAAGCCACCGGCTCCCGGGGGGCATAGGAGGCCGACATCGCTCGGCCAATCAGGCCCTCTTCATTCAGGATCTGGTCGGAAGCAAAGGTAAAGGTGCCGGGGGCTCGAAATAGGCCGTCTTTTTGAGTATGTCGGTCGAGCTGCGCAAGAATTGGTTATGGCAGCGACCCTCCGCGCTGTTGCTCAGAATCTTGTGATAGGCGGATGTCAGCGGATCGCGATCGTCCCGGTCGTTCCACATGAGGGCGAGCCGACCTTGGGGTTCGAGAATGCGGTGGAATTCCGCCAGCGTTGCGTCGTTGCTGAACCAGTGAAACGCCTGGAAAGCCGTCACTGCCTTGGCGATGCCGGAATCGAGCCCCGTTTCTTGGGCCTTCCCCTGGCGGTAGTCGATGCTGCCAGCCACTTTCCCGAGCGGAGTCCGTTTGGCGGTGCTCAGCATGTCAGCGTTTGGGTCGACGCCGATAACGGGCAAGCCCCGTTCCGCCAGCAAGCGGCTGGAGATGCCTGTGCCGCAGCCGATATCGACAACGGTAGATTTCTGACTGAGGGCGATCTTGAACGAGGCAATCGATCGCCTCTGACGGATAGCTGGGCCGGTAGCGGGCGTAACAATCCGCTAAGCCGGTGAAACGACCGGTCGGGTTCAAGTCTTCGGCATCGGACATCTGGAACCACCTCCCGCACTAAGAGTTGTGAGGTAAACATTATAGGCCCGTGCAGCGACGAACGGCAGCGCACATGCCGGGGTTCGAGACTATCCTTTGCACCCCGAATCGAATCGCGTAAAGTATTGGAGTACTCAGTCATGAGAGACATTTTTTTCATTTCAAGGAGCGGAACGGATGCCCGTTTCTTTCACGGTTTTAGCGAGTGGCAGCAGCGGCAACGCCAGCGTGCTCGAGCATGGCGCGGTGCGCGTGCTCATTGACTGTGGGATCGGCCCCCGGCAACTGGCCGACCGCTTGAAAACGGTCGGATTGTCCTGGCCGGACCTTTCAGCCGTGGTACTGACGCACACCCATGGCGACCACTGGCGCGAACCGACGTTCAAACACTTCATCAAGTATCGGATTCCGTTTTTCTGCCACCCTCATCACGCTCGATCGTTGCACCGCGAAACGCCCGGCTTCCAGAAATTGGCCGACAGCGGCCTCGTGCAACATTACGCCGAAGCGATAGCCCTTGATTTCGGCTCGGGCCTGATCTGTTGGCCCATTCCAGTAAGTCACGACGGTGGACCAACATTTGGGTTCCGCTTCGTCGCCCGGGGGGCCGCTGAAGCAGCCCCAGTGGTGGCAGCCTACCTGGCCGACCTGGGGACCTGGACACCCGAATTGGTCCAAATTGTCGCGAACGCCGATTTGCTCGCGCTGGAATTCAATCACGATGTGGAGATGGAACTGACCAGCGGCCGTTCGTCGCACTTGATCGAGCACGTGCTTGGCAAATTCGGCCATCTTTCGAATGAGCAAGCCGCTTTATTCTTGCGTGAAATCTTGTGTGTCTCGCACCCGGGCCGTCTCCAACACCTGGTTCAGCTTCATCTAAGCCGCGATTGCAATCATCCGGACCTGGCAGTCGATTCGGCTCGCGCCATTTTGGCGGAAGCCGGTTCGGCCGCGACCGTCGTTACTGCAGAACCGGATGTTGTCTCGCGGCGATTGCATATTACTCGAGAAGCAACCGATTCGGTCGCTGCAGCTCCACAAATCAACGAACCGGTTGTTGCAGGGTGTACGCCTGAAGTCATGATCACCGCGAAAACCCGCGTTGCCCGGTATTCATCCTTGCAACCGCTTTTGCCGGGATTCTAACCTGGGAGAATTCGATACGCTTGTCGCGAGCTTTCTCGAATGTTAAGATGCAGCCATGATTCGAATTCACTTTACCGATCTTGAGAAGAATGCCGAGCCCTTAGTTTCTTGGCCGGCCGCTTCTCGTTCAAAAGTTGGGCCGATGGCACGATGCTCGTGCCCGATACCGCCTTGGGCGCATTGGCCGTTGAAGGCATCCAGTTCGTCGTCGAAGGTCCCGCCACTTATGAGCAGATCACTCCGACGATACGAGATACTTCTGCCCCTGCGATTTAATGAAGGCGAACCAGTTCCGGAAACTCTTCTTGCCGATACATTGCTAGAACTCGAAGACCAGTTTGGTGCAGTCTCCTCCGAATCTCAGATCATTCACGGTCGTTGGCGGCAAGGTGGCGAGCCATTCCGAGATGACCTCATACGCGTTTTCGTCGATGCCTTCGATACGCCGGAAAACCGACAATTCTTTCAAGATCTTAAAGAGCGTCTCAAGGTCCGATTTAGGCAACTCGATATATGGATGACAACGTATCCAATTGAGGCGTTGTAACCGGAAAGGTCCAACCATCCTAGCGGCGCCGACTTCTTACAGGAACCGTGCCGCAATCATGGCGCGAACCCCATCACGCATCATTTCAAGCCCCGGCACCGGAAGCTCCAACGCCCCGCACCGGCGAAACCCCTCTTCGGCCGCCACGCTGCACTCAAACCGTGGATTCTGCTTGGAATCGTAGAAGATAAACCGCGTTGGCTCATCGGGCCCCGCACCCTGGCACCGGTACAGGTAGTAGACCCCGATCGTGCCATTCATTCAGGAGGCCTTCCTCATTCCCAAGCGGGAGCCGAGAGGTTTCCCAATCGAAATAAGCCTGGAGTTGACGAATGGTTTCTGGCGTCGCCCGCAGCACGATGAAATCGTCGGCGACGCGCCAGCAATCTTGCAAGCGAACCGTCCGCGCTGCAATCGCAGGGCGAGGAACAAGTATTCCCGAAACTGTC
Source organism: uncultured Gemmataceae bacterium (assembly GCA_963748025.1). Taxonomy (GTDB): domain Bacteria; phylum Planctomycetota; class Planctomycetia; order Gemmatales; family Gemmataceae; genus CAVVHZ01. Next base: position 8,956 of record CAVVHZ010000030.1, read on the forward strand.
AACTCTTCGAGTAGTTTCCGTGGCGATGTCAGAATGGGACTCGAGCGGATTTCAGGCTCGAGCTGCCCAATGCGGCTAAGCCGTTCACGAACCACCGCGCGGCTGAAAAGTTCGTACGAAAGCAAAGGCGTGAGATCGAGAGCCCCAGGAGGTTTGGTGCTGCCGAACGGTCTGTCGAGGTAGAGGGCGGTTCCCAATTCCACCAGCATCGTCGGGTCCGCGAGCTCTTCCAAGCAAATGTCGAGCAGGGGTTGGTGCGATTTCCAATCGATCGGATCGGTCGAGAAAAGCCGGCGTGTGCGCCGACCGCGTTGCTGCAGTTGCTCCTCCGGCACCCGCCGATGAGGCGGCGGAAGAATGCGGGCGTTTTCACCAGGCGAAGTCGGCTCGTCCGGGACGGGCAAACCTTCAAGCAGCCGATGCATCCACCAGCCCAGGAGCAACGCTCGGCGCCGTCGCTTTGTCCGCCGATTCGATCCTTGCTCGTCACCTGGGATCCAACCTCCTACGTCGAGTTTATCGGGATCTGGTTTAATGAGAAAAAGGTCAGGATGTGCATCTGTTAGGAGAAGAACGTGGCGGAGCAGCGCATCGAGCAAGAGCGCATCGGGATAATTGGTGCCCTGGTGATGAAACGCGACCAGGTCATAGGCCGTCAGGTGATATACCGTTTGCCGAATCAGACCCAGCAAGAAACCAGCGTAAGCGTCCAACGACAGTGAGTTTTGCTCGAACAGCAGCCTGGCGAAGGTCAATGCTTTTTCGACAAAATCCGTGTAGGGAGTCAACGACGTGTCGTTGAACAGCCGGCGTAACCGCGCGGCTAGGTCGGCATCCGTTTGGCTTTCCTCGTTCCCAAGTCTGCGCAAACAGTTGGGCTCCTTGCGACAGATCCACTGCGGAGATCGTTCGCAGGAACATCTCGAGCCGTTTCGAATCTTCGAGAGGCGAACTCTGCTGTCGTTCCAGCAGCGCGAGAGGCTTGCTGACGGGCAGTTCGGCTTCCGCGAATGCGGGGAAGAAGCCGACCACACCAAGCGAAAATCCAGGCAGCGGCGCCTCGACGGAATTGAGAGGCAGGCGGCTGAGGCCCACGAAAGCATGAAACGCGAGCAAACGCAGCTCGTGCATCAAGGAAGCGCCATCTTTGAAATCGGCAACAGCGACCGTGCCAACCAGTTCTTCGATCCAGCGCTCGACCTCATGGCTGCCGACCACGCCATTATCGTCGAAGGCTTCCCATATATGGCAATGAAGCCAACGAGTGACATGAAGCGTGGAGGGTGGAGGGTGGAGGGTGGAGGGTGAAATTCGGATTGTCAGTAAAGGATCTGCAACTCCCGTTTTTCCAGATTTGATGTGGACGTGGTAGGACAGGAAGGTTTGCTTTTCGCGGGTGTGGCGGGCGTCGAGCAGTTGGCCGCGGAAGATTTCCCAGGTGATTGTTTCCTCGCGAAGGGACTGGAATACAAGATGGTGATCGCGGTTTACGAAGAAGAGGCCGGGGGAGAGGGTTTGGCTAAGAAACGCTTCAAGCGTCGAAGGCGTTTGCAAGTCGATCGAAGCGGGGTACATGAAACCCTCCGAATCAGGGCATGGGAGATATCATCGGCCTTCCGAACCCATCATCGTTTAACCCGGAGCCAGCGGCGACGGCGGACTTCAAGGTTCGCGTTACTGCATTGATACAGCGAGCGCCGAGATTTAAGAGTCAGACAGCGTGCCTGCTCGCCGTCGCCGCTGGCTCCGGGTTAAACGAAATGCTCGCCCGCGTTCGTAGAAACTTACGGCTGGGCGGAGTGCGATCTTGGCGATCTGGGAAAAATCGCGAGGATAGCCGCTCCCGGTAATGCCTGCGGCATTTGCAGATCCGTGTCGCATTACTGCCTGCATCGTTTTTACTCTTACTGACGATTTTTGCCGGGACTGCCGATTATAGAGATGGGGTTCATCGGCTTTTCGGCCGCAGTCCCAACTCTTGAAGGAAGCGCGAAGATGAGCAAGACGCGAATCTTGTTTGCCGCCATTACCGTGTTAGGGCTTGGCGGGCTTGCCCGCGCCGATGACACACCCATGAGCCAGCAACCTCCCGCCCCGACTGTGGATGGCCCGCAAACGCGCTATTTGAACATCTTACCTCCTTCGGCTTCCTGCAATTCCTGTCCGACAACTGCAAGCAGTTGTGCCCCCGCTTGCGACCACTGCAAGTCGGACAAGGGTTGTCTCGCCTGCCTGTGGAGCTTCTTCACTTACCGCCGGCTGCCCTATACGGACATCAACACCTATTGTTGCAGCTGCTCGGAACCGGCTCGGCCGCCCCTTTTTGTCTACATGCTTCATCCCTGCGCGGATAAGCCCGCAAACCTCACCCTGCCCGATCTCAGCAATTGCGGCGGATCTTGCCGGAAGGATGGCAGCGTCTGCGGCAAGTGAGGCAGCACGTTGGCAGCCGGCGGCACCTCCTGTCCGATTTGCGGAAAGTGACCTAACCTCATCCGTTTCTCATCAAACGGCCGTTGCAATCGTCCGTGCGCCGCATTACAACCAATGAGGAGTGCTTTTCTTTGGGCACGAGATCCTCCGGCGCATGGCTCTGTTCATTCGCATCTATTTCAACGCCGTTTTTGGAGCGTTGGGTGGCTTACTGGGTTGGCTCCTTTTCGGCATCTTCGGCGATAAGACCTCATCCAGCACCACGCAGCAGCTTCTAGGCAGCGCCCTGATCGGCGGCTTCATCGGCTACTTCGTAGTCGGCGTCGAAGCGTTGCGCGATCGATCGCTGTTGCGTTTCTGCCGGCAAGCTTCCTACGGCGTCCTCTTAGGCGGCTTGGGAGGAGTCGGCGGCTTCTGGCTCGGTGAACAAGTCAATTATTATTTGGTGGGCGGCTTGCTCACTTGGCATCAGGGCGGCAGCGGCGCCTTGCGAACCGTCGGGGAGATCGTCTCGCGCGGGCTAGGTTGGATGTTTCTGGGCGTGGCGGTCGGCGTCAGCGAAGGCGCAGCAGCTCGATCCCTCGGTAAGTTGAGCTACGGAACCATCGGCGGGGCCATTGGCGGGTTGCTCGGCGGCTCCCTCTACGGGGTCGTCAAAAGCCTGGAACGCATTGGTGCGGGAGGCAATCACGTCTTGGGTGGCGCTCTGGGTTTGGTCATTCTCGGCGCCTGCATCGGCGCTCTCTCCGCATTCGTGCAAGGGGTTTTGCAACCGGCGTCGCTGCGCGTGCTGCGTGGCTGGCAAGAAGGGCGTGAATACGCCCTGCTCAAGGCCGATAATCTCGTCGGGCGGGATGAAAGTGCCGACATCCCCCTGTTTCGCGACATGAGAATCGAAAAAAAACATATCATCATCCAACGAGAAGGGCCCGGTTACGTACTACTCAACGATCATGCTCCCCCCGACTGGACCAAAGTTAACGATGAGCCGGTCACCCAGTATCGGAAGCTGCGGGATGGCGATCGTATCCAATTGGGCGGCGTGCTCCTCCAGTTCCAGATGCGCGCGGCCCGGAGCCGGGACCTCAAGGCCGTACCCGCGACAACCTAATCCGGCTGGCGCGTTAAGGCGATTGTTCGCGGCCCATGAAAGACTGCCGTGTCTCGCCGGTATTTGATCGGGGAACCCGGCTTGGAAGTAGCGCTCGTCATGCAGGTTTGTCCTCGCTGTCATCGAAGCAATCCAATCGAAGCAGCTTTCTGCTATTTCGATGGTGTCGATTTGCGCGCCGTTCCCGCCACGAACGGGCAAAGCCGAGCCGATCTGCTCCCCCGGTCATTCTCATTCCCGTCCGGCCGAAGGTGCGGTAGCCTGACCGAATTGGCCACGGGTTGTTTGGAAGAATGGGACAGCGCTCGCGAACTATTGGTCGGCGGCAAGCTGGCTCAGTTTCTCCTGGAGATGGGCCGAGCCGACTTGGCACGCTCGGCTCAGCCGCCGGCATTCGGACAGGCAGACGTGGCTCTCGACAATCTCTTGCAGGCATTGCCTGGTACGGCGGACCTGAGGCCCAGACTAGACCTGTCGCCACGCCGGTTGCAAATGGGAACGTTGAGCGTCGGCGACGAAAAACGCGTACGCGTGCAGATTCAAAACGCCGGCAAGGGACTGCTGCACGGCAAGGTTACCATTGCCCAAGGCGCCGAGTGGTTGCGATTGGATGGGGTTAAAGACGGCGAAGAGTTAGCCATACGCACCACCGCTATTCAAACCGTAACATTGGTGGTGGCCACGCGCGGGCTTTCGTCGCCGCACAAGTATAGCGGCAAATTGACCCTGGTAACCAATGGCGGCGTCGCCGAGCTGCCGGTGCGGCTGGATCTGGGACTGCATGCATTCCCCAAGCCTCCGTTTTTGGATGTCACGACGCCGCGCGAGCTGGCCGATCGCATGCGCACGCAGCCGAAACAAGCGGTTCCGCTGTTGGAAAGCGGCGATATCGCCAAATGGTTCGCGCAAAATGGGTGGATGTTCCCCGTGCAAGGCAGGCCCGCCCAAGGGGTGGCGGCCGTCCAGCAATTCTTCGAAGGCATGGGGCTCTCGAAACCGCCGATTTTGATCCTGGACGATCCGGTCGTCGAACTCACTTGTAAAGTCAATCAGAGAGTTCCTGGGCAATTTGTCCTGCGAGCCGAAACCAAGAAATGGGTTTTCTCGTACGCTACCAGCTCGGTTAGTTGGCTGAAACTGTTTTCCCAAGACGTGAGCGGGCCGCAACAAGCAGTGGTCCCCTTCGAGGTGGATAGTGCCGACCTGGCGAGCGGGCGGACGCACGAAGCCGATGTCAAGCTCATCGGCAATTCCGGCCAGACTTTTACTGGAAGAGTGCGCCTCACGATCGAGGGCGATCCTGTCGTAAGGCCGCGCAGCTCGAACATTCATCGAGAGCCAGTAGCGAACTGGTTGGTGGGCGCCCTCGCCGCGGGGATTGCCCGACTGGTATTGGCCGGGCCGGCCGACGTGGGGGCTCGCTACTATTTGGGTGGCGTCTCGGCCTTTCCGCCCGGCCGTTCACCACTGTTCTGGGCCTCTTACGGGCCCGATCAGGTACTGTTTGTTCGCCAATTTGTGTTCGTGGCTTGGTGGATTGGTCCCTTAGCCGGGGCGATTTACGCGTTCCGCAAAGGTGACGGTCTTCACGATCTGGTGCGTGGAATGCTTGCCGGCGCCGCCGCGGGATTGGCCGGCAGCGCCAGCGTGGCATGCCTCCTGCCAGTGCTCGACGCCTTGCCGTCCTGGATCTGGCAAATTTTGGTCCCCCGACTAGGGTTGACCGGCTTCGACGGGCGCCTCCCCGATCTGGTTAACCCTGTGGATAGCCACGGCCACGCTTTCTTGGGCGTTTTGGGGAGCGATTGTGGGCGGCATTCTTGGATGCGCCGGAGGCCGCGCGGGACGATTGTTGTCCGCAGTTTCTTTCGGCTTGAGTTCAGGGTTGCGCTGGCTGGGTCTTCACAGTGCGGCGGCTTATTTCGTGATACGCTAAAGCTAGCGTTACGGTAGCGTCCGGCCCGCTGGCATCAAATTCTGTTGAGGTTGGCAAGCATGACGGCGAAAATTCACATTGAGCGCATGATGCACCGCACGAGCGTGAGCGTCGCCGGCGATTCCGTCGCCAGCTACGCGCTGCTCAAGCTCATTCCGACAGGCGAGGCGCAAGACAAGCCGATCGGCCTCAACCTGGCGCTGGTGCTCGACGTGAGCGGCTCCATGTACGAAGAAGACGGTACCGGCAAGAGCAGGCTGAATCGCATTCAGTCCGCCGCCATGAGCGCTTTGAATATGCTCCAACCGAACGACACGTTAGCTCTGGTCGCCTTCGGCCACGATGCTCAGGTGATTCTTCCTGCCACCAAACTTTCCGATCGCACCAAAATAGAGGATGTCATCGAACGGGTCGATCGTCACGACGTCGATCCGGGCGGCACCTCCATGGATCAAGGGCTAACGCTTGCCATGCAGGAGGTCGAAAAAAACGCTGGAGCTGGCCGGCTGACGCAGATCGTGGTGCTGACCGATGGTGAAACCTCCGGCGAGCAAATGTGCCGGCAGATCGCCCAGCAGGCCGGGGCCAAGAACATTCACTTGACCCTCATGGGCATCGGCACCGAATGGAACGCCGGCTTGCTCAAAGATATGGCTCAGCTCGCGGAAGGAAAATGGTATTACATCGACGTCAGCCAGGCCGACGATGCGGAACGGGCGTTCCAGCAAGAGTTCGGCCATCTGAGCCAGGCCGGTTTTACAAACGTGGAATTGCAAATCTGGCCCATCAAAGATGTGAAGGTCAAACGCACCAGGCAAGTGGTTCCTGAAATCAAGGAATTGCCCGTCACCGAGCCGGAAGAGCGGCATCTCGTCGTTTCGCTGGGAACGCTCGAACGCGACAAGCCCACGCGTTACGTGCTCGATCTGAGCTTGCCCAAGCGGCCCGACGGCAGCTACGTGATTCTGCAGATGGAGGTCAGCTACGATCTAGGCAACGGCCGGCGCGAATCGACCGGCAAGGTGCCTCTGCAAATTCAGTATGCGGCCACAGGACAAGGTTATGTCAATGCCGAAGTGGCCCGTCATATCGACGAGGTGCAGATTTACGAATTGAACAAAAACCTTCAGGAAGCCATTGCCTCCAACGATTCAACCGAAGCCCAGCGCGTTGCCGAAACGATTTCGCGCAAAGGCGAGTTGCTGGTGCCAGGGCAGCGAAGAAGACCATGCTCGCCCGCCAGGTGCTTCAAGAATTGCATGGAAGCGGCCGCGTGTCCAAGAAAACGCAGCTAGCCGTCGATGACGTGGCCCGCCTTGCCGAAGAAATGCCCGTGCCGTCGTGAGATCAGGGTTTTCCCAGCATGCAATTCCTATTGCGTTAAGAGGTAGTTCCCATGAGTAAATGCCCTTATTGCCACTTCGAAAATGAGGCGGGCGCTTTATTTTGCGAACAGTGCAAATCCGATCTCGGCTGGGTCGAACCAAGTGCAGTTCGTCCGCCGTCCGACTCGGATAATGGCGCATCCCTGCCGGTGGCCGTTCCCGAAAGCATGGCTGTCGCAGCCGTCGCCGAACCGATCCATGCGGCAGCGGCGGTCGAAGAACCGATCTTGGCGGGAGCGATTCCCATCGCGGAAGCCTCTCCTGTGTACACTTTTGCCGAACCGGTGGCCCATGGGATTCTGAACGGCGAGCCCATCGCCTTGCGCCGGAACCAACGGACGCTCCTGCCACTGCTCCGAGCGAACCAGCGGTGGCGCCGTCGCCGCCTTCCACCATCGATCAAGTGTTGCCACCGGTGCTGGCGGAGAAGCTTCCCGCGGGCAGCAAACCCAAGCTGATCGTACTGCGCGGTCAGCGTCAAAATGTCGAGTACCAGATCTACGACGGGGATAATTTCATCGGCCGAGCGGACGAGAAAGCCGTGGATGTCGACCTCGAAGATCAGGAGCCGCCCGATCGAATCTGGTCTTCACGCCAGCATGCGGTGATTACTTTCCACGGAGAATCTTTGACTCTCGAAGATCTCCATAGCCTGAACGGCACCTACCTAAATCGCACGAAAATTGAATCGGGCAAGAAAATACCGCTCACTCTAAACGATGTGATTCAAATTGGAACGGTTCAACTGAAAGTTGTGCTTTGAAGCAACTCAATGCGCACGAGCGAGCCTCCCACGTTAGTGAGGGGAGTTCCCGTTAACCTCCGCCACTAATGTGGGAGGCTCGCTTTCGTGAGGAAGAACGATGTCCCATGTGACGCGCTGTCCACATTGCAACACTGCCTTGCAGGTCCCGCAGGATGCAGGCGGACGGGCAATTCGCTGCCCGGTCTGCAAACAGCTTTTTGCGGTGCGCGTCGACCCAAGCGCCTTCAGCGCCGCCTCAGCTTTCGGTTCCACCTTCAGCTCCGCCAATGAACGGCGGAACCGCACGAATTCCATCGGGCAACACGGGAATTCCTGCGCCGAAACTCGAACACCGCCCCGGGACTCGCCAAATGCCCCGGCTGCGGAGCAGCTACCCAGCCTGGTTTCAAATCATGCCCGGAATGCGGTTATTTATTGGGCGGGGATGCGCCGCTCGACGACGCCGAAGCAGCGCCCAATCTTTGTCCCAACGAATCGTGCGGCGTCGCCAACCCGCCTGATGAGCGTCATTGTCAACGCTGTGGTTCGCCTCTTCCTTATCCTTCCGGAACCGTGCTGCACGGAAGGTATCGAATCGACAAGCTTCTCGCCATCGGTGGTTTTTCTGCAGTCTATCTGGCGGGCGATTTGCAAAATGCCGGAAAGGCAGTCGCCGTCAAGGACATGATTTGCAACGAGCCGCAAGAGTTCCAGGTTCGGCTGGCCTTTTTCCAGCGCGAGGCCGAGATTCTGAAAGCACTGGCCCGGTTGCCCACGGTGCCTCGCTTTTATGGTTTCTACCGCGAAGGCAAAGGCGCGCAACTGGTTCTGGAGTACATTGCCGGCCAAGATCTGCTGCGCATGCTGGAATCGAACAACAACGCGCCATTTCCTTTCGAGCAGGTAATCGGTTGGGGGAAGGAAGTTTGCGATGTCTTGACCCACATGCACAGCCAATCGCCGCCTATCGTGCACCGGGACATCAAGCCCGAGAACATCATGCTCTTGCGCGAGCAAAACAGCATTCGCATGATCGATTTTGGCACCGCCCGAGATATTGGCCGCAGCGCCGGCAATAAGCCCGCCGCCATGACGCGCGTCTATACCGAAGGCTACGCAGCGCCCGAGCAGATTCTCGGCAAACCGGAAGCGCGGAGCGATTTGTTTGCCTTGGCAGGCACGCTCTATCACCTTGCCACCGGCAAAGCTCCGGATTTTCAAACTGCTCGCGAGTTGGAGCGCGAGCTCAAAGCTCCTACTGTCCCGTGGCCGGAAGAGCGCCGTTGGTTTTTGAATTATTGCGCATCAACTTGGCCGAAGATCTCAGTGAGCGTTATTTCACGTGCCGCGAATTCAAAGCGGACCTGGAAAAACGCCAGGTTACACGGGAGGCGCCTTGCTCCAAGTGCCAATCGAGTAACCCGGTGCGTCAGCCTTACTGCGGCCAATGTGCCGCTGCACTCACCGATTTTGCGCCTCCTTGCCAACAGTGTGGTAAGAACAATCGTCAGGGGAGCCGGTGGTGCATTCACTGCGGACACCGGCTATAGAAAATGTCCAAAACAAGGCATCAACGATCAATAATGGCAAAAGAAAAAATGCCTTTCCAAGCAAATCTGTCGCCGCATTTTTCGTTTAACCCGGAGCCAACGGCGATGGCTGACAGGGCCCCATGCCGAATAATGCTGCAAGACAGGTGTTGCGGTAAGACAACCGTCGCCGTTGGCTCCGGGTTAAACGAAAATAGGCTCAGTGAGCCATGAAGAAAGTTCTTTTCTTGGTCGATTCAGTCAGCCAAAGGCGCAGATCGGAACGCTTTCATGAGCACGCAAGGCTCGGAGCCCAATTCACCTCAGCCGACGAGCAGTCTGCAATCGATGCTGGCGCGTCTACGCGGCATGATGCAAACGCTCAAATCGAACGACCCGCCTCCTGGCAAAGTCGACGAAAACCGAACCGAGCTCCTGCCTACCTGGGACATTCCCAAGTTCGCTGAGTCGTCACCACCGCCCGCCCCTGACCTCCCGGACGATGTAGCACCGGTTCCCGTTGAGGAACTCCCCACGAGTCCGCCCGTAGAGGACAGGGACCCAATTCCAGGGCAGCCGGCCTCAGTCGAGCCCGAACCCACTGAGGGGGTTGGCGGCATCTTGTGTCAAGCTTGTTGCGCCGTGAATCCTGTTGGCCAGACTTATTGCGAATCCTGCGGTTGGATTTCCCCCCTCCCGGAACTTCACCACCGATAACTGAACAGGCAAGGATCCGCAATCGGTACCAGCTCATCAAAATGATCGGCGAGCGCGGCGCTTGCCAGTTGTTCCAGGCCATCGATCAAAAAGAGCCGGAAACCACTGCATTGGCAGTTCTGGTTTTGCGTGAGCCGCGAGTGAAAACTGGAAATGAGCCGGTTTCATCCGAGCCAGCGCCGGTTGAAGCAACACTTGCCGAAATGGATACGCAGCCAGAGATTGCATTGACTGCCGCGGAAGTTGCTCCTCTACCGGCCCAATGGCCCTCATCCGCTTGGTTTCTGGACCGAGTCGAACTCAGTAAGCATGGAACTTGGCCACGCTATGGCGAACGGTTCGAGGAGGGCGATTTTGCCTACCTCATTCTGGAATCCCCCATCGGACTTTCTCTCTGGGATGCCTGGGACGATCCTGCCGCCACAGAAGCCATTCGCTTCGGATGGCTAATTCAGCTTGCCGAGGCTATGCAAGAATTGCACGATCGCGGCGCTGTGCTCGAGGCATTGCGTCCGGAGCAGGTTTTGATTGCTCCAAACGGTCGAGTGCGCATCGCCGACCTCACGCAATTGCTGCCTTGCCCTTTGCCCGCGCAAGCGCAACTCCGTGCCGGGTTGTATAGTGCTCCCGAGTTGGTTCTGGCGAGCGATAAGGCGGATGCCCGGTCGGACCTCTACGCCTTTGGCGCTATGGTCTATGCTCTCCATTTGGGCCGCGAATTGACGGAAACCGACTTTGAGCTCCAGGGCGTGCCCAAGCCGATCTTGCAGCAGTTCGCCGATTGCCATCCCCTTTTCGGCCGCTTGATCAGCAAGACCTTTTGCCGCGACGTCAACCTGCGCTTCCCCACGGCCGAAGCCAGTCGCGAAGACCCCACGGGTTTCACGGAGTTATTGGGACTGTTGCGAAAATGCCAAGCATTGCTCGATCGCGTTCGCCTCGAAGTTGGGGCGTGGTCCTCCACGGGAATGGTGCGGACCGGCAATGAAGACGCGTTCGCTCTGCTTCAGGTCTGTCAATGCTTCGAGGACAGGTTCGAGGATCACGTCCTCTTGCTGGCAGCCGACGGTATGGGAGGTTCCGATGCCGGCGAGGTGGCGGCTCGTATGACGATCAAGTCTCTTCTCAAAAAAGTCGCGTGCCAAAAGCCATGGAACCTCATGGGCAGCCAGGCAACAGAAGAATCCATCGAGTCGGGAGAAACCGGGCACTTTCTTGATTCCGCCACTGTCAGGTTGTCCCTCATCGCCCTCATCAGCGAGGTCAACAAAGAAGTGTACGTCGCTGCCCGTGAGGAAGAAGGCCGCCGCGGCATGGGCTGCACACTCGAATTTGTATATTTAGGAGGCGATTCATTTGCTGTCGGTCACGTGGGCGACAGCAGAACCTACCATTTGCATCGCGGGCAGCTTCGCCAAGTCACAGAAGATCAAACTTGGGTGCAGCGCATGGTCGCTCTTGGAGCCATGACTCACCAAGAGGCCGCGGAACATCCGCGGCGCTCGGAGCTGCACCAGGCGATTGGCGGCCAGCCGGACGTGGAACCGTTCGTCTATGAAGGGCGCCTGGTGCCAGGCGACGCCATTCTCGTCTGTTCTGATGGAGTCACCAGTCATTTGTCGCCGGAAATGCTGCAAGAGATTCTGCAACGCAATACGTCGGCGGAAGGTTGCGCCGGCAGATTATCAATTGGACGAACCTTTACGGCGGCACGGACAACAGCACCGCGTTGGTGGTGAAGGCGCGTTAGCTTTGAACCTGGCGCCAGCGTTCCCGCACCTGTTGGGGCGACGCGGTGCCTGTGATGCCAAGCTGCTGAATCGTGATCGAAGCAACGAGGTTTCCGAAAGCTGCGGCCTGTGGCTTGGAGGCGCCTGCAGCGAGCGCAAGCAATGGCAGCGGTCGTGCTGTCGCCGGCTCCTACGACATCGATGGGGCCTGATACGGGATATCCCGCCACTTCCTGAATCTGCACTTCCTTCCCAACCGGATCGGCCAAGGTGATTCCTCGATCCCCCTTGGTGCAAAAAATCGGCCTGCCGTTTTGTCGGGCCAGGTTCACGAGAACATGCGACAAATCCATGCCAGCGGCAGCCTTTCCCCAGGCCAGTCGCGCCTCAGCCTCGTTGGGCTTGAGCCCGACGTTCGGAACTGCCCCAGTCGTTCCCGACTATCGGCCAGCATGAGCAGTTTGGGTCGTCGAGCTGCCGAGCTCGCTCAATTCGTTGCGAATTCTTGCCGTGACGACGCCACAGTCTTCTTCGGAAACCTGATCCAAAATCAGCAGTGCATCGACATCGGCTTCGACTTTCCTGATCGCCTCGATGAGTTTGTCTTCGAGTTTTGGCAGGCGTGGGTTGCCGATTCTTGATGTCGAGCCGGTTGAGCTCGCGGGCCGGTTTACCAGGCTCTTCGAGCATCGGCTTGGTGTAGGTAGGGGTGCGGCGTGAGCCATCGTGAATGATTTGGGACGTCTCGACCACGCCCAAGCGGCCGAGAGCCTGGCCCAATTCGTATCCTTCACCGTCATCGCCGATGACGGCAACGGGAACGATCGCCCCCACGCCTAGTGCCGCCAGATTATTGATGACCGTGCCCGCCGCTCCCGGGTACGAACGTACGCGTCTCACTTGATAAGCATCGAGGCCGGTTTCTATGGAAGGTTCCGTCAATCGAGCGTCGATGTCGAGATAGCGATCGAGAAACAGATCGCCGACAACGGCGATTCGAAGCCCCGGAATACGACTGAGGATGGATTCCAGAATGGCGTCGAGCATGGGTCTTGGCCTTAGGATTTCTCGTCAAACAAATAGGTCAGCAGGCGGTCGGCTTTGCGGTATTCCGGGATGACGATGTCGGCGCCGGCTTTGACGAGGCGATCGCGTTTCCAGGCGTTGACGCCCTGGCGTTTGACCTCGTCGCTGGCGACGGCCACGGCCACGCCGCCTACTCTTGAACTTCTTCGATCTCCACGAAGCCGTCGCCGAAGCCCAGCAACTCCTCGCCCGCGACAGGTCGATTCTCCTGCAGGATCCGTTCGATGATCATCTTCTTGGAGAACTTGCCGTAATCGTCCAAAGCGCCGTAAATGTGCTCGCCGAAAAACCGGGCCAGCGCCCAGCAGCTCGGCCTCCTGTCTTGACGAAATTCACATCCGTGCCGCTGGCCAGAAAGAGCGTCAGCCCGCGGGCTTGCAAGCCGTTCGAGCAAGGCGTGGCTGCCGGGCACCGTCCAGTCCTCGGGCTGTGCGGAACCGTTCCGCAGAGCTGTCGAGCCGGCCACTGATGCGTTCCATGAGCAGATCGTGATAGCGGTGCTTGTAGACGAGCGGATCTCTAGGCGTGCCCTTGCGGCTGCGCGACTTCGTCGGCCAACTGCATCATCTGATAGATCGTTTGCTTGCCATTGAGCCGCATGACGAACTCTTCGACTCGAGCCGTCAATTCGCTGTCGCTTTCGCTGGTGCCGGTCTCGCGCAAGACCTCGATCATCATGGGAATCATGACCTGCGGCCAGCCTTCGCGGATCAGCGACAGCGTGCCGTCAAAGTCGAAGAGGACAAAACGAAAACGCCCGCGTTGCATGCCGGGACGCAGAACCTCAATCTCATTTTCGAGCCACATACGCACCTGCAAGGTAAAGTGCCGGACTGAAGCCGCATTTTAGTTCTGCGGACGGCCAAAACAAGCGTGGAATTCAAGCCACATCCGGCAGGTGCAGCTCATTCGTCAAACCCGGCTTCATCGGCACGGACGACGCAGAATCCCTAGATTTTTCGCGGCGGCAAGCAAGCTGGTCCTGAGTCGATGGCTCAGCACAAGTATAGTAGCTAGCCGCTGCCAACGTGCCGGTGCCCCAACACCTTACCGGAGGGTTCAAGGGGCTATTGGCGGCCCGGAGAGAAGGGGAAATCCATGCGAGTGGCTGAATTCTTGAACGGTGAACATATCGCCTTCGAAACGTTATTGCACGCGCCGGCCTACACGGCGCAGCATCGTGCCAAATACCTTGGAGTCTCGGGCAATCACGTCGCTAAAGCAGTCTTGTTGCGCGGCCAAGAAGGTTATCTTCTGGCGGTGTTTGCCGGCTACCAAGCGAATCGATACGGCTGCCGTCAGTTTGGCTTTGGGCAGTCCGTGTCAGCATAGCCAGCGGTGGGGAAGTTGCCGTTGTCTTTCGCGATTGCGAATGGGGCGTGGTCGGGCCGTTCGGCAAACTCTATGGCATTCCGAGCATCCTCGATACTTCCATCGGCCTGGATGAAATGATGATCTTCGAATCCGACACCCATGCGGAGGCAATCCGCATTCGCTGCAGCGATTATGCAAGCCTAGAACGACCAAGGCGATTGAGTTTTGCTCGGTGAAAGCATCCGCGAGTAACGTGACGCCTCAGTGGCCATCACGCTCCGCGTGATGCATTTCGGCACCATCGAGCAACCTTAGTTTTGCGCGGCGAGAAGGCTCTTTCATCACGCGGAGCGTGATGGCCACTGAAGTGGATGCATTTCGGCACCATCGAGAAACCTTAGTTTGCGCGGCGAGAGAAGGCTCTTTCATCACGCGGAGCGTGATGGCCACTGAAGTGGCCTCAGTGGCCATCACGCTCCGCGTGATGAATTCAGCCACCTTTGATACCACTTAGTTTTGCGCGGCGAGATGTCTTTTTCATCACGCGGAGCGTGATGGCCACTCAATGGATGACGATTTACCGTGATTGCCAGAAAGCACGTTTTGCTTACTCAAGCGTATCTTCCAGCGCGGCTTCCAAATCCGGGAATTTGAAAACATAGCCTAGCTTTTCGGCCTTCTTGGGAAATACGCGTTGGCCCCGAGTCACCACTTCGGCAACTCCACCCAGCACCATGCGGATGGCGAACGCAGGCGTGGGGAAGATGGCCGGCCGGTTGAGCAGCTTGCCGATTGTCTTGGTCATCGCTTTATTCGTCGCTGGATTCGGGGCTGTAGCATTGAGAGGGCCTTCAGCAGCCGAGTCGTCGATTGCCAGAAGAATCAGCCCGACCATGTCCGCATGGTGAATCCAGCTCACGTATTGACGGCCAGAGCCGATAGGCCCGCCGAAACCGGCCATGCGAAACGGCTTGGCCATCTCCTGCAAGGCGCCTCCTGCTTTATCCAAAACAACCCCGGTGCGCAGCAAAACCGTGCGTACACCCAAGCTCTTGGCTTTATTGGCCGCGGCTTCCCATTCCACGCACAGCTCGGCCATGAAATCTTTTCCCGGAGAGGATTCCTCTGTCACGGACTCATCTCTGAGAGAGCCGTAATAGCCAATGGCGGATGAGTTGACCAGCGTCTTGGGCTTGCCGGCGGCGGTCTGAGGTTTCCGGCTCAAGGCAGCAACCATATTGGCGCTGCTCTCAACCCTGCTTCTGCGAAGCAATTCCTTGAACGGTGCGTCCCATCGTTGGGCGAAAATGTTCGCGCCGGTCAGGTTGACAACGCAGTCGCAATCATCCACGGCATGCTGCCACGAGCCCTCGCGGAGCGGATCTCCTTGTACCATTTGGCAGCGTCTGCCGAATCGATCTCGAAGCGAATTGGCCCTGCGGCTCAGCAGCACGACCTCATCGCCGCGTTCCTCCAGCTTTGGCACGAGGCGACTGCCGACCAACCCAGAACCACCAGCGACAAAAATGCGCAGTGCGCTTATTCCTTTGCCGAGGAACGCAGTAACCAAGCCGATAGTTTATGTTTTGAAGCGACTCTGTACATCGGCCGTTTTGCATGACTGCAGAACGCATGCTAGGCTATTAAATGGGATTGTAGTTTGGAATCTGCAGACAAAAGGGGGCAGCTATGAGCGGGCGCACCTTCGGCAAGTTTTTGGCCCTGGGATTGGTATTTGTTATTGCCGGCTCAGCTTTGGCGGATCGGCTGCCTTCGGTTCGAACCAACGGCCAAAGGATGCCGGGCTGGCACGTCGATATCACGGTTCCTTATCTCGACCATGGAAAGAACAATTTCCAAGGCTATTCCGTAGCGCCTCAAATCAAGTCATCACCAACGGTTAGCGATCAGGTCAACCCGGCGCGAAACCCGTTTATAACCTGCCCTTCTATGGCGGCAAGCAGGCTTTCGGGAGCGGTTCCAACGGGGCGGTGCAGCGTCCCAATTTGCCTCCCAGGACGACGACGAAGTAACCGAGTGCTGGGGCAGCGAGTGCGTCGAGGTCGGACTCGTCGGGCTTACGCCTCGACGCTCGCCACGCTCTTAGCGATTGAATACCTCATCTTTCAGCCGAATATTGGTTTTCAAGTCCGCAAAGCTGTACGACTCGACCAACTCGCCTGCGAAGTCACCAGCCTTTTTGGGCCAATCGTAGTTCTCGACCCTGATGGGCAGATGGTTCTCGCGGTCGAAATAAACCACGCTGCGATAAAAGAGAAAAACCCGGTCCGAATTATCGGGGTGCACGGTTTCCACACGGATGCAATGCCGTTTGTTGTAATCGTACTCGGCAACCTGCACGCGAGTCTTGTTAACGCTTCTTTCCATGGTCCAGCCTTCGCCAAATCGGCTGATGACATTGCCGATCCCTGCTTCCTTGATGCTATGGCGGCTGTTTTCCAGAACCCGGGGATCGTTGGTGTCGAGAGAAACGAACCCGATGCCGCCAAGCAGGCCCGCTGACCGGACGCGCATTTTGTCCCGCGTTGCGACCGGCGACATAACAAGCCTCTTGCCCGGTCGTGTCAGAGGGTTTGAGCCATTGGAGGTCGACGCTGAAAGGCTTGGTTCGCACGCGCATGGCCACGAGGTTTTCCGGCTGCAATTGGTTGTGCAGACGCTCGCGTTTCACGAAGAGACACGCGTAATCGTCGAGGCGGTCATAGCTGGCGCGAGCCTGGGAAATGAGTCGCAAAGGCAAATCGAGCGGAGATTCTCCCGAACCTTGAAAGGCGGCGGGATCTTGTTGGCCGGCCGCTGCTCCTACCATGGCCAACGTAAGTACCCCCGAGGCAACAAATGACGCCCATAGCCCAAAGCGACTTCGGGTTCCATTTTGTTCATTTTTCATTTTCGGCCGTCCTTTGCCTGAATCGGAATCGAGCGATTTGAATGCAAAAGGAAAGGGAGCAAATTATCGGGGCGATATGCCGGTCCCATTCCGTTCGATGTTTAATGGGTAGCAAATGCCATTCCACCTGCGGGCCCCGGAACGGCCGACGACAACCAACCGCCTACGGCGCAAGGGCTTCGGCTCGAGTATGCCAGCTAACTCCACAGGCCGGAGATGGTATAACTTACAAAGAATCACTTCCAAGACCGGCAGCAAAGGGATGCCAACCATGGACGATCTGCAGATACATGTTGTGGAGTCGCTGCCATTTAACGAAAACACCTATGTTGTTTTCCTGGAAAACCGCGACGATTGCCTGGTGATCGACCCAGGCATGGAACCTGAGTTAATCCTCAATCTGCTCGAGGAAATCCATAAGCGGCCGGCAGCCATTCTCAACACGCATGGCCACGGCGATCACATTGCCGGGAACGAGGCGATGAAAGAAGCTTTTCCGGATGCCCCACTCATGATCGGCGTCAACGAAGCTCATTTGCTATCTGACGCCAATGCGAATTTGACCGGCCTGTTTGGGATGCCGATCACCAGTCCCCCGGCCGATCGTCTGCTCAAGGAAGGGGAACTGGTCGAAGCTGCTGGAATTCGCTTGGAGGTTCTCGAAGTTCCGGGTCATTCGCCCGGGCACGTGGTTTTCGTTTGGCGCGGAACGCCCTCGCGGGTTTTCGGCGGCGATGTGCTTTTCGAACGCGGCATCGGTCGAAGTGATTTTCCCGGATGCAACGGCCCTTTGCTGCTCAAAGGCATCCGGTCGAAGCTCTTCGCCTTGCCGCCGGAAACGGTCGTTTATCCAGGTCACGGGTCGACCACGACCATTGGCGCCGAGCGGCGCATAATCCCTTCGTCGGCGATAACGTGCGCGGATGAAATCAGCCCTGATTTGTTTGCCGCGTCATCACGGCGTCCAAATCCATCGTTTGAGCCTCCTGCCACACCTGTTCCGTGCCAATGGGAAGCCAAAACGTGGACTCGACCACGTGGACTGGCCCTCGAGCAGCCAAGGCGAAACATAATCGGTTATCTCGTATTCACCGCGGGGCGAAAGCGGCAATTCTTCGTCCAGCACCTCACGCGGCAAAACGTAGGCTCCGGCGTTGGCAAGCTGACGGCCGTCCAAGGGTGGTTTCTCAACCAATCGATCGAGCGTGCCGTCCGGCTTCAAGAAGGCGATCCCGAAGCGTCGAGGCTCGTCCACCGCGTGGACGATTAGCCCAGCGGCAAAACGAGAAAGCTGGGCAAGATCACGTGCGCCAAAAAGATCGTCCCCGTTCAGAACCATGACCGAAGCAGATCTAAGAAACGATCGGCAAGAACGCACGGCATCGCCTGTTCCACGTGGCGTGATTTGCGGTACTTGAACCCAGTCGCGGATATGCGGCTGATGCTTCATGTACGCTCCCACTTGATCCGCCAAGTAGTGCGTTACCACCAAAACGCGATCGACGTTGGCAGGCAAGGCGCCGAGGGTCCAATCCAAAATCGGGCGTCCCTTTATGGGGAGCAGCGGCTTCGGCGTCGTCAAAGTGTGTGGGCGAAGCCGAGTACCCAGCCCGGCCGCAAGGATTACCGCATCCACGCTAGCTTCTCCGGTTTCTGCGTTTCGGCATAAACTGTAAGGATCTTGCGCTCCCTACCGCCGACGAAGTCGTTGGAATCGATGCAATTGTCTTCGTGCGCATACCAGTGCAAGTCGAATTCTTAGTGTATCGCAGAGAGCAGCCGACGGCTTTTCGCCCCGTCGAGGAGGCAACCGTCCACGGCCTCTGCCTCAAGAAAGGCAAGGATGCCATGCGCCATATATCGCTACTCGTCTGTTCGCTGAGTTTATTGAGCGCTGGGCTGGGCTGCAGTTGCTTGAACCACACGGCGGGCGTCTGCGATTGCGATAAAGATCCTCGCGGTTGCGAACGCTATACCCACCCCTCCGCGGTGGTGGTAGCTCCAGTGCCTGCGACGATGCTGACGCCTGTTCCGGTTCCGTCCTCCGGCGGAAGCACCCAAGGCAGTGCCGATTCCTCGTTGAGGTTTAGCAACTCGACCCGTAGATCGAAATGCCGCGTACGACCCCTGCCGGCTTGCCCGGCAGGGGTCGCCGATGGATCAGGATGCCGATTTCGCCTTGGCTCGGAATTCAAGTTTCGGATTTGGCGATTAGCCTCGCTGGAGTTTCGTTTGCCGTCGGTCACGCGCCAGGCGCGGTTGGCGTGCGCGGGAACGGCGGCCTGTTCTTCGACATGTCTGCCGGCATGCGCCTCGAGCAGCCAATTCCAGGAGTGCTCTTGGCTGTGCAACTTGGGCTCATTGCCGGCAGGCCCAAGCCGCCTATAGCTGCCGTTGGACAAGAGCTCTCTCGCCTTGACGTTGTCGGCGAGCGATATCGCAATGATTTCGCTGATGAGCCGCTGTTTCAGATTTGGCTGCTCCACGGGGAAGAGAACTTCCACGCGACGGCTGAGGTTGCGGTCCATCCAATCGGCCGAGCCGACATACACCTGCGGGGTTGCTGCCGTTGCCGAAGTAAAAGACCCGGCTATGCTCGAGAAACCGGTCGACGATGGAAATGACCCGGATGGTTTCGCTAATCCCCGGCAGGCCGGGACGTAAGGCGCAAATTCCCCGGCAGATGATGTCGATTCGCACGCCCGCTTGGCTGGCTCGATAAAGTGCCTGAATGATGGTTGGCTCGAGCACGCCATTGATTTTCGCGATGATGACGCCTTTGCGCCCGGCCTTGCGATGTGCGATTTCCTGCTCGATTTTTTCGATGGTAAACGATTGCAGCCGGCTTGGGGCAACCACGAGTTTACGCCATTGGGGCAACTCGCCGTAACCGGTGAGGTAATTGAAGAGGGCCGAAACGTCTCGGAAGAAATCGGGTCGGCAGGTGAAGAAACCGAGATCGGTATAGATCCGCGCCGTCTGCGGATTGTAGTGCCGCTCAAAGGTGAACGTAACGGCGAATGCCCTCTTCTTCGCGGTGCACGACCAGGCACACTTTGCAATGCGTCTTCAGGCCCACAAAACCAAAAACGACGTGCACGCCCGACCGCTCCATGCCCGTGCCCAGACGATATTCCGCTCTTCATCGAACCGGGCCTTCAGCTCGATCAAAGCCGTCACCTGTTTGCCGTTTTCGGCAGCACGCTGCAAGGTGCGTGCACGATCGGTGAATCGCTGCTCGTGCGATAAAGCGTTTGCTTGATGGCCAACACGCGATCGTCGTCGGCAGCGGCTTCCGACAAAATCCACCACGTGGGCAAACGTCTCGTAGGGATGATGCAAGAGGATGTCTCGGGCTCGAATTGCTGCCCAGAGATTGCTGCTTGAAAGGAAATCCGGGCTTGGTTGCGGCACGAAGTGGGGGTCGCGCAACTGCGTAAACCCGGGAAGTCCGTGTACTTGAAAAAGACCGGTGGGAATCAAGAATTCCCGGCAAGCGATAGACGTCGATCTGATCGAGGTCCAGCGCCGCCATCAGGCGTTGCTCCACGTCCACCGGCGCCTCGGCTTCAATTTCCAGGCGGACCGCATGCCCTGCCGCCGTTTACGCACTTCTTCTTCTATCGTCTTGAGCAAATCTTCCACTTCATCGTCGTCAATTTCGAAATCGCTATTCCGCGTGACCCGGAACACCGTGGCACTATCCAGCGCATGCCCGGAAACAGCTCCGGCAGGTGCATGCGAATGACGGTTTCGAGCGGCGTGAAGACATGGCCGCGGCTCCGCAGGCAAGCTGACCAAGGGCGACAGCACCGCAGGAACCTGCACGACGGCAAAAAGCCTGTCTGCCTGACCGGGCCGTTGCAAGAGCACCGCCAAGTTCAGCGATTTATTCAGGAGGTGCGGGAAAGGATGCCCCGGATCGATTGCCAGCGGCGTGAGGACCGGAAAAATCTCTCGATGAAACAGTTCATGAACGTGCTTGCGGTCGGCCTCGGTCAAATCCTTGAGGCTGCGAATGACGATTCCTTCCTTCTCCAACGAAGGGAGCACGTCATTCAGCAAGCACTGGTATTGCAGCGTAACCATTTGACGGACCGCCTGGCTAATGCGGTCGATCTGCTCTGCCGGTGCCATGCGGTCGGCCCCGGAGCCCTGGGCAATCTTGGCTTGCACTTTTTGTTGCAAGCCCCCCACCCGGACCATGAAAAACTCGTCCAGGTTGGAGCTCAAGATGGCTAGAAATTTCAGGCGTTCGAGCAGGGGAACGCACGTGTCCAGTGCTTCCTCGAGGACACGGCGATTGAACTCCAGCCAACTCAACTCGCGGTTGATGTAGAGAGCGGGGTCATCCAGAGATGTTGCCGGTTTTAATTCGGCCGCAAGCATGCGCGCCTCCGCGGGCGGTTCCAACGAGCCCAATTGTAACATATTGGCTCGTCGGCAAACCACGGAGCTGCGTTTGCGCAATGACTTTAGTGCAGCGGCCCTGCGGAGCCTGCGGCAACCGTGACGGCGGGCTTATTGGGAAGGAGTTCTTGGCGGAACACCGGGACTTCGCGCGGTGCTTCAATGCCCAAGCGAATCTTGCCTCGATCGATGTCGACCACCGTGATGCAGATGTTCTCGCCGATGCAGATTTTCTTACCCAGTTTCCGGCTTAGCACGAGCATATCGCGTTCCCTCCTGTGTGCGACCGCTTCGCGACGTCCTTGATAATGATTCTACGCCATGAATGCCCTACAGGGCTGGGTATGACGTCTGGAAAGTCGCTAAGTCAACGATTAGCGATAGGAGCAACTTCGATACCAATGCGCCTGAACCTACAGTCCCAACAAGCGGCACAAACCATAACGTCAGTTTATTAAGCTAGTTAGGCCGATAAATGTGGCCTGAGCCGAAGTTTCTCTGAATTACCTACCCGAAATGGTTAACGCAATTTGAGACCAATTGTGTTTGAATATGCGCAATTCAATCGATTTCGATCATTCAGGAGGCAGCTTACTGCCTTGCAGCCAGTCCAATCAGGTACTGCCATACCATTGTCGCTGCCCAGCGGGCACTCCGCTGATCGATGTCGAAAAAAGGATTCAGCTCGACCAAATCAAAGCTGCTTACGCTTGGATTCGCCCCAGCTTGGCGAACGCAGGCTAGTAATTCATGCCCCGCAAGGCCGGCAGGATTGGGGTGCTGACACCCGGGACGTCCGCCGCGGCGGCTACATCCGCATCGACGGAAAGATAAATCGGTTTCTCAAGTTGCTCGAAGGCTGTACAGGTTCGCGCAAGCATCTCGGAGCTGCGTCCGCGCATTTCCTCCGCTGTCACCAGAATGTCTCCACGCAACCGGCAGAATTCCCAATGTTCACGACTGACCGAAGGGGCTTGGAGACCCAGGCAGGCGTATCTGCCCGGCTCCAAGGGAGCTCTCTCGTGTTGCATAGCTTGACGAAAAGAAGTCCCGCTCGTGCTTAACCCACCGATTGCGGGCCGCACATCCAGGTGAGCATCCAGATTGACAATGGCAGGACGAATGCCGGCGTTGACATAACCCAGAAAGTGACCGAATGCCGTTTCATGGCCGCCGCCCAAAACGATCGGCACGGCTCCTTTTCCAAGAATATGCCCCACGGCCAGGCCAAGCGCCCGTTGAGATTCTTCCAAAGTTTGCAGGGGACGCAGATTGCCCCAGTCCAACAGGTGTACCGTTCGGATGTTCAGGCCCGAAGGGGCATCCATCGGTGTCAATCGATAGAGCCAGCCGCGAATGGCATCGGGACCGCCCGCGGCTCCGATTCGCCCGCCATTTCGCCGAACCCCTTCGTCGATTGGGAACCCCAGCAGCACCGCCTGCCCGGGCTGAAGCGTTTGCGGCTCCTTCAAGCCCGAAACGATGACCTCCCTCAGTCGCGGGTCATCAATTCGAGCCGCTGGGAAATCGGGTAGACAGGGGGCTGTCAGCATCGAAAACCAATCGACCGCGTTTGAAGACTTGCCTGACATGATTAGCGCCAAATTCGTACAGAAGTTGTTCGAAACGCCGCACGTCGCAAATGACGAAATCGGCCTGCTTGCCGATTTCGAAGCGATCCCAGGCGATCGCTCAGCCCCAAAGCCGCCGCCCCGTTAAGCGTCATGCCGATGAGTGCCTCTAAGGGCGACATCGGCGCATCTGCAGGCACGCCAAGCTCCCCATCAAAAGCAAGTTTTCGCTGGGACAGGTTCCCGGATTGCTATCCGTGGCCAGGGCAATCGGAATGCCTCGCTCGATAAGAGCCCGGGCTGGAGCGAACGGCAATCCCAGGAATAATGCGGTACCAGGCAACAGGGTCGCGACGGTTTTCGAGCCTGCCAACGCGTCGATCCCAGCCGGCGAGATGCGCAAAGATGATCGGCACTTCTGGTGCCGCACTTCGACCGCCAATTCTGCACCACCCAAACAGCTCAACTCGTCCGCGTGGATTTTGAGGCCCATTCCGAACCGGTGCGCTTGAAGCAGTATTTCTCGGGATTCCCGGATGTCGAAAGCACCTTGGTCGCAGAACACGTCGCAGAATCGAGCCTTGCCGGAAGCGGCAACAGCGGGGAGCATCTCCTCGCTGAGAAGCTTGAGATAACCGGCACGGTCATTGCCAAATTCGGGCGGGACTGCATGAGCGCCCAAGAAAGTGGGCACCAACTCCCATGGCTCTTCCCGGTTTAGTTGAGCGATGATATCGAGGCAACGCAATTCATCGGCAATATTCAGTCCGTAGCCCGTTTTGATCTCCACCGTGGTGACGCCGCCGGCCAAGCACCGTCGTAGCCGGCCGCGGGTTTGGTTCGCGAGATCGTCATTGGCAGCGCTCCGAACCGCGCGAACCGTCGTGTTGATGCCGCCGCCGCGCTCGGCGATTTCCGAGTACGAGTGCGGCTAGTCGCCATTCGAATTCTTCGACACGATCGCCCGCGTAAAGGAGATGGGTATGGCTGTCAACAAGGCCGGGAATGACCACGTGCCCGTGAGCGTCCACAATCGTGCAGTCATCGTCGACCGGCGGCAAAGTGTCATTCGGGCCGATCCAGACGATTTGACGTTGGTGAGCTGCTAAGGAGGCGTTGGCCAGAATTGCGAAATGGTTGGCGGAGAGTGCCTGTGACGGCTGGGTGACGCCGGCTAGTTGGCCCACATTCACGAGCAACAGGTCGGCTTTCACGTTGGTCCGCCTCGAAAAAGGGCGCGAGGATAAACATTTCTTTCCCGCCCCTCCCATTATCATGAAGAATGATCTTTTCGGGAGGTTCTTGGATTGGAAAATGGCTCGTGATCGACTAGCCCGGCTTGACGGCATGGTTTGCCGGCATTACGGTAGCCAGACTCGCACATGCCCTAACTTTCGCTCCGCGTGCAGCCCAGAGCAACATCGCTGTTGGCAGGATATGCTGTGCCGCGCCTTATCGTCATCAAGGGAGCCGACCAGGGCAAGCAGTTCGAGCTGGACGACGCAGTCGTAAGCATCGGCCGCGATTCCACCAGCAGGCTGCGCTTGCACGATACGGAAATCTCCCGAAGGCATGCCGAGTTGCAACGCACGCCGGAAGGCTACCGGATCGTTGACGTCGGCAGCGTCAACGGCACCTTCGTGAACGACGCGAAAATCGACACAAGCCCCTTGCAACCGGGCGATCGCATCCAGGTCGGCCAAAGCCTGCTGCTGTACAGCGCCGGACGGTGACGGCACCGCGCCGGCGATCTGGCAGATCGCATCAACATGATCGCTCGCCAAGAGAACGAGCTTTCCCCTTCCATCGTTCGCACCGTTGCCGATACCGAAGGCAGCCGCATCCTGGCTCATCCTGAAGAAGCCGGCACGCCCTGGCTGCAAGGGGCGCTCGTCAACCTGGCTGTCCTCTATGAGGCCGTCCACACCACCAGCCATATTCTCGATCTGGATCAACTCCTGGAAAAGATCATGGATTTGATCTTCAAAACCATCGAGGCCGATCGCGGCTGCGTCATGCTGCGGCATCCGGAAAGCACAGTGCTCGAGCCCAAGGCGCCTGCGCGGCGACAAAGCCATCGGCCCGACGAGAAAAAGAACATCAGCCGCACCATCATGGATCACGTGCTCAGGAACCGCGAAGGCGTGATCGTTTCGGACGCGGCCCACGACGAACGCTTCAACTCCGGCGCAAAGCATCGTCCGATTCGGCATTCGCGAAGCCATCTGTGTGCCTATGAAAGGCCGGCACGAGACCCTTGGCGTCCTCTATCTCGATACCTCGACAGCACCGCGCGAGATGCTTGAACGGCCCGCTCGTTCCCGGCAGCTTCACCGAAGATCATTTGGAACTGGCCATCGCCATCGCTCACCAGGCGGCACTGGCCGTGGAGGAGACACGCGATACCACCAGGCTATGGTCCAAGCCGAGCGCCTAGCGGCCATCGGTCAGGCCATCGCTGCCTTGTCGCATCACATCAAGAACATTTTGCAGGGGCTCAAGAGCGGCAGCGAAATGTTGAAGGTGGGCTTGCAGGAAAAGACGAGGCGATGTTGCAGCAAGGGTGGAAAATCGTCGAGAAAAACCAAGGCAAAATCTATGACCTGGTCATGGACATGCTCAGCTATTCCAAAGAACGTGAACCAGCGCTGGAGCCAACGGATTTCAATGCCATTGTCCGCGATGTCATCGAGCTGCAAACGGGGCGGGCCAAGGAGCTGAACGCCATCTTGGAGGTCGGGTTGGCCGCGGATTTGCCGGAAGTTGCGGTCGATCCTGAAGGCATCCATCGAGCCTTGTTGAATATTGTCGCCAATGCACTGGACGCAGTCGAGGACTGCCCGCATGCCAAGGTTTCGATCACCACGGCGATCGAAGGCGACGGCTGGGTCGATTGCGTCGTTACGGACAATGGTGCAGGCATTCCCGTGGAGAAATTCGCCGATATCTTCAAACCGTTCGTCAGCTCAAAGGGGGCCAGGAACCGGCTTGGGATTGGCAGTGAGCCGCAAAATCCTCCGCGAGCACGGCGGCGACATCCTGGTAACCAGTCAAATCGGCACAGGCAGTCGATTCGTCTTGCGAACGCCCTTGAAAAGTTCACTGGCGCTGGACCTTTCCAAAACCAGCGTCGACATCCTGTTGCCCCCCTTCGCAGACGAATGATTCGGTACCCCTTTCGACGCTAGCACACTGTCGAGCGCTATAATAAAGCAGCCCGGGCGGTTCCTTGTCGGACCGCTAGGGTTCTCCTTAAATGGAAAGAGGAAGATCCGACCAGGGAGCGAGCGATTTTCCAGGAACCTCAGAGATTGCGGTGATGAGCGACACGAGCTTGGCCTCGCGTTGGAACCTTGACGCGGTCGAGTCGGCCTATGAACAGTGGCAGCGCGATCCCTCCTCGGTCGATGAGAAATGCGCATCTTCTTCGAGGGCTTCGAGCTAGGGGAAAGCGGCGGCGCCGCGCCCGGCCGGCTCCCAAGGCCTCAGTGGCGTCGTTCAACTCATCAGCACCTATCGCGATTTGGGTCACCTGATCGCTCACCTCGACCCCTTGAGCGACCCTCCTGCCGATTTCCCCTTGCTTGAGTTATCTGAATTCGGCTTGCGGAAGGAAGATCTCGACCGGCAGTTCGACGCCAGCCCGTTCGTCGGCCTAGGACGCGTTACGTTGCGTCAGTTGGTCCAAGCTCTCCGCGAGACCTACTGCGGCTCGATCGGCGTCGAGTACAAGCACATTCTCGACACCCGGATCCGACGCTGGCTGCAGGAGCGGATGGAGCCTTGCCGCAACAAGCCTAGTTTCTCCACAGAAAAGAAACTCTGGCTCTTGAAACAACTTCACTATGCCGAACTGTTCGAGCATTTCCTGCAGTCGCGATTCGTGGGCCAAAAGCGATTTTCGCTGGAAGGCGCCGAGACGTTGATACCGATCATGGAAGTGGTGGTCGAAGCGCTGCCGATTCAGGAGTCCGGGAGATAGTCTTGGGCATGGCCCATCGCGGTCGGCTCAACGTGCTGGCCAACATCCTCCGCAAACCTTACCAAGAGATTTTCGCCGAATTCGAAGAGAACTACCTGCCTGAATCCAAGGACGGCGATGGCGACGTCAAATATCACCTTGGTTTTTCGAGCGATCGAACGGCGAAGAGCGGCGCCCAGATTCACCTGTCGCTAACGCCCAACCCTAGCCATCTGGAGGCGGTGAACCCGGTCGTCGAAGGCGGTGCCGAGCCAAACAGTGGCTTTTCGGCGATCGGGAACGCAAACTCGGCATCCCGGTGCTCATTCATGGAGATGCGGCTTTTGCGGGCCAAGGCTTGGTGGCGGAAACCCTCAATCTCTCGAATCTCCAAGGGTACAAAACGGGCGGCACGATCCACATCATCGTCAACAACCAAATTGGCTTCACAACCGCGCCCAGCGACGCCCGTTCGACGACCTATTGCACCGACGTCGCCAAAATGATTCAGGTGCCGATTTTCCACGTGAACGGCGAAGATCCCGAGGCGGCAGCCTTCGTGACCGAGTTGGCTCTGGATTTCCGCCAAACGTTTCGGCGCGATGTGGTAATCGATATGTATTGCTACCGGCGCCATGGGCACAATGAAGGGGACGAACCTTCGTTCACCCAGCCGCTCATGTACAAGAAGATCAAGGATCGGCCGACGCTTACCGAGATCTACACGGAAAAACTGGTTCTCAGCGGTGAAATTACGGCCGACGAAACTTCGGCGATGGCCGAACATTTTCAGAACAAGCTGCAGGCGGCTCTCGAGGACATCAAAACGAGTCCGCCTAGAAACCTGGGAATGCGCGGCTTCGCCGGCCGATGGGAGGGCCTTTCGGCCCACTTCACGCATGTGCCGGTGGATACCAGCGCTCCCCTTGAGACACTAACTCGCGTCAACGAGGCATTGGTGACCTTCCCGCCCAACTTCCACGCCCATCCTAAAATCGTCAAACTTTTCGAGGCCCGCAAGAAAGAGTTCGACGAACGCAAGCCCGTGGACTGGACGATGGCCGAAATGATGGCTTTCGGTTCGCTCGTGTTGGAAGGAACGCCTGTGCGCCTTTCCGGGCAGGACAGCCGCCGCGGAACCTTTAGCCAACGCCACGCGGTGGTTTGCGACACGGAAACGGGTGAGCCGTTTTATCCGCTCTGTCATCTAGCCCCCGATCAAGCCCCGTTCAGCGTTTACGACAGCTTGTTGTCGGAATCCGCAGTGTTAGGGTTTGAATTCGGCTTCTCGCTCGATTCGCCCCGTTCTCTGGTGCTGTGGGAGGCGCAATTCGGCGATTTCGCCAATGGCGCGCAGGTCATCATCGATCAATTCCTGGTCTGCAGCGAATCGAAATGGCAACGAGACAGCGGCTTGGTCATGTTGCTGCCGCACGGCTACGAAGGTCAAGGCCCCGAGCATTCGAGCGGGCGCCTCGAGCGCTATCTGCAGCTTTGCGGCGAAGACAATATCCAGGTTTGCAATCTCACCACGCCGGCACAATATTTTCACGTGCTGCGCCGGCAGATCAAACGCAGTTTCCGCAAGCCGCTCATCATCATGACGCCCAAGAGCATGCTGCGCCACAAGCTGGCGGTTTCACCCGTCGAACAGCTTACCGGCGATCGTTTTCACGAAGTGATCGACGATGCCATCGACGATCCCGACCGCGTCCGCAGCGTAGTTTTCTGCACCGGCAAGCTCTATTACGATCTTTTGGAAAAACGCACGGCGCTGAACAACAAAGAGGTTGCTATCGTTCGCGTCGAGCAGATGTATCCATTCCCCGTCGACCCTTTGCGTGACGTGCTCGCGCGCTATCGCAAGTCGAAGGAATGGGCCTGGGTGCAAGAAGAATCGCTCAATATGGGCGTCTGGTCGTTCATGGAACCACGGCTGCGAGCGTTGACCGGTTCGGTGAAATATCTGGGCAGAGACACGAGCGCCAGCCCTGCCACCGGCTCGCGCAAGATTCACTTACGCGAGCAGCAGGAGCTCGTTGAGACTGCCATGACGGGATCGCTGCCGCACCTGGTGCGCGCTTATCCGCAGCAAAAGAAACGTCGGGAGGTTCGCGAGGGCGAAATCCCCGTAAAAGAGCCCGAACTTCGCATGGAAGCCAATCCAATCTGAACTCGCGATTCTGCAAAAATCGCGTGAACCGGAGCCCCCATGGCCATCGACATCAAGGTGCCGTCCGTCGGCGAATCGATCACGGAAGGAACCATCACGCGCTGGTACAAGAAGGACGGCGCGATCCTTCGCAATATGGAGCCGGCTTTCGAGCTGGAAACCGAAAAAGCCACCACCGACGTTCCGGCCCCGGCTGGCGGCTTATTGCATATTCTGGTGCCCGAGGGAAGCACGGTGGCTATCGGAGCCACCGTTGGCCGGCTCGAACCCGCCCCCGAAGAGGGCAAGTCCCCTAGTCAGGCAGGGCCAAAACCGGAAACGCCCGTGGCAGTTTCCTCCCAGCCGCTCCCCGATAAAGATCGCCACGCGCCTGCCAAACCAACGGCCGACGGGCCCGTTCCACTCCCACAGTAGCCGAGGCTGCCGCTAGTCCGCGCTCCGTATTGCTTTCCCCGGCCGCCAAACATCTGGCCGAAGAAGCCTCCATCGATCCCAGTCAGGTTCAGGGCACAGGCCCCAGCGGACGCGTCTTGAAGGAAGATGTGGTGCGCCATCTCGAGGAGCATAAGCCCGAAGTTGCAGCCCCTGTGCCGGAGAAGAGGCCAACGGCTGGATCAGAACCCCGCGAAACGCGCAAGCGGATGAGCAGTATCCGCCAACGAATTGCCGATCGCTTGCTCAAAGCACAGCAATCGGCTGCCATCTTGACCACGTTCAACGAAGCCGACATGTCCGGCATTATGGACTTGCGGCAGAGCTATAAGGAAGCCTTCAAGACGAAACATGGCATCGGCCTGGGCTTCATGGGTTTCTTCGTCAAGGCGACCGTCGCCGCGCTGAAGGCGTTTCCCGTGGTCAATGCCCGCATCGACGGCGCCGACGTGGTCTATCCGGAGGATTACCACATCGGCGTGGCGGTGAGCACCGAGCGCGGGCTCATGGTGCCGGTCGTTCGCGCTGCTCAGAACTTGAGCCTTGCGGCCATTGAAAAAGCGGTTGCCGAATTGGCGGTCAAAGCCCGGGATGGCAAAATCGGCGTCGATGATCTCCAAGGCGGCACGTTCACCATCACCAACGGCGGCGTGTTCGGCTCGCTGCTGTCGACTCCGATTCTCAATCCGCCGCAAATCGCCATCCTGGGAATGCACTCGATTCAAAAACGAGCGGTCGTGGTGGACGATCAAATCGTCATTCGGCCCATGATGTACCTGGCGCTTTCCTACGATCACCGCCTCATCGACGGTCGCGAAGCCGTGCAATTCCTGGTGCGCATCAAAGAATGCCTGGAACGTCCCGAACGGCTGCTTCTTGATGTTTGAAACCGTCTGGACCATAGCTTGCGGCCGTGGCCAATATCTCGGGGATAACAATGTCGAACGGTTATGATCTGGCCGTGGTTGGGGCCGGTCCGGGTGGCTACATCGCTTGCATCCGCGCGGCCCAGCTCGGCATGCACGTCGTCTGCATCGATAGCAGGGCGGCACTGGGGGGCACTTGCCTCAACATTGGCTGCATCCCATCCAAAGCACTGCTGGATTCCAGCGAATACTTTGCCCTGGCAAAAACTCGTTTTGCCAAGCACGGCATCAAGATGACCGGGCTGACGCTCGACCTTCCCGCGATGCTGGCTCGGAAAGATCAGGTCGTCAAGCAATTGAGCGATGGCGTCGCCTATCTGCTCAAGAAGAATAAGGTCGCCGTCGTGCAGGGCACGGCCACTCTGGCAGCGGCCGGCAAGTTAAGCATTCGCAAAGCCGACGGCGCCACGGAAACGTTGGAAGCCAAGAACATCGTTCTGGCCACAGGCAGTGAACCTGTAATGCTTCCTAGTTTGAAGTTCGACGGCAAATTCATCGTCACTTCCACCGAGGCCCTCTCGTTCGACCGCGTGCCGGGTCAACTGCTCGTCGTCGGCGGCGGCTACATCGGCCTCGAATTAGGATCAGTCTGGTCCAGGCTCGGCGCCAAGGTGACGGTCGTCGAGTTCTTGCCCCACATTCTTCCCATCACCGACCGAGAAATCGCCGGGCAGCTCCACAAGTTTCTCGCCAAGGAAAACATGGTTTTCCAGCTCGACACCAAGGTAACCGGAGCGGAAGTAAAAAAGGGACAGGTGACGGTAACTGCCGCCAGCAAGGGCTCGAACCTGACGTTCACGGCGGACAAAGTTTTGGTGGCGGTCGGCCGACGACCCAATTCCGCCCATTTGGGACTGAAGGAAGCGGGCGTTGCCGTCGAGGAGCGGACCGGCCGCATTCCCGTGAACGAGCAGTTCGAAACCAACGTGAAAGGCGTTTTCGCCATCGGCGACCTGATCGCTGGTCCGATGTTGGCACACAAAGCCGAAGAGGAAGGCGTTGCGGTTGCCGAGTTGCTCGCCGGCAAGAAAGCTCACGTGGATTATTCGGTTATCCCCAGCATCATTTACACTTGGCCTGAGGTTGCCAGCGTCGGCTTAACCGAAGAGCAGGTGAAGGAGACCGGCAAGCCTTACAACGTGGGCCGTTGCCCGTTCCAGGCCAATGGCCGAGCCCGCTGCCTGGATGAAGCCGAGGGATTGGTCAAAGTCATCGCCGACAAAAAGACAGATCGCTTATTGGGCATCCACATCATCGGCCCGCGAGCCTCAGAATTGATCGCCGAAGCCACCATGGCCATGGCCTTCATGGGCAGCGCCGAGGACATCGCCCGCACCTGCCATGCGCATCCAACCCTTGCCGAGGCGATTCGAGAGGCGGCTATTGCAACGAATGGGCCGGGGTTGCAATGCTAGATGCCCGCAACGTGTGACTCCGGCCAAAAAGCACCTCTGGCCAACCAACTCTGGCCAACTGAAAAGCGTTGAATCGCTATAAGTGGAACGATTTCATTATCTTGCGCCAGCCATTTCAACTCTGGCCAAAAACATCCGACACATCAACTACTGGCCAAAGTGCGAGAAGCAGTGGTCGGGGGCGAGTGGTTCCTGGCGAGAAAATGGATTGCATTGCGCGGTGTCACACACACGAGAGGCGAGGGGCAAGGGCAGGGGCGAGAGGAACGAATTCGGCTTGCCGTTCGCCGATCCGCTCGTGGCCACGACGAAAAATCTGTCACTCCGACACGGTTCCTGGTAAATTTTGACCGGCGCCAGCCTGGCGTCGTAGTTGTAGGCGTTGGCCTGCTCCAGATACGGCAAGATTTGCCAGAGCGGGCAACTCGGCTGGTTGCGTGGAAGGGTGTTAGAGTGCCCAAGAAGACAAGCCAGTCCGGCAGTGAGCTCTTCATCGTCGATAACAGCGACACCGATTGGAAGGTGCTTCGTTATCTTCACGACTGGTGTCAGATTTCAAAGCAATTCGATATAGCCTCCGGATACTTCGAACTCGGCGCGCTTCTCGGTCTGAAAGCGGAGTGGCAGAAGGTCGACAAGATTCGCATCCTGATGGGCGAAGAGGTTTCACTGCGCACCAAGGAAGCCTTCGCTCACGGTCTGCATCGCATGCACCACAAGCTCGACCAGAGTCTTGAATCCGAGAAGCTACAAAACGACTTCCTTGACGGAGTTCCCGCCATCGTGGATGGCATCAAATCGGGGAAGATCGAGTGTCGCGTCTACCGCAAGGAGAAGTTCCACGCCAAAGCGTACATTACGCACGCCCGCCTGGAGGTCGTGGGGGCTGCCGCACTCGTTGGCTCTTCCAACTTCACCTTCCCCGGCCTCACCAAGAATATTGAACTCAACGTACAAATCACCGGCCGCCCGGTCCATGTGCTTCAGGAATGGTATGAGGAGCACTGGAACAATGCGGAAGACGTGACGCCCGAAGTGCTCCGGGTTATCGAAAGGCATGTGCGGGAATTCACGCCGTTCGAGGTCTACGCCAAATCGCTGCATGAGCTTCTCGGCCAACAGGAACATAGCGATAAAGATTGGCTCGAAAATCATTCGATTATCTGGCCGATCCTCGACCAGTACCAAAAAGACGGTTTCCGCAAACTCCTCAAGATTGCCGATTCGTTTGGCGGCGCTTTCCTTTGCGATGGCGTCGGTCTCGGCAAGACCTTCGTCGGTCTGATGTTGATCGAATACCTCATCGAGAAGAAACGCAAGCGCGTGGCTCTGTTCGTTCCCAAGGTCGGACGCGAAGCCGTCTGGGAACGTGCCCTGGAAACGCGCGGCCTGGGCCATCTGGCCGACGGTGTCTTCTGCAACCTGGTCATTTTCAACCACACCGACCTGGGCCGGGCGGCAAGATGGCCGCTCAGTTGGAGCGAATGAAGCAGATGGCCGACGTTGTACTGATCGACGAAGCGCACCATTTCCGGAATCCCGGCTTCGCTGCAATGGGTAAAGGCATCCAGGCGACGCGCGAGCGGCCGCCGTCGCGCTATCACCTTCTCAGCGAGTTGCTTGAAGGGCCATCCGGAGTCAAGCAGGTCTTCATGCTGACGGCCACGCCCGTCAACAACAGCCTCCTCGATCTCCAACACATGATCGAGTTGTTCACTGCGCAAGGACCAGGCTTATTTCAAGGGGCTGGGGATTCATTCCTTGCCGGGCCATTTTCGCAAGATGGAGAAGGATCTTGCTCGCGCTACGTTGCCTTCGGGCAATGGGCAAGGTAATGGCGATCTTTTCACCGACTTGGTAGAAGCGGAGGAAGTGCTCACCGGCGACAAGCTGTGTCAGACATTGGTGGTCCAACGCAGCCGGGCGTTTGTTCGAGAAAGCCAACTGCAGCAAGGGATCGCCGCCGCCATGTTCCCGGTGCGCGAGGACCCCAAAGTCGCCTCCTACTCCGTCAAGAAAACCTACGGCAAGCTGCTCACAAAGGTTGACAACGCTTTCGCCAAGGAAAAGCCCCTGTTCTCCCTGCCCATTTACTATCCCCTCGCCTATTACGAAGGAAGCGATAAGACGATCGACCCGATCGCCGAGAACCGACAAAAGCAGGTCGTCGGGCTATTCGTACCAACTTTCTCAAGCGTTTCGAAAGTTCTGCGGAAGCCTTCGGGGCCTCCTGCGAACGTCTTCTAAAAAAGTTACTTGCCTTCGTGAAGGTGCACAGCGACAGCTCGTCCGAACAGCGGCGGCTGGAACGCTGGATGCTCCAACATAAGGAGTTGATCGGCTACGTCCACGAGCGCCAGAGAGAACTCTTCCCTGACGGCGAAGAGGAGGCCGACGAGGACTTCATTTCCCCAGGAAATGCTCGAGGAGTAGAGAAGCTTTCCCCGACGAATACAAAGTCGACGAAATTTTGGCCGAGACCTTCCTGGACCTGGACCAGATTGCCGAATTCCTGCAAGAACTATCCAAGTTCGAGCCCAAGCACGACGACAAGCTCAGTGCCCTGGTGAAATTGCTGACGACTGATCCAGTCTCCGCAAGCAGAAGGTGCTCATCTTTACGGAGTTCGCCGATACAGCCCGCTATCTAAGAATCAGCTCGAAGAGCGCGGCCTGAAAAGCGGTCGATCAGGTGGATAGCGCCGCCAGAACGCGACCGGCCGACGTCATCCGCCGTTTCGCTCCTTATTACAACGGCTGCAGCTCCAAGGATCTCGGCGATACGGAAATCCGCATTCTCATCTCCACGGATGTGCTTTCCGAAGGGCTCAACCTGCAAGACGCGACACGCCTGATCAACTACGATCTTCACTGGAACCCAGTCCGGCTCATGCAGCGCATCGGTCGCGTCGATCGCCGGTTTGACTCCGCAGGTCGAGACGAAGTTGGTGGCTGACCACCCCGAGCAAAAGCCGCTGCGCGGCAAGGTCGCCTACTGGAACTTTTTGCCGCCGGAAGAACTGAACGAGCTATTGCATCTCTATTCGCTGGTCAGCCACAAGACGCTGCGCATCTCGCGCACGTTCGGCATCGAAGGCAAGAAACTGTTAACCCGGAAGACGACTACGAAGCCCTACGTAACTTCAACCACATTTACGAAGGCGATCCCACCCAGACCGAGCGGCTGCAACTCGAGTATGAAAAGCTGCTCCACGATCATCCGGGCATTGCCGACAAGCTCGAGCGCTGCCCGGGCGAATTTTTTCGGGCAAGCAGCTTCCGCCAGAGGTGGCGGGTGGCGGTCTTCTTCGCGTTTCGTCTTTTTCTGTTATCATGTCCGTCTGTGCAGGACCACAGCCGGCCCGCCGACGCGTTGGGCAACCTCCCCTGGACAGGAGAGGCCGGCAAGGTCGGATGGTATCTTTACGAGCAGGCTTCCGGCAAAAGTTGTGGAAGAGCCCACGCAGATCGCGGCCCTAATCCGCATACCGCCCGAGACGCCACGGCATTGCACGTTTGACAAGGAGACACTTACCGAAATTCGGGCCAAAATCGAGAGGCACATTCGCAATACCTACATGAAGAGCCTGCAAGCCCCTGCGAACGTCAAACCGTGCTCAAGGCATGGATGGAATTCAGTTGAAGGCTTTACCCGGCCGAAAGGTCAGCGAACCGAGCCCCGTCGCCCAAAGGATGTAGCATGCCGACCCCAGCCGATATCTCTTCGGCACTCGTCGGGTCCACGACAGAAAGACCCTCATCAAAGAGTTGCTGCCGGCGCCCTTGAATGGCCCCACGAAGAGGATGCAGAGAAGATCGATGACATCGGATACGGCTGGTCTCAGGATGATCTTCGCATCAGCGGCCTCGAAAGACAAATTCTCGATGGCCAGGTCTGGCAAATCCAGCCATTCCGCGGCGATCAGCCCTGGGGGATCTTTCTGCTGGAGTTCAACCGCCCCGATTTCTTCGGCCCAAGAGGGGCGCTGAGCGGCGCAACGGGCACCTTGCGGAAGATCCTCCGCGGCCTGGTTCCTTCGCGCCGCGGCAATCCGGCCCTCAGATCCTGGCAGCGGGAGCACCTACTCTTCCTGTGCACCCACGACTACAGCCAGTTTCGCTTCGCGTACTTCAAGGCGCCCCGTGATACAAATCTGGCCGCTCCGCTAACATTTTTTGGCTGGAATAACGGGGACACCCACATCCGGACGCTATGCGAACATAATCTGCCTGCGCTTTTGTATGACACCGATTTGTCCGCGGAAGAATGGCTGCGCCGCTGGACCGCCGCGTTCGACGTCGAGGCGGTCACCAAGCGATTCTTTGCAGAATACGCCGCGGTTTTTCACCAGGTCGAGGAAGGCATCAAGGGGGTATCCGGAGGGCGAGCCTCGGCGCCTATACACGCAAAGGCTCATGAACAGGCTCATGTTCCTCTATTTCATCCAGCGTAAAGGGTGGCTCTCATTTCAAGGGGACAAACGCTATCTGTGCGCCTTCTTGAACGCGGCGGTTGCCGCCAAGGAAGACTTTCTAAACGATCGCCTCTACTGGAGCTTCTTCGCAGGGCTCAACACGTTAAACGAGAACCGGAAGATTCATGGTCACGCCGATCTCAAGGAAAGGCGCGGCGAGGTGCCGTTCCTCAACGGCGGCCTGTTCGACCTCGAAGACGATTACGACATCCGGGACAGAGTCAAGATCCCAAACGCGTCTTTTGAGGCCGTGTTGGAACTATTCGAGCGTTACAACTTCACTGTCACCGAATCGACGCCGCTCGACGTCGAAGTTGCCGTCGATCCGGAAATGCTGGGCAAAGTGTTCGAAGAGCTAGTTACCGGCCGCCACGAGACTGGCAGCTACTACACGCCGCGGCCCATCGTTGCCTTCATGTGCCGTGAAGCGCTCAAGCATTACCTCGTAGGTCGGACTTCCGGCCCGACTATGGCGCCACAAGTCGGGCCGGAAAGCCGACTACTGGCCGCCATCGCCCGTTTCGTCGATGACGGCGGCCCGTAACAGCTCCCGGACCCGAAGCCGCTCTCAACGACCTGCGCTCAATTAAAGTCTGCGATCCTGCTTGCGGCTCGGCGCCTACCTGCTCGGCATGATGCAGGAGCTACTTCGGCTTCGCAAGCGCTCTTTACCACCAAGGGGCTCGATGCCACGACCGTATACAAACGCAAGTTGGAGATCATCCAGAACAACCTCTACGGCGTGGACATCGACCTGTTCGCCGTCAACATCGCCAAGCTCCGGCTCTGGCTCAGCCTGGCCGTCGATTTCGAAGGCAAGACGCCGCCGCCCCTGCCCAACCTCGATTTCAAGATCGAACGCGGCGACAGCCTGACCGCCCCGGATCCGCAGCAGAAAAATGAACCTTTCTGGCGAGACCTCTTGGTAAAGCGTGCAACGCGCTGACGGAGTTGAAGGGTAAGTACCTTCAAACCTATGGACCTGAGAAGAAGAAACTCGCCGACAAGATCAAAGCCGAGGAAACCAAGAATTGCGCGAAAGGCTCGATGAGCAAGCGGTCCCCGGCGCCGTGGACTGGCGCGTGGCAGTTCGCTGAGGTCTTCCGGAATGCGGGTTTTGACATCATTTTGGCAAACCCGCCGTACATCCGCCAGGAACTGATCAAAGCCCTCAAGCCCGCACTCAAGAACGTCTACCAACACCTCTATTCCGGCACGGCCGACCTTTACGTCTTCTTCTACCTCCGCGGCCTGCAACTGCTCGCGCCCGGCGGCATGCTCGTCTACATCTCCAG
Organism: uncultured Gemmataceae bacterium; assembly: GCA_963748025.1. Lineage (GTDB taxonomy): Bacteria > Planctomycetota > Planctomycetia > Gemmatales > Gemmataceae > CAVVHZ01. The sequence goes on from CAVVHZ010000030.1 coordinate 46,510, forward strand.
CAACAAGTGGTTCCGCGCCGGCTACGGCGAAAAGCTCCGCGCCCACATCGCCAAGACGACCACCGTGCAGACGATCCTCGATTTCCACGACCTGCCCGTCTTCGAGGCCATCGCCTACCCGATGATCTTCATTGCCAAGAACCAGCCGCCGACGGACGACCACACCGCCATCCTCGCCGAACCGCCCGACCTCGAACCGCCGTACCCGGACGTGAAGGAGGTCGTCGCGAAGTACGGGCACAAGATGCCGAAGACGGCGCTGGGACGGGATGGGACGTGGCACCTTATCACGCTCGAGTCGGCGGATCGGTTGGCGAGAGATGCGTGTGGCGGGCCGACGCTCGATGAATACGTCAGTGGACGAAATGTTTAACGGCGTCAAGTCGGGACTGAATAAAGCGTTCTGTATTGGATGCCGACGAGAGAGATCAGCTCCTCAGGGTGAAGCACTGCTGCGCGACTTCATCAATCCGCTATATGGCAGGACGCGACGTAAAGCGTTGGAGATGCTCAACGCACGGGAAATGGTTCATTTACCTTATTGGGAACAAGCTTGACAGATCGGGCGATCTCGCAACGGCTAAAGCGTTTGCAGAAGCTCCAAGCGCGAGATGGAGTCAAAGCGATGATGGGCCGTGCACGTTGGTGTGCCTTGAGACGCCCGCGACCCGAACGAGTCGAATACATTCGACGAACCGAAGATCGTGTTACCAGAAATCGCTCCTAAGCCGTCCCGCGTTTGCTCTGGACACGGAACACTGTGATATCGGTAACGACAGGCTATTCATGATTCCGAGCGACGACTCTCCTTCTTGGGGTCCTGAACTCAAAGCCGTGTCGGACATGAAATTAACTACGATGCGCACTAGTTCGTGGTGGCTATCTCGGTTCATCCGTCAATACGTAGAAAAGATCCCCATCCCCACCGCCTCCGCCGCCGACCGTTCTGCGATCGCGGCGTTGGCACAGAAATGCCTCGACGCCCGGGGCGTGGGGTGCGAGACGTGGGAGAAGGAGATCGACGAGCGCGTGGCGGGCCTGTACGGGCTTGATGCCGGCGATCTCGGGGACAAGTCGAGTCGGCCGTGCGCCCATTTATGACACGAAGGGACATCTGGCTTATCGCGTCATTCCCAAGCTGGCAAAGGCGACCCCTGGCTTCCCGTATTTCTCGCTCGATGCGATCAAGGCGGAATTGGAGAAGCACCGGGGCGGGGTCAAGCCCGAATCACTGAATCACTACATGCACGAGTTGACCAGCGAAGGCGTCGTCTACGACGCAGGGCGGCGGGTGGTATTCTACGCTACGCGAGCCGCTGGTGTTGGATCGCGAACCCGTGCGCGAACTGGTGGAGACACTGCAGAAGCGGTTTCCGTTCCTTGAGTTTTCGTGCTGGTCGACGAAGCAAGTGGCGGCGTATGGGCATCATCAATTGGCTCGGTTCACGAGTTTCGTATATACCGAGCGCGATGCCATGGAGAGTGTCGCGGATGCCCTGCGAGAAGCCGGCCAGGCAGTATTCGTTGACCCGGGCAAAGCGCTGATCGGGAAGAGCGTGAAGTTGTCGGACGGCTCGATTGTCGTACGTCCACTGGTCACCCGTGCCCCCGTGGATGGCCACTACGCGCTTGCCGAGAAGCTGTTGGTTGATCTGCTCAAGGAGTCGGAAGATCTGAAGCTGATGGACTCGGCGGAGTTTGAGAAAATCCTTGTGAATGCCATAAGTCGTTATCGAGTATCGATTTCCGCTATTCTTGCGTACGCAGAGAGGCGGAACGCGACGTTGTTTCCGTTGGGTGAATCAATCAATGCCAAATAATCGAGTTTTGTGGCGTTAATTGATTGAGGCAAACAAATGATAGACCCGACGTGCTTTACGAAGGAATGGATCGCGGAACAGGGCGAATTGCTCCGCTGTTCCAACCCGATTCTTCTGGAGAAAGCGATCGTTGCGTTGCAGCTTGGTGGGTCACCTAGTCGAAGCCGGCCTGCCATTTCAGTTCAAAGGCGGTACGAGCCTGCTCCTGATTGTCAGCCCGATCCGGCGACTTTCGATCGATGCCGACATCGTCACTCAAGCCTCACACGATGAGTTTGGCGGCATTCTCCAGTCCGTTGCTCGCGAGCCGCCGTTCAACAGCATCGAGCACGACCGGGAACGCGATAGGGAATTGCCTCCCAAGAAGCACTATCGAGCATACTACCGATCCAACTTTCCGCCGACAGACGGACATGTGTTGCTTGACGTGCTGTTCGAAACGGCGCACGCGGCGGGGCCAACGCTAATCAAAACGCCGTTCATCAGGACACTGCGGGAAGTTCACGCTCAAGTGCCGAGCGCCGATGAGTTGCTCGGCGACAAGCTCACAGCCTTCGCACCAAAGACGATTGGCATTCTTCAGCATCCAGATCGCGCGGGCGATGTAGTCAAGCAGCTATTCGACGTTGGCGTGCTATTTGACGTTGCGACGGACATCGACAAAGCGGCTCAGGTTTACGCCGCGCTTCATGTCAATCAGTGCCGCTATCGGAATGCAGCTTACACCGTTGAGCAAACGCTGCGCGACACGATCGATTCGTGCTTAGGACTGACGTGGTGCGAATTGCGTGGCCCTGGAAAGGACGATCCGATGGGAATGTATCTGAAAGACGGTGTGCAGCGCCTTCAAAGCCACATTGTCAATGGTCGCTTTGACAAAGATCCATCGCACGTCGCGGCCGGCAAGGCCGCCTGCGCGGCAGCGTTGATCCTGAGGCGACCTCAAATCGCACTTGAATCCATCCGGTTCAAGAATGTGTCGATCGAGGAACTGGGCAAGGCAAAAATCACTGGGGACTGGGCAACACTTGAACGATTGCGTGGTGGCAATCCTGAGGCGTTTTTTTATTGGTGGCAGGCCCAACGGCTCCTCGGCCAAAAATAGCCAGACGATGGTTATCGGCGTGGAGGATGATGGGAAAGTCTATGGGCTTGCGGAGGACTATAAACTCAGCGGCGCCAAGGGCCGCGACAGTTTCGAGACCTGGTTGACCCAGACGCTCTTGAAGGATTTCGGCAAGGACGCGGCGGGGTTTCTTTCCGTCGCTTTTTATGAGTTGAATCCGCCCGAAACGAATATGCCCGGCAGCGGTGACGTTTGCGTGCTAAGCGTGAAGCCGTCGCTCAGGCCACGGTTTGTTGTAGATGAAAAAAACCAGGAGCTTTTCTACATCCGAACCGGAAACGCGACCAACGCATTGAAAATGTCGGAGTTTCACGATTACTGCAAGCAACGCTGGCCGGAAAGCGCAGCGGGCGCGTCTGTTTGAACGATGCGACTGATGAGGGAGAGGGTGTAGGTCAGGCTTTCTAGCCTGACGTCAGGCTAGAAAGCCTGACAAGCGCTCGCTTGGCGAACTCTTGCACACCCACGTCGCTGAAATCGACATCGTCAGCGAACAACGCGTCGAAGAATTCAGCCGTGTTCGAATCCGTCGGTTCAACAATCAACGAGCCGCTCACGATGGCCCGGGAATAGGTTTCAGAACCCACGCGCACAAAGAAAAGGGGAACTTCCGCGCTGCCTTCTTGCCGCCGCAGGGCGATGACCTGCTGGATCGAATCACCAAATCAGATACGGCCGCTGGCGGGGTCGATCCCGGCCGTCTGTCCTACTTTGTCTCCCAAATCATGTTGTTGCTGGTACTCCGACCAGATTTTCTGTGCACGGTCCGAATCAGCTTCCGTCCAATTGGAAACGGTCACGATGATGTTCCTCTGGCCTCAGGCGATGCTTAGCTCAAAAGTTCAAAGTAGTTCAGACCTCGGTCCCCAATTCCGCTTAAGCAGCAAAGTTTCCTTTTGCGGTCTATTGTAAATCTCGAAAACCGAAATCCATTTTAGATTAGAACCGGACCTCTGCCATTCCGCGTTCGTCGAATCAAGCCATCCGTGCGCCACAAAGTTTACCCTGCCCTCACTCTTTTCCAGAGAAATCGCCTGCGAATCCCAGATCTCCTCAAGTTCCGTTTCTTTTCGCTTCGCATCGACTCAGAATGGAAATGGCACCGGGGTAACAGAAGGGTAAGGCCCAGGCCTCGCCGCACTGCACGAGAAAAGTACCATGCGATTTCTTTTCGACCCCATTCTGCGAGTGGCGACTGCTCCCTGGCGCTGGTTTGCAAAGCGCCGTCGCCTGGCACTACTTTTGATCCCCTTCGGCCTTGCCGCGGGACGGGTGGCTGCCAGCGATGAGGGGGTTCTCTGGACCCCAGTTTCCTTGAAACAAACCGACCGCACGCGCTATGACCTGGAGCTTACGCTCCGGGCCCGGCGTCTGCTGGTCGAGGATGCCGCTCTGGCACGTTACGACATTACGGTGCGCATTGACGATCGCGTCGCCGAGCTGAGCGGGCCCGTGCCTTCGATGGCAATCGCGCTGCGAGCGGAGAACAACCTCAAAGGGTTGCTGGGCTTGGCCAGTGTGCGCAATCATCTGACCATCGAAGATAAATCGACGCCCATGAGCCAACAAGCACGCGTCGATTGGCGAGTTCCACAGTCTGGACTCCCCGTTCTCTACCTCGGGGCTCGCGAAAAGCAACCTCGCCTCACGCTTAAATGAGGTATCCGCCGAGCCTTCTTTCATCTGGCGTCCGGCTCGAACGCTGGGGCACGCGACTGCTTTCCCTACCCCTTTTGTGCCCGAAGGGCTAAGCCGGCCGGCTGTGGCAAGGGAATTGACTGCGCGATAATTCAACGGGAAATCGAGAAAACTTGCGCATAGGCAAGATGGACTTCGTCATCAGCCCGCCAGAATCTCGGCGGGAGTTCGACGAGTTTGTTCTTCCGCCTATCGATCTTCGACACGCTGACGACAAAGGCACCCCGCCGGCAGTCGATCCTGCCGCTTCCAGTTGGCTGCGTTATTTGTTTTTCGGCATTTAGCACGCGACCATCAGTTCGCCTTAGCCCCACGCTTAGGCGCCCACCGCTTTTCGTCTAGAATGCCCATTAGGTGTTTTCGCCGATCCATGTGGTGGGCGTTCTGAAATGCAACCAATTTGGCGAGCTTCTGCGTGTCTCCTGCTGCTCGTGGCAAGCCGAGCCGTTGCGCAGGACGATTCCGAACCCAAAAGTGCGCGGACGAACCGCCTCCGAATGGATTGCCATTCTCCGCACCGCCAAGCCGGCCGATCAGCGACGGGCTGCCGTAATCGCACTTGGCATCCTGGGCCCGAAACAGCTCGACGTCGTGCCATCCTTAGCAAGTGCCGTTGGCGACGCGGACCCGTTGGTGCGGATAACGGCAGTGCAAACTTTGGGCGGCATGGATCAAGACGCCCGGGGCGCCGTCGACGTTCTGGCCAGGGCAGCAGTAAACGACAAGGTGATTCACGTTCGGGAGGCCGCTTGCAAAGCGCTCGGCAGATTGGGAAGCGTCGGACACGCTGCCGCCCCGAGCTTGCTGAAGGCACTTGACGATACCGATCCGCGAACCCGGGCGGCGGCGGCGATTGCCTTGGCTGACGTGAAGGCCGATCCTGAAACTACTGTCCCCACTCTAGCGAAATCGCTCGACGACAAGGACCGACTGGTGCGCCTCTCTGCAGCCAGTCGCGCTCGGCCGCCTCGATACCACTGCCAAGTCGGCAGTGCGCTTAGCCTCGGTTTTGCGCCTCGACGCCGATCAGGAAGTGCGCCATCGGGCAGCGCAGGCTCTTTTGCAGTTTGGCCCCAAAGCAGCCCCCGTTTGTGATGCTCTACTGGAATCTGCCGCGAAGGAAAAAGCCCCGGAAATTCGTCAGGTGGTGCTGGCGGTGCTTGGCTTGCTCGATAGCGAAGCCAAACGCACAGGGCCGGCGTTTCTCGTTGCCCTCAAGGATGAGGATGTGCGCTGCCGAGTGATGGCCGTGCGCGGGCTGGGACGACAAAGTACCCGGATCCCGGCGGCTATTCCCGCTCTGATCGAGAGCTTGAAGGATGACGCCATTGAAGTTCGATTGGCGGCGACCCAAGAGCTAGGTCAATCCGGCGCAGCTCCCAGCAAAATTCTGCCTGCGTTGAAAGCCGCTGCGAAGAGCGATCCCCGTTCGGTTGTTCGTGATGCCGCGGCGGAGGCTGTGAAGAAAATAGAAAAACCGATGCCTTAAATGCCAACCGCGGTCCGCCAAAATCGTCGTATGGTTCTTGCTTTGTTGGAGCGAAGATTTGGCATTCTCTCAAAAACTATCCTAGAGTTTCACAGGCAGAGAAGAATTCTACCTGAATGCGCGATTTCGCATGTCGGGTATCGACAAAGGAGAACGGCATGGTTAGCCTCCGAGTAGAAGAACGACCGACGGATCTCGTAATGAATAGTTTCGAAAAAATCGACAGGCAGCCGAATAACCTTCAGCCGCAAGATCGGGATAAGGATCTCTATTGCTCCAGCGAGGTGCACATCCTCATTCTGGACGACGATCCTTCCGTCGCCCGGATCATGCAAACAGCCCTCATGCACAAAGATTTTTCGATCGATGTCATGGCCGACCCGCTGCAAATGGAAACTCAGCTGCAAGCCCGGCCGTATCACATCGTCATTCTCGACTATATCATTCCGGGCTTGGAATCCGAAAAAGTGCTGAGCTGGGTTCGCGAATATCAGCCGACTGCAAGCATCATTGTGGTCACGGGTTATCCGACCATCGACAGCGCCCTCAACTGCCTGCGGGCAGGCACTTTCGATTACTTGACGAAGCCCTTCCAGATGAGTCAATTGCAGCACGTGGTGATGCGCTGCCTGGAAAACAAAGGATTGCTTCGCCTTTCGGAAGAGGCATTGCGCGAATCCCTTGGCGCGGCCATCCGCGAGCGACGCAAGTCGCTCGGCCTGACGTTGGCCCAGATGGCACAACGCACCAACGTGAGCTTGGGCTATTTGTCGCAGATCGAACTAGGCAAGAACTCGGCCTCCATCGAAACGCTTTATCGCATTTCCTTGGGTCTGGGTGTGAAAATGTCCGATCTCTTCCTCGCCGTGCAATCGCTTGCTTGATCGCAGCCTAGCCTAAGCATCGCGCTACGGCCGAATGGAGTCGTTCCTCCCCCTTGATCCCCTTGCCTCCTCCACCTACCGTCATTGTGCGTCATCCGCGTGAAAACCCGCGGAAATGCTCTGTCGTGCCTCTCAAAGGCCGCCCCGACATCCTCTTCTGGTCTTATCCGCTCAAGCAACCGCACGCACTCGTCAATTATTTCCGCCTAGCCGTGGACGGGCCTCCGCTTTCGAACGCGGATTCGGGGATGGGAATCTTGCTGCTCGATGGCAGCTGGCGCTGGGCCGCTCCCATGAACCGCGATTTCGCGGAAGTTCCGGCACGTTCGCTCGCCGGCATCCGCACCGCTTATCCGCGCCGATCCAAACTGGGACAGGACCCTGAAGAGGGGCTGGCTTCCATAGAAGCGCTGTACGCCGCCTATCGAGTGCTTGGCCGCCCCACGGAAGGTTTGTTGGACCAATATCGCTGGGCGGACGAATTCCTTCGCCTCAATTCTGCATTGTTTGCGGACTAAGGCACCGTCAGCGTCTTGCCTCCGGGCAGCAAACATGTTTTGTCGCTGCACGATTGGAACTTGAACTTCAGTTCTACTGGACTGGCGTCCCCTGGCGTACGTTTGAACGTGGCCTTGATGACGATCTTGTCCTCGTAAACCTTATACCGGCCCAAAACCGGATCGATGATTTCCTTGCCGTCGGGATAAGTGATCTTTAGATCGGCAAGCGGTTTCTTGGCTTCCAAGGTAACCACCGTTTGGGATGGTACAAAATCATCCTGGCCTGGCGGATTGGCGTACAAATGCCAGCCTTTATCGATGTTCAAGGTCATCGTCACTTCCTGCTTCCCATCGGCCGGCGGCTGCTCCGGCTTCAGCTGTGCCTTTATCTTGACGACCGATTCCGATTTCGTCGGTCCGTCTTGGACGGGCGTCGCGAGCGCCACGGCTTCGGCCTGAGTTTTCGCTTTTCCATCTTCGAGGAAGGAAGCGAGCGCCGCCGCCATGGTCACCGAACCGGTAGGGTTAGCCTTCATCGAAACCGCAAAGCACTTGAAGGTGTTCTCCGCCCACTGGCGGTAGCGAGGCTCGCCTGTCAGTTGCGAAAGTTGCACGAGATTGCGTGCGGCCACACTGTTGCCTGAAGGAAGTGCCCCGTCGAACTGGTCTTTGCTTTGCGCAAAAAGTGCGTCGTGAGTATTCGAAGTGTAGAAGAACCCACCGTCCTTCCGATCGCCGAACGATGCGATCATGGCATCGGTCAAACTCTTGGCTTCGTTGAGCCAGCGCTGCTCCTGGGTTGCCTCATGAAGGCAGAGGAGGCCATGCACGAGATGGGCATAGTCGTCAAGGTAGCCCGGGATCCTGCCCTGCTTCCCGGCGCCGGCATAGACCCGATTGATACCGCCATCCGGCGTGCGAACCCCTGCCAGCAGACGATCGGCGGCTTTCGCAGCCCGCTCGGTGAGGCTTGGCTCGCCAAGAAGCTTACCCGCCGTAGCCAGCCCGGCGATCGTCAAGCCGTTCCAGCCTGTCAACACCTTCGTGTCCAACGTCGGTTGGGTGCGGCGGTCGCGAACCTTTGCCAATGCTTGCTTGGGTTCCAAGAGTTTGGCGACTAGCTCTTTTTCACTGACGTTTTTCGCCTGCGCCCACGATGCCATCGATTGGTCCATGCGACAAAATGTGGAACTTATCTTCGAAGTTAGCCGGCTTGTTCAGCCCATAGATTTCTTGGAAAAGAGCGGCATTGGCAACACCCTTGAGTGAGGCAGCAGCTTCTTCAGGCGTCCAAACGTAAGTGCGCCCTTCGACTCCATCCGCGTCGGCGTCCAAAGAGGCATAAAAAACACCGTCGGGCGCGGTCAATTTCGCTTGGATGAAGTCCGCTATATCCAGTGCGCAACGCCGATAAGCCGGCTTATGGGTCAGGGCGTAGGCTCGGGCGTAAACTTCCATGAGTTGGGCGTTGTCGTAGAGCATTTTCTCGAAATGAGGAACCGTCCACGAACGGTCGGTGCTATAGCGATGAAAACCGCCGCCAACATGATCGTGGATGCCGCCGAGCATCATCTGATCCAGTGAGCCAACCAGCATGGCCAAGGTTTTGTCATTAGGCACGCGCTGGGTTTCTCGCACCAGCAAATCTAAATTGCACGGAATCGGAAACTTGGATCCCTTGAAGGCGCGAGCCTTGTCGCCAAACCCACCAAATTGGGGATCATATTCCTCTTCGAGCGTTTTTACCGCTCCCGTAACCAAGCTGCGGTCCAATTCGGCGACCGCTTTTCCCAGTTGCAACTGTTGCAGCGCCTGACGCGAAAGATCGGCAAGCTTTTCCGCTTGGGCGTTCAGCTTGGCAGGTTCTTTTTTCTGCCATTCTTCCATGAGATGCAGAATGCTTTTGAATCCCCGCACCGTGCCGCTCGGCAATTCTTTGTCCTCGGGCGGCCAATAAGTGCCGCCGACGATCGGCTTGCCATCGGCCGTGAGAAACATCGACAAGGGCCAGCCGCCCCGCGAGCCTTGCACGTTTAGCGCGGCCATGTAGATGGTGTCGATGTCCGGCCGCTCTTCGCGATCCACCTTGATGCAAACGAAACTACGGTTCAGAATCTGAGCAACGCTGTCGTTGGAGAACGACTCGCGTTCCATGACATGACACCAATGGCACGAACTGTAACCGATCGACAGAAAAACCAGCTTCTTTTCGCTTTTGGCTTTCGCAAACGCTTCTGGGCACCAGGGAAACCAATCGACCGGATTGTGAGCGTGCTGCAGGAGATACGGGCTGCTTTCCTTGGCGAGACGATTGGTTGAACGGGGGCGTCCTTCTTTTCTTGAAGTTGAGTTCGGCCAACAGCAAGTGGCGCTAGCGAGAACCAACAAGCAACCAGGAGAGCAATCACTGCCCATGGACGAGGGCTGCGGAGTTTTAAGAACATGATCATTCCCTTTCCATAGGAGTGGGGCGGCACGGGTTCTATCCCGAATCGTAGCGGAACTCGCCAGAGTTCCGTAGCGGGGCCAGGTTCGGTCGGAAGTCTGGCGACTTCCGCTACGCATGTTGGGGCGGCACATGTAGCGGAACTCGCCAGAGTTCCGTAGCGGGGCCAGGTTCGGTCGGAAGTCTGGCGACTTCCACTACGAATCGTGGCCAGATCAGGCTGCCACAGGTTTGACCTTCGGCCCCCAGCGCCAGATGCACAACGCAAGGATCAGACCAAGAGCGAACAGTCCGATGCTGATATTCTGCGAAAGCGTCATGGCTGGCCACCAGCTCGCAAGCACATAGCGATCAGTATCGTTTCGCAACGATTCGATCAGGAACCGCTGGACGGGATAGCTGAGCAGCAACAGGTTCATCACCTGGCCTTCGCGTATTTTGAGTGGCGAAAAGGCCAGGAGCATGCAAAAAATGATGAAATTGCCGACGGAACTATAGATCTGCGTGGGATGCAAGCCGATAGTCCGCGGTACGATTGGTCCGATGGTTATGACCTCTGCGCCGCGTTTCACCTTAACACTCAAATCATTCTGGCCTCGAGGCCAATCGCGAAACATGGCCAGATCGATATCTGCCGGACTGGCCACATCGGTGTCATTGATGGCGACGATCACGTCACCGGCTTTCAGGCCGGCGATACCCGCTTGGGATGCCGGGTCAACTGCGCCGACCGTTCGCGGATCCTCCGCTGTCTCCAAAAGGCTGAATCCCGCAGCCGTCTGGTAGCCTTTGGCTACCAGGTCAAAGCGTGGCGGAGCCGACAGCGGAAAATGCGCTTGGAACGTGCAATCGGGGCAGGCAACATTGCCGTAGCAACAACCATTGAGCAAGCAGCCGATGCGGCCAAGGCACAAGCCCAGAGCGATGCTCGGTGCGATGACGTCCACAATCGTCCAACCGGAGAGGTGATGCTTGCGGATGACGAGCATATAGGCGAACGCGAAACCAACCAAACCGCCGATTGCCGAACCGTAAAAGATCAGTCCTCCATCCCAGAGTCGGAAGAACTGCACGAACGGCACACCGTACACGATTAGATAGGTCAAGCGGGCGCCGGCAATTCCAAAAACGAAAATCCAGATCGCCAGGTCTTGGATCCGATTCGGAGCGATGCCGGCCTTGATCGCGCGACGACCCGCCACCCAGGTGCCCAGCAGAAAGGCCAGGAACAGCATGGTGCCGTAGCCGTAGATAGGAATGCCGTCCGGCAACCAACCCGGAATGCGGATGGGAATATGAAAGAAGACTTGTTGCATGAATTCAGCGCTCGTTCTGGCGCCAACCTAACCAGAACGACTGGAGTCGAGCCGGCGCATCTAAGATTAGCGTAGAGACCGACGCGGTTTCGTGCAAACCCAGTTGAACTCTTGGGGAACGCAGATACGGAGGATTCCGCTTTAGATGGCCGGCCCTTGCGGCTGGTTCTTAGCGCCGCTTTTCTGCTCCGTTAGGCCCCCGGAGCTGGCTCGGTTCGTCGCACCGAGGCATGCGATCGCTGACAGAAGTTGCCCCATGGTCCAAGCCCGCTCGGGCTAGTTCGCTGCCGGGTTCGGGACAGAGCGGCATCCATTGATGGGTGATGTTTTCCAATTCGATGGCGCCAGCTGAGTCGATATAAGATGCCTGCTTCAACCCCTGATCGACTGATGGTTTTGGCGGTTTTTGATCGAGCGACGGTGGGGGCATGGGACGCCAGTCGGTCAATGGTGCAGTGAAGACGAGTGGATTTGACTCGGTGACCGGCTCCGGGTCGTCGGGAGCAGCCAATTCATCCAGGTCATTGTCGAGACCAAGTTGTGCCAGATTAGGATCGGAGGGTTTGCTCGCAAAATGCTTGACTAGCACGGCACTAATGCCGAGTCCGACGGCCCCGGTCAAAAGGCAGCACGCAATCCATCGCATGATATCGCTCCTCCATGGAATCGAGGTACTGCCGCCCAAGCCAGCCCACCCTCATGTTCATTCGCAAACGAACCGCAGAAAATATAAACCAGACCCGCAGACCGTGCTAGGCCAACCCCGAGTCCAGGAGTCAGGAATCAGGAGTCAGGGATCAGAACAGAAGGGACAGGAGTGAGGAACTTCGTCAAACAGTGCCCAGCTCCAGGCGGAATTCCGTATAGCCTCACGGCGATCAGCCGGAAAGTGCCGGACTGCTGATACCTAATACCTGATTCCTGACTCCTGACTCTTGACTCCTGACTCCTGACTCCTGACTCCTGACTCCTGACTCCTGATTCCTGATTCCTGATTCCTGATTCCTGATTCCTGACTCCTGATTCCTGACTCCTGATTCCTGATTCCTGACTCCTGATTCCTGACTCCTGACTCCTGACTCCTGACTCTTGATTCCTGATTCCTGACTCCTGACTCCTGATTTCCACGAACCTTTCCGCTCTTCCCGCGGTCTAAAGGCTTGACGCCGAGTTCCGGCGCCCGGATCATAGAGGTAGAGAAACCAAAGCGCGATTCCAATCGCGTGGCGGTGGCGGTTCGGTAGATGATTTCTGCGAGTGTAATCTCGGGAGAGATCGGCTGCCGATCCATTTGGTCCCCGAGTTAGCCGGAGGTGGCCTACGAATTCGGGCTTCTGCCTTTCCAACATTGGGCTCGGCATGTGCCGGGAAACCTCCGGGGAAACGATTATTTCCAAGGAGGCCCATTGAAAAGCGCAACTGCTGAAACCAAGCTCGCTTCTTCTCGCATCCTTTCCACTCAATCGGCTTTAAACTGCGCTCGCATCGCTGCCGAGAACAAAGCACGCGATGTGGTGGTGCTCGATCTGACCGACGTAACTCCCCTCTACGATTATTTCGTAATCGCCACAGGGTCGAGCCGTCGTCAAATCCATAATTTGGCCGAGCAGATCGACGCCGCTATGGCTGCCGAAGGCCAAAAACGCCTCGGCATTGAGGGCTATGAGGCCGCCAAGTGGGTCGTGCAGGATTACGGCGACATCGTGGTGCACGTTTTCGACAAGGAGACGCGTGACTATTATGAGCTGGAAGAATTGTGGGCCGATGCGCGCAAGCTAGAGTGGGCGGTTTAGCAGGTTTTGGCTCATGCAGGAATGCCTTATCAGGGCGAACGGCCCCTGCCGGCTTGCCCGGCAGGTGAAGCAGTTCGGCAGCTAAGGATGGAAAGTCCCCCTCTCGACGACCCCTGCCGGCTTGCCCGGCAGGTGAAGCAGTTTTCGAGCTAGCTGCGGTGAGTTTAGCCAGCGAACTTCTTCACCCGCCGGACGAGCCGGCAGGGGTCGACTGCATCACAACTGACCATTCTAGCCAGCGAACTTCTTCACCCGCCGGACGAGCCGGCAGGGGTCGCCGATAGGCAGTGCAAGATTACCCCAATTGCGCAAGGATGTTGAATTAATGAGTCTCACGCAGCTCTTGCAGGATCACCTCAAGACAATTATCAGCGCACTCGTGGGTGAATCTGCCGGAGAGCTGGTCGGCGATCTAACCCCATTTGCCGCAATGGTGAAGCAAGCCCAGGATCCGAAACATGGGGATTATCAAGCCAATTGCGCAATGTCGCTCGCCAAGGTCTTAAAAAGGAAACCAATCGAGCTCGCCCAGGAAATCGCTCAGAACCTTGAACTGCGACAGGATTTGATCGAGAAAGCCCAGGTAGCCGGCCCAGGCTTCATCAACATTACCCTGCGAACCGCCTGGCTCGCGGAGCGCCTCCAGCAAAATGCCCGGGACGAGCGATTGGGCGTCGAGCCGGCGAAAAATCCCCAAACCTTTGTCATCGATTTCAGCTCGCCGAACGTGGCCAAGCCGATGCACGTGGGCCACCTGCGCAGCACCATCATCGGCGATTCACTCGCCAGGCTGCTCCGCTTCTTGGGTCACCACGTCGTCACCGACAATCACCTGGGCGATTGGGGGATGCAGTTCGGCATTCTCCTTTACGGGTTCAAACACTTCCGAAACGAAGAAGCGCTGGCTGCCGATCCGCTGCGCGAGTTGGCACGCATTTATATCCATGTGCGCACCCTGATGAACGTCGGCGACAACGACGATGCTGACGACGCCGTGACTCCCGTCGCCCAGGCCGTCCGCGAAGAGACTGCCAAGCTGCATGCCGGCGACCCTGAAAACCTGGAGTTGTGGCGCCAGTTCATGCCTTGGTGTCTCGAAGAGATCGACCGCGTTTATCGCCGTCTGAACGTGCAGTTCGACAACACTTTGGGCGAAAGTTTCTACAACCCCATGCTCGGCGGCATCGTTCAAGAATTGCTCGCAGAAGGGGTAGCGCAGGCTACCGAGGATGGTGTTGCCATCTTCTTCGGAGAAGACGAACCGCCCGCTTTCGTTCGCAAGAATGGCGCCTTCACCTACACCACCACCGACCTGGCAACCGTGCAGTATCGGATCCAACAGTGGCGGCCGAATGCCATTCTCTATGTCGTCGACGCCCGTCAGGCCTTGCATTTCAAGAACCTGTTCGCTGCTGCCCGCGCGCGGGCTTCGACAAGGTTGCGCTCGAGCATGTGTCGTTCGGTTCGGTGCTGGGCCGACCGCCGGCCAATCAAGACTCGCGAAGGCGGCGCGGTCGAGCTCGAACAGCTTCTGAACGAAGCCGTCGAGCGTGCTCGTGCCAGTTATGCAAGTTCCCGAAAGGAGCGCCTCGAGCGCGCCGAAGAATTGCCCGAGCTGAGTGCCGCCGACCAAGACCTGATTGCCAATGTAGTGGGGATCGGCGCCGTAAAATATGCGGACCTTTCTCAGAACCGGACTACGGATTACATCTTCAGCTGGGACAAAATGCTGGCCATGGACGGCAACACCGCAACCTACATGCAATACGCCTATGCCCGGGTTCGCAGCATCTTCCGCAAGGGCGGCGAGAACCCCGACGACTTCGCCGTCAACCCGCCCCTGCCGCTGTTGGACGAGCCGAGCGAGCGTCGGCTGGCCCTGGAAATGTTACGGCTGCCCGATGTTCTTTTGGCCGCAGCGGCTGACTTTAAGCCCAACATCGTTACCAACTATTTATGGGACCTGGCCAAGTCTTACAGCGGCTTCTTCCAGAACTGTCCTGTCCTCAAGGCCCCAAGCCCCGAAGCGCGACGCAGCCGGCTCCTCCTGAGCAGCCTGGCCGCTCGCACGATCAAGTTATGCTTGGAGCTCCTGGGAATTGGCACCATTGAGCAAATGTAGGCAATCGATTCGTTGCCGCCTCCAATTTGGGATCACGCCATGACTTCTGCTTCGCCACCGACATCTCGCGGTCCACTCCGTCGCTTCGTGAAGCGAGCCAAGGGCAACTGGCTGGAGCGCCATCAATTGGCGTTCAATTTCTGGATCCACATGTTCGGCATTCCGCTGGCCTTCCTTGGCGTGTTTCTCTTGATGACGCCGGCGCCATGGTATTGGGGCGTGGGCGGCTTCGTTTTCGGCTATCTACTACAATGGATCGGCCATTTGGCAGAAGGCAACGACTTGGGGGAATGGGCGGGAATCAAGCGCATGCTGGGACTCCCTTATGTCGGCATTTCTCCGCGCTGGCAAAAACAGCCGGAAAGCACTTCTCCAGGCTGAAGCGCTGGCCGGCGCAAGCGTTAATCAATCTCATTCATTCAAGTTGCGCACTCCTGCCGATCATTTGCCTTGTCCACCGCCTTTACCCCATCTCTCGAAACTGACTCTCTTCAATCGATACAGGCGGTACAGGCGTCAAAGTTTCGCTCATCGGCATGCTGGGAACAGCCGATACAGATTCTAACATTTCCGATTCCGCGCTTGCTCATCCGCATGGATTCCCGAGTTGGAGGGACTCGCCCTCCAAGCGGTGGGGAGTTCAGCGGCGGGGAACTGGTTTGATCTTCGGGGACGACACTATGCGCTGGAAGCTTGTAATTGCCGGACTAGCGCTCATGGCGGCGGCCGCAAACGGTTGCAAACAACCGTGTCTGACGTTTGAGGCTGACCTCGGCCACTACCGCTCGATGAGCGTCCCCAACCTCGAAACGGACCCTAATCCGGCGGGCGCCAGAGTAGCCGGCCATTTGCCGGCCCCTTCGACGATCAATGACCCCGACCGCAAGCCCAGGCCGCTGACCCTGGCTGAAGCCCTCGCCATGGGCCTCGAAAACGGCAACATCGGCAGTCAAGCGGTAAATTCACCAGGCGTGGTGAGCGACAATCTGGTCACCTATCAGGGACGCGACGTCGGTACCTCTGACAATATCCGCGTACTTCGTCTCGACCCGGCGATCGCCGGCAGCGACATCGAGTCGGCCCTGTCGAAATTCGATGCTCTCTATACCAGCAGCCTGAACTGGAATGTGACCGACCAGCCTTTGCAAGGTTTGAACCAATTCAACAACGGTGAATTGGCCTCCTTCAGCAATTCGATTTTGAAGCCGTTGCCGACAGGTGGCGTGGCCGGCATCACCTTTAGCACCCAATACCAGACTTTGACCAATCCGCCGGGCGGCTTCACGCTAATCAACCCGGCCTATCAGCCCAGCCTGCAATTCGCCTTCGAACAGCCCCTGTTGCAGGGCTTCGGCGTCGAAATCAATCAGTTGCGCCAGGCTCATCCGAATAGCATTCTGACGCCCTTTGCCAGCACCGTGCGGGCGGAAGGCGTACTGATCTCACGCGTCAAATACGACCAGACGCGCATCGATTTCGAGCGTACCGTAGCGGTGATGTTGTTGAACATCGAAACGGCCTACTGGAATCTTTACGACGCGTACTGGGCCCTCTATAGCCGCGAGCAGGGCCTCCGCCAGGCTTATGAAGCGTACAAGATCAATCGCCTGCGCGATGAAGCGGGCAAAGTTGCGACCCAGGATCTGGCTCAGAGCACCAGACAATATGAATCGTTCCGTTCCCAACGCCTCGGCGCCTTGGGCGCCGTGCTCGAGGCAGAACGACAATTACGCGGTCTTTTGAATCTGCCTGCGGAAGACGGCACCCGTTTGATTCCCGTCGATCCGCCCACGCTGACGCCTTATCAGCCGGATTGGACGACCGCGGTCAATGAAGCCATGTCGCTTCGGCCCGAACTGCTGCTTGCTCGGAATGATTTGAAACTGAGGCAGTTCGATTTGATCAACGCCAAGAACCTCTTGCTGCCCGACCTGCGCTTCACCTCGACCTACGGTTTGGCCGGCATCGGCTCGCGGCTGGACGGCGGCGATGCCAATGCCTTCCGCAATTTGGCGAACAACGATTTCCAGTCGTGGAGCCTCGGGTTGCGCTTTACCATGCCCATCGGTTTCCGCGATGCTCACGCCCAGGAACGCGTGGCCCGGCTCAACTTGGCACGGTCGTATAATGTAGTGGAAGAGCAAGAATTGCGTTGCCAGCGAGCCCTTGAATTCCACTACCGCAGGCTTCAAGAAACTTACGCCCAAATCGGCTGCCAACGTTCGCTGCGTCAAGCCGCTGCTCTCGAATTGGAAGCGCGAACCAAAGAATACTTGGCCGGTCGCGGCACGCTCGACTTCTTGCTGGAAGCTCAAAGTGTGTGGGCCGACGCTCTACGCGGCGAATACGATTTCATCGTGCAATACAATAACACCTTGGCTGCCTTCGAGTTCGACAAAGGCACCATGTTGCGGTACGACAATGTGAATATCGGCGAAGGCCCTTGCCGCCTGCCGCTCAGGTGCGGGCCGTGGAACACGAAAAAGAACGAAGCCATGCTATGGTTCTTCGTCAGCACGAGATCGGCGTAGAAACGCTCCCGACCACGGGCCTTCCGAATCTCGGCAAGGATCCGGCGCCCATTTCGGCAGTCTTGGATGACAAACCCATTCCTGACCTCAACGCCCCGGTCACCAACGATATCAAAGGCCTCAACCTGAGCCCGTACAGTTCGACCTCCACTGCCCTGCCCTTACCGGCCAATACGTCCGGCACGACGTTGCCGCCTGTTTCGGCGGTGCCGCCGGCGACGAGCTCGGGCTACTCCGGACTGCTAAGTCCGAGCAATCCGCCCTCGGCTGGCTTCTTGCCGGGCAACAGCATGAAACTACCCTGAGTTGGTCAGGCTCGATGCGTCTCCTGCTCTATGAGCACCTGACTGCCTTAGCAGGTTCCGGACTTGATCTGCCCGCCTCCCTCGCCACCGAGGGAGGGGCGATGCTTGCGGGCTTGATCGAGGACTGTCGCAGGCTGCCAGGGATCGAACCCCATACGCTCATCGGACCGTTCGGCATCGCAGATTTGCCGGGAATCGTTCACCAGGTGGATCTCGACAAAGGCTGGCTGAAATGTTTCTCCGAAGTGCTTAATCAGGTCGATGCCGTTTTGATCATTGCCCCGGAATTCGACGGCATTCTGGAGACTTTGGCTGCAGTCGTCGAAAAGTCGGAGACATTTCTTGTAGGATGTTCGTCCCAAGCCATAGCCATCACCGCAGACAAATGGGCATGCGGACAACTTTGGGAAGCTCAGGGAATTCCCACGCCGCCGTCCGTTTTGGTTCATGCCGATCATCTCCCAATCTCACCGCCCACTTTGGCATTTCCGCTAGTCTTGAAGCCTCGTGACGGCGCAGGTTCCCTCGCCACCGTGCTGATCCACGATCTAGCTTCCTGGCCGCGAGCGCTATCCACCGTCTGCGCCGAGAGGCCCGACGATCAATGGGTCGTTCAACCATTTGCGGCTGGTCAGGCAGCGAGCGTTGCGTGCATTGTTCATGAGAAAGGGGTGCTTGCGTTGCCCGCAGCCGCGCAACATCTCTCCGATGATGGCCGCTTTCATTATCGAGGAGGCGAGTTGCCTCTGACTGAGCACCTGACGACCCGTGCTCAGAACTTGGCCAAGCGGGCCATGTCTGCCATCCATGGATTGCGCGGCTATGTGGGCGTCGACCTGGTGCTCGGCTCTGACGAAGATGGCCGCGACGACCGCGTTATCGAGATCAACCCGCGCATCACCACAAGCTACTTGGGCCTGCGAGCGCTATGTCAACAGAACCTTCTCGGCGTCATTCTCGCCGCTTGCCAGCAACAGCCAATCCCCAAACTGTCATGGAATGCCGGTAGCGTCCTGTTTCGGGCGGATGGCAGCGTTTCAGTCAGGGATTAGGAATCAGGAGTCAGGAATCAGGGGTCAGGAGTCAGGAGTCAGGAGTCAGGAATCAGGGGTCAGGAGTCAGTAGGGGGCGAACGGTTAGCCGCGAGTCAGCGACGAGCGTTCACCGGCCCTCTTGCGCCGCCTCATTTGAACACCAAACCCTCCTGTCACGCCCCAACGCTTCCCGATCAACGATTCCCGACTCACGATTCTCGCTTCTCGACCCACGGCGGCTGCCGTTTCTCGAAGAAGGCAGCCAGGCCCTCGCGGCATTCTTCCGTAAGCCGCGGAGCGGCGCTGGCCTGCGCGGCCTGTTCGACGGACAGCGATTGATGAGAAAATGCCTGCAGCAATTCTTTCGTCTTTTCGATCGCCAAGGGACCGCCGGCCGCAACTGCTTCCGCCCAGCGCAACGCAGTGGCGACCAACTCCTCCTGCGGCGCCACAGCGTTGATCAATCCAGCTTGCAAAGCCGCCGAGGCATCGATCATCTCGCCGGTCAAAAACAGGTAGCGAGCCATGCGCTCGCCAACGTGGCGCAGCAGATGGGGCATAACCATGGCGGCGACCAAACCGCGACGCACTTCCGGATAGCCGAACTTGCGCCGGGCGAAGCCACCGCCAGGTCGCAAACGGTGGTCAGGCCGGCGCCGCCGGCGACAGCGGGGCCATTAACCGCAGCAATAGTAGGCTTCGGAAAGGCATAGATCAGGTCGAACAACTGCGCCAGGCGCAAGGCATCTTGCCAGACCACGCTGCCTTCATCCTGAGCCGACGACGGCGCGACGGATTCCTGAAGCTCTGTCAGATCCATGCCGGCGCAGAAAGTAGTTCCGCTGCCCGTCAGAATCACGCAGCGAACTTGCAGGTCAGCTCGTGCCCGCTCGAACCGCATCCCCAGCCGCTTTGATCAAAGGCTGACTCAAGGCGTTGCGTCGCTCCGGACGGTGCAACGTCAACAGGGCCACTGGCCCGCGCAGCTCATAGAGAACGAGATCCCCATCGCTCATGCTTCCCTATTCCTTTCCGGGTCGCAACATGGCGGCCCAACCGTCAGGCCGCGGCAACTGCATTTCCAGGAGTGCCAGGGCCAGAGCTTTTCCTTGCGTGTCCGTGCGCAGCGAGCGACTGGCGCCGCCGCCCAAGACGTTTTCCAGGATGAAGTTGAACGCCAAGAGCTTCTCCGCACGATAGCGCACCACCTTGGTGACACCCAGTTCCTTAAAGTAATCCGCCACGCGTTCGACATTGAGTTCGCTGTCGAGCCAACGGTAGCCAGCCTGTTTGTAGGCCAGGATGGCCACGTTGGCGTGGTTGCCTTTGTCGCCGCTGCGTCCGTGAGCAACCTCTGCCAGTCGCATCGTTGGTGAAGTCATGGGGCAATCAACTTTCCATCATGTGAACGCCGGCCGAAACTAATTCTTTCCGAACCAGAGCCGGCCAAAAAGCGAACACCTCACGCACTGGCGGCCTGCCGGTGGCGTAGCCAGTCACGCCGGGCGGACCGGAAGTCACCAACGGCGCGAATTCCTTGGTGAAGCGCTCAATGACAGCACGCTGTCGATCGCGGCCACTGACGCGCCAAACCACCTCGGGCGGTTCGCATGTGGGGAGACAACCCGGCACTGCATCGCCTGCGCCAAGATATTCGACGAGGAAATGCTCAGGGAAAGCCCCTGCCCTCTCAAGCCGCCTGCCGATCATCTCGCTGCAGGCTTTGGCCTTGCCGAGGGCCCGGGACCGACGAGCGTAAGTGACCCGGTCGCCATGAAGCCGTCGCGGTACGCCATCGAGGCCTTATAGGTCGGCGTAGCGGGCTTGCCGCGCGCCCCCGATACGCTCACTTCGTCTTTGCCGGTTTCCCTTATTTCCAACTGAGAAAAATCCGCCACCACGTCCGGCGTCAGGTAAGCGGCGGGATCGCCAATCTCGTAAAAGAGCTGCTCCAAAACGGTTTCGCGATTGACGGCTCCGCCCGAATCGGGCGTCTTGGTCAAACGGAAAGAACCTTGGCGATCCACGGTCACGATCGGGTAGCCTACCTCGGCAAGATCGGTTTCTTGAAAGTTGCACCACAGGCCGCCCGTCGCTTGGGCGCCACATTCAATCAAGTGGCCGGCAATCGTGGCGCCGGCCAGTCGGTGCCAATCGTCCCAGTTCCAGCCAAACTCGAACGCCGCGGGGGCCAGAGTCAAGGACGCATCCGCGACGCGGCCCGTAATCACGATGCTTGCTCCCTCGTCAAGAGCCTGGCAGATGGGCCGCGCTCCCAGGTAGGCGTTCGCGGAAACCAGCCGATCGCGCACCGTGTTGAAGTCGTCTTTGGTATCCATATTTTTAAACGTTTCACCCTGGCTGCGGAGATCGCCTAGCTTCGGATAAAGATCGTCGCCGACGACTGCGGCCACGCGAACGCCCTTGAGTCCGGCCTTTTCGAGAATCAGGCAAGCTTTGGCGGCACAGCCAAACGCGTTCATGCCACCGGCGTTGGTGATGATCTTCAGGCTGAGGCTGGGTCGCCAGGATTGGAGCAAGCCGGGCGAGCACATCCAAGAAGTCGCCGGCATAGCCGCCGGAAGGGTCGCGCTGCTTTTGCAGCGCGAGAATGGACATGGTGAGTTCGGCGAGATACTCCAGCGTCAGGTAATCGAGTTGGCCGCGTTCCGCCAGGTAGATAGGCGCATCGAGATTGTCGCCCCAGAAGCCGCAGCCGTTGCCGATGCGTACCTGATCCTTCATCGGTGAATCCTCACTGCGGCCTGGCAAATTCCGTGCGCAGAAACTCCTGCACTTCGTCCCAAAGATCGACGGCCTTTTCCCAATCGACCTGCATCGGTTTCGCTTCGCTCGGCGTCAGAATCTGCGGCGGCAGCTTGACGTGAACCGCGGGATTGAGCGGAATCTGGTGGCTGTTGCCGGTCGCCAAGAGAGCCTCAATGTCTGTGCTCAGAAGGAAATCGATGAGCTTCTTGCCGCCGGCCTGATTCGGCGAGCCCTTGATGAGCGCGACCGTGTTAGGGATGAAAAGCGTTCCCATCCGGCTGGTCGCCGGGCTGTCGCGATCGGGAAAGATGATGGCAATGGGCTTATTATCTTTGATCTCCTCCATGGCGTCGTCGGTATCGGTGACCCCCGCCACGAACAGTCCCGATGCCACGCCCTCCGCCACTTGCTTGTTCCCGGCCACGAGCTGAACCTCATTCGCACGAAGAGCCCGGTAGTAATCTTTGGCCTTATCCTTGCCGAGCACTTCGAACAGGCAGACCGCCTGAGTGGCGGAGGTGCCAAACTGCGGCTTCGCCAGGGCCACTTTCCCTTTCCACTTGGGCGTGGCCAAATCGAGCAAACTCTTGGGCCGCTCGGATTCGGGAACGAGCGTGGTATTGACGACGATGATTCGCGCTCGAGCCGCGAAAGCTTGATAGGCATGGCTGGCTGGATGCGTGTCGTTTGGATAGGTGGCCGCCGAGGGGCTCACATAGGGCTCCAGCAACCCGGCCCGCTCCAGGCGGATGGTCCCGAGAATTTCGTTGTTCCAGTGCACGTCGCAGCGGGGCTTGCTCTTATGAGCCAGCAATTCCGATATCAGACTGACCGATTTGGTTGCCTCGGTGTCGTACTTCACATCGACCGTCAAATGCGTCGTTTTCTTGAACTCGCCTAGGATGGAAGCTGCAAATTCTTCATCCTGAGCGCAATAAAGAACCACGCGATTCTTAGGAGAAAAACAACCTGCCGTTCCTCCAACAGAAACCAACAGGAGGATGCAAATATACAAGAACTTCTTCATGGCGAAGCTGACCCTGGTGCGGAGAAACCGATCGAGTAAGCCTTTAGGCGAGCGGCAGAAAAAAGTAGTCCTCACGCTCCGCGTGAGGAACGCCTCACGCGGAGCGTGAGGCCTACTTTGGGAAAGCCCATTCATGCCGATCGCCTTACAACCTGACAGAGTTTACCCTTTGGGGTTCATAAGAACCAGCATGGGAACAACTAGCCTGCCTTCAGAATACAGTAGAAAGTAGAAACGCCAGCGAATTCACAGGCGAGCCGGGAACGTCAGTGACCGGAGTACTTGACTTAGCGAGCGATTATGTTCTCCGGTCACTAACTTAACGTTCCCGGCTCGCCGTTCGAGCCTGAAGGAAAAATCATGCAACGCATTCCCCGCGATCTGGCACTCAAGTTCGCTTTCGATTGGCGCGACGAGCCCTTGCTCCGCATCCAACCGGGCGAATCGGTCGAGGTCGAAACATTCGACGCCAGCTCCGGCTACTTCAAGACGCCTGCAGATAAGGCGCTGCCGGCTTTGCGTCCGGGCTTCGATCGGCATCCTCCCTTGGTGAATCCCATCGCCGGCCCGATTTTTGTCGTGGGGGCGGAGCGCGGCGATGGCTTCGTGCTGGTCGTTGAAGACATCCTGGTTCGCGACTATTCCTGGATTGCCATCGGTCCCAAACGCGGCCCCTTGGGCGAATCCAGCCGCTGGCCGGAGCTGTCGGCGGATTACACGACGCGTATTTTCCCACACCATCCGGGGCCGAGCGGCACGATGCGCGACGGTTTCCTTCAGTTCAACGAGCACATTCGCTGGCCTCTGCAGCCCTTCATCGGCACCATCGGCACTGCGCCCGATCGGGAAATCACCACCAGCGCCGATGGCCAGGGCCCCTGGGGCGGGAACGTCGACGTCCGCGACGTTGCCCCCGGAAACCGGATCGTCCTGCCCGTCTTCCATCCCGGCGGCCTCTTCTACCTGGGAGACGTCCACGCCAGTCAGGGCGATACCGAATTCACCGGCACCGCCGCCGAGACGCAGGCAACGGTTCGCTTGCGCTGCGAAGTCCGCAAAGGTGCTGCGCCCCCTTGGATGCGCATCGAGAAGCCGAATTCGATCATCGCCTTGTCGGCCTATCGTCCTCTGGAAACGGCCGTCGAAAATGCCACCTTCCATTTGATGGAATGGCTTATTGCCGAGTTTGCCTTTTCGCCGACCGATGCTTATTGCCTGGTAAGCTGCTGTCCCGATTTTCGCGTTCACGTCTATCAGTCTTGTCGGATCGGCAAACTCGCTTGCGTTGCGGGAGTCGAGCTCCCGCGCATCTCTATTTGCCTGCAATTGGCCCCGCTAAGTTGCACCGGCCAGAAGTTCTTGCACGGCGAACCCGAGCTCATTCATGCGAAACGGCTTTCGCAAGACCCGTCGTTTGTCCACCTGCACTATCTCAGGAGTTTCGAGCGGCAGGCCCGGGCAGAAAAGGATCGGTAGCGCGGTCGAAGTTCGAGCAGCCGTTCGACCAGTTTGCCGTCGCTCGACGCCGAGGGCAGCTCATCGAGAATGGCCAGGTCGATGGCGCCGCTGCTGCGGGCCAAGGCCAGAGAGCTCGGCCTCGTCGCGTGCACAAAGCACATGATGGCCCGCATCCTCGAGATAGCGACGCACCACATCGAGCACGGCCGATTCGTCGTCGTGCACCAAAATGTGAGCGGGGCTGACCGGCTCGGGCTCGATCGAAGCATCTGCCGCTGCGGGCTCCGTGCCGCGCCTCCAGCAAGCGCGGGAGAAAGACGCCAACGGTGGCGCCGGCCCCTTCTTCGGAATCGATCGTCAGGAAGCCGTGGTGGTTGCGGACGATTCCCAGGGCGACGCTCAGTCCCATGCCGGTCCCTTGGCCGACGGGCTTGGTAGTGAAAAAGGGATCGGCTGCCCGGCTCAGGACTTCCGCCGACATGCCCCGCCCGCGATCGCGAATTTCCAGATGCACATACTCGCCGGGCGCGACGCTATCCGGAAAGCCGACCTTGCTCGCGACTAAGGCGGCAGCGCGCACAGCCACGGTGACGGAGCCTTCTCCGCCGGTGGCATCGCGCGCATTCAGAATCAGGTTCACCAATACTTGCTCGATCTGGCTGGCATCCGCTTCGATGTAAAGACCTGAAGCATCTTCGACACCCTCGACGACGACTGCTTGATGAAGCGTGCTGCCCACGAACTCCATGGTATGGTTGACCAGGTAGGCGACCGACACCGGCCTTCGGTTCATGGGCGATTTGCGGGCGTAAGCGAGCATCTGCTTAGTCAAGCTCGCCGCGCCGTTCGGCCAGAGCCACGATCTCTTTCAGAAACTCTTTTCGTGTCTGCGCATCGTCTGTGCGTGTCAACGCCAGTCCAGCGTAACCCATGATGCCGGTAAGCAAGTTGTTGAATTCGTGGGCCACGCCACCCGCCAAGGTTCCCAAACTTTGAATCTTTTGAGCTTGCAGAAGCCGCCTTTCGATCACCCGGTGCGCACTGATGTCGCGCTCGATGGCCACACAGTGGGTCAATCGGCCGCGGCTGTCGAGGATGGGGGAAACAGTCAGGGAAACCTCGATACCCGACCCATCCTTACGACGATCCGTCAGCTCGCCCTGCCAGCTGGCGCACTGCATGACGGCCATCCAAATGCTCGCGCACAACTCCGAGGTTTGTTCGCCGGTGCAGAGGATTTGCGACGGACGGCCAACCAGTTCGTCGCGACTGAAGCCAGTAAGGTTCTCGAGCACCGATTGACGTGCAAGACGACGCCCTGCAAATCGGCGATCGCGATGCCGTCGCGGGCCGACTCCAAGGCCGCGATATAGATGCGGTTGGCTTGTTCCAGTTGGTGCTTGGCTACCGCGTTGCGCACCCGGTCGGGTAGATGGGCTGCAAAATCCTCGCTTAACGGCACGATATCGCGGACCTGCCCGCCGGCAACTGGAGGCAAGCGTGTGTCTTCGGGGCCCATCAGCAATACGGCTGGCAGGTCGATTCCTTCGGCATCCAAGGTTGCCACCAGCTCCATGCCGGACATATCCGGCAACTGGGCCTGGCTGATGACGAGATCGAATCTGCGATGGCCCAAGACAATGAGCGCGTCGGCGGCACAACGGCACCAAACGCATTCGAACTCCGGCTCCTGGAGCACGGCGTTCACGTTTTGGTAAACGTCGCCATCGGGCAACAGCAAAAATACCCGCAAGGCTTGCATGGGGGAGCCGTTCTCTTCACGCACAAGTCGATGTCGATCTCAAATGAACGCACGTCTGAATGGATCGCAAGAGCATCCACGAGCCTGCTCAAGGCCGGGGGGCCCAAAGCAGCCGATCGAATCGGCTATGAGCTGAGCTCGATCGCGAGATTCGAGACCAAGAGCCGTAAGCCCTTGTGCGAGTGCGACGTCGCCTTTCAGTGCATGCGCGTCGCGCAACAAGATAACAAAGCCAAACTGATTAGCCAGGTTTTCTATCCCGTTGCAAACTTCATTCGCTTCTTCGAAGCGTCTTTGGTCCGCCAACCAGCGGGCCAAGCTGAGGCGCGTCAGGCACCGCTCCCAGGGCAAACCCGCCGCATCGTAGGCTGCCAAAATGCGGCGCAGCGGCTTTTCGATTTCGACTTGCTCTTTCCGAGTCTTACGAGAGTAGTCGATTTGCATCCGTTGCCACGCCAATCGGCTCCAGTCGTGTTCTGCACGTTCGAGATATTGTCGCAAAACCCCGGAAAGATCGAATCTAGCCAGGGCGCCGGCGCGCAGCCAGGCTTCGAAAACATGCAGCCATTCGTAAACATCCACGGGCACAAATGCGCTGCTGGCGGCCAATGCCTCCTCCGCGCGCCCGGCCAGAGTGAGGGCATGGATGCGGTAAGCTTGCCATAAGTTCGACCAGGGCGCCGCTGCTTGGCGCACGCTCAGCAACGTGGCCAAATCTCCCACCGCCAAGAGTGCATCGCCACGCAAGGGCACGTCGGCGCCGCGGTAGCATTCCAAAGCCGCACGGTAATCTCCCAGCATTTCGAAGCTGATGGCCAGACTACGATACCGGGCAAACCCGGGCCACAAGGGCGGCCGCCTGAAATCGCCTTCGGGAAAAAAGCGACCTAAAAGATCCCGCTCCAAGCCCGGGGCCAGGAAGCGGAATTTCGGGTTTTGCAGCGACGCGAAAGCGCTGTCGGCTTCGAGCCACAAGCCGGCATCGCAATAGGCATGGAACAACTCGATTTCAGGCCCCGCTTGCACCAGGTCGGCAGCTGCGCGGCGATCGGGCCGTCCGCTCAAAAAACCGGCCCGCGCCAAAGCTTGGGAGCTGCGGCCCGATTCTCCGGCAGAATGGTCGAAGGCCCGGCGCACCAGCGGATGAGCGTCCAAACGCGCCGCGGCGGCGCCCAGCGTGCCCGCGCCTACCCGCTCCAGCAGCCGGTGATCCACCAACTGCTGGATCTGTTGGCCTATCCAAGCGGTCCCTTGTTGAGCGAAGGGCGGATAAGTCCGCCGCCAGGTGGTGGCGATTAGCGTCTGCACCGATTCGCTCAGCAAATATTCCCGCAGGCATGCTTCCGTCGGCGGATCGCGAAAGGCCGTGGCCAGAGCGAGAATATCCTTCGCATGCTGCTCGAGCACCGCGTCCAACGCCGAGACCACCCGCAGCACGCCCCTTTCCTCCGGGCTGGCCCCGGCAACCGCGCCGATTTCCGGCAATTCCGTCCAGGCGGCAGCCGCGCCGCCGCGATAACGGCTCAGGTAAACGCCCAGCAGCTCGACCGCCTTGGGGTGCGCCAGGCAAGCTGCGATGGCCGCGTCGATATCCGCCTGGGCGCCGTGCACCCCCAAGCTTTCGAGCAAATGCCGGCTGCTGGCGTTATCGAGCCCTCCGGGCCACAGAGCTCGAAAATGCTTGCGATGACTCAAGTCGGCGCAGGCGAATCGACTCGTGATGACCACGACCCCGGGCAGCGTTTCTCCCGCCAGCTCTTCGAGAAACCGGGCCAGCTCCGGATGTTGAATTCGGCCGAACCAATTGCCTTTTTCGTGCTGGACGACTTCGAGTCCATCGAAAACCAACACCCAGCGTTCCTGGCGCAAGATGGGCAGTACCGTGTCCACACAGTAACTGGCGGAAACGCCGGCAGAAGAACGCGAGGTGGCATACGCATACAGTTCGCGCAAACACAGATCCGGCTCTTTGCCGCGATAGAAGCTCCAGAAAAAAAGCCCGGCCACGGCGCTGGGCAGCCGGTCGAGCCAATGCTGCACGATGGCCGTCTTCCCCTGCCCGCCGGGGCCGATCAGAGCCACGACGCTGCAGCTGCCACCGGCCAAGGCTTCATCGAGAAGCGTCAACTCCTCTTGCCGGCCGAAGAAATGCAGCGCTTCCGACGTACAGTGCTTAACGTGCGCCGGCCTCTTCATGTTTCTCCGGCAGGCGAGACTAGCTCTCGAGCCGGAACAGTTTACGAAGGGCCTCCAGCAGCCCGGCCCCCGCTTGCTCGTGCGCGTTCTCGGCCAAAGCGGAGAGCGGCCCGTGCAAGAACTGATTTTGCAAAAGGCGGAAAGCGCCTTCAATGTAGTTGCGATCTTCCACAGAAAGCCTGCCATTCAGGCGTTGCATGAGCTGGCGGACGATTACCTCACGCTTCCGTTCGAGATCGAGAGTGAGCTGAGCAATGACCGGCGCGTTGCGGCGCCGCGACCAATCCTTCCAGAACCGGCGGACCTCTTCCTCGACGATAGCCTCGCCTGCGGGCGCATGGCGTTGCCTCTTTTCAAGAGCGCGGCGCCGGACCCTCTCGAGATCGTCGATGTTGAACAAGCAGGTCAAATCGCCGTCGTGAATCTGCGGATCGAAATCGCGCGGCACGGCGATATCCAGAATCACCACGGGCCGGCCATTGCGCTTCGGGGCGATGGCTCGATAGCGGGCCAGCGAAACGATCGGTTCCGGAAGGCCCGTCGTGCTCAGGACGATGTCCGCATCGACGAGTGCCTTGTCGAGCTGTTCCCAGGCGATGGCGGCGCCCTGGCACTTCGCCGCCACCTCCACGGCCCGCTCCGGGCTGCGATTGGCGACCAGAATCGCCTGAGGCCGCAAATGAGCCAACTGCTTGAGCGTCAACTCGGCCATCTTTCCGGCGCCGATGACCAACACGGTTTTGTCGTCGAAATGATCGAACACTTCGCGCACGTAGTCGATGGCGACACTCGAGACCGAAACGTGGCCGCGGCCTATGCCGGTTTCCGAACGAACCCGCTTGGCCGTCTGCTGGCCATGCTGGAATAGCGCATGCAGGGCAGGCCCCAACGAGCCGCGCTCCTCCGCCAGCTCGATCGCCTGTTTCACTTGCCCTGCTATTTGCCCTTCGCCCAGCACCAGGCTATCGAGACCGGAAACTACCCGAAAAAGATGGCGAATGGCGCCTTGCAAATCGTGCTGGTAGAGGTGAGCCTTGACTTTATCGATCGGCAGGCGGTGAAACTCCGCCAGAAAGGCGGCAACGTCGGCGCCATTCAAGGGCGTCGTTTCCACCGGGCTGGCCAGATAGATTTCCACGCGATTGCAGGTGCTGAGAATCGCGACTTCCAGTCCCCGCGCCACCCAGGCATCGAGCGCTTCGCCAAGCTGCCCCTGGCCGAACACGAGCCGTTCGCGAATGTCCAGCGGGGCCGTGCGGAAGCTGCAGCCCACAACCAGGAGCTTCATCGCGAGCCCCCCACAGGCCCATGGTGCGAGGTGGCCAGGCTGAGCATCAGCAAGGCGAACGTGAGCAACGTCAGCCAAGCCGCCCGGCGGCCACGCAACTGCCGGCCCAGCCGCATGTAAACCAGCACTGCGAAAACGACCCAAAGAATCAGCGTGCTGATAATGCGCGGATCGCTCCAGGAGAGCGAATCCTCATCGTTGCGGAGCATGCGGATCAAGCTGAACAGCAGGCCCACGGTCAAAAAAGGAAACGCCATGCCAATGGCCCGCTGATGCATGACTTCGAGCCTTTCCTGGCTCAACAGGCGCATGCCGGCCGTGGGCAGCTCCTTGCTTTTCAAGCGCCGGGCTTGAACCAAGTACATGCAGCTTGCGATAAAGGCGACGCAGATGCCCACCGAGGCAAGCACGAAAAAGCCCACGTGCATTTCGCGCCAGAAAGAATCGCCGTCGAGCGACGCCAGGCTCCAGGAAGGTGGCGATTCACCGCCAGGCTGGGCGAATGTGGATCCGAGAAAAATGAGCACCAAGGCGACGGGCAACACGAACAAGGCCCAGGCCAACCGGCGATGGTGCAACGACCCGAGAAAGGAAAAGACGGCAAGAACCCACGCCAACATGAATAAACTGCCGGATTCCGACGCCAGCGGCAATTTGTGGACGACCAAGAAGACCGAATGCGCAAATAATCCTGCACCGCACGCGGCCAGGGCCAGCCAGCGCAAGGCCCGGCGCCGGCGACACGAGCTGCGCCATTTCCAGCATCAACGCCAGAGCATAGCTGGCGGCAAAACAAACAACGGTGATTTTTTCGAAGAACATGTCAGATATTGGGGAGCATAGTTTTGATTCGCATTTGAGCCCGACCAGCAAGTTTTGAAGTTGAGCTATTTTCCTTCCTTTCCCCGAAGGGGATAAATAGCAGAGCCCAGGGTAAGCGAAGCGCAACCCTGGGTATGAGACAGTATCTTTACCTACCCCAAAGGGGTTGTATAGCCAGCGTGGCTTCGGTCTATCTAACCCTTTCAGGGTAAATTCTCTTGCTGCTGAGAACCCAGGGCTAGCGCCCTGGGCTTTGCAATATCACCCCATTCGGGGTGCAAAATTCCCATTATTATCCGGTTTTTCAGGAAATCATTTGATAGCTCGAAGAAAAAGCAAAACTTTGAATCTTGCTCGTCGGCTCAGTCTGTGACAACTGTACGTCATCGCCGCAGTTTTTCTCGCCTGCACGCGTCCGTCCCAAAAGGAACCACCGTTGCCACCACTACCCCCCCGCCGGATTCGGCGCGGCTCCGTCCTGGCCAAATTCGCTGATCTTCTTGTGCAGCGTATTGCGGTTGATGCCGAGCCGGCTGGCCGCCTTCACTTGCACGTTGTCGCAGAGCTGCATCACCTGCTCGATCAGCTCGCGCTCCACGCCACCCACCAGGCGATCGAACAGTTTGCCGTCTTCGCTCGGCAAAAACTGGATGCCCACGCGCACCAATTGTTGAATGAGGCTCGCCAAATCCATCCCCCTGCTGCCGCTGGGCCGCAAGCGCCGGCCGCCGCGCCCGGGCGGAGTCGCCATTTCCAAGTTCAGGGGGCCGTGATTGGAGAGGACGACCAAGCGTTCGATATAGTTTTCCAACTCGCGCACGTTGCCCGGCCAATCGTGCTCCTCGAGCACGCGCAACACCTCGGGAGTCAAGTCGGGCGGATCGCGGCGATTTTCCTCGCTATAGCGATCCAAGAAAAAGCGGGCCAAAGCGGGGATATCGTCGCGCCGATCGCGCAGCGGCGGCAACCGAATCGGCACCACGTTCAGGCGGTAATAGAGATCGTCGCGAAACCTGCCTGCCTCAACCTCCTCTTCCAGCCCCAAGTTGGTGGCGGCGATAACCCGCGTATCCACGCGAATGGTGCGACTCTCCCCCACGCGCTCGAACTCGCGTTCCTGCAGCACGCGCAACAGTTTCACCTGCAGCTTGGGCGACATGCTGGGGATTTCGTCCAGAAAAATGGTGCCGCCGTGGGCCGCCTCGAATCGGCCTGTCTTGTTGTCGATCGCCCCGGTGAAGGCGCCTTTGACATGCCCGAACAGCTCGCTTTCCAGCAGGCTTTCGCTCAAGGCGCCGCAATTGACGCGGATGTATGGCCCGTCGGCTCTCGGACTGAGGCGATGCAGGGCACGGGCGACCAGCTCCTTGCCGCTGCCGGTTTCGCCGATGATGAGCACGCTGGCCCGCGTGGGAGCCACCACCCGCGTCAACCGATAAACATCGCGCATGGCGGCGCTGCCGCCCACGATTTCCGGGATCGGCGAATCCACCAGGTTGTTCTTTTCCAAACCCATCAGCGCCAGCGAGCCCTCGCGGGAAAGACAGAGGCATGCCGGCGCCAAGGCCGACTGCAGAGTCCAAGGTGTTTTTATACCAACCGGGGGCAGAGGGTTCAAAAACGGCGGATAATGTTTTCTTTGACAGAAAGCTGGCAAACCAGCAAAATGGCTGCATGAAAACAACACTCGACCTCCCTGATGCTTTAGTAAAACAGGTGAAGCTCCGCGCTGTGCGAGAAGGACGCAAGCTCAAAGAGTTAGTGGCTGACTTGCTGCGCAAAGGGTTGGCGGCAGCGGCAAATGAAAAGCCCATTGCCCAAGCACCCTCGATTACGGTTGACAAGAAAACGGGATTACCTGTGATCGAATGCAAGCACGCCGCGTCTCCAGGCGAAGAGCTTACGCCGGAGCGGGTAGCGGATATCCTCTTGGGCCAAGAGGTGAGGTGGCAACATGATGCTAGTCGATAGCAATATGTGGCTGGCATTGGCATTATCCAAACACGAATTCCATGACATCGCGCGCACTTGGCTCACAGACCGAAATCCGCCTGAACTTGCTCTGTTTTGCCGTGTCACGCAGCAGTCGTTATTGCGACTGCTGACGACCCGGGCCGTGCTGCTCCCTTTTGGAATTCCACCCCTCAGCAACACAGCCGCTTGGACTACTTACGAAGCATTGATAGCTGATGAACGAATCTCATGGGTAGAGGAACCGCGCAGGCATAGAACCCCAGTGGAAGAAGTTTGCCGGAAGTTCGAATGCCTCTCCCAAACTATGGATGGACGCTTATCTCGCCGCATTCGCTTTGGCAGGCCGGTATCGACTGGTTACAACAGATCAAGCATTCAAACAATTCAAAGGAATCGATTTAAACCTTTTGTCGGCCCGCTGATCTGAAATAACTGCCCAAGCGACATTTAAGGAATTGCTGCAATGTTCACCCGAGCAGCTCCCGAACATGCCGCTTCGAAGCGAATCTCATTCTCCATCCAACTGTTTCGCCAATGGCTGCAGCCACAACGCCTTGGCTTTCTTCTTCATCTTTTTGCCACACATTTTTTTGCCATCAGCTTCAGGCGTGGCGGGTGAAGGGTGGCGGGCGGAGGGTTTGGATTGTTTCGATTTGCCGTTTGATATCGGCTTCGGAGCCGTGGATCGCGAATCGTTCATCGGGGATCGTTGTTCTGTCGTGGAACGTATTTTATGGTGCGCGGAAGGTTGATCACATTTCTCATTCACCTTACCGTTTGCTATCGGCGCGGCTTTTTCTTCGTTCAGCTCGTTTTCGATCTCATCCGTTTCGCATGCTTCTGGTTGCGCTGTCGATGCCGCCATGGCTGCGTCGATGTCCCAGGGATCAAACCCAACCGTGGCGGATGGAGCTTGAACGGTGGAGGGATCGGCCGGTTTTTCAGTCATATCTCCGTTTGATAACGGCTCTGATTTCTCTCCTCCCACTTCACCACTCTGTTCGTCCCTCGCCCCTCGTTTCTCGCCTCTCTTTGCCCCGGGGCAGCCCTTGAGCAATTGGGCAGCGAAATCGCGCATGCGGACGTCGGTCATAATGGGGAGCGCGACGCGGGCCACATCGTTGCCCACATGGGTGGGTAGGCCATTCATGACGAGGGCGAGCTCCTTCTGATTCATGGAGTCGTTTTGGAAGTGATCCCATTCGTCGCGATCGATGGAATCCGGATGCGGCGCGGCCAATGGCTTGCCGACAACGTAAGAGAGCAGAATCTTGGCAGCACTGGTATCCCCGGCTTCGGCCTTCTCCAACAATTTGCGCACCACACGAATGAATTCCTCTTCCGAAATGGTGTTGCGAAAGATTTCCAGCATCCGCGCACAATGTCTGGCATGAGGATTTCCAGGCCCCCCGCCATTGCCGGCCGCGAATTTGCCCTGAGCATCTCGCCCTTTGCCCGCTTCTTTCTTTGGGGCCTTTTCCTCTTCTGTCGAGCCGGATTGTGATTCATTTTCCGGCGCCGCTGATTGTGGTTCGCTTTCCGTCAAGGTGGGTTGGGGTTCAGTCTCATTCAAGATTGGTTGAGCCGGCGTTTCTTTGATTTTCCTGGCTTTGCGTGGCATGGGATTATCACTCCAAAAGAACACGGTGATAGACGCATCTTCTTCATCGTCTCAAACCGTTGTGGGAATTGGGAAGGTTAGCTGTGGAGGAATGCGTGAATCGTGAAGAGTGGAGCGTCCAAACCTAGCGAGCCTCCCACGTTAGTGGGGGGAGGACAGTCAAGCCTGGAGCGTCCAAACCTATTATAGCGAGCCTCCCACGTTAGTGGGGGGAGGACAGTCAAGCCTGGAGCGTCCAAACCTAGCGAGCCTCCCACGTTAGTGGGGGGAGGACAGTCAAGCCTGGAGCGTCCAAACCTAGTGAGCCTCCCACGTTAGTGGGGGGAGGACAGTCAAGCCTGGAGCGTCCAAACCTAGTGAGCCTCCCACGTTAGTGGGGGGAGGACAGTCAAGCGTGGAGCGTCCAAAACTAGTGAGCCTCCCACGTTAGTGGGGGGAGGACAGTCAAGCCTGGAGCGTCCAAAACTAGTGAGCCTCCCACGTTAGTGGGGGGAGGACAGTCAAGCGTGGAAAGTAGATCGTGAAACGTGCTGCGCGGCCCCCGCCTCCTGCTCCTGACTCCTGACTCCCGACTCCTGACCCCTGACTCCTGACCCCCGACTCCCGACTCCCGACTCCCGACTCCCGACTCCCGACTCCCGACTCCCGACTCCCGACTCCTGACCCCTGACTCCTGACTCCCGACTCCCGACTCCCGACTCCTGACTCCTGACTCCTGACTCCCGACTCCCGACTCCCGACTCCTGACCCCTGACCCCTGACTCCCGACTCCTAATCCCCCGCCCTTCTCACAACCTATCCAACGGACTTTGCACGCCGCAGGCGCCTCGCTGCAACACGTGGGTATAGATCATGGTGGTGCTGACGTCGGCGTGGCCAAGCAATTCTTGCACGGTGCGAATATCGTAACCGGCTTCGAGCAAGTGGGTGGCGAAGCTGTGACGAAACGTGTGGCAGCTCACTTTCTTGGTGATCCTGGTGGCGATGACGGCGGCTTTGACCCGCTTCTGCAGCAGGTTCTCGTGACGATGATGTCGGCGGAGTTCGCCGTCGTTGGTGCGCGGATCGACGCTGAGCCGGCTGGAGGGGAAGAGGAACTGCCAGCCCAATTCACGATCGGCCGTGGAGAATTTCTTGGCGTAGGCGTAGGGGAGCCAAACGCGGCCGTGACCTTTGCGCAGGTCGCGATCATGCAGGCGACCAACTTGTTCGATTTGGTCGTGCAGGCGTCGTTCGGTTCGGGTGGGCAGGGGCACGGCGCGATCTTTCTCCCCTTTGCCGTCGCGAACGATGATTTGTTTGCAGGCGAAATCGACATCTTTGACGCGGAGCCGGCAGCATTCGAGGATGCGGAGGCCGGTGCCATAGAGGATTTCGGCTTGGAGGAGCTCAATTCCATCTAATTCGGCAAAGACAGCGCGGATTTCATCAGGAGCGAGGACGACGGGAAGCCGTTCGGGGCGTTGAGCGCGGAGGACGTTGAGCGTGGGCAGCTCGATTTCGAGCACGTTTCGGTAGAGGAAGAGGAGAGCGGAAAAGGCTTGGTTTTGTGTGCTGGCGGCAACCTTGGCGTTGACGGCCAGATCGGTCAGAAAGATTTCGATTTCCGGCGCCCCCATTTTGGCCGGATGTTGCTTATGATGAAAGAGGATAAAACGCCGGATCCAGTCGAGGTAGGCCTCTTCGGTGCGGATGGAGTAGTGGAGCAGGCGCATTTTCGCCGCGACTCGATCGAGGAGTTTGGGAGGCTGAGAAATGGCAGAGGTTCCCATAAGGTTTTCCTTTGCAAGGGCGGCCCGCCCCGGCTAGAATCGAATTGCTTGGGAAGGAAAGGATCCCTCAGGCAAAGCAGCCGGCAACCGACCGGCCCTTGGAAGGATTGTATTGGAAATAGACAGAATCAGAAGAAGAAATCGGCAGGAGGTCTTCTGTCGACTTCTTAGTTAGGCGGCTGGAGTCGTCCATCGGCTTGAAGTGTGCAGTGTAATTCGAAACGTTTGTCGCAAGGATTCGTCGCATCTGCCGACCAGGCAACCGACGGAGACAGCGTCTGTGATGCTGAGCCAAATGATTGATTGTGGGCGACAGTATGAGATGCTGGGCTTCACTGTGCATCGCCGAGTCTGGGATCCCGCGTTTCAAGCTCCCGTGTAATGGGTTTCGCCTAACAAAGCGCTGCAGCCGACCGCGGCAGCCGTCGGCGGTTTGCCAGGGCCAAAGTTTCGGGAGGCTGCCGCGGCTGCTGAGCTTGGGCGTTAGGCGTCGGAGGTACTCTCAGTGTATGTGGTCCCGCACTGGCGGCATTGCCACGATTGACGATGGCCAACGGATCTGTTCACTTGCGAAGTGGTGTGCGATGCCCCTAAGCCGGAAGCATGAATGGCCGACACTCGTTTGGCCGGTTTCGCCTCGACGCAGAGCCTTGTCCGGTAAGTGTAGCTTGTCGTTGACGGCAACTATACGCGATTATGTCTGGTCCACGGTCGTGGTCGTCACCAGCTCCAATAGTGCACTCAAATGTGAGATTTGTCGTGAGGAATTCGATCTCGTGACCTATCTGTTCAAGCATTGTGGACATCCAAGTCCTCACGCCATTCGTGATGACGGACATCGCCTAACAAAGCGCTGCAGCCGACCGCGGCAGCCGTTTGCGGTTTGCCAGGGCCACAAGTTTCGTGAGGCTGCCGCGGCTGCTGAGCTTGGGCGTTAGGCGGTGGAGTACTCGGCGTGAACTGTCTGAGCAGTTCCGTTTGGACTCGCTTCAGTTGTGCGGGTTGGCATAGCCTGTTTCGTCAACGCGGTCCGGAGCAACTGAGCTGCAGCCGCCGGCGAATCTGCCGAAGTCCTGTACATCGGATGAGCCTCGGCCGGCAAGTACCACGAAGGTTGTGGCGGAGTTGCGTCTAGATAGCATTGCCGATGCTCGGCACTCCAGTTCATCGAAGAGCGTTAGCACATGACCTAGGGATGGTCAGTAGTAAATCTGTCGTGCAATGGCTCCGCCTAACAAGCGCTGCAGCCGACCGCGGCAGCCGTTACGGTTTGCCAGGGCCACAAGTTTCGTAAGGCTGCCGCGGCTGCTGAGCTTGGGCGTTAGGCGTTGGAGGAAGCGATTGCGAAGGTGAAGTCTGCATCGTGGCAGGCTGCGTCGTGACAGTTGTACAATTCAGGAATAGCGATTTGCCGATACCGCTCGGGCAGGCAGGTTCCGTGAAGGCGTTACCTACTAGAGAGTGTTAGCGATCGCAAGTATCAGTAGGTATAAGTCTCCGTGCTTCATGGCCCCCGTGTGAGCGTCACGCCTAACAAGGCGCTGCAGCCGACCGCGGCAGCCGTGTATCGGTTTGCCAGGGCCAGAAGTTTCTGAGGCTGCCGCGGCTGCTGAGCTTGGTCGTTAGGCGGCTGGCTCCTATCGGGTTGAAGTATGCAGTGTGAATTGTCACAATTGTTGTCTGGGTTCGTAACATCTGCCGATTCTGCAACCGATGGAGCCAGAGTCTTGGATGCGAGGCCCTGCTGTTGTTTGAAGGGACTGCCAAAGCTCCTGTGTTTTCTGGAGTCATGCTGAGTTTGGGTTCCGTGTCGCAAGCCCCCCGTGTATTGGGTTTCGCCTAACAAAGCGCTGCAGCCGACCGCGGCAGCCGTGTACGGTTTGCCAGGGCCACAAGTTTCGTGAGGCTGCCGCGGCTGCTGAGCTTGGGCGTTAGGCGTTGGAGGAAGCGATTGCGAAGGTGAAGTCTGGCATGGAGCAGGCTGCGGTCGTGAAAGTTGTAAAGTTCAGGAATAGCGACTTGCCGATACCGCTCGGGCAGCCAGGTTCCACCGCGAAAGGGTTACCTATTCATAGAGTGTTAGCGATCGCAAGTATCAGTAGGTATAAGTCTCCGTGTTCATGGCCCCCGTGTGAACGTCACGCCTAACAAGGCGCTGCAGCCGACCGCGGCAGCCGTGTGCGGTTTGCCAGGGCCAAAGTTCGTGAGGCTGCCGCGGCTGCTGAGCTTGGGCGTTAGGCGTCGAGTTGACGATCAATGGAAGATACTAGATGGTTACGACCGAATGCTACGCTCGCGCTAGGTTACATGTTTCCATTGCTTGGCGGCGGCGTCACTGGAATAATCTATGCCGTTTATCTTTGGGCATTCGATGCCTCCCGACGAAGACATTTCCGATGGCCACTTTTGCTTCAGGAATGATGATCGGTCTCCGTTTAATTACCAATAATGATTTTGGCTTCACGGGCGTAAAGTCGCCTGGTTGGTAGGCCCGAACGGTATCGATCTGTTTCAGGTCCTGAATGGCGTGATCGCTTTGCTGGTCCCAGATTGCCTTACTCCGAGCGGCGAAAGTCAAACGTCACTATCAAGCTTGCGACTTCGCCCAAGACTGAACGCTTACCATGGTTAACCGCTCAGGATTCCGCTTGGTCTTGGCAATTGCTCGTAAACAATTGGGAGAGCGGTTACGTGCCTAACAAAGTGCTGCAGCCGACCGCGGCAGCCGTGTTTGGTTTGCCAGGACCACAAGTTTCGTAAGGCTGCCGCGGCTGCTGAGCTTGAGCGTTAGGCGGCTGAGCTCAGAAGCCGAAGGTCCGAATCTGTGCACGCTGGGACTACGCACATCGTTCTGCTGTGCAAGGGCTGCGTCGCATTTGCCGACGAGGTAACCGTTGTGGAGCATCACTCGATCTCACGAGGCTTAGGACCACGGATGTCATCGTGAGGACAGACAGTTTGCCAGTTACTCGGCGATGCGAAGCTTTCGCCAATCGAAATGTCAGTGTTCGCAAGCACTCTGTGTCAAGTCGGGTTGCGCCTAACAAAGTGCTGCAGCCGACCGCGGCAGCCGTAGGCGGTTTGCCAGGGCCAGAAGTCACGTGAGGCTGCCGCGGCTGCTGAGCTTGGGCGTTAGGCCTTTGGGTGGGAATACTCCAATGATTACGGAACAGATCGGCCCAGGCATTGTGTTCCGTACGGGCGTCTGCACAATGCTCCTTGCTGCGCATTTGTTTTCCGCAGATCGCGCCGAAAGTGTTCGATGTCGTACTCACTCGGTTTCTTCTTTACGCCCATTCTTGGGGCCGCATTCCTATCCATGACGGGATTCTGTTTCGACGCGGCCTATTTTGTCCTTCATTTTGCCGAACCGCCGACTATTTCGCTTGGTATTGTTGGGCTTGTGGCTGGATTCGGGATTGGATTGATAGTTCAATTGTGGGTCGTGTTCACCAACAGTTTGGGGCGCGGGGCCTAACAAAGCGCTGCAGCCGACCGCGGCAGCCGTTGGCGGTTTGCCAGGACAAGAAGTTTCGTGAGGCTGCCGCGGCTGCTGAGCTTGGGCGTTAGGCGGCTGGCTCATCACCGGGTAGAAGTGTGTAGTGTAACTCAAATCGTTTGCGCAAGCTATTCGTCGCATCTGACGACGACGCAACCGATGGAGACAGCGCTCACATGTTTGGACACAGGATTCATTATTGGTGACTCTTTGTGGTACTCGGCGACGGGGGTTCCGCAGAGTTGGGATTCGGTGTTTCAAGCACTCGTGTAGTGGGTTTCGCCTAACAAAGCGCTGCAGCCGACCGCGGCAGCCGTGTGCGGTTTGCCAGGGCCACAAGTTTCGTGAGGCTGCCGCGGCTGCTGAGCTTGGGCGTTAGGCGGCCCTTAACATGTCAGACCGGGACTCAATGGGATACGCCATGAAAAACCTTGGTGCGATTGTTCAGTCGGTTCTTTCCGGGATCTTTGGATTGGTCGGCATATGGCGGCGGTAACCCTCGCACCCTGGGCATTCGTCGGAAGTCACGGGCCAGATTACGTTTGGTTCGTGATTTGTTGTTCCCCGTTATTGGTAGCGACAGTCTTGTTTGGGACGGGGTTATTTACTCTTCGGGGGCGCGATATTCTCCCCTCTTGCGGATGCGGAAATGCGCAGAAGCTGCCGAAGCGGAGGCTGCCGGGCTTCGCGCCCAACTGACAGGCTGCGTATCGAACAAGCCAGTGATTTGGAAACGGGCATTCGAGAATGAGCCTAAACGTGGGCGCGCCTAACAAGCGCTACAGCCGACCGCGGCAGCCGTGTACGGTTTGCCAGGGCCAGAAGTTTCATGAGGCTGCCGCGGCTGCTGAGCTTGGGCGTTAGGCTCTTCAAAGAAAGAAGTGAAGAATGGGAAAGATTGTCAGGCGTCAATTTGTGGGAAGCCGACTTTTCTTTTTCGTACTATGCATGTTGGGGATAACTATCCGCTTGTCGCCATCCTATATCTACTCGAGGCAACCGTTACTGTAGAGTGACGAGCTGGATGACCCCGAGAAGTTTATTACGGCTTTGGGCGAGGGGAAGATTGGCCGTAAGTAGCAGCAGGTTCAGCGCCTAACAAAGCGCTGCAGCCGACCGCGGCAGCCGTGTACGGTTTGCCAGGACCACAAGTTTTCGGTGGCTGCCGCGGCTGCTGAGCTTGGGCGTTAGGCGTGGAGGATTGTATCGCAATGTATGAGCCGAACGATCCGGATACAGTTGACAGAATGCGTGATATGTTTGGTCCGGGGCAGGTTGACCAGGCGATTCGACAGGCAATTCAGTCTTGTTGGATGATGCTCCCGAAGGACCAGAAGACCATAGATGAGTTGGAGAAGCAAATACGCCGCATATTCGAGCGAGCACTCAAAGCGGTGCGAGACGATGCCGATGCGTTTGGGGTTGGCAAGTAAACTGAAGTCATCGTGTAAAACCCCCCGTGCAGGGGTTCGCCTAACAAAGCGCTGCAGCGGACCGCGGCTGCCGTGTACGGTTTGCCAGGGATCAGAAGTTGCTGGCAGCCGCGGCCGCTGAGCTTTGGCGTTAGGCGTTGGAAGCAGATGGCGGAGAGGCAATGATCTGTGAATGTTGCGGGCAAGCGACGGGCAGCGTCGCCACTTGTCGGGCAACCTCCCATTCGTCGTGCATGGG
Source organism: uncultured Gemmataceae bacterium (assembly GCA_963748025.1). Taxonomy (GTDB): domain Bacteria; phylum Planctomycetota; class Planctomycetia; order Gemmatales; family Gemmataceae; genus CAVVHZ01. The sequence continues at coordinate 87,433 of CAVVHZ010000030.1, forward strand.
AAAAGTTACTTGCCCGTTCCCGCCGATGAGCCTTGCAGCGACTGCGGAGTCGGAAGCGGGGGCGTGCATCACCCTGGCTGTGAACTTGAACTTTGTTCCTGTTGTCGCGAACAGAGGTGTCTTTGCAATTGTGCAAATCCGGCATGTAAATCATGCGGAACACCGATGGAGTATGCCGGTTAAGATGATCAAATGGTATACTATGACTGCCCGTCTTGTGGCGCAGAACAGAAGAGTGAGTTCATCAGAAATCACGGAAACCGTGCAGAGGGTGCCTAACAAGGCGCTGCAGCCGACCGCGGCAGCCGTGTGCGGTTTGCCAGGGCCACAAGTTTCGGGAGGCTGCCGCGGCTGCTGAGCTTTGGCGTTAGGCGTGGGAGGAAACCATCGCGAACGTGAAGTCTGGCATGGAGCAGGCTGCGGTCGAGACAGTTGTTAAGTTCGGGAACAAGCAATTTGCCGGTACCATTCGGTCAGCCAGGTTCCGGGGCAAAGGCGTTGCCTACTCATAGAGTGTTAGCGATCGAAAGCATCGGTACGCATAAGTCTCCGTGTTCATGGCCCCCGTGTGAACGTCACGCCTAACAAGGCGCTGCAGCCGACCGCGGCAGCCGTGTACGGTTTGCCAGGGCAACAAGTTTCGTGAGGCTGCCGCGGCTGCTGAGCTTGGTCGTTAGGCGATTAGGTGCTCGGATCTTTTATGCTCAAACTCTACAAGCACTCAATCACGAGATTCACTACCATGAAGCTTGGGCTCATGGCTCCAAAATCACTGAACATTGGGGCAAAGTCGGTGAACGAGGTGAAACCACGGACCGCAAACGAAATAAGAAACTCAAGGAGGAAAGTGACATTGAACAGGCTCTTGCCAAGGCACGATCGGACGGTTTTGAACCAATGAATGACGAAGATCAAAGGTTCTCCTGATTGAATACAATGTCGAAGAAATGGGCACGACGAAAGATCTCGAAAAGCGACATGCACTTGAAAACCGAATGAATGAGACTCTCGGATGGACAGGCGTCGGGCATTGCGATGGAGGCAGTATCGGCTCCGGAACGATGGAAGTATGTTGTATTGTCGTTGATTTTGAGATTGCAAAGGTCGTCATCGAAGCCGATCTCAAGGGAACCGAATTTGCCGACTATTCTCGCATCTACGTGGAGTAATCGCCTAACAAAGCGCTGCAGCCGACCGCGGCTGCGGTATTGGTTTGCCAGGGCCACAGGTCGCCCCGGACAGCCGCGGCTGCTGAGCTTGGGCGTTAGGCGGCTGGCTCAACACCGGGTAGAAGTGTGTAGTGTAACTCGAATCGTTTGCGCAAGGTATTCGTCGCATCTGACGATGACGCAACCGAGGGAGACAGCGTCTCAGATGCTCGGCTACAGGATTTATTGTGTGGGACCCTTTGAGGTACTCGGCAATGGGGGTTCCGCAGAGTTTGGATTCAGTGTTTCGAGCACCCGTGTAATAAGTTTCGCCTAACAAAGCGCTGCAGCCGACCGCGGCAGCCGTAACGGTTTGCCAGGACCAGAAGTTTCGTGAGGCTGCCGCGGCTGCTGAGCTTTGGCGTTAGGCACAGTTGTATGTTTCAACAAAGCGATATGGCAAGCATGGTCGGCACTCAATTACGATATGGCAGATTCGCTGCCGCCCAACTCGTTCGTGACCTACGGGATAGATCGGGGCCAGACCACGCCGTCGCCGAAATCCACAGTTTCGTTCGGGAAGTAGCATATTGTTTACTTTCATCCGATGATATCGAGCTTGGTGAATTTCTTGAAGGAGCGTTTATGCTTTGGAAGCTCGGTTCGCTGGACGCATATGACAAGTTTAATCAAGAAATCATGGCAATGGAAACATTTCTGGAGGATAATGATCGCTATGTCTTCCAGAGGAGGCAGTAGGTTCGGGGCCTAACAAGGCGCTGCAGCCGACCGCGGCTGCGGTATTGGCTTGCCAGGGCCACAAGTCGCCTCTGGCAGCCGCGGCTGCTGAGCTTGGGCGTTAGGCGTCGGAGGAGGCCGTTGCGAAGGTGAAGTCTGGCATGGAGCAGGCTGCCGTCGTGACAGTTGTAAGTCCAGGAGTAGCGACTTGCTGATACCGCTCGAGCGAGGTAGGTTCCAGCCCAAAGGCGTTACCTACACATTGAGTGTTAGCGATCGCAAGTACCAGTAGGTATGAGCCACCGTGTTCATGGCCCCCGTGTGAACGTCACGCCTAACAAGGCGCTGCAGCCGACCGCGGCAGCCGTGTACGGTTTGCCAGGGCTACAAATTTCGGGGGGCTGCCGCGGCTGCTGAGCTTGGGCGTTAGGCGGCTCGGTTCGTCACCGGGTTGAAGTGTGAGTGTAACTCGAAACATTTGTCGCAGGGCGTCGTCACAACAGACGAGCCTGCAACCGATGGAAACGGCGTCTGCGGTGCTGGACCAGACTGTTGATTATGCTGCACCGTTAGAGATCCTTGGTGTTGCGAATCTCGAAGGATTTCGGATTCCGTGTTCAAAGCCCCCGTGCAAAGGATTACGCCTAACAAGGCGCTGCAGCCGACCGCGGCAGCCGTGCACGGTTTGCCAGAGCCAGAAGTTTTGGAGGCTGCCGCGGCTGCTGAGCTTGGTCGTTAGGCGGGAGGGAAGTTTCCGGATGGGCGATGTCACAGTTCGAAGCGAAATGGGAGAGTTTATGACTATCGCCGTACTTGGCCGCGCACACCCTACCTGCTCTGACTACTGGGATGGAAACTGGGTGAGCGCAACTGTGGAGGTTTCAGCCGGAGGATTTCGCGGGTCCGCCTCAGGTGACCTACGGACTGAAGAATTGGCGTAATTTCATGAGCAATTTGTCAAGCTTCAAGAGTCCTTGTGTGGTTCAGCCGAATTTGTGACACTCGAGGACTGGCTTTCAATCCGTGCGACGGGCGATGGTCGCGGACACATTGTTTTTGATTGCGTGCTTAAGGATCAGCCTGGAATAGGGAAAACATTGAAATTCTCCATGGCTACGGACCAAACGTTTACTCGCTCTACGGTCGCAGCGCTGAGCGCTGTGGTTCGGGCATTTCCCATCATCGGTAGGCCGGACGCCTAACAAAGCGCTGCAGCCGACCGCGGCAGCCGTGTAGGATTTGCCAGGGCCACAAGTTTCGTGAGGCTGCCGCGGCTGCTGAGCTTGGGCGTTAGGCGGCTGGCTCATCACCGGGTAGAAGTGTGTAGTGTAAATCGAATCGTTTGCGCAGGGTATTCGTCGCATCTGACGATGACGCCACCGAGGGGGACAGCGTCTCAAATGCTTGGCCGCGCGGTTCATTGTGAGGACTCCTAGATCTATTTGGCTATGGACGTTTCGCAGAGTTGGGATTCAGTGTTTCAAGCACCCGTGTGATGGGTTTCGCCTAACAAAGCGCTGCAGCCGACCGCGGCAGCCGTAGGCGGTTTGCCAGGGCCATAGGTTTCGTGAGGCTGCCGCGGCTGCTGAGCTTTGGCGTTAGGCGGCTGGCTCATCACCGGGTAGAAGTGTGTAGTGTAACTCGAATCGTTTGCGCAAGGTATTCGTCGCATCTGACGATGACGCAACCGAGGGAGACAGCGTCTCAGATGCTCGGCTACAGGATTCATTGTGTGGGACCCCTTGAGGTACTCGGCAATGGGGGTTCCGCAGAGTTAGGATTCAGTGTTTCAAGCACCCGTGTGATGGGTTTCGCCTAACAAAT
>CAVVHZ010000031.1:0-34540 GCA_963748025.1 uncultured Gemmataceae bacterium
CTCCTGCAAAAAAGCGTTGGGGATCAAACGTCAATCTCCACTGGCACGTTGATTGCGAGCTTCCACTTCTGATTCTTCTCCTGCTGCTGCACTCAAGGCCGGCAACAATTGGTTTGGCGGCCGGATCAAGATCCTTGAAGGACTTCGCCCTTCCGGCCAAGGCAGCGCAGTTCCTTGGCCTGATGGTTGTGCCCAAACCGCTCCAAAAGATATCCGAGCCGCCGGACCGCGGAATTCTCGTAGGCGCGGGCCGCCTTGGCGAAGGATCCGGGGATCTGCTTTCTTCCCCAGGTCATGCAAAGCCGGCTGCACCATTGATGCCAGCCGCCCGATGGAAGTAGCGGCATATGTCAAGCAGCATCAATTCCACGCCGGCGACTTTGGCATAGCCGGCCTCCGTTTTCAACTGTGCAAGCCACTCGGGACGGTTGGACTTGTCAAAACCTGCGGGAGCCTGGTACAAAAATTCGATCCGCTGACGCCCGATGTCGATTTTCGGAAGCTGGCGCGGGGTAATGACTTGGAATACCATCGCCGCTTGGTGAGCCGACCCGTGGAATGCCGCGGCACGCAACAAGGAAACTCGATAGTCCAGCCCCAGATGCTTCATCAAAGGGTCAATCCATCGCGATGGATCGGGAGCACCGAGTTGCCGATCCTCCGGCCTTAGAATTAAGTAAAATCCCCTGCGTGGGGAAGCGAGCCGGCCCTTCTTCCTCGACCGCGCCACGGCCGCCTGGAAAAGCTTGCGGCGTTTGCCCTAGTTCCGCAAACGCCCTCTGTTTGGAAAAGTACGCCCGTCCTTGGGTAAGTTGCGAATCAATGAATTCCTGAAGACTGCTCATTCCCCAATTATATATAGAAATCGACGCATATCGACGGATTTCTGATATGGCTAGGAATGGATAACCTGCGCAAGCAGCAATTCTGATTCGACTTGCATTTGCACAAGTCGCCGCACGCTGACTTCTTAGCCGCGGATGCCGGCCATCACGAGAATCGTAGGCATGACATTGAGAAAAAAACGTGGACAAGCACCCCGAAGACTCCGAGCCTTTCCCCGTTTTTCGTCGGGGCTGCCTGTTCGAGATGCCCTCTATCCCGGCGGCCTGAACATGAATCCGCCCCATCTCGGCTTCATCACGGGCCCCCCTCTCCCCGCCGCGGACGCGGGGTTGGGGGTGAGGGGGATCACTGTAGCGCGTTCCACAACGTGTCTTCGACCATCTCCCATTCCGAAATCACTTGATGGTTCCAAAATCGCAGCATCTTGAATCCTTGTTAACGCAACCAGGCGTCACGCGCAGCGTCATAACGTGACTGCTCGGATTCCCCATGTTGACCGCCGTCTAGTTCCAGAATCAAACGCCGTTCCAGACAGACGAAATCGACAATATAGGTGCCAAGCGACACTTGCCGGCGGAACTTGAAGTCCGCGAAATGCCGGTTTCGCAGCCTTCTCCAGACTAACTGTTCTTGTTCAGTTTGGCGGCGTCGAAGGTCTCTGGCTCGCTGGCGATGCTGGTTGGGCATAAAGTTCCCCCTCACCCCTAACCCCTCTCCCGCGGCGGGGAGAGGGGAACCCGGGTTCATGCGGGGCCCGCGAAGTAGTGGTTTGGTTTCTCGGGCAACCTGGCTATTGGCATTCCTCCTTAACAGGGCCAGTTCCTGAAAATTGCCGGCCGACTCAGGCCCGTCTTAGCCCCAAGGGGGCGGCCTATGATAGCCCAGGGCGATGAGCCCTGGGGATGAGCCGTGATACTAATTCAGCCCCAACGGGGCGATCTAGGCCGCCCCGTTGCGGCTCGGGTAATCCCTGAAGCACTGCCCAGGGCTAAATCGCCCTGGGCTACCATAAATCGCCCCTTTGGGGCTGCATCAATTTCCTGCAAGTTTTCACCGAATGACGCTTAAGTTAATGCCATTCGAGCCAGTCCCCATTTTCAGTTTGGTGGCGTCGAAGGTCTCTGGCTCGTTCGCGATTCTGGTTGGGCATAAAGTTCCCCCTCACCCCTCACCCCTCTCCCGCGGCGGGGAGAGGGGAACCCGGGTCCCGCGGCGGGGAGAGGGGAACCCGTGGTCACTTGGATGGCCTATTCGTCTCCCGACGGTCCGTACATGCCGGGAACCGGGATGTTATTCAGGCGGAGATAGACGCACAGGTGGCGCGATGGTGGATGAGGTGGTTGAGGACGAAGCCCCGGACCACCGCCGCCCGCGGCATGGTGAAGATCGGCTTGCCCGCCCGTTCCAGCGACCACAGCTTGCCCACATCCTCATCCTTGACCGTCATGATCGCTTGACGTGCGGCCGCGACATTCCGGTCGAAGAGGTCGAGTATTTCTTGACGGGTTGCCAGTTTCGGAAGTTGGTAGGGCGGGCGTCCGACCGGGGCGATGTCCAGTGACGGCTCCGTCAGCGTCACGACGAGCCAATTCGGAAGGTCGGCGACATGGTTGGCGTTCCAGCCGATCGTGTGCGATTTGGGGTGGGCTTGCCAATCGAGTTTGTCCTCGGGAATGCGTTCGAGCACTTTGCGCGTGCTGGCCATTTCCTGATCAAACTCGGGCAGAATCATCTCGGCGTACTTCATGGGATTCTCCTCGGTAGGTGGCATTATCGCGTCGGACATCCGTATTCAACTTGGCCGTAAAAAAGAGGCCAGGAGTGGGGTGATAAAAACAGGTTGGTAATTCTCTTTTTGCCGTTTGCCGTTTTTGTTCCAGCAGGTGTTCCTCCAGCCACATGAACGCAGCCGCGGGGAGTCGACGACCCCTGCCGGCTTGCCCGGCAGGTGAAGCAGTTCAGCAGCTAAACTTGGTGAGAGAATCGACGACGACCCCTGCCGGACGAGCCGGCAGGGGTCGCGGATAGACGGCCTGCCCCACGGAAGTTGGAACCTGTTTTTATCCCACCACTCCCGACCCCTTTTTTACTCACTGCCGTTGACTGCATGGGAGCTTAACTCGTGCTCTGGCTAATAGTTCACGGCCGCACCTTCACCGGAAACGCCGGCCGCACCGGTTTCTTCGTGGGCGATTTCGGGAGCGCCTCCATGACCAGGGCTATCGCCTTTTCCAGTTGCGGGTCGTGGCCGGCCATGACGTCTTTCGGCCATTGCTCGACTTCGATGTCGGGCGGGACGCCTTCGTTTTCGACGACCCAGCCGCCCCCAGGCGTCCAGATGCCCAGGTCCGGCGCGGTGACTCGGCCGCCGTCAAGCAAGACCGGGTAGCCTAGGGTGCCGACCAGGCCGCCCCAGGTGCGCTTGCCGACGAGGGTTCCCAACTTCTCTTTGCGGAACATCCAGGGCAGGAGATCGCCGCCGGAGCCGGCGGTTTCGTCGATCAGCATGACCTTGGGGCCCTGAATCGACGCTCCCGGGGTCTTGAAATCCTCGCCGTAGCGGGTCGCCCAATAGCTAATGAACGGCCGACGCAGGTGATCGATATAGTAGTCGGCCACCTGGCCGCCGGCGTTGAAACGTTCGTCCACGATGATCGCTTCCTTATCGACTTGTGGATAGAAGTAGCGCTTGAAATAGTCATGTCCCGGACCGGCCGTGTTGGGGACGTAAACGTAAGCCACGCGGCCATGAGTGGCCTCGTGAACCTTACGTAAGTTGCCTTCCACCCAGTCGCGATTGCGCAGAGCATATTCGTTCGGAAGCGGCTCGACCGTCACCGTGCGGCTGCCCTTGCCATCGGGGCTGGGGCCGACCGTGATTTCGATGCTGTGGCCGGCCGTGTTCTCGAACAAAGAGTAGAGGTTGGTCGGTGGTTTCAGATCGACGCCGCGCACGGCCAGCAAGTAATCCCCGGCCTTGACGTCCACTCCCGGAACGGTGAGCGGCGCCCTGGCTTCGGGGCTCCAGTTGAGGCCGCCATACACCTTCTTGAAGCGATAGCGGCCGTTGCTGATCTCATAGTCCGCGCCGAGGAGACCGCCCGGCACCGTCTTGATTTCAGTTAGCGGGTGTGCCCGCGCCTGAGCCGCTGTGACCGACGGCGAGCTCGCTCAGCATCCAACGCACCACGCGATACAAATCTCCCGATGAACTTAAGTGAGGCAGGAAGACCTGATATTTCCGCTCGATGGCTTGCCAGTCTGCCCCGTGATAATTGGTGGCGTAGAAATAGTCCCGATTGATGCGCCAGGCCTCATGAAGAATCTGAGCCCATTCGGCCGGCGGATCGACTCGAACTTCTACCGCATCGAGATTCAACTTGCCCTTCGTTGGTCCCGTTGCCGGACCGGCCGGCGCCCCAACCGCAGGCACGTCATGAATGGCCCAGGTCTCGGGAGGCGTCAGCGTCAGGGCCTTCTTCCCGTTCGGAGTGAGACGAAAAGCCGCTATTCCAGCAAAGACAGTTTCCAGTTTTCGTTTGGCCAGATCGAATCGTTGTGCCGAGCTAAGCCCAGGCGTCGCCCCGCGCGGCGGTCCCGAAGGCGCCGACAGGAAGAAGATTTGACCGGCCGCGCCAGCCTGCAGCAACCGATAGTTGCCCGGTGGAACTTGACTCACTTGCAGGATGCGCTGATCGATGTTCGGCAGGTCGATGCGGACCGCTACGGTGGTGGCCGGCTTGTCCGCCGGTTTCTTGTCCGCAGCAGGCGCCGCCGTGCCTTTTTCTTCATCGCTTTCGCGGGTCAGCGGCGAGGCATCGCCCTTGCGCAAGACGGCCAAGTAGAGCGAATACTGCGCGCGCATGTCGGCGTTCGATTGGGCGAACCATTGGTTGGTTGGGCCGGCATCGGTGGACGCCAGGAAGAAGAGGTATTTGCCGGAGGCATCGAAAACGGGCTCGATGGCATCGCTGAGGCCATCGGTAATCGCATTGCTTTTGCCCTTTTCAATGGAAAAAACGAAAACCGTTCGGTAAGCCGAGCGATTGCCCAGAGAATAGGTGAGCCACTTGGAATCGGGCGACCAGTTGCCGCGAATGGTGCGGACCGCCCCGTAGACCGGCTCCTGGGCGACTCGCGTTACCTTGCCCGAGCCGAGATCGAGCACGAACAACGTTTGCGAATTGTCGACATAGCAAATCTTCTTGCTATCCGGGGACCAGCTCATGCGTTCATAGAACCCTGCCCCGCCGGTTAAGGGATAGATTTTGGCCGATCCCTTGCCGTTGGCCGGCTTGACGTGCAATTGGTATTCGCCGCCCGCGTCGGAGAAATAGGCGATCGATTTGCCGTCCGGCGACCAGGCCGGTTCGCGCTCGTGCACGCCCGGCGTGGAGGTGAGCATATGAGGGTCGCCTTTTTCGGCGGGCACCGTGACGATATCGCCGCGGACCTCGAAGGCGGCGCGAGCGCCGCTTGGCGAGATCGTCGCAGCACGGATGAACTTGGCGCCCTTGACGAACCGCGGCCGCAATTCGCCCAGATCCGTGGCGACGCCAATGTGGAGTCGATGAACCTGTGCCGTTTCGGGAAAGTAGCGGTGCAGATAGCCGGCCTGTTCGAAGACCAGGTTATTTCCGCCGGTGGCCAAAGAGATCACCGGGAAATCGGTGAAATGCGTTCTTTGCTTGATATCCTTGGTGCGTGGATCGAACGAGAACAAGTTATATTCGCCATTCCGATCGGACCGGAAATAGAGGATGCCGCCTAGCCAGCGCGGATCGGTGTCGTTGCAACCCGCTTCCGGCTGGGGGACCTGCACGACGGATTGATCGGCGAAGCGATAAATCCAAATGCGCGAATGCCTGCCTCCACGATAATGTTTCCATTGCATCGAAGCGTCGGAGAGAGGCGTGTAGGCAAGCAGCTTGCCATCGCCCGAATAGGATGCCTCGACGCCATTGGGAATTGGCAATTGCGTTGGCTGGCCGCCCTCTAAAGGCGCCGTGAAAAGCTGAGTGTAGCGCGTGGTGAAGACCTGCCGAGGCGACGAAAACAGCACCGCTTTGCCGTCGGGCGTAAAATCGCGCACCGTATCGGGACCTGGATGCCAGGTGAGGCGGCGGGGAGTGCCGCCTGCGGCCGGCATCACGAATACGTCGGTGTTGCCGTCGTATTGCCCGCTGAAAGCGATCGTCTGACCGTTGGGCGAAAAGACAGGATTGTCTTCGATTCCCGGGTCGCTTGTCAGCCGGCGGACATTATGGCCATCCAGGTCGCAGATCCACAGATCATCGGCATAGACGAACGCAATGTGATCGCGACTGACAGCAGGCTGCCGGAGCATGCGCGTGTCGGTTCGATCGGGATCGCGTGCAGCGAGGAGGCGAAGCAGGCCATCAGGCAAAGGGACAACAGCGTGCGATGCATTTCGAGGTTCCTTGAGTTGGCGATAATCAGGGGAATTCGACTTTCGCAGATTTCACTGTGCATGCTAGATGCGGCTAGCGGAATTCAGGTATCGCGTGAAAGGATGGCAACTAAAACAGGCGTTTCTAAACCGTCAAACCAAGGTAACAAATGGCGAGCCGGGAGCGTCAGTCAACGACCGGAGTACCTAAGAGCATTCGGAAACAATTATGATGAATGTCTTCAATCGGAACCTCGCAACTCAAAAGCGGAATCCGTTTTCCTCCCCCCCTTGGCAAGGGGGGGTTGGGGGGGTCTGACGCGACTGCACGATCCAGTGTGGAATTGCACCCGCCGCCCTCTTCCGAATAGGCCAGCCTGGCGCCCAGGCATTTAGGTCCCGAAGACCCCCCCTGCCCCCCCTTGCCAAGGGGAGAATTCAAGGCTGGCGCCTTCTTATTATTTCCGGAAGCTCTAAATGATTGCCACGGCCAAGTTTTCCGGTCGCCGACTGACCTCTCGGCTCGCCTGTCAGAAGCTGTTACGCACTGCTCGGGTGGGCTGATTGACCGGATGAGAGTGCACTGAGGGGCCGACCGCAGCGTGCTAGCTGACACCAGTGTATTTGGTCGAACTAGAGGCTGTTAGAGTGTCGCCAAGAGGTCCTTCACTTTCCGTTCGATCAGGTCGCGGACTTCGCGATATTGCTCGGGCAGCATTTCCTTCGGGTCGGGAATTTGCCATTCCTCGCGCCGCTTCGCTCGTACCAGCGGGCACTCGTCGCCACAGCCCATCGTCACCGCCACGTCGATTTCTCGGCCATTGAACTGGTCAAGCGACTTTGATTCATGCTTCGTCAGGTCGTAGCCGACTTCCCGCATAAACTCCACCGCTCGCGGATTGACTCGGCCCGAAGGCCGCGAACCGGCACTGTGCGCCTCGACCTTCCCGCGGCCGTGCATTTGGGCAAATGCTTCGGCCATCTGACTGCGGTTTGAGTTTTCGACGCAAACGAAAAGGATCAGTTTGGGGCTTTCCATGCGGCACTTCCACGTCGGATCGGAGGATGTCATGAGCAACAAGAGGGAGTCGAACAGCAGCTCACTGCGAGGGAGGTGACGTCGCATCGCTCTGCAGCCAGACAGGCGGTGTGCTTGCTCCCCAGATGCAGGAGCAGCCCCGTTGGAGTGACCTCGACCGCGTCGAGCGGAAACTGTGACACCAATGCTCCCTCGTACTCGATCTCCACGGGCAAGTCGGTCGTCTTAAGCAGCGGCGCTGCCATCTTAAGTATCGTGGTCAATTTCGCGGTCTCGAGCCGATGTTGCGTGTCGCTGGCCACCCAGATCTGCAAGACACACGACGTGACAGAGCGAACGGTGCCGCCGCAGTCGATGAAGTCCTTGTGTACCCGCCCAACCTCCGTGATATGAAAGTGTGCCGGAACGAAGCTTCCGTCCGGCAACATCAACTGGATCGCCGTCGACGGATTGTCCGCAAGAACGGTGAGGAATTCATCGAGCGTCATCTTCGTCTTCCTTTCATGTGATCCTCATTCCTTCGACCCGGCTGACAACACTCACCCGGTTCGTGGATGACCATGCAGATCGCGACACCAGTGAGTGCCCCGACAACCGGTGCGGTGAGATAGACCCAGAGGTAATCGAGCCTCCCGCCAACGACTGCCGGGGCGAATGAACGCACCGGGTTCATCGACGCTCCACTAATTGGCCCGGCAAATAACGCTTCGAGTGCGATGACTGCCCCGACGGCGACACCGGCCAGTAACCCTTTCTCCTTCGCCCCGGTCGAGACGCTCAGAATCACCACCATGAGCATGAGAGTCAGCACGAACTCTAGAACCCAGGATTGGATGGCGGTGCCGGCTGGGAGTGTGGCTCCCAGCGTCGAGTGGGAAGGGAACAGCCCACGAAGCAAGAAACTCGCCAGGAGTGCCCCAACAATTTGGGCAAGAATGTAGGGGACAACACGCCCGCGCCCAAAGCGGCCGGCCGCCAGAAAGCCGAGCGTGACGGCGGGGTTTAGATGACAACCGGACACGTCGCCGAGAGCGTATATCATCGCCAGGACAATGAGGCCGAATGTCAAGGCGACGCCGACGTGAGTGACCATGCCGCCGCTCACGTCGTTGATGACGATGGCGCCGGTTCCGGCGAAGACCAAACAGAATGTACCGAACACTTCGGCTATGAGTGTCCGCGCCATGCCGCTACTCCGTGCAACATTGTCCAACACGACCTGTCAACGAGGACCGGTTGCCGGCTTCTTCCATCAAGCACCAGCCCTGTTCGAGCAGCCCCTGTACGCACGGGTCCACCACGCGGTAGTAAAGGGTCGTTCCGTGCCGGCGGAACGCCAGAATGCCGAGGTCGGACAGCCGTTGGAGTTGGTTGGACACAGCCTGCGGCTTCATGCCGATTGCCGTGGCGAGATCGGTCACGCGCAACTCATCATTCCGGATAAGAGCGTGAAGCAGGCGCAGCCGCGTATCGTTGGCAAGCACCTTGAAGACCGCCGCCAAGCCACCGGCTTGAATTGGCGAAAGCATGGGCCGGTCTTTGAGCGGCTTTTGCGGCGGACAGGTGACGGCCAGCGAAGGACGGTTCGGTTTCATGGCATCCTCTACTTCACTATTACACTACCAAATGTAATAAGTGAGTCAAGCCTGCTTGCTTGTCGAGGATTATCAAATCACGGATTATTTATTACGCTCATTCGGGTCATCTAAAATAAGGCCCGGCACAATGCGAGCTCTTTGCCCGATTACCGGGCAACCACGCGATCGGCAGAATGGACTTGACTCTGTAGTATGGTCCAGGGTCGATAATGAACCCACGAAAGGATCGCAAGCGAGGGTAACCCATGACGACAGATAGCGTCTTCTTCGATACCATTGTGGCGATACGAGGCGGCGACGTTGCCACCTTGCAGCGGCTCCTCGCCGATAACCCGGGCCTCGCTGCCTCGAAGCTCGGCGGCGTTGCCAAGGGGCGCACGCCCTTGCACGTGGTTGCCGACTGGCCGGGCTACTTTCCGAAGCTGCCGACGCCTCGATTTTGTCTGGGCAGGCCACGCCCAATGACTCGAATTCCACCCGCAAACGTGCCCTACATGCCACGCTTGCGTTTTCGATACCCAAACTTATCGACCAATAAATATAACGTCCAGGTTCTGCGGACCGCCGCCGCCCTGGCCTCTGCGACCTCCCTGGCGATCGCCGCCGCCTTGGCGACCACCGCCGCCCTGGCGAGCGCCGCCGGGAACGGCTTCGCGCGTGATCACGATCACATGATCGGTTTTGGTATCCAAAGTGCAAGTTTTGCCGCCCCGTTTGGTTTTCACCGTTTCTTCCAGCACAAATTCCGTCGGGCTGTGTTCCTTGATGACGCTCAGCGTGCCGTTGCCGTGCGAACTAAACGCCTCCATGGTGTTAGGATTGAAGGCTGCGCCGTCGCTGCTGCCGGCCAGCGGCAGGGTGGTGATGATTTTGCCATCGACTGCACTGAGGATGACACACGTGGGCTTGCCGCCGCTGCCGCCCCGACACATCGCGAACAGAATGTGATTCTTGGCATCGATGGCCAGGCCCGCCGGCCCGTTACCCTCTTTACCGAGGTCGAAATGGCGGGTCACCTTGAGGGTTTTGGCGTCCACCACGGCGATGTGGTGCGCGTTGGCAATGTCAAAATAGAGATGGCCCGCGCCGTCCGTGGCGCCCTGCTCGACGGAAGCATTGGCGCCGTCCGGACCGATGGCCTCTACCTTGTCGACGATCGAACCGTCCTTGGAATCGACGACGAGGAGGTTGGGGGCACGATGACTCAGAATAAAAAAGTGGTGAGTCGGGGCGTCGAAGATATAGCCGTCGGCGCCCGGCGCTGGAAAAGTCTTGATCGCTTTAAGCGTCTTCGTGTCGAAAAAAGTCGCGGGGTTGCCGACGACCAGACCAGTATGGTTCTCCGGGTCGATCGAGACGCCATGCCCGGACGCTTTGGCCAAGGTGCCCGCGAGCTTGTAAGTGTCGAGATCAAAGACACTGACCGCGTTGCCGCAGGCGACATAAACCCGGCGGTTGCGCTGTCCGCCGTGACGTAGTCAATCCCCCCGGCGGCAGGAATTTGCGTGGTGGTCAGAATCTTGTACGGTTTGGCCGGCGCACACGGCCGGAAGCGGTTGGGGAGAGGCCAAACAACGCAGACAAGCCGAGGACGGCCGCAAGAAGTCTGCTGAGGTTTTGGGAAAGTTGTTTCATCAGGTGTCTCCAGAGTGCAAACGGACTGTCGAGTATCGATCCAACGACCTAGCAATAAATTGAATCGGGCCGAAAACCGGATTCGAGCACTCGCATTCGATTTTCAAGCGTCGAGAGTAACACCCGTAGATAAACTGACGATGAAGCGAAAATAAACCCCTATTCATGCAATGCCTACGCCGATTGACAACCGGCGCCGACACCGGTCGAAGTGGGGCATGCTTTACTGAGCACAAACCACGCGAGCCGCGTCGGTCAACGAGATGCCGGGGCCTGTGGAACCGGCCATTGCCGCGTTTACGCCCCACGTCGGAAGAACCTCCGGAGTGACCCTCTCGGAGTTTGTCATTCCGAAATTGCGCTAAAGTCCAGACACGTGTCCAATAGAATAGTACTCGCTGCCATCGCATCCGTCCTTGAGCGCCTGCTTGCCACTTGCGATTGCTTATTCCGCTGGCCTAGGAACACATCCTATGATGAAGCCGATCCAGGTTCGTAAATCCACCCGGCCCAGTTTCGCCCATGTCTAGAATCGTCTGGAAACTAGGCTGACCCCGACCACGTACACCGTCTCAGCCTTGGCCGATTCGGGTGCGGGCTCGCTTCGTGCCGCGATTACCAGCGTCAACGGCGATACGACTGCCGACGAGATCGATTTCTCGGTTGCAGGCGTCATTCAGTTGACATCGGGCGCCTTGCCGGCCATCACCAACACCGTCAAGATCGACGGCTCGACGGCCCCTGGTTTCGCGGCGCCCCGGTAGTCGAAATCGATAACCATGGCTTTGCAGGGCTTACCCTCAGCGGTTCCGATTCCACGCTTGCGGATCTGAGCATCGTGAACGCCAACGGTGCCGGTGTGACGCTCAACGGATCTTTTGGCAGCCGGATTGGTGGAGGGGTTTTCGGGCAAGGCATCGGCGTCGTGGGCAACTATATCGGCCTCGCTCTCGATGGATCGATAGCGGCCAACACCGGCTACGGGTTACAACTGAACGAGTCAACTTCCACCATCGGCGGGACTGCGCCCGCCGATCGCAACGTGATCAGCGGCAACGGCGCGGGCGGAATTCAGATTGATATCGGCTCCTCGCCTTCCCTTGACCCTACACCCGAGGGCGCGCTTGTCGAAGGCAATTTCATCGGCACGGACCCTACCGGACAGGCGGCCGCGCCCAACCAGGGCAACGGCGTCACCATCGTGAACGCTGGCAGCACCATCGGCGGGACCGATCCAGGGGACGGCAACATCATCGCCTTCAATACTCAAGCCGGGGTCATGATGGCTCCCGGAAGCGGCATTCTGAGCAACTCCATTTTCAACAACGGCGTCCTCATGGGAATAGTCATCGAAGCGGCCCATCTAGTAACACTCCGATTGTGACGGCGCCGCAGCTCAGCTACGCAGTGGAGACGCCTGGCTCTAATCCGGATTCTGTTCAGGTTCAAGTCGGGGGCGTTCTAGACCTTGGCAGCGAGGCTATCTCTGGAACTGAGGTCCTCCCTTGCACGGTTCAAGTGTTCGCAACATTGCAAGGCGTGCGCGGGGGAGAGGGGCAGCTTTTCCTGGGCAGCGTGCAAGTAACCCCGAACGCCAATGGATTCGCCACGTTTACTTTGAACAATTTGACGGTGCCGGCAGGCGCCGCTACGACATTCACAGCAACGGTCAGCATCCCATTAGTCTTTTCGACCAGCAATACTTCCGAATTCTCGCCGATTCTCTTTTTGGGGGGCAATGCCAACAACCTCTACGTAGCCAGTGTCTATGGACTCCTGTTGAATCGTTATCCCGATCCCGTGCGCCCAGTCCTGGGTCGGCGCCATGAACAGTGGCGACTCTGCCGCAGGCGTGGCGCTTGGTATCCAAGAAAGTCCGGAATACTCGAACGATCAAGTGGCCGCGATATATGAGCGATACCTGCAGCGTCAGCCGGACACCGCCGGGGCGCAGTACTGGGTGAGCGTGCTGCAATCGGGCGGGACGCTGGAAGAAGTCGCTGAGGGGCTGACCAGTTCGCAGGAGTACTATGTTTTGCAAGGCGGAACCAATCAGGGCTTCATTACCGGGCTCTATCAAGAGGTGTTGAAGCGCGTTCCAAGCACCGGTGAGCTCGCGGGTTGGGAAACCGCGATGAACCATGGCGCATCGCAGTCGGAGGTGTCGATCGCCTTCCTTACTTCGCAGGAATACCGCACCGATTTGGTAGGGGGCGATTACATGACATTCCTGTTGCGGTCAGCCGATTCGGGCGGCCTGGCGGCGTGGGTGAACGCCCTAAACGCCGGCGCCACCGACCAGCAAGTGCTCGCGCAGATCTTCGGCTCGGCCGAGGGCTATCAGCTCTGGTCCTGATTTCGGTGGACCAAATGGACGATCGCACACTGAGGGTGGGGCCTGTCGATCACACGGCCCACACAATTCATTCGCCAACCGGCGTTCAAGCCAGAATCTGCTTCACTACCTGGCCATGGACATCGGTAAGACGGAAATCCCGGCCCTGGAACTTGTAGATCAGGCGGGTGTGATCTAAACCCAGCAAATGTAGTATAGTCGCATTGAGATCGTATACTTCAACGCCGTCGCGGACGATGTTGTACGAGAAATCATCCGTTTCGCCATGAACATAGCCCGGCCTAATGCCGCCCCCGGCCAACCAAATGGTAAAGCAACGCGGGTGATGGTCCCGACCATAGTCCTTTTCGGTTAGCGCGCCCTGAGAGTAAACGGTGCGGCCGAATTCTCCGCCCCAAATAACCAGCGTGTCTTGCAACAGCCCGCGCTGCTTCAAGTCGTCAATGAGGGCGGCCGAGGCTTGGTCCGTGTCCAGGCATTGGCCGCGAATCTGCTTGGGCAGGTTGCCGTGTTGGTCCCAGCCCATGTGATAGAGCTGAATGAAGCGGACGTCACGCTCGGCCAGCCGGCGGGCCATCAGGCAGTTGAACGCATAGGTGCCTGGCTTGCGAACATTCGGCCCGTACTTGTCCAGAACGTGCGCCGGTTCGCGCGACAAATCGGTCAGCTCGGGCGCCGCGGTCTGCATGCGATAAGCAAGCTCATACTGAGCCACACGCGTGAGGACCTCCGGATCGCCGGTTACGGCATGCCGCAATTGATTGAGCTCGCTCAGATCGTCGAGCATCTGCCGGCGCGTTTGCTGATCGCAGCCGGCGGGATTGGCAAGATACAGCACTGGCTCCTTGCCGCTGCGCAACTTGATTCCCTGGTAGCGGCTGGGAAGGAAGCCGCTCCCCAAAGGCGGTCGTAAAGGGGTTGGTCGACCGGGTGGCCGGTGCCGCGGGACACAAGCACGGCAAAGGCCGGCAAATCGTTGTTGACGCTGCCGAGGCCGTAAGCCACCCACGCGCCCATGCTCGGCCTGCCCGCCAACTGCGAACCGGTCTGGCAAAAGGTGATCGCCGGGTCATGATTGATGGCTTCAGTCTGCATCGATTTGATGAAAGTGAGATCGTCGACGATGCGGGCCGTGTGCGGCAAGAGTTCGCTGAGCCATGCTCCCGAATGCCCGTGCTGGGCGAACTTGAAGATCGACGGCGCTATGGGAAGCTTGGTTTGAACGGAGGTCATCGTGGTGATTCGCTGTCCCATCCGCACCGACGCCGGCAGCTCGATGCCGCGCTTATCTTTGAGCACGGGCTTGGCTTCGAAGAGATCCAATTGCGACGGCGCACCCGACTGGAACAGATAGATCACGCGTTTTGCTTTCGCCGGGAAGTGCGGCCCATCGGTTGAGAAAGCAGAGGTTGCGCCAGCCCGCGCCTGATCCTTTGCCAGCAGGCTGTTGAGCGCCACGGCGCCCAGGCTGAAGCCGGCGCAGTTCAGAAAGGTGCGACGGTTGAGCTGTTGGGCAGTCTGCAAGGCTTCCACGGCTGTTTCCTCAGTCTTTCGTAATGGTCTCGTCCATATTCAAGATGACGCCCGCCACCGCCGAGTAAGCAGCCAGCTCCGCAACGTTCAGTTGCTCGTTTACGGGACTTTCGCCTTGGTGAACAAAGCGCCTGGCCGCTTCGGCATCGGCTCTAAACTTCCGCAGATAAAACTCCAATCCTTTCGTGAGCACGCGGATTTCGGCGGGAGTCGGACGGCGGGCGACAGCGCGACGGAAGCCAAAAGCTGTGCGTTCTTCGGCCGAATCCCCGCCGTTTGTCAGCATGAGTTCGCCGAGATGCGCGCACTGCTTCAACGAAGGTTACGTCGTTGAGCAGCTCGAGCGCTTGCATGGGCGTGTTCGTGCGCGCCGGCGCACGAGACAAAACTCGCGGCTTCGCGCATCGAAATTCGCCATCGATGGATGCGGGACAGTCCGCTTGCGATACAGATAGAGGCCTCGGCGATAAAGGACGGGCCCTTGTCCTGCACGTATTTGCCGAACACGGTGGGATCGCCGGCCATCTCTTCCCAGAGGCCGGCTGGCTGGTACGGTTTGACCGAAGGGCCAAAGAGTCTCTCCGTGAGCAATCCACTGATGGCCAGGGCATTGTCGCGCACGACCTCTGCCGGAAGGCGGAAATGCGGGCCCCTCGCGATCAGCCGATTATCGGGGTCCCGATGTAAGAGCGCCGGTGATGCCGTTGACGACTGCCGATAGGCGGCGCTGGTGACGATCAGCCGCAGCATATGCTTGACGTCCCAGCCGCACGCGATGAATTCGGTCGCCAGCCAATCGAGAAGTTCGGGATTGGAAGGCACCTCGCCCTGGACTCCGAAGTTTTCCGTGGTGCTGACCAGGCCAACGCCAAAATTTCGCTGCCAGAATCGATTGACGGCCACGCGTGCAGTGAGTGGATTATGCGGATCGACCAACCAGCGGGCCAAGCCGAGGCGGTTGCGCAGACGCCGGCCGGCAATGGCGACAAACAAGCCGGCACGCCAGGCTCCACCGGGCGATTCTTGTCGGGCCGATCGTACTGCCCGCGAACGAGTACGTAGGTTGGCCGCGGCGTAGGCAAGTCCTCCATCACCATGACTGTGGTGATGCCCTTTTCGAACGCTTCTTTCTCCTTCTTGATCTTGGTCAGCTCATTCTTTGCCTTGATGAGTTCGGGGTCGGCTTCACGGCGAAACGCCAAGGCGAATCGCAGGGCCCAGTCGGGCACAGCGACGAGAAGCGGCAGCGCACTCTCCACCTTTTTCCCGTGAAGCTGTTGCACAGCGAGGGCCTCCCGCTGTTTCTGCACGGCCTTTTCAGCCGCCGCAATGCACCGGTCGAACTCCTGCAGGCGACGTTCCTCCTCCGGCGCCTGACCTGAACCATTGGAAGGACGTTGCCGCGCTGTTCGTTGTAGACGCCTTTTTCATTCAAGCTGTTGAAAAAGGCGTAGAACTGATAGAACTCGGCCTGCGAAATTGGGTCGAATTTGTGATCGTGGCAACGACAACAACCGAGGGTGAGGCCGAGCAAGGCAGTAGCCGTGGTTTCGACGCGATCGACGCCGTTTTCCACGCGCCATTCTTCGTCAATCGATCCCCCCTCGGTGACCGTGCGATTGTTGCGATTGAAGCCGGTCGCGATTCGCTCTTGCAGACTCGGATGGGGCAGCTTATCGCCGGCAATCTGGTCCACGATGAAACGGTCGAATGGCATATTGCTATTGAATGCACGTATGACCCAATCGCGCCATGGCCACATCGTCCGGGCGAAGTCATTTTGATAACCGTTGGTGTCTGCGTAACGAGCCGCATCGAGCCAGTCGACGGCCGTGCGCTCGCCAAAGCGGCTGGACGCGAGCAGGCGCGACACGAGCCGTTCATAAGCGCTGGGTGAGTGATCGGCCAGGAAGTCGTCGACTTCGTTCGGCGTCGGCGGCAGCCCGGTTAGATCGAGCGTGACGCGGCGAATGAGCGTTGCGCGCGTGGCTTCGGGAGCAGGCGTCAGCCCTTCTTTTTCGAGTCGGGCCATGATGAAACGATCGACTGGGTTGCGGCACCAAGCGGCATTTTGCACTGCGGGCAGTTGGGGCCGCTCCGGCGTTTCATAGGCCCAGTGCTTGCCCCACACCGCTCCCTGATCCACCCAGCGCCGCAACAGGTCTTTTTGTGCGGCGTTCAGCGTGCGATGAGATTTCGGCGGAGGCATGCGGCCGTTGTCGACGTCGGCATCGATACGGCGAATTAACTCGCTGTCGCCCCGCGTGAGAACTCTTGCGGCGGCGGCGTGCACGTCGAGCCGCAAATCGGATTTGCGCAGTTTGGCATCCGGCCCATGACATGCAAAGCAGTTCTCCGAGAGGATCGGCAGCACGTCGCGGCTGAACCGGACTGGCGGCGGCGCGTCTTCTCCGCGCATCATGCCTGGCAGCAGGAAAGCTACGATCACCGGGATGCCAAATCGGTTACTCAAGGGCTTCACTACACTGCCTCCGCCCTGGACGTCTTGGGACGTCAAATCAACGTCACGCGGCCTGCGTTTGTGGCCGGCCAACGCGTGAATTTTCCGCCATGGAGATCAACAAGAGGCGATTCATCGAGCGAGAAGCACATTTCGGGACAGTTCACGATCCCTCTGTTCCGGCGTAAGCACGAGAGGGAAATGGGGTAGGACTCCGGATACCAAGCAAATACCTGCACTTCATTAGATACCTCCCAGCATACGAGTGTCAAGCCCAGGGGCGGGGCACGATTCACCTGGCACTGAGGTCGGTACGTGGACGACTGCGTGATTTGCCAAGGCGAATGACGAGGTGCGCGCCTTGGGATCGCATCGACGGCCTATGCCTATTTCGACCGGGCGAACCGAACGCACAAGACGGCTATCGGCTCGCGGCCGGTTGGCATGACTGGTCCTTGGTGCTAGCACCCAAGATCACCTTGACCAGGGATTTTAGACGCGGATACTTCGTCCCGATTCAATGCGCGAATCGGGCCAAGCGGAGTGAGCCTGGGCCGAGTCCCTTGACCGGAGCCAGTTGCTCTTGAAGCGCCTGCAGCGCGCCTTCATCTCTCGCGATTTCGCTGCGCAATTCCCGGAACACTTCGAAGAGCCATGAGAGGTCTTTCTCATACTCTCGTTCGATCAGCCACTCGGCCGTGGCAGCAGCGAGGATGCCGCGCTGAACGGGCGTCGCGCGCTGGCGCCAGCCGGCCGTTTGATCTTCTCGGATGTGGTTCCAGTGCACCAGGGTAGTCGCACAGCCCTCTAACGCATTGGCGGGGTCCGACAAGTCGACGCCATCGGCACGCAGATGCCGAATCAGTGTTTGCATGCGCTGGCGATTTGCTTCCAGGGAGTATTCCGCTCCCAGGGCTAGTTCCTCGTCCGCTGACAAGGTCACACCGACATGGCCAGCCAGGGCGTGGAGCGCCTCTGGCCGGGTTGGAAGTGATGTCATCGTAACGCTGGACCAACATGCCTGGCTGGGCATGCCAAAAACGATCGTTGTCCATGCACACATGCAAAAGTCGGTCGCGTTCCACAACGTCGAAAAAAGATGAGGAAAACTTGTGCATGAGTGAAAAGGCCACATCGCGCAAGTCACGATGGGCGTAGACGCCAATCGCCTTTTTTTGCGCAGGGCGCACGCAAATGCCGGATGAGCGTCGTGCGATTTCAAGACCTGCCAGGCATCCGTGTCTTCAAGGAGCGCGAACTCCTCACCGCGGATGAACCCAAGTCGCCTGCCGCCGCGATAACGCTCGACCAGACTGGCAACGACGTCATATTGCCAGGTCGATCCGGCCCGATACATGCCGACGCAAAGGACGAACACTGAGGCCTCCATGAGGGGCACATAATCGGGACAGGTCTAATTACTAGCAAATAGACCTGTCCCGTTTAATTGCCCAGCGAGGATCAAGACCAGAGCTGGTATCCCTCGGCGGAACCGAATATGCCGGCGAGCACTGCCTGGTCGTTATAGCCGTTGTTCAGAGCGCCAAGCCAAGTCATCAACCCGCCTGGATCGGCCGGCCGCCGTAAGAATGTCATGTAGTCGGCTTCGACCAAGTTGGTGCGGTATTCTTGAGATGCCAAGAACGCGGCGGACACATCGAAACGCGACGTACCGTTGTCGAGTGCCGTTTCCCAGCCTGCGATCTCGGCACTGCTGGGTTCGCGATTGAGCACGTCAACATAGAGCCCGGTGATGAACCCCTGATTGACGCCGCCTTGCAGCACGTAATATTCCTGCGAGCTGGTGAGCCCCTCCGCGACTTCTTCGAAGGTGCCGCCTGCCTGCAAGAAGCCCACCCAATGCTGAGCGCCACCGCTATCCGGCTGGCGCTGCAGGTAATGCTGATACATTGCAGTCACCTGGTCATTCAGGTACTCCGTGCTGCCTTCGATTGCCAGCACAACGCTCGCCGGCGATGCGCCGTTGTTCAGCAAGTTGACCCATGCCGAAGAACTCGGGTCAGGAGTCCGGTTGAGGAGAAGATGATAGACGTTCGCTACATAAGCCTGGTTGGGCGTCATAACGGGAGGGGAAATGGTAAGCGTGAATTGCTGAATCGCATCGGGACTTACGCCGTTGGAGGCGGTGATGGTTATGGGAAAGACACCGTAGGTCGAGGCGGTGCTGCCCAAGGAGATTTCCGCCATGCCGCTGCCAAAGTCGGTAAAGGTGACGCCCCCGGGAAGGACGCCCGTTTCCTTTATGGTCGGGGTTGGCAAACCAGTAGCCGTGATCTCGAAGTAGCCCCCCTCGATATTGAAGGTGGTGGTGTTCGCGCTGGTAATCGTTGGGGGCACCAATGTATCCGTCAAGGTGACGGCGGTTGCCGTGTAGTTGATGCGGAAGGCAGCTCCCCCGGAGTGAATGAGAGTGCCATCGGGAAGCCCAGCGAATGTGCCCGTGATCAGGCCAAGTGGACTGCTGACGATCGTATAAGTCTGGCCCACTACCGGACTGGTTGCTCCGAAATAGAGCGTCGCTCCGCCCAGATCAATTCCACCGCCGCTGTTGTTCAAGAGTTGTGAAGTCGAAGAATTCGAGACAGAAACGTCAAAATCGGCATTGGAGGAAAGAGTAGTCAAGGCAGTCGTCGAAAGAATGAGAGATGTGCCTGCTAGGGTGATACCGCTTCCAAAGGAAATCGGCTGATTAGCGGTGGATGTGAGCGTGGTCGGGGCGGTATATAGGCTAACTCCACCGTAGACCTGGGCCCCTATAGTTTGCACTGAGTTGCCAGAGAACTGCACCCCAGAACCGGCGGTAAGGCTTGCCAGCGGGTTGCCATCGCCGCCCACGGAGCTAGCGAATTCGGTAAACCCACTCAGGGTCAGTGCATAGGCCGTGCCTGGCGACTCCACCGTACTCTTGAACTGGACGAAGCCAGTCAGCTCGACGTCGGCGCCAAGAGTTACCGGGCTGACATATGTTTGGTCGCCGGCAATATCGAGATCTGCGGTTAGATTGATGGTCGGGGCGGTCAACGTCAGGTACTCGAGTCCGGTCAAGCTCCCAACGTTCAAAGGGACGTTATCCACAAGCACGAGGTCGTTGCCTGTGCCTGGGCTGCCTACAGTCAAATTGGCAATGCCGTTCTTTGTGTTGGTCAAAGACATCGTCGGCGTAAAGGTGCCGCTCGGCCCACTTCCGGAGGCACTCAAATCCAGATTCTGAACAATAATCCGGCCGTAGCCACCGTTGTCGTCGATAAGACCGCTGGTAATCAGAGAGACCGTTTGCGAACGACTCGGGGCGGTCCCGCTCGGCGTCGCATCAATCGTGGCTGTGAGTGTGATGTCTCCCGTATCGGCGGCAACGCCTATCTGCGTGACGCCGGACGTAATCCATCCCAGATCGGAGTTGGTGAGGCCGAACGAGTAGCCGAGTACGCTGGCCGTGCCCACCGTGATTTTCAGCGATTGAGTCACCGGTTCCAGGAGGACCGTGCCCGTGCCGGGATTGATGACCTGGTTGATCGCAGGGTTGTCGGCTTGCAGGGTAATGTTGCCATTGCCGGTAGAGGCGATACTGCCGTTGAGCGTGAGATCTTGCCCGCTCTGGAGACTTACGGCGCCGGCAACGCTGATGGCGCCATCGACCTCGAGCGCATCGTCGCCATCCAGCAGATTAACGGTGAAATTGGTAGTTACGCTCGCCGCCGGTCCGACCACGGTGTTGGTGCCGGAGCCCGTCCAGCCGGCGCTGACAGCGCCAGGGGTGAGGGTGATCGTTTCCCCGGTATCCGTGAAGCTAAAGTTTTCGGCGGTAAGCCCAATGGTCAAATTGTTGTCGATGCCGGCTGAAGCCATATACGTCAGGCCGCCCCCCGTTATGTCCAGGGTGGACGGCACCAGGCGGTCTTCCAATTGTTCAAGCCGGATTCGAAAACGTGCTGGCGCCTTGGTGAGCCGAGAACTAGACCTCGAAGACTTCGGGCCATGTAACCACTTGCCCCACCGGGTTTGCACCATGAACGGACTCCTCAGGTCTACTTATTTTACGCATTTCACCGAGATATACCAGAATTCCAACAATTCAGCCCAGGGGCCAAGTCTTAGCCAGGTTTTGAACCCAACCCTGGAAGCCTTCGAGAGGATTCATCCTCACGATCGCGGTCTTGGCCAGGCTTCTCGAACAGCCATAAACGCAACGCAGCGGATCAGCCCGTTCAGTGGACGCCCATCAGAGTAAGAGGGAATTAACCGGGGCAGGTCTAATTAACTGAAAAGAGACCTGTCCCGTTTAATTGCCCACGGCAGCTGTTGCCGCTTCCGCGCCAGCTCGTCGCTGCGCCGCGTTAGCTCTTTCTCTTCCTTGAGCAGTGCGAGCCGGGGTGCAAGCCATTCCTCTCGACTTGCTATTTGGTGTGACATGGTTCGGTCTCCTTTTTGAAGTAACTAAAGAGGGCTCCTAGGCGATCCAGACGTTTCACAATTAGCCAGAGCAACGAAGCGACGCAGAGGAACAGCAGCGCCCAGCGCAGGTAGGCGCAGGTGACAAGCGAAAGGGACAGCCCGGTCCATAGCACGACGTATGCCGCCAAGCAAACGGGACACTTGGGCATCAATACCAGTATGGCGCTCGGCAAAGCCCATGCAAGAATCTCTCGGATTCTTCGCAACCTGGCCGTGCGTGGACAGCTTCCGGTTCCCGCGGGACGGTCAGGTGTCAAGGGAAGGATTATTCTCTGTGCAGGTCGCTTAGCTCATCACTTCACGAATGGGCGTCCCCCACGGAACTACTTGGAAGGGACGGGCTTGGCGGTCTTGCAGCTCGTAGTTGGTGGGGACGCCCAGGCAGTGGTAAAGGGTGGCGATCACATCGGCCGGGGTGACGGGATTGCTGCTCGGGTAGGCGCCGATCTTGTCGCTGGAGCCGTGCACGATTCCGGGTTTGATGCCGCCTCCAGCAAGGAGCAGACTGTAGCAGAAATTCCAATGATCGCGGCCGGCTGCTGCATTCACTTTGGGCGAGCGGCCGAATTCTCCCATCACGGCCACCAGCGTTCGCTCCAGCAGTCCGCGGCCGGCCAGATCGTCCAGCAGGCTCGAGACGGCTGCGTCCAGTTGCGGCAGCAGCTCGGTCTTCAGCTTGGCGAAGTTGTTGCCGTGCGTGTCCCAGGTGGCGTTGGCGTCCGGCGCCCAGGAGATGCAGGCTACGCGCGTCCCAGCTTCGATCAGCCGACGAGCCAGCAGGGTGCTCTGGCCATAGATGTTGCGGCCGTAAGAATCACGAACCTTCGCAGGCTCGCTGTCGAGCTTGAACGCCTTTTGCGTGGTTGGGGTGGTGAGCAAGTCGAATGCTCGGGATTGAAAGCTTTGCATCTCCGCCGCCGGCCGGTCGCCGGCGCTCGGACCGCTCACCAGGTCGAGGAGCTGCCGCCTGGCGTCCATGCGTCCCTTCCCCACGTCCGCGGCCAGCGACAGTTCGGGCATGGCGAAGTTGGGAGCATTGGGGTCGCGGAGGACAAAGAGCGGGTCGCGCGTCCGGCCCATCAGGCCGCCAAAGAAGCCCGGCTGAGGCGGTCCGCCACGTCCCTCGGCGGTGACATAGGGCATGGATACATAGGGCACGACCGGCTTGGTGGGAGGCCGACAGAGTCCGACGACCGAGCCGATTGCGGGCTGGTCCGTCGAAGCGGCCCCGCCGCCCCGCTCACCTCGATCGTGGCCCGTGAGTCCGCAGTAGACAGCGGCTGCGTGTGAATTGTTGACGCTGTGGTGCACCGAACGCAGCAGGGCACAACGGTGCATCTGCTTCGCCAGGCGCGGCAAGTGTTCGCCGAACTGCACCCCGGGCACGGAACTCGAGATCGGTTTGAACTCGCCGCGCACGCCGGAAGGGGCCGAGGGCTTTAGGTCCCACATATCCAGATGGCTCGGACCGCCGTTGAGGAAGATGAGAATGCAGGCATCGGCCTTGGGCTGGCCCAGCCCCGGCGCTCGGTCGGCGGCCGCCTGGAGCAGTCGAGGCAGGCTCAGGCCGAACAGGCTGATCCCGCCCACTTGCAGCACCTGGCGGCGCGACAGGCGCATCGGGCCGTTGCATGATTGGCCGGTAGGCACGACGACACTCCCTTGTTAGCTTGCAGGTCCAGAAGGCCAGGAAGGATCCTGAGGCGGCTTCCACCAGGCATGAAGGCAGGGGCGGATCTCGATCCGCGGAGCCCCATTCTATCTGGATAGACCGAGCGAGAGCAAGTTTCCCCTACAGCGTTCGGAAATAATGGGGACTGGCTCCAGTCCTCGAGATGCCTGTACCCATTATTTCCGAACACATTTACAGGCTTCTAACCATTGCCGTGGGTATCGATCGCGTGTCGAAGGCGACTGACGAGCGAGCCGTCGGTGAGTTCGTAGAGATCGGGAGGAAGTGGAGGTGTGGAGAAGTCGAGGTCTGGGCGACTCAGTGCAGAAGCATCGCGGCCGCTTCCACGAAGGCCGCCGTGAACCTGATCGCACCCGGTCTGCTCGAGCAGCGTGGCAACATTGTCGCCGTTGATCCCGCCCGCAGGGAGAACCTCGATGCGCCCCGCAGCTAGCCAGACGAGGGTGGCGATCTGCGAAGCGCCTGCCAGGGCCGTGCGTTGTTGACCGCTCGTCATGGTCCGACAAATGCCAAGGTCGATCAACATCTCCAATGCCTGTATGCCGTCCGGAGTCAGGTCAAATGCCCGGTGGAAAACAACGGGATGGTGGGCAGCTTGCGCGCACGACTTCGCGGCAACGAACGCGATCGACGCTCGCGTCTTCGTTGAGAATGCCGAAGACGATGCCATCGGCGCCGTGGCTGAAGAAGCAGATCAAGGTCACGACGCAGCACGCGATATTCCGCCGGCCTGTAGCAGAAAGCACCGGGCCGTGGCCGGAGCATGACGAATAGAGGAAGCCTGGTCGCCTGTCGGACTTCGAGGAAGGCGCCCAGGCTTGGGGTAAGGCCGCCCAGCGAAAGGGCGGCGTTCAGTTCCAGCCGGTCTGCGCCGCCGGCTTCAGCGGCCTGGGCATCCTCCACTGAGGCAACGGCGACCTCCAAGAGAAATCGCTTTCTCGCCGGCTGGGGTGCAATCGGTCCGGAGGGATCGACGTCTGGACTGACCATGCCCTACCCTCATCGAGTCTACTTCCCGTTTTCGATGGAAGAAACCGGATCAGCATAGAGGATGCCGCGGCCGTTCGTCCCGAGGTAGACGCGGCCAAAGATTCGGGGGTCGCCCGTGATCGCTTGACCGATGTTCCCGTACTGATGCTGGTCGTCGTTGATCCGGACCCAACTCATGCCTCCGTCGTCCGACCGGAAGACGCCGTGGAGGCCGCCCTGGGTAATCCGTCCGACCGCGTATAAGGCCATCGATTTTTGTCCTGGCGCTGCTTTGCCGAAGCCAAGAGCCGCCACCTCGGCAATGCTCCGTATCTTGTCGAAGGTCTTCCCGCCGTCGATCGAATGGTAAAGCCCGCTGCCTTCGGCCGACACGTACAGGTCCCCTTGGCGATCTGGACTTGCCCGCAACCGAAGCCGCCCTGCGGGCAGGCCCTTCGCCGCCGGGGTGAAACTGACGCCGGCATTGGTGCTGACGTACACCGTACCTCTGCCGGGGTCGATCCCGTAGGCCAGTGCGGCGTTGACCCGGTCCGTCACAACCTGGAGACCAATCGGGACATCCTTACAGCGGGTCCAGGTTTTGCCCCGGTCGCCGGAAAAGAAGGGGCGCTGCGCTGAGGAGTCCAGAAGAACACGCTGCCGTCGGCGGACACCGCGGCCGAACCCGCCGCCGCCCCTCCCGGGCGTCGTCGGGAAGGGGAACCAGCTCTCGGCGCCATCGAGAGACGCGCCCGGCTTCCCGCCGCCCCGGCCCACACGGACCACGATGCCCGGCTTCTGCTGAGCGAAGTCCATGCTGTCCGTATTGCTCATGATGGGGTTGGCCCATGCGGGGGGCGAGACGGCAAAATCGTCGTGGCGGAAGCCGCAGATGTCTCCCAAGCCGCTGAGCAGGTGGGCCCCCTCCGGCGGGCTGACCAGATCGAGAACGGCGGTTTCTTCCACTCCTTTTGCGCCCACGGTCCAGTGCGTTGGTTGTCCCTTGTCGGCAGCGGTGAGGTCCCGGGTCCGCCAGATCGTCGCCCCCGTGCCGTAGAGCGCGTGGTCGGGGTCGAACGGATCAATCTGAACAGAGCCGATCCAGTGGCCCAGGTCGGCCTCTTTCTTGCCCCAGTTCAGGAAGGGAGAGAGCGAACTGTCGCGAGTCGCTTTGGCCTTGAGGCTGGTCCAGCTCTTGCCGCCGTCGGTGCTGCGGAAAATATCATCGCCGGTCGCCCACTTGTCGAGGCTGGAAACGAGCAGAGTATCCCGGATGAGTGGCGTCGACCGACAAACCCGCATAGCCGAAATTGCCGGCAGCCTTCCTCGGTTCAAGCGGCGTGATGTTCGACCATTTTCCATCCTTGGTGGCGAGCTTCCAGACCGCGCCGTTAGTGACGTCGTTGGGGCCGGGGCCGTTGGAGTACGTCAGTAGAGCGCGCCATCGGACGTGAAGACGCCGTGATGCGGGATCATCCCTTTGGGCTGGCCCGCCACTTGTTGCCAGGTCGCGCCGCCGTCGGCGACTTCGCCACAACGGGGCCTTCGGGTCGGCTATTCCGGCAAAAATGCCCGGCGTGGCCTGGCCGGGCTTGCCGCTTTGTGGGTCGAAAAGGACGAAGCCGATGCCCACGTTGATGGTGTTGGCGGTCGAGGGAAAGCTTTCGACGCGCTTCCAGGTCTCGGCATGGTCCTCACTTTTCCACAGCCCGTTGCGGCGCGTGCCAAGAAACAAAAATTACCGCGATGGGGATCGACAACCAGTCGCTCCCCCATGGAGCGTCCGTTCTCGTTCCCGCCAAACTTGAATGGCACCTTGGTGCGCTGCCAGGTCTTGCCCTGGTCGGCGGAACGCAGAACCTCGCCGTTGCCGGCCCAATTGTTGGTATAAGTGCCCGCCGCGAGGTAAATCCGCTGCGGGTCGTTCGGGTCGAGGCCGATGCCGTCGATGCCCATCAGGTTCCAGTCGTCCCGGCTCACCCAATCCTGCAGAGGAATCCACCGCTGCCGGCTTGGTTGTCCCAGCGGTAGGCGCCGCCGATGTCGGTGCGGCAGTAGATCAGCCCCCGCTGTTTGGGGTGAAACACAATGCCCGGCACGAAGCCGCCGCCAACGACGGCGACGTTGCACATATGTAGGGTTGGGCCTTCGGCTCATTGGTGGCTGCCGGCTGTCGCACTTCGTTCGATGGCTGCGCCTGGAGGGTCGAATTGGCGGGGGGCCGGGGGCCGAATCCCAAGAAGTAGCAAGGCAGGCTAACCACAAGAAGGGCGCGGAGCATCGTTTTCACGATCTTGACATTCATCGATTGTGTCCCAAAAGGCGAAGTCCGTCCGGTCAAGGCATCGCTTCCGTAATTCTATCGGCGGGCCGGGGCTGGTCGCGGTGCCGTTCTCCGGTAGTCCCACTCTCCCTGGGGCGGGGCGGCACCTGTCGTTGTGGGATCGGTTTCAAACGCCCTATTGGGAGCGTCATGCGGGCTATGCCGACGAATGACTCACTTCGCACTTCCACTTCTGCAGTAATCGCAGGAGGTTTTCGCGCTGGGGGCTCCTGGGGAATGTTAAGAACGTGGCCTCGACCTCACCCAACTTCCCCAGTGCACCGGGGACGTCGCCTTTAGCCTCCAGAATAGCGGCCTCGGCACGCGCTCGAAACCACCTGTGTTGCGTGTTGGGAGGGATGCCAGCCAGCCATTGTTCCGCCAGGTCGGGCACTCCGTCTCCTCGCCTGAAACACCGCGGCCTCGCTCATCAGGGCTTCGCGGACAAGGGGCGAAACATGCCGGAATGAGCAAGGCACGTCTCCAACCGTTTTGCGGCTTCGCCATCCCGGTGCTGATGGAAGGCAGCCGAGAAGGCAAATATGTCGCACCGTCACGGTGTCCGCCGAATTGTCACGGACGGCAGTCGCCTGCGCAAGAACTTCCGGAGACAGAAGCTCCGGAGAAACACCGGCCTTGGCGTCGGCAGCCAGCTTCATCAGGGCAAGCCAGCGCGCTCACCGCGCCCCCGGTCCCACAACAACATCCAGATGCGCAAGCCATCGAAAACGAAGGTTGGCCCTCGAATCGGGAGGAATAACTCCATCACGCCGGCCAAGAGCGATGAGACAATGAAAAACCAAGCGAAGAAACCTTTGGGAAATGGCAATCAGGAGTACCGCACATCCGCTCAACAGGTTGGCGGCGGGGCCGGCAAACACCATTGCAATTGCCCGGCACGGAGCTTCCCCGGCTTGTCGGGAACCAGCGTCACGCCTCCGTGCCACCAGGATCGCAGGTCGGGATTGAGCGAAAGCCTGATCGGGGCGTTGAATTGGAGCGGGCCGAGAAACAGGGAGCTGCAGCGAAAACCCACCAAGACGCCAACTATCAGGTGTCCAAGCTCATGAACGGCCGTTACCGAGAAACCGATGAGGATGCTGAGAACCCCAACGAGTACGATTCCAGCGGGAGTCCAGGAATCGGGAAACATCTGCTCGAATTGCGACAGGCCCCACCGGTGGAGGGATTCGATCGAGGGTGGATGCCGGAGGAGCAGAAGGGCAACGATCGCAACGCAAAGGGCTACGCCGATTCCAATAAGGACACGGATTCCTGCTCGGGAAGGCTACGGGCTCCGGAAGCAGAGTCGCGCGGTCCAGAAAAGGCGTATCGCTGGCAACAGTGTCGGCGGGTGTCACTGCGTTTCTCCGTGCGTTTAGAGTCATAACCGCTGGCCTCGGCTCGAGCCTGTTGTCGCCACGCAACACTCTTACCAACGGAGGTGCGTTCGCCAATCGCCTCTCGCGCCTATGCCGGGCGGTGGAACCCGCCGCGGTGCGGAAGTCCAGCCTAATCAAACGGAGGAAGCTGCCAAAGGCTCGCGTCTTTTTCATTGTTTTCCAACGCTCTGGGTTCTCGAGCCCATGCCCTCGGCAAAAAAGCTTGCCGCGGAGCTTTTCTTCAGACAATCATATCCTTCAGCACCACGCAGACTGCTGCCGCCGAGGCAGGTGTGAGTACACCCGAGAGAATTCATTCATGGAAAGCAACGCTTTTGAGCCGGAGCCTACCTCCTCAGTCGCTCAGCTCGTGCCGGCAACTCCCACGGCGCGGGAACGGCTCGAATCGGTCGATCTGCTGCGCGGCGTGGTCATGATCGTCATGGCCCTCGACCACGTTCGCGACTTCTTCTCGCAACGGATGTTCCTCGATCCGACCGACCTGCAAACCACCACGCCGGGAATCTTCCTCACGCGCTGGATCACGCACTATTGCGCACCGACATTCATGTTTCTTGCGGGAGCTTCAGCTTTCCTTGCCGGAACGCGCGGCAAGACCACCGGCCAACTGTCGTGGTTCCTGTTTTCGCGCGGCCTATGGTTGGCCTTCCTGGAAGTGACCATCAACCGCATGCTGTGGTGGTTCAATTTCGACTTGCTGCATCACGGGGCCGGCGTCTTCTGGGCCATCGGCTGGTCGATGGTGCTGCTTTCCGTCCTCGTTTATTTGCCGACCTGGACGGTAACGGCCATCGGCTTGGCATTGATTTTCCTGCACAACTTATTCGACTTGCGGCCGGATCAAGTCCCGCTGCCCGAATGGCTATGGGTCATCCTTCACAGTCCCGGCAAAGCCACCATGGTGGGAAACATCACATTCGAAACCAGCTACTGTCTGCTGCCTTGGATGGGCGTGATGGCAGCGGGCTACGGCTTCGGGACTTTGCTGCTGATCCGCCCGATCGATCGGCTGCGGCAGATATTCCCGCTCGGCATAGCGGTCTGTCTGGGCTTCATCGTCGTTCGAGCCATCAACGATTACGGCGATCCCCATCCTTGGGAATTGCAGTCCACCACGTTGTTCACTTTCTTCTCGTTTCTCAACTGCACCAAGTATCCGGCCTCGTTGCTTTATCTGCTCATGACACTTGGCCCCGCAATTCTGCTCCTGGGAATATTCGACCGGCCCTTAACGCGGCTCGCCAAGCCGATCATCATCTTCGGACGCGTGCCGCTGTTCTATTACTTGTTGCACATACTGCTCATTCATAGCGGTGCTGTCGCGTGCGACTACCTGCATTCGGTTGGTCGCCGCTGTTCAACAACGGCCCATGGTTCAAGCCTGAGGAGGCGCCGACATCTTACGGGTCTGAGCCTGCCGATGGTCTATGTGATGTGGATCGGCCTCATCCTGGTGCTCTACTGGCCCTGTCGATGGTATGCCGGCGTGAAGCAGCGGCACTCGGGTGGGTTATTGAGTTATCTGTGATGGTGGAGCGTGGCTTCATCGAGTATCACCGCACCCAAGGGTCGGTGACCACAGTCGCGGTATCGGCAGGAGGCCCAACTTCCTCGCCGAGCGGCGGCCGGTGGTGTATGAGCCGCGTAATGATCAGGCCCCGGTCGTCGGCGGCTCAACTCGCCTCACGCAACAGTTCACTGATGCGGGCTAAGTGGTAGTCGTCATGTTCGGCGACGAAAAAGGCCTTATCGACCACATTCATCGGCGA
This sequence comes from uncultured Gemmataceae bacterium, assembly GCA_963748025.1. GTDB lineage: Bacteria > Planctomycetota > Planctomycetia > Gemmatales > Gemmataceae > CAVVHZ01. The sequence goes on from CAVVHZ010000031.1 coordinate 29,509, forward strand.
CTTCAGCCGCGGATGCAACGCGGTGAATCCCATCATCTCATCCGGGAAGGTCTCGAGCTCCCGTACTAACTTGGCTCTTGCCTGCCGGAATTCTGACAGCAATGACTGGAGTTGGGCATGCATTGTGATTTGCTTCGGCGGTCCGGCGATTGGTGAGGTCCGCTTCCGTGAGTTCGACGCGGCGCAGGCCAGATCGAGGAACCGCTGATGCCAGAGAGATTCCAGGTCCACTAGGTGGCCGACGTTCTCCTGGATGGACCAAGTATCTCCGCTGCACAGGGTCAACACATCGCCCGACAACCTGCCCAAGCGGTCGGCCAGCCGCGCCGGCGTACCGCGCAGCCTCTCGACGATGACCGCCAAGAGGTGTGCGGGCAGCCCACGTGAAAACTCGCCCTGAAACCACGGTTGACGCTTTGTCATTCAAGCACCTTGTTCCAACACAAAGTTGACTCCGGACAAGTGCAAAGAGTGGTTGCCGGAGTGGATTCGACGAAAGTTATATACCCGCATGGCATTGCGACTCCCGGTTTTCACTCCGGCTCTCCGGACAGCGGGCTGGCCCGTTATCGCGGCGGCGGCTCGATCGGCTTTCAGGGCGCCTGCCGTTCGACCTGGCTACTGGAGCGGGGCCCCAAGGAACCTGAACGGCTTGTGTTGCGCAGGTCAAGAATAACCTGGCCCGGCTGCAGAAGAGCCTGGCCTTGACAGTAGCGTCGCTCGCACCTGCCGAGTCGGAGGACCGAGCGCTGACGCTGCTCTGGCACGGGCCAGGCCCTGGAGGCACGACCAGGGATTCACGCGCCGTAACCTGTTTCGGATGAGGCAGTTCTACCAGGCTTACCGGAAATACGAAAAAGTCTCAGCACTGCTGAAACAATTACCTTGGACGCACAATCTGCTCATCCTCGGCAAGACGAAGCGAGCCGAAGAGCGCGAATTCTACCTCCGCATGGCGACTATCGAGAAGTGGTCGAGCCGGGAACTGAAACGCCCGACTAACGGGGCGCTGTTCGAGCGCGTAATCATGTCTCCAATAAAAGTCTCAGCACCGCTGAGACAATTGCATCCTGCCGCCGCTACCGTCTTCAAGGATACCTACCTCGTCGAGTTCCTCGAACTTCCGCCGGGGTATTCCGAGGCCGACCTGCAACGCGGCTTGGTCGAGCAACTCAAGAATTTCCTGATAGAGCTTGGCCGCGATTTCTGCTACGTCGGCAGTCATTACCCTGTCCAAGTCGGCACACAAGACTTCGAACTCGACCTGCTCTTCTTCAACCCATACGCTGGGGAAACGGATAAGTCAGGCAAACCAAAGCGGCCATTGCACGTCTAACTGCTGAGAATGCCTTTTGAATCATGAGGAGTTTCTTCAAGCACCGGTTCTTAAGGAGTTTCTAATGCGCTATGCGTACGTGGCAATACTCGCAACTGCGTCGACCATCGGCGGAGCCCAGAAAAAAGAAGAGACGAAACCGGCGCCCAATGCGCTATGGCGGTAGTAAATCGCATCGACCTGTTTACCGACTACCCTTCGCGACCCGGGGAGAGAACCAGTTCATTCTCCATTTCGGCGTAGTCAATGATGGCGACAAAACCGTTAATCCCGATACGGAATCTTCTCAGCTCTTGATCAATGGAAAACCATTGAAGGACTGGTCATTCATCATCGGGAATGGAATAAAGTCGACTTACAACACCGCTCTGCCTGCCGGCGAAAACCTTGATTTTACTTACTCGATGGGAAGGTACTTCGAAAAGCCCGGCATTTACAAAATCGTTTGGAAAGGGAAGGGATTCGAAGCCCCGAGACTACGTTTCGGGTGTTGCCGAAGAAACCGTGAAGTCCATGAAATGCTCCAGGACTGTTGGTGTTACGGGCACCGATGGCCTCTTTCTCTTGATCGGCAGTGAGGAAGTTCATGCAGTTGGCGACGCATCTCTTGCTTAGGCCCGAGTTTTTTCCAGAATGAGATCGTCATCCGCAGCATTGTCCCAGGCGCGACCTAAGGGTGTCAGCATCCGTCGAACTTTTTCGTACACTTCACGACGAATCAGCAGGTATTCTTGCCCGGTCTGAGTATCGACGACCACGGGGGGCTGCTCTTTACAGTCCAGACATTGCCGTTGCTGTTCGGTGAGTTCAATCATGGCATTCTCCTTTGCGGCCATTTTAACGCAGCTCGCTCGAATCCACCATGTCAGCCATGCAGGGTGAGGTGGATCGTCTCGGGCAGGAGTTCAGAGAGTTCGTGGAGGACGAGAGCTGAAGCGTGGGAAACGACCGCTTGCGGTCGGTCGGCTTGGTCGCGGCTCCGCGGCGACAGGCGAACGAGGTCGTGGTGCTCGCCCGGGACCCGGCTTGTCAGTCGGGAAGAAACCGTGGCCGACCCGTACAAAGATGCCGGTCGATTCGTGGTACTCGATGTGTGGGTAGGCATAACCGACTTCCTTCGCTTGTTTTGCGGCCCAATAGGCCCCTTTCGGGTCGCAAAGTCACTTGGAGCGTCACGCAGCGGCGTGGCCGAACGGAGCCAGGGAAAGTCATTGCCTGTGGGCCAAACCTTGGGTAAGCTCCGTTTCTTGACGAAGTCTCTTGGACGGGCGGCATATTGTGGAGCCGGCCAACATTTGTTGGGCCCCGACTTGATTAGTGATATTATGTACAGTATAATTACGAATTGAACCAAGGATTGCCTGTGCCCGAAGACAGAGTCGAAGCTGCGTCAAATATCGGAACGAGGGTTCCCGAGGGGCCTGCTTTTCTGGGCCAAAAGTTTTCTGAATCTGAATTGGTGATTGGTCTCGTAGGTGCGTTGGGAACCGACCTAAAGCAGGTGGTGGGGGTTCTGAAAGAAAAGGCTGCAGGCGTTCAAATATGAGATTGAGGAAATCCGCGTCTCGAACGACATTATTCCTCAACTGGTTCCCGTATCCGCGAGTTTTGCTGATGAATTTGAGCGAATCGACTCCTACATGACCGCTGGCGACGATGCCAGAAATAAGGTTGGCGACAATTCAGTCTTGGCCCTCGGCGTAGCCGCTACAGGATTGCCTCCAAACGGAAGCAATATGAAAAGAATAACGTGCCTTATCGAGTCCGATGTGCGTATATCGTCAATTCGGTGAAGCATCCCGAGGAAGTCGCCCGGCTTCGTGAAATCTACCCAGAAGGCTTCTACTTGCTAGGTGTATTCTCCGATGAAGCACGTCGCCGCTGGCATTTGATTGAACGGGTCAGGATGTCCGATGAGCAGGCGAACCGACTAATGTCGCGGGACGAACACGAACAGGTCCCACACGGCCAGCGGACGAGGGACGCATTTCATCTTTCTGATTTTTTTGTCCCGGGTTGACGATGACGAGGACAAGACGAGAAATGGTATCTGGAGAATCCTCGACATCCTTTTTGGCAACCCCTACAAGACGCCAATCTTTGACGAATTCGCCATGTTCATGGCCTTCGCCGCATCCCTGAGATCTGCCGATCTTTCACGCCAAGTCGGCGCAGTAGTTGCGGCGAATTCGGAAATCATCGCGACGGGAGCTAATGACTGCCCGAAATGTGGTGGTGGATCTCTTTGGCCCGAATACAGACAGGGAACGCACTGCGTCGAAGACGCCCCGAAGGGCCGCGACTACATGCGGGGGCCATGATTCCAACGAGATTGAGCGTGAGCGGATTATTCAGGATGTCTTGAAGCGTGTGGGCGATAATGTCGACAAGCAGGCTTTACGGGAAGCCCTTGAGGATAGCCGCCTCATGGACATCACCGAATACGGCAGGGTTGTGCACGCGGAGATGGAAGCCCTTCTGTCGTGCGCCCGTAGCAATGCAAATACCCGAGGGGCTACGCTGTATTCGACGACTTTTCCCTGCCACAACTGTGCAAAGCACATCGTTGCCGCCGGGATTGTCCGGGTCGTGTACATTGAACCTTATCCGAAGAGCAAGGCTGCCGAGTTCCATGACGACGCAATCATTTTGGGATTCTCGGACCGTTCTGACGTGGTCCGTTTCGAGCCATTTGTTCAGGTCAGGTCCGAATCCCAAAATGATTGCGTCGTCATGGAACTCGGCAGCCTTGCTCTTCGGATAAGGTTCAATGTACACGACCCGTCCGGCGACGATGTGCTTTGCACAGTTGTGGCAGGGAAAAGTCATCAAATACAGCGTAGCCCCTCGGGTATTTGCATTGCTACGGGCGCACGACAGAAGGGCTTCCATCTCCGCGTGCGACCCTCCCGTATTCGGTGATGTCCCATGAGGCGGCTATCCTCCGGGGGCTCCAAGAACCTACTCTTGTGGAGTTTATCACCACACACTTCAAGACATCCTGAATAATCCGCTCACGCTCGATCTCGTGGAATCATGGCCCCCGCAGTGTAGTTAGCAGCCCCTTCGGGGCGTCTTCGACGCAGTGCGTTGCCTTGTCGTGTATTCGGGCCATGCGATCCACGTTCGGGCCGTCATTAGCTCCCGTCGCGATGATTTCGAATTCGCCGCAACTACTGCGACTTGGCGTGAAAGATCGGCCGCCGGATGCGGCGAACATGGCGAATTCGTGGAAAAAGTCACGTCTTGTAGGGGTTGCCGAAAAGGATGTCGAGGATTCTCCAGATACCATTTCTCCTCTTGTCCTCGTCATCGTCGACCCGGACAAAATCGATGAAATGCGTCCCTCGTCCGCTGGCCGTGTGGGACCTGTTCGTGTTCGGTCCCCGCGAACATACATCGGTTGACCTGCTCATCGGACATCCTGACCCGTTCAATCAAATGCCAGCGGGAACGAACGTGCTTCATCAGGAAGTACACCTAGCGAGTAGAAGCCTTCTGGGTAGATTTCACGAAGCCAGGCAACTTCCTCGGGATGCTTCACCCGAATTGACGATATACGCCGCATCGGAGCTCGATAAGGCACGTTATTCTTTTCATATTGCTTCCGTTTGGAGGCAATCCTAGCGGCTACGCCGAGGGCCAAGATTGAATTGTGGCGGAGCCCTTATTTCTGGCATGGTCGCCAGCGGTCAT
>CAVVHZ010000032.1:0-126562 GCA_963748025.1 uncultured Gemmataceae bacterium
CTCTTTATCGCTGGCGTCAGGGGTTGGGAAGCCGGTTTGCGGCGGCGGCTGGATCCGGAAAGTCAAAAGGGCGTTGAGCTTGGCTCGACGGAAGCTCACTGTTTCTTCGTGCGGAGTTGCCCACCTGCCGTGGCCAGGCGGGCCTTCGCGAGTGCAATCACACGATTCCTCCACTCTTCCTCCGATCCTACCACCTCCTCGACATCGAAGTCCTGCACTCCCCCCAGCAGAAGCGAGAAACTGTCAATCCGCTTCTTCATGATCTGCACGAGCCGATGGTCCCGCGTTCCGCGAAACGCGGGGTAGGTGTAACAGATCGGCTGGCCGGTGGCAGCCGCCCAGCTATTGACGCGACGGAGCCGGCCGTTGCGTTGAACGGTGCGGATCGGGCTTGGGTCCAGCTCATAATGGATCAGGTGGCGGCAGTAGCGGTGCAGGTCGATTCCTTCGGATAGCTTGTCCGTGACAACGAGAACGTCCGGGCCGAAGGGGCTGTTAAAGATGGAAATGACGGTGTCGGGCTGCTGGTTGTGCAGGAAAAGCGATTCCTCTTCCTCATTGTCGCTCGGCATGCAAACACCCAGCACACGGGTAGTGCCGTTGGCTCCTGGGAGAAGGTCAAGACGGTCCTGCGCCGCCCTCAAGATCGCCCGGCTTGATTTGGACCGGAGCAGCGAGTGGTAAAGGCGTGCGCCGCCTCGGCCAGAGTTTCTGGTCCAGAATGGTGCCGGCCACTGGTCTTTTTCAGCGCCGCTGCCAGATTGGCTTTCGAGGCGGAGGCCGTACTGAGCCAGTTCCACGTCTGGGTGCGGATCAGGTCCGAGCATAGCCATGCAATGAACGTGTCTCGCAGGGTTTCCTCATGGCGGTCTTCATTGGCTGGCTCAAGGATCTCATCCCATGCCTTTCTCCAGGTAGTCGCCCCCGGCTGTTGCGATGCTGTCGCTTTCGGCAGAACCGAGGCAAGGTGCGCCGTCAGTTCCTGTGCAGTCGCGTGATGGTGGCAGAAGAGAAGCACCTTCTCGCCCAGCTCGATTTTGGATTTCACCTCGGCAGCAACGGCTGCCATCTTTGAATGAATCCCCACATGCTCGCGCAGTTGCTTGATAGCCTTGAGCTGATTTTCCACCACCGCCCTGGCTGGTTCGGCGAACAGCGGCACCTCGCTTTTCAGGTGCTCCCTTACCGCATCGAAATGACGCCACCCCACATGAAAACGCGGATCGTTGGTGGCCTTCGATGACTCGGAGCCATCCTGCTTCGCCAAGCGAAGCGCGCGGTCCATTCGCACCATGAGTTCCAACTCTTCCGGGTTGGCCGCTGGCACATCGATATCCCAGTCCTTTCGCTCGCCAAACGATGGCTGCTCCAGCTTCAAGTCGTCGATCCCATGACGGATCACAAACGAGCTGAGGGCATCGACCGCCATCATAGCCTTCGTCGCCAGGCGTTCGGCCACGACTTCTGGGCTTCGGGCGGTGTTCCCTGAATAGAGATTATCGAGGGCACGGCTGAAAGAGCGTACCGGACCATGCGCCGCTTCGCCGGCGATGAGGGTCAACATGCGCTGTAGCTCCTCAAGGCGGATGCTAAACGGCGTCGCCGTCAGGATCACGACACGAGCGCGTGCTTCTTCTGCCGCTTCAGCGCAGTGCTGAATGCGGTGCCTTCACCTTTCGCACGATGCGCCTCGTCCACGATCAACAGGTCACAGTCCAGAATGGAGTCCGATGCGGCGTAGGAATGCTTGACGACCTGAATTGAGCCTGCTTTCAGCCGGCCGACTCTTCCGGCCTTCACCCGGTTTGCGTGGACCCCAAGATGCTCGCGCATTCCTGAAGAGGCCCGACATGTGACTCCAGCTCCTCAACCCAACGCGCGAGTCGGCGCGAAGTCGAACACGAAGCACACGGGTTTGAGGATTTCTTCTTCGTTCGGGTTATCGCCGTTGGGGTTTTTGATCGACCACGGCGACTGCACTCGGAAAGCGGCTTGAAAATAGGTCTCCGGCGACTTCAAGTTTCGAAGCATCAGGATACTCGACCATTGCGGGACGGTGACACCGGTGGTCAGCTTGCCGCACGAGAGCGTAATCGTCTTGGTGTCAAATCCGTTACCGATGGCTTTGCGTACCGGCGGAGCGCATCCAGTCCGATCCCCGCCGACGGCACCCGCCGCAACGACCACCTTGTATGTGCCAGAATACGTTGTGCTTTTCGGCCAGCAGGTTCGCCATCGCGTGACAGGCTGCCACATTGGGCAGGAACCAGAACGAATGTTGCAGGTATGGCAAAGCCGCACATCCGAATATGGGAACGGCGGTCGCGTGCCAGTCTTTAGCGACTCGACCGCCTTGGGCGCGTACTGGCCGCGAATGATGTCCAGCCACTTCTGCACGTCGCTCTTGTGCCTGAAACGCGCCTTTTTGCCTCTCCGGTCGCCTCGAAAAAGGCGTTCAGGTCGAACTCATCGAACTCGCCTGCGCTGGCGATGGCGAGCAACTCATCCGGCATTTGGTAGGTGAGCAACCGCAACTGCGGCAATGGACCATAGGGGTTGCATTTGTCTGGGTGGCTTGCGGCGAACTCTTCCTTGGCGCGCTGCTCGTCGGTGTAGGTCCAGTTGAAAATCTGTTCTTCGATAAACTCGCCGGTGGCCAGCGCCTTGAACGGCGTGCCGGAAAGGTAGAGGTAGGCTTTCGTCGTGATGGGCAGGAACTCGGTTTCCTTTTCGGACAGCACGCCGAGGTCTTCGTTCACATCCTCCAGCCCGGCGGCATATTCCGACTTGGTTTCTTTCTTCGCGACGGCCTCTTCTTCACCTTCGAACAATTCCTTGGCCGTGTCACGCCATGCGCCGAAGTGGTATTCATCGAACACCACCAGATCCCATTTCACCGTGTGCAGCCACTCGTTCTTGGCCTTGATGTTGCCCACCGGGTCGCGGCCCAGCAAATCCTGAAAGGAACCAAAATAGACCACCGGTTTCTTGGGTGAAATATCCGTCGGGTCATTGCCCGAGTTGCGCGACAGATATTGCCAGCCGTCGAAGTCCGTATGGCATTCCAAGATCCGTCTGCCAGGCATCCTCCACGGCGGGCTTGAAGGTGACGACGAGCACACGCTTCGCACTCAACTTCTTCGCAAGCTGATAGGTGGTGAAGGTCTTTCCGAAACGCATCTTCGCGTTCCACAGGAAGCGCGGGACGGCGTGCTTGTCCTCCGCCCAGATCGACTGAAAGTAGGCGAGGGTCTTTTCCACCGCTTCGACCTGTTCGCGCCGCATCGGGAAGGTTTCGTGATGCGTGCCGGTGAATTTCTGGCCGGTGCGCAGCTCGGTGAGTACGGTCTTAACGTCCTTGACCGTGCAGCGCATCCATTCCAGTTCGGCATTCTCGAAGTTTCTTCCTGACGAGTGCCGCGCGCACTTCGTGGTCGCTGAATACTGTGCCGTCGTCGCGTTCGGCGGATTCGTCGAGTTCGATGCGGTAGTTCTTGATGGCGGCGGTCTTGAGCTGCTCGGCCACTCGCTGTTTCACATCGCGCGTGGTCTGGCCCACCTTGAGAGCCCCGCGTGCGCTTCGTCGTCAATCGAATAGGCGTAGATGCGCGGCCGGGCTTCCGGCTTCGGCGCGAGAATTTCTTCGATGGGCTTACTCATCGTTGCTGTCGTCTCAGCGACTCATCGGGACTACGTCGTTGATGTCCATCGGGCGGACAATCTTCTCGATGAACGCGATCTCATTCGCGGTGAGGCCGTATTTCGCGTAGAGGTCATCGTCCGTCCATCGTTTCGTCCACTCCTGGGTCGGCACGAAGGCGTAGACCTTGCGCGTTACGTGTTGGGATGGCTTGTGCAGGAGAATCAGCAGGCGAGTCAGCCGACAGGAGAGGTAGGACAAGACGCTTTCGGCCTCGCTCTTGGAGTCAAACGGGCCGATGCAAAGATAGGTCTCCGATGAGATGCTGCCGGGCTCGCCGATAAACGGCGTGCTGATGATCCTGTGCGGGTAGGTGTCCTTGTTGCCGGTGCCGGGGGCGGCGTAGCCAGCGAATAACTTCCACTTGTCGATGAGGTCAGTGCCAGTCGGTGATGAACTTCTGGCGATGTATCCCGTACCGCCGTTCTGATAGACAAGCACGTCACCGGCGTCCTTGGCACCTTGCCCTTGAACGTTGTCTCAAGCCCGAACGGTTTTCTGGAACTAACCAATCGGTCGAATCGCTTGTTTTCAGGCAGCGAAAGCGACTTGGCTTGCCCAGCTCTCGACGGCGACGACCTTCTTGAGGATCGACAGCCCTTCATTGAAGCGGATGAAGACGTCCGCGCCCTTTTCAAGCAGCGGTCGACGTGGCTGTCGAGACGGGCCAGTCCTTGAAATGGGTGGTGACGCGGCACTGGCCCGGGATTATCGCGGTCCCAGAGGAAGTAGCAAACGCCGCCCTTGAGTCCGACGCCTGGGAAAACGTCCGCCGCGCTGAGATAGTCGTCGATTTAGCGCAGGCGATCATCTGTGAGCATCGACTCTCTGAACTCATCCAGCCCCTTGCCACCGGCAAACCAGCGGGCAGGAATAACCATCGACAGATAGCGCGGTTCGAGCTCCTTCGCTTGCTCTACGAACAGCTGATAGATCGGCGCGGCGCTCGTTCCGAATCCGCCGTCGTCCAACTGATACGGCGGGTTGCCGATGATCACGTCAAACTGCATATTGCCTCCAAATATCTCGGCTACGTGAGTCTTGATATCGTCGGTGTGAATAAACGCATAGGCATGGGTCTCAAGTCCTTCGCCGCGGTCCAACGTCTTCTTGCTCGCGCCGCAATAACTTGCACTTGCCGTCCGCCCACGTGTGCTCCGTGCGCTCGAACCAGATGTTGCCAGCATCGGTGGCGAAAGACTTGGCGATGGAGTGCGTGCCTTTCGCGTGCTTTGAGCAATACACACTGCGCCGCGCCAGCAAACTGGTGAGATGCGTGATGCCGATGCCGAACACCTGCTTTGTCAGGATGTGATCGACCCGCTTCTGCAAGTCGGGAATCGTGTCCTTCAAGCCTCATCTTTGCCCGCGAATTCTATACGCGTTTTGTCCGAAATACCAAATGTCCGGGCATTTTGTAGGATTTTCCGCGGTAGGTAAGTCCTTCCAAAGTGCCCGTCGTTTACTTTCTGGGGCTGCCTATCTTGCCTTCTCTTCGGTGTACTCACGGCGTCGATCCATTGTAGTTTTTACTTTTCCGCAGGGAACCTTGCCTCCACCTTCATGCTTCGGACGGAAGCTGCGTGTGGTTTGTAAGGAGATTCCCATGCTTGCAACGCCGCCAGTGGCGAGTTTTGGTGAGGAAAACTTCGGCACAGCCCCGGTCGGTCATAAGGCCCGCCGGAAGTGTTTGGTCAAATTGGCCAACATCATCAGCCGTCATCCCGCCGGCACCTTGCCCAACAAGCTGGGCGATCCCAAAAACTACAAATCGATGATGCGTCTGGTCAACCGCCCGGAAGTCACCCATGTCTCGGGACTCCACTCCCACCGGGAGCATACCTTCCGACTCATGGATGAACTCGAGGACCGGTCGTTTTGGTCGTGCACGACACCACGGTCCTGGACTACTCGTCCTTGAAGTCCCTTACTCACCAACTCGGCCCAGTCGGCGATGGACGTGGTCGCGGCTATCTGTGCCACAACAGCCTGGCGATTGACCCCGTACGCCGACAAGTCTTGGGACTGGCCAATCAGATCCTCCATCGTTGTGCCGAAGTGCCCCAAAAAGAGAGCGTAGCCGCCAAACGCCGTCGCGCGAGCCGCGAGAGCCGACTCTGGACTACGGCGGTGAAACAAATCGGTACGGTGGCGCCAAGCAAACGGGTGATTGACATTTGCGACCGTGGAGCCGATATCTTCGAGTTCCTGGCCTGGGAAGTTCAGCAGGGCCGACACTGTGTCGTGCGTTCGACGCACAATCGCAGCTTGATGCTGGAGGATGGCCAGGATCAACCGGCCTATCTGCACGACTATGTGCAAACGCTGCCTGCCCAGGGTCAGAAAAGCATCGTGATACACGGGCAGAACGGAGCCCCCGACCGCAAGGCCATCGTCGCGTAAGCTTTGCTCCGGTCACCATCAAGCCGCCCCACGTTCGCCGTGGCGAGTACGAGAAAAAGCCCCTGGCCATGTGGGTGGTACGGATCTGGGAACCCAATCCACCCGCGGGCACCAAGCCCGTTGAGTGGTACTTGCTGACGACCGAAGCGGTCCCGGACATTGAGGCGGCCTGGGAGGTTGTGGGCTGGTACCAATGCCGCTGGATAGTCGAGATCTCCCTCCCCAACTACAGCTCAAGTCAAAGACTGTATCTCACAAGGATCGCCGCCTAGAATTAGCACTTTGGCCTTGTTACAGCTGGCACGGTGGTGCCAGGAGCGACGTTCCCCTGAGCAAGGAGGTGACGCATGTCTGGCCGTGGCAAGAACCCTGTACCCCCGCCTGCACTGACGAATGCCCCGCAGTCGATTTGTCTGGATCAACTTTGGCAAAGGCTGGCGCTGCTTCAGCGGCAGCAGCTTTGCCAAGCACTCAGCCTGCTGATCGATTGACGCCTGCTTCCGCCGCAACGGCAGGAGGTGTCGCATGAAACACGTTGATGCGCAGCCAGCCGAAACATGGCCCGCGAAGCCTGTGCTGCGGTCTTGCCAATCGCAATCTATAGAGTCACATTGCTATGTCATCGTTTCCAACATAAATCCCGGACTGGCATTTGCACTGAAAGCCATCGTTTTATATCCGCCAATCAACGCCCCATGAGGTCCTTGAGCACCGCGAGTCCGCGGATCGGCAGATTCTTGGCGGATGGCGCGAAGCTGTCGGGTTGGGCTCATGACCGCGTGGAAATCATCGATGAAGATCAAGGTCATAGCGGCCAGACGGCGGCGGGATTACTCGGTTTCCAATACCTGCTGGCCGAAATCGGCCTGGATCACATCGGGATTATCTTCGGCCTGAAGATGAGTCACTTCGCCCGCTCCAATAAGGACCGGTATTAACTGCTGGAGCTGTGCGCGATCTTTCGCACTTTGCTCGCCGATCAGGACGGCGTCTAACGATCCCTACCGATTACAATGATCGCCTCTCACTTGGGCTCAAAGAGACTCGGAGTGAAGCGGATTGAACATCTTGCGGAAGTCCGCATGTACCAAGGATTGCTGAACAAGGTCAAGCGTGGCCAAGTATTCAATCATCCTCACTTCGGCTTACATCAAGTTGCCTTCAGGAGAATTCGCAACTCGATCCCGACTAGCAGGTCAGGGTGTGGCGCGTCTATTGTTTGCGGAATTCCTAGCGTCAGGGCACCTTGCACGGGCGATCGCCGATCCGGTCCAACATGGCATCCGCCTTCCCATTCGCCCGCATTTCGGTCCCAATCGAGGTCAGCTCGAGTGGCGTCGTCCCAATCGTGTCACGTTACAAAACCTGCTGCGTCGGCCACTCTATGCGGGTCACTATCAGTGGGGCCATCGTGCCGTGGATCCGCGTCGAAAGATCGCAGGGCGCCCGGCCACAGGACGTACGGTGCGAAAGCCCGAAGAGTGTCTCGTCCTCTTGAAGGACCGGTGCCCGGCCTACATCACGGTGGCGCAGATCGGGTGAATCAGCAATGTCTGCATGCCAACAGCGCGGCGGTCTCGGGAGCCACGCGAAACGGACCGTCGTTCCTGGGGGCTCTGCTAGTTTGTGGCCGTCGCGGTCTGCGCCTGATGGTGGCTTACACCAACGCCGGAACGGGCCTGCGCTATAGCTGCGCCTGCGTGTTGTCGACTACGCCGAGCCGGTCTGCCAGAGTTTGTCGGGGCAGTGCCTGGACACGTTCATTCGCCAACAGATCTTGGCGGCACTCCAGCCGGCCGCGGTGGAATTGCATTCGGCCGCGGCGGCCAATGTCGAGCAGGAGCGTCAGCGACTGCATCAACAACGCCGGCAAGAATGTGAGCGGGTCTGAAACGAACCGAGCGGGCGGCGCGGCAGTATCAAGCTGTCGAACCGGAAGATCGGCTCGTGGCTCGGAAGCTGGAACGGCGTTGGGAGACGGCTATCCAAAAGCAGCAACAGGTACAAGAAGACTACGAGCGTTTCTGCCGTAGTCAGCCAGCGACACTGTCGGCTGCGGAGCGTGAACAAATCCTCGCCCTGGCCAACGACATCCCTTGCTCCGGGATGGCGAGAGCACGAGCCAAGCCGATCGCCAACAGATTGTGCGTTTCTTGCTGGAAAAGATCGTCATCAGCGTTCAAGGCACCAGCCAACAGGTATCTGTGACACTTCACTGGGTTGGCGGCATGCAGACGAGTCACCAGTTGATTCGTCCCGTGCAGATTTATCAGCAGATGGCGGACTATGCCAAGTTACGTGCACGCATCAAGGAATTGCGTCAACAGGGTCGGTCCATGGCCCAAGTGGCCGCGTGTCTGAATCAAGAAGGATTCCATCCACCCAAAGAGAGCTCGGCAGTTCACCAGCGAAATGGTCGGCATTTTCGTGGCCAAGGATGGCCTGAGCGGGCCGCGACCGCGTGGCTTGTCGGCGAAAGGGCTCCTCCGCAGAAGCGAGTGGCTATTGACCGATTTGCGCGTGAGCTGAACATGCCCGCCGCTACCCTGCATCGCTGGCGGAAGGTTCATTGGATCCACGCCCGCAAGCTTCCTGTCCGAGGCGGCCATCGTGCCCTTTGGGCCAACAAAGAGAGCTGATCTTTTGCGGCGTACTGCGACAATTCCGACGAAACTAGGAAGTGAAGAGCCCGCCGATCGCGTTCAGACAACACCCAAAGCTCGTGTCCATAAATAGCAATGCAGCGTTTTCTCGGGCTCCGGCGGCGGCAATGTAGCTGTCTTCGGAGCCCGATATAGTTCCATCTTAGGAGGCATTATGGCTGGCAAACGGAGGAATATCACAAAGCACAAAAAACGGGCTGTCAGGTCGAAGATGTGCAATTCACGACTACCGAGGCACTGGAGCCAACCATTGCCTTGCTCTCGGTCATTGCGACGATCTTATTGAATTTGCGTTCCATGAGTCGGCAGCCCGAAGCCAAGGAATTGTCTGCCACTACTGTGGTGGACCCCTCTTATGTAGAAGTCTTGAGCAAATGGCGTTACAAAGAAGAACGCGACATGACCATCGAGGAGTTCTTCTTTGCCGTCGCTCGTCTGGGCGGTCACCAGAATCGCAAGGCCGACGGTCATCCTGGCTGGCTGGTACTCTGGCGCGGCTGGATGAAGCTGCAATTGCTACAAGCCGGGTATGAAATTCGCGGGCAAAGATGAGCCTTCAAGCCCTCCGTCAGCCGTGAAGTGATTTCGCAAGAACACGCCACTCTTGGTGAAAGGGTCGAGAAACCTCACCTTGGGGTCGGCCCAAAGATTCGCCCCTTTGTTGTTCGCCGCCCACGCCCCTGTCAGCGTGTCAAGCATCCGGTTCGCAAACTCCGGCGGCGTGAAAACCTCGTCGTTCGAGAGGTTCGCTATGCAGGTCAGCACGTCGGGATTGCGAGCCCGCAGGGTGAAGGGGGCTTGTTCGCTCATACGGCCTCCTTAGAGGCTTCGTCGAGCTTGGCTGTGGCCAGATCACCCACGGTCATCGGCGGGTAGGTTCTTGTTGGAGTGAAAAGCTCGTGTCGCCCAAGTTGGGCAAAGAGGGAACCTTCTGAATTGAACGCAGACGACTGCGTAAGGTCGTCGAAGCGGAAGTCTCGCCTCTGGAACTTCCCTTTGCCCAGGTAGCCCCATTCAGCGAAGGCGATAGGCTTGCCGTTGTTGGTTCGCATGGTCAGCGCGTCGCCATGCACCAGGTTCTGTGACAGCACATAGAAGGCTGCGCGCATAAAGTTCGTCCGACTCATCGAGCTTCAGGTACTCGGCAAAGATCTCCAGAACATTCGACCGGCACTCGGTGATGTTGTCTGCCAGAAGCTCGATACCGTAGATGCACATTAGCCGAGCAGCGCATAGTTGCGTTTCTCGAAATCGTTCTTGCCGTATTTGAGTTCGACGGCGAGCAGCTTGCGTTGGAGAACCTTAACGAGAAAGTTGCCGCTGCCGCAGGCCGGTTCCAGGAATCGGGAGTCAATGCGTTCGGTCTCGGCTTTCACGAGGTCGAGCATCGCCTCGACCATCCATGCGGGGGTGAAGACTTCCCCGTGGTCAACGACGCGATCTTTGGACTTGATGAGGCTCATAGATTACTCTGCTTCCACATCGACTTCGATCTCCGCTTCGATTTCTGCTTGAAGTTCTTGAACTGCGACCCGCAGGGTTCGTAGATGGCGATCTCCTTGCCGACTATCTCGAAGCTGACAGTGAGTGCATAGCGGGCGGTGGAGTCGGGGTCGTGGCTCCAGCCCTTATGGCCCACGACCGAAATGCAGAAGTCTTCGGGCAGGGCGTTCGATTTAACGATGGCCCAGTCTTTCTGCACCGTGCCGGCGTTGCGTTTCACGTCGCGGATAGTTCCCCAATTCGGGTTGGAATCGAGCATCCACGGCAGCGGCTTTCCCTTGGAGTGTGAACCGTCGTCATCCTGGCCTTTGAGGGCACGGATGCGGAAAGCGTCGATGTCCTCACCGAGTTTGCTCGACTTCCACTCCACCCAGGTCGAGAGGTATCGCCGCAGGTTCCGCCGAGTGCGGCGTGGAGAGGCAACGTAGGAGAGCGTGACTTCGATGCGGATGTCGAACTCGTCGGCTGGGCCACGCATTGAAGCGGGAATCGGCACTTGGTAGATGTGGCACTCACTGGCCTTGATGTAGTTGTCGCCCGCGCTAATCAGGGTCGTCCGGTGTTCCGTGTTGGTGGTGGCCCGTTCCAAGTCCGGGATGCCGTACCCGATGCGGCAGAGCACATGGAGCATGTCCGCCGCTTGGGCGTTTGCCGCCCATTCCGGCCACCGGGCGGATTGCACAATCAGGGCGCGATAGAGCAGGCAGGATTCTTCGGGCAGGATTTCCTGTAGGCGTGCGGCAATCCGGCTTACCTTCGGGACGGCGAAGGACGTGCCGACCGTCCCGTCACGGTCGTAGGCCGGGCCAGGAGGGTAAAGCGTGGAGCGAACCAACTCGGGATAACAGTTGCGGCCATGTGAAGGGGTTGACACATCCGGCGGCGTTGCTTTGGTGACAAGTTCATCACCGCCGTATTCAACGACTTCAGGCTTAATGACACCCCATATCCCAAGCCCCGACCGGCTGAACGCGGAGGGGTAGCCTTTGCCAGAGGCGAGGCTTCGCCAGCCTTCGCCCTCGTAGGCCCCGTAGGCGACAGAACCCACCGTCAGGGCGTGAAGGCATTGGCCGGGGTTGGAGATACGGCAGGAACTCTCACCGAGATAGTCGGGATAGTTTCTTCCCGCCGCAAGGTGTTCCTTGATGCCGGTGAACGGCGCGGAGGCGGATTCGCTGATGTTCCCGGCACTGACGATGAAAAGGAGGTCGTTTTCGGTGGTGAGATTGTCGATTTCAGCGGCCCAGGCCGACATATGCCGCTGGCGACAAGGAAAACGGGCACCGACGGAGTGATTGAAAATCCGTGTCTTACGCGGCCCCCGGTGGTAGCGTTCAACGATGGCCCGGAGTGCGGCCGGTGGAAAGAGTGTGGTGGGTATGTTGCCGTGCTCGTCGAGCACGCGAGCATTCTGAATCCAGAAGGATAAATCGACGGCCCCCGAGCGTGGAATCTCCTCGCCGTAGAGAACGGCCCCGGAAACCCGCGTGCCGTGCCCTGCCGGTCGCACTTGGTCGGCTACTTCCGTTACGGGCCGTCCCGGCAGGAAGCAATGCGATGCGTCTCTGTCAATCGCTGGCTCCAAGAGGTAGTGTTCCTCCTGGATGCCGCTGTCGATGACGCAGACCGCCGGGGCGTTGCTCGACGGTGGCCGGAGCGTGACTGCTTCGCGGGCGCGGTCACTGGCTTCCTGGATGCGTTGCGGAAGTTCAATATCGTCGGGTTCGACAACCTCGAAGATGTAGGGGTGGTTCAGAACGAGGTCACGAAGTCCTTTCCCTGGCAACTGCCGCGAACCGTGAAGCTGTCCGGGAGTTCGACTGCATCGGCGGCTTTGCCGTCGATGATGCTGAGAATCTCGCCACTATAGGCAGGAGCGGTGACGATGGCGGTGATTTCCCGTTCTCGCTCGGACTTGATGTTGTCCCATGCCTCGTAGGCTTCCGCCCTGGCGTGCGACCAGTCCGCTTCCTTTCGTGCCCACGTCGCGTCGTTGTCACGTTTCCCTTTGGTAGGAAGTTTTGGAATCTCCTGCGTGCCCGTGCAGGAAATGCCTACGTCGCAGACATAAATCGTGTTGTCCTGAAACGGCCATTGCTGGAACAGGCGTTCGGAGAGAATCCGCTTGAGCCGCTCTTCCTGATTGGGGTCGTCGAAAAGCCGGTGGATGCTGGCGACTGTCGCCGAACCGCGAATCTGCGTGGCGAAGTCGTTGACCATCTGGAGGAAATCGGAAAGCTGCAAATCTTTGCTAGCGACGATAACGAAGCCGTCTTCCTGTTCCGAGACAATCTCGAAGCCGAACTTCTCCCGCAGAACGTCGAGGTCTAGGCTCGGGTCTACTTGCAACAGAACGGGAATTCCCTCCGGGACTACCGGAAGCCCTTGCTGGGTACGCTGTGCTTTTCGTGCCTGCGATGCGGAAATGACGTTCGTGGCGTTCCCTCGCAGCGAGCCGCTATGTCCGGCGGCGTTCTGTCTGTTATCTCGCGTCTGGTCAGCCTGCGTACCGCCACCGTAGATGAGGGCTGGCCCCTGATAACGAAGAAACAAAGGGAGGTGCTGAAACTTGTTTGGGGGAGGCATGGCTGGTTATCCGTTCCTTGACGGTTTGTCCTCTCGCTTGAGTTCGGCGATAGCGGTTTTCAGATGGCTTAAGGCTACGATTTTCTGCCCGCTGAGGACCGCCGCCTTTGCTGCATCCTGGGCAGCCTTGACTACCATCGCGGCCGAAGCACCGGACAAGGTTTGGACAATGGGTCGCCAATCAAGGTTCTCGGCAACCGCGACAGAAGAAAGCGTCAGCTTGAGAAGGTTCTCAATTTCGGCATCTCCAGGAGGCGGAACCAAGAACACGTCGTCGAATCGGCGGAACAGCGCAGAATCGAGGGAGTCTTCAATATTCGTCGTGGCGACAAGCAAGCCGGGGGCATCGTACTCTTCCATCAATGTCAGCAAGGAATTGGCGATCCGCGATGCTTCTCCAATGTCTTTCGAGGTGTTCCGTGATCGGGCTATGAAGTCGCATTCGTCAAGCAACAACACGCACGGACGTTCCTTGGCTGACACGAAGATGGATCGTAGGTTGCTTGCTGACTCGCCGAAGTAAGACGAGATCAGGGCATCAAACTTCACTTTGAGAAGCGGCAGACCAACATTCCAAGCCAGACGCTTCGCTCCCAGTGATTTGCCGCAGCCCGGCGGGCCGTAAAGCAGTACGGTCTTTCGAGGCCGCAGGCCATAAGCACCAAGGCGCTCTCGGGCGGCGTATTCTTTTTCGATGCGGGCGAAGCGCGCATCAATCTCCTTCGGAAGCACCATGTGGTGCTCCAGTGATTCTCGTGAAATCAGCGTTACAAGAGATTCGCCGTGGCGGCGGCTGGTTGGCAGGTCGGAAAGCGTACGTTGGTTCTCATTGGCAGGGGCCGGACCATTCTTGGTCTGCCGTGGGCGCGCAAGGATAACCGACAACTGATCGGCGAGTTTGGTGTGGCCAACTTGGCGTTCTTTTTCGACAACCGTGCGCGCAAGGCGATCAAGGTCGCCTTGAGAACCGTCGGCGATGGCACGCACGATGCGCTTGATGATGTCTGCGTTCATTGCACACCTGCTTGCATCATAGTTTCGTCAGTACTGTCATCGTGTTGCCCCAGCCAGTTGCCCTGATTCAGATCGTCTCGCGTCCTTGGGCTGTCGCACCAGGATATAGCGCCAACCATTGCCTTGTTTTTCGGCCCTGATGTCGTGTCCCATCTCCCGCAGGGCGGTGACGTAGCGGGATATGGTCGGGATGGAAACGCCAACTTCCTCAGCCAATGTCGGCGTGGAATACCTTCCTGTACGGATGAGTCTGAGCACATGATCGAGCCGCTTTCCGATCCCAAGAGAACGTTCGTACAGCATTTAACGACCTCCTTCAAGGTTTACTCTTATCTATCGATGCGTGATAGACTTGTCAAGGTCGGTAGTTCTCGTCCAGACGGATTTTGTGGCGGATTGTTCAGCTGGCCTGCTTTGTTCAAACCGGAACAGAAAAGAGGGAAGGAAGGTGGGGGCCTGGGGGCGGGAAACTGGGGCCTCTGGTTCCCGCCCCCGGATGGCTGGGGAGCGGTGGCCTTTACCGACGTATGCCTCGACCTGGCCTTACGGCAAGCTCGGTTCGCGGTCTTGCTGCTGGCGTTCCATCGCGGTTCGCTCCTGAAACGTCATCGGCTGCCCAGCAGATGAATCATCCCCGGCTGCCGGCGGCGGCTGGAGAACTCACGGTTCCGGCGAAACATCGACTTTAACCGGGTGATCCGATGCGGAATTTGCTTCCTGTCGCTTGCGTATGCGGGCGGTGATCCGTTCCTCAGCGGTTGCTTGCTTCGACTGAACCCGCTGTGGCGTGGACTCGATGGTGTTGGCGGCTTTCAGTGCCTTGGCCCTCGGCCAGCCCAGCAACGGTGGATCCGTTTTCGTTGCTCGCGCCATGAGCCGTGGCAGAGAGACCGGCCTTGAGCCTGGTCGCGTAGGTTGGTCAATTCGGATCGGTAAGGTCGATCCCACAACGAAACACCCGATTTGGTGCTGAAAGTTTTTGGACTTCGCAAACGCTACGGCGGCAGTGCGCGAAATCGTGTGTTGGAACTGCACTCTCGATACGCAACGCTCATTCCTGAAATGAAATAGCCCTTCGACGTTCTCGCCGAAGGGCTCGTTTCAAAAAACAGTCGGGACGACAGGACACCGTTAGAACTTTTTCTGAGCGGAATCCGAACCTGGGCAGTCCTACGACCTGCTCTCGGGCTGTAACTCGTAAGCCCACGGGGTCTGAGTGGCCAATTTGAGTGCGTACCCGGCAGTGCGCCAAACTCATTGCCGCTGGGAGCACGAGCATGCTCCCAGCCTTGCCAGCCGCCAGTCGTTTGCGAACGTGGTATTGAATACGGTTGGAAAGAGTTTTGAGTGCTTCCCAATTGACTCCATGGTTCACCTGCCAAGTCTTGGCTCGCACCTGACTCTGATGGCCAAAGTGCGACTTTGTCACGACTCGGTCGCAAATACCGCCGAAGTACAGTTGCATCAGCCCACCACCTTCGATGTTGTGGCGGAACGTATGTCCGTTGCAGTGGGTTGGATCGAGTTTGAATCGCCGGATCGACAAATCTCGCATCACAGATGGCGACCAAAGCTGAAGGAGGATAGCGTGCCCGTTGCCGAGCGGGTCGGAACCAAGCGGAAACGCCGCACCTAGATCATCTGTGGAGGGGAACTCTCGTAACTCGGCGTCGGGCTCCGAATATGACTCGAACACCCGCACGTCAGTGGAGGAGAAAAGGAAGTCGAGAACCGCCCGTTGGTCAGGCTCGGCGGCAAAAAAGTCTAAATTCGCTGCCCTCGCCATTCGCAGAGCCCTCGGCTGCCATACTTCCCATTCTCTCATCACAGAGCAGTAGGACAGGACCGAACGGTCAAAAGCCGAAACTGGTGACGGGATTTGAACCGCGTATTATCCAGTACGGAAAGAAGTTCCGTCGATTCGCCCAATTCATTGTACAATCGCAATGCGCGAGTTGAAAACTCTCCTCGGGCCGCAACTCTTGTTCCCACAATGAGAAAGCCCTTCGACCTGATCATCGAAGTGCTTCAATCTGAAAAAAGTCGGGACAACAAGACGGCTATTGAACTTTTTCTTACCGGGGTTCGGAGGTGGGACACCAATACCGGCGGCGGTTTTTTAGGATACAGCCCGTGATTGGATTGATACCATTGCTTGGGGAATGACGTGGTTTGATGAGGCAATTAGGGGTTTTTCAGATTGTCAACCAAGCTCGGGAAAGACGAAAGGATGACAAGAATGATGACGAAGTACGCACTCTGGTTGCTTCTTGCGTTGATCCTAAGCCCACCGCCATTGCGAGGCGATGAACCGAAAGATGCCAAACGCGATGAAGCCGCCGTCTTCCCTAGCGGCGAAGCTGCAAAGCTCGGCATCGACCCGGCTGCCCTAGAAAAGCTTCGCAAGCGTGCCGAGGTGACGAAATCGGATGCCGTACTGATCGTCAAGGATGGTCGACTGATAGCGGATTGGGATTTTGGCCAGAAGCGGGGTGTGATCGAAACGATGTCGGCAACCAAGTCGATCGTCAGCCTGGCGATTGGGAAGCTGATTGACTCCGGCAAGATCAAATCGCTCGACCAGCCGATCAGCGACTTGTATCCAGAGTGGAAACAAGGACGCAAGAAGCTGATCACTATCCGCCACCTGCTCAATCACACCAGCGGACTCCAGAATCTGACGGCCGCCCAAACGGAAATTAATCCCAGTCCCGACTTCGTACAACTCGCTCTCGCGGCAGAGTTGAGCGACGACCCCGGTTCGAGATTCGAATACAACAACAAGGCCGTGAATCTTCTCGCCGGTGTCGTGCAGCGTGCTTCCGGTGTCCGGATGGACCTCTACGTCAATAAGGAGTTCTTCGAGCCGCTGGGGATCAAGGACTTTTACTGGCAACTTGACCGCGCCGGCAATGCTCATGGCCAGTCTGGCCTCGGGCTTCGGGCCATCGACCTTGCCAAGATCGGTCAGATGATGCTCGATGAGGGTGTGTGGAAGGGAAAGCAAATTCTGAGCCGGGAATGGGTCGGCAAGTCCGTCGAGCCCAGCCAGCAACTCGACCCCACCTGCGGCTTACTTTGGTGGCTGCTTTATGGACGCGTTCGATACGCGGTTGATGATACGGCCATCAAGTATTTCAAGGACTTTGGAATGACAGCGGGATCGGTGCAGAAGCTCGAAGGCTTGAAAGGCAAGCCGTTCGAGTCACGGGCATTGCTGTGGGACTCAGTCCGGCCGATCATTCGGGGCGACGACGTTCTCAAGACCAAGCTGGAGAAGATGATGAAAGCACACGTTCCGCGAATGAGGCCGGTCGTAGAAGGGCCGGTTCGCGGATATGAGGCACTAGGCTGGCTCGGCCAACACCTCGTCGTGATTCCCAGCGAGCGCCTCGTTGCAGTTCGCCAGCGCCGCAATCCCGACAATGCCGAGACACAAGCCTCAAAATTGAACTTCGAAGAGTTTCCCGATATGGTCGCCTCGCTCGTCGACAAGCCGCCGACGAAGCATTGAGTCGCCGTTCGGGTTGGTTCAGTACGCCTTACCTAAGCAGACAACAGGATTTGAACTCGCCAAGTTACTACGACGAAAGACGTTGTGGCGAATTGAGCAGTAAATAGCAAAAACTCAACGTTGCGATTGAACCAGATAAAACCCCGAAAAGAGCCACAAAAAGACAATCCGAGAAAAATAGTCGGGACAACCAGACGACTATTAGAACTTTTTGTGGCCGGGGTCCGGGGCTGGGAGAGCCGGGGTGCGACGGTGGATGGATGACGGAAAGCCTTAGCCAAGTTAGTGGTTACAGCACTACTTCCGAAACAAACCGGGCATTTGCAAGCGGTTTTTCGGGTATCGACCGTCATGCCCCAGTGGGCTGCTGTAACGCCCGGTTCGGCTTGGCGACGACCGGAAACTTGGGATCGAGGATGCGCCGGAGTTGCCGCAGTACGGCCTGATCCGGGGTACCAGCTCGGGGATGCGTGCCGAGCACCTGATACCCGCGCTGCCCGCAACTCGTCCGCAACAGCATGTTCCAGTGCGGCCATTTGATCCCGGTCGGGTCTGTGTGCCTCGAAGTCAGCCTGCTCGGGCCAAATCGGGCCGATGGCGACCATCTCAAACGAACATTCCTCGTGCTTCACACCAGCGTGTTTCAACTGTTTGCCCAGCGCGTTGCCTTTAGCGTTCGGGCGGGGGTCGAGGTGTTGGCCGATCCGCTTAAACGGCGACGACGCATGGGGCGAGGAACTGTCGCCAGTGCGGCCGACGTAGACGTGATGGGACAGCGGCCCCTTGATCTCCCAGACATATAGCCAGAACCCGCGATTCAGGAGGTGACCGTCGAACCTCATACTGTATGACTGTAGCATCACAGCGCCTCCAGGGGACAAACGTTTCGTCATGCGGGAAGCCTGATGAAAAACTGTTCCACCAACTGCCTTGAGAACCTGTACCGGTCCAAGTTCTTGCAGTCGGTTGATGCGGTTGCGACCTGTTCGGCGTGGATCAGGAAGATTTGCGAGCCATCGAGAGAGACTTCACGGTCATCACCGACCAGGTAGACGACGGCAAGCACATGGTACAACCGGTCGGCTTCCGGCTTGTTGTAGTTGCCGGGTGTGGTGGTGCGAACGGACACGGCCCGAAACTCACTGCCATTGACCGCAATCAAGTCGTTTCCAGAGTCCTTTATCGGAGGGGCACGCTTGACAGGGGGAACGCATCAAACTTCCCCTATGCTATGAGCGCCAGCCAGGACATCTTCGAGAAAACCAGTGTCCAAGGCAGTGCCTTGCGTTTCCTGGCGATGCTCTTCTTGGCGGGATTTCGCTTGAGTAAAGTCAGTGCTATCTTTCTGAGCAAGCCAAAGTTCTCTGCCCCATGCCGGTTTTGAATGCGACTATCGTCTTCACCAAAGCTAACATCCAATTGCCAATGAAGATTGTTTTCGATCTTCCAATGATTTCGTAATGCCTCAGCAATGTTCCCCGTGCTCCCATACGTCTGTGACCCATGAAGTAATGGATCTCGGAACGCAAGATTTGCCTGCCACTGTTCGTTCACAGCGGCACATACCTACGGTGCTTGCTTTCGACAACACATCGATGTCCCGAATGCCTTCGATGTTATGGACTACCACATAGGAGCGTTCCTCGTGCCGACCATGCCCGTTTTCGCGTGTTGTGTACTGGCGCGACCACGCCTTTTTCCAATGGTCATTCAATGCTTTTTCCACCGTCGTTTGGATGTCTTCGAGCAGGTGCTCTTGGTTGCCTTTGACTGCCAACAGATAATCACCGCCTCTGTCCACTATCTTCTTGGCGACCTGCTTCTGGCAACCCATAGCGTCGATGGTCACCAAAGGACCTTGCAGATCCAGTTGTTCCAAGAGCGTGGGAATGGCCGTAATTTCGTTAGATTTCTTGTCCACGGCGACCTGGCCCAACGTCAGATTTGCTTGCGTGGCCCAAGCACTCACAAATGAAGTAATAGCCCCAAGCTCTGCACTCGATGAGCCACGCATCGTCTTGCCGTCAATGGCGATGTGTCCGATGCCCCAGCAAATCGGCGGCCTCGCGAAACCAGGCCAAGCAACAACGCTCGAAGGCTCAGCTGTCGAGGGCGGCGAATAGTGCGTTCAAAGGTATCGTGTGCTGGAATGCCTGCGGGAAGCTTCAGGAAGCGTCGAAACCATGCTTCGCGCTTTGCAGCCGAACTGGAAATACTGACGCCCAGCGGTGAAACTATTACAGTCGGCTATCACTAGCAGCAGACTGCGATAACCACCACGTCGATTAGCAAATGCTTCGTCCGCCCGACGACGCGAGGATCGGGCAGAGAACGAAAGTGCTTTTTGATTGACCCCACGCGAGTAGTAGCAACCATGCGTTCCTCCGGAAAGCGGACAAATTCCAGAAAAATCCTAGGCCTGTACACTTGTCCGTGCAAATCAAAGTGCTTCTTGCAATAATTGGCGTGGAGTTTGATGCGTTCGCCCTGCCGCCTGGACGCCGTCATCGACCACAAAAACGGGCCTGCATGCTCAACAGTTCACCCAGTGTGCCAGTCATAAATATTTGTCCGTAACCTGATTTCATCGGATTGTACCTCTGCGTTATCAACCTGTGTTGCTTGAAACTCCAACACACTGGATAATAGCATGTCAAATAACTGAAAACCTGCTTCATTCAAATCCTGGATGCGGCGAATCGAACTGTGCATTTGTAGCTCGCATTGCAGATCGACGGTCCCACACCGGCGACGGTTTTTTTGGGCTCATCATGGACTGAAACGACTGGAGCAGCTCCCCTCGATCAATGACACTTTGCCGGTCTTCAGGGACACGTTCCCAAGCTTCAGCCATGTTCAGCAGTGCGGTGCAGAAGTACTGGCGTCGAACATCAACGCTGCCGCCGCATCACTCGCCTCCCACTGGAACGCGTCTGGTAGGTCCCTGTACAAAAAGACTTGAAGCACCTCAACGAATGGCGGGGTCCCTCTGTTCGCCATCCATAAGCCAATGCCTCGCGTGCTTCGCTACGGTCTTCCTTTCCGGTCAACGCGACCGATTGCTGCTCCAGGACGCGGGAGGATCCACCGTCGTGAAATTGAACCACGACCCGACACGCCTCATGCAGTTGTTTCAAGACCCTCCCTTCCTACTGACTCTGGGCTATCCAGCACTCGTGGCGAACTCGCAAGTCTGTTGAACGCTGCCTGAGACATACCTGCGGGTCTCCCAGCTTGTGTCACCGTGGAGAAGCCAAGCGTGCGGCGCTGGGCGTGCATTCTGGTCCTCAAGGAAAGCACGGCGAAGTGCATCTTGCCGAAGATGCACTTGGGCATTTTCATCCTCTTCGTCTTCCTCAAGTTCCTGAAGGAAGTGGACGGACATGATGCTTCAGAAAGTCTGTGGCCAACTCCTCGATGCGGCTCCGGGCGGGCTGTTCTGAAGCCACTGTGCTCGACAGGAAATCGTCGAGGACAAACGATACCAGATGGTCATGTATCGCTTCTTCGAGTTTGTCAATATCCATTGCCGCACCGCCAAGCAACAAAGGGTCGGCACACCATGATTTCAAAGACCTCTCGACACCAGTGCGGACTTGCCGGCGTAGTTTCTCGTAGGCTTTGTGGCTGTCCTTTATGCTGATGCCGCATAATAACACGATTCCCATTCGAGAGCCGACCGGACATTGCTCCATCGATGACAAATCACTGATCTGTCGATCAGCGATTGCAAGTAACTCTAAGTTGGTGGAGCGCGTGAGCGATTGGGCGATTGGCATCGGCGGCACGGAGCGCGTGGCGTACGTCAAGAACGTCGCGTAAAGTCTGCAGCGGTCGCAGGAACACGCCAAACATGAGTACTTTTTCGCGCCGTCGCGTCCACTGCTCGATCTCTACTGCGCCAACATGCGTGGGTGCTCGCTATCAGGATCGACCTCAGGCCCGGAAGGTTGTCTGAGGTGATGACGACCTTCCGTCGTGCGTCGCGGAGTCGCCTATACCGGTAAGCCACACGCGTGATCTTCCCGCGCGTCGTCACAGTCGTCGGGCGATGGAACGTGTATGGCATCGCTTGTTTCGGATAGGTCGAGGCTTACGACGCGGCCAGCCGAGGCTTTCGTATACGATCTCCGAATCGCACGAGGCCACCCATCTGTAGTAGCAAGGGCAGACCACGAGCAGCTTGGCTCATGCATTCCGCAGCGAACAGTACGTCTAGCCACGATGATCCGGGGCCAATGGTCTCAGTCCATCCGATCTTGATTTGCTCAAGGCGTCTATGGGGATGCGGAACGCCATCGGTACAGGCCGCTCTTGCTCGGAAGTCCACGATTGCCTGATCGTCGTCCCTCGACGACGGGTGACATACGAAGCGAGGGCACGCTGAAACTCTCTCGATGCTGAGCACAGCTCGGTCAGCCGACATTCCTCATCGGGAGCAATCGATGCACTCTGAATTGCAATTTTAGACGGTCGATTGCTTTCCGCTCAACTCCGCGCTCGCGATCAATGACAATACCCGCGCGTTCAAGGAGATCGAGCCATTGCTGGAGCTCAAGCTCCATCGGCGTTGCTGTTAGGCAAAGCCTGCGTCCCAGTGCTGATTGCTTAAAGAACGTTGTCGATTAAGCACCCCAGGACCTTTGTCGGAGCGTACCAATGCGGTGCCTTGAGGATCAGCCTCGTCACGACCCTTGTGAGCTTCGTCGATAACGATGAGGTCGAACTTCCCAAGCCACAACCCGAGTAAATCCTCTACGTAGTCTTCGACCGGCCCCATTTCCACGCAGTTCGGCGATCAGCAGTCGGTTGTCACCACCGCGTCGGAAGCTTGGCAGGTAAGTCAATCGCTTCCGCATTTGCTGCCGTTCATCCTTGTCGTGAATGCGATCAGGATCTGGCGTGATATTCGCTGCAAGACCGGGTCCGGGTCTGCAAGGAGCCGACCGATTCGCGTGCGGAAGTCATTCTTCCGCGAAACTAAACATACTCCGCTCTCACATAAGAAGGTAGAGCAATACGCCATTCAGCGGGATACCTTCCCTCTCGAACCTGTGGGAATGAAAGTATGCGAGATGAGCCACCACTCTGGCACATCTGGCTCCGGTGCAATCTTAGTCCAATCGTCGCCCGAAGCCTCCCAGAACCGTTGCCTAAACTCCTTCAGCGATGTCAATTTCTTCGGTACGGGTCCTGCGGCCTTCAGTATCCGAGACTCTTGCGTCCACTGATGCATCAGTCCGCGTGGCACAACGACCGCCGCTCGGCCTCCCGTTTCGACAACGGCGTGAACGACAGCGCAGGTGATGCGAGTCTTGCCTGTTCCGACTTCATCAGCGAGTACCACTCCGTGCTCTTCAATTCGCTGAGCTATCCACGACAATGAATTGTGCTGGCCTTTATCTAGCTCCGACTTCTGAGTCAGCGAGCATCATCTTAATCCGCTGCCTCACGCCCGCCCAAGAAAACGTCATCGTATCCCCATGCAGAGGCCGTCCGATCCAGGATTTCCAAGTAGCGAGTTCGCTGTGTTTCTGACATTTCTGGCGGACGCATTTCGGGTGGCAAAGGTACGAGAGAATATCGAGCTTGTGGTTACGCCATGTAGCAATCAGTGATTCAGGAAAAGACGCACGTAACATGTGATCTAGGTGGTCGAGCCAGTCGTCCAACATTGATCCTGGAAACGCATTCTGGAGAGCAGCCGTCTGCTCGATCAGTTTGGCGGCAGCGTACAACGCATAACGCCTCTCGTCCTCCTGCTGATTGGCCGGATGCGAATTGTTCATGCTAGAATTCTCATCCGCCTGGTCTGCTCGATCACTTGCTGCATCAGAAGGCCGAATCTGAAAGTCTTAGCAGTGCGGCAAGTGCATCGGCTGTACGTGGCGAATCGTGGCGGCTGCCAACACACACGGCCTGCTAAGTTAACAATTGGAACGGGCCATTCACGTAATGTGTCATTATCTCGCACTGTGCAGCTCGGTTGGGTCATAGTCGCTGTCAAACTGGACCGAGTCTTCCTCGCGGCCAATGGCCTGCCATGGATGGCCGGTCCAGCAAATGCTCACGAAGCATGTTGAGGAACATCTTCTCGCCAATTCAGGTGCAGTGTGCGATTTGGTCGGGGCGTTAGAAACGCCGACAAAATGGGTGGAGGCGTAATGAGCATTAAGTCATCTGGCGCATTGCCATTCTGTCCAATGTGCCATTCGTCTTGATTGATGACAGGAGACGCGGAATCCCAGAAAAGACATTGGACCAAGTCCTGGGCACTGAGGCGGTCTGTTACAGGAAAAACAATGCCGCACTCGATATTCCCATTGGGCATTGTTCCTGAAGTGAGCAAGCCGCGACGCGATAAGTTGCCTGAGCCCATAGCAGGAAACCATTGCTGCACACAAGCCATCGCGCAGATAACCAGCATAGACAAATTTTGCGTGAAGGCTCCGTTGACAATTCAGAGCATCGGTCGGTCGGGCGATTTCCCAGTTTTCTTTATTTGATCTGTCCTTGGCCCAGGGGGCAATCGCACCAGCATTGCTCTCAACGAGCAGGACGCGGGGCCCCCGCATCCGCTGTAAAAATCCCCCAATCCTTCAAGCTTTTCCAATAGTGCTGGCTTGCTCGCTTTTCCTGTTGGCGCTTCATAGAAGCCCGAGCCGCACAGAAGGAAGTTCCTCGGCGAATCGAAGGCTTGTCGGAAATGTTGGCGAATCTGGTCGTATAGAGAGGCACATCGAGCGAGTGAATGAAACGAGGCTTAATTTTTGAGGGGGCGATGCTTGCTGCCAGATGCAGCAAGTCGTTAAGGCGGGCCGAGAGTCGGCGTTTATTAGTGGGAAGTGCCCGTTCGTCGCTGGTGGAACCTACGGTCAATTAGCTCGTTGATAAATGCCCCCAGGGGGCGATGTCAGCCCGCTCTCTGCTGGGGTTGCGATGTCGAGCGGTACATTTATTATCGAAACGAGCTCAAGCTGTCGCCGGGCGGATGCGAATGTATGATTGGCTGTCAGAACCGCAAGCCGGAGGTGACATGGCTTTCCGGTACAACTTGATCCGAATGCCAGAAGAGCCAGCTTCGCATGGAGCAGAATCTCGCGTCAGATTGTCGTGGCTGCATTTCGTGAAGACCTGGAACGCGACCAGGTGGCAACACGTTTTGCCGTGCTGCTGACGCGTGGCCATCAAGCATGAGATACGCTACGATTGTGCCAAGCTCTGGGCGTTGTCGTGGACGGAGTCTGGTGAAACGCTCCATTGCATCTTCCAGGAGGTCCTCCTTGTCTGCCGTCATGGCGAGCAAGTCGCCGCCGCGCCCAACCATTCCTTCAGGCGGTTCAAATAGGTCGAGGAGTGTCTCGGGGGTTATCATGCTTCACCCCTTTGGGCAACATCACGCAATAGGGCATGCAAATTGGCGATGCGAAACGTTCGGCCTGTGAAATCAGGCTCGATACTGGCTACGCTGTCTTCTAGCCTGTCCGGTGTTTGGGATCTGTCCACAGTCCTGAAAAGCGGTCCGCGCATAACCGAATCCGCCGCCAAAAGCAGGACTTCGCCGACGCGAGGGACCAGCACCCTGATCGCGTCGCTGTCATCCTTCGCCTTGACGATCGCGTCGCAAAAAGCAGTGCTTGTCGGCTCTGCTACTTTGGCGAGGTCAGCTTTCGATCTGAAGTTACTAGCCGCGGACTTAAGCGCGCTCAGTGCTTTTCGCAGTTTAGGATCGTGGACGAGCTGCATGATGGGGACACTACCACGGCCCGACTCCACAAGACGAGTAATCTCTGCGGTTGCATCGCGTGCACGATCAAGCACGGCTCCAAATGCACGTGCCGCAATGACTTCGTCAGCCTGCTGATGATTCCCTGCCGCACGGAGACGAGTCACTATGACAGATTCAATATCCGGGAGTTTAGCTGGACGACCGATAGCTCTGGCGAGTTGTCGCCGCTTCGCAGAGCTGTCAGTGGATGTATCGAGCACTCGTGATTTAACGATCTGACACTCACTTGGTGTTGGGTATTCTGGTGACAGAGCCGTGAGCAACGATTCCGACCATCCAGGCACATGTGTCGAATTCAACCATCCCTTAAGCCAGTTCCGAAGGCTTCCGCCACCTTTCCCGACTCTCTGATCTAAAAATGCATTCGCCAAAGCACGCCCAACAGGCTCAAGAGCAAGAAGGTCGAAGCGAGTGCCGCTTGCGAAGCCCAGCCCTCCGTCGATGCGGATAGCCCGCGTAGCGGCCTGGCGATGAGTATTGCGGACATAGTTGGACGTGCGACTCAAGCCTACGAAGCTCCATATCGCTTCTTCCCCTTCGCGCCCGAGCTTCTCCTTTTCCCCAAGATGCGGTACGATGGTTCATCGCGGCGTGTATGGAACTCCAACTTGCACGCGAGGGCCTCAATTCCGTGACAGATGGCGGTTCGGCTTTGGCACCTTTCCGCCCAGGTCACGGAGGTCGCCATGAAGGGAGAGTGCGGCCAGCGGCCAGGAGAGCTGCCGAATGAACCAGATGCGGCCGACTTCGGGGACAACCAATTCACGAAAGAATAGGTCAGCTGCTCGAAGGCCAAAGTCAGCGAAATGCGCGAGGACGAAATCTCACTCGGTGCCGGCGAAAACCAGTAAGAATTCCCGAGACTATTCATTTACGTGCTTTCATTCGCTTGGAGACACGTCGTAAATCCGGCTGAGGGGCTCGGCGTCCCGAGAGGCCCGTGGCCTTGCCTGCGAGCACGTACCGCCAGCCTTTGCTCGTCCGTTCGGCCTGAATGTCATGGCCGCGTTCCCGAAGGGCGGCGACGATTCGGGAAATGGTTGGGATGGAGACCCCGACTTCTTCAGCCAGTCTCGGCGTCGAAAACCGCCCGGTGCGGATCAGGCGGAGAACATCGTCCAGACGGCGTTCGATCTCCAAGGAACGCTCAAATGGCATTTCGGCGGCTCCTTTTTGTTGTCTGATTGGTCTATCGGCCGGTGATAGACTTGTCAAGGAGTGAGCCTGGCAGATCGACGAAATCGGCCGTGGGAGCCGATCCCAAGCGAAAACCCGGTCTGGGGCGCGTGGGTGCCGGAGGGGGCGGATGCGGGCGGTGACTGGCTCCTCAGCGGAGGAGTGCTTCTGCCGGACGCGCTGAGGTGTGGCCTCAATGCTATGGGCGGCTTTGAGCGTCTTGATGTTCTCTGCAATTTGCGAAACGCTCGGCCCTGCTTCTTCGCCCTGCATCTGAGCCGTTGTGGAAAGGCCGGCTTTCAGCTGGTCACGCAAGCTGGTCAGTTCGGACAGGTAGGTATCGTGCAGGAAGGGCTTGCCAAGGCGGGCCTGGTAATCGCGGAGCTGGGCTTCCGCGATGGAAAGGTCTTGCCGGACGCGGACGCATTCGGAGCCGTAGGTGCTGGCCAAGCGTTCCAGGGCGTTTAACACGGCACGCGGCCCCTGGTGCTCACGCGAAAGCGTGGATTGACGGCTGATCGCACCTTCGAGGTACACGTCGGGCGGAAATTGCGGATGGAGGACCATGCCAAAGCGAAGGCCCCGGTAGATGCCCAGCGGAACGCGGGTGGTGTCACGGACGTTGCGGGGCAAGGCATCGAGCTGGCCGCCGAGGATGTTGGGCGCGTCCTCGCGTGACCATGTGCGTTTGCCGAGAGTAATCAGGTCGGCTTCGTGAGCAGTGGCGGTGGCTTGGTCCGTCGTCAAGTTGGACAAACGCCCGGACAAGCTGGAAATGGTCGCTGGCAAATCACGCACGCTGCGGCGGGCGACGTATTGTTCGTCGAGATGGTTCTTTTTGAGTAAGGTGAGCCGTTGCAGTTCGGCATCGGCCTCAGCAAGCGTCAATACGGCCGGGTTGCCCGACGCAATCGCCTTGACCTCTGCGTAGCTCAGCTCCTGGCCGCCGATGTCCTCGGCACGGCGGGCGGCGTTGTCGCCCGTTATTACTTGGCTAATAAAGCGAGCTTTTGTCTCCAGTGCCTGCCACATATAGGCGTCGAATGACCCTTCCGTGACATAGCGATAGATTGCCACTTCCTCATTCGTGTTCCCCTGGCGCAGGATGCGGCCTTCGCGTTGTTCGACCTCGGCCGGCTTCCAGGGAGCATCAAGGTGATGCAGGGCGACCAGGCGTTTTTGGACGTTGGTGCCGGTGCCCATTTTCTGGGTGCTGCCGATCAGCATGCGGACCGAGCCGTTGCGGACTTTCTCGAAGAGAGCCTGTTTCTTGGCGTCGGATTCGGCGTCGCCCATCGCGGCGATCTGCTTCGGCCGGAACGCCGGCAGCGATTAGTTTCTTGATAATGTCCTGGTAGGACGAATACCCCCAGGGGGTAGGATTTACTCCCATGTCGGCAAAGATCAATTGCGTGCCGCGTGTCGCAGCGGTGCGGTTCCAGGTGGCCGCGACATTCTCGACCAGCCTGTTGACATTCGATTCCGGGAAGTCAGGTGCGGTAGTGGAAAGCATCCGTGCATCGGTATCGAGGTTGTTGAGCTGCGCATGTTCGGGCGAAATGTAGAGCGGTGTGCCCAGCACCGATTCGTGTGCCGTATGCAGCGTCTTCTCGGTGAGCGACTGGTGCATCGCTTTCGCCAAGCCGAAGTCGATGATCTTGGGCACTGGTCTGTCGTCGTAGGGCGCGATCAGAATATTCGACGGTTTCAGATCGCGGTGGATGATCCCCTTCTGATGGGCGTGTTGGACAGCATGGCAGACTTCCACGAAGAGTTTCAGGCGGTCGGGAACGGTGAGCCGAACCGTATCGCAGTATTCGGTGATGGGAATGCCCTTGACGTATTCCATCACGAAAAAGGGGCGGCCGCAATGGGTGAGGCCGCCGTCGAACACCCGGGCAATGTCAGGGTGATCCATGAGGGCGAGGGCTTGCCGTTCGACCTCGAACCGGGCTAGTGACATTGCTGCGAATCCATGCCGGGCTTGATGAGCTTGAGGGCGACTTTGCGACGGACCGGCTCGGTCTGCTCAGCAACGAAGACTGTGCCCATGCCGCCTTCGCCGATCTCCTCGAGGAGCTCTTGTCAGCGCCCGGCGATCACGGTTCCCACCGGCGATGCTTGCAGTTTGTAACCGGTGGTGACGCTGCAATCCCGGTCCAGTAGGGAGTGTGATTTCGCGTGGGCCTCGAGGAGCAAATCAGCTTCTGCCGTAATTCCGGTTGCCCGGCGCATTCGCGATCTAGAAGCGCCACGCGGGCTGCGGGATCCTCTATGGCGATGACGGCGGCGAAGAGTTCGAGTTCGTTCATGCGCATGTTCCTCCGAAACACCGTATCGCAATCCACGGCAAAAAAGCGCGGTCCCGATAGGAATTTATTCCGTTTGGGGTCTGCGTACTTACTGCTGGAGGCATCGTACCGCAGGTGCTTGCCTCGCCTCTTTGCAGCCGATCATGCCATTGTTCAGTTGCCGGAAGATGTCCAACTGGCCGCAAATCTCACTTTTCTAGTTCCAGCCCCTTCATGAAACTCTCATTGAACTTTGCCTGCCACTGCAATTCCATCCCAGGCAGACGGTAGCGATAGGGCTCTTTGCGGCTCCCAGATCCATGACACTCTACAAAGTGTTCCTTCACGGCCCTGGCCAGCCAGCGCCACAATGTGAGTTTCCCGGGACGGACCTGGGTGTCGTGCCAGTCGCGATGAATCTCCACCCGGGTCAACGGTCCTGCCGCCTCGGCCAGCAAACTCTTCAACATTGGCCAGCCCCGCTCGAAATCCAATTCCATCGATTCGCCAAGGAACCGATAGTCCGTCCCATCCTCGATCAACTCGATCACGCGTGAAGTCGGCGTCGTTTCGTGCCGGGAGTAAGCGAGTAACCGCCTGCGCCGGTCCTTCAGATTGCGGCGCGAAACGCGCATGCATCTCAATAATAATGTCGACGTAGCCGGACAGGGCGCCGCTGCCCCTGGCTGCTTGACCCATGACGACCGGCCCCTTGCGTGGATGATGCAGCAGCAACACACTTAGCCCCAAAGCTGTCAATCTTTGCAAGGGCAGCAGCGTCTTCAACATCTCGCCGGCATCGTTTTCGCAGCGCAAAGGCGCAGATTGGCCAGGGGGTCGATCACCACCAGCGCCACCCGGTGCCGGGCATGGAGCGAGCCGATCTGCTCGATCAAGGCCAGCCAATCGTCGAGTCGCGGCCTTCCCAGGAAGGGCCGGCAGAACCAGCACAAGTGATCGCCGAACGAGAGCCCCTGGCCGCGCTCATACCATTTCGAAGGGCTCTCTTCACTGACCACTACGACTTTTCCCGCGCTAACCGGAAGGCCCGCGAGCTCACCGCCGGCCTTCATTCGCGCCATGAGAGCCGCCAGCAAAGTGGATTTGCCGAGCTTCCATTGGCTTGTCGAGTAGCGTGACCTGGCCGGTCCCGAGATATCCTTGCCAGATCCAGGACTGCGTCGCAGCCCCCGCCGAAAGCAAGTCGCCATACCACAGAGCAGCATAGGGGGCTGCCGCGGGACTGGATAGAACCGGACTGAGAGCGTTGTTCGAATCCATGGTGGGCTCCGGAAGCGATGGGATCCCAATGACGGAGTGAACACGGCAATTCAGACCATACAGGCTCGGTATCGAGCCCTCTAAAACAAGAAAACGGCACCTGCTTAGTCTGCCCAATTTCAGTCGAGCAAGCGAGGTTAGCCGAACTCGATTTTTGCGTGGCCCGGGCCTGGTTCAAGTCGCCAGAGCGAAGCGTAGCAGCTTCTCACAGGCGAGCCGGGAGCGTCAGTAAGCGACCGGAGAACCAGTGGTCAATTGGGAGAGTAGAGACGGATCGGTCACATTGGATCGCGTCGAATAGGGCCCTTCACCGACCCGCCCCCCGCCTCATCCCGCTTTGTCTCGCTAAACGCCGTGACTTGACGAGGGGAGTGGATAGAAGTCCGCATCCGTCAGAACCCATAGTCGGGGAGCTTGAAGTCATTGCGCAATTCGCGGCCGATGAAGAAATCCACGACGAAGGGGAGCCGCATCAGCCGCGTAACAAGGTTGCGGAAAGTAATGCCGGACGAAGTCTTCGGGGCGATTGAGGAAGCGAATTTCGCTGCCGTTTTCTGCTTGCGCTCGAGAAAAGGCATCAGCCGCTCCTGATAGCGAGCGAAGGCCGTTCCGTAATCGCCCCCGCAGTTGCGAAGTTCGCCCGCGAGCACATATGCCTCAGCCATCGCCAGCCCCGCGCCTTCGCCGGCAAAGAGGGAGACGCAGGCGGCGGCATCGCCGACCAGCGCCGTGCGACCTTTCGTCCAGCGATGCAGGCGAATCTGGCTGACGCGGTCGAAATAGAAGTCCCCGACGCCGGCCATGGCCGCGAGAATCTTAGGACATTCCCAGCCGACGTCGGCAAAGACGTGAGCCACCGCCGCTTTGCGATCTTGTGTGCTCGTCGGACTCCCGGTCGTCAGATACTCGTCACGAAAAGCGAAGAGAAACAGGGTCTTGTCGTTGCGCATGGAGAATCGGTAAATCTGTCTTCCCGGTACCCCGTAGCCGAGGTAGACGAGTTCGTCGCGCGGGCGATAGCCTTCGACTTCGAACGCGGCGACGTGATATCCGAGCGACACTTCGATCCCCGCGTCGGGCCCGAAGGCAAGCTGGCGAACGCGCGAGTGCATTCCGTCCGCGCCGATGACCAGATCGGCCTCACGCGGGGCAGCACGATCAAAGGTCACTCGCACGCCCCGTCCCGCCTCTTCGATACCCGCAACGGAATCGCCAAAGATCGTCTCGACCTCTCCATCCAGCGCACCGTAAATCGTGGCCGCAAGGTCGGAACGCCGCAGACTCGTGTAGCGACCGTGGAGCAGCCGGTGGATTACCTCCGTTGAGGTGCCGCCGCGCTTGCGGCCATGCCGGTCCACGAAGCGCATTTCCTTTACCTGGTAACCCAGCTCTCGGATTCGGGGGATGAGGCCCATCTTTTCGGCGACATCGTAGCCGACCAACCCGAAGTCGATGACGTAACCGCCGCTGCGAAACTGTGGCGCTGACTCGACGAGCACCACCTCGTGACCGGCTTGCCGCAGCCAGTAAGCCAGGGTCGGACCGGCGATGCCCGCCCCGTTGATGATAGTTCTCATGTATTTCTCGGCATGAGGAACGGACGATCCCGCCTTTTTCAGCTGAAAAGACGGGTGCGTCTAGGCTAATTCCAAGTCGGGGCTCCCTGTCATCGAGAACAGAGCTACAGGAGGGGTAAGAAAGGCACTGAAAATTCGACGTGTGCAGCATCAAGCATTTGACGAAAAAACGCTGACAACGGACTCAGCTCGACCTTCTGAACTCAGAGTGGCTGAAGATTGCGCCTGCAAGCGAGGTTAGCCGAACCTGATTTCTGCTTGGCCCGACGATTGCGCGCCAGAAACGAAAGAGTGGTTTACATAACCTACAAGGAATTGAAGGGGTTGTGGCCGTTTGTGCGTCCGAAGCCACCATCGACTAGCCGAAAGGGGGGGGTATCTGTGTGTCTCAGAAACGAACTTCCGTAAGTGAAAATCGGGCAGCGACTTCCGTTCGTCTGATTCGTTTCTGGGGTTGGTTTCCTCTGTTTTCTACTTTCTCCGGCAATCGGGGCAAGAGGATTCGAACCTCCGACCTCACGGTCCCGAACCGTGCGCTCTAGCCAAACTGAGCTATGCCCCGAGTTGTCGATTTCCGCAGCCGGGACCCCGACAATTTCAGTAATCGTAGTTGCCCTACTCCAATTGTCAATCGCAAGCAGCTTGGCCTGGACACCCCATTTTGGAACCGGTAAAAGTTACCGCCCTCGTTTGCGTGCGGCAGGCGCCGCGTCATGGAGTATCCGCAGATGTTCACGCGTTTCATCGTTCTTTGCCTCTTTTGCCTCGCCTGCGTTGTCTTTTTGTTTTCCGAAGTGCCCGCTCAGCAGCCTCCCCAAGACCCGCAAGGGCAACAGAATACGCAAGATCCTAACGCAGCGCCGCCCATTCCGCAGGGCGTCGAGGTCATGGCCCGCGGCCCCGTGCACGAAGCCTTCGCCACGCCGACCACCGAACCCGTGCAGACGCAAGCAGTAAATAAGCCGCCGCCACCGGCCATCGATGAGATGCCGCCCGCCGAGAAGCCCGCGGGCGATTCCGCCTGGATCGGCGGCTACTGGGCCTGGGACGACGATCGCCACGATTATCTTTGGGTCAGCGGCGTTTGGAGATCGCCGCCTCCGGGCAAGAAATGGGTTGCAGGCTATTGGAAACAAGACAACCAAGATTATCGTTGGGTGCCCGGCTTCTGGACCGCCAACCAAGCCGCCTCCAACTCCGAAATGCGCCACCACGCCTCAAGATCAGATCACTTACCTGCCCGCCCCGCCGACGCCGCCCAATACAGCCCCTCCAGGTCAAGCACCAATACCGAAAGCTTCTACGTGCCCGGACACTGGGAGTGGCGG
Organism: uncultured Gemmataceae bacterium; assembly: GCA_963748025.1. Lineage (GTDB taxonomy): Bacteria > Planctomycetota > Planctomycetia > Gemmatales > Gemmataceae > CAVVHZ01. The sequence goes on from CAVVHZ010000032.1 coordinate 32,826, forward strand.
GCAGCAGGTTATCAAACTATTGATGGCGTACAAACGTTCCGTGCGGCCGGCTACGCCTGGGTGCCCGGCTATTGGGCCAGGGTGCAGCCCGGCTACGTGTGGGTGGCAGCACACTACTCATGGTCTCCCACCGGTTACGTATATATCCCCGGGTACTGGGACCTGGCCATCGCCAACCGCGGCGTGATGTATGCGCGGGTCGTCATCGACCCGCTGGTGGTCGGGCCCGGCTTCGTCTATACGCCTGGCTTCATCGTGAGCGATTCGTTGTTCATCGGCAACTTGTGGATCCGGCCGAGCTTTGGCCATTACTATTACGGCGACTATTATGGCGGCGTGTATGCCGGCATCGGCTTTGAAAGTGCCTACATCTACGGCGGCCTCCATTACGATCCGCTAATCGCTTACGCCCGCTACGAAAACCGAGGCGTGGTGGGTTGGGATCGCATCCAGGTCAACTTGGTGCTGGAACGCAATGCGGGCAGAATGGCCTGCCCCCCGCACGCTCATGGCCGCGAGGATGATGGCGGGGAATCGATCCGCGCTCCATCGCTGCCAATCGGTTGAATGAGATCAGGACCGCAACGGCCCTCAATAATATGGCTCGAGCACAAGCTCAGCAGCAAGCACGCGCGATCCAGCAGGTGGCGGCGCAACGCAACGCCATCGAAGCCAGGTCCCTGCGGGCGGGCTGACGGGGCCACGCACCACGGCCATGAGCGTGCCGCAGGTCCACCGGTGACGGCCAAAGGTGTGACGCAACCAGCCAGAGCATGGGAGCAAATCCACGAACAAAGCAAATCCGGCGACGACGTCGTCAAACACTCGGGCAGGCCAAACCAGAGGCACCTTGCTGAGAGGAAAAACCAAAACTCCTCCCCACGAGGGGAGATAGTGGCCTGACGGTCTAAAGAGTTAACTCAATAGGATAAAAAGCGGAAGAAAATCGGACGAAGGCTCCGCTTTCCCGTCAAACCGATTATGCTGGGCCGACTTTCCGCGACCGTGACGGAAGGTCGGCCTTTGCCGTCCCACCTCCGGCGCAAAGCGCCGTGCATTTTTGGCAAAAACCCCTAAACAGCGTAGCCGTCAACCCCGGCATAGGCGGACATTTTTAGTATCTTTTCGCCAGGTTCGCAGGCGCTTTTTTCCCCTCCAAGTTGCCCGCATTGGGCATAGTTGCGTGACGTTCAACCACCGTGGTTGTCCGGTCCTGCCCAGCGGAGTCATGTGAACCGGTGCAGGCCAGGATCGGCAAGAAGCGCAATAAAGGAGAGGACGACATGATTCGGCAGCAACTGCGAGTTGCCTTGCTGGCTGGCGGTATCCTGGCAGCCATTTCAGCTGTACCGTCCGGGCCGACGAAATCAGCAAGGCCGATCCCTGTGCTCCCTGTGCTCCGACCTACCGCACCGTTGCGGTGAACGAGTGGGTTCCGGAGAGCTACCAGGCGACGCGAACCGTTTACAAAACGGAATCGCACCAAGAGGCCTACACCGCCTACCGCTGTGAGACGGTCCCTGAAACCAGGACGCGGACCGTAACGTGCTACACACGTGTTCCCGAGATGCAAACCTGCATCCCCAAAGTCTGCGTGAAGGTTCCCTGCTGGGAAGACCGGGTTGTGTGCGAAAAGCATTGGGTGACCGTGCCGGAAGTGAAGACGATCCGCAAGTGCGTCGATCACGGCCACTACGAGTGCCGTGAAGTGCCCTGCGGCCCGAGCTTCGGCGAACGGCTCTCCGGCCTCCTTGCTTCTTGCAGGAAGAAGGATTGCTGCTGCGATCCGTGCGCCACGAGCTGCTGCGAAACGCCTTGCCAACGCACCAAGACCGTCAAGGTGTGGTGCGCGAACAAGTGCTGGGAAGAGAGCTGCGTGACCGTGTGCAAGAAGGTGTGCCAAACCACCCAATGCACGAAGAAGGTCTGCGTCATGAAGACCGAATGGAAGGAAGAGGCTCACCAGGTTTGCCACTATGTCTGCAAGCCTGAGTGCAAGACCGAAACCTACACGGTTTGCGTCAAGCACCAAGTTCCCTACCAGGCCACCCGCTGCGTCAGCCGCTGCGTGCCGACCTGCGAAACCTACACGGCTTGCCGTATGGTTTGCAAGAAGGTCGAAAAGCAAGTGGCCTGCGCTCCGGTCAGCACCTGCTGCAATACCTGCAACACCTGCAATACTTGCAACACCTGCTGCCGCCCGAGCCTGTTCGAAGGCCTCCGCGGCCGTCTGGCCGGCCTCCGCTGCCACAAGGATTGCGGCTGCAACACCTGCAGCTCTTGCAACTCCTGCAACTAAGGTCAGCTTCCTCTAAACGAGTGAACGGCGGGGACCAAGGACTTCCTTGGTCCCCGTTGCTTTTTGGCTTTGCGTGGCCAAGTCCCGCCCTTCTACCCTTCTGCACTGGTTCCGCATTGCTGCTTTACAGCTTCTCAATTCTCTAGATCATGCCGCTTCGGTGCATGGATTGGAGTAGAATGAGCAGCAGAGCAATTTGATTCATTTGCAGGATTGTTAAAGAGGATAGCGATCGTCGGAATTCGAAGGCACAGTGACGAACGGCATGATTGTGATTGATGGTCGTGAGCCTTTGCCCGAAGGCACTCGCGTGCGGGTAGTCGTGAAGATTCGAGCGAAGCCTAGCTTGCTCGGATTGCTTAAGTATGCTGGTGCCCTACCTGACATGCCTGCGGACTTCGCGGAGCAGCACGACCACTATATCCATGGGACGCCGAAGCGATGAAGACAGTCTTCGCGGACTCCTTCTATTTCTTTGCTCTACTCAATCCAAGAGATCCTGCTCATACCCGGGCCGTCGCTTTCACCAACGCGTACTTCGGCCAGATCGTGACTACTGGTTGGGTTTTAACCGAACTGGCTGACGGCTGGGCAAAGCCCAGCTCCTGGCGATCTGTCGCCACGCATTTGCTCAGGGATGTTCGCGCCAACCCCAATATCGCAGTCGTCCCTTGCTTGGACCCGCTCTTCAATGATGGGATGAGCCTTTATTCTCAGCGACCGGACAAAGAATGGTCGCTTACAGACTGTATTTCCTTTGTTGTGATGCGGCGGGACAGCATAAGCGAAGCGTTAACCGGGGACCGCCATTTCGAGCAAGCAGGTTTCGTGGCATTGCTCAAGTAACAGCACGACCGAATCCATGCCGCAAGAGAATTCCGCCACAATCCGAGAACGCACTTCGTCTCTCAAGGCGCCAAAACCGTGCATCCATCCTCAAAAGGACCATCCGCCGTTGGCATTCCAGGCCCTTTTGCAGTCCTAGATCGTACCAAGGGAAAATCTGATTAGCCCCTTATCACCCACTTCACAAGCTGTCCCATATTGGCTCCCTTGCCCTGCAACAAGATCCCTAATCGGAAGATGCGTCCTCCAATCCAGACGCAGAGTAGCGTGGTCGCCAAAACCTCGAGGATGCCGGCCAGCGGCTGCCACCAAGGGATCCCGGGCGGCACCGCCAAGCGAATCATCATGAGCATGGGGGTAGCGAACGGGAAAAAGGAGGCCGCCGTGGAGAAGGAGCTGTTTGGTTCTCGGACCACATTGATCCAGATGAACATTGGCGTCGTCACCAGCAGCATAACCGGCCAAACCATCGATTGCGTTTCTCTAAGATCCGTGCAAGCGGCGCCAATGGCAATGAACAATGAGCCGAACATGAGCACGGCCAGCATCTGATAGAGGAGAAACCACGCGATCAGTTGAGCGGGCATGAAATGAGCAAGATCATAGCGATTTACCGCCCAGTAGTGCCGCCCAGATAAACGGCCGACAGCGTGAGCGATACCGCCACCATGCCAATAAGCTTGCCCAGCATCAATTCGAACGGTGCACGGACCCGAGAAGCACTTCCGCAATCCTTTGCATCTTTTCTTCGACAACCCCGTGCATGAGCGGCGTGGTGCCCACCAAGATCAGCATGAACATGAGTACCATCAGCCCGCCCGGAATCAGAATCGAGGCAATCTCATTCTCGTCCTTCCCCTCCTCGATTTCACCGGTCGCCGGATTGCGATGAGCCAGGCCCTTCACCACCAACGGCACGGGTTGCACGATTTCCGCCAGTTTTTCTCGACTGACACCGACCGCTTCACACCGGCTTTGCCAAATCGCTTGATTCAGCACTTGTTCTGCCCAGCGATAGAACTCGTCGTAGGTGGGACTGTTCGATTGATAGCGCAGGACGAATCCATCGGGAAGAAGTTGTGTACGATTGAGCGATTCACCGCCCCTTCGAGAAGCGAGAATAGGGCCGGCCGGGCCGGCCGGCGAAGGCTTCAAGACATCTGCGCCGATCTCGAGAAAGCCGAAGATCTCTTGCTTGCGCACGCGTTCGGACAGCTCGAAGCGCTGCGAGCTCATATCCGACTGCGGCGCAACTCGTTCCACCAAGAACTCAGGTAGGATTTGCTTGTTCGTTTTGGGATCGTGCGTCGCCTTGGCGTTGCGCACGATCGCTGCCTTTTCCAACATCAGCCCGAGTTTTTCGCCCGGAGTGCGGTCGACGACCACGAATCGCTTGGCGCTGACGTCCACCTGATCTTTGAGCAGGAGCTGGACCAGTACGCTTCCGCCCATCATGAGGGGCAGCATCAAAACGCTTATGAGGAAAGATTTGGTGCGCACAGCCGCCTTGTATTCGCGGGCGGCGATCACAAAAATCTTACGCATGGCCGTTCACCTCGTTGGTCGGGGCGGCGATGCGCACAAAGATGTCTTGGAGCGACGGTCTGGTCAGCTCGAAATGGCGGATCTGACCTTGGGTCATCAACTGTGCCGATACCGCTTGCGGATCCACGCCGGCCTGGAGGCGCAGCTCTTGAAGACGGCCAAAATCCGTGACGTGGGCCACTCCCGGCACACGAGCGAAATCCAATCCTGCGGTGTCAAGGCGGACACGCACCGTGTCGCTGCCATAGCGATCTTGGATCGATTCCAGCGTCCCGTCCAGCACTTTGCGGTCCTTGGTAAATCATGAAGATATAGTCGCAGAGCTTTTCCGCCATGCTCATGTCGTGCGTTGAGAAAATGACTGTGGCTCCTTCTTTGCGCAGTTCGAGAACTGCTTCGCGCAGCACCTCGGCGTTCACGGGATCCAGGCCGCTGAACGGCTCGTCGAGGAGAACCAATTCCGGCGCGAGACGACCGTGGCGATGAATTGAACTTTCTGGGACATTCCTTTGGAAAGTGCTTGCACTTTCTTATCGGCCCAGTCTTTCAAACCCAGGCGTTCGAGCCATCGATCGATGGTCGCCTTGCTGCCGCGAGAGCCTTTGAGCTCGGCGTAGAAACGCAAGACATCGCGCACCTTCATCTGTTTGTAGAGCCCGCGTTCCTCGGGCAAGTAGGCCACGCGATCGCTGGCAGCTCCCAACGAATGTTCGCCCAGCACGACAATTTCACCGCTATCGGGATGAAGGATGCGCATGATCATGCGCAGCGTCGTGGTTTTACCCGAGCCGTTCGGCCCGATAAAGCCATAGACCGTTCCGAGCGGAACCTCGAGGCTCAAGAGCGTCGACAGCCACATGGTCGCCGAAGGTTTTGGTAACTCCTCGAATGAGGACGGCAGTCATGAGTTATGATCCATGAAAAGTTCGAGTCGATTTCGTCACGTCAAGGCGGGCACTTAACTCCGACCCTGGTTCTTCGTTTTTACGACGAAGCCATTTGGACAACCAAGGCACGCGATCTCGTGGAAGCGCCGGCGGAGTGATTGTATCGACCGCCGAAGGCGATTATTGTCAACCTAGACGATTGCAACGCCTGCGTCTGGGCGTGCGTCGATTTCTTTGACTCTGCCGAGAGAGCCGTGGTCGGAATGCCTTCGCTTAGCCTGAGTTCCATTCCTCAGCTGACTCGGAATATCAACCGCGTGCGGGAAATCGTCACGATTCTCGGCAAATATGGCCTGGCGAACTGGATCGCCCGGCTCGATCTGCAGTTCGCCAAAGGTTTGATCAAGAGTTCCGACGGTCAGGGATTGAGCAGCTTGACCCCCGAGACGCGCATTCGTTTGGCGCTGATCGAGCTTGGCACGACTTTCATCAAGTTCGGCCAAATGTTGAGCACCAGGCCCGACCTGATCGGCTCCAAATTGGCCAACGAACTGACCGCTTTGCAAGCCAGTGTCCCGGCGGATTCCCCTGCCGTGGTGCGAGCCACGATTGCCGGCGAATTAGGTCATCCGGTAGATGAACTCTTCGCACGTTTTGACGACTTGGCGATTGCCAGCGCCTCCATTGGCCAGGTCCACCGCGGCCGGCTTCATGCGGGCGCCGAAGTCGCCATCAAGGTGCAACACCCCGGCATTGAAACGCGCATACGAGTCGATCTTTCCATCCTCGCCGTACTGGCAGATTTAGCGGCTCAGTACCTACCCGAGACCCGTCAATATCAACCGAAAGCGACGGTGGCTGAGTTCCAGAGAATGCTCCTGCGAGAACTCGATTTCGGTCGCGAAGAGCGCAATCTGCAAACTTTCGCCGCACATTTTGCCGGCGATCACACCGTGCGTTTTCCGACCGTCTACTCGGAATTCTCGACAGGCCGCGTGCTCACCATGGATTTTCTGGAGGGCATTCCCCTCAGCGACACTCTGCGGCTCAAGCAAGAGGGCTTTGTTCCCGAAGAAGTGGCCCGACGCGGCGCCACTATCTTCATGGAGATGATTTTTCGCGACGGCTTTTACCATGCTGATCCTCATCCGGGCAATTTTCTGGTGCTGGAGGACGGGGCCATCGGCATGCTGGATGGCGGCATGGTCGGGAGATTGGATGAGAAGCTTCGCGAGGCGATCGAGGAAGTGCTCCTCAGCATCGTTCACGGCGACGCGCGTGGCGCTTTTGTGAAGTGATCGTCCGCATCGGTTCGGCGCCGTCGGACCTGGACCACGCCGGACTGGGCGCCGATTTGACCGATTTTGTCTCTTATTACGGTCACAAGCCTCTCGATCAGATCGATCTGGGCCCTCGCCTTGGGCGAAGTCATAGACCTGGTGAGACGATACCACATCATTCTGCCAACGCCCGCGGCGCTCCTTATCAAAGTGCTGATTATGTTGGAGGGAACTTCCCGCCTTCTCAATCCCCAGTTCAACCTGGTCGAGGTGATGCGGCCCTTTCAGAAGAAGCTGATCTGGCGGCGCTTGTCGCCCGAGCGCCATCTGCAAAGAATTCGTCGCGTGGTGCAAAACTGGCAACATCTGGGCGAAGTTTTGCCCCGCAACCTTATCGGCATTCTGGAACAGGTGAACAAGGGCAACTTCGAAGTTCATCTGGAACATCAACGCCTGGAACCGTCGGTCAACCGGCTGGTTTTCGGCATGCTGACCAGCGCTCTTTTTCTCGGTTCGACGCTCTTGTGGAGTTACCAAGCCCCTCCGTTGATTGCCGGTATTCCCGTGCTCGGCGTGGCGGGGAGTTTAGTGAGTTTTGGACTCGGCCTGCGACTCCTCTGGGCAATTCGCAAATCCGGACACTTGGAAAGGCGCTAAGCGACAAAACCGGATTACCGACGGTTTCTGGCGTGGCGCCGTTGCAAGCACTAAAATGCATAAGGGAAACTAGGAACTTGGCTATCGGGGGCGTCATGACTTCAACAACACAGCTGACGGTCGAAGAACCAGTTCCTTCTGCTCTCCCTCCGAAAGAATGGAAGGACTTGCTCGAAGATATCCTGCCGCCCCAAGGGAGTTGGAGCGACGAAGAGTATCTGATATTGACCGATCACCGTAATCGGTTGATCGAGTTTACCGACGGCTTCCTGGAAGTGCTTCCCATGCCCACGCCAAAACATCAGATGATTTCGAAGTTCCTTCTTTTTGCCTTAGTCAACTTCTTCGAACCCAAAGGGGGAAACGTATTGTACTCGCCCTTGCGGGTCAGAATTCGGCCTGGCAAGTTTCGCGAACCCGACCTTTTGCTGCTTTTCGATGCCAAGGATTCGCGCGCGAAAGACCGTTTCTGGCTAGGCGCAGACATCGCCTTGGAAATAGTCAGCGAAGATAAGCCCGAACGCGATCTCGTCGACAAGCGCGGCGACTATGCGGAGGGCGGCATTCCGGAATACTGGATCGTCAACCCGATGACACAAACCATCAGCGTTTTGAGGCTTCACGGAGAGGCCTATGAGGAGGCCGGAATCTATAAGCGAGGGGAAAACGCCCCGTCGAGTTTGCAGCCGGAATTCTCCGTCTCCGTGACTGCGGTCTTCGACGCAGGCGAGAAGAAGTGAATTCGACCTTTGCGACTATATTGAACTAGGCGATTTAAGACCAAGTTCTCGAGGGCCGCCATGACCTCAACGACTCAGCTCACGGTCGAGCAAGCCACTCCATTTGCCCCTCCTGTGGGAGATTGGAAGGATTTGCTCGAGGATATTCTCCCGCCTCAAGGAACATGGAGCGAGGAAGAGTATCTCGTGTTGATCGACCATCGGAACAGGTTGATCGAATACACTGAGGGCTCCTTGGAAGTGCTCCCCATGCCCACAGAACAGCATCAGTTGATATTGGGACTTCTTTATTCGCTCTTTCGAAGCTTTTTCCAATCCAGAGGCGGCAAGATCCTTTTCTCCCCGTTGCGACTTCGAATCCGTCCAGGAAAATTTCGCGAACCCGATCTACTGCTACTTTTCGACGCCAAAGATCCGCGTGGCCAAAACCGCTTCTGGCTGGGCGCCGACATTGTTCTAGAGGTGGTCAGCGAAGACAAACCGGAGCGCGATCTCGTCGATAAGCGGGGCGATTATGCTGGGGGTGGCATTCCCGAATACTGGATCGTCAACCCGATGACGCAAACCATCAGCGTGCTCCGGCTTCGCGGAAACGCCTATGAGGAAGCGGGAGTCTATCGGCGAGGTGAATCCGCCACATCGAACTTGAAACCGGAATTCTTCGTCTCCGTAACCGACGTGTTCGATGCTGATGGAAATAAATGAGTGCGACCTGCATGTCATGACGATTGGTTCACCGCGGCATCGATGGAATACCGCTTTCAATCAGAAGCGGGCTTGTTATGATGGGTCAAATCAACTTGACGCGCTCTCTCTGTCTGTAATTCGTTAGCAGCTCCCCATGAGTCGCATCGATCTAGCCCTACCGACCTCCGCCATCCTGAAGCAATTGCTCTCCGCCTCAATCGTGGCGTTCGACGACTACGAATTGCTCACCAAAGAAGAACGCGCCTCCTTAGAAAATGCGTCCAGCCTTCAAGGGCTGCTTCCCTTGCTGGAAAAGATGAACCTGCTGACTCCATTTCAAGCAGGTCGGATCGAATCGGGCAAGTTATTCGGACTCATCGTCAACAACTATCGGGTGCTCGAGCGTCTCGGCGCCGGTTCGATGGGAGTCGTTTTCAAAGCGGAGCACGTCCGGTTGCGGAAGGCCGTCGCCATCAAGATTCTGGCTCCTTCCTACGACCAAGATGAACAGATCCTCAGCCGGTTTTACTCGGAGATCCGGGCGATCGCTCGTTTGCAGCATCCCAACATTGTCGCGGCGATCGACGCAGGATCGACACCCGAAGGTGGTCTCGAATCGCCGTCTCTTCATTATCTCGTCATGGAGTATGTTCCCGGGCAAGATTTGGAGGAATATGTTGTCGATCACGGCCCCGTCTCCGTGACGAAGGCCTGCGACTTCATGTATCAAATTGCTTCCGCGCTCGAGGAATCGCATCGCCACCAGCTCGTTCATCGCGACCTAAAGCCATCGAACGTGTCGGCGTCATGCCTGACGGCCAAGCCAAGCTGCTCGATTTTGGCTTGACCAGGCATCGCCAAAATCGGCTCACCGAGCCGGGATTGCTCATCGGCACCGTCGATTACATGGCTCCCGAACAGGCGCAGGACTCCAGCAAAGTGGACATCCGCGCCGACCTCTACGGCTTGGGAGGAATTCTCTATTGGTGTTTGACCGGGAAGCTGCCGTTTCCCAGCACGGGCAACCTAGCCCAAAACCTGGCTCGGCGTCAAACCGAGCCGCCGCCTTCGATCCGAAAGGTCCGGCCGGAACTGCCCGCCGAACTCGATTTGGTCCTTTCCAAGTTGTTGGCAGTTAAGCCGGAAGATCGCTACGCCACGCCACGCCAGGCCATGCAGGCGCTGCTGCCATTCCTGAAAGAAGAGCAAGCGGTAGTTGGACTTCTGAAAGACGAAGTGGCAGCTCCCGGAGCGGCAACAACCAAACAGCGGCGCATCCTGATCGTGGACGATGAGCCCATCATCCGCAGCCTGTGTCGTTACGCCCTTCAGGCCGATGAGATGAAGTTCGAGGAGGCGGGCGACGGCAATCAAGCGCTGGAACTGGTCCGAAGCAAGCCTTTCGATCTGATGCTCTTGGATATCGATCTTCCTTTCAAGAAAGGCAATGAGGTGCTGGCCGCTTTACGTGCAGAACCGGCTTGGCCTCACATGAAGATAATCATGTTCTCGGGCGCTCCGCTCCCGACGAGATGGCGCAGCTCATGTTGGCCGGCGCCGACGATTATCTCGTCAAGCCGTTCACGACCATCCAACTTCAGGCTCGCGTCAAATCGGCATTGCGCCTGAAGGAAGCCCAGGATCACGCATCGACTCTCCATAGCAATCTGCTGGCCGTCAATTCCGAGTTGGAACGCAACTTGACAGCTCGTTCCAGCGACCTGGTGCAAGCTCGCAATGCCTTGGTGCTGGCTCTCGCCAAACTGGTCGAGTATCGCGATTCGGAAACCGGCCACCACCTGGCGCGCTTGCAACGTTATTGCCGCTGTTTGGCAAGCGAAGCTGCCCACTCCACGCTTTTCGCCGAACAGCTCGACGCCAATTACATCGATATGCTCGAATGTTGCGCCCCTTTGCACGACATCGGCAAAGTTGGCTTGCCGGATCACATTCTTCTCAAGCCAGGCAAGCTCACTCCCGACGAACGCGTGCTGATGCAGGCGCACACGATCATCGGCGCTGAAACTTTGGGAATAGTTGCCCGCCAACACAATTTCGCTTTGGTCTTCTTGCAGATGGCGATCGATATCGCCCGTTCGCACCACGAACGGTACGATGGCACCGGCTATCCAGATAAACTGGCAGGTTCGGATATTCCCTTGGGCGCCCGCATCGTCGCTCTCTGCGACGTCTACGACGCGATGCGTTCTCGACGCGTTTACAAGCCGGCGATCTCCCATATAGCCACGTTGGAGCTCATCCTCGAGCACTCGCCCGGCCATTTTGATCCTGTGCTCTTACAAGCTTTTCACCGCTGTGCGCCGCGATTCGATCAGATCTTTCGAGAATTCAATGATTGAGTTTTCGCGCGGATCGATTCCATTCAAATCCATGAGCAAGCACAAGCCAAGTACGTCGAAAAGCAAGCCGCCCAAAAACCGGGCCCGCGTGCCGAAAACAATAGACGAACACGCTTCGCTCCTGGATCAGGTCAGGACGGGACGGGAACGCTCCCAACGGTTGGCCCGGCAGCTCCTGCAGGCTCAAGAAATGGAGCGACGACGGTTCGCGCGGGAGCTGCACGACGAAATCGGTCAGGCGTTGACGGCGGTGATGCTCAACCTGCAGGCTTTACACAGCCGCCTGCCAGCCAAACTTTCGAAGCGCTTGACGAGAGCCTGGCCATTGTAGACACCGCCTTGCAGCAAGTGCGCGGCTTGTCGCTCGACCTGCGGCCTGCGATCTTGGACGACCTTGGTCTAGCCTCGGCATTGCGCTGGTACGTCGATCGCCAGGCTCAACGCGGAGGCATCGCCATGGAGTTCAGCAACGAAACTCCCGGCGTGCGTTCCTCCGTTCTTCTGGAAACCACCTGTTTTCGCGTGGCTCAAGAAGCGCTGACCAATGTACTCCGCCATGCCAAGGCCAAGAGCGTGAGCGTGCGCATCAGGCAAAACGCCGACGCTGTCAACCTTGACATTGAAGACGACGGGGTTGGCTTCGATACGGAACAGGCCCGCCAAAAGGCAGTCGGTGGCGCTTGTCTCGGGCTTTTGAGCATGCAAGAACGAGTAATCCTGGCCGGCGGTCGCTTGGATGTCATCTCCTCGCTCGGGAGGGGAACTGGCATCCATGTCTGCTTACCGCTTGGCGGGCAGCCCGCCCTGGAGCGACGCAGCGAACGGAGAAAGTCCAGGTGAAGCGTATTCGCATGCTTTTGGTCGACGATCACGCTCTGGTCCGGGCAGGGTTGCGCGCTCTGCTGCAAAACCTTTCCGGCGTAGAGGTCGTTGCCGAAGCTGTGGATGGTCGTGAAGCTTTGGAAGCAATCAAGACCTTGGCTCCCGATGTGGTCCTCATGGATATTTCCATGCCCGGTTTGAACGGTCTCGAAGCGGCGGCCGCGGCGACGCGCGATTTTCCAGATTCGCGCATCATCATCCTTTCGGCGCATTCCAGTGAAGAGTACGTCGGTCAAGCTTTGCGTGCGGGAGCAGCCGGCTACCTGCTCAAAGACGCAGCCACGGTTGAGCTCGAGTTGGCCATCAAGGCAGTTGCTCGGGGCGAAACGTATCTAAGTCCGGCAGTTTCCAAGCACGTGATTTCCAACTATGTGCGCCGGGTCGGCGGCGAAGCGGGGTCCCTGGAGCTGCTCACTCCCCGGCAGCGTGAAACGCTGCAACTCATCGCGGAGGGTAAGTCGACGAAGGAAATCGCCCGGATTTTGCAAATCAGCGTCAAGACCATCGAAACACACCGGGCGAAGCTCATGGACCGGCTCGACATTCACGATGTCGCCGGCCTGGTGCGCTTTGCATTGCGCGTCGGTCTCGTGCACAACGATGAATAGGCAACTTGGCTTCTTTTCCACTCCCGTCGCACTTTTTTTGCCGGCGCGATTTGACAGGGTCTCAATTCTGTCCCAGGTTTAATTCAGGCCAGACCATTCCCCGCATGGCCGCGGACGAAGAACAGAACGAGGCCCCCGCTACGACTCCAACGTTTGGCTGATTCATTCAGCCGTTCTTCAAAAGGCGAAACCCCATGCAACTCGAAGCTCCCGTTGCCCGCTCCCGGCGTCAGTTCAAACATGAGATTGTCCAGACGCCGCTCGAATCCTATCTGGGTGAAATCAACGAAACGCGTTTGCTCAACGCCCAACAGGAGCGCGAGTTGGCCGAACGGATCGGCAAGGGCGATGGCGAAGCACGCGATCACATGGTTCGAGCAAATTTGCGCCTCGTCGTCAACATTGCCCGTAGCTACCTGGGCAAAGGGCTGCCCCTACAGGACCTGATTGCTGAAGGAAACTTGGGCCTGATGTGCGCGGTCGAAGGATTTGACCCCACCATGAACACGCGCTTCAGCACCTATGCCAGCTACTGGATCAAGCAGTCGATCAAGCGTGCGGTCATAAACACGGGCAAAACCATCCGCATTCCCGCCTACATGAACGAGCTGCTCGTAAAGTGGCGTAGGGCGACGATCAAGCTGCAAGATGAATTGGGCCGCATGCCCACACAAGAAGAAACTGCCGCCAGTTTGCATCTGTCGAAGAAAAAATTTGCCATTATCCGAAAAGCCATTCGCATTCATAACGCCGCTCCTCAAGTCGAGGACGACGATCACGGTCATTCGATCGAACAAGTGCTCACGGACGAGAAGTCCTTTGCGCCGGACGCCAGCCTGGTGCTCAAAGACGACCTGCGCCAGGTTTTGGATTTGCTGGATAAAATGGACAAGCGCGAAGCGGCCGTGCTTCGCTTGCGCTACGGCTTGACCGGAGAAGAGCCGTTGACGCTTAAGGACATCGGCGATCGCTTGAACCTGACCCGCGAACGCGTGCGGCAGATCGAAGTCGAAGCCTTACGCAAACTGTACGAGATGATCGAAGGGTGATACCAGGCCGTCAGCATCGGCCCCTAATTCGTTGAACGACCAACGCGCAAGCGAGGAAGAAACTTCACCGCTTGTGCGTTTTGAAATTGCGCTATTTTGAATGCACCTTCGGTCGATTCTTTAACTCATTTCTTGGCCGGCTCTGCCTCTGCTTTCGCCTGGATGTCAGGATATTTGCCGCGCATTTTGTAGAGCCGGATCAACGCGCGGTTCATCATGCGCTCGCCGGCGCCAACTTCCGCGGTAGATACTCCCGGATCCGCCCCATAGCCGCCCTCGGCGGCAGCCTCGATCGTGGGGAAATACTGTTGATAGTCGTTGCAATAGCCGAGAAAGAACAAGTGTTCGAGGTGAGCGCGGCGCCTAAGCTGAATGGCATGATCGCAGAAAAACTCGCCCGAAACCCCGACGATGCCGATGCGTCCACCGAGCAGCGCGACCGATAAGCTAGGGCGGACGCCTTGGCGATATTCTGCTTCGTAGAAATCGACAATGTCTTTGAAGAAGGCTGATACGAAGGCGCGTCTCACGAGGGGATTGCCCAAATCGACGCGATTCCTGAAGACGAACTCCTCGCGCTCGACCTTCATTCCCTCCAAGTCACTCCCCTCGAACTTCACCTTCCGGGCCACGCCCAAAGCAGTCTGAGCAACGGCTTCGCCAAAAGCCTTGGGGCCGTTAAGGGCGCCGGCGTTCGCCGACATATCACCGGCAGCGCCTTGGAGGAAAAGGCACGGAGCGCCGGTTTCTTTTTCTACTAGCGCCGCCATGGCGCCCGGCCAATCGGCAGAGAATTTGAGGACTCGGGATGGGGTCATGGTGGCATGAGCTGCGAAGTTGACCGCAGTGGCAATTGGTTTGCCCTGCAAATCGTCAACGCGCATGACCAAGAGTTCGCGATCGACGGGTTTGTCCGGACGCTTGGAATGCCGATTGCGATTCAATTCGGTCATGATGGAACCACAGCCCAGACTTGCCGGCCGGCCAGCTTTTTTCGCTTCCAAGATCACCTGCACCAGCTTGTTTTCCAGTTCGAGCGCATAGGGCTTTTGGGCATTGGGCCAGCCGCTCATTTCGAGCACCGGCCCATGATGGGTGTGCGATCCGACCAAAAAGATTTCATTGATCCCTTCGGCTTGCACGCGCTTCCGGATGGCGGCTGTGGTCGCTCGGGTAGGCCCGGCCCAAATCCAAGCTGACCAGTGCAATGCGTTGGCCGCCCAGTTCGAGAACAAGTGCCCGCGCTTGCAAGGGATCGAGAACCCCCTCGCATTTGGCATCGTGGCGATCTCCATATCCCCACATGGGGAATCCGATAGGCGGCGTGATGTCGATGCGCGCGGCGCCCGCGATCAGTCCGGCGGCCTGCGCAGACGTTTGGCATAAGGCTAAGAGAACGCCAACCGCCACTATGCGGAGCAAATTACGGTTCACGATAAGGTTTCCGTTCTGCGTAAATGGTCAGTCGACGACGCGCCTGCTCGAGACTCTCCTTGTCCATCTTATTCCCAAGGTCGATCGCTCTACCTTGTGTTTTGGACGCTTCGGCAAAGTCGCCGGTTTCCGCCAAGGCGGCGGCCAAGGTATCCAGGAAAAAGGGCGATTGATTTTGCGTCAAAACACAGGCACGCCGAGCAAGCTCCAAGGCTTTCTTGCCCTCCCGCAAACTGGCTTCGGGACAGACGGCCAAGAGCCAAGCAAGTCGATTCAGAGCGTCCGGGTTATCCGGTTCATAGCGTAAGGCTTCGGAGAAATCCGAACGTGCTCGCAAGAATTCTTTCTGGCGGAAGTAGGCGTAACCGCGCCCCTGCAAGGCAGCGACATTCTCCGGATCCAACCGCAAAGCTTCATTGTAATCGGCGACGGCCATAGCAGGATCCCGCCGCAAGATTCTCACGGCGCCCCGGCCGACGAAAGCCGCAGCGCAGCGTGCTTGAACGCGCAGAGCCTGATCGTAGTCGGCCAGGGCCTGTTCGATTTCTCCCTGCGAAAGACGTACGCCACCCCGACCCACGTAGCCGTCGGCACTCTTGGGATCGAGCTTCAGCGCTTCATTGTAAGCAAGGCCGGCTTCGTTCCACCGCTGCATTTCGGCATTGGCCGACCCGCGACCGACCCAGGCTGCTACATTTTTGGGATCCAGTTGGCATGCGGCGGTGAAATCCGCCAACGCCTTGTCGAACGCCTTTCGATTGAGAAGGCAACTGCCTCGGCCTACGTGTGCCTGTACCGAGTTCGGCTGCTTGGCGAGGAACTCATCGAACAGTTTCTCGGCGACGGCGTAGTTGCGGCTTTGAAAGTTCTGCACGGCCGATTCGAGCACGGCCTTAGGTGGCTCGTCAGCATAAAGGAAGCTAGCGGAAAGGCTGAGGATGGCAGCGGCAGCCAGAAAACGAGGCCGGCGGTTGCGGTTCATGCGATACCTCATGGGGCAGATGCGATTTTGGACTGTCGCTGGATTCCGCATTCTAGCTTTCCTGAAAGAAGCCTGTCCATCAAGGAAGTTGGGCGGAAGCGGCTAATTTCAAGCATGCCGCTTGGCCTTTCGCCACGACCTCCCATCTTCACTTGAGCGCCAAAGTCCCAAGGGCTTAACAGCCTTGCCTCGCCCTACTTCAGATCGATTAAATCTGCCATTCGGTCTTGTCGTCACAGGTAGAATGATTGAGGAGAGAGGAAGAGACGGCACTTCTTGCGCGACTCCAATCGATCGGTCTTCCGCCAACTAAGGCGCTGCGTTGTAGCGGTTCTCCTTCAAGTTCCCAATGGGTTCTAGGCGACTTTGATGCAGGCCCTTATCTGGGTTTGGCCCCCCTTCTCGTCTGATTTGCGTCAATCGGGGCAAGGCGAGAGAAAAGCGGGAAATGAGGAATCCGCAGAACTTCCCCAAGCTGTGGCCTTTTTCTCATCCCGGGAGAGACGAACAACCGATCTAGAAAATCAGCCAAGGTTACAGACGACCGCGCAGCCGCAATGCTGCCGATCAGCTCCGGCAACGAACTTGATGGAGCTTGAGGATTGTCTGAGCCGTTGGTGGGCCCGCCCGAGTTCGGCGCTTTGATGTAACCCCTGGGGAGAGGTTGCCGGCGGTCTTTCCCGCAAACAGCCGCGCCCTGCCCACAGGAAAGGCGGATGGCTCTCTGTCGCGTCCCGCATCCGCGACTGAGAGTGGACTCAGCAACGATCATTTGGAGTGCCTGCCATGAAGAAGGTTTTCACCACCGGCCAAGTCGCCAAGATCTGTAAGGTAGCCCCGCGCACCGTCAGCAAATGGTTCGACTCCGGCCGGCTCCGCGGCTACCGCATCCCCGGTAGCCAGGATCGCCGCATCCCCCGCGAGCACCTGATCAAGTTCCTCAAAGAGCATGGCATGCCTTTGGGCGAGCTCGAAGAAGAAGGGTGGCACAAGATTCTCATCGTCGGGGCCGAGAAGCTCTTTATCGACCGCGTTCGCGAACTGCTGCCGGAAGATGAAGAGTACAAATACGAAGTCGCTCACAGCGGCTTCGAGGCCGGCATCCAAGCCGAAAGCTTCCATCCCGACACCATCGTCATCGACTTGGCGATGGGCCGCAGCGAAGCATTGCAAATCGCTCAGAATCTCCGCCGCAATCCCCAGTACGAAGCGACTCTCATCATCGCCTTGGCCAGCGAGGACGAAGCAGCGCCCGAAGCACTGGTCAACTACGGCTTCTCCGAATCGTTCAAGAAGCCGTTCGACGTCGTCCTGCTCGGCGAGCGGATTCGCACCATTGTCGAAGAGAAACGCGCAAACGCCTAAGCCCTGCGAAACCCCGTTTCCCTGCCAACGGCCCGGCTTCCGGATCTATTCCGCGAAGTCGGGCCGTTTTTTCGCGCTCATCCATAGTCAGCCTGCATCGCGTAGGCGACAATACCCTACGCCGTTGGTCCTGATCTCGATGCGGGGATGCCATGAATCGACTTCGTGTATGCTGTGCCGTTTGCGTCGCTCTCGTCGTCCTGTTTGATATTGGGGCAGTCGCAGCACAACCGCCTCAAGAGCACGCGACTCTCAAAAGCCTTTTGCAAAAGGCCATCGAGCGGGAGCGGATCGATAAGGAATTGCCGGCTCTTTCCATCATTTTGGTGGACAACCAGAAAACGATTTGGGAAGAAGGATTTGGTGAGGCGCGTCTCAAAACACCGGTCACTTCAGAAACCATCTATCGAGTCGGTTCGGTTTCCAAGCTGTTCACTGACATCGCTTTGATGCAGTTGGTCGAGCAGAAACGCGTCGATCTCGACGCGCCGGTCAGCAAGTATCTGCCCGAATTTCACCCGATAAATCCCTTCAACAAGTCAGAGGTGACGCTCCGGCAATTGATGACCCATCGATCGGGCCTCGTGCGCGAACCTGCGGTGGGCCATTATTTCGATCCCACCAGTCCAAAAATCGGCCCGACGGTTGCCAGCCTGAATCAGGTCGAGCTGATCTACCCTCCCGGCCAGAAAACCAAGTATTCGAACGCGGGCATCACGGTTGTCGGCGCCGTGATCGAAAAGCTGACCGGGCAGCCGTTTTCGGAGAGTTTGACCAAGGCTGTGCTTGATCCACTCGGCTGCACCTCGAGCAGTTTCACTCTTACCAAGCCCGTTGCAGCGCACTTGGCGACGGGGCAGATGTGGACCTACTACGGCCGAAAATTCAATGCCCCAATCTTCCCCTTAGGAATCGAACCGGCTGGAAATCTGTACGCGACCATTGGCGATTTGGGCCGCTTTCTGTCTATGCTCTTCGCGGGCGGCAAAGGCCATAAAGGCCGGGTTTTGCGAGCTGAAACGCTCGAACGCATGTTCCAAGTGCAGTTCGAGCCAGCCGGAACCAAGAGCGGCTTCGGCCTGGGGTTTGTCGTGAGTGACTTGCGTGGACATAAGTGCGTCGGCCACAACGGTGCCGTTTATGGCTTTGCCACCGTGTTGGAGGCGCTCCCGGCTGAGAAGCTGGGCGTGGCCGTTGTGACAACCAAAGATTGCGCGAATGGGGTCGCCAAGAAACTGGCCGACTATGCTCTGGAATTGATGCTCGCCGAACGCGAAGGCAAAGAACCTCCGGCTTATGAACCGGCCGGCCCTGTCGATGTCGCTCAGGCCCAGGCATTGGCCGGCCGCTATCGGGACAATGGCGCAGGCGTCGACGTCTTCGAGCGCGATGGCAAGTTGTATGCTTGGCTTACAACGGGAGGACCGCGGTTGGAGCTTCACGCCAAGGGCGCAGGCTTCGTAGTCGACGGCCCACTCGAGTATGGGCAGAAATTGAGTGTGAAAAAGGAGAGGCTTTATTGGGGCGACAAAGTGTTCTCCAAAGTCCCCAACGAAAAGCCCGCGTCAGCTCCCGCCCGCTGGATGGGACTGATTGGCGAATATGGCTGGAATCACGACGTTCTCTTCATTTTGGAAAAGGAAGGGCGGCTTTATGCGCTAATCGAGTGGTTCTTCCTTTATCCGCTGGAGGAACTGGGTGACGACGTCTTTCGTTTTCCGAAAAGTGGGTTGTACGAAAACGAAAAGCTCATCTTCAAACGCGACGCGGCCGGCAAAGTCGTGGAAGTGAACGCGGCCAACGTGGTCTTCAAGAGGCGGCCTCTTGCCGACGAAGGCCAAACCTTTCGGATTACGCCTCGGCGAAGCATTGACATCATCCGCCAGGAAGCCCTGACGGCGAAGCCGCCGGTTGAGCGTGGCTATTTCGAAAAGTCGGACCTGGTCGACTTAACCAGCCTCGATCCGACCATTCTTCTCGATATTCGCTACGCCTCAACCAACAACTTCATGAGTGTCCCGCTGTACACCAGTGCTCGGGCTTTCATGCAGCGGCCGGCTGCTGAAAGCGTCGTTCGGGCACACCAGGAATTGGCAAAACAAGGGTTCGGGCTTCTCATCCACGACGCTTACCGGCCTTGGTACGTCACCAAGATGTTTTGGGAAGCGACGCCCGACGCCGAGCGACATTTTCGTGGCCGATCCCAGCCAAGGATCGCGGCACAATCGGGGCTGCGCAGTCGATCTAACGCTCTACGATCTTAAGACGAAGAAGCCGATCGTCATGGTCGGTGGCTACGACGAGTTTTCGGATCGATCTTTCCCCTATTACTTGGGAGGCACTTCACTCCAACGCTGGCACGAGGAAGTTTTGCGCAACGCCATGGAGAAACAAGGCTTTAAGGTCTACGAAAACGAATGGTGGCACTTTGATTATCGCGATTGGAAGAAGTACCCTATTCACAATGTCACATTCGAGAAGCTGGGTAAGCCACAATAGCGGGATGCAAAGTAATAACTGGCGAGCCGGAAGCGTCAGCGACCGGAGAACTCATCTCCTCCGGTCGCTGACGCTTCCGGCTCGCCTATCCGATCAGGACAAGTTTACCAGGCTTCCGCCTCCTTTTCGCTCGTTATCACATTTCCCCGGCAACCGGTACGGTGCGTTTAACCGATAAAGAAGTACACAACGACACGCCCGCCCATCCGAGCGCCATCGGTGCGTTCAGAAGGATGGCGGGGCGACGCCGGTGCGTGCTGATTCAAGGATGATGGAAATCGCACGGAGGTTGCCGTGAAGTACACGCTTTGTAAAGGGTGCCTGGCATTTGCAATCGTCATCGTTGCGAGCACTCTCTGGTATGGAGGCTCGGCATTCGGCCAGACGCCGCAACAAGTTACTAGCCTGCCCGACGCCTTCCAGCCTCCGGCAGGCGTACGACCCCAAGCGCCTCCAGCCCAAAGCCAAACCGGCCAGCCAAAGCCTATACCGAAGCCAGCTGACAATCAATCGACCACGCCGCCCCTTCCGCAGCGTCCATCGGACGCGGATGTCGCAGCCGCAGCAAGCACCGCGACATCCCTGACGGGGGGCGCACAAACAAGCAACCCGATCGATGCTCGCATGCTAGGCGATCCCCCGCCCCTCGGCGTTCCCGCAGTTGCTTTTGGACCGCGCATAACAATTCCGGGCGTGCCGCCTCTCCCGGTAGTGCCGGGTGGCCCGCTTCCTCGGGGTGCAGTCCTCGCGCCATCCGAACGGGGCATCAAGATTGCGGATAATGAAAGTCCTGAACCCCAAGATCGCGTCTATTTCGATTTCAACTACTTCAACAATATCAATCAGGCAGTGAACGAGCGCCTGGGAATCGACGTGCACAACATCCAGGTTTACACCTACACGTTCGGTTTCGAAAAGACGTTCCTGAACGGCGACGCGTCGCTGGGCTTCCGGTTACCTGTGAACAATATGTCTACCGAAAGCGGATCGTCTACTTATGATGGCACCTTTACCGACGTTGGCGATCTGACCATGATCCTCAAATACCTCCTATACAAGGATCAGGAAGGCAAGAATGTCTTGTCGACCGGTCTGGCCGTGACAGTGCCCACCGGGCCCGACGGTTTCGCTGGCGCCAATCAATTTGCCACGCCTAATCCGACGGTTTTGCAACCTTTCGTCGGCTATCGGATGGGCTTCGACAATTGGTTTGTCCACGGATTCTTTGCCGGTGACTTTCCCACGGACCAAGGCGACGTCACCATGTTTTACACCGATGTTGGCGTTGGCTATTTCCTGTTACGCAGGCCGCAGTGCTCGTGCAATATGTTGACGGCAATTGTGCCGACCTTCGAAGTGCACGTGAACGATCCGCTTAATCATCGCGGCGCGTTCAACGGCGCCGACCTCGTAGGCACCTCCGACATCGTCGATCTTACCACCGGCGTCACCTTCGAGCTAAACCATCGCTCCACCTTTACGGTAGGCATCGTTACGCCCGTCACGGGCCCCAAGCCTTTTGACATCGAAGTCTTGGCCCAAGTCAACTGGCGATTCGGCAACAGCGCCCGCAGCAGCCAGCCGATTATCAATACGTTGCAGTGACATGGGGTGACATTGAGTGGGTCTTAAGCTTGAGAGTGCCCGAGCGACGCTCGGGCACTTTTTTTCAGCTGGCCCCTTCAGTCTGAATTCCATTGCAAGTTTAACCCGGAGCCAGCGGCGACGGCTGACCTCTAGTCTGTCGTACCGTGCAGATGGTTCCGTGTGAGGTGCTGTCCGCCGTCGCCGTTGGCTCCGGGTTAAACGAAACTCGCAGCGACGGCTGAGATCTAATCTGCCGTGTCGTACAGATGGTTCGGCGTGAGGTGCTGTCCGCCGTCGCCGTTGGCTCCGGGTCAAACGAAGGTTGCGGTGACGGCTAACGTCTCGTCATTCGTACCGCGCAGGATGGTTCCGCCTGAGGTGTGTACTCTGCCGTCGCCGTTGGCTCCTGATTAGCCGGCGTTGGCGGCAACTTTACCCATCTATCGCCAGCGTGTTCTGCACTTCCAAGTATTCATTGGAACTCAGTATCTGGGAGCCGATGACCGCTGGCGTGAAGTTTCCGCTAAGCATTTCGCTAGTGAAAAAGGCTCGCCCGCCCGCATCGGGTGAACGCTCCAAGAACGATTCGAAATAATCGTCGATCGCATTGGTATACGTTTCGGGAAGGCCCAAAACTGCTCCAGTTACTCCCGCATGATCGATTAACCCAGCATTGAAAGCCGTCACAATCTCAGCGAACAGGACGTTGTTGGCCGCGGGCGCCGAACCTTCCACAGCCAGGTAAACGCCCAACAGATAAAGATTGTTGGTCGGATGCTGGGCCAGAAACTCGGGCGTTGTGGAAAACGCCATGGCAACCTGCGCACCACTGACGCCGTTGATCAGCTCGTTGGTCCAATAGGTTAGGCCGGCGGGATCGGCCGAACGGCCCAGGAAGGATTGGTAGAATTGCCCGACTATGATTGCTTGATGCTCGGGCGCAGTTCCAAAAAAACAATGCTACTTGTTGCCGTGACTCGCCGGCAGCAATTGCTGCGTCCCAGAACTGCAAGCCCGCCGCGTCGGGTGCACGGTCGAACAGATCGTGATAAAGGCCGGTAACGAAGCCTCCAACAACCACTACTCCCGTCGTCGTGGCGGCAGGCCCGTTTGCAGGTGTCACCGTGATCGTATAAGTAAATGTCCCCTCTTGTGTAAAAGTATGCGTGCCGTTAACCGTGAAAAAAGTACCTTGCGGTTGCAATGGCACAGTTTGAGCTGGAGTCCCATCTCCCCATGAGACTACTGCGTTGTAACTAGATGCTTGAAGATTGGGCACAGCGTCTTGGACTTCAGCGATTTCGGTCGTCAATGCCTGATTTTGCGCAGCCTTGAGGGGCAATGGCGTCAGCGTAAGTTGGCTTGGCGATGTGGTAGTGATTTTAAGCAACGCCTGGCTCGGCGTACCCAATACAACTTCATCTGTAGGATTACTTAGCACCAAGTCGACATAATAGACCGGATTGATAAAAGAGCTGCTCTGGGACCCATCAAGAATGGTTATCGTGAATGTCATACTGGACGTCCCAGATTCAAACCCCAGAGTTCCGCTCGTAGGGACGAAATCGGTGCCTGGGCGCAGCCGAGGCTGCGCAATCGATGATGGTGTGGCAGAATAATCAACGGTTGCGAAGCTGTCTTGCTCATCTCCTGGAGAACTTTCGAGCGTGACGGTGATCGCGATTGCCTTTTGTGTATTGGCGACCTGATAAACGCTCGAAGAAAACTGAAACGTAGCCGTGAGCAAACGCCGATCTTCGAGCAATTCCAGCCTCGGAATCGCGTTCTTTGTTGAGAATCGTTTCCGGATGAGGAACGTGGAACGCACTCTACTTCTGTCCATGGAAGTCCCCATGAAATCTCCTTACGGGCGGCTCTCCCGCGTGTGCCGATGTGCCCCTTCGCCTTACGCACCTGCTTCTCGCGAAATCTGCCCCGATCGAACCGACCCGATCCAAATCGGGTGCATGCGGATTACGGGGCGGAGTACGAAATACCGACTAATCCAAACTTTTCAGGATAGAGGGACACGCGATGCAAAACTACGAGAAAAGCTTACCTAATCGTCAATCTTGCCGTATCTTGCACATTTTCGAAATAAGCCATACTACCCAATCCCTGGTCCCTTGACCTGAAAACGCCTTTCAGGCTTCATCGTCTGGAGCAATTGCAAGCTGGAGCGAATGACCCTAGGCAGATAGAAAAAACTTAGTCGACGACCCGCTTTGCTTGCTCGTTCACTTCCTTCATGACCGCCTTGAAATCAGGTCGTTCCAGAGCACGCCGCCACCAAGGCTGCTGGAGATCGAGTTCCTTCTCCAAGGTTAGTTCGCGTCGGGCCACTGAACTGATTCGGCCTACTTCTCTCAGATCTTCCAGTGCATCTTTGGCATACTGCTCGGTAAGCTTAGCCTTACCATCATTGTCGAGCCGAGAATCTCCTTGCGCCAGTACCATGGCACGAACGAGAAATTCGGCAGACTCCAATCGGGTGGCGACATCGTTTGGTTGCAATTTGACATACTCCTCTGCAACCGCCGCCACGCCTGCATGCGATTCCAGATGTAATTCAGCATTTGCTAGATTCTTGAGCGCTTCAAGCAGCTTATCGAAGTAGTCCTCCCGCCTGGGTTCGAGTTCATATGCCCTTTTTATTTCGCGCACCGCAAGGATGTCTGCTTCTCTTACCTCTCGTAATGTCTTCTGTCGGACGTATGCTGAACTCGCTACGGAATTGGCGAAAACCGTGCTGGCAAGAGCCATCTCAGGCGCCAGCGGTGGACAACCTTCTCGGCCCGACAGCACCGTGATGTCTCCCACAGAGATAAGAGCTGCCGTGCATCGCATCCCGAAAAAAGCTCGGCGACTCGGGAGAACGCCGCTGGTCGATGCGCGTGCCGAGCTTCGTCCAGGTGTTATACAAATCCTTGTGATATTCCCAGGATTCTGGGTATCGCTCCACCAGGTCTTTTTGCAAATCCAGCGCTTTCGCCAACATATGTTCCAAAGTGAGGGAAGTGCGATCATTCATGTGAAGCCCGGCGATCGCCAGATAATCGTCGGCCAGGCGACTTTGGTAATCCGGCATCCGCGGAAACTCTTTTGCCAAGTCTACATGAATTGCCAGCGATTTATGAAAAGCCTGTTCGGCCTCTGCACTTCTCTCAACCTCCTGGAAAAGAAGGCCCCTTGTCCTATAGACGGCCGCAAGTTCATCGCGATAGACCGGTACACTTGGAAAGTCACGCAGGAGTTCTTCCAATAAACCAATTGCTCGTCCGAAGGTGGTCTCGGCACTATCTCGCATGCCTTCGTTCTTCCATTGCTGATATGCAAGATTGTTCAACGTGCGAGCAAGTTCACGGCGAATCGTTGGAATGTCGTGGTTCTTGGAAGCCAATGCACTCTGGATTCTTTCGGCCGCCTTGAAAGTTTCAATCGATTCTTGTTTGCGCCGGTGAGTCCAAAAAGAAGCCCCAAGTTGTTGAGCATCCGAGCCTGGTCGCGCTCATAGTCGCGTCGCAGGTCCGCTGCTTCCGGCTGATCGTTCTTGATAGCTAGAAGCTTCCCCTGCATGGCAATGGCAGCTCGGTACTTCTCCTCCGCTTCCTTCTGCTTGCCTTTCATACGGGCGAGAGTCGTCCCCAACCAGTAGGTGCTTTGCGATTGATCTCTCAGATAGAGCGGCTCTTCGGGAAACTCCTTTACTAGCGCAGCGCGCTGATCCATCGCTCCTCTGAATGCCTTCTCAGCGTCTTTGAGCAGCCCCTTCTTGCGATAAAGCAGTCCCTCATCGTGGTAGGTTCGGGCCAGCTCGGTGCGATACTCCGGCTGCTCCGGTGCGGCGTCGTGCAACTCGCGCAATCGACGCTCAGCTTCGGTAAAGGACTTCTCGGCGTCAGTAAGACGATCGAGCAACCATTCGATTTCGCCGAGCCTCTCTCGGGCGCGGGCCGACTGATACTGTGCTTGGGGGGTGTCCTGATCCTTCCTGGGCAAGTGATGAAATAGCGCCAAGGCATTGTTGAGAATCTTGCGCGCGCGGCTTCTCCATGAGCGGCACTTCGTCCAAATTGACGCTCAATTGGGTCAGCATGCCGTCAATGGCCGCCAAAGCTTGTTCCAGGTTATCTTCCGCGCGGACTCGTTCCGCTTGCGCCTCATCCCTGGCCTTGATAGTCTTCTGGTTGGAAGAGTAAAGCTTCGCTGCGGACCACCAGCCGCCAACGCCGAGAGCGACGAACGACAGAACACTGACCGCAATCAAGGCGGCAATGGCGGGTCGGCGTTTCGACCATTTGAAGGCTCGTTCGAAGACACTGGCCGGCCTTGCCCTGATCGGTTCGCCGGCCAGAAAGCGGCCTAGATCCTCGGCGAGAGCCAAGCTGGTTTCGTAGCGCTTCTTGGGTTCCTTGTTCAGACATTTCAGGCAGATCGTCGCCAAATCGCGCGGCACCTGTGGCTGCAAGCGGCCTGGCGAGACGGGTTCGACCGTCTGCACCTGACGCAGCGTGTCGGCTAGGGTGTTCGACTTGAAAGGCGGGCGCCCGGTAAGCAAATCGTAAAGAATGGCGCCCAGGGCATAAACGTCGGTTGTTGGTCCAATTTCGCGGATGCGCCCACCGGCTTGTTCGGGCGCCATATAGCTCGGCGTGCCCAGAATGGCGCCGGTTTGGGTTTGCCCCAAATCCATGTCCATGCGCTTGGCCAAGCCGAAATCGGTTATCTTGGGAATGCCAAAAGACGTGACCGGAGCCGTGGAAGAGCCGTCCGGAGGGGGACTTGCCAACAAGATGTTCGCAGGCTTCAGGTCGCGATGGATGATGCCTCGCTGATGAGCGTAATGCATGGCCCGAGCCAGAATCTCGATGAGTTGAGCGGCAGGGAAGGGTGCTTGCGGTTCGCTGGCCATCTTGCCGGCAAGGCTGCCGCCGTCGACATATTCCAACGAGAAATAAGGCTTCCCATCCATTTCGCCGACTTCGTGAATCTGCACGATATTCGGATGCTGCAAATGGGCCGATGCCTCGGCTTCTTGGCGAAAGCGGCACAGGTCTTCGTCGCTGGCGTGCAGACCGCCCAGAACCATCTTCAAAGCTACGACGCGATTGAGCTGCTTCTGTTTGGCCTTGTAAACGACCCCCATGCCGCCGCGGCCGAGCACGCCCAGGATTTCATAATCGCCGACGTGCTGAGGCATGCTTAGCAACCGTCCGGACCGAAGAGAAACCCGGTGTTGCCACCAGGGGCGTATCGTGAATTCCCGGCAAAACCGGGGGTTGTTTCGTGGAATCGACGGCGAGGGTGGCAGCGATGCCGGAATCTTTGTCCGTTTCGGACGGAGTCGGGGCAACACGCGTGTTCTGGTAAGCCGGGTCGCGCGTAGCACCAGGACGGACGTGGCCAATCGTTCCGCTGGGGGCATCGGGTTTCGTGGGCGCGGAGGGCTGGGCGAGATGCGTCGGGGCGAAGGGATCGACGGTCGCATCCTGCAACCGGCTGGGAGAGGCGATGTGAGTTTCCCCCAGCGGATCTGGCGGCGTTCCAGTGGGAGCGGCTGGTCCCTTTACCTCCTTGGCGGGCGATTTGATTTGCAGCGTGGCGTGGTGGGCAGGCACGGCGAACGTTTCGCTCAACGGATCTTCAGGGGCGGAACCCTTTTGATTATCTGCAGGCCCCTCGAGCGGAGGAATGATCGGTTCAGTCGGCGCCATGCGCGTTTCGGCCAACGGGTCGACTGGAAGTTCGGCTTTTGAGCGTTGCGACTCAGGCGCTTGGGACGGTTCGATCATGGCTTACATTCTCCCCGACTCTCTTCAAAAGCTACGCAAACAAGTCCACCAGTGCCGTGCAAAGCTTCCCCGACCGGCCGCGTTGACACCTGCACATGCCTCCTCTATTATGACAGTCCCTTGCACGGAACGCGCGACTTCGCAAGCGATTTTTCCAGGCGAGGCCTTTGCAAGCGCCTGTAGCTCAACTGGATAGAGCAATGGCCTACGAAGCCATAGGTTAGAGGTTCGAATCCTCTCAGGCGTAATGTCAATTCAGCTCAAATGGTCGTCGCACTATGAGCAGCGCGATCAAATTACCGGCTCTGATCCGTTCCGTTGTCGGTTCGCCGCCATTGGAAAACGGAGATCGCCTGTCTCAAGCCGAGTTCCATCGTCGATATGAATCCTACCCCGAAGACATAAAGTTCGAGTTAATTGGCGGAATTGTTTACATGGCGTCGCCTCTTCGTCGCCCTCACGGAAAAATTCACGTGAGGCTGTCGCTGGTGCTTGAACTTTACGAAAGCCAAACCCAAGGCGTGGAACTCCTGGATAACGCCACGACTATCCTTGGCGACGAGAGCGAGCCGCAGCCTGATTTGAGTTTGCGAATCCTTGCCGAGTGTGGCGGCCTTTCTCATGAAACATCGGGCGAGTACATTGAAGGACCCCCGGAGCTTGTGGCCGAAATTGCGCACAGCACTCGAGCACTCGACCTTCATCAAAAACGCGACGATTATGAGCACGGCGGGGTACAAGAGTACATCGTCTTCTGTGTCGAAGGATCGGAACTCTTCTGGTTCGACTTTGCCGCCAAGGATTCGGTTAAACCGGACCGCCGGGGAATTGCCCGCTCACGCGCGTTTCCAGGCCTTTGGATCAACGTGCCCGCGTTGTTGGCTGGCCTGAGGAAGGAGCTAATCGCCACGATGAACCTAGGCTTGAAGAGCCGTGCCCATTCAGCTTTTGTAAAGAAATTGGAAATGACTAGGCGAAGTCATTCTTAGGCGCACGATTTCACAAAGGCGTAGTGAACTCGCCGTCAAACGGGGCTTCGGTTGGACCAGTAGGTCCTGGGTTCATCAGTTTTTGGGCATTTCCAGATAGACCGGATCCCGGGGATCGTCGCTCACTTTCCAGAGCTTGCCATTGCGCAGGTAGAGTTTCTGCTGTTCCGCCAGACTCAATGGCCGGGCTCCCACCCTGCCGAACACCGCAATCTGGTTGCCGCTTTCGTCCACCGCGCGGTCGCGGTCAAGTCCCTTGGCGATAGCCAATGCTTGGCCGCCGTGCGGCAGCTTGTAAGTCGCGATCAATTCAGGCGTGGGCCGGGGACTATAACCATCGTTTCCGGGCGTGTCGGGGCCGGTGAGTTGCACCACGCGCATGCCGTTCTTGCCGTCCGCTAGATAGGCAAACTCCGTCACGTAAGTGACGCCGAGTTTGACGTCGTGAACGTCGTTGATGCAACCGCCGCCGTCAAAAACTTGGTCGACGCGCGGATTCTCAGGCTTTTCGATGTCCAAAATCACCAGGCCATGCTTGCCGGCGGCCACATAAGCATAGGTTCTGGCCAGATAGATATTGTGGACGTCCTCCATATCGAGCCGGTTGATCACGACCGGCTTGGCAGGGTTGGTAACGTCCAACACCTTAAGTCCTTCTTCATCGCAAACGTAACCATAACGGAATTGGAACTGAACGGCGTTCGGATGCCTGGTCTCCTCCGGCCCAAGGATGGCCTTCACCTCGGGATTCTTCGGATCGTCGAGAGACACCACAACCAGGCCAGCATCGCACGAAATATAAGCATAGACACCGACAATAGCGATGTGCCTGGCCCCGTTGAGCACGCCGCCTGGGTTGAACGTAACTTCCCGCTTGAGGAAGTTGTTGCTCGGATTACCGTCAATGGTGGTTGCGATGCCCACCGAGATCAATCCCTCGTACTTATCGGTGACGTAAATGTTCGCGTAAAGAGGGTGAACCTTCTGTTCGTCATTTTCAGGTTTGTGCGTGCGCGTCGGATTGGGCGCCAATGTCGTCGGCGACGCAACAAATGTGGCATATTTCGTAGGCACATAGAACTTCTGACCCAACGGCGAAACAGGAGCCGTTGTAATGCGCTGCGAAAATCCCTTATCGTCGATAAACGCGATGTCAAACACGCGGAGTCCACCGGTTCCGCAGGCTGCGTACAGGTATTCACCGCGATTCTGCACGCAAAGTATCTCCTGCTGCCGCAAGGGATGAAACACCACGTCGCTGACGTCCCGCCCCGGATGAACATGAGCCTGCCTCAAAAGCCTGCCTCGGCGGACGAAATCTTCGAATGCCTCCGGGAAAGCTAAATGATGCAGCTTGCTGCCGAACACCGCTTGCGGCTCTTCCCGTTCGGTCACTTCCACAGCACTCAATCCGTCCACGCCGCCAGCGACCCAGCAAAAGCGGCCGATAAAGTTCATGAAATTGGTGCCCTGCATGAAAAGCTGGGCCATGATCGCATTGTTATCGTCTTGTTTGGAAACGTGACAATCCGTGCACATCTTGGTGGCGCCTTTGCCGCGCACCGTATGTGGAACATTCGTGCTGAAGGCGATACCGCTCAAGCCCTCGGCCGAGATGGTCTGTTGCTGCACATAGATGGCTTCGCGATTGGCATTGTAGGAACCAACATGGATTGCACATGATGAACGGGCCGGCCCAATCCGGTTCTTGGTCACGTCGCCGTCGTGAGCCAGCATGAACACATCATCACGCAACGTTTGAAAGTTATAAGAAACATAATTCTTGGTCACATCGCCTTCGTTGTGGAGCTGCGGCAGCTTTTTGTTGGCCTTCTGCGGAAGATGGCAACCATAGCAGCTTGGATTCCAAGCCGAGTGACAGGCGATGCAGCTCATGTTCTCGTTGGCGTGGGCACAGACGACGCTCGGGTCGTCCATATTGCCACCCCAGATCATTTGATCCTGGGCATCGAAGCGAACAGTCTTGGCCAGAGCTGATTTTTCGTTGTAGTGGTGGTTGCCTTTGGTAATGGTGTCGACAACCTGAACCACTTCCCAGGCCATATCCTTGTCGACCATCGAATTCTGAATGATCTTGTCGCCCCTCACTTCGAAGCGGCGTTTGCCGAACGGGGTTCGCATGATGACCAGGTTGCGACCGCCTTTCGGGGATGACGTGTAAGATGCCGGACCGGTCGTTACCAGCTTGGCCCGCTCCTTGGTCGTTCCATGGCAGTCCGTGCATTGGATTTCAATCCCGGCGCGTACCTCGGTCTGCAGCTTAGTGTTGCCATGTGCATCCTGGACGAAGTGGCAATCCGCACAGTGCATACCTTTTTCCAAGTGAATATCCATGAGATGGACGGGCACGCCATCGGCTTTGCGCATTTGGGGATCGAAGTCGCCCGCCAAAGCGTGCTCTTTCAAGATTGCTTGAACTTGCTCGGGAGCCTTCATCGCGGCGGCAAGCTTCGGCTGTCGTCACGTCTTGGATCTTGTTTCCCGCGTCATCGAGAAGATTTCCTTTGCGATCCTTCTTGTAGACCGCGCGGAACACCCAACCGTGGCCGTGGAAGTCGGCGAACTGGGTATGTTGCAATTGCGGATTAAGGTCCGTGATATTGGCCAGGAATTCCGGATCCGACCAAAGACCGCGGGCCGCCGCCTCATCGGGGTTCGACATCTGCGACCGAATGAGATCTTCGGAACTGAGCCGTTTTTGCGTCTTGGGATACATCAGTTCGCCATCGGTTTCTTCATCCCACCACATGTAGCCGCAGTAGCTGTTCATCACGTTGGTGCCGGGATGCACGTGGCAAACGATGCACTGGCTGGTGGGAACGCCGCTCGTAAAACGGTGCTCTATCGGATGACCGGATTCGTCGCGTGGAATCGTGGGATCGGTCTGGTAGCTCAAACCTCGATTGCCATACTTGGCGAAGGGGCCGGAGTTCACCGGCGACCGATCGTTTGCATAGATAACGTGGCAGGCCGTGCAGCCGCTAGACCGGTAATCGCCGGGATGATCGTTGGTGCCCAGGAAGTTAAGGGTCGGATCCAGCAAGCGCGTCTTCTGCAAGCCGATGAAGACCGGATCTGTCCGGTTTTCGGTGCCCAATCCGCGCGTGCTCAGGCGTGTGGCGGCTTGCCGGAATCTTCCAGGGATTCGGGAATGCCGACCTCATTCTTGAATCGGCCGCCGCGCTCAAAAATGCGCAGAACGTTCCCGGGCTGACTGATTTCATAGCGGGGCAGCGGATCGAGGAAGGGCACCACGCCATGCATACGTTGCTCCTCTTCGCTGGGCGGCGGCACCGTCTGCATCCGTTGCGGGGTACCGTTCATGCTGTAGCTTTCGCCGTAACGCGAGTGCTTCTCGGGAACGGCGCCATTGTTATAGAGGGCGGCTCCCCAGAGCATGCAGCCGTGCGTCATCATGCTCTTGCGGTTTTGCAGCACCTCTTTGGCATGGCAGTTGGTGGTGCCGCAACTGATGTGGGCAACCCGCAGATCGCCTGGGTTGATGAAGCGGACAAATTCGGGGGCCTCTTCATTTAACAGAGTATAGGTCCGCACAGGATTCGCAGAGGACCGCCAGACCTCGGGAAAGCGGGGCGATACGTGGGCCTGTTCTTTGATTGACGTATCGGCTCGGCCGCCGTGGCAATCGACACAGCCTAACCGCACAGTTTCTTTGTAATGGGGATCGTGGCTGCCGGTATGGCAGGAGATGCAGCCGGCGCTTTTGACAGCAGCTTGTTCATCGGTTTGACGAAGAAGGTCGACTCCAACCAGCTCGGCCGGCATGGGATAGGCGATGGCATGGCCGTTCCGCGTTTGGCCCGGCATTTGGGCCAGAGCCCAGGAAGCGAAAGCGCTGGCCGCCAGGAAACAACCAGCCAGCAAATAGGGACCGAAACGAATCACGGAATTCGTGAGCGTCGGTTTCATGCTGGCTGACCTCCCTGCGCGGAATGGAATCCTCCACCTGAACAAGGGCGGGGGAGGATAGTCAATTTGGGTCTGCTGTCAAGTTCAATTGGGACCCCTGCCGGCTTGCCCGGCAGGTGAATCAGTTCGGCGACTAGAAACTGCCAATGCTCACTCATCCACGACCCCTGCCAGCTTGCCTGGCAGGTGAAGGAGTTCGGTGGCTTGTGTGTAGCAAGTGGACTTTCTCACCTGCCGGACAAGCCGGCAGGGGCCGCAGAAGAAACCGGCCGGTCCCGTTAGCTGCAGAACTTATTCACCTGCCGGACAAGCCGGCAGGGGTCTAGAGAACATTCAGCCGCCGACCTGGCGCAACTTCAAAACTGGCGGCGTGGACCATCATTCTCATTGAAGACAGCTAATACCGCAACTCGAGCTGGAAGAAGCTCGCCACCTGAGCGTTCACGCTATGACTCAGCGAGTTGTAAATGTCTTTGAAGCCCTGCCCGGGGATCAGCGTGGAAACGCCGCAAGTGAGGATGACATTATTGCTGAGTAGCGGCCGATACTCGAATCCGCTGCTCAAATCGACGCCGATGAAATCGTGCACCGTGTTGGTGAATAAGAACTGCTTGAGAACTTCCGTGTCGTCGAACCAGAGGAAATTGCAGTTATTGATCATCTTCAACTTAGGAGTCAATTCGAAATCCACGCCGGTATTGACCAAGAAGAGACCAGGGTTCACAAAGTTGGCTTGTCCTTCAATCTTGCTCGACCGTAGATCGGGCACCAGGCTTTCTCGGTTGGTCAGGTTGACGCCCAGCAAAGCAATCGACTGTCGCTGCCAGTAGCTGAAATCGCCCCCCGCAAATTCCGGATGATCCATGATCGAATCGAAGCCGGTAGCGTGACTGTTGAAAAGGTTATGATCTCCCGAGGCCCAAAAAACTGACGTGCGAAATCGAGCCCAATCGCGATCGTACGATAGTTCCACAGCCGCCATTTCCGCGCTGATATCCTGCCCTGGTTGGCCAGCGGGTTCAAGCTGTCATGGCCAAACGCATAATAGAAAGCGTTGGAAATGTTGTAACGGCCAAAGTGGCCGTCACCGGCAAATCCCAGGTAGGCGACGTCGACTTCGTGCGGTGAAAACACTCCGTCCGGGTCGGGCCGCACGAGAAAATCATTCGTGTCGAATTTGAACGTGGGTTGGTCGTGGTCGAAATGGAAGCTGGCTTCAGCGGTGTAGCCAGGGAAGATAAAGTCCTGCCGATAATAGTTGGCAATGAACACTTGTTGGTGGCGCATCGAAAAGGTGTTCAACTCGCTGTTGGTATCTTTTTCTTGTTGATCGAAAATGATGACGTTGAATTGATCGCGGTTGCCGTTGAGCGTACCGAAAAGGCGCACGGCCCGGTTGGTATCGCTGAAAATGAACCCGCGAAAATCGCTGGTGAAAGGCTGGGACCCAACGCGGACGGAAACGAAGTCGTAATCGGGCGACAAATCCGCAATCTTCTTTTCGACGAAGTATTCTTCCAAGGAACCCCAGGTGCGTCCGCGGGTTGTTCCTTTGGTTACGTCGGGATTGACCACGGCCAATTCGTCGACAGCCAGGTAATTGACGTCGAAGATCGGCGTGATTTTCACGCGCCAATCGGTCGGTTTGAAGCCAGCGTCGCCGTGGTTCAAGTCCAAACTCAAGTTGAAGAACTGCGAATAGAAGAACTGGTTCGGCCGGCCAAAGAATTCAGGGCTATTCGGATTGGCCGTGCTCTCGAAGGGAGAAGTGGCGATAGGAGTTTGTCGTTCCTCCAGAAGCATCGTCGTGGAAGCGGTCACCTCGAGAAAAGTGTGCTGGCCGATGATCGGATAATCGCCTTTGAGAACATTTTGTCGGTAAGGGTTCCACCACGCTCCCGCTTGATAAGGAGTGTCCTGGTTGAGTGGATTGCCGTTGCCGTAGCGATCCCAAGCCGGGAATCCCGACCGCCAACGATCCTCCATGGGGACGAAATCGTCCGTTTCTTGTTCATCGCGCGGCCGAACCCCGGAAGGGCCGGTATAGCCGAGCGGGGGATCAACTTTAGTTTGCAGCAAACCGGCGGGTGAGGAAGGTACTGGCAGTTCGGGGGCCTGGGGCGCGGTTGATTCGAGCGGCCTATTAAGCGCGCTGGGCCGAGCGGGTTCTTGCGGGTCGGCACTGTTCTTCGCCGGTTCTTGGCGCACGCCGCCGCGCTACATCCACAGGCGATGAGCAACAGGCGACAAGTCCAAACCTGGCGTCGCGTCATGCGAACCGCCCTCTCCATTAACCGCGCGAAGGCACATCATCTTTGGTTATCGGTAACGAATCTAACGGGCTTGAG
This sequence comes from uncultured Gemmataceae bacterium, assembly GCA_963748025.1. Taxonomy (GTDB): domain Bacteria; phylum Planctomycetota; class Planctomycetia; order Gemmatales; family Gemmataceae; genus CAVVHZ01. The sequence goes on from CAVVHZ010000032.1 coordinate 67,613, forward strand.
GAAGAAGCCGGATTTATGCTTCGGGCAATCCTGTGAAGCTGGCTAGGCTATCGGCTCGTTTTGCTCCTATCTGGATTTAGGGGATCTGCGCATTTGAGGCTTTTGCTTTGAGAGTTCCAACGGATTTGCCGATGGTAACGATTGAAGGAACAGGATAGCCTTCGGAGAACGCGCCATGAGTGTGCCAGAACCAACTCGAAAACGTCGGCCGGCCCGTCGGCCCCGCGCCCAAACTTGGCCTGGAGCGACTCGAAGAACGCTGCCTCATGGATGCCGCTGGCGACGCCTTCGTTGCCAAAGCATTTCAAGATTTGCTGGGCCGTCCCGCCGAACCGGCAGCCGTCAGCTACTATAGCGGGCTGCTCGATCAAGGAACCTCACGGACCCAGATTGTCTTGGACATCGAGAACACCCAAGAGTACCTAACCGACTATGTGCAGATGGACTATGCGCAGTATCTGCACCGGGGTGCTGATCCAGCAGGATTGGCCAACGGCATCCAGATACTGCAGAGCACCGTCAATCCCGAAGCGCTCCTGTCGTTGTTGACCAGCTCGAATGAGTATTTTCAAACGCGTGGCGGCAACACCAATAATGGCTATGTGAATGCCCTATTCGAGGATTTTCTCGGTCGTCCCGCCGATCCCGGCGCACTTACCTACTACGATGGCCAATTGGCCGCTGGCGTCTCGCACCAACAGATATTCGCCTCGATTTACGATACTTCCGAAGCCCGTCTCGTAGTGGTGAACGATCTCTTCGAGTCCTATTTGGGTAGAACGGCTGATACCGCTGGCGCCAACACTTTCCTGGCGGCACTCACTCAAGGATCCACCGTCCCGCAAGTGGTCGCCGTCATCATGGCGTCCCCAGAGTTCGCTGCCGGCGGTGATCCTGCGCCCACGCCGAGCGGTATCTTGCCAGCTGCTGAGGTGAACACACTGCTCGCTCGCGCATCCGCGGCGACACCAAGCAATGATGGCATCATTGCCATCGTCGATCGGGACGGCAATATCCTGGGAGTGAGCGTGGAGAGTGGTGTTTCGACCGCGCTCACCAGCAATCCGGCAAACTTGACGTTCGCCATCGACGGTGCCGTGGCACTGGCCCGCACCGGCGCCTTCTTCGCCAACGATCAGGCGCCGCTGACCTCGCTCACGGTCCAATTCATCAGCCAGACTACCATCACCCAGCGGATGACCGATTCCAGTCCGGATGTCACCGATCAGAATTCTCCGCTGTATGGGCCGGCGCGGTGGCCCCGATTCAAATCGGCGGCCATTTCCCCCCCGGCGTGCCTAACACACCCGACGCCGACCTCTACGGCATCGAATTCACCAATCGCGATAGTACGGAGTATTCCGGAGAAGAACGCTTCAATGTAGACCCTGCTTACATCCCTGCTTCAATCCCTTCCGACGAGGACCTGCAGGCTCCCAATTCCTACGGCTTCGTTTCGGGAATCGACCCAACCGCACAGGCTCGCGGTATAGGCACGCTGCCCGGCGGGCTTCCCATCTACCGCAATGGTGTGTTGGTTGGCGGCATTGGGGTCTTCTATCCCGGCGCCACCGGCTATGCCAGTGCCGAGAATTCTTCCTTGAGCACGAACTACAATCCTGCCTTACCGGACCGATCCTTGGAAGCCGAATACGCCGCCTTGGCCGCCTTGGGCGGTGATCCAGGTTTGGGCCTCCCCATCGGCACGCTAGGCGGCATCCCCGCTTTGCCCGATATCTCGTTCCCTCTCATGCCTAATGAGGAAATCACCTTAGCTGGAGTCACTCTCCCCATACTTGGCTCAGCCAACGCCAACGGGCCGACCAGCCTGGTTGCCTATGGGGCCGCCTTGGGCCAGGGAACCAACACAGGCGTATTGCAGACTCTTGGGCCGGCCTTAGGAGCGACCACAATCTCGGGCGTTCCCGTACCAAGCGGCTGGCTGGTGTTGCCCCACAGCGGCGTTGGCATGAGTGCAGCCGAGGTTACACAAATAATCACTCAAGGCGTCCAACAAGCGATGCAGACACGCGCCGCCATTCGGTTGCCTCTGGGCAGCACCGCGGAAATGAGCTTCGCCGTAACCGATGAGACAGGGGAAGTGCTCGGACTCTATCGGATGCCCGATAGCACCGTTTTTTCGATAGGCGTAGCCGTGGCCAAAGCTCGCAACGACGCCTACTACAACAACGCCTCGGAATTGCAACCGCAAGATGAACTGCCCGGAGTGGCGCCCGGGTATGCTTTCACGAGTCGCACGTTCCGCTATCTGACCGAGCCGTTCTTCCCTGAAGGTGTGGGGCCCAATCCGGGCATTTGGTCGGCTCTAAATGATATTGCCGTCAATCCTACCAATGGCCTCGACATCGGCCCGGCATTGCCTGCTTCCGCGTACACGAGCATGGCAGATTACTTGGCCTTCCATCCGAATGCCAATTTCCACGATCCCAACAACCCGCTCAATCAAAATGGCGTCGTGCAGTTCCCCGGTTCGTCGGGAGTATATGCCACTATCAGTGGCCTTTCTTACCTGGTTGGCGGCCTCGGCGTCTCCGGCGACGGCGTCAACGAGGACGATGTGGTGACAGGAGAAGCCATCACCGGCTACGCCGCCCCCCTCAGCATCCAGATCGACAATATCTTGTTCCGCGGCGTCGCCCTGCCCTACCAGAACTATAACCGCAATCCCACGGGGAACTAGGTGGCTGTAATTCCAACAAATGTAGCTGAACTCGTAAGAGTTCGGATTTCCGAAGTCTAACGACTTTAGCTACGCTTATAACCGCCTAAGACATCATGTAGCCGAACTCGTGAGAGTTCGGATTTCCGAAGTCTAACGACTTCGGTTACAAAGCATGAGGGAAATCCCATGTCCAACGCTCGATGGGTTTTGTCGGCCGCTCTCCTATGGTTTGCCGGATCGGCTCCTTTACACGCCGACGAACCTTGCGATCGCAGCGGCTACCATGGCCAGGTCGCCTGGTATGCCTTGCCGACCAACACCAAGGCCTACACCGGCTACTATGTGGGCGGCGGCAAAGCCGTGGGCGGAACATGTCGTCGTTCCGAAGATGGCACGTGGGGTTGGGATTATCGGGGCCTATTGCCTAGCCGTGTCTCGTTGTGGTGGAACACTCGCGATCGCTACCAAGGCGGCGGCGGTACCTACAAAGTTGACGGGCATCCGCTCCCTGACGTTCCGCTCCAGTTCGATCCGGCGCTCAATGGGCGGCGGTTGGAGAAATGAAGCACCAAGGCGAGCGTCGAGGCGTCAGCCCGACTTCTTCTCATAAGCATCATGCTGCCGGCGGCGGTCGCTGGTGAATTCCTCTGCCGTGCCGCGGGCGATCACTTCATAGAGCGTCGCTTGCTTTTCGCCGTGCTTTCGGAGCAACCTGCCCAATCGCTGGACATGCTCGCGCACGCTTCCCGGTGCCCGATAAAACGATACCGACGCTTGCGGCCGGCACATTCACTCCTTCGTTCAAGACCTGGCTCGTCACCACAATCGGATAGATACCGTCGTGAAAACGCTGCAAAACCTCTCTGCGTTCCCGCGCCTTCGTTTGATGCGTTATGGCGGGAATCAGGAATCGGCGTGCGATTTGATAAACCGTTGCATTGTCGGCCGTGAAAATCAGCACACGATCGGCAGCATGTTCTGTGAGAAGCTGCTCCAACAACTCCAGTTTGGCCGGCGCCGCCTGAGCAATGCGTTTCTGCTCTAGATAAGCTCGGAAGGCCGCCCGGCCTTCGGGCGATCGGGAACTTTCCTGGAGAAATCGCTGCCAGCCCTGTGGACTGCCGAAGGAGATGCGTCGATCGTCCACGAACCGGCGATATTCGCCGCGCATCTGATCGTAGCGGGCCTGTTCGTCGGCCGAGAGGCCGACATAACGCCGTTCGGTGCGGTATTCGGCCAAATAGGATCCCGACAGCTCTTTGATTTGCGCCGAAAGAGCAGGGGACCGATCAACTCGGGCAAGAGATGTTCTTGCTGATCGGCCCGTTCCGGTGTGGCGGTCAGCCCAAGGCGATATGGGGCGATGCTGCCCACGGCCGTCAACAGATAACTCGGCCCGGGCAGATGATGACATTCGTCGAACACGATCAGGCCATAGCGGTTGCCCCAACGTTCGAGATGGATGTAAGCGGAGTCATAAGTAGTTATGGTCAGTGGCTGGAAATCATAGGTTCCACCGCCCACAAGACCAATGGGAACATTGAAAGCAGTCGTCAGCTCGTCATGCCATTGATGCAAAAGATCGATGGTAGGCGTTACCACCAGCGTCGGCCGTTTGGCCCGTTCGATCGCCAGCACGGCAAGAAATGTCTTTCCTGTACCCGTGGGAAGCACCACAACGCCGCGCCGCCGCCGCGCCACCAGGCGTCGAGTGCTTCGGATTGATGCGGAAAGGGGGTGCGTTCGGAAGCATGCTTCAACTCTAGCGGTTCATAATTCCTGGCGGCGTCGTGGTAAGCAATCTTTTGCTGGCGCAAATGCTCTACCAAAGCGCGATACCAGCGCACTTCGGCTCGAAACTGGTTGGTTCTTGGATCGAGCCGGCAACCGGGCAAATTAGCCAGGAGCGTAGGATCCGCGCCCACGAGCACCAGCGTGCCGCCCTCGAAACTTAATTGGATCGGCGAATCAACCATAGAGAAGAATAAATCCGAAATCCGAATATCGAAATCCGAGGCACAAAATCCGAAATCCGAATATCGAAATCCGAAGGAATCCTCAATCCCCAAGCACAAAATCACGAACAGAAAGCAAAACCCACGCTACTAAAGGTATTCCCTTCGGATTTCGGATTTCGATTTTCGAATTTTTTCAGGGTTAGCTGCTGAAAACTTTATCCATCCTTTGCGCAAGGTCGCGCATGCTGGCCTCGTCCTTGGATTGGTTGCCGGGTTGCTCCGAAATGCCCCAGCCTTCGTAGCCAACTTCATCGAGCGCCTTCATGATCGCGGGCCAGTGATCGTCGCCTTCGAAAAGCTTGACGCCGAAGCCTTTGAGATTGCTGTATTCCTTGATGTGCAGCTTGAGGATCCTTTTGCCCAGCACGGGAATCCATTTTTCCGAGGGGCCATAACGGATGGCGTTGCCGACGTCGAAATGCCAGCCGACCATGGGGCTGTCGATGGCGTCCAAAAGGTCTTTGGCTTGGGCCGGCTTGGTGATGAAATCGTTCCAGACGTTTTCGAGAGCGATTTTCACGCCCAGGTCCTGAGCCACGGGCAATGCCTGGCGAATGCCGACGACAGCACGCTTGAAGCAATCGTCATAAGACATTTTGCCGGCTTGAACCCGGCCTGGAACGAAGAGCACAGAGCTGGCCCCATAGACTTTCGCGTCTTTGAGCGCCTGTTCGAGACCTTCCACGCTTTCGCGGCGAATCTTCTCATCGGGACTGGAGAGCGGCTTGCCCCAGTGGGTGGAACAGCAGACGCTGGCAGCCTTGAGGCCTGATTCTTCCAGAGCCGCCTTTACCTCGGCTTGCTTCATGTGGCTATCGGGTTCGACCCCCTCGAACCCGGCTGCCTTTAGTGCTTTGAATCGTTCCACGAGCGGGAGCGGAGGCGGATTACCCTTGGGACCGCCTCTTCCGTAGGTAAAGGTCCCGTACATGATCGCCTTGTGGATCGGGCGTTTCTTCTTTTCGTCCGAGCGAGCCAGGCCGGTTGCGGCGCCGACGACGATGCCGGCGCCCAATTGCATGGCTTGGCGCCGATTGCAAAACTGTTTCATGGAAGGTTTCTCCTTGGCTGGGGGCGGCTGAAAACCGTTGCGGCGGGTTATTCTTGTGCGTTTTTGGCCCAAATGCTGGTCATTAGTTCGGCAAACCGAAGGAAATGCAAGCGTACCAGACGCTGCCCCGCAGGTCGATAGGCCGGTTTGGAAAGCAACATAAAGCGCGGTTCGGCCAGGTGATGTTGTAAATCGGGGGCCAGATCTTAAAATGACGCTGGCGTTCGACCCCAAGTGAAACGAACGCAGTCCGAGTCCTCGGGGCGTGGCGCAGTTTGGCTAGCGCGCCTGAATGGGGTTCAGGAGGTCGGAGGTTCGAATCCTCTCGCCCCGACATTTGAGGCTTGTCGCAACAATTAAGTTACGGCAAGCCTTTTTCATTCGGATTATATGCAAGAACCTATCGCAGGCAGGCTTTGGCAGAGCTAAAGTCCAAAACGGCTCATAAATCGCCTGCGGCTATCTGGGCCAGGCGTAGCTCTGGTGAAATCTGTCAATTTGAACACTTGTGTCTTTTCTGATCTAATTATACATGTGATGAAGGCGGAGTGACGACGGAGCTGCTCGTCGCCCTTGAAATCAGGCGGCTGGCAACGCCGTTACGCTCTGCGGGCAGAAAACCGACGCTGCCGCCAGTGCATCGCCTAGAAGAACATGATTCTGGATGAAAGTCCCGGAGCGCTCCTTGTGCTGGGAAACAAACTGACGGCCCCAATTTTCTAAGAGAAAGTGACCCGTTCAAGACCTTCGGCGATGGCATGGTCAATGCCCCTCAGCGAAGAAAAGCTTGAACATTGCCCTCGATCCGCAATCTGCCCGCCAAGCTCATTTCCGACCCCACCATTCGTGAGCCTTGGCCATAGGTCGCTTGTAGCGGCAAGTCTGTTCCGTCCGGGCGGGGCGACGGTACTTTGGCTTCCTCCATCGCCCCGGTTTAGCTGTGCCCCTTCTTCGAGGTCCGCATGCAGAAAACGCAATCGCTCGTTCTGGTAAGTCGCCCTGCTGCAATAGCACCAGCCGCCTGTCCGGTAGAGATCGCGAGCCCGGGCATATATCGGTACATGGACAAGTTCAAGAACCGTCGGTACTTTAAATCATAGTAGCTCCCGTGCTGTTGTGAAGGTCGTTCAGTTTCACCTCCATTCATGCCAGACGGGCGTTGCAGCTTTTCAGACAGAGTCTCAAACGATCCTTGTTTGGAGACTCGGGGTTTAAGTGATCGCAAAGCATCGAATCTCGGAACCACGCCCCCCTACGACCCAAAGGGAGCTGCCAGAATGCTCATGAACACCGAACACGGAATCAGGACCATCCGCGAACTCGTCGATTGGATGGCTGAATCTTGCCCTGCGGCCACCTTTCTCGTTAGCCCTGAAACGGGACGGGAATTGACATTCAAGGGTTTGCAGGAGCATTCGGTTTTACTCGCAGGGCAACTCCTGTCTATGGGCGTGGAGAAAAGCGACAAGGTTGCTTTCTTGATGGACAACGGACTGTTTACCGCACAGCTTTTTCTGGGGACGATGTACGGAGGCTTCGTCTCAGTGCCCCTTAATGTTCGCGCCGGACCGCTACAGTTGTCGTACACTTTGGACCATTGCGACGCCAAGCTGATCTTCGTTTCCAACGAATATCGCACGTTGGTCCATGAAGTGCTGGCCGACATCCAGCGGCCCATTCAGGTGATCGAAGTCGATGAGAGCGGTGTTTTCGGTCGGGGCGAGTCAACAAGCCAGGCAATGCCGTTGCCGGCTCTCGAGCCCGAGGATGCAGCATTACTGATGTACTCCTCCGGCAGCACCGGCCAACCAAAAGGGGCCATGCACTCTCATCGCAGTGTACTTGCGGGCGCAATGAATTCTGTTCAAGCGCACCAGCTCTCACCAGCCGATCGCTCGCTCCTGGTGCTGCCGCTGTACCACATCAACGCAGAGTGCGTGACGTTGGTGCCGGCGTTGATGAGCGGCGGCTCGGTCGTGGTGCCTCAGCGATTCAGTGTCAGCCAATTCTGGGACTTGCTGGACGATTATCGTTGCACGTGGTCGGCCTTGGTGCCGACCATCATTTCGCAATTGCTGGATTGGAAAGATCCCGCGCGGAGATTGTCGGGAAGCGGCTTTCAAGCGTATCCGCTTCCTGCGTTCTTCTTCGGCGCCTCTTTCTCCCTCACTGCATCGTGAATTTCTAGCCAAATTTCCGTTGCTGCTCATTCAAGCAATGGGTTCGACTGAGGGAGGCAACATTTTCTCCAATCCCCTGCCCCCGGGTGAGAACAAAATTGGATCGCCGGGACTGCCTTGGGGTTTTGATACGAGAATAATCAATCGAGAGGGAGCGGAGGTTCCTTCGGGGGAACCCGGCGAAGTTCTCATTCGCGGTTCGGCCTTGATGCAGGGCTATTACAAGGATTCGGAAGGGACGGCAGCGGTTGTCGACAGCGATGGCTGGTTGCACACCGGTGATCTCGCATATCGGGACACTGATGGATACTTCTTTGTCGTGGGCCGTTCCAAGGAATTGATCATCAAGGGAGGCGTCAATATTGCTCCGAAGCAGATTGACGAGGTGCTGGAATCGCATCCGACGGTTTTTGAAGCGGCTGCCGTTGGTGTTCCTGATCGATACGTTGGAGAGGATATAATCGCTTTCGTCGTTTTGCGTTACGGAATGACCGGGGACGAAAAGGAACTGCTCGCTTTCTGTCAGAGTCGTCTTGGCCACTTCAAGACTCCTACCCGTGTCCACTTTGTCGCCGACCTCCCGAAAGGCCCGTCGGGAAAGGTTCAACGACTGAAGCTATTGGAGAAAGCGGCACAACCCGCTGCTGTCCGCCTGGAATCGTCTGGAAGTGATTCAGGCAATGGGCAAGCCGGTATGCGGGCCGTGACGACCCCGATCGAGCAAATGCTCGCCGCAACTTGGTCGGAATTCCTCACGCTGCCGCAAGTGGATGTGCACAGCAATTTTTTCTCCCTAGGGGGGCACTCACTGCTGGCGATCCAATGCCTGTCGCGATTGCGTGAGAAACTCCCGGTTGTGCTTTCGCTGTCGGATTTCTTCGAGCACCCTACCGTCGAGCGTCAAGCGACGCTCATTAGAAAGCGATTGCACCGGATAGTGGCAGTTCCGCGGAATCAGATATCGCCTGGGAAACAGCCTTGCTGCAACAGATCGCTCCTTCCGCGGTAGAGGAAACCATTTCACCAAGGGACCGTTCAAAGCCTTGCCCACTGAGCCTTGCTCAGGAGCGACTTTGGTTCATGGAGCAATTCAACTCCGGCGTGCCGGTTTACAACGAGTCCGAGGCCGTGCGGCTGGAAGGGAGATCTCAATGTGGAGGCGATGGAGCGAGGCACTCAACGTTATTATTGCGCAACATGAAAACTTGCGTACAACGATTCAAGTCACGAATGAACAAACTACGGCAGTCGTCCATGATCGCTGGCCCCTGAAACTGAAGCGGATCGATCTGGGCCATCTGCCGGCTGACCTGCGATCAGCCGAGGTCGAGCGTTTGCTCGTTGACGAACCGCGGCGGTTGTACCATCTGAACGCCGAACCGGGAATCCGCGCGACCATCGTGCAACTCGATTCCCAGGATCATGTCTTCATCCTGATGATGCATCATATCATTTGTGACTGGTCATCGGAGGGTGTGTTGTGGAGGGAACTGTCGGCGATCTACCGGGCCTTGATTCGCGGCGACACGCCGGCCTTGCCGCCACTGCAAATTCAACACGGAGATTATGCGGCTATGGCAGCATCGACGAATGATCGAGGGAGAGTTTTGTCAACGATTTGGCGTACTGGGAGGAACACCTTCGCGGCGCACCGGATTTGTTGGATCTGCCGACCGATCGGCCCCGGCCCCCTGTTATTTCCTATCGGGGCGCCCGTAAACGCTTCCGAATTGGCTCAGAATTGGTGGAGTCTCTGCGTGACTCCAGCCGGTGTGAGCAAGTTAGTTTATTCACCTTATTTACCGCGGCGATTGATGTCCTGCTGCTACCGCTACACGGGAAAAGAAGACATCCTGCTCGGAATCCCTTTGGCGGACCGGGACCGTCCGCAACTGCAATCGGTGATCGGCTTTCTGCTCCACACCCACGTTTTGCGAACCAAGCTTGCCGGTGACATGAGGTTTCGAGAGTTGCTGGCAAGCGTGCAGAGAGGGGTGCTGGATTTGTATAGCCATCGCGCCCCTCCTTTCGACCAAGTGGTGAGCCGAGTCCAGCCAGAACGTAACCTGAGTTACTCCCCGTTGTTCCAGGTGATGATTAATTGGCGCGATCGCGATCAGCAGTTGTCATTCATCGGTATGAAGGGATTGGTGGTAACATCGCTTTTGGCGGAGACAAAAACGTCGAAATTTGATCTAACCGTAATGCTGACCGATGACGTAGACGAAATCTGGGTGGAGGTGGAATATAGTACTGATCTATTCAAGCAATCGCGAATCGGGCGAATGATGGAGCATTTGCGGACATTTCTTAAGGGCATTGTGGCTGATCCAACCAACGGATCAGCCAGTTACCGCTTCTGACGGAGGCGGAGAGACGCCAGTTGCTGGTGGATTGGAATAATACTCAGGCGGAATACCCAAGGGATCGGTGTGTCCATGAACTATTCGAGGAGCAGGTGGAGCGCACCCCAGATAGGATGGCCATGCAGTGCGAAGGGAGAACGCTGACCTATCGGCAGTTGAACAGCCGGGCCAACCAATTGGCACGCCACTTGCGGGAATTGGGAGTAGGCCCAGACGTATGCGTGGGATTTGCGTGGAGCGCAGGCCTGGACATGGTGATCGGTTTCTCGGCATCCTCAAGGCCGGGGGGGCATACGTGCCACTAGATCCCGCCTATCCCATGGACCGTGTTTCTTTTATGCTGGCTGACAGCAAAATGACAGTGCTGGCTAACTGAGCAGAGGCTCGCGGATAAGCCATCTTGCTCTCAGCCAGCAAAGGTTATCTGTCTGGATGCTGACTGGCCATGCATCGAGTGAGTACTGTGATGGCAATCTAGACCGCTTGTCCAATCCAACGAATCTCGCCTACGTGATCTACACATCGGGTTCGACCGGTCGCCCGAAAGGCGTAATCGGTCCCTAATTCTGCCGTGGTGAATTTCGCTCAACTCCATGCGCAAGTGGACCCGGGTGCTGGGCATTGAAGACATTTTGTTGGCCGTGCACAACTATTTCGTTCGATATTGCGGGACTTGAGATCTTCCTGCCGTTGGCCGTAGGGGCACGAGTGCTCATCAGCCTCGCGTGAGATGGCCGCCGATGGCAAACAGTTGGCGTTGCTACTTAATAGCTCCCGAGGCCACGGTCTTGCAGGCAACGCCAATAACCTGGCGGCTGCTCATCGAATGCAGGGTGGAGAACCGTTGCCCGAATCGGTTGAACAGTCCTCTGTGGCGGCGAATCGCTACCTTCGCTGAATCTCGCTCAAGCGACTTCTAATTGGTGGCGAAGCAAAACGTTGTGCGAACCTCTACGGCCCACAGAAACTACTATCTGGTCCACTCTTTACTCGAGTCATTGCTTCAAGACGAACCCGATCTCCATCGGGCATCCAATCGCCAATACGCAGGTGTACTTGTTGGACAAGCACCAACAGATCGTCCCTGTTGGTGTGCCAGGAGAGGTTTGCATCGGCGGCGACGGGTTAGCGCTTGGCTATCTGAATCGACCTGAACTGACGGTAGAGAAATTCATCACCAATCCTATCCCGAGTGGCACATCGAGTGCACATCTCTACCGGACCGGCGATCTAGCACGTTTCCGACCGGATGGGAACCTGGAATACGTGGGAAGGGTGGATCATCAGGTCAAGATTCGCGGGTTCCGTATCGAATTGGGTGAAATCGAAAGCTGCCTTCGACGTCATCCTACAGTCCAAAACGCGGTGGTTGTTGTGCGAGAAGATTCTCCCGGCGACAAGCACCTGGTGGCATACGTGGTGGCAAAGGGCGCGGAGCTCCCTGCGGCAGCTATCCTTATACCGTTGTCTCAAACAGGATCTTCCCGAGTTCATGGTGCCTTCAGCCTTTATGACGTTGGAGGCATTGCCCTTGACACCCAACGGTAAGGTGGATCGAAAATCGCTGCCAATGCCGGGTGATGGCGCATCGAGTTACACGTGGATATCAGGCGCCTAGCGGAGAGATCGAGAGCGCCTGGCCAGAGTCTGGGCCGATCTGTTCAAACTGGAGCTTGTCGGTATGCACGACAACTTCTTCGAATTGGGTGGGAGTTCCTTACTGGCGGTCCGGGCAGTCGAGCGTTTATAACTAATGCTGTCGGTCCGGGAATCGAACTAATCGACCTTTTTCGGGCACCGACTATAGCCGGCTTGGCAGACAAGTTGGTTCGCCCGGTACTGCCAGGCGACGAGTCGGCCAATAGCGATGTGTTGGTGGTCCTCCGAGACGGACCTGGCACGCCGGTCGTGTTCGTCGGGTGGATTCCGGATTCTGCAAATGATAGCGGCGGTGGATCCGGTTTACCCCAGTCTGGTGTCTCCCTCTGCCTGGAATTCACCGGCCGAAGCTCCATCATTCCTCCGATTGCAGCAGAATTGCTGCGGAATATGCAGCGGTGATCGATGCGCGCCCTGACCTTTCGGGCCGATCACTCTGGTCGGACATCTCATTCTCCGGGCTATTGGCGTACGACCTGACAGCCCGGCTCCGGATCGCTGACAGAATGGTCCGGGCAGTGCTCATCGAGCCTTCGCCGCCATCGGGTGCTGCCGGGTGGCTTCGGCCGCACCGGGTCGGCCGTCATTACTCTCAGAGCTGAGGGAGCCTCGGCTGGGCTGGGAGAGACCGAATACATTTCTTCTCCGTAGTTTGGTCGTGGTGGGTGCGGTTGATCCAGGGTTAACGTGTCTCAGCGATGCGATGGGTACGACTTCTAGTGGCCTGCACGGGACGGCTGCCCGCCCGGTATCAGGGCATTGGTACTTCGAGCCTCAGTACCAGCGGCGGGCTGCGAGTACACGCCACCGCAGTCACACGGGCCAATCACCTGGCTGCCCGTGGTGGATTGGGCAGTGGACCACTACGCGCTTGGGCCAACCTTGTCGGTGGCGTGGAGTTCGTTCAACTGACTGGAGGATGCATCAACGCATATGGACGTGATGACTCCCGCAGGTGGGTCAGCCGTGGCTGAAAGTGGTCAATAAATCCTTGGCCTGATCCAACGTGACGGAAAGCGATTATCGGGCAACCGCACATCGGAATGGTTGCAATACCCGATCCCTGGGCGCACTTCTGTCGATCCGGCCCGCCGCAATTTCTAATGCTTGCGCGAAGGCTATCGCAAATTAGCTCAATTTCGTCCCTTAAGCCGCGGGCTTGACCTTTTGGTTTTGAGCCGGTGGTATCGTCGTCAATTGCGACCAGCACTCCCGAGGCATGCCCATGGCAAGCTTGAGAGCACCTACGGCCCCGGCGAACACGGCATCGCCGACTCTCTTTACCTTTGCTCCACCGTATTCCTTCATTGCTTCCTCAATGACGACATCAAGGCCCTTGAGCTGACTTCCGCCCCCGCCAAGGATGATATTCTGAAAGCATGCGTTGCTGAAACTCTGGATCGAATCGACCAATCAACTCAGATAATCCCTGCACGATTGGGGCGACTACTACGCGACAGGCAGTTTTAAGTCGGTCCAGTCACATCAAACGACTGTGGCTTACCCTTGACGGGGAGTGTTACCACTGCCTTCTCGTTGACGTCGTGAACGAAGCCATACTTTTCCTTGATTTCTCTGGCCATATTTAGCGAGACCTGGGCCTCTGGGTAGGTCTTGCGCAATTCTTGATGGAAGCAGTCGTCGATGGCATCGCCGCCTAGTGGCAATGTGACCTGATCCTGTTCCGTTGGGAAAGTCCCGTAGATTGGGCACAGGTCAATGGTTCCCGCACCGATATCCACGACCAGCGTATCGCTGAGTCGATTCATTCCGTAGGCGATGCTGAATGGCTCCGAAACGATCATAACAGCATCGAAGATCGCGTGGGCTGACTCTAAGATAACCTGCTTATTTGCGACGCTAGCCCGAGAGGGAGCACCGATCACTCCGTAGATCAAGCATCCCTTAGTGGGCCGAGTCAGGGCCACAGCATATTCCACCAAGAGCCTGGCCGCTTGCTTATGCGCCTCGATTTTGTTCTGGGCCAACCCCACGTCCGTGTGACTATTATATTTCAGGGCCCCTGTCTCGAAGGGGCGGATGATATCGAGAGCGAGCCTATGGTCGACGAGATCCTTACCGAACACGACATCGCGGCCCAAGAGGGTGCGGGCAATCTGGTCTTTCGGTCTACCCACAGCGCTCGACGACGACCTCGCGGGCACCGGTCGAGGAGGCAATGGATGTTTTGAAAGTCCCAAGATCCATCCCAATATGAACGATTTCCTTATCCATGTGAATCGACCTTTCCCTTCGGAGTCTCCACCCCGCTCGCGCGAGCCCATTACGCCGCCTGAAGGCGCTACACCAGCAAACGCAAGCTCGGTTGGCGGATGTACCGAAATCTGGGACGCCTCTCCCGTAACGAATAACTGATTCTTCAATTCCAGGTTCTGTTTGAAAAGATGCTGGAAGATTGCCTCGCCTTTCCGCGCCTCTTCTTCTTCCTTCTTCTGTAGTTCCTCAGCCCAAGTAGGCCCAAGGGAAGCTGCCGCGGAGACGTCGAAGGAGGGCTTTTCCAGGTTCAAACCACCGAGAGTCTGTGGAAATCCTTGTATATCGGCGGAGTTGCAGTCAATGGGAGAACTATCTGGAGAGGAAAGACCAGGCTGCCGGTGAACAATTGGTTGGAACGAGCTTGACGATATTTGCGGGGCATAGCAACGCAAAATCAAACAAAACGCTGCCAAATGTGCGAAGAGGCACACGAGCAAGGCCACAAAAAAGATTACAAACTGGCGGCCGGAGATTTTCAAGAAGTAACCGCTAGACTCCGGCTCTTCTTTTGTGAGCATTCTTTTCGCCATGGCAGGAAAGGAAGGCGGTTGTTCCCAAATGAAAGGTTCTGGCTTCTTTTCCAATACCTTGGACTTTGGCAACTTCGTTGCATTTGAGTCGGAAGAAGGGGTTTTCGCATCATATTTTGAAGCAATGCTTTGGAGCGGATCAGCAAGCTTTGTTTGGTTTGGCAACTCTTCGCCAGTCTTACTCGGAAATGAAGTCGAACTTCTCAAATGCTTGGCACCGGTTGGACGAGAAACTTCCTCCCGATCATGCGGCTGGAGTTTCGCGGGGACGGAATAGCCAGCAAAGCTAATGTCGCCAGGTCCCGCAAGCTTGGAGCTTAGGCCCGTTCGTTCGAATCCTGTCCCGGAAGACGGTGATTTTCTAGCGCTCCCATTATGTTCTTCCGGATTCGGCAATGGTGTCGCAAGTCTCTCGATCGAAGCGGAGTTCGGAGGCGCAACGGGTAGATTGGCCAAGTAATCCTTGACACCTGCGATTCGTCCCTGTACGGCGCAGGTCTGGATGATCCTTACCGCAGCGTAGAAGTAATTCGCGCTCTTGCAGGAGAAGGGGAAGGAGGAGTTCTCGCTCCAATTCGCTGCGTGTTTTCTCCGCGCAGGTGCTAGCGTTTTCACTCCTGACGACAAATTTGATGGCTGTGGCTGTTCCTGAGCTCCGAAAGCATTCACAGTCCCGAAAATCAGCAAAGATAGGCCCGATAGAAAAACGATCCGGAAGGAGGACGGCCAGAAGGATAGGAGGTCAAGCGGCTTCGTCGTGGCCACGTCGCATCTCCCTTATTTCTCGCGAGCGCAGTCGGCACTCAACCAAGCCGATTCATATTGCCCAGGTTTCCAGCGTCTTGCGTCAATCCGGACCAGGTCAGTCCTGGAACGACGAAGACTCAGCACGTCGAAGTGACGTGAGACAACGATGAGCACGATTTGCACGGGGACTATTAATCTTTTGCCAGCTCGGCGTCAATGACGATTATTTCGGGCCTAACTGACACTCTGCGTCGTGGCGCTGATGAGGTGCTGACCTTGGCCAATGAAACCCAGGTAGTGGCCAGCTGCAATAGCCCTACGATTCCGCTTCAGGCGGGCGCCGATCTGATGCGTGTGGAGATTCAGCCTATGGATGCTGGCCCCTTCAACTAATTCGCGACCAATCTCTACCGCCAAAATCAAGATGCGTACTCAATTGTTGCAATTCATCTTGACCTTATCGGCTACCCTGCTATCGTTCGCCGCTTAACCCGAGAGAACTTCCGTTCAGTCTTGCTGACAAAAGACGATAAGGGCATTTGGCCGCCAGTATTGCGACCAATAGCACGAGCGCCAAATGGGCATCACGATCGCTCTATTTCGTCCTCCTTGGTGGTAGGACCCAGGTTGCCCATGCCTCCATGCGACAAGGAAGCAGCCATGAGACGGTTTACGCAATTTCTTGTCGTGATCAATCTCGCTCTGGGAGGCTGCTCATTCCCTCTTCCCATGTATGTGCTAAATAACCTGTCGTATGAAGTCTGCCGTCATGTGGACGATTCGAAGAACGAGCGGAGCATAGACAAGCTTGCCGCGAAGGCCTGGCAGGAGCTTATCTGCGGTGCGAATGACCATGAGCCCTACTCCGAAGATTACCATGCCGGGTTTCTCGAAGGTTTCTCCTATTTTGTACTTCGTGGTGGAGATTGCGAACCACCCGCCGTACCGCCACAGAGCTATTGGAAGGAATCCTTTCGAACGCCTGAGGGGCAAGCACGCGTTCATGATTGGTTCAACGGTTATCGCCATGGCGCCCAGACTGCGAGAGGCGGCCACTACCGCGATCTAGAACTGCTATCTTTGTCGCGTCCTTTGCAAAACGAACAAGTGGAAACTAACCGACCCCGCGAAGCGATCGATGACGCGTTGCGAAAATAGGTGAGACGATGGCAGCCTGGAATTCAGATAACGGGTGGAAAGACGCCCTGGCGAGTGCTTGGCGCGAGTGGACAACGCCAGTTATCATCCTGCTCGCTTCTGCTCCTTTGATCGGTTGCGCCGCACTGACAAATCCGGTGGCCGACGGCGTGCCGGTCCATCTCCTGCCGGCTCAATACCTGGGACGCTCACGCGAAGACGACAAACCAATTCCTCTCAATCTCCTGCGGCAGCCGCCTCCCGATGTCTATCGCCTCGATGCCGGCGACATTCTCGGCGTATACATCGAAACAGTGCTGGGAGATCGCAATCAGGCGCCGCCGGTGCGCTATGCGGAACAAGGTAACGTAACGCCGGCCCTGGGATATCCCGTCCCCGTCCAGGAAGACGGCACCCTGCTATTGCCTTATATCAAGCCGGTCCAGGTCAAAGGCATGAGCATCAAGGAAGCGCGGGAAGCGATCGCCCAAGCCTACCAAAAACCCGAACAGATCCTTAAGCCGGATAAGGACGCATTAGCATTACCTTGATGGAGCCGCGCCGCTATCGCGTGTTGGTCGTCCGCCAAGACTCGCCCGGAATACGCCCGGACAACCAACAGCAGGCGTCCGCGGGTACTTTCTTCTTGTCGTTGCCGGAAAACCCGAACCCGACACGGCGAGGCACAGGCTTATCGCTCGAGTTACCCGCCTATCAAAACGACGTGCTGACGGCCCTGATCCGTACAGGGGGATTGCCTGGGCTGGACGCCAAGAATGAAATCATGATCTTGCGCCGAAAAGCCGAAAAGGCCTGGGCAAGAAGGAACACACATCACCTGGTCCGCGTGATTCGGGATCCGGACAATTGTTCGAGGATACCACCTTTATTCCGTTGCGTCTGCCACCAGGCGAACCGATTCCTTTTCGACCGGAAGATGTGATCTTGGGAGAAGGCGACATCGTGTACGTCGCCGCCAGAGAAGCTCAAGTCTTCTACACGGGCGGACTGTTGCAAAGCGGCCAATACACGTTGCCTAGGGATTTCGATCTCGACGTCGTCCAGGCGGTGGCTTATGTGCGAGGACCGCTCATAAACGGTGCATTAGGTCAGAACAATCTTACTGGGCAAATTCTAACCGGCGGCATCGGCTTTCCCAATCCGAGCCTCGTTACCGTCGTACGTCGGATCCCTGGTAAAGGGCTAATCAGATCCGCATCGATCTGATCGCGCACTCAATGATCCCAATGAACGAATTCTCGTCCAACCCATGGATTTGATCGTACTTCAGTCTACGCCAGGCGAGGCGTTTACGCAGTATTTTACGAGCGTCTTCCAATACAATATCGTAGGTACTTTCCTACGACCAGCAGCGGCTTTGGCGCCGCCGGCGTCACAAACACCACCACTTCAAGTGGATTGGGCACGCCTTCGCCGTAGCAACGGCGAGGTACCATCGTAGCAGGCGTTTTCAACAGAGGTGTCCTCATGCCGAACCGTCGAGACCCATCTGCATGGCATGCGCGATGACGTTGATTACATCCCATAGGCCTCGCAGTTCGGCCGGATTCGCACCTTTCTTGGCGGCATCCTACGCGCCCCAGCCACTTCCGAAAGAATCGCAAATCCGTACATGCTGCCAGCGCCCTTAGTCTGATGGGCGAGGGTACAGACTTGCGCACATCCCCTGAGCTGATGGCAAGTCGCAAGTCCACCAGATGCTGCCGCAGACCAGTTACATAATCGGCGATGAGGGGCAGAAATGTTTTATCATCAGCATAGGTCGAGCGGACACGGGCTGGAATGCTGCGGGCCAAGCGTCTAGGAGTGATAGGGCCTGGCTTTGAATCCTCCCCGACCTGGACAGCAGAATTCGACACTCGTGGATCCTGCTCTGCTTCGCACGTCGCAAATTGTGATTGCCCGCCGGATAAATAGTGGACGATTGTCGTAATGAGCTTGTGCGACTCCACTGGTTTGGTCAAATAATCGTCGCAGCCAGCTTGTTCACACTTCTCTCGGTCACCGGGCATCGCGTGCGCGGTAAAGCGCGATGATAGGACATCGGCAGCCCATTTTCCGGAGCGCCGCGGTCGCTCCGTAACCGTCCATTTCCGGCATTTGAATATCCATGAGGATGAGATCGAATCGCGTCTCCATAGCTTTTTGGACCGCAATTTTCCCGTTGGCCGCAGTCTCAACTTCCAAGCCGGCTCTTTGTAAGGAAAAAAGAAAAACTCGCGCTGGCTGCTGAGGCTGTCCTCGGCGAGAAGGATTCTGCCGGAGCACGAGGTGACAACTTGGTCTGCGCTCTGCACTCGCCTTCGACGACATTCTCGATTTCCAACACATCCGCGCCCAGCCATTCACCGACTTGAGAAACATCAATGGGCAGCTCAAAAACAAATTGGCTCCCTTTCCCAGGGTTGCTTCTGGCAATGATGTCTCCCCCCATCATCTGGGCCAATCGCTTGGAGATGCTGAGTCCCAGGCCCGAGCCGCCAAAAAGACGAGTGGTTGAACTGTCTCCTTGTTCAAAGGGTTGGAAGAGCCTGCCCATCTGTGATTCGGTGATGCCGATGCCTTGGTCCTTTACTTCGAAACAGAGTTTCTGTCCGGACGTGTCCATTCCTAGTGTTACGGCCACTTGCCGGTTCGCCTTCGTGAATTTGAGAGCGTTGCTGATCAGGTTGAAGAGAATTTGTCGAACTCGCCGTGAATCGATCAAAACCGATCGCGGCAACATTCCCACCGGCGACGCCTCCAAACGGTGCGATTTTCATCGCCGGCAACGCGCAACGCCGAAATCGATTCCAGCACGATTTGCCACGGGGAATAGTTGACGTACTCAAGCGAGACTTTGCCTGCTTCAATCTTCGATAAATCGAGAATGTCGTTTATCACTTGGAGAAGGTGCTTTCCATTGCGGCTGATATCCCGAAGCGCGTTCTTTTGCTCCTCTGGCTGAAGTTGTGCATCGAGCAGCAATTCGGCGAAGCCTAGAATCGCAACCATCGGTGTGCGAACTTCGTGACTCATGTTCGCAAGGAAATCGCTCTTTGCGCGATTGGCAGCTTCCGCCGCTTCTTTGGCCAGATTCAAGGCATCAGCCGCTCGCTTACTTTCCCTGATATCGCGGTTAACAACTGCCACATAGAGAGGCTCGGATTGGTCGTCAGAACTCACCAAAAAGACACTCTGCATAACGACAATGGCTTCCTGAGTGCAAGCGTGCCTGATTGTGACCTCGCCTTCCCATCGACCAGTGCTCATCAGAGAAGGCATTACCCTTTCCCGGAAAAAGCTTTCTCCCGCTTCGAAATAGAATTCCCACAGAAAGATTGAATCAATAGGCGTTTCAGCGCGTAGTCCGAGCAGGAGTCTTCCTGCTGCGTTGAGAAAGAACATATTTCCTTGAAGAGAGGCCAAACCGATGCAATCGGTGCTGTGTTCAACTAGAAAAACGAATCTTTGCCGCTCCAGGTTAACTTGCGCTGCCTGCGTTCGTTCGCGAATGCATGAAAGAGTTGTCCGCAAGTGTTGACCATCGGAACGAGAAAGTGGGCCATTTCGGAGTGATAACCGCCCGGCCGATTTGCGATGCCTACGATCCCCACGATGTTGTTGTCGTGAAAGACAGGAAGAGCCATAAATGAACTTAGAGATGGTTTGTCCGGCCAAGGGCTTCCTGCGCCGAATTCCTTGACCCGACTCTTAAATATCAAGGGTTCCTTGGTGGTCAGCACCGGCCCGATGAGCAAATTCGCCACTCGCAAATCGTCTTCCGCAGGGAATTCTCCAGCGCCGACTGATTGCTGACAGCCCTCATTCTCAGTAAGGTTTTTTATTACGTGCGCCCCGAGGATCGATTCGTTCCTCGGACCGGCAAGAAGTTCGCTGATGAATCCGAAGTCACTTCGCGATAGCAGAAGCAAGTCGTTCAGGAGCCCTTCGAGAATGCCAAGCAGGTCCCCAGTCGCGATGTAGCGCGACTGGGCGTTTCGAATCGAATCTAAGATTGCCTCTTTAGCCTTGAGTTCAGCGCGGTTTGTCGCGGTAAAATGAGGTTGGTGCAAAACAGTATACCCACGTGCACTCTTGACTCGCTTCGCCTGCGAGCGTCGGCTAAAGAAAATGGTCGCGAACAAGCATAAGCAACAAGTGACGAAAAGGCATTGAAGAAGGGCGTGCGTCCGACTCCGATGAAATTGATTTGCTGCTGCTGCCTCTTGATGATTTTGAACAGTGGCTATCAACCCTTCCTCGGAAAGGCGCAGTTCCGTAAGAATTTGAGACAATGAACCTTCGGGAGGATTCCTACCGTTTTCGAGAACGATCATGCTCTTCGCTAGCCTTTGCAATGAGGCACGAAGTGTTTCAGCGCAGGCACATAAGGTGTTGAATCAAGAGTCTGACTCAAGTCCTTTAGTGCCTCTTCACAATGCTTTATAGCTAGGCGGCGACCGTTCCCGGTGGATGGAAGGTTTTTCGGGGTAGAAGTCTCCAAAGGCATGGCGCTGGCGACGTCTACGATGCGTGCTAGCCCATTCACCTGATTCAGCAGCAATTTGCTTTCCTGCTGGTACTCAGTCGCAGCCAGCTCGTCCGTTCGTGCTTTCCAGAGGAAAAACGCGCTGGTTACGGTGAAAATTAGCGCCAATGCGGCGGGGAAATAAGAGATCTCGAGTGGCAACCAGCGCGAACGGGAGACACCTGTCGAATTCAGACCGAATGGTTTTGAATTGGCATTCAATTTCGGCATTGTCGTCCCGTTTGGAATTGCGACCGCCTGGAGGCAATTTTGTTCCTAAAATAATAACCACTTTTGAGCTTATTCTGGCCGCCAAAAGTTTAGCTTCCATCCAATCGGGCCGCGCCATGGAAGATCTTAGAAGGATGAGCACTTGATGATCGAAAAACTTGACGACCGGAGGGCGCAGGGGAGATTGGTCTCCCGATGATTGCATGTCGATTCGGAAACGTTCGCCCTGATTTCAATGTAGTCCGGGGCTACGAGCGCAGGCGTCCAAAAGGCGGGCCACTCGTGAGAAATCGCGCAGCATTTTGCACCCTTTCGCACTTGTTCTGGAGCGTTTTCATCGGTTCCTATATTACTATCCATAGCCTCCTTGTGCCCAGTTATTGCTTCGCATCCCCATCTGGATTGTCTTTCATTCGGGGGGCTGAATAAAGGTCAAACTGTCCGCTGTACCGCCGAATAACCGTGGAGGTTAGGAGCTATCGATTGGAGTGCCGCCTTGAGGCGCCCAAGAAACGATGCACGAGGCTAAGTACGGCGAGGCAGTACTTTTGGCGTCTTGAAATGCAGCATCAGTGCCAAGGCGAGGGCTCTTGTGGACGTACCAACAGGGCAGTTGCAGTAGAAATGCCGCCGTGGTACTCTGTTTGAGGAAAAGGCTTCCGTTTGATGCAAACTGTTGGAACCGTGGCAATTGGACGCAACGAGGGACTGCGGCTGCTTGGCTGTTTCCAGTCATCGCGCGCTTGGATTGCCAGTGGTTTACGTCGATTCCGGGTCAAGCGACGGCAGCCAAGAAGCTGCCCAAACACTTGGCGCGGTAGTTGTTGCTTTGGACATGTCGACGGAATTCACCGCCGCACGCCGCGGAATGTTGGCTTTCAACACGTTTGCCAAATTCATCCCGACATCGAATTCGTGCAGTTTGTTGACGGCGACTGCGTATTGGATCCGGGTTGGCTTCCCCTGGCAATGGCCTGCCTTCAGAACGAACCATCGCTCGCAGTAATTTGTGGAGGCTGCCGAGAGCGCTATCCAGAAGCCAGCATTTACAATCGTCTCTGCGACATGGAGTGGGACACCCCTTCAGGCTTGGTCGATGCATGCGGGGGCAATGCATTAATGAGGCGGAGCGCTTTTGAATCAGTGGGAGGCTTCCATGAAAAGCTTATTGCCGGAAAAGAGCCTGAACTTTGTTTGCGCTTGCGAAATATGGGCTGGACCATCCGCCGCATTGACGCCGAAATGACGCTGCACGAAGCTGCGACAACCAGGTCGAGCCAATGGCTTAAACGGGCCATTCGCGCCGGACATGCCTTTGCCGAAGGAGCCTTGCTACATCGCGCCGAGGGCATGGGGCGGCGGGAATGCCAGAGTATTCTCTTCTGGGGCTTGATCTTCCTTTTGGTCGTAGTCACAGCCGCCTGTTTCACCGGCGGTGCGAGCCTGCTGCTAGTCTTTCCATTCTTGATGCTGAAAATCCTCCTGGGGTGCCGCAGGCAATCAGGCTTGCATCACACTCCATTCTGCGTTTTCGCATGTGTAATTGGAAAGTTTCCGCAGGCGTTAGGGCTTCTTACTTCCCCCCGGAATCGCATGCGCGAACGCCGGTCCAGGCTCCTTGAAAATAAGGCATCAGCGTTGAGGCCTAATGCATGAAAGTTGCGTATCTCGTCAACCAGTATCCGCAGCTCAGCCACAGCTTCATTCGGCGAGAGATTCAGGCGCTTGAATGTCCGGAGGTGGAGGTGGAGAGGATTTCCATACGCGCGACCGCGCGCAGCTCGAGCCTTCTGACCAGCTCGAGACGCAGCAAACATGGGTCATTCTGCAATCCGGTTTGGCTTATTTCTCCACTTCTATTCTATCCTTGCTTTTGTCCTCGCCGCTGGCCTTTCTGCGTGCCGCGATGATGGCGATTCGACTGGGCAGCAGATCGGTCTTACGCCTGCCACGACATGGAGCGTATTTTCTTGAGGCGTGCGTATTGGTCAGGCGGCTCCGCCAGTCTGGATGTCAACATCTGCATGCGCATTTCGGCACGAATCCGGCAACTGTCGCGCTGCTTTCCCGGATGCTGGGAGGCCCTTCGTACAGCTTCACCGTACATGGCCCAGAAGAATTCGACCATCCTTTCGAGATCGGATTGCCGGAGAAGATTGCTGCTGCGGCGTTTGTTTTGGGGGTCAGCAGCTATGGGCGAAGCCAGCTTTATCGGTGGACAGCTCCGGGGCAGTGGCAGAAAATTCATGTGGTACACTGCGGGCTTGGGCCTGCTTTTCTCGAAGCCAACCCTACCCCCGTCCCCGACAATCGTCAGTTCGTTTGCGTGGGCCGGCTTTGCGAGCAAAAAGGGCAGGTTCTGCTGGTGCGCGCGATCAAAGTCCTGATTGCCGCTGGAAACGCTTGTCAGCTCGTGTTCGTTGGCGATGGTTCGTTGCGTCCCTTCCTCGAAGCGGAAATCGAGCGATTGCAATTGCAGGACTGCGTGCGTCTGGTCGGCGCGCAGGGAGAAGACCGTGTCCGTGAGGAAATCCTCAAAGCGCGGGCATTGGTGCTTCCCAGTTTTGGCGAAGGCTTGCCGGTAGTCTTGATGGAGGCTCTGTCGCTCTATCGCCCTGTTGTCAGCACTTATGTGGCCGGAATTCCCGAACTTGTCGAACCAGGAATTTGCGGCTGGTTGATTCCGGCTGGATCTGTCGACGACTTGGCCAAGGTTCTTCGGGAAGTTCTTCAAACGCCGGTCGAGCGACTCAGCGAAATGGGAAAGGCCGGTGGCAGGCGCGTCCGCGAGCGCCACCAGGCAATCCGCGAGGCGAACAAGCTGCGACAATTATTCCTATCCGCCGGAGAACATTGCAGCGCGCCCGCGCCGCCGACAGCGAATTCTGCTGCATTGGCATTGCAGAAGAACGGCGTATCCAGCGGCACCAAAGCCTGAGGAAATTCATGGAGTTGATTCTGCATGGCGGCCTGGCCCTGATCGCGTTGGTCTGCGTGCTTCCACTCGCGCTGCTCGCTGTGGAGACGATCGGGGCGCTGTGTGCCCGACCGCGTGTCATTGCTGCCGTCCCAACCGGCACGCCTCCGCAAAGACTCGCGGTTCTCGTGCCCGCCCACAACGAAGAGTATGGTCTGCCCAGGACCTTGTCGGACATTGTCGAGGGATTGGTTCCAGGAGATCGATGCCTGGTCGTAGCCGACAACTGCGACGATGGAACTGCCCAAGCGGCCGGCAAATTCTCAATCGAAGTTCTTGTACGCATCGACAAGGAGCATCGGGGCAAAGGCTTTGCCCTCCAACATGGGATTGCCCACTTGCGAGCCGATCCACCCGATGTCGTATTGATCGTCGATGCGGACTGCCGTGTAGATCCCCCCTCACTCCATATATTGGCGGAAATGGCAGCTGCTGCAGGCCGCCCAATCCAGGGCACTTACTTATTGCACCCTCCCTCAGATTCCAACGTGGGGAATCGTGTATCCGCTTTCGCGTTCCTCTTCAAAAACCACATTCGCCCCCTTGGATTAGCGCAGTATGGAGGCGCTTGTCTTCTGTTCGGTACCGGTATGGCATTTCCTTGGAAAGCTTTAGCCGATGCTTCCTTGGGAACAGCCGAGTCCGTCGAAGACATGCATCTGGCGGTTCAGCTGGCTTTGGATGGCAAACCGGCTCTTTACGTGCCGATTCCTTGCGTATCAGGATCGCTACCTGCAGGCGCAGCCGCTGCCAAGGCTCAACGTCAACGATGGGAACACGGCCATGTTCGTACCCTGCTAAGATACGCTCCGCGCCTCGTGTGGCAGGGCGTCAAGCAACGAAGGTTGGATCTTTTACTGCTTGGCGCCGACTTGGCGGTACCGCCCCTTTCATTGCTCGCTGTGCTCGTTTCGGGGGCGGCGGTTATTGAGACAATCGCTTGGCTCATGACCGGTATCTGGCTTTGGTTCGCCGTGCTCGCGTGTGCGACTGTTGGAGCAACCCTAGCGGTCTTGTTGGCCTGGAGGTGGTTCGGGTGCGAGTTGCTCTCCTTCAAGGATTTGTCGCTGATTCCCCTTTACATCGTAGGCAAGTTGCCCATCTATCTGACGTTGGTCGGACGGGCGCAGACTACTTGGAATGAACGGCCAGCCTCCTCAGAGCCAGTGGAAAGGGGGGAGCGATAGGCGGCGCCAGCCAATCGCTTGGTCAGGCTAGCGGGCTTCCGACCATCGAGTTAGGGGGGCTGCACCTGCACGCCCTGACGGAGGAGGCGTGCATCGATCACATCCTCGCTGAGCTGAAACGGGGTAGAGGCGGCTGGGTGGTTACGCCGAATTTGGACCATTTGCGTCGATTTCAACGAGAAATTGACTTCCAGGCGCTCGTTGCCAAGGCTAATCTGGTAGTAGCGGATGGAATGCCCTTGATCTGGATGAGCCGCATTCAGGGAACACCGTTGCCCGAAAGGGTTGCGGGTTCGTCCCTCATCAACACGCTTTCTCGGGCAGCCGCCAAAGAGAGGATGTCGGTATTCCTCATGGGGGGCGACCCGGGCACGGCACAGGAGGCCGGCGAGATCCTTTGCCGGCGTTACCCGGGTTTGCGTTTGGCAGGAGCGTCTTGTCCAAAGATAGGAGCGACGCTCGATGACTTGGCGAGCCAACAAATGGCGGCCGAGTTGTCCGCGGCTGGGCCTGATATTGTGTTTGTTGGGTTAGGCTCGCCAAAGCAAGAGCGCGTGATCGAAGCCCTGCGAGGCTGCCGGCCAGGTGCGTGGTGGCTGGGAGTGGGCGTGAGTTTCAGCTTCGTTTGCAATCGCGTTCATCGTGCGCCGGCTTGGATGCAGAAGTTTGGGCTAGAATGGGTACATCGTTTATGGCAGGAACCTGGCCGCCTGGCCAGGCGCGTATCTGGTCGACGGCCTGCCATTCGCGGGGCTCATGTTTGCTCGCTGTGGCTGGCGACGTTTGCTAGGCGCGGGGAAACCGAGACAATGAGCGGCTGAACGGTAAACTTCAAGCTTCTTTTTGAGTAATCTTCGAATGGAAAACCTCCGCCGCAATTTAGCGCCATTTTCGACTCACGCACCACAAGAGAGCGTTGCCGGACCAACTCTTTGGCGTCGCTTTCATCGCCACATGCGCGGGCGCTATGTCTTGGGTATTGCGCTTGGGATGGCGCTAGGGCTCGGCGGGGCATATTATGGCTATACGTCTGCCGGCCCCTCCTACAAGAGCACGGGTTGCTTGCGCATCACGCCTCTAACGCTCAAAGTTATTTACAATCAAGATGTCGCCTCCTCGATTTTCGATAGTTTCGTCGATGTGCAAATCAACTTCATGCGCAGTCGGCCGGTGATCAAAGCGGTTTTGGACAACGAGAAATGGTTGCAGGCTCATCCTGACGAGGCGGGAGCGGAACCCGAGATCTTCCTTCGCAATCTCGAAATCACCCATCAGCCGCATAGCGAACTCGTCGAGCTCTCATTTACAGATCGAACTCCTCTGGGCGCCCAGGCGGGCGCAAGCCTTCTCATCGATTCCTACATGAGAATCAATGGCGATCAGAGCAGCAACCAACGAATTGAGGCGATGCAAAAGCGAGAGATTCAACTCAAGGAGGAACTGGCTGCGATCAGCAAGAAAATGGGAGAAATCACTCAGAAGTACGGTACGGAAGACCTCAAGCAGATCCATCAGAGCAAGGTTCTCGAACTTAGCCGTCTTGAAGCCATGATCATGGAGACGGAACTCAACTTGGTCCTCGCCGAATCGGCCATCGGCAAAAGTGATCCCGCCAGCCCAACTTCGCTTCCTGACAGTGCGACGACTGACGAATTACTCCGCAAGCTTTGGGATGACGAGCAGCAAGCTCAGGCGAAGTTGACAGAATTGGAGCAATCGCATGGCAAAGATCACCCGGAAATGGTCGCCGCCAAAACTAATTTGGAAATCTTGAAGACGAAAATCAAAGCCCATCTCGAGGTTCTCCAGAAGTCTCCCCGCTCCACCTATGTGAATAATCCCACGACTGCCGTGGGGACGCCGACGCCCGCCTCGCTAGAAGCGATGCGTCAACGCCACTCCGATTTGAAGGGGCTATACGAAAAGTCCTTTGCAAAGTCCCTCGACATTGGTAGCAAGAGCGCTGAACTCGTCGAGTTGCAAGCGGAATACAAGAAAACCAGCGACCAGCTCACGGAAACCCAGAAAAAGATCGAAGAGCTTAATCTCGACTCGTCCATCATCGGGCTAATCAGCGTGATGGACCATGGCGATCTTCCTCGCATTCCGGCAAAGGACCAGCACCGTAAGCTGGCGGCCCTGGGTGCGTTTTGTTGTTTTGGCTTGGGTTTTGGTCTGATCGGCTCTTGGTCCTTCACAGATCGTCGATTGCGGCGCTCGGCTGATATCGCAATCGCTGGCGTCGATCTGCCAATAATAGGCACATTTCCTCAAATACCTTCGATGCGTCACGCTGGGGCTTCCGAGATCGCTTCTGCACTCCACCAAACTTTGGCTGGAATTCAAATCGACCCGCAGCTTGGAGCTATCCGCGTATTTGCGGTATCCAGCGCTTCGCAAGATGAAGGTAAAACCGAGATGGCCGCCGCCCTGGCTGTCGGTTTTGCCGCCCTGGGTAAACGCACCTTGCTGGTCGATTTTGACCTCCGCAACGCCGAGCTGACGCGGCGACTAACCGCGAGGGGTTCCTCCTGGAACCAGAATAAATCAGGCGATGGCCTTGTTGACGTGCTGTCGGGCGAAAGTTTGAGGGACTGCTGCCAAAGGACGCACCTGGATCAGGTCTCCTTCCTGCCGATGGGCAGCAGTGCTTCGGCTCGAATCGGCAGCCTCACGTCGGATCAGGTTCGCGCCGTCTTGTCTCAGGCGGCAGCGGCCTTCGATATCGTCATCCTCGACACACCGCCCATCCTGAGCGGCTTGGAATCGATCTTGATTTGCAAGGAGGCGGAGAGTTTGTTGCTCGCGGCGACGCCGAGCACTTCGGATCGAGTTTTCGGCGCGCGCTTGCCGCTCTCCGCTCAGCCGGGGCTCACGTTGGCGGGCTGCTCTTCAATCAAGCTAAAGATAACGATGCCCGCTCAACGGCGATCCCAAACACTGAGGACTTGGGGCTGGTGATGCCTGGCGAGAACTGTTCTTTTGTGGCGGCCTTGAAAGAGAGAGAACCTGTGACAGCCATGGAGGCCCCATCGGCTCGCTCATGACCGGCGCCGCCGCGCTTTGCAGGCGTCCACCGCTGAGCCCTTTCCCCTTCGCCCAGATCAAGATGCGCGGTTAAGAGCGCCTGCCTTTTGCTAGCCGCGGGGAGATTTTAGCTTCGGTTGAGCGAACACGATAAACATTGGACAGAGAGTATGAACGAGACGATTGGTTTTCGCAAAGGGATCATTCTTGCCGGTGGCTCAGGCACGCGGCTCTCTCCCATCACCCGTGTGATTAGCAAGCAGCTCCTGCCCGTGTACGACAAGCCAATGGTTTATTATCCCTTGGCCACGCTCATGATCGCGGGCATTCGCGATATTCTGCTCATCTCCACTCCCACGGACCTCCCTTTTTATGAACGGCTGCTCCAGGACGGGAGCCAAATCGGCATTCGCATCCGTTACGCTGCTCAACCCAGGCCGGAAGGCCTGGCCCAGGCTTTCCTGATCGGCGGCGATTTCGTCGGCAAAGATCACGTGGCGCTGCATCCTGGGCGACAACATCTTTTACGGCCAAGGGTTTCAGGAAATGCTGGCAAGGGCAAGCACCCGCCGTGCCGGCGCCACGGTATTCGCCTATACGGTGAAGGACCCGGAGCGCTACGGCGTGATTGCCTTCGACGCCGACGGCAAGGCGATTTCCATCGAGGAAAAGCCCGCTCAACCCCAATCCCACTTCGCAGTCACCGGTCTCTATTTCTACGACAACGAGGTTTTGGAGATCGCCCGCAATTTGAAGCCCTCCAAGCGGGGCGAGCTGGAAATCACCGATGTCAACCGAGTTTACCTGGAACGCAGACTCCTGCAGGTGGAGCAATTTGGGCGCGGATTCGCCTGGCTAGATACCGGTACGCCCGAATCGCTGATCCAGGCGGCTAGTTTTGTCGAAACGATCGAATCGCGCCAAGGAATGAAAATCTCCTGCATCGAAGAAATTGCCTATCGCATGGGTTTCATCGATGCCGCAAATCTGAGCAAGCTTGCCGACGGCTTGCGCAATCGTTACGGCGATTATCTGCGCGGCTTGCTGGCCGATCGCTGAACGAGCTATCTCAATCCAGCACGAAAACGGTGGCCGGATCGTCTTCGTGACGGATCTCGTCCACGGGCTGCGCACGTGCTCTGCCCTTGAAAAGCTGATTCGGAAAGTTGTAGACAATGCCCGGCTGCGTGCTGACGTTCTTGTAGGCGTGGACGATACCTGGCGGAATGATGAGCGCGGTTGGCTGCTCGCTGCCGACAACCTGGGCCTGCCGATGCCAATAAGTTGGCGAATGCGGGCGATTGTCCCACAGGTAGACTTTGAACTCGCCGGGGCCAAGGAAACAGAATAGGTCCGCCTGGTCGACATGTTCGTGCGGCCCCCGGCTCACGCCTGCCCAGCTGAGCGACATATAACCCATTTCCGGGCGATATTCGTCGCCGATCTCGTCATTGCGAAAAAGTTCGCACAGCCAGCCGCGCTTATCGTCGAAACGCTTGAGCGGCCGCCAGATGATGTCCTTGATGGGGCCAGACTTAAATGGTTCAACGCCCATGAAGCTTTTCCTAGTACGGAGTTTCGCGTCTATCTATTCGTCCACGACCAATCAGTTTAGCGGGTGAATTCAGGCACGGGGTTTTTCTTGGCAGTGTATAGATTGTGCACTTTCTCGAGCAATAAACGGGCTGAGCGTTAACAGGTGCCCTGGTTGAGCTGCCTTGGTACGAAGTTTTGCCACGATCATATTATCTTTATGGACGCGCGATTGTCCAGCAATTCGAGCATCCGGCACCAGAAGTCTTCGGGTTCGCACCGTGCGCTTATTCTCTTTCCTCTGAACCTCTTTGCATTTCTCGGAGAGATTCAGACTCTTGAGATACCCGGTTTAGGCAGAACGCAAACGGCTCGATTCTTCCGCTTCGGACTTGCAGCTCAGCCGCGTACCAGGATAGAATCAATTCAAAATAAAAGGGGCTTTGCAAAATCGTGATTGCGACGAGCGCGAATGGAAGAAATCGACCTTCTTGATCTGGTTTCCAGACGTACCTGGGTGCGGTCGTTCTCCTCGCGTTTTTACCTATCGAATCTTCCTATGATCACCGAGAAAAACTCACCCCATCACTCCAGGGCGAATCAAAATGTTTCCAGTTTCTATCCCTTACTTGGTGCGTGATGGCAGTGACTTCTCACGAAGCTACCGTGTCGCCCATTGAAAGCATGCCCCAGATCACCGAGCCATACGTGCTCTTTGTCAGCGTCCGCGTTGAAATAGATGAGCAAGGTCGGCGCTGGACTATCGATCAATGGGCGAAGGATCTAGCCTTGCATTTGGATTACATTGACGATCTGACACTTGTCAGCCCTGCAATAAAGAAGACGTCGGCCGATCTGGTTTTGCTGGATGAGCCCCCTTTTGATCGATTAAAATTCATCGACTTACCTTGCCCAACATCGAGATCCCAAGCCATCAAAACCTTTCCGAGATGCGTCCTGCAATACTGGCGAGCCATCGGTCCCGCTCGAATCGTCCACGCGGGGTTCGCTGGCTGGCCAATCAGCCAGGCTTGGCTTGCTGTTCCCATTGCCAAGCTTCGACGAAAATTCGTCCTGGCGATTGTCGAATCTTCTTTCTGGCGGGCATCTGCCCAAGATCTTCCCTGGCACAAGAGACTGCGGAGCTATCTGGGCGAATGCCTGACCCGTTGCTGTTTAGGCATTTCAGACATTCGACTATTCACATCAAGAGCTTATTTGCAAGAATTGTTGCCCCCGAAATCTCCCCGGGCCTATGTCACCCCCGCGACCTGGCTGAACAAGGATTGGATCTTCGGGACCAAAGAAGCAGAAGCGGCGTGGGCGGCCAAAAGGGGTCCTGTCCAGTTGCTCTTCGCGACCCGTCTGATTCCCGAAAAAGGGGTAGCCGTGCTCCTCCGCGCAATCGAGGCGGTGTTTGTAGCGGGAGCAGAGATCCAGGTCTCGATCATCGGGACGGGTCCTTTGCTCGAAGAATGCATCGCTTTCACGCAATCGGCCGTCGGCAAAAGGTGCGTGAAGCTCCTCGATCCCATACCCTACGGCGCGCCATTTCTACGCGCTGCTACGCGGCTTCGATGGCGCACTCGTACCTTCTCTTTCCGACGAGCAACCTCGCATCATCTATGATGCCTTTTCGCAGGCAGTTCCTATCATCGGTTCTGCGACAGGAGGAATCTGTGAGATCGCCGAATCGGGAGTGAGCGGGCGATTGGTCCCGGCGGGGGACGCCGGCGCGCTTGCCCAATCGCTTA
Source organism: uncultured Gemmataceae bacterium (assembly GCA_963748025.1). Lineage (GTDB taxonomy): Bacteria > Planctomycetota > Planctomycetia > Gemmatales > Gemmataceae > CAVVHZ01. Next base: position 99,501 of record CAVVHZ010000032.1, read on the forward strand.
TCTGGGCAGGCCAGAATAGAGCAGAGTTGCGGGTTATGGGCCTGCGTGGGCTCGAAAAGGTCGCGCGGTTCGACCCACGAGGCGATGCATCGGAAACGATATGAGATACTGCGGGAAGTCCTTGGAAAATGATAATCAATCGCGAAGCCGAGGCGGTTAGAGTGCCGCCTCACGAAATGGGGCAATGCCCTCGGCCCAGGGTTTTCACCTTGGGCTCCGACCTAAGATCAGAATTCAGGTGCAGAGGAGAACAGTTATTCTCGGCCCGTTAAGGCTAGTGGCTCCGAGTCAGAATCGAAAGAGTGAGTTTTCCGCATACATGCCCTGAGATCGATCCTTGACCGATCTCCTTATCCTCTTGACACTTTCCCTCCATGCCTTATCTTATTCGTTAGTGTGAGTAGGTAAGGAGTCCTTGGCCGGTTGTTTGAGACTTTCGGAGGCCCGCAAGACCTGATTCTCCTTCGGAAATCTTGGATGCAGCTCAGTCAAGAGATTGACCATTGGCTGACAGGCGAGAAACCGCGAATAAAGTGAGAGTCTGCACTTCGCAATCGGCAAAATAGTCGCCGTGCACTGACGGGTGCGGAGTTTGCCCAACCCTAGGACAATCCGCCTTCCCTCTGCCTCACTCCGGGCGGTCCATTAAGCTGAGTACTTTCCAGGCGAAGATCATGACTTGCATACTTGTTACGGGTGGTTGTGGATTTATCGGCAGCAATTTCATCCGCCTCGTCCTAGAAACGGCAGCCGCTGAAGTGGTTAATCTCGACGCCCTCACTTACGCGGGCAATCTAGCGAATCTCGAGGACAAAGCCCGCGACCCGCGTTATCGCTTCGTGCACGGCTCGATTGACGATCGGGCCCTGGTATCACGATTGCTTTCGGAGGGTGTGGACTCCATCATCAATTTTGCCGCGGAGACACATGTCGACCGCAGCATCCAGGATTCCGCCCCGTTTGTTCGCACCAATGTGGTAGGCACGCAAGTTTTGCTGGATTGCGCCTTGCTGCCAAGGTAAGCCGATTTTTGCAGGTCTCTACAGATGAGGTGTATGGCACGCTGGGCCGACAGGCACTTCCATGAAACTACACCCTTGGCGCCCAACAGTCCCTATGCAGCCAGCAAGGCAGCAGCCGATTTGCTCGTGCGGAGCTACGTTCACACCTTCTCGTTCCCGGCGCTGATCTCGCGCTGCTCAAACAACTACGGTCCCTATCAATTTCCTGAGAAACTGATTCCGCTCTTCATTACGCGACTATTGAACGACCAATCCGTGCCGGTGTACGGTGATGGCCTGCAGATTCGCGATTGGCTGCACGTTCGCGACCATTGCACCGCATTGTGGCGGATTTTAGAGGCTGGCAGAGTGGGAGAGATCTACAACATCGGGGGGAGGACGGAAAAAACCGATCTCGACCTGACCCATTCCTTATTGCGCGAACTCGGCAAGCCGGCAACGCTTATTCAATATGTGAAGGATCGATTGGGGCACGACCGTCGTTACGCAATCGACTGTACGAAACTAGAGTCTGAACTAGGTTGGAAACCACAAATATCACTTGCCGGCGGACTTGCCGAAACGATTCAGTGGTACAAGGCTAACTCCAAATGGGTCGACGCCATTCGATCAGGCGAGTATCTGCAGTATTTGGCCAGGCAGTATACGGACTTGGCCACAAAGGTATATTAGTGCACGATTGGAATAGATTCCTAGCTATAGAGGCAGATTTCAATTCGATGCCAGTTTCCAAGGTTTCCGCCCCCTGCCTCTTATAGCGGAATTCTATTTCTTATGTTCGTGGATTCCGGACGCATCTTTAGAGCGTCGCAGGCCGCAAGGTGTTGCGGTCGGCTCAGTCAGATGATATATGACGGAATTGGGTTCGCATTTTGAAGAAGCATTCGTTCCGCATGGTCGGTGTGCAGAACGCAATTGGCAATTATAGAATCGCGCAGGATTGGCGGACTTATGCGAGTTAGCTTTGTCTTACCGGGTTTTAATCTTGCGGGTGGCGCGCGTGTTGTCTTGATGTTCGCAGACTACTTGCGGCGTGCGGGTCATCAGCCGTTCGTAATTGCGCTCTCCGCCGCCCCAGCCTGGTTCCCGAGAACGCATTGCGGCTCTCTTGAGTGGTCGCGGGTGGATCAGGGGAGCAAAACCTGACAAAACGTACTTCAAGGAGTTGGGAATTGATGTCGATCATCGATTGCTAGAACGCCATCGGCCCGTCGGTGACCGAGACTTGCCGGAGGCCGACGTAGTAGTGGCAACTTGGTGGGAGACCGCCGAGTGGGTTTCGCGCCTATCGCCATCAAGGGGGGCCAAGGTCTATTTCTTGCAACAGCTGGAATCTAACTTTGGAATGCCAGCGGAGAGGGTACATGCAACTTGGCGATTACCGATGCAAAAGATCGTTTGCGCACAGTGGTTGGCCGACATCGCCCGCGACCGATTTGATGATCCGACAGCAATCGTCGCACCCAACGGCATCGACACCGAGTTGTTTAACGCCCCGCCTCGAAAAAAACAAGTTCACCCTACAGTGGGTTTCCTCTACTCGCCGCAGATACCTGTTAAGGGAACGCTCACAGTATTGAGGGCCATTGAAGCCGCGTCAAAACGGGTTCCAGGATTGCTTGTCCGCACCTTCGGTACCTCAAAGTTGGATCCTTTGGCACCATTACCTGCTGGCTCAAGTTTCACACGCTGTCCGCCACAAAGGGATCTGAGCTCCATCTATTCTGCGTGTGATGTTTGGCTCTGCGCCAGCACGAGCGAGGGCTATCATTTACCCCCCCACGAAGCCATGGCTTGCCGATGCCCCGTTGTTTCGACTCGCGTGGGAGGACCCGCGGACATGGTCCAGGATGGAGTCAACGGCTATCTTGTCGATATCGGCGATACTGCCGGACTGACAGATAGGCTGATCAAGGTGCTCAATAGTGAGGAAGCCGAATGGCAGCGACTTTCAGATGCCGCCCACGCCACCGCCATACGTTACACCTGGCGAGAGGCCACAGAAGTTTTCGAGCGAGGCCTCATGACCGCCATGGTCCGCTTCGGCAATAACCCGCCGGCAAATGAGCAGGCCCTTTTGAATGGGACGAAGTTGAGCAATTCGGAATTACACGCCTCCGCAATTAATAACAATAGGAATTAGCGATGATCGTACCAGTGAAATCTCAGAAAACCGAGTCTCACACCACTTTCGAAGCTGAGGCAGCCGCATCTTCCCCTCTCGACTTGGTACTGCGTGGGCAAAAGCCGAGCCAGTAAACGGTCAATATGATGAGAGACGCCACACCTACCGCGGACGATTTCACGAAAAGACCAGCTAGGTGAAGGCTTATGTCATGTCGCTCGAGTCCATGAGGCCTTTTCCGACAAGAATCGGCTAATCCTTTCCACGGGTCCAACGTGCTCTAAGAAATTGTTTGAAGATGCCGCAAAAACCAGCCCTAACAGCATTGTCAGCACTAAGTCGCTCCTCCATAAACGAAAGCCAACGCGATGCGCGGCATATAAGGTTGCAGTGTAACGCACGAATTCGGCCGAGGCGAATGCCCAGAGCAAGCCATGCAACCCGCCCACATGAAGCCCAATAGGCACGAACACAACCATGGCAAGGAATTTCAGCCCCGTTACAAGAAGGGCAAACTGGGCTTTGCCATGTGCTAGGAAGTATGGCGCCTCCCGAAGCCTGCAACATTTGGAACCAGGCCACAACCGCGACAATCGGGACCATTAGACCTGCCTCTTCGTAGGGTCCACGATAGAAGAGGTCTATGACGTCTTGGCTTGCAATGACGAGGAGAGCCGCCAGAGACCAGGCGAAAATCCCCGCCAGGGTGTAGGCCTTTAGCGTCAATGCGTGCGGGGTTGATGAATGGTGACGAAGGCGGCTGAAGTACGGCATCAGGATGGAGTTGGCTAGCGTCCCCACCATGACCGTAGGCACCGACGCGATCATAGCAGCGACATGGTAGATGCCTAGCTTGGCCACCGACGTCGCTGCACCAACGATCAAGCGATCAGCTTGGCTACCGAGAAAATAGAGGAAACTGCTTGCAAACACCCAGCGGCCAAAGCCCAGTAGCTCTTTTGCGGAGGCAGGATCCCAACGAAAGCGATGCGGGACTTGGCGGTAGCAGGAGGTGGCTGGCCGCCAGCCGGATCAGTGCGGAACCAACCCCCATAAAAACCAACACCCAGACTGTTGGATAATATTGCAGGATAACCAGCGCCACCCCGATGGGGACGGCGTAGCAGCCGACGTCGATGACTGAAGCCGGAACAAGGCCAGCTTGCGGTTCTGGAGGTAGATTGAGACAGAATTAAAACCGGATATGGCGGCTGATGCACCCACAATCGGCACGAAATAGAGAAGCTGCCATTCCTGGTAGAACCAAGCTGCAGGCCAGGCGATCAGACATGAGGCAATCCATAGATAGAATCCGCGGACGACTTGCACCGTCCACGCCGTTTGCAGGAACTGGGGATCCTCACCGCGGGGGCTTTGTACGACGCAGAACCAGACGCCAGCGTCAGAGAGCATCTGCAAGCCTTGGATAAGAACGTTTACCAACGCCAAAATCCCGAACGCTTCCGGCCGAAGTAGACGGGCGAACATGATATTTGCCCCGAAGCGGAGCACCTGCATTAATCCAAAAGCCCCGATCAGGTAAATGGCGTTGGCAACCGGTTTCCCGCCGCGGCGCCTGGCTGCCGGCACCAACGATCCCAGGCTCGCCCGCTCCGACATTCGGACCATTGGGGGCGCTCGCTGAATCGGCAATCGGGTCGGAACCCGAGTCAAGGGTGCCATCCTGCGACGATGCTATAGGCCGCTCGATGTCTCATACTCCCAAGGTTTGGGGACGGGCGAAAACGGTAGATAATTCGAGGTCTATTGCTGCGGAAAGCACACAAGGGCTTTATATCGATAAAAGAAGTGGACGACTTGCCCTGATTCTATCTTGGCGTGCAGCGGATTAGAGCGAAACGAACTCTGTGATCGGAAGTCATTGTGAGAATGGCGCTTGCGGCGATTCGTTTCTCAGACACGCAGACACCCTACCTCGACAAGCTTTCGGCTGCCATTGCGATGGCGATCAATCCACAAACCTAATCGCCAATTTTGGTTGCGAACATCGACCTTTCGTTTCTCAAATGCGCATTCCGGAAATGGCAGGCACTTCGGTCATCCTGAACGAGAGCAGCAGGGAAAGTACAGTCTGTTTGTTGTTGGCGACGGCACTTGACGTGACGACACAAGGCTCCTGTCGCAGCCAGCAAAAAGAATCGCATATTTTTGAATAAATGCTTGCCTATTCTGATCGGCAAACGATAATAGTGTGTTAAGCGCTCTATCCGCTAAAGTCAGCGCGATAGCTAAAATCCGCTCAGCGTGAGCGATCTAGACTCTGCAAAACGCCGAAAGGGCATCACGCAGGCTTCGAAAAGCACCTACTCCGTAATTTCCACAGCGGTCTGTAGGGTAAGCGATCGGCAAGGGAACAAGGGAAAACAGCAAAGGATTTGCCGCTTATTTGCGTACTGATTCAGTAGTCGAACGTGTTCAGAATCTTTAGCGTTGTCTCATGGATCTTGTTCCCCAAGGATCCTGATCATGAATCTCAGTACTGCATTTGAACGGACACTGGCGACTCCTCTTGCCGAGGGGCTTTCAGTTCGAATCGGCGCACGGGCTCAGGACGCGAGATGTGCCCATCTTCATGCAGCTTTATCAATCACTCGCCCCGCCATTGCCAATTCAGAGCTAACCCCCTGAATCTTTATGCATGAGCTAACGCGCGTTGTTAGGCGAGCGGCAGAAAAAAGTAGACCTCACGCTCCGCGTGAGGAACGCCTCACGCGGAGCGTGAGGTCTACTTTGGGGAAGTCAATTCATGCCGATCGCCTTAGCGGCTCGTTCTCCTGGGCGGAGAAGCAAAGCGAGCATTAGCTCGCCGGCAACGGGACTTATCGTCCAGCGATAATTGGCGGTATCGAGTACGCGCCGGGTCAAACAATGGCCTACAGTTAAAATGTAAGGCGGCCAACGTGCCGCTTGGTTTTCTTGAAGAATCAGCAAGTTGCCCAAGGCAAGGGATTTGAGAAGGCAAAAATGAGCACTCGCGACGACGTATTGTTGATGGATGATGATATTTGGTTTTCGCGCCGCTTCCGCAGCCGATTCCAAGCGGCATTCCCCGATGTTCGCCTCGACTCCACTACCGAGCCGAAAGTCGAGCCAGGTTATGCCGTCTATTTCGTGGACAACGATTTCGGAGGCAAGAAACTCGCAGGCGAAATCGCTCGGCAGATTCGGCGCACGATCTGGATGCCTTGATCGTCGCCATATCCGCCAATCTTGACGCCCTGACTCTCAAGACGCTTATTAATCTGGGGTGCAACGGGGCCTTTGACAAGAGTTCCGCCACCAGCCTGCAACAGGCTTTCTCCGTAGTCCAAAAATACTTCGAAGCTCGAGCAGGGCTCGGACAACAAAAGCTCAAGCGGCGCGGCTTCGGTTCCACGATCAGCTCCATCGCATCCCTGCTGACGGAATGGAATCGCCGCTTCGAATCGCAATTGTACATGGCCGAGTCAAGGTCATCCGACTAAGGATTTCGTCATTCGTCTTTTTTGAGCGCTTCTGGTTCATGCATCCAATCTACGCATCCTTAGGTTATCGGATTTGGATCGTGAGCCAGCGCCTGATGGCGCTCGCCCTGCTCTTATGCCTATTGCCTCTCTTTTTTGTGCTCTATTTTGCCGTCCGTCTGACCTCCCGCGGCCCTTTCCTCTATACCCAGAAACGGCCCGGCCGGGGCGGGGCCTTATTCAAAATTTGGAAAATCCGCACCATGGCTGTAGGGAGCGATCGAGATCCTGCGAATGCCTTGGCTGTCCGGAAATGCAATCCGCAGGTAACCGCCGTGGGCAGGATCTTGCACGACTTGAAGATCGATGAATTGCCGCAATTGTGGAATGTCGTCTTGGGTAACATGGAACTGGTCGGCCCCAGACCCATCGCCAAGGAGCTCCACGAAACCTTGCTGGCGGAGATTGCTGGTTTTTCCGCCCGAACCATGGTGCGTCCGGGCCTGACGAATTTGGGGCAGATCACCATTCTCGACAATCAAGAGGCCAGCAAACTCAGAGAAGACTGGAAAACTCGATTCGAAGGCGAGTGCCACTATCTGCAAAACAAATCCTTCTCTTACGATGTGGTTATGCTTTTGCTGACCGTGGTGTTCGTCTTTCGCAAGGCGCTGAGCCGATTGCGGCGCCGTTCCCATTCAGTCGGTGTTTCGGAGGGATTTGTCGCATCCCCCGCGAATCCCACGGCGATTTCCGCGGGCCCTCGATCATGAAATCCTTAGTGCAGATCCTTTTCTTCGGCTGGCCGTTCGTGGTCATGCTTGATCTTCGCAAAGCTGCCCAAACACCGAGCGGCTATCGCTGCGTTCCTTGTTGGGTGGCTGTTTTTGCCCGTCATTCGCGAACCAGTCCTCAACCAACGTTTTTCCAAGATGCAGCTGACGTGTGCCTCGGTTTTTCTTGCTGCTCTGCTCCTGGACTTCAAAACGATCAAGTCTTTTCGTTTGCAAATGGTCGACCTGCCGATGTTGATTTGGTGCGTTTGCCCACTCCTGTCTTCTCTGGCCAACGACCTGGGACTTTTTGATGCCTACGTGGCGGCCCGTGAACAGTTTATCGGCTGGGGCTTACCTTACTTTATCGGTCGCATTTACTTGACGAATCACGATCGACTCCGAGAAATGGCGATCGGCATCGTTCTAAGCGGATTGATTTACGTCCCGTTGTGCCTGCTTGAAATCCGGCTTAGTCCACAGCTGCATACATGGATGTATGGCTATCCACCACGGATGAACGATTTCAGCCAACAAGTACGTTACGGCGGATATCGCCCGGTCGTATTCATGGACCATAGCCTGGCCGTTGCGGCCTGGATGAGTACAGCCACCTTGACATCGTTTTGGCTTTGGCGTTCAGACCGGATCACGCGGTTTCGCCTTGCCGGCTTGACATTGCCGCTTGGACTGGCCGGCGGGCCCTTCTGGGCGTTTTGGTGCTGTGCAAATCTTTGGGAGCGATTGCGCTAACATTGACGGGTGCTTTCGTTCTCCAGTTTTCTGTGTTGTCGCGCATGCGTCTGGCCGCCTGGATACTGCTGTTGATTCCGGTTCTATATATTTATAGTCGCGTTAATGGTGGATGGACGGGCATGGAAGTGGCCGACGCCGTGAATCAGTCCGTCGACGCTGATCGGGCGCCAGTCACTTGCGTTTCGTTTTGAAAACGAGACCATTTTGATCCGCAAAGCCCTCGAAAAGCCGCTTCTCGGTTGGGGCGGATGGGGACGAGCAATTGTGCACGATGCCGAGGGAAAAGATTTGACCATTACAGATAGCCTTTGGATAATTGTTTTTGGCTGTAACGGGTTCTTGGGATTAGTCGCCCTGGGTTTGGTCATTGGCTTGCCCGCGGCTCTCGTTTTTCTTCGTCTTCCAGCGACATCCTGGTTGCATCCCCTGTTCGCGCCTCCTGTAGTGCTCGCCATGACGCTCGTGCTTTACCTCATTGACGACTTGGCCAACGGCATGGTAAATCCCCTATTCATGCTGATTGCCGGTGGGCTCAACAGCCTAAATCTGACGGCAGATTGGTGGATTCCGCCCTCCGCCGTCAATGCGAAGGCCCTTGGTGAACTCAATCGACAAGCGCCTGCCACGATCCGCTCCCAACCCGGAAAAACCGTTCGAGCCGTGGCCAAGTACGAAACGCTTCCTCTGACCGATGTTGATCGGAATGCGCCGCACGATCTTGGAGTTGACCATTCATGTCCCGCACTCTGATAGTCATTCTGAATTTTCGCACGCCGGTTCTGACCTGCGACTGTCTAAACTCGCTTGCTCGCGAAAACCCGCAGACAAGCGCATTTCAGGTCGTGATCGTCGATAACAATTCGGAGGATGGTTCTGCGACGGCAATCGCCGAATTGATCGCTGACAATGGCTGGAATGCCTGGGCGCAGCTCCTGGCGCTCGGAGAATGATGGTTTCGCGGCCGGCAATAATGCGGCCCTTGAACCGGCCTTGCAAAGTTCTCCGCCGTTTGATTATTTCCTCTTGCTGAATCCGGATACGGTCGTGCTTCCTGGCGCGGTTGCCGCGCTGGCCAGCTTTCTTGATAATCATCCCCAAGCCGGTTTCGCCGGCAGCCGGTTGGAAAATCCGGATGGAACGCCCCAGTGCTCCGCTCTCCGTTTTCCGGGCATTGTCAGCGAATTTGAGGGCGGCTTGCGCCTGGGCATTTGCTCACGTCTGCTAGCCAAACGCTTGGTGGCCCCGCCCGTGCGTGACGACATCCATCGCACCGACTGGCTGGTAGGGGCTAGTCTGCTCGTTCGTAGGCAGGTGTTCGAACAAATTGGTTTGCTGGACCCGGGCTATTTTCTCTATTTCGAAGAATTGGACTTCTGTCTAAAAGCAATGCGGAGGGGTTGGGAATGTTGGTATGTCCCCTCGAGCCGCGTCGTTCACCTGGTCGGTCAGGCGACCGGCATGAAGTCCGGGAAAACGCTGCGCAAACGTAGACCAGCCTACTGGTTTGCTTCTCGGCGAGATATTTCGAAAAGAATTATGGTTGGTGCTATGCCAGGTTAGCTGATTTGGCCTGGTTGTGTGGGCATTTGCTGCTGCGGCTTCGAAGCGTACTGCAGCGTAAGCCTGTCGACGATTCGCCCTGGCTGATTTGGGATTTTTGCCGTTGCAATTTCTTGCGGTCAGGCCTGCCATGAGTGACCGTGCCCGCGAAGACGAACTCGTTGCGCCCTTGCATCGTGGCGATTGCATCCGGAATCCGCCCGGGATAGGTATGGGCCAGCTTCTTCTGGAGGAGTTGCGGGCGCCCGATGGCAATCCACTTCTGGTACCACAGCGGCATGATTTTGCATGCGCGGTCCATTGGCGACGACGTGCGCATCCGGCACAACACCGCGTTTGGCGCAGTGAGATTATGCCCATTCCGGTCATCGGCGATCGCGTAGACGTTGGGTGCGGGGTAAGTGTCCTGAGGGGAGTCAGAATCGGCTCCGATGTGGTGATTGGCGCGCATTCCTTGATCCGGTATTCCATCCCAGACGGGGCGACCGCGGTTGGATGTCCCCGCCCGAGTAGTGCGTCAGTGTCTCAAATCGGATGATCTTAATGGCTCAGCCAAGCTAGTGAAATCAAAGGATGTCCAGTGATGCAAATCGCGCTTAGAGGGCGCCAAAATTGGAATTGAATCGCCACCAGCTCCTGAAAGACGCCGGGATTGGACCCTTTTGCAAAAACTTGACGGAATAGTAGAACACAACGACAGCCCTGCGGTTGGATGAAAAAGTGAACACCATGCCCAGATCCGAATTTGAGACAAGCAAGACTATCTCGGCTGTGATCCCAGATTGGGAGCGGGAGCGCTGTCAAAGATTCTGGGATCCCAGCCGTCAGCTCCTTCGATCAATTAGAAGGTACCAGGCGTGGAAGGTCAGCGTTGCTCCGCTCGGTTGGTTCAAACGCTACTGGGTGCTCCAGCACCGTTTCTGGAGTATCATTACCGGAGCCGACATTCCCCTTAGTGTCCGAATCGGAGGGGGCCTGTTGCTCCCGCATCCGAACGGCATAGTCATTCATCCCGAGGCAGTGATCGGCCCGAACTGCCTCATTTTTCAGCAAGTCACAATTGGGATGGGTGGTCCCAAGGTTGGTTTGCCAGTTCTAGGCGGCCACGTTGACGTGGGGGCTGGAGCGAAACTCCTCGGTGGCATCGTGATTGGGGAAAATGCCAAGATCGGAGCCAACGCCGTAGTAATTAGCGACGTCCCGCCGGAAGCGACCGCAGTCGGTGTACCGGCACGCATTGCGCAAAACTCAAGCACTTTGCAACAACTTCCGAGTGTTGACCTGGGTGTATGACGCTGAACGATTCCGCGGCGGATATAAGGTGTCTTGGACGAGTCCATATAAGCCGCTCCACCTGCTCCGCAAAGGCACCAAATACTCCCTGAATACCGCAGCAAGCACTTGCCATTGGGGCACGCTAATCTTCCTGATTTTGCCATGATGCCGGCTGACCAGATCTGGCCGGAATTCGATAGCCTTCTTCGCGAATGGCTACCAGTATCAATCTCCCAAGTTGGGAAGCCCTAGCGCGTAAAGGAGAAGATTGACTCGATCTTTACGCCGGTAGAACTGGAACCCGCACACGATAGCATAGTACAGCTTGCGTAAAGAAAAACCCGCTGACGTTAGAATTGACAGCCTATCGATTTCTTTCTGAACTTCTGGTTTCCAGTAATCTCTAACGATATTCAATGTTTGTGTTACAACAAATGCGCCACCAATGCCAGAAGCCAGTGTTCTTGATATTCTTGAGCGATTGCCAAGCAGGTCGGATTGGTTGCCAGAATTAGATATCGCTCCGATGGCATTGCCACCGTGCTGCCGATACATCATCAGTGCCTTGGGAATAAACAATCGTTTACCGGTTGCTTCAGCAAACAAGCTGGCCTGATAGTCGTAGGGCACCAGGGGTGCGCAAGAGCATCAGATCGCGAAGTTTCGCATTGATCATGATCGTTGCGCCCTGTGCTGGATTTGCCAATAAGACCGACCTCAGTCCAGAATGTTTCGCTCGCCTTCCGACAAACTGTTCTGCTATTGGGCAAAGCGCTTTATTAGTAACAATAGAGTCACAGTGAACCATCAAAGGCAAAGTTGGGTCCAGTTTATCGGCCTCTATTGCCCTGCTCAGAGTCTGGGAAATCTTCTCATGTAACCAGACATCGTCTTGGTCACAGAACATGACGTAGAGCGCCAGTGGACAAGGTCAGTAATCTGAAGTAATTTCGGTTGAAGCCAAGATTATCTATTTTGTCATTGATAACACAAATCCTCTCATCACTCTGAGCGGCTTTGTTGCAAAGTGTCAGTGTGCCATCAGTTGAGCCATCATCCCTAATATAAAGGCGCCAGTTGCCATACGTCTGGTTTGTAATGGAATCAATTTGTTCTTGAATATAATCCTGTCCATTGAAAGAGGCCATTAGAATATCTACACAAGGCTCCCGATCCATACGAAAACTCCCAAAAAATTTACCCGTCCCCTCTCAGACAAATTAGTTCCTAAGGCACGTTGCAGACATCAAAAGCAACCCTAACCTTCCGCCAAGCCAAAGTCCAGGGTTTTCCTGCGAGCTTCGCCTCTCCCGCTCGAATAGTATCAGAATTGCCGCCAGAGGCGTTTTCGGAACGAGAAAAAACGCCATATCAGACTTTTGGCGACCTGCTCGACCCCAGGCGATACGGAGGAATTGATGGATAGTGCGGTGACGGAGGGGAAATCGGTGGCAGTGAAATGCCTAAATTAGCCATCAACCACTAAACATGCTCGGCACAGATCGGTGGCCTAGCAAGGCACTGATTGGAAACATTTCTCAAAAGTCAATTATTTAACAGGCCCTTCCTTCTAAGGTAATCGGTAAACCATGCCAGCGTTGAGGCTTCCGAGCAATACTTGGTCGCGAAAACCTTACCTCGGGCTCCGATTTGGTCGCAAAGTAGTCGATCATTCCAGAGAAGGCGATGACTGAGCCATCGTCAGGCGAGAATGCCTCACAAACAATTGCGTTCTCACCATGCTGAACGTAGTCTTTGACACCGGATGAGTTGGAGATCACGAAAGCTTTGCCGAGATGCATCGCGCTGACAAGAGTCACGTGCCCGCAGGGCACTTCGCTCCTGCCAAAGGCAGGGCCATGAAGCACAAGAAAGCCAGAATGTTCATGGCCTCTCCCAGCGAAATATTAGCACGAATCTCCACATTGGGTGGTGGCGACAACCCTGCCAAATTGTGGGGCCTGGCGACCGCTACTAATTTGACCTCCGGAACAGCTCTCATAGCCGTAAGAAGGGTGGCGTAGTCGCGGGCGTTCCCGCCGATTGCACACACATAATCGCCAGCGACCAGAGGCCGATCCGCAGGGATAGGCTGCGCGGGGTTGACTCCCCAATGAATAAAAGCTAATCGGTCGATCGGCATGCCGAATGCTGAATGGTAAAGGCTTCGTTCGATCGTGGAGAATACGACAAATTGGTCGATCCTGGGAAACTGCCACTGCATGAAGTATTTCAGGATCCCAGTCGGAAGCACATCGAAATTGAACGAAAATGCAAGGTGTGGCCCTCTATATCCAAGAGGACGAAGAAAAGATTCGCTTGCAAGTGTTGCGCCGGACCATGAGAAATTACGAGAGATGCTTCGTCGCGAACCGCTCTCCAGCCCGTATCGAAGCCTCCCTTGATTGGCGCAAGGTTTGGTCGATTGATGCGGTTAAGCAATGCCCACATACCTGTCGTATGTGGGCTTGTAAATCTCCAGCGAAGACTATCGCCGAAGTGGCCGCTAAAGAACCTGCCCGATGATGAAAAATTGACAATTAGTGGTGGCTTGGTCGACATATATCCCCGCTGGCATTTGGAACTCGCACCGACTCGAGCAGCGTCTCCGCGAGGCGAAAATATGCAAACCGGATGATCTTAGGATATAGATCTGTGCATGTCAATTATTGGTTCTCGTCGATGAGAAAAGAGAGAAGTGGAAGGATACAGGATACTGTCTGCAGAATAGACGGATTCGGATAGGAGAAGCAGACGAACACCGGCCAGATCGATGTTTTCCGGATGCGGATTCGGCCAATTCAGTTCCGATAATTTGCGCCCAAGAAAGCTGTCGAGCCTTCAAACACGGCGATTTTGGCGGACAACGAGGCAAAATATCGTAAAGTTAGATTAGTTCCTTTTTATCCTAACGAGGGCTCAAGGTGGAAGCATCCGCTAGTAACAGAGATAAAGCTGCTCAGCGTGGCCCTGGTGGCTCAAAGGCCAGATTCGGCCCTGTGCTCGGATGCGTGCTTTGCGTTACTTGTGCAATGGTCGCCTCTAGTCTTTTCTTGCCCCTGCAGTCGTTGTGGATCGACGAGACGACACAGCTTTATGGGTTGTCCCTTGACCCGATCAAAGTCACCGAACGATTGGCCGGCCGTGCTGACTCGGTGGAAGGAGTTCAGGATGACCGCATGCCGCCAGGAAGTTATTGGGCTGGTTGGTTATGGTCTCGGGTGTTTGGACTGAGCGAAAGTGCCATGAGGTGGTTCGGCGTCGTCTGCGAAGCGGGCGCAGTGGCCCTCACTTTTTTTGCTGCCCTTCACGGGTTTGGGCTCGGTGGCGGCAATCGCAGCCGGTTTGTTCCTCGCATTGTCGCCTAACGTCGTTGTACAGGCGGTCGAGATTCGTGCCTATCCGCTTTTTCTCCTTGCATCCTCGGCGGTCTACTACTTCCTAGTAAGGGCGTTGAATCGGGCGCTGGAAGGGGCGATTTATGGGTCTGGTTAATGACCGCAGCCGGGTTATCAGCTTCTTACATTCATTTCTATGGCCTGGTGTTAAGTGGCGGCGCATTTCTCGCACTGCTGGCGATTTCCGTCCAACAGGGAAAACGCCTGTGGTGCGTGATCTATGCAATCTTGTTGTTTTCATTGCTTGCCGCCGGCGTTGACGCCGTTCGTCCTCGCTTCAGTCGGTATGTCGACCCCAAGACGGCGCCAGAAGGTGGAAGGAAGATCTACCAGTTGCTGCGCCTCGTTTATCGGTTGGTGGCACATCCTGCCATCGCGGTGTCGAGCATAGCAGTTGGACTATGCCTAATTGGGGGAGCGATTGCATTTCTTATGGCGATTGCTCGATTGATTCGATCTGCACAATCACGAGTGGTTGCGGCTGGACTGATCATTTGCCTCGGTTCAGGCGTGGCAGTCGTCACAGCGGCTCAACTGGTTCAATCAGGGTTTGATGCACTCTCCCCTAGCTATAACCTCTGGATCTTGCCTGGGCTGGCTCTCTTTCTCGTTTCGGCGCTGGATGAGCACGGGCCGAACCGTGCGGCGATATCGCATGGGCTGGGATTGGGATCTTGCTCGTAGGGGACCTGTTCGGTGATTTTCAGCTGGCCGTCCACGGCAATCAGTTTGCTCACGGCCCACACCAAGAAATAGCGGCATTGGTTCGTCGCCTTGGCCCGGCCGAAGTCATATTGTTCACGATTTGCCCTCGCCCGGCTCAGAGTCGGCATCTGCATTCGTTTATTACCCTTTAAGATATGATTTTGGGCCTTCACTAAAGCAGTACACGGCGGCGCCAACTGGAATCGAGAGATTCGTGGAAATTTACAGTAAAGAGGGGCAAGTGAAGAAATCGAGCCCTCCAATATTCAATCGCCTTATTTGATCGTGATACGAGCCAAGCCAGCGTCGCGCCGCCGAGGTCATCGAAGAAGTGAAGCACGGCGTGCCACCTATGAGCAGCGGGCCAATCGCCCAGGAGCTGGCACGATCGGGGAAGTGGACTGAACTCGAGAACTTAACAATCGGCAGCTTTGTGAATGCCGGAGTTACTGTTTTGGTCGAGCCAAGAATGAAGGTCGATAGCCCGTCCCGAGAGGGTCTTACGCGTTCGGAAACAATGATCTTCATCTTCTAGCATCGGAACTATGGAGTTCACAAGCGAAATCCGTTTTTCTCCCCCCTTGGCAAGGGGGGGCTGGGGGGTCAGACGCGACTGCACGTTCCGGAGAGGAATTGGCTCTGCTACCCTCTTCCGAACTGCCCCAGCTACCAGGGGAGAGGGAATGTTCACTCGCTCCCTCTCCCTTGGGAGAAAGTGGCGTTAGTCATGTCCCATGCGTCGGCGAAAAACGATGAACTGGTTGGCCAGGTAGTTGAGAACCATTCCGGCCGCGATGCCACAGGCGGCTGCGAGCTGGATCGGCAATTGGGGCCAACTCGCCGAGACGGACAGGGTCACGCCATAATTGACTGCTGCTCCCGCCGCCGAGGCCAGCACGAAAGTGACGAACTGCTTCGCCAGTGGCCCGGACCTTGCATAGCCAAAAGCAAAGCGACGGTTGAGCAGGAAATTCGTGATCGACGCTCACGCCAATGCCGACGGCCACCGCGATCGGCGGCAAGACCCCGAGCCGGACGAGGATCGTGAGAATTATCAGGTTGACGAATACTCCGCTGATACCGATGGCCGCAAACTGCACCGCGCTACTCATATAGGCAAATTTGTAGATATAGAGCCGGCGCAGATGCTGAAGGTAACGCAATTGTTCCTTGAAGCTGAGTTTGCTCTGACCGAAGCGACGGTCGATGAATTGGATGGGCACTTCGCCGACATTTTCCAGTCCGCACTTGACGATCAGCTCAAGGCCGATCTTATAGCCGATCGGGTTAAGGTAGCGAGCTTTATCTATTTCGGAGCGTCGGAAGGCGAAGAACCCGGCCATGGGATCGTGGGCGTCGGTCAACGGTCGGGCTAAAAGAGTCGCCACCCGACTGTTGAGCCAACGAAAGAATCCCCATTCATCGTCGGTACCACCTCCCGGGACATAGCGAGAGCCGATCACGAACTCCTGGCCGGAGGCCAGGGCCAGAATCATGTCCGGAATCTTCTCCGGCGGATGGCTAAGATCGGCGTCCATCACCACCACCACCGGATAGTTCACCTGGCGGATGCCGTCAAGAACTGCCGGGCTGAGGCCACGTTCTCCATCGCGGACCACCATCCGCGCCCAGTCGTGGCCGCTGCTCGACTAATTCCACGCTGCCGTCGTTGCTGCCGTCGTCCATTAAGATGAGTTCGAGGGTCAAATCCTGGGTTCTCGCAATGGCCGGATTCGATCCAAAAGGTGAGGCAAACTCTCTACTTCTTTGTACGTCGGTACGACGATCGAGATGGGTGTTAGAACGCGGATTTCTGCAAGTAGTTCTGGCGACTCCGAATTCAAAATTGGTTTTGCTGGTCGAGTGGACTGAGGAGAGCATCGACAAGTACTCCGATGGAAATCGATGATTGGGGTGACTCGATCTCAGATGTTGTGGAGACAGGGAATACGGTCCGTAACCGGATTACAAAGAATCGCCCGGCCAGATCTGCTGCCGCCACCCCTCGAAGGGACATCTCGGTCGTTCTGACGGGGTGCTGGCCTGTTGCTATCGCCTCCCCTGTAGTATAATAGATCGATTTACCCGCTGGCCAACGCTTTTTTCCTTAGACCAAACAAGAACTCCCGTTCAGGGCAAGTGGCTTTATCAACAAGGCATTCGTAGCTAATCTGTTTCGGATTATCGATGTCAAAAACGGGCAGAATCATTATCGCCATTTCGTGACTTGAAAGTTCGGCTGAAGCAACCTTCCAAGTCTTTTGCCGAGAACCTAGATCAGTAGGTAAAGCACTCTCGCCCCAGTCGCGACCCTGGAGAATATAACGAACGGGGTAGTCGGAGATGAGTCGGCCAAGATCTTGGAAGGCAGACTGGAGAAGCCCAGACTCGCAAGATCGACAAAAAGCAAAGTAAGCCGGATAGCCAGTGAAATTGATGTCCCGAAATAACGGGTAATCGGTTTAACCGATGAATGATTTGGTCGCAGTTCAAATGAACATCTCAGCAGCAAGAAAGCAAGTCCGAAGAGGAGATGGCAGAGGAACCTTGTCATCTCGATAAATGTCTCTGGTATAGCTAATTACGCGGCCAAACCAAACAGGAAAGGCGGCTTAACCAGGTTCTTGGGCACGCACTAAAGCCGAGGTGGTATTTTATCGCTGTTTGCTCGTTATGCCTTTTCCTGCTTGGCCGTCCCTGGTTCTCTTCCAAATACACCTCCGATATTTCGGCCAGAGATACCGATTTGGAATAGCAATCAACCGGACCCAACAATGTCACGCGAACGATGTTGTGTACGCTATCACAGACCCCATTGGTTCAAATGCTTGCCGTTCGTCAGCTTCTTGGTTATAGTTGCGTACACCTAAAATCGGCCTTGGCTTCCGGATGCTCGAACAGCTCACTATTTTTCAGTTCCGAGAAGAATCGGCTGATGAAAGGATCAGAGTGCAAAGACTTCCATGAACAATCGAAATTTGCTTCCTACGACTCGATAGACCCGGTGTCGGCTGGAGATTGGTCCTTCATTAATTTCTGTCTGCACTTGGACTAATTAACAAATTGCAAGTACGGGTGAAGGAGAATTCATGAGCGAACTCGCACGTCCCACCGGTAAGAAAAGCTGGAAGTTTGTTTGGATCTGTATTTCCTTCTTTGTAGGATCCGCCTTACTGGATGTTAGCTCAGTCTGGTTGACTCGGAGGAACATTAATTCAGCACAATTGGAAGCCGATGAAGGGGAATACTATCACTTGGCAGGAGAAATGGAAGCCGGCAAGTACAGTATGAATCCACGCCGCGTGGTGGGCTTTACTGCGATTCTCGCGGCCTTGCGTATGGTTTTCAATGATAACTTGTTTTCTCTCCAAATAGCAGTGACGCTCATCTTTAGCATGGTTGCCCCTCTTATGTTCTTGCTCGTTCATCGGGAGTTGCGTGGCATGCGTTGCACGGCCTTCACGGCAGCAATTTAGGTAATGATTTGGCCGCTTTTTGTACGTTATAGTGGGACGATTTATAGTGAAACTTTGGCACTTCCGTCTTTGCTTGTTTCTTGCTTGCCCTCCCATTGAAGAACGAATGCGGGAATTCGCGAGCCATGCGATGGTTTGGCGCCGGCCCACTTTGGGCCTCTGCATGCATGTCCGTCCCATGTATCTTATCTATGCACCGTTTGCATGTTTCTTGGCTTACCAACGCAGCGGCCATGGCCGTGTCCGTTTCTTATCGATTTTATGGTTTACGGTCGGTTGTTTTCTTATAGTATTGCCCTGGAGCATTTATATTTCGGCCCGTGAAGGTTCAATCATTTTGTTGAGCAGCAATGGGGGAGAGACCTTAGCAGGTGGATTCAATCCTGAGCTCCTGCGGATAGGAAGGGATGCACCCGTTACATTCGTCACACCTGAAGGAAGATCTACGTGGGTCGGTCCCGGCAAATGGCTTCCGCCCGAGGCGACCGGGTATTTAGGACCCCATGATGAGGGGCTTACCTATACTCAACAGGCTGGTTTATTGCAAAAACGAGCGATTGCATGGATGTGGGCGCACCCAACTGACTCACTCTATTTGGCATGCCGAAAGCTATTATATCTGTGGGGTATCTACCCGTTTTGGAACGGGCTTTCGCAGACTCTGTTTGGCAATGTGCCGGTTCTGATTTTGATCATTCTTAGTACGTTTGCGTTATACCAGTTTCGCAGTTCCAGAATGGACTTGTCACTTTTTTGGACCTTGCCAATTTTTGTAAGCTGCGTAGCAATTATAAGCTGGGGAAGTTGGCGATTCAGAGAGCCAGGCGACCTTGGTTTGATTGCTATTGCATCCCTGTTGGCCCGACCAAAAACAAAACAGGTTCAATCTGAAACGTTAAGACTGGGGTGTAGTTGGAGAGGTAAGAGGAAATTAAGGATCAACCTTTATACTGCGAAGCAACAACTAGAAGCCCCAGCCGCGGCAGGGCTTTCTGCAATCCAATGGTATCCTCGGTCCGGAGTTGGGTCTGCTCTACATGCGTTTGGCCTTGGTTTCTTATTGCCATCCGACCTTAGGTTGTAGGCGAACTGGTCCCTAAGCCGCGGGATAGCTCAGGAAAGGCTTCCATTCAAGGAGTTGCAACAGGGCCTTCGCACATTTGGACCGGCGTATGCTCGGCTCTGCGATCGCCCAACTGCTTTCTTCATTTATGCTGGCTCAAGATTCTCGGCCATTGGGCCAAACGCTTCGAATCCCTGCTCGATCACTCCTAGTCGAAATTGAGCGTTTGCTGTTGCGTGAACGACCCGCCGAATAAAGCACTGACGCTTCGAGGCGACAGCTATCCTTGTTACGATTGGCCAATAGGCCCGATTTCGATGAACAGACCATGGGCCTAAGTCCGACTGTACCCTTCAAGGAAGGCACGCATTAGTGGACATGTTTCCGAAATACAATTAGCCTCTTCTCATGTAGCGGTGGAAAGGCCTGCCAAGGCCAACATCGCGACCAACAGATCTGTCTCGGACTTTCCTTGTTGCCAGCCAGTCGTCCATGTATCGAGGTCTGCAGCCGTGGGCTCGGTTTGATCGACGCTCTGGTAGATGTCGTCGATGAGATGTCTCTGCATCCCTCCTGGCTAATTTGCAGCTCTTCGGCAATCGTGGAGGGCTGATCCCGTGTTGCAATTGATTGGTCCAGTACTCTGAGTCCACCGGAATCCGCGGGATCAGCGGAGCGGCCAAGAAGAGCTTGGTAATAGGACTGAATCGGCGTGGCGGATGTCGCCGTGGGCGGCCAAGTATTCTCCCGACCCATAGAGGCCCGACGCCACTTCTTGCACGGTCTAGCCATTCGCCAGTGCAGCTCACCGCCCAGTGCTGAAGCCCGTCGGAATCGGCTGGACGATCCAAGGATGGTGAGATAGAGGTTCTGGAGCAGACGGCGCTCCCTGATATTCCGTCGAAGCCGTGAACGCTTGAGCGACCTGGAGTTGGCTTAGGCTATCCTGTTCGAGGGCGGATGGTGCACCCAATAATTCTCTCCGGCCTGATCGGGGGTCCGTTGGAGAAGGTCCTGATAGAGTGCAGCAACGAAATGTGATCGCTGGAGAAGAAGTGCTGTTGTCGATGGAGAATCCGTGTTGCCGGAAGGGGCGGGGTGCTCGTATCCGCCAGCCGGCATAGGCGGTTGCTGGGTCGGCGGAAGCGCCAGGAAGCGGGACAACAGGCGGAGAACTGACAATACTGGCCGGGGAATTCTACCATTGCCGGAGTTCGCAGAACCACGCTCGGGGCGCCCGGGATCCGGGCCCGGGATAGCGCGGCCGCATCGTCAATGATGATGTTGTCGATGGCGCCGGTCTCCGCCGGCCCGTTGCTGCCGTCGAACCAGGCGATGTTGACTTGCGCGACTCTGTGACCAGTCGAGAGTCACGGTGATGCTGGCATGGCCATTGGTCCAGGTGGGAAAGTTGACGACCGTGCTAAAGGTGGCGCCGGAACTGTCGGTGACCGGTGATGACGGCGTTTTCCGTAATTGCAGGCGAGTCGATGGCGTAGGCATCCAGATCGATGGCATCCAGATCGAAGGTGCCGCCAGCCATCCTGGGTGATGGTTTGCGTGGCCCCCCAATTGGTCCCGAACAGGACTTGCGAGGGCCAACTACCTGGCCAGGGATTGCCGCGGTGTAGTTCGTGGCGTTGGGGCCCTGGACCTGTAGCATTGCCGCGTGTCGCCAATTCCTTGGATGGTATAAGCCGCTGATGTCCCAGGCAGTTTGCGAAGCGCCGAATAGTAAGGGTTTCGAAGGTCAGATCTGTTTCCGGGTTCGTCGAGGGGGTCGCGGTGCGGATTTCATTGGAGTAGAGGCTGGGACCACCAGGAAGAATTGTAGGCTTGAACGGCCAAATAATAGACATTGGTTGTATTCAGGCCGGACAATGTCGTGGCTCGTAACCTTACCGACGTTGACGGACTGGGTGTAGATTCCCGTAGCATTCCCGTAGTCGATGATATAGCCTGTGGCCGCCAGTCACTGCAGACCAGGTCAGGGAAATCTGACCGTTGCTGAAATTCGCGGAATTGAGTGTAGGAGCGGCCGGAGCGCTATTTAGAGCGACCGTAACGCGATTGACCTGGAATGCCGTGTTGCTGGTGCTGCGGATCTTGAAGTCATAGTAGCCCGGGCTGAGGGTGATGCGAGCCCACAACATTGCCGCCGGAACTGCCGCTGGCGATCTGGACTTCGTTAAGCAGCAGAACGTAGCTGCCGCCGGCAGCCGGTCGTAACGCTGGTGATGGTGTAGGTACCTGCGAAATGTAACATCGATATTCCAACTCAACCAGCCACTGTTCTTATAGAGCCCGCCGCCAGAGTCGGCGTAGAGATTCCCTGAACTGTCAGACATGTACAGACTCATGTTGGCGGCGGTCAATACGCCCGGCACCAGGTCGCTGTTGTTATTGGCGATAGGAGGCGCACTCATTACTGTCTGGTAGGCAGCCAATTTGGGCGTGTTCTGGTCATAGACGTTGTTGATACCAAAAGTTGTGGAAGCGGCCACCGCGTAGGCGTCCCCCGCGGCGTTGAAGACGACGGGCAGATTGCCGCCCGCTTGCAGGTACTCGTCAATGGTGGCAAGCGTGGCCTGCTGGGCTTGTGGATCGACATTGGCAGCGAAATCGACGGCAGATGGATTGTCGCCGCCAACGTCGAATCCTCCCTCATAGCCGACGGTTTGCAGGCCGAAGGCCATATCCCAGTCCACTTCGGCACGGACCGTGGAGGTAATGCTCTGCACGCCGGAGGCGTACATGGCGGCGACACTTTGGACCTGGATGTCGTCCAAGAAAACCGTGCCATTGCCGGAGCCCTGGAAGGTCAGCGTGTGGATTCCGGCAGTGATGATTCACGTCGGTGGCAGTTGTATAGGAAGTGTAATAAGTACTTCCCGGGGTGAACGGCACTAACCCCCAAGTGGCATAATCCAGGACGACGCCGTCGATGGAGAACAGTGAAGCTCTCGGAGCCGGTGACGCCCTGAGCTGCGTAGAACGTCACGCCCGAGACGCCTGCCGGGAAAGTGATGCTTTGGCTTATTTTACCGGAGCCTTGAATATAAGCCGACTGCTTGGCGTCTTCGCGAGTGGCGGGTACCCAAGGGTGCCGATGGAAGCCGTGGCGTAAAGGAAATTGACAGGTCCGGCCACATGATTGCCGCCGGTACCCGTGGCCCAAGTCCACCCGGACGTAGTCCCACCAGGCTACTACTCATGTTAATGGATTCGGCATTATTGATAGTGATGGCGGAGGTAGTGGTCTGGGTAGTGCTCTGGCTGTAATACTAGGTCGTTGCCGGTCCAGGTGGCCTCCATGCTTAGAAGGTAATAGGACTGACCGGCCAAAAGCTCGATCGGTCCGACACTGACATAGGCATACTGTCCAGCCGGTTGACCGGCCAAATCTACGCTGCCAGTGGCTAGCTGGTTATGGTTGGCGTCGAAAAGAAACACGGAATGGGTGCCGCTGTTGCCGGGGCTACATAGCGGCCAATCTCGTAGAGGTAAATGTTCTGGGAACCTACGGTGAATTCTTCGCCCTGGAAGGTGGCGTTACTTGCTGGAGGCTGAAGAGGGCAGCTTGACAGCGGTTGAGGCTGGAGTCAGAGTTGGTGTTGTTGCTGACGATTCCGGCGGTGCCGCTGAAGGTCCAGGCTGCTCCGGCGGGGTCAGCCTGGTAGCTGGAACCTTGCAAGGTGGGAGTTTCGAAGCTGAAGTTCACGACGATCACGCCGCCAAGCCCCGAGGAATTGTTGACACTGTTGTACCAGCCGCCGCCGGCAGCAAAAAGGTAGTAATTGACGGGCTCGGGGGTGGCGACGTGGTTGCCATCGGTGTTGTTGAAATAGTTGTCGAGGAACTGCAACGGATCTGCCGCGGAATCGTTGAGCGTTGTCGTACTGGTACTGAAAGATGGGGCGGATGGTGCTCATCATGCCGGCATTGCCCCAGACGGCACGAAAATCGTTGCTGATCTGTTGCGTGCGCAAGATCTGCCAACGCTCGGCCAGCACGGTGGGGTTGCCGGTGCCGATGCCGTCGTAATTGATGATCTGGCCGATGGCGGTGTTATTGGTGACGGCGGCGACGGCGATTTGTTGGGCTAGCGCGCTCTGATAGAAGCCTTCGTTCCAGACCTCGTTGGACAGTTCCAAGTAAGCCTTAAGGTTGGGATTCAATGGCGGGTAGACAGGGTTGGCCGTGGCGGACGAGTAGGGGTTGCCATTGGCGTCGAACCCAAATTTGAGGCCCTCGGCTAGATTGGTGACATATTGATCGCTGGCCTGGAGCGGGATATTGAACCAGAGGTCGCGGTCGGTTTCGTTGCACAACTCGACGGCAAATTCGACTGCTCCACCCCGCCCTGGTAGCCGCCGTTAAGGCCGGCCTGGGTAGAAAAACTCGGCGAAAGGGCGTCGCTCCAGTTCACCGTGGCGTTACCGCCAGGATAGCCTTCGGGCGCTGTTGGTGGCGAGGTAATCCATGAAGCGAATGACGGTGAACTGGGAGACCAAATTCTTGTAGGCGGTGGTGAAGAGCGTGGTGGGCGGATAGCTGGTGGATGCCCCCGGGCTGATGGGGCGCATGATCTTGATGTTAGTGATGCCGGTGGCGGTAGTATCAGTGGGCAGACGCTTGGTATTCGTTAGGGTAATCCCCAGAGTGCTGCATCGAAACAGAACCGATAGCGACGGTATCGTCGAAGACGATGGTGGTAGTGTTGGTAGAGCTGTTATAGACGTCGGAGATTACCGTTATCGGATCCATGACCGATCTCGACGGTCGCCTGACCGGTAAAGCTCATGGTGTAGGTGCCGCTGGTATCGGTGGGTTGGCCAGCCCAGACGTAGAAGCTACCGTCGCTCGTTGGCCATCCATGAGCGTCGAGGGGGATTAGGATTACCGCTAGAGGCTGAGCGACCGATGCGCGCCGTTTCATGGCGTCGGCAAACATGACGCCGGCGTCGTAATCCACTGCCGTAGCGCCGTTGACACCGGTCTGGACGACCGGTTCGATGATCTCTTGCAGCCGTGGACGGACTTGCCCATTGGAGGATGGCGGTAGCCGAGCCGGTGGTTTCGACGTAACATCATTTTGATGTTATAAGAGGAGCCGGCGGTTAACGTGTAAGTGCCGGAGTAGTTGCTGGCACTTTGTTGGGCGGCGTTTGGTTGACCAGCGTAGTCCAAGTGGAGGAGCCAGCGGCTTGTATGTAAAGTTGGACGTCGCCGTTGGTAGTCGCGGTAAAAGTGTAGGTTTGTGAGTATTTTGGTATCACCTGCCCGGTCCAGAGAACCGAATAGTTGGTGGTGCCGATGCTCGAAAAGCCGGGGGAAGTAGAGCCGCCGGGGGCATCCGTGGTACCCCGGTTAAAATGATGGCGACATCAGTGCAGCATGAAGGCGGGAGTGCCTGAAAATGTTGTGTTGTTGTAATACTGGCCCAGAATGCCGGCCCCACTGAAGCCGCCGCCTACAGAGAGCAAAACGCGGTTTTCGAGTGGTTCGGCGAGAAGACGTCGGTTCGGATGGCTGCTTACTTTAGCAATTGCAGGAGAACGATGACTTTTCTTGGAACGGACGCGTGACCAAAAGACTCCCATCGCATCGAGAACATTCTCAGAAATGGCCGTCAGATGTTGATTGTGTGACATGATTTAGATCTCATTCATTGAGTGGGCGCGGGCCCTATTCCGGGGCCGCCGTGGTTTAGACACAGGCCCGCCAAACGGGAAAACACGCAAACCCGATGCCGCACGGTGACTAACCGCCAGCCTTGGGCGTTATCGACATGATTGGTCCGAGAAAGGCAAGAAAAAGGGACGTGGGAGCTTAAACCTTAGGCCCTGGCGGCTGACCCGCCAAAGACCTGCCTTATCTCGAAACCCGGCAAACAAGAAAACCGGTGCTGGACTCACCGCGACCCAAGTTGCCACAACCGCCGCAAACTGTACACAAGAAGTATAGGTCGGCATTGTGATCCACGCAAGAAATTGGTTCGAGATGTAGTCCGAATTTCCCCAGGAGTTATAAACAGGAGCTGAATCAGACAATTTGTCAGGGAAAACAAGGTTTTCATGATGGCTTCCCGGCTTTCTTAGTCATGGCCCCACGAGCCCGTGACGGTCGCAGTATGCCAAGCGCCGCCTCGCGGGGCAATAGGAGCCCTCGAAACCATTCGGTTGGTGCGTGCAGATTCAAGTCCTGCTTTCTGCCTTATGGCATAAAGACTTACGTCAAATCGCGCAATGCTTCGTTTGACATTTTCCCCTGTGGGACGTCTTTTTCGAAAATCTGAGTTGCTAGCTTCCGGATCGGGTTCAAAAGCAGCCAGTCCCTGCGACATCCGCCCGGGAGCGTGTGTGCAGATAGCGCAATGCAATCCATTAACCGCCCTGGCCACATAGACTTGCGTTCGGAATTGGTTGCGCTCCCGGCCGCCCTAGGTGTTGCCCTCGTCTGAACCAAGTCAGCTGCCGCAAATCGCGCTGCAACGCAATTTATTGCCATTCGTGCAGTTCAGTCGATAAATCAGATAGGAATCGTCAGAGAAAAGAACTCGCAAGGCACCACCGGCTACCTGCTAAAATGCCCCTAACCCAGGAGGAAATCCGTATACTTTAATCGCTCAGCTCGCGCGGCTGCTTCAACCTCGGCCTGAAGCAGCCAGTTTTGGAGGCTCCTCGTAGTGTCGAGTGATGACCCCGTCACCCCCCTTTTCCGGGAACTTCTCGCGATCGAATTGGAGTGGCGCCTGGGAACTGATTCCCCGCCCCAAATAGCCGAATTTCAAGCCCGTTTTCCCGATCGACTCGAAGACGTCGAACAAATCTACGAGGAAATACGCAAAGCCTGGCAAGAAACCCCGTCGCCCAAGAAGATCGGCCTCTATCTGCCCGGCGATGGTGCGGCACCGGAAAGCATACCGGCGACTGTTTCGGTGCCGGGGTACGAGATCGAGGAGGTTCTCGGCCGCGGCGGCATGGGCGTCGTTTACAAGGCTCGCCATCTGACCCTGAAGCGCACTGTGGCCCTCAAGATGGTGCTCGCCGGCGGCCATGCCGGGCCGGAAGAGTTGGCTCGCTTTCGCATCGAGGCCGAGGCGGCGGCCCGGTTGCAGCATCCGAACATCGTCCAGATCCACGAAGTCGGCGAGGCGGATGGGCATCCTTACTTCGCGTTGGAATTCGTCGAGGGAGGCACCCTTGCCGACACGCTCGACGGCAAGCCGATGCCGGCCCGTAATGCGGCGAAGCTCGTGGAAACGCTGGCCCGGGCCATGCAACTGGCGCATAGCCGCAACGTCGTGCATCGCGACTTGAAGCCTGCCAATATTTTGTTGACGGCCGATGGGACACCCAAGATCACCGATTTCGGCTTGGCCCGGCAGATGGACCACGACAGCGGCGAGACCAAGGCCGGCGCGGTGATGGGGAGCAATACAT
>CAVVHZ010000033.1:0-190122 GCA_963748025.1 uncultured Gemmataceae bacterium
TCCACGCCGCTGTATGTGCTCAACCGCATCGACCCGGTGCTGTTCGTCGTCGGCGTTCCGGAAGCGGACGCGGCCTACGTCGCCCCAGGGCGCAAAGGCCCGAGTCCGAGTCCCTGCGCGGCCGGGACCAGTTCCCGGCCCGGGTAACCCGCACTTCCTCGGGCGCTCAACAGCACCAGCCGCACTCTTTTGGCCAAGATCGATCTGCCCAATCCGAAGGCGGCGTTCATTCCTGGCATGTACGCTTATGGGTCGGTACTCATCGAGCCCCCCAGGTCCCGGGCCTTGCCCCTGGCAACCATCACCCGCATCGGCAACCAGACGTACTGCTACCTCGTGGTGAACGGCAAGGCCGTGCGGACCCCGGTCCATGTTGGGGTCAGCGATGGTTCCTGGGTCGAGGTCACAGAAAGACAGGTCCCGTCAGCCGGATCATCAGACGAGACCTGGGTGGCTTTTGACGGCGGGAGGCTGTCGTGGCGGGCAATTTTCGGAAATATCGGATGCCCCCGGTGACAATTGATTCTGGATCCGGCGGCCAAACAGCAGGGCCAAGCGAAGTACCCGCAAGAAATAAAAGGCTCAATCAGGCCGACGATGGGAACCCGAAGCGTTACTTTTGAAGTTAAGCTTTTTCCGATTCCAGACAGCTGAATCTTTCTCGGACCCCTGCTGGCTTGCCCGGCAGGTGAATAAGTTCGGCAGCTAAGGGGGGACCGATGATCGTTTTCTCCGGCCCCTGCCGGCTCGTCCGGCGGGAGAAAGTTCACTCGCTGAATATTAGCCCGGGGAACTCCTTCACCTGCCGGGCGAGCCGGCAGGGGTCGCAGAAGGATGTGCATTTGAAGATTCTAGCGGGCGAACTGATCACCTGCCGGACAAGCCGGCAGGGGTCTACTGAGGGATTCTGGTCTCGCCAACCGACAACGCAACTTCAAAAATCGTTAGCGAAGGCCGGGCAAAATGCCTCGCTTACGCTTCGGGTTCCCATCTGACAGTTATGTGTCAGTGTTCAAGTTATTCTTTCACGGAATGCTAAGACAGGTTCTCCTGCTCGGCTTCAACAGAGTGCATGACATGCAGCCCCAGGTCGCGAAGTTTCTGGCGCAGGGTTTGCCGGGCGATTCCCAGCATGCGGGCCGCCTGGTGTTGATTCGCCTCCAGTATACTCCATGACGAGGGCAGCAAAAGCCGGTCCACATGGCGGTGCGTGTCCGCGTAGAGATCCTGGGTATCGGGCTGAGCCGTTGGCGAATGAACGCTTCCAGATCGAGGTCTGCCCCGGCGGCACCGCAGGATCGGATTCACTGGGGCTGCCGGAGAGTTCGGGCAGGAAGGCTGGAAGCAGGATGGTGCCACTGGCCTGCAGCAAGGCCTGCTTCAGGACGCTCTGCAGCTCGCGGATGTTGCCCGGCCAGGGGTAATGCCGCAGCCGCTCCAGCGTCTCCGGGGTCGACTTCGCGAACCTCGCGTCCAAGTTCGCGGCTGAAGCGCCGCAAGTAGTGCTGCACCAGCATCGGCAAGTCGTCGCCCCGTTCGCGCACGGCGGCAGATGGATGGTGAAGACGCCCAGCCGGTAATACAGGTCCGGCCGGAACTTGCCCTCGGCCGACCACGCCTTCAGGTCGCGGTGGGTGGCCGCGATCAGCCGCACGTCGGTGCGGATGGTCTCGTTGCCGCCGACGCGCTCGAACGACTGTTCCTGCAGCAAGCGCAGGATCTTGGCCTGCAAGGCCAGCGGCATGTCGCCGATCTCGTCGAGGAACAGGGTGCCGCCGTGGCACTGCTCGAATTTGCCGATGCGGCGGCGGTCGGCGCCGGTGAAGGCGCCCTTCTCGTGGCCGAACAGCTCGCTCTCCAGCAGATGTCTCCGGAATGGCGGCGCAGTTCAGGGCCAGAAACGGCGCCTTGGCTCGCGGGCCGTGCTGGTAGATGGCCCGGGCGACCAGCTCCTTGCCGGTGCCGCTCTCGCCGGTGATCAGCACCGGCACGTTCTGAGCGGCGACGCGGCCAATGGCCTTGTAGACCTCGCGCATGGCGGGGCAGCGAGCCGACGATGGCGCCATCCACGTCAGGGTCGGCCGCGGTCTCGGCGACCACGGCCGGCTCGCGCATGCGCCGGGCCACTTCCAGCGCTTCGCCGACCACGCGCCGCAGCTGATGCAGGTCGAGCGGCTTGAACAGGTAGTCGTAGGCGCCCTGCTTCATCGCTTCGATGGCCGCATCCGCCGTCTTGGCCATGGTGACGAAGATGACCGGGATCCGCGCGTCGATGCGGCGGATCTGCTGGTAGACCTCGAGCCCGGACTGGTCGGGCAGGCGCAGGTCGAGCAGAATGACATCGGGAGGTGCTGGCACCGATTCGTGGATCCCTTCGGCGCCGGTGCTGGCCACCTCGACCCGGTAACGGGGGGCGGGAAACGCCTGCCGCACCTGCTCCGGGATCAGGACCGGGTCGTCGTCGATGAGCAACACATGGGCCATGGTCGGCTCCACCTGGGTAGGCCAGCGAAAGACAAGTTGGCAAGCTCATTGTCGGGACGACGACTCGGCGTGTCCAGCCGACACGCTGCACTTGACAACAGACTGGAACGCGATTCGCATAGGGCGAGTGCGACGAAGTCTGGCCAAACGCCTTCCACAATCGCAAGCGAACTAGCATGAACGAAAGATCACGCGCCGACTGGTTGCCTATGGCGTGGCCGTGCTGGCTGTAGCGGCCTCGCTCCTGATGCGGGCGTACTTCCTTCAACCGGTGATGGGCGGCAAAGCCGTATACCTAACCTTCTGCCCGGCGGTCATGATTGCCGCGTACTTCGGCGGCTTCCGGCCTGGGATGCTGGCCACCGTTCTCAGCGCCGTGGCCGTCGATTACCTTTTCGTCGAACCGCTCTACGACCTCAGGATCCAAACCCCGGAGGATCTGCTTGCCATACTCATCTTCGTACTGGTTGGCACATTTCTGAGCGGCGTGTGTGAAGCCCTGCACCGCTCCCGGTCCAGCGTCGTGGCCAGCGAGCGCCGCTACGCGGTGACGCTTTCGAGCATCGGCGACGCCGTCATCGCGACCGATAACCAGGCTCGGGTGACTTTCCTGAATCCGGTCGCGGAAGAGCTGACCGGCTGGCCCCTTGTTGATGCCACTGGACATTCGCTTAGCGAAGTATTCCACATTGTCAACGAGGAGACCCGTCAACCGGTCGAGGATCCCGGGGCCAAGGTACTCCGCATGGGTACTTCGTTGGGTTGGCCAATCATACGCTTCTGCTTGCCCGGGACGGCCGTGAGTTGCCCATTGACGACTCCGGCGACGCCCATCATTGGTGACGGCGGCGACATCACCGGTGTTGTCCTGGTCTTCCGTGACACGACCGAGCGTCGCGAAAGCGAGGAGCGGTTCCGCGGCACATTTGAGAACGCCGCGGTCGGCATCATCCACGGTAACGTTCAAGGCCGCTTCCTACGCGTCAACCAGAGGTATTGCGATATTGTCGGCTTTTCTCGTGAGGAACTGCTCGGCATGGCCATCAAGGACGTGACGCACCCCGATGATATTGCTCCCACCCTGGAGAAACTCGGCCGACTCATAAAAGGTGAGATAACCTCTTATACGGAAGAGAAACGCGATATCCGCAAAGATGGATCACTTATCTGGATCCACATTTCCGTCTCGCTCCAACGCGACGCACTGGGTCGCCCCTTGCACACCATCGGTATTCTCCAAGACATCTCCCAACGCAAACGGTTGGAGGCGGAGCTGCGGGAGAGCGAGCAACGTTGGCGGAATCTGACCGAGGCCCTGCCGCAGCTGGTTTGGATCGCCAGGCCCGACGGCGCGTGCGATTATTTCAGCATGCAGTGGACGCAACACACAGGGGTTCCGGAGGATCGGCTGCTCTGCTGGCGGTGGATGGAAACACTGCATCCGGACGATCGGGAACCGACCCGGCAGCTCTGGACGAACTCGGTAGCGGGACGCGGCCCCTATGACGTGGAATACCGCGTCCGCCGTACGGATGGTGAGTACCGTTGGTTCAAGACGCGCGGCGTGCCGATCCGCGACAGCGATGGAAACATCGTCAAATGGTTTGGGACCTGCACCGATATCACTGACCTCCGGCGGACCGAGGAGGCGTTGCGGGAAAGCGAGGAGCGGTTCCGCGGCACGTTCGAGAACGCTGGCGTCGGCATTGCCCACACGGACCTCACGGGCCGGTTGCTGCGCGTCAACGAGAAGTTCTGCGAAATTATCTGCCGCCCCCGTGCGGAGCTGCTCCAGAGGACCTTCCAGGAAATTACACATCCCGACGACCTGACCGCCAGCCTCGGCTTGCTCGCGACGCTGATGCGGGGCGAGCGAGCCGTCGTGGAGCACGAAAAGCGCTACCTCCGAAACGACGGCTCGCCCGTCTGGGTGGAGCTGTTCACGTCGCTCCAGCGGGGCGCGGCGGGCCAGCCTGCTTACGTCATCGCGGTGATCCAGGACATCTCGGAGCGCAGGCGGCTGGACGCGGAGCTGCGGCGGGCCAAGGAGATGGCGGAGGCGGCGAACCGGGCCAAGGACGATTTTCTGGCCAACGTCAGCCACGAGATCCGCACGCCCATGAACGCCATCCTGGGTATGACGGACCTGGTTCTCGCCACATCGCTATCCGATGACCAGCGCCAATCCCTGAAAACCGTCAAGGCCGCGGCCGACAACCTGTTGAGCATCATCAACGACCTGCTCGACTTCTCCAAGATCGAGGCTGGCAAACTGGAGCTGGACCCAGCCGACTTCGGGTTGCGGTCGGCCCTGGGCGACGCCTTGCGAACGCTGGCCATGCGGGCACACAAGAAGGGCTTGGAGCTGGTCAGCCAAGTACAGCCCGATGTGCCCGACGCCCTAGTCGGCGATGCCGGCCGACTGCGTCAGGTGCTGCTCAACTTGGTGGGCAATGCCATCAAGTTCACTGAAGCGGGCGAGGTAGTCGTACGGGTGTCGATGGACAAGGAGACCGAAAACGCAGACAAGGAGACAAGGGGACAAGGAGACAAGGAGACAAGGGGACAAGGAGACAAGGAGACAAGGGGACAAGGAGACAAGGAGACAAGGGGACAAGGAGACAAGGAGACAAGGGGACAAGGAGACAAGGAGACAAGGAGAGACGAGGAGGAGGAAACAGCGAGAAACGCAGACGGGGAGACAGAGATCGACCCTGCCGGGGTCTCCTTGTCTCCTTGTCTCCTTGTCTCCCCCTCTCCGTGTCTACCCCTCTCCGTGTCTACCCCCCAACCAGTCTCGTTGTCTTTCGAAGTGCGCGACACCGGTATCGGCATCCCGCGCGACAAGCAGGCAAAGATCTTTCGTGCCTTCGAACAGGAGGACACCTCGACCACGCCGCAAGTATGGCGGCACCGGCCTGGGCTTGACCATCGCCGCTCAACTGGTGAACTTGATGGGCGGCACGATCAGCGTGGAGAGTGAACCGAGCCGGGGCAGCACTTTCACATTCACGGCAAAATTTGGACGCCAGCCTCATCCCCCGGAGCTAGTCGGCGCACAGGTCGCCGGTCCAGCTCTACAACTTGCCGGTGCTCGTCATAGACGACAACGTTACCAACTGCCGTATCCTGGAAGAGTGGTTGCGCAACTGGCAGATGGATCCGGTAGCGGTGAACGACGGCGTGGCAGCGATGGACACGCTTTGGGGCGCGGTCGCAAGGGGCCGTCCCTACCCATTGGTGTTGCTTGACGCCCGCATGCCGGACACGGACGGGCTGGTGCTGGCAGCCAAGATTCGCAAGCGGCCCGAGCTGTCCACTACGCCGCATCATCCTGTTGACTTCGGGAGACATGCCAAGCAACTTGGCCCAGCTTCGCGAGTTGCAGATCGACGCTCATCTGGTCAAGCCGGCCCAGCAGGACGAGCTGCTCGACACGATCTATCGCGTGATGAACCGCTTCTCGAAGGACACGGAGACAAGGAGACAAGGAGACAAGGAGCAGGGGTTCGACTCTTCATCGGTTTCCCTGTCCACTTCCAGGCAGTTGCACGTTCTTGTGGCCGAGGACAACGATTTCAACGCGCAGCTTCTGGAGCAACTCCTAGTGCGACGCGGCCACAGTGTGCGCCTGGCGAGTGACGGGCGGAAGGCGTTGTCCCTGCTTGGCCTCGGAGATCAGAAATCAGAAGTCAGAGGTCGGAGGTCAGAAAGCAGAAAGCAGAAATCAGAGCGCTGAAGACCCTTCACCTTCGAGGCCTGACCTCCGGCCTCTGCCTTCTGACCTCCGGCCTCTGCCTTCTGACCTCCGACCTCTGTCTTCTGACCTCCGGCCTCTGCCTTCTGACCTCCGACCTCTGTCTTCTGACCTCCGACCTCTGTCCTCTGGTTACGACCTGCTGCTTCTGGACGTCCACATGCCTGAACTGGACGGGTTCCAGGTCATCCAGACAATCCGAGAGTGCGAGCGTTCCTCGGGTGGGCATTTGCCCGTCATTGCCCTGACCGCGCGTTCGCGGAAAGAAGATCGCGAGCGGTGCCTTGCCGCCGGGATGGACGATTTCCTTGCCAAGCCGATTCAGGTTCCGGATCTGTGGGCGGCGATTGACAGGGTCATGTCCAAGGATGAAGGAGGAAGGAGGAAGGATGAAAAGGAAAAGGCGCCTCCGTCCGGCTCATCCTTCATCCCTCATCCGTCATCCTTGGGCGCCGTCCTTCATCCTTCATCCCTTCTGGATGCGCGTGTGCTCTTGGCCGCCTGCGGAGGCGATGCGGTTATCCTGGAGAAGATTTGCCAGGCATTTTGCGCTGGCCTGCCAGATCAAATAAAGGCAATTCAGGATGCCTCGCGACACGCGAACACAGTTCAGCTTCGCGAAGCGGCTCATAAACTCTGTGGGATGGTCTCGGCTTTTTCCACCGTGGCCGGCGGCGTAGCTTCCAACATCGAAGACCTTGCAGCTCAAGGCCAACTCGAAAAGGCTCGGCCCCTGGTGGAAAAGCTCGAAACCATGGCACAAGAACTGATTCAGGTGGTAGACGGGCTGTCGCTCGAAACTCTTCGGCACTAGACATGGCCCACCAACCTTCCCGGCCGGGCAGGTTTCTCTATATCTTCGCGAGGACCGCTTTGTCGCTGATATCCGGCAGGTTGTAGAATAGCCCAGCCCAGGGCTCCAGGCCGGCCCGCTTCATCCGTTTTTCGAATGTAGTCAGCAAGTTGCAGTTTCGCTAACCATTCGGCCCCTGTGCTTTCGCCCGGTACTCTCCGGCCACCAGGTGGGTTTGCTCGCAAAACGCTCGAGGTATTGGATTCTTGGCCAACCAAGTCAATAGTCTCCCCGCGAGTCCGCAGAGGACGTTTTTGGGACACCCGTTGGGTTTATACGTTCTTTTTCTCACCCAAATGTGGGAGCGGTTCAGCTATTTCGGCATGCTGGCATTGCTCATCATCTATCTCAACAAGTACATGAAGCTGCCGTCCAGCGAAGCGGCCACCGTTTTCAAGTGGTACACGAGTCTCATTTATTTCACACCCCTCTTGGGCGGCTATCTTGCCGACCGCGTATTGGGCAACAAGCGGGCTGTGGTCATCGGCGCTACGCTTATGGCGATAGGGCACTTTCTGATGACTTTCACGGCCCTGTCCTGCGCTTTATTCCGCGCTCATCATTCTGGTTGTCGGCTTTGGATTGCTCACGCCGCCGTTGACCACCCAAGTGGGGCTCCTCTATCCCCCTCACGATCCGCGACGCGATGCGGGTTACACGCTTTTTTATATGGGCATCAATCTGGGTGCCTTTGCTTCACCCATCCTGTGTGGCTGGCTCGTCGATAACACCCGCGGCCGCTACCACTCGGGCTTTGCTCTGGCCGGCTTCGGCATGACCTTGGCGCTGGTGACTTACTTGATCGGGCTTCGTTGGGTGGTCGAGCTGGATCAAAAATCGGGAAGTCCCCTCTCCGAAGAATCCAAGTCAAGAGCCGAAGAATCAGGTCCCGAAGCGCCCATGGCCGAGTCGCTGCTCAATCGATGGGCTCCTGGCCTGCTCGGCATGCTGGGCTGCATTTTAGGTGTGGGTTCTCCTTTGCTTGCCCTGGCCGCATGGATCAGTTGGGATACGGTTCTGGCGCTCGAGCTAGCTGCCATTTGCGCTTTGGTGGTCGCCGGGATTGCCCACGCCGTGCGCCAGAAAGCGCGCGATCAGGTGCTTGCCATCCTGCTGCTCGCGGCGTTCGCCATCTTGTTTTGGGCCGGTTCAGGCCAATCCGGAAACGCCATCAATCTTTGGGCCGAGCAAAATACTAATCGCTACTTGACTCAGCCTGCACCAGAAGTTGACCTCTATCCTGAAACCGCCGTGATGGACGAATCTGGTGAAGAGCCGGCGTCCTCACCGGGGTGGTGGGAACGGTTGGGAAATATGTTTCGCAGGCTGCCCGCCAAAGAAACCGGCGAGCCTCAAGGCTGGAAGGAATGGTGGGGTTCGTGCTGGAACCCGGTGCCGACGGCCTGGTTTCAGTCGATCAATCCTCTTCTGATCATGCTGCTGGCTCCGCTCATGGCCATCTTGTGGACCTGGCTCGGCCGCCGCGGGCTCAATCCATCGATTCCCACGAAAATGGCGCTGGGGCTGTTGCTCATGGCATTGGCGTTTGGGCTGATGGCCGGCGGAGCCGTTCGGGAAGCTGTGCAAACCAGCGTGCCCTATCGAGGCGCCAGCCTGCCGCCTTCACTCGTCGTCAATGCGCAACGCCAGTTGTGCCGGGCACAGGCATTAGGTGATCCACTGCCTTATGCGGCGGGCTGCTTGTATTGCGATTTGTCCAGCAAGAAGATTTGGGTGATCGGAGTTCTTCCGGATTTGGTTCGCGATGAAATTGTCGGCGACACCGCGCCCGCGGACTTCGTGGCGAAAATTGAAGAGCTGCGGAAACGCACCGAAGAAGCGGGCGCCGGATCGCCCGGATGGAGGATCATGATCCCACTGGATAGCGTGCCGCCCGGCCTCGATCTTCGTTTTGCCGGGCTCGGCAAACCCGCCGGCAACAAGGAAATTAGTTTTAGCCCAGGCGACCGCCTGCTGACTTCGAGGATCGTGCTGGAAGAGAAAGATATGCGTGGCTTGAAAGTTGCCGCCGGCGATCCAGACCTTCGCTCCAGCTTGGATGACCTCATGATAAAAAGCAACTCCCACCGGATCAGTCCCACCTGGCTGCTCGGTTTCTTCCTGCTGGCGACGTTGGGTGAGTTGTGCCTTTCGCCGATCGGGCTTTCCATGGTCTCGCAATTGGCGCCGCCGCGGTTTGCGACCATGTTAATGAGCGTATGGCTGCTGACATTCTCCTTCGGCAACTTCCTCGGCGGAGCATGGGGGGAGCGCTGGGGCGTGTGGGCGCCGGTTTCCTATTTCGTAACGGCGGCGATTGTGCTTGGGACTGGCACGCTTGTTTTGGTCTGCCTCATCGGTCAAATCCGCAAGCTGATGCACGGCGCCGATCGATGAGGACGCCAGAAGGTGGTGACGGTTGCATGATCGAGAACGAAAGCGATCTCGAAAGTCGATTGAGCGAGCCTACTGCGGAAGTGGTGGCCACGATGGCCCGCCTCGAGGGCGACATTATCTTTTTGGGCGTAGGCGGCAAGATGGGGCCGACGCTGGCGCGGATGGCGAAGCGAGCCTCGGACCTGGCCGGCACACCACGCCGCATCATAGGCGTATCGCGCTTTTCCAGCGAAAATCCTGCAGACTTGGAGGCATTTGGCATCGAGCCCCTTCGCTGTGATTTGCTCGACCCAGATCAGGTGGCCGGTTTGCCGGAGGCGGCCAATGTCGTTTACATGGCGGGCAGAAAATTCGGTTCCACCGGCGACGAATCGACGACCTGGGCGCACAACAGCTATCTTCCAGGTGTGGTTTGTCAAAGATATCGCGACAGCCGGATCGTAGCGTTTTCGACGCTCAACGTTTATGGCATGACGCCAATTGCGGCCCGCGGCGCCCGCGAAAGCGACCCTGTCAATCCGGTGGGCGAATACGCTATGAGTTGCCTGGGCCGCGAACGGATCTTCGAACACTTCAGCAAGAGGTTCGGTACGCCGATGGCCCTGCTGCGGCTGAACTACGCGTGCGAACTGCGCGATGGCGTGCTGGTCGATTTGGCTCGGCAAGTTTGGGAAGGAAATCCGGTTCCGCTGGGCGTGGGATATTTCAATACCATCTGGCAAGGTGACGCCAACGCCATGAGCTTGCGGGCGTTCGACCGTGTCGCTACGCCTGCGTGGATAGTCAATGTTTCGGGGCCCGACGCTTGTCCGTTCGCACGGTTTGTGAACGGCTTGGCCAGTTGATGAACAAGCCGGCGCGTTTCTTGGGATCCGAAGGCGACGCGGCGTTTCATGCCGACTCACGGCTTGGCCAGGAGCTGTTGGGCCCTTCGCAAACCAGTGCAACGCAGCTTATCGAGTGGGTCGCCAACTGGGTCGCGCGTGGAGGCAGAAACTTGGGGAAGCCCACCCATTTCGATGCGCGCGACGGCAAGTATTAGATTTCGGCCCGAAAAAACGAGGCGACTTTGAAGCATGTTCTCGATCCACGCCTGCAAGCAGCCCTCCAGCGTGGGTTGGTCGTTCCAGCTTGTCCGCTGGCCTTGACGGCTCAGCGAACAATCGACGAGCGCCGGCAGAAGGCCCTCGTGCGCTATTACCTGGAAGCCGGCGCCGGCGGTTTGGCGGTAGGAGTGCACACGACGCAATTTGCCATTCGCGATTCGCCGCACGACCTGTTTATGCCAGTCCTTCAACTCGTTGCAGACGAAATGACGTGCGTGGAACGACTGATCCGTGAGCCGGTGGTAAGGATTGCAGGAGTATGCGGTTCGACAGGACAAGCGTTACGCGAGGCTTGGTGCATTCGGCAATTGGGTTATCACGCGGCTCTGTTAAGCCTTGGCGCGCTCAAGAATGCTTCCTCGAAGGATTTGCTCAACCATTGCCGGCGCGTGGCTGAGAACATTCCGCTGGTGGGCTTTTACTTGCAGCCGGCGGCGGGCGGGCGTCTATTGCCCTATTCCTTTTGGCGGCAATTTGTCGAAATCGACAACGTTGTGGCCATCAAGGTCGCCCCGTTCAACCGTTATCAAACGGTTGATGTGATTCGCGCCGTTGCGGAGTCCGGCGCGGCGACATCGCACTTTACACTGGCAACGACGATCACATTGTCCTCGATTTGCTCACTCCCTTTCGCTTCCAACAGGGCAGCAACTCGGTCGAAGCGCCGTTTTGTTGGCGGCTTACTCGGGCAGTGGGCAGTCTGGACGCGCAAGGCGGTCGAATTGCTGGCAGAATGCCAGCGCCACACGGCAGCAGGCAGCCCGATTCCGCCCGAAATGCTACGCCTCGCCAATGAGTTGACCGATGCCAACGGCGTGATCTTCGACGTGGCGAACGACTTCGCGGGCTGCATTCCCGGGATTCACGAGGTCCTGCGCCGCCAGGGTTTGCTTGAAGGTACCTGGTGTTTGGACCCGAACGAGAAACTCAGCCCCGGGCAGGCTGAGGCTATCGACCGCGTCTATCGCGCCTATCCCCATCTCAATGACGATGTCTTCGTGAGAGAGAACCTGGATCGCTGGTTAAGCGACTAGCCGGCAGCTATCTCAGATTCCCAGCCCGGTTCGTACTGCCGCTTCCAGAGACCCATCGCTTCTTTGTCGTCGACTATGCGGCCGCTTTTCGGGTCGCAATGCAGAACTCGCTTGACGCGATAGGAGATGTTCCCGAGATGGCAGAGCATGGTGGTCTTGTGGCCTTCGCCAATCTCGCTGTTGAGCTTGGCGCTTCCTCGAATCGAGTTGAGGAAGTTGTCCTGATGGAGTTCGTCGGAACCTGAGCCCTTGATGGTTTCGACTTGTTTCCCCTTCAGGTCGTAAATCGCGTAATTGTCGCTGGTGATGGCGAGCGTCCCTTTTTCGCCGTGGAAGAGAACATCGGGGAATCTACCCAGGGGAAGCTTGCTGCAACTGTAGCCTTCCCAGGCGATCGATTTGCCGCCCTCGAATTCCCAGGTGGCCACGTTGGTGTCGGGCGTTTCCTGGTCGTCGGCATAGCGGTAGCGGCCGCCACTCGATGTCACTTGGATGGGAAAATCGACGCCGAGTCCCCACCGGCACAGATCGACGAAGTGAACGCCGTTGTTGCCAAGTTCGCCATTGCCCCAGTTCCAGAACCAATGCCAGTTGTAATGCAGGTAATTATCGTGGTATGCCCGATGCGGCGCCGGGCCTTGCCAAAGAGCATAGTCCAGCTCCTTGGGCGGCGCCATCTCTTTACCTTTGCCGATCGACGGTCGCGTATTGGTGTACCAGCATTGGGCGAAATAGGCTCGGCCGATGGCGTCGCCGCTGCGACACGCGCTCGATCGCAATGGCCATCTGAGGCCAACTCCGGCGCTGATTGCCCATCTGGACGACTCGCTGGTGCTTGCGCTGTCGCCACCATCAACTCTCCTTCGTGCGGATTATGACTGCAAGGCTTCTCGACATAGACATGCTTGCCCGCCTTACACGCCATGATGGCCACCGGCGCGTGCCAGTGGTTGCAGGTGGCGATGACGACCGCATCGACAGATTTGTCCTGCAAGATGGGGCGAAAGTCGTCAACTGTCTTGGGAGAGCGGCTGCCGTGCACCTTGGCAACCGTCGCCGCCGCTTTATCGACGCGCCGTTTATCCACATCGCAAACGTAAGCAATCTCGACGCCCGGCCGTCCCGCGAATGCTTTCGATAGCTCCGTTCCGCGGCTGCCCGTGCCAATCATGGCCAGCACGATTTTGTCGTTGGCGCCAAGAATGGAACCGTAGGATTTAGTGCTGGTCATGCCGAGCGCGATGCCGGCAGTGGCCGTGCTGCCCAGAAAACTTCGACGCGTAAGTGAATGTGGCATGGGAATTCCCTGCAAAAGTGAGTGGTTCAATTCATCAGGCTAACAGAAGTTTCGATTCTGAGGTAAAGCAATTGTCTTGTTTAACCCGGAGCCAGCGGCGACGGTGGACAGGCACCTGGTGGGCGTAAAGTTTTAGCAAGTGCGGCTTGCTGGCGGTTCAGTGTTGCGACACGTCCGCCGTCGCCGCTGGCTCCGGGTTAAGCGAATCATGGCTTGCTTGATACGGAACGTGCTTGCGAGAAGGTGACCTCCTATAAGACCGCTCCTTTCGCAAGTGCGTCCAGGATGCGATAAAGAAGCCCCGCTGCCTCGCTCGCCTCCTCTTCCGAGATGACGAGCGGAGGAGCAATGCGAAGTACCTTTTTGGCCAGCGGACCCAAGAGATGTATGCCCGTTCCGGCCTCGCCTTGGTAGCAAGCCAGAACGCAGGCATTGGCCCAGTCAGCTGCGGAGCGGCCGGCGTGGTCGCGCATCTCCACCCCCCAAACCATGCCGCCGAGTTCGCCGCGCACGTGGGCCACAAAGGGGAAATCCTTCAAACGGACCAGGCCCGCTTCCAGGAGGGCCGATGCGCCCGGCAATGCCCGATCCAGTCGTGGGCCGCGAATTCGTCGAGCGTTGCCAACACGGCAGCGCAGCAAAGTGGGTTGGCGCTCCAGGTGTCGGAGCCTTCGCCATAATCCAGGCCGCCCAAAAGATCGGCCCGTCCCACTACGGCCGCCACCGGCACGCCGTTACCCAAGCCTTTGCCCAAAACGACCATATCGGGTTCGAGTCCGTAGGTTTCGAAGGCGAAAAGATTGCCCGTGCGCCGAAATTGGCTTGGACCTCGTCCAGGATGAAGATGATGTCGTGGCGCCGGCAAAAGCTTTGCAGGAATTGCAGGTATACTTTGGGCGGATGATAGGAGCCAGCCCCTCCTAAGTATGGCTCGGTGATGAGCGTGCCGATTCTATGGCCCAGTTCGCGTTGCAGGTTCTCTAGCTCGCGGGCGTAGCTATCGAGCTCGAAAGGCCTGCCGCGATCGGCCACGTCGGAGCATTCCGCGCAAGGGAAGCTGATGAATCGAACGCGCGGATCGCGATCGTGATCGGATTCGGAACCGGTGACGGCGCCGGCCAGTCCTTTCTTGCCATGAAATCCATAGCGCGTTGCCAGGATAATGTTGCGCTGCGGCGCCCGAGCCAAAGAGGCCCAAAGGGCCTTTTGAATCGCTTCCGAACCGGATGCAGCCCAGAGCACTTGCTCGAGTCGTATGCCCCCTTCACGACTTTGCAGAAGATCCAGCAGCTTCTGAACCGCTTGCATTTCGACCGGGGTTGCAGCGTTGTAAGCCGTCATGGGCACGGCGGCGAAGAAGGCGTCTTGTGAAGAAGGGTCGAAGTTCCGCCACCCCATGTATTCGACGAATCGCTTCATCCAGGCTGTTGGGTTATGGCCAAGGTTCGCCACCAACACGCCCGAGCTGAAATCAAAAAGGCGTCGGCCTTCAGGCGTCCAATGGAAAACG
Organism: uncultured Gemmataceae bacterium; assembly: GCA_963748025.1. Classification (GTDB taxonomy): domain Bacteria; phylum Planctomycetota; class Planctomycetia; order Gemmatales; family Gemmataceae; genus CAVVHZ01. The sequence goes on from CAVVHZ010000033.1 coordinate 14,439, forward strand.
CCGCTGCTGCGCTCCAGGATGGCCTGGGTGGGGGTAAACGTCCGGAGGGATCGCGGCTCGCAACTGGCTAGGCAATCGCGTGCCAGGTTGGAACGATCCTCGCCAAGGTGGTGCAGTCCCGGGTTCATGTGCTGATTCCTCGCCCCTCATGCCGGCCCAATGGCGATGTCGGGTTGACGCCACTGCCTTCCTTACGACATCCTATTTGAAGAGCGAACACTCTGTCTTGCGCGGTAGGCAGGCAGCCTTCACCTGCTTGCAGAACCACATACACTTGACCCTACGGCGCCTCCAAGGAAAGTTCCTGCTCCGGCGAATCTCCAAGCGTCACGGGAGAAACTGTGCCAATCGATCAAACGCTGCGAATCCTCGTCATTGGCGCCCATCCAGATGACGCCGACATAAAAGCCGGCGGTACCTCCGCCAAGTGGTCTGCTTTAGGGCACATGGTCAAGCTCGTCAGCCTTTGCGACGGCAGTGCCGGCCATCAAACCAATTGGGGACCGCCGCTCGCAGAACGTCGCCGAGCCGAGGCCGAAGCAGCTGCCCGCGTCATTGGGGCCACTTACGAGATTATGGATTTCCTCGACGGCGAATTGCAGCCGACCTTGGAAGCACGCCGCCAGGTCATTCGCCTGATCCGCAACTATCGGCCCGATCTGGTACTCACCCACCGCCCTACCGACTATCACCCGGATCATTGCTATACGGGCCAATTGGTTCAAGAAGCCGCCTATATGGTCACGGTCCCGGGAATCTGTCCCGAGACGCCCCATTTGTCGCGCAGCCCGGTAATCATGCACGTTTCCGACGCCTTTCGAAAGCCCTGCCGATTCGAGCCGAGCGTCGTCGTCGATATCGGCGATGAGCTGGACAAGGTGGTGGGAATGCTCCACTGCCACACGTCGCAGTTTTACGAATGGATCCCCTACAACGCCGGCTATCTGGATCAGGTGCCCAAGACAGATCAGGCAAGGCGCGAATGGCTTTCGGAACGTTTTCGCCGACGATTGCGGCCGCTGGCGCGCCGCTACCGGGCGTTGGTTGAAAAAACCTATGGCCCCGAACGGCCGGGCGCATCGAGTTCGTCGAAGCATTCGAGGTATCCGAATACGGCTCCCCGCTGGACGCCCAGCGCAAGCACGCCTCTTTCCTTTCTTGCCCAAGGATTCGATCGCCAACTCGCCGTTCGTTCGCAAAGAGTGGATGGACATCCCGGAGGAGGATTAGTGCACGGCGAGAATAATTTCGGCAATGACATATGGCTGTCACCGAATGAGTTCGACACGGCAGTTTTGAAGACGCACCTTTTCCGTGCCGGCCCCAATTCCTTTGCAGCAAATGAATATTCTCGGGTATTTATCACCCCGAATGGGGTGATATTGCAAAGCCCAGGGTAAGCGAAGCATAACCCTGGGTTAATGGCGGCAAGAAGATTTTCCCCGAAGTGGGTTAGATAGGCCTAATCCCTGCTGGCTATACAACCCCTTCAGGGCTGGTCAGGTTGTTCTTGCCCAGGGTTGCGCTTCGCTTACCCTGGGCTTTGCTATTTATCCCCTTCGGGAAAGGAATGAAAAGAACGCTAGTTCAGGGCTCGAGCATCGGGTTCATTCCAGACCGAGAATTGACGAAATTCCTTCTGCCCACCCCTATCAAACACAACTCCTTGTTACGCCGCTGGCGGAGCCGTGGTCTGCCCCACTTGCAACTGAGCAGGCGGGGCCAGGACGTGTTCCGGCGCGTGGCGTTTGGGATCGGCAACGGCGCGGAGCATGATTTGTACCGCCGTTTGTCCCAACTGATACCAATTGACTTGCGTGCAAGACAGACCGGGAATCTCTTCGCCGCCGGCGCCCATGATGCTCAAATCCTGGGGAACGCGTAAGCCACTCGGCGCAAGGCATCAATGAGGAAACGGGCCAGCGTGTTGTTGAAGCAGTAAATGGCCGTCGGCCGGGGGGTGAGGCCGAGCCAAGCTTTCACCACCTGCGCACACACCTTCTTCGGTCAGGTCCGTCAAGATTTCCCACCGACGCTGACGCGGCAAATTGGCGTCGCGAAGGCCCTGGCGATAGCCGCGCAAGCCAGGGGTTCAACTCCGTCTGCTGCCAATGGGCAAAAGCGATGCGCCGGTGTCCCAGCGAAGCCAGGTACTGAACCGCTCGTCGGGCATCCTCGAAGGAATCATCCCGAACCGAATTGACGCGCACCAAATGAAGATCGTGGTCGAGCAACAACGCCGGCAATCCGAGCCCGACGATGCGCCGCAAGAGTTTCTCTTCCCCGTAGGAAGCGAAGATGACGCCGCTCATTTGCGTGTGTTGATAAAGCTCGGAGAATGCTTCGCGCAAATGAGTATGCGGGGCCCGTTGCGCCACCAGGCGATACCCCTTGTTGCCAGCTTCCTCGATCGCGCCTTGCAGCATGAGCCCGCTGATGGCACGGTTGGCAGCATCTTCCTGGCCGGTCATCGTGCGGTGGTCGATTTGCAGGTAACCCAACAGCTTGGCTTCGACCGCCTTGAGCTGCAGCAGTTTCTGCGGCGTCGTGGTAAAGGTGCCCTTGCGGCGGATTTTGACAAGCAGGCCTTCGCGTTGCAGCACTTCGGCCGCCAGGCGGACGGTTTCCCTGCTGACGCCGAGCTGCTCGGCCAGCTCGACCTCGGTGGGGAGCCGGCCGCGGCCCAGCGTTTTTCGGCAACAGCCTGGCGCAGGATCTGCTCGACTTGAGCGGACAGGCTCAGAGGCCGGGCGATCCGTCCCAGATCCAAGGACGCGCGGGGGGGTTGGCGTTTCGGCATTGGTGGTTTTGCCCGAACTTTTGACACATTTACAATCAGTTGGTGATTCTACGAAATGGCTGGTAAGACTTTCGGTGCTATCCGTAGGATGAAGCACGTCAACATCTCCACAGGCAGTTTTGTGAAATCTTGAACGTGGGTTCCAAGGGATCTTGGCGAACGAAAGAAGCGGTCCTTGCCGGCGCCACAAGCGGCGACAAGAACGGCACTATTCCTCATTCCTCTATATGGAGATCTGGTAATGGTTCGAAGAAGTTTCCGCAACCGGGGAGCTTTCACGCTCATCGAATTGCTGGTGGTTATTGCCATCATCGCGGTTCTGGTCGGGTTGCTTTTGCCGGCGGTTCAGAAAGTACGCGAAGCGGCCGCGCGCATGAGTTGCTCCAACAATCTCAAACAGCTCGCCCTGGGCTGCCACAACTATCACAGTTCGTTTAACCAGTTTCCCTACTCGCAAAATGCGGACGCCGACACCAGTTTCGCAGGCTGGATTCCCATGCTTTTCCCGTACATCGAGCAGCCATCGCAAATCGTGCCTTACACGCATGCCGCCAACCCCTCGTATGCTGCTTGGACGATCGGTTTCAAAAACATCGCTGTGCCCGAAAACATCCCGATCAAGACCCTTATCTGCCCAACCGACGGCACGACGGTGGACGACAGTAATTCGGACGGCATGACCAATTACTTGGCCATCACCGCGCCGCAAACCGATTCGCGCGATGGCAGCGACAGCAATATGGCAGGCGTGTTTTTCTACGCCTACCATTATCCCATCGGCCAGACGACCGCATTGGAAGCCGCCGGCATTCCAGCAACGATGAATGGCGGCACCACTATCACGAGCATCACCGATGGCACTTCCAATACGATCATGATCGGCGAACGGCCGCCCGATCACGTCAACGATTGGGGCGCCTGGGCCTACGGCGAACAGGATTCCTCGCTGGGAATTGCCAATGGCAATCTCTTCGTCAATACCTCGGATGGGCATGGCAACGCTTGCCCGGTTGGACCGCAATATCCCCAGCCTGCCTATTCGCAAGCTCCTTTCACGGGACAGCAGACGCAATGCGATGACAACCACTTCTGGAGCAAGCATACCGGCGGCATGAACGTGGCCTTTGCGGACGGCTCGATTCATTTCTTGACTTGGAGTATTTCAACGACGCTCTGGGCGGCTTTGGCCACCAAAGCGGGTGGCGAAGTGATCAATAGCACTCAGTTCAATTGACTATTGTCGAATAACCCGGCTGGATCGGTGACGCCCTAGGGCGTCACTGATCCGGCCCGCTCAAGAAATTGACTTTCTCGCGTGGAGGCGGTTCATGCGTTTCAACCGGCTTGTTCCCCGTTGCAACCGATGGCAATCCAGTTTGCTCATGATGGTTCTGGCGCTGGCCATTTGCGGCTGCGGAGGGCGCGGCAGCGTCTATGGGAAAGTAACCTACAAGAATAAGGCCGTGCCTTGGGGGCAGGTTCTGTTCGAGGGGAGTGACGGCGCCACCCGTCAAGGGAGCATCGACAAGGACGGCGGCTATCTCGTGGATGATCTGGCCGTCGGGGAAGTCAAAGTCGCAGTGATGAGCCCTAATCCGAAAGGGATCACAGTGATGAGCAAAGGCAACAAGCAACCGGAGAAGTTTGCCGACGTGCCCAACTGGTTTGCCATCCCGCCCAAATACGAAGCCATTGCGAAATCCGGATTGGTCTACACCATCAAGAAGGGCGAAAATCCAATCGATATCGATTTGAAATAGCCGGTTCCGCCCGCACCAAGGAACCTCCTCATGCTTTCTCGTTATGGCTGGCTGCTCGCCGGGTTGATCGCCGCTCTAGGCGTGGGCGCCATGGCGAGCGACAAGCGCAAGCCGCCGCCAACCGCTCCCGTAAAGCCAATACAGCTCTTCAACGGCAGAGATCTGACCGGCTTCACTTCCTGGCTGAAGAAAACGGGGCACGACGATCCGCGCAAGGTTTTCAGCGTCGCCGATGGCATGATTCACGTGACCGGGGAAGATAACGGGTACCTCGCGACCGACAAGGAATATCGCGATTACCGTTTGACGGTCGAATATAAGTGGGGCAAACGTACTGACGGCGGCAAATTTGTGCGCAATTCCGGAATTCTTCTGCACGCGACTGGCCCTGACGGCAATTCCTCCAACGGAACTTGGATGGCTTGCTTCGAGTGCCAACTCGCCCAGGGGTGTGCCGGCGATATCATCGTCATCCCTGGCAAGGACCAAAATGGCGCTGCCATTCCAGTAACCCACACGGCGGAAACCGTGCTGCGCCGGACAAAAGGCCGCGATGGAAAAAGGGCGGCACGCCTCGAGTGTTCACTCAAAAGCAGCTCTGGTGGACAAACCACGATCCCGATTTCGAGGAGCTGCTCGACACCCGCGGCAAGAACGACATCGAGAGCCCTGTGGGAGAGTGGAATCGCCTAGAGTGCACTTGCGCCGGCAACAAAATCACCATTGCCATCAATGGCCAGACGATTAATTCGTGTTACGATGCGTTTCCTGCCGCCGGAAAGATCCTTCTGCAATCGGAAGGCTTCGAAATCTTCTTTCGCAAATGTGAGCTCCAGCCTCTGCAAACGGCAAAATGAAGTCCTGGCCTGCACCAAACTGCCGCCCCTGTCCGCGGGCATTGACCCTTCGGGAGAATGAACCATGAACAATCAAGAGAGTCAGAGCACCCTTTCGCGACGCAGTTTTCTCGAACTCTCGGCCGCCGGCGGAGCCTTGGCGGCTTCCTCGGCTCTGGCCCATGGCATTCACGCAAGCGGCGACGACGTCCTCAAGGTGGGACTGATAGGCTGTGGCGGTCGCGGCACCGGAGCCGCCAGTCAGGCTTTGAAGGCGGACAAAAACGTCAAGCTATTCGCCATGGCCGATGCTTTTGACGATCGGATTGCGGGCAGCATGGCCACGCTGCACAAGGACGAAGCGCTGACAAAAAAACTCGATGTCGCGCCCGAACGCCGCTTCGTTGGGTTCGACGCCTACAAAGACGTGATCTCCTGTTGCGATGTCGTGTTGCTCTGTACGCCACCCGGCTTTCGGCCCATCCATTTGAAAGCCGCCGTCGCTGCCGGCAAGCATGTCTTTGCCGAAAAACCAGTGGCCGTCGATGCGCCGGGCGTTCGTTCGGTGCTCGAAACTTGCAAAGAAGCCGAAAAGAAAGGGATCTCGCTTCTCTCGGGCCTTTGCCTGCGTTACGACAATGGCTTCCGGGAAAGCGTCAAGCGCGTCCACGACGGAGCGATTGGCGAGATTTCTTCGCTTTACGCCAACGACTATCGCGGCGGCATTTGGGTCAAGCCGCGCCAGCCGAGCTGGAGCGACATGGTCTACCAGATGAGGAACTGGTACTACTTCACCTGGCTCTCCGGCGATTTCAACGTCGAGCAGCACGTCCACTTCCTGGATGCTTGCGCCTGGCTCATGGGCAATCAATATCCTGCACGGGCCATGGGTTTGGGCGGCCGCCAAGTTCGCACAGGACCGGAATTCGGCCAGATCTTTGACCACTTTTCGGTGATCTACGAGTTTGCCAATGGCGTCAGGTTGTCGAGCAACTGCCGGCAACAAGTTGGCTGCAAAAACGATATGAGCATTCAAGTATTGGGATCCAAAGGGCGAGCCAACCTATCCGAACGAACTCGAGGCCATCACATCACCACGAAAACCGGTAAGTGGTATTTCGAAGGCCCGGAGGGCGATCTCTACCAGAATGAACATGACGAGTTCTTTGCCAGCATCCGTAGCGGCAAGCCGTTCAATAATGGCGAGTACATGGCCAAGAGCACGTTGCTGGCAATCATGGGCCGCATGGCCGCGTACACGGGCCAAGAAATCACCTGGGAGATGGCACTCAATTCCAAGCAAGATCTCGCCCCGCCGCGATACGCCTGGGACGTGCCGCTATCCGTTCCACCTGTCGCCCGGCCAGGACAGACGAAGTTCGCTTAGGGAGGATCCGGCATATGAAGTGGGCTCGAATGCTGGCAGTGCTGGGGCTCCTGGCAAGTTTCTGTACGGGAGCCCGTGCCGATGTAGGCGATCCCCAAGTGCGCACCGAGCACTTGTGGTATCCCGGCGAGCTGGCCTGCTCGACGTTCGAACGGCTACAGGCGACTCAGTCGGAATGCTACCGCCGTGTGACCGGCATCGAGCCCAAGACAGACGAAGACAAAGCCCTGGCCTCCTGGTTTTGGCGCAATACCCATTATTTTCACAACGAAGACGCTTGCCAGGACCTTTGGGGCACGGGCTTCGCTAGGGAAGAAAACCGGCCGCGCGAATACTGGAGCGGTCTCTTCGCCCGCGGCTTTGGTTTGTGCGGCAGCACGCATGCTCAGTGGTCTGCTGAGATGGAGCAATTGCTGGGTCACGCCCGCGCTCGCGTCGTCGGCGTCGATGGTCACAGCTCCTTCGAGGTGTACCTTACGGGCGGTCCCTATGGCAAAGGTAAATGGGTTCTCCTGGACCACGACACCTCCACGGTCATCTATAACCTGCAAGGCACTGTCTTGCTCTCCATTCCGGAAATCAAAGCGGATTTGCGCGTAACTCATCGCAGTTTTCTGCCCGAACGACAGCACGGCTGGCTGGTTTCCGGCTTGCATCCGGACGATGCTCCAGGAGTCTACACGCGCTACGACAGCGCCGCCTACTTGTCCGGATACGCCGGCCCGCCGCCGGCCGTGCACCTGCGCCGAGGCGAAACGCTGCGCCGTTATTTGGCACCGGGTTTGGACGATGGCAAGACCTTCGTCTTTTGGGGCGCAATTACAATCGGGGTGGCATGCCCGGTCCCGAACGCGATCTCACCTGGGTCAATCAGCCGGAGAAGATGCGCGGTTCGGTCGCAGGCACCGATGGAACTATCGGCCGAGCCCGTTTTGGTAACGCGGTGTATACCTATCGACCGAACTTTTCGACGAACGACTATCGGGAAGGTGTGATCGACGAAAGTGACAACCATGTAACCTTCGAGTTCAACACGCCCTATCTCATCGGCGCGACGCCGCCCAACTCCAAGCCCTATGGCGTCTATGATTCCGGCTGCAAGAACGGTCTGGTCCTGCATGGCAAGGCAATCTGCTCGGTGGCTGTGTCGCTCGATGATGGCCGAACGTGGCGCGATTGCGGCAGCATGCAGGAAGGGCTGGATTTGACCGACCTAGTCAAGGGAAGCCAACAATACTTTATCCGTTTCGGCGCGGGAGCGCGAGCTCTTGCAGGGTCGGACCTGACGATGACCACGGTCTGTCTGGCGAGCACCTCCGTGCTGCCGCACTTGAAGGATGGCGGCGACCTGGTTCATTTCGAGGCTTCGGGCAGGCGTGTGCTTTCGGCCGGTCCCAGCGTCGCTCGAGCCAAGAACTATATCGTCAACGGGGCATTCAATACGCCGCGGGTTACGCTGGAATTGAAATCGCCTCACAACGAGCAGGTCGTGGCGGTGTACGGCATGCCCAGGCGATATCGAGTAATCCGCCCCAGCCCGATGTCATTTATCACATGGAATATTCCACGGACGGCGGCAAATCGTGGAATGCCATGCTTCACGACTGGAACATTCAGCGTCGCGGTCAAGAGCCCGGGGAATTCTGGTCGCAAAGCTTCAGTTACGGTTCGGCCGCTATCGCGGAGCGGGATGTGGCTACTGTTCTGGTTCGGTTTCGCAATACCGGCGGCAAACCTTACCTCCGGGCCGAAATGCACTTGATCTCCAAGACCAAGAGCAACGATGCCACGCGCGTCACATTCGCCTGGAGCGACGACGCCGGGAATCATCGCGAAGCCCACGATTTTGCGCCGGGTAAGCCTGGCCTTTGGCCGATCCCAACCGGACAAAACGTGCGGACACATTGGGTGGAATTTGAACCCATTTCAACACTTGAGTAACGCCTCTGGCGGGTTGGAGTTTGTTCATGAGACGAGGCGACATTTTCTGCTTGAGGGAATGGTTCCGAGCCGGGTTGATGCTCATTCTCATGAGCGCGAGCCCAGGACTCGCTCACGCAGTCGATCTTCCCGTGCGTTATTTCCAGCTAATGCAGGCCGAGCTGAAGCCGATTGAAAAACGTCTTCAGGCCGAACCAAATCTGCATCTTGCTGATCTCGAAGCAGGGCCGAACCAAAAACATTTCCCGGCGCTATCCTTGCCGAGGCTGTGCTTTTTGCCAAGCAGCATCCCGCGAACAGCTCCTTTGGGGACAAACGCCGGCTCGCGTTTGCTTTGCAAATCGGCGACCTGTTGGCCCAAGACAATGAAAAAGGGGTTTTCCAAAAGCGTCAGGATGACGATTGGGACATGTACATGTGGTTGGAGGCATATCGACTCTTGGAACCACATCTCGGCGCTGCCAGGCAGGAGCACTGGCGGCGCAAATTGATGAAAAACGTCGAGGAGGTCGCTGCCAATTTCATTCCACGACTCGATTTTCCGCGATATCAAGGCCCGTTCATTCGCACTTCGACCAACCATTATTCCTTATGGGCATCGACGGCTTACCTCGCCGGCCGCATGTTCAAGAATCGACAATGGATTGACTGCGGCGCCAAAGCCATGCATCGGTTAGCCGCTGAGGAACAGACGACGGACGGCTACTGGGGCGAGCACACCGATAACGGTCCCACCACCGGATACAACTACCTGACGATGACCGGCGTTGCTCTCTATTGGGAACACAGCGGCGATCCCGCAGCGTTGGAGGCGTTGCGACGGGCGACCGATTTCCACGAACATTTCACCTATCCCGACGGAACGCCGGTCGAGACCATCAACGGCCGCAATCGGTATTGGGACGTCAGCGCCGGGCCAATTCGGCTTCTCGCACTTTCCCGAGGGCCGGCGTTATACCGAGTTCCTCACTGGTTTTTTCAAAGATGGCAAGCTAGGCAATCATGCGTTGGGCCGCATTGCCCAGGATGCCCTCTATTATCATGAAGGCCAGACGGCGCCGATCCCTCCGGAACAGCAGCGCTATGCTCATGCGTTGAAGAAACCGGCGGGAATTCGCAAGACCGGCCCCTGGGTGGTTTGTCTTTCCGGGTTGATCGACCCGCCCATCGAAAATCAATTCACGCTCGATCGCCAAGGCAATCTGAGCATTTTCCACAACGAGCTGGGTCTGATCATCACCGGGGCCAACTCCAAGCGCCAGCCGGAGCTCGCCGGCTTCGTGGAACACCTCAAGGACAAAGAATTCCACCTCCCCATTAGTAGCCGATTGCGCATGAGCGACGACCAGGATCGGCTCGGCATCGCCTACCAAACTTTTTTCGCGGAACTGTCGGTTGCTCCCCCATCCCAGCAGGGTGTGCAATTCCATTACACACTCCAGGAAACGGCCCGAAACCGGCTCGACGATGGTCAACTGAATCTGCAGCTTTGCTTGAAAGCCGGGGAACTGTTGGAAACGGCGAAAACGAAGATCGTTTTGAGCGAGAAAGCGCATCGAACTCACGCCTGAACAGATTGGCGGATGGATTCGCCATCATGGGTGGACTTTGCATGTTGATCCAACGGCGCGGCTAACCTGGCCGGTTTTTCCGTTCAATCCTTACCGCAACGGGCCGGAGACCAGCCTGACTCATGCCGTGGGCGCGTTATCCACGCCGCTGCGCGTCAAGGAACAGCCGGGCTCGCAATTTCGCACTCAGGAGATCGCCTTTCGGCTGGAACTAGACTCACGAGCGGGAGCGGCGGATAATCTGAAACGGTCAGCGTCTCTGCAACCGGTGAGAGGAGAATGAAATGTCATCGCGAACGCGATATTGCAGCATTGCATCGATAGTCATGGCATCAGCCGCAACCTTTCTTATGTCCGGGACGATCTTCCCTATCAGGGCAGACCAAATCTCCAAGGGCGCGGAGATCCGCGTAGGCATCCAAAAAGGCGACCTGCGCGGGACAGATAATCGGGCCTTGCAAGCGGCCGTCGATTATGTCGCCGGGCTCGGCGGCGGGACCGTCTTTATCGGTCCCGGCCGCTACACCATGCGCAACGCCCTGACGCTCCACGACAACATTCATATCGTCGGCGTGCCGGGTCAAACGATTCTGGCAGGTTGCGATGGCTTCAGCTCGCGCTTGGCGACCGATGGCGATTGCAATCAGCGAGAGATTACGGTCGCCGATCCGTCGGGCTTTCGCGTGGGGGACGGCATCTCGGTGGTCGACAAGAATGCCCCAGGCGGATTCTACGTCACCACGGCGACACTAACATCCAAAATGGGAGCCAACGTCTTTAGGATTTCTCGGCCGCTCTATGCCGATTACGAAGTATCCAAGGAGGCAACCGTTCGTCTTGCCTTTCCCATTGTTGGCGGTTGGCAAGTGAAGCATGCCTCGATCAAGGGATTGGTCATCGAAGGCAATTCTCCGAAGGCCCAGCCTCTCGATGGCTGCCGCGGTGGCGGCATCTATTTATTCGAGTCGGAAGACGTGAGCATCCGCGATTGCACGGTCCGCAACTACAACGGCGATGGCATCAGCTTTCAAGTCTCTAATGATATTGTGGTGGAAAACTGCCTCACGGAGAACAACGCCAGCCATGGCCTGCACCCTGGTAGCGGTTCGCAGCGCCCCATCCTGAAGCACAATCGCTCGACAGGAAATGGCCGGGATGGACTTTACGTTTGTTGGCGTGTCCGCAATGGGCTCTTCGAGGAGAATACGCTGGTGGGCAACCACGCTTGCGGCGTCTCCATTGGCCACAAAGATTCCGACAATCTCTTTCGCGGCAACCAAGTTCTCAGCAACGTTCGCGCCGGCATCACCTTCCGAAACGAAAGTGAAGCCATGGGTGCGCACCGTAACCGTTTCGAAAAAAATGTGATCCTGGATAACGGCCCGGCTCAATCCGGGGTGGGAGTGGCCATTCACGGCGAACATCACGAGCTGATCTTTCACGATAACGTGATCGGCTACTCGAAGGCGCACGCGCGCCCGAGCACCGGAATCCAGGCGTCAGAATCTGCCAAGGGACTCGAGGCAGGCGAAAACGTGTTCCGCAACGTGGCGACGAAAATCACCATTGTCAAGACGAAAGAACAATAAGCGGCCCAGTGACTTCAGCCGGGGAACTCCACCTGCGGGAAACTGGAATCGCATAGAGGGGATACGGTATGTTGCTTGTTCAAAGTGTCACCCTGGTGTCATTGCTTTTGACGGGCTTCTCCGGTACTCCGACAACTAAACCTCGAGCCCGCGATATCGGCATTCCCTTCGAAGGAAGCCCAGGCGCTTTCAACGCCATCACCGACGTCAAAGGAGTCGAAGTCGGCCATACCACGCTCATCTCAGGCAGCGGCAAGTTGCAAGTGGGCGTCGGACCAATACGAACCGGAGTCACAGCCGTTTTGCCCCGCGGCAAGGAATCCACCGACCCGGTGTTCGCCGGCTGGTTTTCGCTCAACGGCAATGGCGAGATGACCGGCACCACCTGGATCGAGGAATCGGGTTTCCTGGAAGGTCCGGTGATGGTGACCAATACTTCCAGCGTAGGTGTGGTCCGGGATGCTGTGGTGAAGTATTACTCCAGGCAAGGGAAACAACAACAGCCCTGGCTCTTGCCTGTCGTAGCCGAAACCTATGACGGCTTCCTGAACGACACGCACGGGTTTCACGTTAAAGAGGAACACGCTTTCGCTGCATTAGACTCGGCAAAGTCGGGGAAGGTGGCGGAGGGCAATGTAGGTGGTGGAACAGGCATGCGCTGTTTCGGATTCAAAGGGGGCATAGGAACGGCTTCCAGAAAGCTCAATGCGGCTCAGGGAGGTTACACGGTTGGCGTTCTAGTCCAATCCAACTTCGGCAGCCAGCGGCAGCTTCTCATAGCAGGCATACCAGTGGGCCTGAGAACTCGCCGAGAAAGCAGCACGAACCAAAGAGTCTGGTTCGATCATCATCATCGTCGCGACCGATGCACCCCTTTTGCCTCAACAGCTTAAGCGGTTGGCCCGGCGCCGCCATGGGGTTGGCCCGCACGGGCAGCACAGCCGGCAATGGCTCGGGCGATATCTTCATCGCCTTTTCAACCGCCAATCCCGGAGCCGCCAAAAAGGATGGGATGGTGACGCTCACGATGCTTCCCAATGAGCGCATGAGCCCGCTCTTCGATGCCGTGGTGGAGGCCGTGGAAGAATCGGTGATGAACGTTTTGGTAGCAGCGGAAACCATGGTCGGCCGTGACGGCAACACGGCGGTCGCCCTGCCTCAAGACCGGGTCAGAGAGATTCTCAAGAAACATGGCCGATTGGTAGAAACGAAGAAGAACTAGACCGCGCGATAGATCCTAGGGAAACACTATGCTATCGAACCATCTCCTGCCCCAATTCGACCGTCGCGATTTCATTCGAGCAGCCGCCGCGCTGGCCACCAGTTCTTCATTGGCATCGGCAGCAGGTATGCAGAAGCCGGCAACCCCACACAAAGGCCCAGACTACGCGCTTTCGAATCGCCTGCATGACGCTGCCCTATTCGGCCTATCCATTCCAGCGTGCGCTCAAGGGCTTGCAACAGGCCGGCTATCGCTTCGTGGCCTGGGGTACGAATCATATGGAGGCCGATGGTAAGAAAACTCCCATTGTGGCCCCGGATGCGGCACCTGATCATGCCAAACAAGTGGCGAAGAAATGCCGAGACCTCGGTCTCGAACCGGTGATGATGTTTTCGGGAGTTTATCCCGACGCTCCTAATCATCTTGAAGTGATGAAGAGTCGCATCATGCAAGCCGAGGCTGCTGCCATCCCGCAACTACTTACCTTCGGCAATCCGGATCCCAAGCGCAGCAACCGCAAGCATTGGATAGAGCAATTCAAGAGCCTCGGTCGAATCGCGCGATCATGGCGTGCTCATCGTCGTCAAGCAGCACGGCGGTAAGATGCCAATGGCGTCATGACCATGGAGATCATCCGCGAAGTGGCGGACGAAAATGTGAAAGTCAACTACGATTCCGGTAACGTGATGGACTATTTGCACCTAAATCCTGCCGCCATCGCCGCCGATATCGAACATTGCTCGAGCGAAGTGCGCAGCTTCTGCATCAAGGATCATCGCCGGTTCCCCAAAGACGAGGACTGCGGCCCCGGCCTGGGTGAGATTGACCATTACCGACTGTTCGCTCCTGTCGCTTTTACGGGGCAGGTTTGCCCTTGTGCTGCGAAAACATCTTTGCCCCCGTCGTACCGCGGCCGCCAAAACCCGAGGGCATAGACACTCTTGCGCGGCGGGCACGCGAGTTCTTGGAACTCGTGGTCCGCGGCGTTCAATTCCAGCAAAAACCTTGAAAATGTGACGTGCCGGCCGTTGCCTGCCCCGATTTTTTCACAATTTCTCCTTGCTGCTTCCCACTTTTTGGAAAACCCTGAGATATTCCTGCGATTTTACACTGAGAAAGGAGGACGTCCGAGCGGCGCCATGGGCCAACCTCGCCCATGCTCCGCCAAGGTCGCGCCAATGATCTCAACGGGAGTTGGCTGGATGCCTTCCTGGATGCCGGCGTCCGCGTTGGCGTCGATCTGCCATTTGTCGGTTTCGTCGGCGCCGATTTCAACACGCACCTGGCCGATGCGACATTGCTGAATTTCAACTTCGTGCCCACTGCCCAGCTCCCGCCGGTGCTGGCGCACCGCGATCCGAACAACTCATCCATCTTTGGCGCTCCAAAGCTCTCCCACGGGCGCGCCGGTATCACTTCTCTCAGGTGGGGGCGGCGACCAGATCAGCATCGGCGACACTTTTCGTACCTTGAATTTGATCCTCGGCCCGGTGGTGCTCGACGGCGGCGACAGCACCGCGACGGTCGCCTTCGACGAAACCGGCGCTGCCGTGGGCCGAAGTTATCTCTTTACCGCCATCACGGGGACCGATCACCTCATCGGCCAGGACACAGCCTCGGCAACCAACGAGCAGGACTTCAGCTACCAGCACTTGGGCGCGATCGTGCTAGATGCAGGCAACCACGGCAACACCTTCACCATTCGCGCCACCGGCGCTGCGGTCGATTTGCACACGGGCAACGGCGCCAACAGCATCCTGGCCGGCGACGCAACTAACGGCTACCACCTGGCATTCAGTCAGCCGTTGACGATCGACGGTCAGAGCGGCACGAACCAACTCGCCGTTAACGATCAGGGTACGACCACCAAAGGATTGACCTACACGGTGGGCTCTACCAGTGTCCAAGCCAGCGACGCCGGCACGATCTCCTATAGCCACGTGAAGCAGTTGACGCTTAACTCCGGCAAGGGCGGCAACACCATCGATGTCGTGAGCACCGCTTCCGGCATGACCGTCGATCTCAACGGCGGTACCGGAAGTGACACGCTCGTCGGCCCGAGCAGCGCCAACACCTGGGACGTCACCGGGGCCAATGCCGGGACATTGCAAAGCTCCGTGCTCGCCTCCACCGTCACATTCGCCTCGATGACCAACCTCACCGGCGGCGCCAGCACGGACGCATTCCGCATCCACACGGGCGGTTCCATCAGCGGCAACATCGACGGCAAGGCCGGCAGCAACACGCTCGACTACTCGGCTTACACCGGGGATATCTCGGCCGACTTGTTACTGAAGAAGGTTACGGCCGTCACCGGGCTGGTGACTAACCTTCAGAACGTGACGGGCAGCACGGGCAACGACCTCATCGTGGGCAGCGGCCAGGCCGGCACTCTTCGCGGCGGCACCGGCGCAACATCATTATCGCCGAGGCAGCCGCCAGTCAGCTCTTCGGGGGCGCTGGCGATAATATCCTCATCGCAGGCAAGACGGCTTATGACTCCAATCTGACGGCCCTCGACAAAATCATGAGCGAATGGATTCGCGCCATCCCCGTCGCCACCCGGATCCAAGACATTACGAAAGGCGGCGGCACCAACGGCTCCTACGATTTCACTGCCGGCACCGGCGGCACGGTGACCTCCAATATGCAGACCAACGATCTGACCGACGGAGCGGGCACCAACTGGCTGCTCTACCGCAAAGGCGTAGACGAGCTGTTCGGCTCAAAGAGCAGCGACGTCAGCACGTTGCTCTAAGACGCTACAGCAGAAACGAGGCCAGGGCCCGGAGGGACAAAACCATTTGCCCTCCGGGCTAAGAACTTATGGTTGGTTCCGGCCGATAGGGTTATCCGAACAGGCCTTTAGCCGTTGCCGGCAGCTTTGTTGAAAAACTCATCCGAGGCGACGAACTGTTCGCCAATGGTCAAAAAGGGCAACCCCTGTTGCAAATCCGCGACCCAGGAGTTCAACCCGTCCGGATCCGCCTTGCGCTGCAAGAACACTTCATAATACCCCTCGACCAGTCGTTGCAGCGATTCGGTCGAAAACAGGAAGTCGTTGACCACCTGGGCATGTGTCAGCGAAGGAGTGGCCCCCGTGGGGGTTCCCTGGGCATTGTCTCCGAGTTGCCCGAGCCAAAAGGCTTCCCCGGCGGAATCAAAGCTCCTGCCTAACAGCGATTCGTACATCTGATCGACGAAGAACTTGTCTCCTTTGTCGAGATACTCTGCGGAGTTCAAGAAATCTGCGGCGATTTGCTCTTCGCGGGTGCCGTTTTCCAATTGCCCGACCCAGAACGCTTGGCCGGCGGGGTCTGCAGGACGGCCCAGCAGGGTCTGATAAAACGCGTCCACTTCCTGAGCAAAGTGCTCCGGCGAATTGCGGATGCCTTGCACAACCTGCAATCGCGTGTCCGTGCCATTCTTCAGCAAGCCGACCCAGAATGCCAGGCCGCCGGCGTCGGGGTTGCGGTCCAGAATGGCGCGATAGACCGCTTCGACGTAATCGGCATTGGCATTGCCCTGGGGCGAAGCGTGCTGGCGGGGGAAGCGTCAACGGCACTCCAATGCTGGTCCAGACGTCGGCAAAGTTCTGATTCGTAAACGTGGTCTGACTGCCCACGGCCACCGTATAGCTGCCCGCCGCCGGCGTGCTCGAAGAGCATGCCGCCGAGCAGCACCTGGCGAACGGTGTAAGTTCCTGAAGCCAGGCTGGTGAACGAGTAATTGCCGTTGGCGTCGGTGACCGCTGTCGGCTCGGCTGGGTCGAATACGCCATTATTGTTCAGGTCGAGATACACGGCGGTGCCGGCAATGCCGTGGCGCCGTTGTCCTGACTGCCGTCCACGTTGAAGTCGCGAAAGAAAGTGTCGCTGATCGTACCCGTGGCAGCAACGACAGTCGTGCTCGCCTGCGCCGACGCCGGCAACGGCTCGACGTTGCCGACGTTATCGACGGCGACGCTGAAGAAGGCGTAGCTGTGGCCGACCTGGCCGGTGAAGGTCGCCGATGTCGCGGTGGTGTTGGTCACGAGCGGCTGGAAGGTGCCGTCATTGTCGGAGACGTAGACGTCGAACGAGGCGATGCCGGAGCCGCCGGTGTCGTCCTGCCCGGACCGGGTAACCGTGAAGGTTGGCGTGGTTGTCGCCGACAGCGGGTTGACGCTGCTGGTGGGGGCGACCGGGTCGAGGCCGTTGGAAATCGACAGAGTGCTAATCGGGGCATTCTGATCGAAGACCACGGTGGCCTGGGCGTTGATAATTGTGCTAGCGGCGACCGTTGCCTTGGGCTTCATCGTGTAAGTGACAAAGCCCTCGCCCTCGGGCGAGTTCACGTCGGGCGGCAGGAAACCCACAGACGGATCAATCGGGATATCTTGCGTGGTCGGATCGATGCCCTGGGCACCTGACCGGTGCTCCAGTTGCTGGCCACATCCCGCGTCTTCATTAAATGGGACGCCATGGTTTCATTTCTTATTTCCTTAGATATTTCGACCTGTCCCGTTAAATTACCCCACTAGACTGCAGCAAGGCACTACCTGCCCCTGTCTTCTTTGCGCTGCCACGATTACCATGCGGTCATGATGAATCGATCGCACCTAGCTCGTCGAGCGCCGTTAGCGACTATCGCTCGCTCGAACAAATGCTATGTGTTCCGTTAATCTGTGTTCCGAACGCTTTGAGGAAGACTCATGGAACCGTTGCTTGACCTTGGCGATGAGCTGGGGACCAGTTTGAGCCGAGAAACTGCCGCGGAAATCGAAGTCATCAAGGTCGATTATTGCGGAGATCGAGATGGCCAAGGTCGGCCGACCCAAAATGATCGGTATCGCGTCGAAATCAAAACGGATGCGAGCGGAGAACCCATTGCCACATCGACTATGATGAATCGAGAAGAAGCCAATTCACTGCGTCGAAACATAGAAGCGAAAATCCGGGACTTTCTTGTTAAATAGAAATTGGTGGACTCCGCGAGCCTGGCGGAGGAAAGCACGGCATAAACGGGACAGTTCCCGGTTCTATGCCACCCTCGAATCAACTTGCGGATTTATCCATTGCCCTCCACGTGGAACTCCGGTCAGAAAGGGCCCAGCGCGATCGAGCGAGAAGGTTGGAAGAATCGATGGGGCTGACTGTTTACTACGACTGGAAGATCAAGGCGGACTTGCTGTCCGCACGTCGAATGATCGAAAAGTTTCGCGGCATGGCAACGAAGTTGCCGTTCGATGATGTCTCGGACATTTACGAACAGGATGCTCCCGAAGGCAAACCCGCCTTTCTCCGTTACGACCACCCGGCACGCCAAGGCAACTTGTATCTTTCTCGCAGGCGCCAGGAGGGAGATGAAGAGATAGTTGAGGTTCCGGCGCTGCACGCGATGTTTTTCCATGTGCGCGTCCAGGCGCGGAAAGTGCATCGATCGGGCTGGCAAGTCATCCGCCCGTGGTCCTGCACCGTGAAGACATTATTCAACGGAGCGAGGATGGCTCGGAACGGCAGCGCCTTCTGGGACAAGGCGACACGATTGAGTTTCCGACGCGCCGACGTGGCTATTATTCCTGGCATTCCTTCTGCAAAACTCAATACGCCGGCAATCCCAAGCTGGGAGGCGAGGCAAATTTCCTCAAAGCCCATTTGTCGCTCATTGAACTTCTCGACCAAATT
This sequence comes from uncultured Gemmataceae bacterium, assembly GCA_963748025.1. Classification (GTDB taxonomy): domain Bacteria; phylum Planctomycetota; class Planctomycetia; order Gemmatales; family Gemmataceae; genus CAVVHZ01. The sequence continues at coordinate 33,211 of CAVVHZ010000033.1, forward strand.
AAGGCTGCCGGCGTGAAGGTGCGTATTCGCGATGATTCCCGGTACGCCAGACATCGCGACGTCGACCGGCTGCTGCGCAATCCTGCGCAATTGGAACGCTGTCATCGCCAGGTTCGCCGGCAGCTTGGGCGATGCGCTCTGGGCAGAACCCGGAACCCTCATCGCTCCTATCAAGGATCGCCCGGACTTCGAGCATTTGGAGGCAAAAGGCCTCGGGGTCTTGAAGAAGCTGGCGGCCCGCCAACGTAGGCGGAAAAAGAATTAGAAGGAGGCATCTGCGATGCGATTCATGGTGTCCCTGTTGGCAGCATTGCCCCTCTTCTGCACCGCGGCGTTTGCCGATGAGCCTCAACAGCCACCAACGCTGGTGATCAAGCCGGATGCTTTTTCGACCCTGGTGAACCCGTCCTGTTCGCATTGCCGAGACGAGGCCAAGCGCCGCGCCGGCGAATTGAAGCAAGATGACCCCGTGCTTTGCTGGACGCGCGGTTACTCCGACGGCGGCGCCATTCCCATGCGCTTTTTCTTGCTCCATATCGCGTCATCTCCGACAGCTATGGCGTCTTCGTCTACGATCCAGATGCAGGCTTTGCGCGGGGATTCGCTCCCTCCTACGATTTTCGTTTCTATGGCTGGCGAAACGGCGTCATGGTCATGCGCCACCAAGATGGCACTCTCTATTCGACTCTGACAGGATTGGCATTCGACGGGCCGAAGAAGGGCACGCGGCTGAAAGCAATCCCCACTCTCGTGAGCGCATGGGGGTATTGGCTGGATCACTATCCTAATGCCGTCGCCTACCACATGTTCGACAAGTATAAGCCCACTGAATTACCGGCAAGCGAATTAGCCGATTCCGTCCAGTCCCGCATCAAGCCGGACCAGCGGCTCGAACCCCGGACCGCGATTCTCGGCGTTTGGACAGGAAAGACAGCCCGCGCCTATCCGATCTCGCTGCTGGAAAAGAATGGCCTCTTGACCGAGCAAGTGGATGGCGAAACTTGTTGGTGCTGTGGGAGCCGAAGACCCATTCGGCGGCCGCTTACCGCGCCGTGGCGGAGCAGCCGCGCAAATTTAGAGCCCCTGCCCCGGACGCACACGGCATATCTAAGCTCGACGATGGCGTCCCAGTTCCGGAGGGCTCGCCCGTGTTGCCGAAACGAACGCTCGCGCTGCATCTTGTCGCAACGGCGAGCGCTGGGCGCTTCCAGGACGATCAAACCAAATCGCTCTGGGATGTTGCCGGTCGGTGTGTGGCGGGAACGCTCAAGGGTTGGACGCTGGAATGGGTCGATAGCGTCGAGGTCAAATGGTTCGCTTGGGCCGCTGAATACCCCGGCACCACCATTTACGGAGGAAACGAATGATGGCCTCCACCACCGTTGGGAAAGGCCGAGGCGTCTGCATAATTCTCGCCCTATTGATGTGGGCCGCACTGATTTTGCCTTCCACGACGCAAGCGGCCACCCCACGTGAAATCGTGCTCGTCGGTCCGGAACAGGTGGACAACTGCGCACTGCGTGGCCTGGAGGAAAGAAGGCTTCGCCGCGATCGCTCTGGTTCTGGACGATCGAGCGAAGATCGGCAGGCTTCGCAAGGCAGCCGATGCTGCCGCCGCCAACTCGCTTGAGGTTTACCTTTGGATTGAAGTCGGGAGGTGTCCGGTGCTGGCCCAGGAACATCCGCAATGGGTGGCTTCCCTGGGAAGCGTGCCATGCTTCGACTTTTGCCGCAAGCGCTTTGCGGAACAGTGGACAGCGCTGCAAACCGACCGCGACGGACCTACGGGCTTGTTGGCACTGCACCGCGAATTCCAACGCGATCGGAAGGAGTATGGCGGCACGGCCTGCTGGGTAGCGCATACCGTTGACTATTGCGATAAGCAAAGTACCGTGCCAGTGCCTCACCAGCGCTTGTGGCTGGTTGTGCAAGGGTACGATATTCCATCGGAAGAAGAAGCGATGGTTCGAGCTGCTGCCTCGAAAACCGGAGTGGGAGCTGTCCTGGTCGCTCGAACCCGCATTGACCAATCCTATGAGCCGGCGTGACAAAACTGAAGTAAGGTCGTAGGGCAGGCAGCCTTGCCTGCCTATTCGCCAAACCGACAGGCAAGGCTGCCTGTCACGCTGAGCGGCCGCTGCATCACAAGCCCCCAGTCCATCCTCGACCGGTTGCTCCATGTCATTCCGGATGTCGAAGTGAACGTCGCTAAACGGGATTCAATCAAACAGGTCAATCGGGTAGCCTCTGCAACTCCCTCCAAAACATTTTGTAAAATGGCATTAACTGACAAAGGCTTTCCCAACTGCACATGTGATTGAACGCCCGGAAGGGACTCATTTCCAAGCCATGCCAAAAACCATTCTCGTTGGACTGGACGGCTCGGCCTGGTGCGACGCCGCAACCACCCTGGGAATTCAGTGGGCCAAGGTCCTTCCTGCAGAACTGCTGGGTATAGCAATCGTCGATGAGCCAACAATTCGTGCCCCGGAACCCGTACCCATCGGAGGCGGCGCTTACAAATCGCGCCTGGAAGCAAGCCAGCTCGAGGATGCCCGTCGTCGAGTGAAAGAGTTCGCGGGTTCGTTTGTCGAGCGCTGTCGCGTAGCCGGAGTGCCTTGCCGAGCGTTGCAAGAAACCGGGCTCCCTGCGGAACGCATCCTGGCGTTAGCGGAGGACCTCGATCTGACATTGCTGGGGCAGGAAACCCACTACCATTTCGAAACACAGTCAACGCCCTGTGAAACCTTGAAGGAAGTGTTATATGTCAGCTCGCGCCCTGTGATTGTCGTTCCCAAAGAATTGCCGACAGGCTCTTCGATTGTCGTCGCCTACGATGGTAGTCCGCCCTCCGTTAGGGCCTTGCAAGCATTCCAGAAATCCGGATTGAACGAGGGGCAGCCGGTCTACGTCGTTAGCGTGGCGCGAAACCTTGAGGTGGCGGCTCGCCGTGCGGACGAAGCCGCGCAGTTTCTCAGCTTTCACGACATCGTGGCAAAGGCGCACCCGCTAGCGCAAGCAGGCTTCCGAAGTGGATTCGATTCTTCGAGAAACCGAGCGCTGCGATGCCCGAATGTTGGTGATGGGCACTTTCGGCCGCTCGCGGCTCTCCGAGTGGCTCACCCAATCGACCACTTCATCGATCTTGCGGCGAACGGATTGCATCTTGTTCTGCCACCATTGATAGCCAAGGAAACACGAGAAGCCTATCCCGACAGGAGAGAAGAAGAGTTCATGCGCCTCTCCGATTTCATTGCTGTACTTCTTGTGCTTGCCGCAGGATTCAGCTACCTCAATCATCGCCTGTTGCGACTGCCCACCACCGTCGGCCTCATGGCACTGACGTTGCTTGCCTCGTTGGGGGCCATCGGCGTTGGCCTGGTCTTTCCTGCCATCGAGCTGCACGCTGCTTCTTTCGTTCGGCAGATAGATTTCAACGAAGCGGTGCTCCACGGCATGCTCGGCTTTCTGCTTTTCGCGGCCGCCTTGCATATCAATTTGGACGATGTGATCCAGCAAGGAGCAGCCATCACTCTCCTGGCGACACTGGGCGTTATCCTCTCCACCATTCTGGTTGGCGGCCTGGCCTGGAGCCTCCTGGCTCTGGCGGGCATTCCTACGAACCCGATCTATTGTCTGCTGTTCGGGGCCTTGATATCGCCGACGGACCCCATAGCGGTTTTGGCACTGCTCAAGCGATTGGGGATCCCCAGGCCGCTCGAATCTATGATCGCCGGCGAATCGCTCTTCAACGATGGCGTCGGCGTGGTGGTCTTCCTCGCACTATTGCAAATGATCGTGAGCGACCATGGCATTGACGCCAGGCAGCTAGCAATCCTCTTCGTGCGCGAGGCCATGGGCGGGGCCGTCTTCGGGCTGGCTGCCGGCTATCTGACTTATCGGCTGATCAAGTCGATCGATAATTACCACGTGGAGATTCTGTTGTCCCTGGCTCTGGTCGCGGGGGGCTACGCTCTGGCCGAGGCCTTGCACCTTTCCGGGCCGATCGCCATGACCGTTGCCGGATTGTTGATCGGCAACCCGGGCCGCATCCTGGCCATGTCGCCCAAGACAGTCGAGCGACTCGATTTATTTTGGGAGTTGATCGACGAGATTCTCAACGCCGTGTTGTTCGTACTTCTGGGGCTCGAGGTGCTGGCTTTCACGTTCACGAGCCGGTTTCTGGTAGCCGGCCTCGTAGCAGTGCCCGTTGTGCTGTTTGCTCGATTGATCTCGGTCGGACTGCCCATTGGCTTGCTAAGACGCATGGCAACCGGTCGAGTCTTGTGCGGTGCGGGTGTTGACCTGGGGCGGACTGCGCGGGGCCCTTTCGGTAGCCATGGCTCTGGCATTGCCGCGCGAAAGGCAGGGCGTGGCGGTCCCCGAGCGGGAAGCCATCGTGGTCGCAACTTACGTGGTTGTCGTTTTCTCCATCTTGGTCCAAGGGATGACCATCGGGCCCTTAACCAGCGCTGGCTCTTTGCCACGAAACGCCCGATGGATTAGAAAGACATCTTTCCTTTTTGTGGAAACTGCATGGCCATCAGCGATTTGCTCTTCGGCAGGCACCTGGCGTCGGATGAAGAGGGCGAGCAGCGCGTTGGCGTGCTCGCCGGCATTCCCATGCTCGGGCTCGATGCCCTGGCCTCGGCCGCCTATGGGCCGGAAGCAGCGCTTACCTTGTTGATCCCGCTGGGAGCAGCAGGCCTGGGCTTTATCCAGCCCATCAGCAGCCTGATTATCGTCCTGCTGTTGATCGTTTACTTTTCCTATCGGCAAACGATTCAGGCCTACCCGCATGGCGGCGGCTCCTACACGGTTGCCCAAGAAAATCTGGGAACGATGGCCGGGCTGCTGGCTGCTGCAGGCGCTGATGCTCGATTATGTGCTGGTAGTGGCAGTCGGTATCTCGGCGGGGATAGGGGCGCTGATTTCGGCTGTACCCGCCCTGCAGCCCTTTACCTTGCTGCTCTGCCTTGTAGTCCTGCTCTTGATCACGGTAGTCAACCTCCGGGGAGTACGCGAATCCGGCCTGGCATTCGTTGTGCCCACCTACTTGTTCGTGACTACGATGCTCGTGATGCTGGCGATCGGCGTGGTGAAGGCCTTGTTGGCGGGGGGCCGGCCGGAAGCGGTCGCTCCAGCGCCGGCATTACCCACGGCGGAGGCGGCCGCCAGCTTGTGGGTGCTCAATGCGCTCTTTCGCCAGTGGGTGCACGGCCATGACCGGTGTCGAGGCCGTCAGCAACGGCGTGAGCGCTTTTCGGGAACCGCCTGTCACCTACGCCCGTCGAACGCTCACCGCCATTATCGTGCTCCTGGGCGTCATGCTTGCCGGCATCGCTTTCCTCTGTTCAGCCTACGGCATTGGCGCGACCGACCCGGGAGCAGCCGGCTACGATAGCATCCTCTCGCAGTTGACCGCAGCAGTCGTCGGACGTGGATGGTTCTATTACTTGACCATCGGTTCGGTGGTCAGCGTTCTGGCGCTGTCGGCCAACACGGGTTTTGCCGATTTTCCCAGGCTCTGCCGGGTAATTGCAAAAGACGGCTTCCTGCCGAACAGCTTCGCCCACCGTGGCCGCCGCTTGGTTTACTCGCGCGGCATATTGGTCTTGGCTACCTTGTCGGCGGGCCTCTTGATTGGGTTCGGCGGCATCACCGACAATCTGATCCCTTTGTTCGCCGTGGGAGCGTTCCTGGCATTCACCCTGTCCCAAGCGGGTATGGTGGTGCACTGGCGGAAAATCGGCGGGCCTCATGCGCTCCGGTACATGATCATCAACGGGGCCGGGGCACTCAGCACGGCGCTGACGCTGGGGATAGTCCTGGTGTCCAAATTCGTCGATGGCGCCTGGGTCATGATGCTGCTCATCCCGGCCCTCCTGCTGATGTTTGTCGGTGTGCGTCGTCATTACCACAAAGTCGCTCGCGACGTGGCAACGGCGGAGCCGCTCGATGTCAGCGAGTTGAAACCTCCCGTGGTCCTGGTGCCGATTCGCGGCTGGAGCGCGATTACGCGCAAGCGAGCTGCGATTTGGGCTCAAGATCTCGCCCGACATTTACGCTCTCCACGTTGCGGATGACGAACAGACGATGGCGGACCTCGAAGACACCTGGGAGCATCGGGTCCATGCCCCGGCGACCGCGGCAGGTCTCCCGGCTCCGAAGCTGATCGTCACCTACTCCCCCTTCCGAAAGCTTTATGCGCCTTTGAAACAGGCAGTTACGGACCTGCAGCGTTGCCATCCGGGCCGCGACATTGCCGTGATCGTCCCGGAACTGGTGTCCACGCACTGGCACCACTACCTGCTACATAATCAGACCGCGGCTATCATCAAGGCGTACCTCCTGCTCAGCGGCTTCCGTCGCGTCGTGGTGGTCAACGTGCCCTGGTACCTTGCCGAGTCATGAACCGGCAACCGAAAAGGATTACTGACCGCGCTCGGACGAATTACCGTTTGTGAAGCGGCCCTGCGTCCGTCAGTGCAAAGGTGGGCAGCTCGTTGGTTTTCGCCCCCACGGTAGCGTGCAATATGGGATGCTTCGGGTCGGCATAGCGGCCTTTCAACTTGTCGGGACCATGTTTGAGACGGCCTTTGCTTCCCTTGGAAGGTTGCTTCCACTCGATGATGACATCGTACTCCCCGGGGGGCGCCCTCTGCCCAAGGAGCCACACATCAATTCAAAAGACCCGTCCTCCTCGACGATTCCCATAATCGCCGGATCGTCGCTCGGGTCTCCGCCTTGACGGAGGAAGGAAAGGACGGCGCCGGTCGCGGGAGCACCGTTGTAGGTGACTTTTCCCGAAACCGGATAGATAGGGTTCCCGTTGCAGGACACGCAGGCCAGCAAGAGCGTTGCTGTCATGCCGGAAACGACTTTCCTCATGGCGTAGCACCTCCTGGGAAGATTGCGCTAGTCTCGTGGTCCGACAAGCCGGCCGACCGCTGGCCAAACGTCCGGAGGCCAGCCGATGCCATTCGGTCTTCCAGCTTGGCAAGTTGATAAAGCAGCGCAGGATTTCTGCGGAACGGGGCATCGCCAACATTGGCCCACCGAACCGTGCCCTGCCTGTCGACGATAAAAACCCCGTGGCGAAATAAGGCCCCGGTCGTTCCGTCCTGTGCCACCCTGCATACCCGGTAAGTTTGCGCCACCTTGTTCCCTGGATCCGAAAGGACAGGAAAGCCGAACGCCCCGTTTTGCTCAAAGCGCCGCCGCGTCAACTCCGGAGGGTCTGCACTGACGGCAATCAGCCGCGCATCGAGTTCGTGGAAAAGCGGCAGGTCTCTATTGAATTCAGTCAGCTGTCGAACGCAGCCCGCAGTGGAAGCCGTAGTAAAAAATCAAAACTCCCGGCCGGCCATCGAGCAGCAGCCTGAGGTTCCGGACTTTGCCCTCGTGGTCGGCGAGGTCGATGGCCGGCGCCGGCCGGCCCAACAGCGGGTGATGATGGGTAGGAATGACATCGGGATTTGCCAGAATCTCTTCGAGCGATTCACGGGGCGAGGCAACTCGATCATTGGGTAAGAACGCGTGTACAAACCGAGCCCCGTCTTGGTTGGCGGCTGCAAGCGGAACGGCCGGCACTGGCGTAAGTGCCAGCAGACCGAGCCCAGCGGCCAGCAAAATCAGTTCGCACGCGATGAAAGCCTTGCCCATTTCGAATCGGCAACCTTGAGGCGGCGGAGAAGGCGTTGGGATCTGAAGCTTCGACATAGGAACTCCCCTGTTTTTCCCACCGCCCAGCGCGGCTTGCTGTTTTTCGGGCGTTAAGGGAATTGAATGGGTGCGGTGTTCCGCCAGTTCCAGATCGACTGATTGGCAGTGAGCCAGGCATTATCGATCGATTGCACGTGTCCGTCCGCAAACAACACCAAGTTGCCACCGGGATGCGGCGAACTGAAGGTTTGGTCGAAAAGCCCTTGGGGAACTTGATCGTCGGGCATGCTGCTGGCGTTGGTAGGTTGGATGCAGTCATACCAGGCCGTGGGACCGACGGGATAGTCCTGGGGGTTGCAGGCCAGGTGAGCCACCATCGCCGTATTGGAGCAGCCATTGGCGTTGCTGATGATCCCCAGGGAAACGCCCACGGGTGCGCCAAAGAGAACCTCGGTGCTTTGCTGCACGTAGTTGTAATCGGTGAGGCCATTGCCCCGTATGCCGCGGCTCGGACAGAGCAAAAACTTGAGCAAGACGTTGCCGTTGTTGACAGGGAGAAGGGCTGCGGTACCGCCAGCGTTGCCGTTCTCCCCACCCCCTTGGAGATTGCCATTGCCGCCACTGGTCACGGCCTGCACGGCGTTGCCCTGTTCCCAATAGGGGAGCGTTTGAAGAATCCAGCAGGTGTTGGGATAGGGATAGGGAGGCGCGGTTGCGGAATTGTCGCTCGGAAAGTAACCGAAAACGCTATGGAAATTGTGGCAGGCGACCCCCATTTGGTGGAGGTTGTTCTGGCAACTCATGCGGTTGGCGGCCTCCCTTACCTTTTGGACCGCCGGCAAAAGCAATCCAACCAAGACCGCGATGATGGCGATGACAACCAGTAACTCGATCAGCGTGAAACCGAATCGTGAGGGTCGGACCGCGTTCATTAGGTAGTCCTCTATAGTAGCTATCTAGTTCCTAATTCCGATAATTAGGTTAGCCTAATTGAGGATGGCAGGCAAGCCTATATTCGACCGTTTTTTCAAGTTCCGCCTGCGCCTGGCTACTGGTTGCTCATGGAGATGATCTGCGCATGCACATTCATGCGCCAGGTAGGAGTCCTTAAGCATCCTCGCTCATGGAGGTTCGACGGACTGTGTTGTGTGAGCTACCGCCGCAGGCAATAAACTCAAGCCTTCGCAAGTTTGAAATGGAGGCCACCGTTCACGACTCCGGCGGACTCCTGCACCCGTTTGCCGGAGTTGAACCGTAACAAGCTCCAATAGATCAGGCATTTACGGCGAAAAAATCCAACTCCGGCACTCCGGCGGGTGCCCCGAGAACGGGCCAAAATGGCTGAATGTCGATACGGTCTGGCTCTTGCATCGTTAATCTGCATGGGGTCGACCAATTTGGAGAGGATTTTTGTTGCTCGACTATGCAGCAACGCCTTAATGCGGAATGAGGGAGTCGGGTCGCTATTCTTCGGCCGAGAACTGTTTACCTAGATCCACTCTTGTTCCCGCAGTCTTTGCCATGCGCTGCGAATGTGGTCGGGGTGCATCAGCTTTTTCTTCCGCTCATTCCAACCGTGAACGCCTGCGATCGCGGCGTTAACGTCAGTCCTTGCGTCGGCGTTTTCTTGAACGGCAATCCAATGCACGCTGGACAGTAGCTCCATGCCAAAGGGCGTTTCGAAGCCTTCGATTAAGGCAACAACGCGTTGAATTCGTTCCTGGGTCGCGGAGTGTTCCTCTAAAACCTGCCCTGCTTCATTGGCGATGCCAGGCAAAATCATGATGGACGTATCGGGATTGTTTTGACCGTCTGCGAATCCGCGAATGAAATGCCCTTCGATTTTGTTCAGGACGTGCCCCAACTCGTCAGCGTAAGGGCCAAACCGCTCTTTCGCGAACGTCAACTTGAGCAGAGTCTCGCCAGCGCATTGCTGAAAATAGGCAAGCTTTTGGATTTCGAGCACGGTAACTGGATAATCGTAGCCAGGCTCCATGTAGCTTTGAATTAGGCGCAAGATAGTCGCTCTGCCGATGGTCATATCAGGGCGATTTGTTCGATTGGGCATCGATTCGGCCTTTGGTGTTTCCCCCGGCACCATTCCCCTTGACCCCCGTTATTCGGCCAAATATCAATTGGGATCTAGGCACCGCACTTGGTCGATAAACCAGCCGGAATCGGCTCGAAATCTTCTCCAGAACAAGGCTGGAAACCCTCCGGCCAGCAGGCGCGCATCCGGCACAAGACGCGGTTTTGCATTGGAGCATCGCGGTTGACGCGGTCTACTTGCAATTCGATAAGGTCAAGGTCGCATTCGTTGACCAACTGCCAGACATCACGAGCTAGATAACGAGGCACGTAACCAATCAGCATAGGATCAGAAACCGTGCGGACAGCCACGGCATTCGGGTCGTACTCATTCTGTAAATCGAGCATGATCTTAAGCGGCTCGAGCCGGATTGAGCCGGCCAATCCGCTCCATGACTGCTTCTGGCATCCAACGAATGCCATGCAGGAAGAACTTGTTCAGGTAGCAACCTTCAGCGTCTGGCGAAGGACATGGAAACACCTCCACGGCATCCGTTTGACGAATGCCCTCGGTAACCCCCAGCACCGAAATAGGATCGAGGTGATCGCCGCTTTCGAATCCGCTCCAGCGCAAATAGGCTTCATATTCCGGCCGCGACTTGGACAGCAATCGGTTGGCGAACAGCGGAAACAGCTCGTCCGATTCGTAAATCCGGTCCAATTCAGTCATTTTCGCGAATGGCAGGAAGCCTGGTTTTTTAGCGCCCTGCGTGTAGCAGAAACGGAAAAGTCCTCCGTCATGCTCCAGTCTGCCGACAGGCCGCCAGCCGGTCTGATCGGGCATCGGTGGACGCCAGGCAACGAAGAGTGAATCCATGTTGTTAATTCTATCCCAGCAGCAGCCCCGGTTGATTCTAGTTTTGGTGGTCCACTACAGCTGTTTCGCTTTGTCACGCTTGACGAGACGAGCATCCAGTCGTATGGTTCTTGCAGCCGGTGGAAGAAATTCGGCTTCATGCCGTGTGGCCGACCTGCTTCGGCGGGCCGACCCTATATCCCCGGCGTTCTTTTTGCCAATGCCTCGGCCGTGAGCGGATTGCGTTGCGTGTAGTATTCGCCATATTCGTGATTCCGCACGTCGTCGATGTCGTAAATCAAGCTGACTTTCTGCCAGAGGAACTCCCAGTAGCGGGCCTCCTTTTTTTCGTCAAGCGCTGCAACGCCCAGAGAAAATAGTCGGCGACCTGCAAACACGAATCAATCGCGGGAAGACTCGCGATTACTTCGATCGGTGCTGTCGCTTCAATGCCCCAACTCCGCCGAAAGTTTTGCCGGGCATTCTCTAATGCCTTGCGGAGGGCCGACGTTCGATCAGAGGCACCCCGCCTCGCAAACACAATGCGATAGGCTTCCTCTTTGTGGAGACGGTCTTTGAACAGTCGGCTCACCGAACGGTCATAAAGCTGGTTTGGATGATACCGATACTGCGGCTGTTTCGAATTGTGCTCGCGCACAAGCTGGACGATCCTGCGCTTGTCCCGCACCACGGCGAAGAAGCGTATTTGATGGCGGTCTATCAAAGAAAAGACTTCCCGTCGGACTTCGGGGATATCGTCCTTGGCGTGAAACTCCAAGGCGGTCTTCCGCCGCTCCGGCTGCATGCTCGGCACACCTTTGAAATAGGGATCGGCCAGAAGACGCTGCCTCAAATCGAGGAGCTGGGCGCCAAGTTTCTCGGGATCGACGACGTCCAGGAGGCCAAGGATGAAATACGTCGAACACCCTTCGACCCCGACGACGATTTGTTTTCGACGGTTGAATAGAGTCGGGTCCCCGGCCTCGTCCACGAAGTAGTGGCACTTTGTCTTCGCCGGTTTGGCGTCCATCGTCATGATCTCGAGAACCCAAACGCCCATTGCACCAAAAACGCGAGCTACTGGTTGCGTTCGTCGATTAGCCACAATTGGCCGGTCCGCTTAAAGTTCCCGTAGTCTGTCGAGTTCTTGAAGCGAGTACGACCTCTGGACCAAGAGGAACTATTTACGCTTTCGCAGTCAGCTCGGCAACGATGGCTTCCAGCAGCTTTTCCCCGGTGGCGCGGGAGGCGGCGATCTGCTTTTCCAAATCGTCCACCAAGGCCATCAGTTGATCCACTTTGGCCACGATGCGGCGTTGTTCGGCGAGGGGTGGGAGGGGGACAGGCAAGTTGCACATTACATCCCGTCCCACGTTCTTCATTGAGCTACTCGTCCCAGAGGCGTTTTTCGCGTAGTAGGCGCGTGAAGGGTCCGACGCGTTCGCTAGGTTGATGAAGGATTTGTCGATCTCATCGGGGAAAGTAAATCGAACGATCTTATCACTCATCATCAGGTTTGGCGGCGTCTCCTGTACAACGACACTACGGGCGACGAGTTCTGCGGTATTGGCGCGGGAAAGCAGAAAATCGCCAGCCTTTACTTCGCATTCAGGACGGCCCAGCATACCCGAAGGCAGAGCCTTGTTTTCTTCTGGTTTGAATACGCTCCATGTCACTGCGCTGACCTTGAGAACTCCCCAATCTTCTCCTGTGCGGGCCTCCGGCAGACATTGGGGACTCCAGCCGGAATCGCTTGTGAGGGAGATATTTCCAAGACGAACCCAGGACCATGAATACGGCAGTTCATAAGGCACTTCATCATCTTGAATCGGATCAAACTCCTTGGATCTCCTCGCACGACGAATCGCCGAAATGCGATTGATCAAGTCTTCTGCCGGTTTTTCGTTGGGGTCTTGAGCGACAAGTTTGCCTTGGACAGCCAGAGTTAGAATTGTCTTGCGGAGGTCTGCGGGAACTATGTCATAAGACGGGTGGAAAAGGAACTGGAGGTTGGCCGGGGTGGGCGCTTCGGCAAAGCGGGCCAGCGACGCGCGGGCGAGCGCGGCGTGTCGCGTCTCCCGTTCCTGCTGCTGCGCCTCCAGCCGATCACACAACGCCATCAACTCATCCACCTTCGCCACGATCCGCTTCTGTTCGGCGAGGGGTGGGAGAGGCAGCTCAAAGTCAGCCATCTTGCCCAAATACAAACATGGTTGAGCACTCTGTTTCACGTTTTTCCAGATTTGGGATTGGCCTGCCGGACTTCGAAGAAAAAGCTCAAGAAACGCGGAGGTAATCTTTTCGGCATTTGGTCTGATGAGTGCAACGCTGCGGACAAGCACAAGATCTGGTGGATTTTGAACAAGGCAAACTCGCCCCGTGGTGGCTCCTACACAGACCATCAAAATGTCTTGGTCGCGAGGTTTGCACCGCCCCCAGCACTTTTCAGCAGTGGTCTTTGCCACAAAATCCGTTCGTTCCAGGTCAAGAAACCCGTCTCTTACATTCTTTGCCGTGGCAAGTGGTACACCACCAGATGTGCGTTGCGGAGTTGCATGTTCGCCGTCAGTTATCTGCAAGCAGACATCCTTCATATTTACCAAAGGCCATGCGACACTTTCCACAGGCTCGTCTTCGGGGTCCTGGGGAACAAGCCTTCCTTGCAAAGCAAGTTCAAGAACCAACTTCCGAGTCATCGCCACCGCTTTGGGCACTTCGGTGAATAGGGCAAACTTTTCGAAGAAAGTATCCAGCTTCATTCACCAGTCCCGGCAGTGGCCGTAAGGGCTTGCTGGAGCTCCAGTTTCAGATTCGCCCGCGTTTCGGCGATCTGTTCAAGGAGCCTTTCGTATTCCGGAAGCAGGTGGTCCACGTCACCTGGGCCATCGTTGGAATTATGCGGGTTCTTGAGGTCGAGGTTGAAGTTGCCGGCCTTGATCTGGTCGATGGAGACGTGCCAGGCCTGTTCATTTTCCTCACGTTTACTGTAGGCGCCATGTTTGTCAGGTTTGCTCCACCAGAGTCTTTCTGCTTCAAACTCTTCAATGCGGATCGGTTTGCCCTTGTTGTAGCTCTTGGCGCCGGACGGGTAGGGGTGCTCGTAATACCAGACTGTCCTTGGTCGGAATGCCCTTCGTGAAGAAGAGGAGGTTGGTGCGGATGCCGGTATAAGGGTTGAAGACGCCGTTGGGCAGGCGGACAATGGTGTGCAGGTTGCACTCGGTGAGCAGAGCTTCCTTGATGCGGGTTTTCACGCCTTCGCCAAACAGCGTGCCATCCGGCAACACCAGGCCCGCGCGGCCGCCGGGCATGAGGATCTTCATGAGGAGCACGAGGAAGAGGTCGGCGGTTTCGCGGGTGCGGAACTCGGCGGGATAATTGGACTCGATGCCGTCTTCCTCCATGCCGCCAAAGGGCGGGTTGGTGACGATGACGTCAACGCGCTTTTTCGGGGCCCCAATCGCGCAGGGGGCGGGCCAGCGTGTTGTCGTGACGGACATTGCTCGGGACGTCGATGCCATGCAAAAGGAGATTGGTCATGCACAGGATGTGGGGCAGATGCTTTTTCTCGATGCCGGCGAAGCATTCTTGGATCGCACGCTCGTCGGCCTCGGTCTTGGCCTGTTTGCGAAGGTGCTCGATGGCACAAACGAGGAAGCCGCCGGTGCCGCAGGCGGGGTCGAGAACCGTTTCGCCCAGCCGGGGATTGATCTGATCGACGATGAACTGGGTGACTGCTCGCGGAGTGTAGAATTCGCCCTCACCGCCTGGGTTGCCAGTGCGCGACGATTCACAAGGAAAAGGATGCGCCGAGCGACGCCTGACCTCATGAGGCGATGGGCTTCGTTCACGGTCGTGAACGTCTTCCCGCAACCGGTCGCCATCGCGACAAGCATTTGCCGCTTACGTCCGGCGATGGCATTCTCGATCAAAGTATTCGCCTGGAATTGATACTGGCGAAGCCGCGGGTGGTTATTCGGCATCGCGAGGAGCTTTTGAACGTCCGCATCGAAGTCCCGGGCGAGCCGCGCTTCGAGTGCCGAGGGAGTCAAGTAGTCCGCGATCCGTCGCGAACGCTCCAGGGGGTTCCGCACTTCCTGAAACCAGATAACTTCGCCGTTCGTAGAAAAGAGGAACGGCACGTGGTACGGCCCGAACTGTAGCGGGTTGCCGGTTGCTCCCGCCGAGTATCGTCGCGCTGAACGAGTACATTTTGCGCCGAGCGAGAGTTGCTTCGCTTCGATGATACCGAGGATTCGTCAGTTCACGAAGAGAGCGTAGTCAGCCGGCCCGTTGTCCGTCGGGTATTCCGCCACTGCCTGGAGATGAGCTTTTTCCGGCACGAATGAGGAAGCGAATGGAACGACAACCCAGCCGAGGCGGGTCAGCCGCTCGTCGATGCGAGTTTTTCGGGTCAGCCATTCGGGTTCGTCGTGTTGCAGGGTCATGGGCATCCAAACGGGCAGTTCGACTGACTATAGAATTTCCATTGTTTCAGGATAAAGGCTCCACGCCGGAAGGGATAACAATTTGCTTAATGACTTCAGAATTCGCAAGCTCATAGGCTCCGCGGAAGGAAACTTGATTGGCCATGCATTGAAGAACCCCGTTGCGGCGAGTTCTTCGGGACGAATTCGAATACAGCCTACTTCAGAGCGCACCCCCTCTAAGTGTGCTGAGGTTACGTCAGACCTTGTACTGAGAAACTCAACCAATCTCCTATGGGCCTCTATATCTTTAGCTCTCCCCGTGGGCCACGAATCGGCATCCGCCAATCGTATTTGGAAGGATTGAAACACCGCCAAAACAAAAGTCACGCAACTCAATCCTATTGCTTCTTTTGTCAGAAGCCTGCCAAGGCTTTTATCAAACCGTGCCTTTGAATCATACTTGAGCGAATAAGGGAACTGCGGGTTCGTTTTGCTGATACTGTCTAAGAATCCAGCAATAGCTTTTTGCCGATCGCGCCTAAGAGGCGGTGCTACTACAAGAGTACGCCCCCAATAACTGCCGCTTCAGCGTCGAAAGGCTCGAGTCTTGTGCGATAGTGAAATGCTTGGTGATAAAGAAAGTTTTTGCCTCGCCATTGATAGGCGATTCCAACGTGGGTTGAATTCGAGTTCGTGAATGAAACGGAAAGGCCTACGAGCTGGTCGGCTTCAAGCCGATTTTGAAGGGCGATTGACATCTGCTTACTCAAGGCCTGCCAGAAGGTCGTCTGAGGCATCGACGCCTTCTCTTTCGCGGAGAAGCGAAGCAACTCTCGCGTAGAATGTTTCGCGTGATCGAAGCTGCACTGTAATTTCTCCCAACGCAGCAAATGTGAGAATTGATAGCAAAACTGCATTTGGAAACAAGTCGGGTTTTGTGTCCCTCAAGATCACATCAATGACACCGAATTCCTTTGCCTCGGCTAGGACATGCAATTGTTCATAGACGTACTCAATAGCATCGTCCTCGCCTTTGTGATTGGCTTCTTGCAATCCCCGTAAAATACGTTCTGCATGTTTGCGAAGCTCATTCTTTCGCGCGGCCGTCAATCCTGCCAGAAAAAGGCTATCAATTTGGGCAGAAGTTGATTCTCGCCTGCTTGGTTCACGAACCTCCCACTCGCCTAGAACAGTTACTACTGGCATTTTTGCGTGGGCTATCGGGAATTGTGCAGCAAGACTTAGTTCAGTTACGTGCGGAAGATCTCGCACCTTATACATTTCTTGGAGTACACGCCTTGCTTGATCTTGCCTGGACATTGGCCGCCCCATTATTACGAAATGCCAACTCCTAAATAGTGTGATTGTCTCCTTAGCGATCTCTTCCGTGCTTTTTGGACTGAGGTCGGCTTTTGGTAAACTTGCGTTATGTCTTTGAGAATAGCCATTATGGATTCTTCTCCTCCAAGAATGCGAAATGACCACTCCTCCTCAGACTTATTTCCTTCTCGAATTCGCCGCCTTCAGAACCCTCTGCAGAATTCGTATTTGACGCAGGTCAAGACAAAGATTGACCGAGCAATCCTCCTCGCCATCTCTATAGTCTAGTCGTAGGTCATGCATTACCACTGCATGCTTGGGCGGAACGTCTAAGTTCTTAAGAAACAGCGGTCGGATTTGGGTGGTGATATTGTTCATCACGAAAATACTTCGTGACTCCACATCACAGCTTGCGCTTTGCTCGTGATGCCAATAAAGAACTCTCTCTTGGAGAAGACGTTGGACTTGACGGTTTAGTTCTCCCTTGTGCTTCGACTTGGCCGGATGATTTCTCTTCTAACCACGAAATTGCATAATCTCGCAAACATAGCAGGGAAGTCGGGATCTACTTGGGTTTGAATGGCAAAGCCACTCATCCATGAGAACGACACACAAGCCATTCGCGGATTTCGTCATCAATACCTGGAATGCTGGCCGCCAAGTCGGCAAAGCCCATCGCGGGAAGTGTTCGGATTAAGGCCACCAAACGCTCACGTCGTTCGTTGGACAACGTGGCAAAACTCTTGAGTGCTGTGAGCCAGTCGATTCTCTCTGCCATCCCTTTGCCACCTTAATTCGCGTGAGTGGATGAAAGAGAAACTCTTGGAGGACTGTTTTTCTCGCCACGGACATGCCGGCTTCCGCTATATTCCGGGGCTAACCACTTTCTGCGATAGCACTTGACATGAGTATACGTTTAGACCTTGATCGGGGCAACCAATGGTTTCAGGCTAAAGAGCGGGCTTGTTCTCCTGTGACGAAGAGCATCTGAGCAAACGTTCAGTCATCCGCCCGAATCGACAGTTCGTGTTCCTCGACTTCCCCGTCCTGATCGTTCGTAATGGCTTGTATTGCCCGAAGCACTCGGTCAGTTTGCGGCGAGATTATTCCCAGACCTCTAGCGTCGCCGGCTTCAGCGCTGGCCCGGGCGAAGCGGGCCAAGAATAAGTAAAGTGTGATGCCCACCTGTTCCCCGGTCCAAAGCATCCGCGCCAGTCCGCCAAGGACCCGATCGCCACTGGGACGGTGCCCGATGTCAACTGAACCCCGCTCTCTTAAAGCGTTTCGAACGTTTCGGAGACGTAGACGGGTTATGCTCTCGCATCATCTTCCCGCCGCCTGGATTGCACCTCACGGTTGTCGGCTGTTCTCGGTCTCGCATAGACTCGCTACGATCACTTACGTTAGGCGTTGCTGTAGCGGTAGCTCTTTTAGGAGTTGGCGTGCGGGTCGACGCGATTATTTGACGCTCGCCCGAATCATCGCCATGCATGCCGGCCCTGATTGCTTCTGGCACGCAGACCAGGCCTCTATGATCGAAGTCAATTCGGCATCGAAAGCCGACGATTGCCTAGCTGGGTGCCGGATTCTTGCGCTGTTCTTCAAAACGTAAGGTTTTATCAGGTTTTTCAGAGAGGGTTCAATTCCTCCCTGTCGGCTTTCCGAAATCATTTACAAGCTTTCTTCAGTCAGCATTTTCTCCTGGCGGAGCGTGCCCGGGCTCACTTATCGAAGAACGCCACTACCTATGCTGGAACGAAATGTGCTGCCTTGCTTGAGTAGACGGTCAGAAAAGAGAAAGTTTTGCCGCGAAAGCCACGGAAACGTGGATAATAAAGAAAGACAGATGTGGAAAAGGTAACCGATGTCCGTCTTCTCCGTGGTCAATGATCCAACCTGAAGGAGAACACCAATGCCACGCAAAGTACCGTTTGATGCCGCTGTCGGTTCGCTGCGTGAACTCGTCGATGGGATGGTTCCGGGCGAGGAACTTGTGCTGACCGTGCAGGGGGAACCAAAAGCCATCGTGACCAAGCCAGTGCGAACGAGTTGGCCTTGCCAACCAGGCACGGCAAAGGACACCAAACACTGGATGGCCCCCGACTTCGACGCCCCACTTGAAGATTTTGCGGAGTACACGGAATGACGTTGCTACTCGATACGCACGCATTTCTGTGGTTCTGGTGGGCCGACCCGCAGCTCAGTGCGACGGCCTCGGCCGCAATCTGCGACCCGGCCAACCGCAAGCTCATCAGCCCGGCAAGTTCTTGGGAAATCGCCATCAAGGTTAGTCGCAAGAAACTCGACCTCGGAGCGGAGTATCGAGGTTACATCCACATGCACATGGTTCGGAACAACTTCGAGTTGCTGGCGATAACCGACGAACACTTGGCCGGACTGATCGACATGCCGTTCCACCACAAAGATCCATTCGATCGAATGTTGATCGCCCAGGCGGGTTACGAGAACATCCCAATCGTCAGCGCAGACGTGCAATTCGATGCCTACGGCGTGACCAGGCTTTGGTGAGAATCGATGGGCGACTAATACGCGGCCTGTTCTCGCTAGAACAATACGGTAGCACCATTTGGTGTTTTCTCAGCACGGCAACTGAGAATCGCCCCCGAATCGTGACGAGCCGCCCAGTCTCTTGCATTTCAGACGCCTGCACAGCAACGCCAGAAGGGCGATGAAATCATGGACCGCTTCTACGCTTCTGGCCTGGTTTTGGCGCCGCCTCGCCCGGCCCCTGCTCTTCCGAATCGATGCCGAACGGACGCACAATATTTCCGGGCGTGCCTTATCTTTGCTGGTGAAGATTCCCGGCCTGGCTCGCGGGATTGCCGCCTGCTTTCGTGTCGATGATCCCAGGTTGGGCGTCCGGCGGTTCGGGCTCGAGTTTCCTAACCCGGTCGGCCTGGCCGCCGGGATGGACAAGAACGCGGAATGGTTCGGCGCCTTTGCGCTGGGGTTCGGGTTTTTGGAAGTGGGGACCCTAACTGCCCAAGCTCAGTCAGGAAATGCCAAGCCGCGCATCTTTCGTCTGCCCAGCGATCGAGCTCTGATCAACCGAATGGGATTCCCAAATAAGGGAGCTGCAGCCGCGGCGAAGCTCCTTGCCCATGTTTCTAAGCGACCGATCCTCGGCATCAACATCGGCAAGTCGGCCGCCGTCCCGCTCGAATCGGCGGCCGCCGATTACCTGGAAAGCTTCGAGGGCCTCTATCCCTATGCGAGCTATTTCACGATCAATGTCAGCTCGCCTAACACGGTGGGCTTGCGCAACCTGCAAGCAACGGATGCTTTGTCCGCCCTGCTCGGCGCGCTCGTGCAAAAAAACCTGGAGCTGGCCCAATCACTGAATGGCGAGCCCAAGCCCATTCTGGTGAAGATTGCCCCCGATCTCGAGGACGACCAACTGCACAGCATCGTGGACCTTTGCCGGAAGCTTGGGATTGCCGGCATGATCGTCGCGAACACCACGACCTCGCGGAAGGGTTGAAGTCGAGCGCAGAGGATATTGCAAAGGCTGGAGAAGGGGGCCTTTCCGGGGCGCCTTTGACCAACCGTGCCCGCGACCTGGTGAGCAAAGTCTACCGCATGAGTCAGGGCGCGATTCCGATCATCGGCGTCGGGGGAATCATGTCAGGTGAGGACGCCTGGGAGATGATCCGCGCGGGGGCGTCATTGGTGCAGATTTATACGGGGTTCATCTACGGCGGCCCTGGCTTCGTCGCCTCGATAAACCGGCACTTGCTCCACCGGCTGTCGGAATCCGGCAAAGCGTCGATCGAAGAGGTGATCGGCGAAGCCAATCGTCAATCGTTGGAGGTCGGTCTGAAGGAATCTAGTCTCCCTCACCTTGTCCACGGACCCGCTTAGGCCTTCCGCCATCCTCAACTATAAGCCTTCCTAAACTTCCATCTCGAAAGCTGCCAGAAAAAACAGGCGGCGGTTCCGAAAAAGGCGAGATTCAGCGAAATCATCGCCAATCTCTGCAGGAATTGGCCGGCGCTTCGTTCACGCTCCTTGGCCTGCGCGCGGATTCTGAAATTCGCAATCGTACTGCAACGATAAGCCTTCTAGCGCTTGCCAGGAGAAGGCGGCGTCGCGAAGGACGTAGCCTGGATTGATTAACTCATCCGGGGCCTCGGTCAACCAACGGAACGATTGGATCCGGTATCCAGGATCGTAGACGGCCCGCTTGACCAGGGCTGTCGTAAAGCAAAGCATGAGCATCAGCACCATGCTGAGATTGGCCCAGAGCGTCGATCGGCTCGACAGAGAGATCCAAACGCCAAGGCCCGCGAGAAATGCCAAGTAAATTGCGCAAGCTAGGGCTAAGAGAACGAAGGCGAGCGGATGCAGGACGCCTGTTATCAGACCCACGAGCCACAAGGTCCCCAACGCGTAGCCAATCAGGCCGAAACGCAGAATGTTTCCCCACCCTTTGGCGTGCAGGATTTCCTCGCGATCTCCCGGCAACATCAACAGGCTTTGCAAGGTGTCTTGCTCTTTTTCGCGAGTAATGGATCCGGAGACGCGGAACGCCAGGAACACAGACCAGATGCCCATGCAGAAGACGGTTGCGTAACCGGTCAAGGTGGCGGCGCCCGCATCAAAGTCGGAGAAATGATGCATCGGAAAATGCCAACGGACGTAGCAAGCTAGGGCAATCACGGCCAACAGGGCCGGAACGTCGCCTCCACAGAATCAACTGGCGCCAGTCTCGCGGAAGGGTGGCAGGCATGCCAATGTCGCCCCATTCCATCTCTTTCCAGAGCAACGCTGGTTCCTTTACATGCACGCGCGGACGCTCGTAGTGATGTACCCACGCTGGCTCCTGCCAAGCGGGCGCAGGCGGTTCCGTTTCAGAACGGCGCACCGGTTCGGCAGAGCGCGCGATTACTTCGAAATCATGATTGGGCGAGAGGCAGATGTTACGCACGATGCCCACCGAGAGGCCGGCACAAAACAAAAAGATCAACCCATGCACAACGGCGTAAGGGGCAGGGCGACCAGATGCGAATTTCAGCTGACTTCGGTTTGGGAATCACGGTTGGCCGAACGGGTGCTAGCGTACCCCAACGAGCCGGCACGAATGTGCCGGAGCCTGGTTGGTACAACTTCAGCGTGTCGGCCACCTCTTGCTCCCAAGTCTTCCACTCATTTTCCACCTGGTTTTCACACGAGGTGATGAACGTCAGTGGAGAAACCGCCGGCAGACCGAAGCAAAAGAGATTCATCGCGACGACCAGGCCGTAACTACTGAGAACGGCTGCCAGGGTGTTGGGGCACAATATGGAACAAAGGATGCTGACGCTGCCCATGCTCAAGACGCGAGAACCGAGGCGGCGACGCCTACAAAAATGAAAGAAAAGTCGACTGGCCCGTAAGCCAGGCAGAGACTCATGACGGGCAACCCGACCAGCAAGACGGTCCCCAACAACGCCAGCCGGCCGAAGAGCTTGCCCAGGACTAACTCGTGATCGCGGAGGGTGGTGGCGAACAGGAAGTGCAGCGTTTTGCGCTCCTTGTCCTCCATAAAAGCGCTGGCGAATATAGGCGGGCGTCAAAAGCAAAAGCGCTCCGGTCTGGAGACACAAAACGAGCAAAACGGCGCTGTGCGCAATAGCGGTGGCGCTGCTGCAAGAAAGAGGTGTAGCGTTGCCCGCCAATCCCGAAACCGACGTCGGGAATCTGGCCAAAGCCAAGGCCATAGAGTCCGCCAGCGCCAGGATCGCTAAATAGAGACAGCGGAGTTGAGTGGTCCGGCCTCGTTGAGCAAGCCGGGCCAAATCATAATAGAAGAGCGGTCCGACAATGCCGGCATTCCTGGGCCACCAACGGCGGGCGTTCAGTCTCATGCAGGCGACTCCGATACTTACCCGCCTTCTTCCATAAAACACGATTATGCCGCGGTTGACTCCAGCCGCTGCATTCTAATCCCTGCCCGCGGGCAAGTGCGTCATTCTTTTCGTGCCTTCGTACCTGCGCATTCGTGCAAAATGCGCGATGCACGTATCGCACTTTTTTCGGGTCCTGGACGGTAAGAATCTCCCCGGCCCCTCTTGCGAACAAAGCCCCATTTCGGAATGAGACTTGCATATTTTGGGACCTTTCGCCCCTTGTCGGAGGAACAGCTTCTGACAGGCGAGCCGGGAGCGTCAGCGACCGAAGATCTTGGCCTAGCAAGCACTTAGGTACTCCAGTTCGCTGACGCTCCCGGCTCGCCATTGATCTGAACCATGCCCGCGGAGTGATGATGCAAGCGGACAACCTTTATTTCGTCATCCCAACCTATCGCCTTCGGGACGTAGGAGAAACGGTCAAGATCTATGACGAGCATTTCTGGCGCAATGGCCATGCTCCCACCATAATCGTGTGCGACGATTCCAGCCCAGCGGCTCAGGAAAAGTACTATGAGTCGCTCGAGCGGACGAGCACCCATTGCGACCTCTATTATGTCGGCCCGCGAGAGAAGGAGCAGCTAGTCGGCTACCTGAGCCGTCGGCTGGCGCGACAAGCGTTTGGACGGACTGGTCAAAAACCTCTTCCGCCCCAGCTATGGGGAAACCGCAACTTCACCCTGATGCATACGCTCGATGGCTCTGATGATCTCGGCCGACGACGACATGCCCTTATGCGCTTATGGAGCACAGCCTCGAGTCGCTCGACGACGGCGAAGTCAGCCGCGGCCGGCTCCATCGCCACGGAGAAAATGGTTATAGCCGCAAGTCGTTCGACATCGTCGGCGCTTTCCTGGAAGTGCTCGGCAAAAGAGCCTCCGAGGTTCCCGAAAACTACGACAAAGGCGAAGTTCTCGAAGATACCGCGATGGAGTTGGAGACCAACGCCACCAAGGGCTTGGTTCGGGAAAATTCTCTGATCCTGAAACGCGGCCCTTGGACCCCGATGCGGTGGTGAAGATGGCTCAGACGTTTCGCTCCGGGACCAACGACATCGACGCCATGGACTTCGCCGACCTGTTTCTCGAAGACGACGAGCAAATCGATCCCGATGGTCTGAACGAGCTTTATGTCCTGGTCAACTTTCGACCGGCCGTCACCAAGAAGAATTGGCGCATGGACTGTGGCGTGGCCGGCTACGACAACACCTTTGGTCTGCCGCCGTTTTTCCCGATGCGCTTGCGGTTCGAGGATTACATCTATCGCCTGTGGATTCAGCAGGAGGGCATCGCCGCCGCTCACGTCGATGCGGCCCAAAACCACACGCGCTCCAACTACATGCGCAATCCGGTGGCGGCCGAGATCTTCAACGAAGAGGTCTGGAACCTCCTCAAACGAAAGATCAGGATGTCGGTTTCGCGCGTTGATGAGCTGGGCGTCGCCTTCGATTACCAGGGCGAGGTGACGGGCGAAGATGCCACGATCATTCTCGACAAGGTGGCCGGGCTGCACGCCCAGGCGCCGGCCGCCGCCGAGCGCGCCGCTCGGCCCGAACGCAAGGACGCGCTGCGCCTTTTCGCGGCGAACCTGGAGAAATCCTTTTATGGCTTCGAGCCGGATTTTTTTCAGCAGAACCTGTTGCGCATCGTGGATGACGTGGTCAACACCATCAAGGGTTCGATCGAACTTTGGCCGACGTTGATCGAGATCTGCTATTTCGAGAAGGAACGCCGGGGCCTGCCCCGGCTCAAAGTAAAAAACCCCCGGGCCAGCTGAATCGCGGGCCGGTTTCATCCAGGAGTTCGCTTCCATGAGAATCGCGCAAGTTGCTCTCTCTTTCGAGAGCGTGCCGCCCAGACTTTATGGCGGCACGGAACGCGTCGTATCGTTCCTAACCGAGGAGTTGGTGCATCGCGGGCACGAGGTGACGCTGTTCGCCAGCGGCGATTCCGTCACCTCCGCACGCTTGGTATCCGGCTGCCCGCAGGCGCCTCTGGAAGAACGGAACACTTCACGATTCGGTGCCGCACCACGCCCGGCTCGTGGAACTGGTGGCGCGGGAAACGGACCAGTTCGACCTGATTGATTTCCACCTCGATTACGTCCACTTTCCGGCCGTGAGCCGGCTGCCTTGCCCGACCTTGACCACCCTGCACGGTTGTCTCTACCCACCCGACGAGGAAGCGTTTTTCGAAGCCTACCCGCAGGTGCCGCTGGTGTCGATCTCCGATGCCCAGCGGACGCCGATTCCGCGGGCCAACTGGCAGGCGACGGTTTATCATGGCATGCCGCTCGATCTGCTGCTTTCCACGAAAAGCCGGGTTCTTATCTCGCCTTCCTGGGCCGCATTTCTCCAGAAAAGGGACTGGACAACGCCATCGAAATTGCTGGCCGCGCCCGGCTGCCCTTGCGTGTCGCCGCCAAGATTTATCCGGGCGAGCGGCCTTATTTCGAACGGGTGATCGAGCCGTTGTTCCGGGCATCGCCGTGGGTGCAATATGTCGGTGAAGTCGGCGGGGCGTCGAAAAACGCCTTCCTGGGCGGCGCCGCGGCATTGCTGTTCCCGATCGAATGGGAGGAGCCCTTCGGGCTGGTCATGATTGAAGCGATGGCGTGCGGGACGCCGGTCGTTGCTTTCCGGCGCGGCTCGGTTCCGGAAGTCATGACTGAGGGAGTGACCGGCTACGTGGTGGATGACATCGCCGCTGCGGCCGAGGCAGTTGCGCAGCGATCGCTCTCGACCGCCGGGCCTGCCGGGCAAACTTTTCCAAGCGCTTCGACGTGGCCCGCATGGCGAGCGATTATCTTTCGGTCTATCACCGGCTCGTTGTCGGCGAAGCCTGTCCGGCCATGGAGGTTTGGGATCACTGCGTCCAGCAGTGCTCGGGCCGATGCCATCCACGGGCATCGCCGATTGCTCGGGGCGTCGGCATCGCTCCCGCGAGGGCCTGACATGGCAGAGCGCGCTCATTCACACCTGCCGCCCCGGCCGCCCGAAGGCGATTTGCATCACGTCTTGGCGCCTTCGAGCATCACCGACGATCGCACGCGCGTTCTCAAGCACGGCGACACCTTTGCCGTGTTCGATCATCTCGGTCAGATCAAGCCTGGCGGGCTGGGCGAAGAAGGAGTCTTCCACGACGGCACGCGCTATTTGTCGCGCCTAGTTCTCGAGTCTGGACGGCCAGCCGCCCTTCTTCCTTGGTTCCACGGTTCGCGACGAGAACGATCAGCTTTCCGTAGCCCTCACGAACCCGGATCGGATCCGCGGTCATCGCGTCGATGTGCCGCTCGGGACCTTGCACTTGGCCGTGCGTACGCTTCTTTGGCAAGGCTCCTGTTACTGGAGACTCAGGGTCAAGAACCATCGGCGCCCAGCCCGTTTCCGCGGGCATTCGCTTGCGTTTTCGCGCCGATTTCGCCGACATTTTCGAAGTCCGCGGCATGAAACGCGAAGCGCGGGGCCGATTTGCCTTCCGAGCTTACGCCCAAACGGGTAACGCTGGGCTACGTCGGCCTGGACGGCCAAACCCGTCAAACGCTGCTCCGCTTCACACGCGTCCCTGAAGAATTGGCCGCGGATCAAGCTCGGTTCGACCTCGCGCTCCGTCCTCAGGAAGAAGTCGACATCGACTTGGTGGTCACCTGTTTGCGCGGTGAGGAGCAGTCTCCCGCTCTGGGGTTCGACGATGCCGCCGCGGCCACTGCCACTGCTCTCGAGCGCCACAAGGCCGGTTCGTGTCGTCTCGCAGGCTCGGAGAGCCGCTTCGATACCTGGCTGAGCCGCTCCGCGTCGGATCTGCACATGATGACCTCCGACCTGCCGACGGGGCCTATCCCTATGCCGGCGTTCCCTGGTTCAATACGCCGTTCGGCCGCGATGGCATCATCACCGCTTTGCAAACGCTTTGGCTTCGGCCCGAGTTGCGCGCGGGGTTCTCCAGTTTTTGGCGGCCACCCAAGCGACCGAAATCATCCCGGCCCAGGACGCTGAGCCCGGCAAGGTGCTGCACGAGACCCGCAAGGGCGAGATGGCCACGCTGGGCGAGATGCCTTTCCGGCGCTATTACGGCAGCGTCGATGCTACGCCTCTTTTCGTGCTGTTGGCGGGGGCTTACTTTGAGCGGACCGCCGACCGCAAGTTTGCCGAATCGATCTGGCCGAACGTGGAGGCTGCACTTGCCTGGGTCGACAAGTTTGGCGACCGCGATGGCGACGGGTTTATCGAATATCAGCGGCAAACCGCCGACGGCTTGCTTCACCAGGGCTGGAAGGATTCCGACGATGCCATCTCGCATGCCGACGGCACGCTCGCCGGCGGCCCGATCGCGCTATGCGAAGTGCAATCCTACGTTTATGCGGCCCGTGGCGCCGGCGCGGTGCTGGCCAAGGCGCTGGGCATGGCGGACCGCGCCGCCGTTCTCGAAAATCAAGCAGAAGGTTTGCGCAACGGTTCGAAATGGCCTTCTGGTGCCCGGACATCGATACTTATGCACTGGCCCTCGACGGCGCCAAGCGGCCATGCCGAATCCGGACTTCCAACGCCGGCCAGTGCCTTTTCGGCGGCGTCGTCTCGCCCGAACGAGCCACGCGGGTGGCTCGCGGTTTGGCCTCCGCCGAATTCTTTTCAGGCTGGGGAATCCGCACACTGGCGAACACCGAGACCCGCTACAACCCGATGGCCTATCACAACGGCACGGTTTGGCCGCACGATAATGCTTTGATCGGCTACGGCGCCGCCCGCGTATGGGCTGAAAGATCTGACAGTTGCGGTTCTTGCCGGCCTTTTCGGCGCCGGCACCTATTTCGATTTGAACCGCATGCCGGAGCTATTTTGCGGCTTCGATCGCGAGCCCGGCGAAGGGCCGGTTCCTTACCCCGTTGCCTGCGCTCCGCAAGCGTGGGCGGCAGGCGCCGTGTTTCTGCTCCTTCAGGGGTGCCTGGGCCTAGGGATCGACGCCGTGGAACGGCAGATATGGTTCCACCAGCCACGCTTGCCTTCCTTCGTGCCGGAGCTGAGGATCACCAATCTGGTAGTGGGGGCGGCTAGCGTGGATCTCCACCTCGTCCGCCACGGCGACG
Organism: uncultured Gemmataceae bacterium; assembly: GCA_963748025.1. Taxonomy (GTDB): domain Bacteria; phylum Planctomycetota; class Planctomycetia; order Gemmatales; family Gemmataceae; genus CAVVHZ01. The sequence continues at coordinate 60,501 of CAVVHZ010000033.1, forward strand.
ACGTGGGCATCAATGTGCTAAGGCGCGTAGGCGATGTATCGGTGGTTATGGCAAAGTAGGAGTGGTTAGAGAACCAGCTTCGATTCGCATATAACTACCATTCATGGATTTATCCCACCTGATCGCACACCTCTCGAAGCCCTCCGCTTATCCGCATCCTGTCGCGGAAATCGAGGTTCGTCAGACGCATATCTCAGTCGTCTTCCTGGCGGGCGAGTACGTTTTTAAGATCAAGAAGCCCGTGCAGCTTGGCTTCCTCGATTTCAGCACATTGGAGAGACGCCGTCACTATTGCGAGGAAGAAGTCCGCCTCAATCGCCGCTTAGCCCCGGAGGTTTATCTGGGAGTTGTGCCGGTGGCTCGGTCCGGCTCCAGCCTTCGATTCGAAGCCCAGGGCGAGGTGGTCGAATGGGCGGTCAAGATGCTGCGCTTGCCGCAGCACGTCACGCTCCAAAAACGGGTTCAGCGGGACGAGGTCAGCGTCGATCAGGTGCAAGCCCTGGCGGCAAGATCGCCGCTTTTCATCGCGATGCCGATCACGGCCCGCACATCTCGACTTTCGGCCGCTTCGATGTGGTGGCCGCCAATGCCCGAGAGAATTTCGATCAGGCTGAACCGTTGATCGGTTCCACGCTGAGCCGGGCGGTGTTCGATCGGCTGCTCGCAATTGACTGAGGAAGCGCTGATTCGGCTTCGATCGCTCATCGAGAGCCGGGCCAGCCGCGGTGTGCCGCGCGACACGCATGGCGACTTGCACCTCGACCACGTTTACATCTTTCCCGAGCGAAAGCCGCCCGCCGACTTGGTCATCATCGACTGCATCGAATTCAATGAACGTTTCCGCTTTGCCGATCCAATCGCCGATATGGCTTTCCTTGTGATGGATTTCCGCTTTCACGGCCGGCGCGATCTGGCCCGGGCGTTCGCGGAGGAATATTTTCGGGCGTCGGGCGACGAAGAAGGACGAGCTTTGCTTTCCTTTTATAGCGCCTACCGGGCCGCAGTACGTGGAAAGGTCGAAGGCATCGAACTTGCCGAGCCGGAGGTTGACGAATCTGAACGAGCTGCTCTCCAGGTCAAGGCCCGAGCTCATTGGCTTTTGGCTTTGGGCGAACTGGAGACCGTCAACCGGCGGCCTGCCCTGGTTTTGGTAGGCGGCCTGCCGGGCACAGGCAAATCGACGCTGGCTCGAAGTTTGGCCGAAAAGGCCGGCTTCGAGCTCATCCGGTCCGACGTGGTGCGGAAGGAGCTGGCCGCCAGTACCGATTCGGGTTGGACGCCAGCCATTCTCCACCATGGCATCTACTCGCAAGAGTGGAACGACCGAACCTATGCCGAGTGCCTGCCCGGGCCGAAGCAATGTTGTTCGAAGGGAAACGTGTCCTGGTGGACGCCAATTTTCGCGAAGAACCGAGGCGACAGACCTTTTTGCAAGCCGCCATCAGTTGGGGTGTGCCGGACATTCTCCTGCTTTGCGAAGCCCCTCCTGAAACCGTGCGGCAGCGCCTCCAAGGCCGCCATAACGATGCCTCGGATGCCGATTGGTCGATCTATTTGCAAGCCGCGGCACTCTGGGAAAAGCCGGGCCTCTCTGCAAAGCGCTTGCGAACGATCCCAAGTGATAGCAGCCCGGGGCAGAGCGCCTTGCAGGCGTTGGGTGTGCTTGGAGAACTTGAACTTTTTGGATCTGGGATTCCAATGCAGTCGCCATAGACCCGTTCCCAGCCCCGGTAGGGGCGGCAGTCAATAGCCAGGGGCGTGAGCCCCTGGACTGACCCGCGAGTATGTTCAGCCCCGGTAGGGGCGACAGTACTGTCGCCCCTACCGGGGCTGATGGATTTGGGGGATCTTTTCCAGGGGCTGACGCCCCTGGCTATTGACTTCCGCCCTTCCAGGGCTCAAATCCAAACCTTGGGAGCCCCGACTTCTCGAGTAAGCAATAATGAGTTCCCGATCCCACCTCGTCTCCGGGGAATTACGCCGATGTTTATTCTTAGCCGTCTCTTCCTGCAAACAATCGTCGTGGCGATGGTCGCCCTCGCCACTGACTTCCCACTGTCATCAACCGCCAAGGCACAAAACCTTGAGTTCATTCCTCTCATCGGTTACACCGAATTCCAGACTAACTTGCCAGGCGGCAGGCAAGCCAATGTTCGCACGATGCGGGCCGCCATCGTCAGAGCGAATGGAGTAGGCGGAAAGCTTTTTGCGACTGAGCTGGTCAAAGAGCCGGATGCCTGGACCCAATTCGTCGGGTGGTCGCCCGACGGCAAGACGGCCATTGTCGGTCGCGGCTGGGAGAGTCCGGAGAATGCCAAGTGGGAAGAAGCAAACAAGACTTTTCGCTTCACCAAGGAAGGCTGGCAGCTCGATTCGTTTCTCTGCGATCTCGTCACCGACAAGATGACGAACGTTACCGCAGTAGACCGCGTCAGCTTCTATAACGGCGGTCTCTTCTACTGGCCCAAGGACCCGACGAAGCTTGGCTTCACCGCCTTGATTGACGGCAACTCCCACCCCTTCCGCATGGATCTGGACGGCCACAACAAGATGGATCTGACCAAGGGCTCGAAAGAATTCACCTACGGATTCAGCAGCTCGAGTGACGGCAAGCACATCGCTTACCACAAGAATTATCAGGTATATATCGCCGATGCCGATGGCTCGAACGCCCACCGCATCGAAACCGGCAAGTCCTTCAACTTCGTACCCTCTTGGTCGCCCGACAACCAGTGGCTGCTTTTCCTCTCGGGCGAACACTACAACTGTCACCCCCATATCGTCCGCGCCGACGGCACCGGCCTGCGCAAGCTGGCCGATCGCGGCGGCTACCGGGGCGTGGTCGCCTTCCTGGATGTTCCCGATTTCCACGGCGGCAGCAGCGACGTGCCGGCCTGGTCCACCGATGGCAAGCGAGTTTTTTACACGGCCCAGGTGGGTAATGCAGTCGAGTTGTTCTCCATCACCCTCGACGGCAAACCTGAGCAGCTCACGAAGTCTCCTCCCGGCACGCTTCACTATCACCCGGAGCCCTCCCCCGACGGCAACTGGCTCGCTTTCGGCACCAAACGCGACGGCGTGCGCCAACTTTTTGTCATGCGCCTGGCAGATCGTCACGAGAAAAATCTCACGAACCTGCGTTCAGGCCACGGAGCCATGTGGGCACATTGGCAGCCGACGATTTCTACGAAGCAACCCTGAAGGGAGTGCCTGGGAGACACGGAGATACCAAGACGATGTTTTGAGCCCTGGAAGGGCGAAAGTTAGTAGCCAGGGGCGTGTCAGCCCCTGGAAAAGGATTGCACGCAGCCTCCAGCCCCGGTAGGGGCGAAAGTACTTTCGCCCCTACCGGGGCTAAATCTATTTTGGCCTAGTCCAGGGGCTTACGCCCCTGGCTATTGACTTCCGCCCCTACCGGGGCTTAGTTGCTGGTTCAACATCTGGCTTGCAGGCCCTGCGAGTTTGTGCCTGGTGACCGGACAAATTCGGCTTCCCAACGCTTGACAGGTAGGATGCTCGTCTACGATGCTGAACCGGCCCTGTAGTTGCATCAACGTCAGGAACAGTGAGGAGTGGCATGGATCAGATGTGGACTTGGCTGGCGAATCTCGAATGGCAGCGGCTGATTCCGGAAACGGTGGGCAAGGCCGCGGGCTTCTTGCTTGGTTTTGTGGCCAGTTGGTTTCTCCTCTTTCGTCGCAAGCTGCAGGAACTGCGCCGCTTCAATGAGGGCGAATCGGACGAAATCCTCTTTCAAATGCACAAGCTGGTGCCCCTTGGCGATTCCCCTGACGACATCGTCTTGCTGTTCAGAAACGTGGGCATCAAGACATCGATCAATCAGCTTTACGAAAACACCGCCGCCCGCGAGTTGGTTCGCAAGCTCGCCGACGGCACCTCGATTACCGAGCCAATTCTCCGCACCGAAGGCACGCCTGGCTTCGAAATCATCAACGACGCGCTGGGCCACATTGCCGGTTACCTCTCCCTCACCCCCTTCGACCGAGAAAACTGGCTGTTCACGGTCACGTGCGAAGATCGCCAGGTCGTTCGCAAACGCTGCATCCGCTGCTTCCTGATTCGCCCCGAAGATTTGGATCGCTTTGCGGATCTGCAATGGTGCCAGAATCACGTCAAGGTCGAAAAGCCATGGCATGCCTATCGCGTGCTCTCGCTGCACAGCATCGCCCGCTACTGGCAGAACGAGCGGAAGATTCCCGATCAGCTCGCAGGCTGGAAAACACTCCCCGAACCGCAACGGCAAGCGCCGGGTCAAAGTCCGCGGCACGAACGTGTTCGAGTCGTTTCGGTCGGACTTCACAAGGGCGAGAAGCCGATTGGCACGCCGGTTACAATCAATTGGGACGAGTTGAAAGCGCTCGTCGAGGCCATGCAAGCGCTGGACAAACCGCTTGCGCCTGTTGCCAAGCCATAGGAGGCGATTTTTGTTCCGCCGATCAGTCATGCCATTCGCCCGGCAACTTTCGTTCGCCGACCGGGCACAAGCCAGCCGATTCTCCATTGGATGCGGCGACCTCGAGACAAGGCAAACCGGAGTCCGTCTGCCGTTGTCGGCAATCGAGAGTTGCCTGTTCCAAGCGACTTTCGCCTCACTCTGTGCCTCAGCATTGCCCTTGCCGTGGTGACGCTGCTGATCTATTCACGCAGTTTCGATGCCGGCTTCATTCAATTCGACGACCCCGATTACGTCGTCCAAAACGGGCACGTTTTGCAAGGGCTTACTCCGGACAGCGTCCGTTGGGCGTTCACCACCCTCGCGTGCGCCAACTGGCATCCTCTCACCTGGCTGTCGCTTCAATTGGACGCCAGTGTCTATGGCGGCTCGAAAGCAGGCGGATTCCACGCAACTAACGCGTTCCTGCACGTAGCGAATACCGTATTGCTTTTCTTGATTTTAGGCCGCATGACGGGGGCCGTTTGGCAATGCGCCACGGTAGCCGCCCTGTTTGCTCTGCATCCGCTTCACGTGGAATCGGTTGCCTGGGTGAGCGAACGCAAGGATGTCCTCAGCACGTTGTTCTGGATGCTGACCATGGCGGCGTATGTGGCGTATGTACGCCGCCCCTCTCTCGCTCGTTACTTGCTGGTGGCGTTGGCTCTCGCCGCCGGACTGATGGCCAAGCCCATGTTGATCACCTTGCCGTTTGTGCTGCTCCTCCTCGATTACTGGCCTTTGGGGCGGTGGAAGAATGGACCGGCGCCGGCCCTTCCCTCAGAAATTGCTGACAGGCCCCTGTCCCCGGGCCGCTTGCTATGGGAAAAGATTCCGCTAATTGTCGTGGTGTTGGCATCCTGCGTTGTCACCTTCGTGGCCCAGCGTGCGGGCCGAGCCGTAGGCACGCTCGAGACTTACCCATTACGGGTGCGCCTCTTGAACGCGCTCTTGGCTGCCTGCACTTATCTCGGCCAGATGCTTCTTCCCATCGACTTGGCCGTTTACTATCCGCACCCAGGCGCTCAAATCTCTATTCCTCTGGCGCTGGCGGCGGGCATCGTGCTCCTGGCAATAAGCTGGTTGGTTCTTTGGCCTGGCCGCCGCTTTCCCTATCTGGCCGTGGGCTGGCTATGGTATCTGGGCACGTTGACGCCGGTGATCGGCCTGGTGCAGGTGGGCCGGCAAGCGATGGCCGACCGATACACTTATGTGCCCTCGATCGGTTGCTTCCTGATTCTCTCCTGGGGAGTAGCCGACTTAGCGCTGGCCCGCAGATGGCCCCGGCTTGCCCCCGGCGCGCTCGCTGGGGTTATCTTGGGGGTTTGTGGCGCTCTCACTTGGGTTCAACTAGGCTATTGGCATGATGATTTTTCGGTATGGGAACATACCGCGGAAGTCACCAAGAGCAACGCGCTGGCGCAGCTTGCGGCTGGGCGAGGCTTTGCTCAGCCGAGGCCGTCTCGATAAATCGGAAGCTGAATTCCGCAAATCTCTGGAGATCGATCCCAGCTTCACACCGGCCCATTTTGCCTTGGGCAACTTGCTCACGCGCGCGGATCGTTTGGAAGAGGCCAGCGCGGAATACCGCAAGGCCATCGCGCTGCAGCCTGAAATGGCCCTCGTACATTTCGACCTGGCCAATGCACTCTTTTATTGTGGCTACCTTGAAGAAGCGGAAGCCGAATTTCGCCAGGCAATTGCCCTGGACCCCAAACGGGCACCGGCTCATTTCGGCCTGGGGGCACTGCTGCGCCTGGTCGGCCGCAAGCAAGCAGCCCTTGACGAATTTCGTGAAGCCGTCGCTCTCGATCCGGAATTCGCCAATGCCCAAAACGCGGCCTGGGTGAAACCTTGTTGCAAGAAGGGCAGTTCGATGAAGCCGAGGAAAGCACGCGCCCGCGCTGGAAGCGATTCCAGCCCATGATCCTCAGCGTGCGCCGCTGGTGAATCGACAACGAACCCTGGCACAAATGCGCAGTTTTCCAAGATAAGCTGCCCGGCCTGTTGGCCGGCAAATCGGAGCCGGCCAACGTCAAGGAAATCCTTGATTGGGCTTGGTTTTGCCAGTTGCCGCGCCTGCATCATTATGCAGCCGCCACCCGTCTCTATGCGAAAGCGTTTGCCGCCGAGCCGCTAATTGCCAGTGACCCTCGTAATACTCAACTGCACCGAGCAGCGCGATCGGCGGCCAAAGCCGGAACGGGTGCTGACACGTCCGGCTCTCCCTTGAGCGAGGCGGAACGCGCCCGCTTGCGTGCCCAGGCCCTGGATTGGCTCCGTAGCGAGCTCGCGATCTGGTCACAAGCAGCGCAAAGCAAACGCGCAACTGACGAACGGGTCGTACGACGCATGCTGCGCCAGTGGCAACTGGAACCTGACCTGGCCGGTGTTCGCGACCCAGCAGCGCTGGCCAAGCTGCCTGAGAGCGAACGCAAAGGCTGGCAAGATTTCTGGCAAGAGGTGCAACGAATGCTGTCGACGCCTCCTTTGGGCGGCACGGTCCCATAGCCTCTTACTTGCTCTCTCGCTTTTCGCCGCTATTCTTGAATGCCATGACCAGCGCCGCCCTCACCATCTTGCATGTGGACATGGACGCCTTTTACGCGTCGGTCGAACAGCGCGACCGGCCCGAGCTGCGCGGCAAACCGGTTATCGTGGGCGGCAGCGCCGAAGGGCGAGGCGTCGTCTGCGCCGCGTCGTACGAGGCACGGAAGTTTGGCGTGCATAGCGCCATGCCGGCCGTTACTGCTCACCGTCTCTGCCCGCAGGGGATCTTCTTGCCGGTGCGCATGAGCTACTACGCTCAGATTTCCGCCGAACTCCGGCAGATTTTAGAATCCTTCACTCCTCTGGTTGAACCTCTCAGCCTCGACGAAGCCTACCTCGACGTCCACGGCTGTGAGGGGCTTTTCGGTCTGGCGCGCCGAGATTGCCCGCCAAATCAGGGCTCGCATTCGAGCGGAGTTGGGCCTGACTGCTTCGGTGGGCGTGGCGCCCAACAAGTTCCTGGCCAAGCTGGCCAGCGATTTGCAAAAGCCCGATGGCCTGGTCGTTATCGAACCGGACCGGGTCCAGGAAATATTGGCGCCGCTGCCCGTGGGCCGGCTTTGGGGCGTCGGCAAGAAGGGCGAAAAGCGTTTGCATGCGTTGGGCCTGCACACCATCGGCCAGCTTGCCGCGTTGCCGGAATGGATGGCGCTCGACCACTTTGGCACCGTGGGCAGTTGGCTCTTGCAACTGGCGCAAGGTCATGACGACGGCGCCGTCGTACCCGACGGCGCTGCGAAATCGGTAAGCACCGAAACTACCTTTAGCCGCGACATCGGCAATCGCGAGACGCTACGGAGTTGTCTGCTCGACCTGGTCGATCACCTTGGCCAACGCCTGCGCCGTCAGGGTTTGCGAGCCCGGACGATCGATCTGAAGCTGCGCACCTCCGACTTTCGCACTTTTAATCGCGGCCAAAGCTTGAGCGAGCCGACGGATCTGACTGAAGTGATTTGGCAAACGGTTGCCGACCTTTTCCAGACCCGCGTAGCGAACGAATGGCTTCCTTTGCGCTTGCTCGGCGTCGGGGCCACGCGATTGGTGCGCGATGAAGCCGTTCAACACGACCTGTTCGGCCAGGCATGGCGAGCCAAACAACGGGCGATCGAAGGAGCCATGGATGCCATCCGCGAACAATTCGGCCGCAGCTCCATCCGCCGAGCCCGCCAGATGGATAATCCTGAGCAATGACTATCGCTCTAGCCGAGAACATCTGCAGCGAGCCTCCCACGTTAGTGGGGGGAGTTAGTCGTAAACTCCCCCCACTAACGTGGGAGGCTCGCTAGTTTAATGGACCAATCCATGCCGCCGTTCGCCGCCGTAGAAATGGATATGAGCAAAGTCTTCATCGAGCTGGGGGCCGCCGCCGTCGGGCTGGCGCTGCTGGCTCGGCTGGCGCACCGGTTCGGCTTCTCGGCGATTCCGCTCTACTTGTTAGGCGGACTCGCCTTTGGCAATGGCGGCCTGGTGCCTTTGCAGTTCAGCGAACACTTCGTGCACGTGGGCGCCGAAATCGGCGTCATCTTGCTGCTTTTCATGCTCGGACTGGAATACACGGGCGAAGAACTGAAAACCAATCTACGTTCCGGGTTCAGTGCCGGCGTGGCTGACCTGGTTCTCAATTTCCCGCCAGGATTCATCGCCGGGTGGCTATGGGGCTGGAGCCCGCTCGCGTCGGTGCTTTTGGGTGGGGTACTTACATCTCCTCCTCGGGCATCATCGCTCGCGTCCTCACGGAATTGGGACGCATGAACAACCCGGAAACGCCTTCGATCTTGTCGATTTTGGTGCTGGAGGATCTGGCGATGGCCGTCTTCTTGCCGCTGGTAGCAGTGCTGTTACTTGGACAAGGTCCTGGGAAGGCGATCGTTTCAGTGACTATTGCGCTGGTCACGGTTGGAGTCGTTCTCTTTATCGCACTGCGTCACGGCGCCACGATGAGCCGGCTCGTAGCCCACGGTTCGGACGAAGTCATTCTGCTTTCCACCTTCGGCCTCGTTCTGGTAGTAGCCGGCATTGCTCAGCGACTTCAAGTTTCGGCGGCCGTGGGCGCATTCCTGGTTGGCATCGCACTTTCGGGACCGATCGTCGAACAGACTCATCGGGTGTTAGGTCCACTTCGCGACTTGTTCGCCGCCTTTTTCTTTCTCTTCTTCGGCTTGGAGATCGACCCCGCCAGTTTGCCGCCGGTACTTGGGCAAGCCGCATTACTAGCCATCGCGACTATAGCTACTAAACTGTTGACCGGTTGGTGGGCTGCCCATCGCGCCGGCGTCGGTACGCGCGGCGGCCTGCGAGCCGGCGGGGCCCTGGTCGCACGCGGCGAGTTCTCCATCGTCATCGCCGGTTTGGGTGTGAGCACGGCCTCGAACCCCAACTAGGACCGCTTTCCGCCGCCTACGTTTTGTTGCTGGCGGTTCTGGGACCGCTAACTTGCTCGAGGAATAACCATTTCGAAAAAGACGCAAACCGCTGTGCCTCTTGAACCATAACGCCGCGCTTGAGTGCCCTCGATACAAGTGGGTTGGTGTTCTTCTTCTTAACTACACGGAATGTTGTGGCCGGTCTCCTGACCGTGCCACGGCCCTCACGGAATCGGGCCATTTAGTCTGCTGGCCTTAAGAGCGGATGGAGCGAGCCTCCCACGTTAGTGGGGGGAGGTTAGCAGAAACCTCCCATAGGCATCAACTTAAGCGGAACTCCAATAGCTCTGGGTCGTTAACTAATTCAAATGTCCCGGGCTTAGAGCGCGGATCTCTTCGGCAGGTCTTTGCAACCGTTTTGGCGATGGATTCGAGCACGCCCTCCAATTCCGCCGCATCCTTCATCGCGCCCGCCAAGCGGCCGGCAAAGTCGCGGACCGCTTCGTAGGCTTTGGACAGGCTCTTCGTCGGATCGCCCCAAATGGTTCCGACGATTATCCATTGTTGCAAGAGGACCGCCAGCATCCTCGCCCAAACGCGTACCATCTGCCGAGTTACTGTCGAGCCACTCAGTTCAGCTGTCAAGCCTTGGGATTTCCAACGTTTGAATAGCAACTCCACTTGCCAGCGCACCGATATAAAACGACCGCTTCTTTCGGCGTCAACATTTCCAAAGGTAGGCTTGTCACCAGGATCGTCCAATCGCACCAGGCCAGACGCCCTGCGCAGGGCTCGCTGCCCCTTTTCTCCTTCGTGTCTCGACGCAGCTTTTGGCGTCGGAGATTGGCTTGTTCCTCGGGCAATCGCCAAGCGATCAAGCGACATCCCAAACGCTGTGCTTCCCCCAGCAAGATCGATTGGTCGACAAACGGCCCGCGTTGCTTCGCCAGCCAGGGCAGCAAATCCACCGCCTCGCCGTTCGTCAACAACACATGCGTGCCGTACTGCAAACGCGAGAGAAAATGCTCCCCCGCTGTCACCATCTCGGCGAAAACGCCCACATTGAAATAGCCTAAGTCGCTGATGCGTAGCGATCCTTTGCCGCGTCGGGCCTGCTGCCGGCTCGAAGCACCGTCGGGACTGCGGCCTTGCTCAAGATCAATGCACGTTAGGGCACCGCTACGCAGGCAGAATTCGGTCTGGAACTTCACGGCCGCTGCCCCACTGCCATGGCTGCCACCGCAACCGCGAAACTCTCCTTGCATGTCGTCAGGCAACGTGTTTGTTGAACTGTCCAACAAAGAGACCTCCTCGAACCGTTCGAGGAGCGGCGCCAAGGCCTTATCCGACTTAACAATGATTTTGGCTGCTTCGCAAAACAGCTTCTTCATAAAGGCAACCATCTGCGGCGTATGGCGTTTTTCGATCGCTTGGGGCGTCACGGCTGCACCGCACTGTGCTGCCATCTGAGCCAACTTCTCATCCGAGGCCCTCGGATTCTGCAGGAAACCCAAGACAAACGTCTTGGCCAGCGAGATAGGCGTGAAAATCCGTGTTCGCTTGATCACGCCGCTTTCGTCAGCCGCCTCCCGAGCAACTTCACCAAACAAGCGTTGCATCGAGGCGCCGACCTTGGCTAGAATTCCCATCGGAAGCTCCTTCTTCCAAACACTGTTTGTCACTAACCAGTGATTGTGGAAGGACTTCCTTTTTTTGAAAAGATCAATTCACTCTTAAGTTGATGCCTATGGGGGAGGTTACAGAAACCTCCCCCCACTAACGTGGGAGGCTCGCTAGGTAACGTGGGAGGCTCGCTAGGTAACGTGGAAGGCTCGCGAAGGTAGCGTGGGAACCTACCTCAATGGTGGCGCCACCTCCCGAATCAACGCCCCTTGCTCGTCGCTCAGCGCAGGATGGCAAACCGGCCAACGGGTTGTTGTTCGGGAGTGATCACCGAGGCATAGTCGAAGCGGCCGCGGTGGTCGGTGTAGCCATCCTTGTAGAACTTGACCTGGCCATTGCCCAACCGGGCGTAAACCTTCACATAAACCTTGGCAACCGGCTTGCCGCTGGCGGCGTTGGTCACGCGAAGCTGGCCGTAGTTTTCCATCATCTGCACATCCATGGCGTTCGCATAATAGGGCAACATCCGCGACTTGCCCGCCGCCGACACTTCCACCAGCACGTTGTGGTGAATCAGGTTTTCGGGCAACGGCACCACCAGCCGATTCTGGCCGGCCGGCAGCTTGATATCCTTGGTGGCATTGGGCCGGATCGAAGCGAATTGGCTGCCGAACTGCTGAATGAACGGATTGCGGCTAAAGAGCAGCTCGACATCCATGAGGTAATAGTTTACCTGCACGGCTTCCAGGTTTTGCCAGTTCAGGTTGATCTTTTGGGCTTCCAGGGTGAAATCGAAAGCGGCTTCCGTGGCAGCCAAATGTCCTTGCTGCTGACTGCGATCATCGCTATCGGCGATGGGCGTGACCTTGCCTCTGGCTTCCTCCATTTGCTGCCCGATCACGCCAAAAGCATTGCGCCAGCGGTCGACCGGATACTTGGCGTAACGGGCGGCGATCTCGGGCGCACGTGTCCGGCTCGTCGCTAAACATATCCAGATAAGCGGCGCAATAATCGTATTGCAATTTGGTCGCCACCTTGGCGGGATCGACGCGCTCGAAAGCGGCCAGAGCTGGCTCGATGCGATCCTGCAACAACAAGTAATAAGTGGTGGCCAGCAGCTCATTCTGATCGAGCTGGTTCTCGTAGGTCAGTAACTTCAAGAACTTGTGATACTGTTCGAGCTCCTTGGCATTGACGATCTGCCGGCGTTTGCCCAACGCATGCGCCGGGCGTTGACCAAAGGCTTAAGTTCCAAATGCTGATATTGGTGGCGTGCGACGGGATCGATCATAAGCAGCGGACTCTTGATTGGCCCCGCACAGGCGGTCACGATCGATTCCGCATGAAGCAGGTACTCGCGAGCAATCGCTGGGGCGTTATGAAAGATTCCATAAGACCACAGTGTGTTCTGATAAACGTGGCGTTCGCGCAGCAGACGGATTACCGATTCGAAAGTGGCCTGATCGCGCATGCGGAAGGCGATCTTTTCCAGATCGAGGGTCTGGATATTCTCGCGATTCAGCAGAGCCAGTAGCTGCTCCAAAGTTCCTTCCTGGGAAACGTAATCCCACGATTCGGTGTCAGGTTTGGTCGGCTTGGCGACGACATCGAAATTGGCGGGCTCCGCAGCAGCCAAGAGCTTCTCGTCGCGAGCCACATGCACCGGGAAATCCACGAAGTGACCGGGGTCCGGGAAATAAAAGAGCACGTCGATTGTCTGCGTTCGGTAAGGCTCAAGTTCGAGCTGCACCGTCCGCGTGAACTTGGCGTTGCCGACTGGAATCGAGCCCGTGGGCAGTTGCACCAGCACCGCCAGCTTCTGCTTGGCCGAGCTCGAATTGGTAACGACCACTTCGCAGCCGTAAACCGCCTCGATCACAAATTCGCCGGTCACGAACTTATCGGTCTTCTCGCCATTCTCCTGGCGGAAGCGGTCGCCTAGCCGGTAGAAATTCTGGCTGATAAGCACGGGCGATTTGTTGGCCGGAGGCGCCACAGGCCGCACTTCCTCGTGGAAGGCGATCACCGGCCCCGCAGGTGTGAAGGTCATGCCGCCCTTTCGTAGACGATGGTGTGCTTGCCCGCCTCGAACGGCAGATCGAGCACGGCCAATGCAAACATCATCTCGGTAAAGTTGTGCGAGGCATCGGCGAACTGGGTGGACAGAAATGTGCCTTTGCCATCGTACCGGGCGTAGTCGAGCCAGAAGGAGCTTGCCCCCACCAAACCAGCAACTTGCTGGTCGATGGGCAGATGGTAGTAGTTGTCCTCGGCCCATTCCTGCGTCGGTTCAAGCCCGCGGTAGAGCGGGCGATTAGCGGCTTTGTTTCGTTCGAGTGCAAAAAACTCAACGTGGGCCTTCTCGGCGTCCTTTGATTGGAGCTCTTCTACAGCTCCCGCCTTTGTTCCAACGGATCTTTTGAAAAGTAATTCGGCTTCTTTCCGCTGAGGAGTTGGTGTGCCGCCGCCGAAGCCGCCCCCTGGCCCCACGGACCCCCCTGAATCCACCTCCATGCCTCCAAGTTCTGACGGGCTTGCGTTTTGGCCGGCACTTATATTGCCTCCCGGTTGTGAAATATTTGTTCGCGTCGAAAGACCATTCTTCCCCTCCTGTAGCAAACGGAGACCCAGAAATGTTGATTTGGAATCCAGCTCGCTTGCCTTCACCGCTGTCTCAAAAAGGAGACGCGCACGATCACTTCCGGGCGGCTGCAAGCTGACGACATCGTTCAGGTACGCGCACAGTGCGAGTCGGCTCGCCCGCGATGCGTTGGGCCAACAAGACGCGTTCGACGGTATTGAGTTGTTCAAAATTCCAGGGCGTGAGGAATTCGTTCAGGTTTTCTTCGAGCAGCCAGCGATCCAAGAAGGTTTTGTCCTTCTTGTTGGCCAGGTAAGGCCGCACTACTTCTTTGAAGAAAGCGGGATCTTTTTTTGCCAGAAACAAATGGAACTCGTGACAGGCATACTTCGAGTATTTCGCCCGCTTCTCCGCATCCTTGAGTTTCGGCCAATTGAGCAGGAACGAAAACTCCGCCAGTTTCGGGTCCTTCGAGAGCGTTGCGTAAAGGGCGTACACGCGAGCCAGACTGTCGTAGGCTTCGAATCGACTGGCTGCAGCGTCGGCCAACACGAACGGCTTGCCCTTGGTCAAAATGCTGACCTGTTTCTGTTGCGTGAAGTGGCCTTTTGGATCCAGGCCGTTCAGCAGCCGCAAGATCGAGGAATTTCGCCGGTTGTTCCGGCAGCGTGATACTGCGGACCGTCGTGCTCAACGGATCGACTGCAACCACCTGGATCATGGAATGCGCGCCCAGGTCCGCGCGACGGATCTTAATCAAGCCATCCTTATCTGGCACCAGGTTGATGAGCACGGCCGACGCTTCGCCGAGGAAATCCAAATTAGCAAAATCTTTTCCGCCCAGTGGTTCTACCGTGGCAGGCACAAAAAAGTTTGCTGGTGCGGAAGCCGGTCGGCTGGCTGACGGCTCACCCATTCGTCCAAAGCCTTCGCCGCCTGCTGCCACCTGTTCGCCCGTTTCCGTCGAGCGCACAGCCCAGGGATTCAGCAACAACGCCGGCCGTTCCGCCATGTTGCCGGGGAATTTCGGCAAGCCTTTGCGATCGAGCACATAGCGATATTCGTCGCCGATATTGCGGCCTGTCAGATACGTCGATTCCGCGTGAGCCGGATAGAAGCCGGTCAGTGCGGCGTCTCGAATCTTGCCCAAATCGGCAAATGCCGAGTAATCCGGGCGATAACGCGTGGCAAAAACATGCACGCGAGCATACGGCGAAACATCGCTCAGGCGCACCGTTACGAAATCGTCCTTCGTCTCGATGGCTTCGATTTGCGCCGGCTTGAGGGCAGGGGCTTGAAGGATTGCGCAAACGGCCGAGAATGTAACCTTCCACAATCGGACCATCTACCACGCGAATCCGGATCTTCTCGCCGGTTCGCTTCAGCCAAAGATCGTAATCCCCGCCCACAAGTCCGCGAATTTCGAGAAGGCCGTTGCGGACGCCGAGAGCATCGAAACGGTCGGCCCGAATCACCTCGTCGCGCATTTCGAACAAGGCAAGTTCAGCGCGCGTGGGCTCCGTGGCCTTGCCCAGGTAAGGAATGGTAATGGTCGTACCGGCTTTGGCATCGAGAAGCTGACGATAGGAGTGGGCATCAACGGGCAAAGTCCAATCGTGCTGGATGCCATTAAGGCCGGTTACATGCACGTTGGCAATTTCAGGAAGCGGTCCCAAAAACACGCGTCCGCGGGCATCAGACTTCAGCAGGACATGAACCGGCTCGCGGAAATCGCGATGCTTGAGGGACACCATTACGGTTCGATCAGGCTCGAATTCGCCGGTTCGGCCCAGCAGCTCGAGCACATAGTCCGCGCCGACCTTGGCGAAGTGGACGTCTTCGATGTCGTTGGACACATCGATGCGATTGAGCTGGAACGTCTCGGCCGTTGTAAGGTCGATCGTCTTGCTCAGGCTCAGGCTCTTGACCTTGGCATCGAGCTGAATCGTCAGCTTGGCCAGCCGGGGCGGCACGCGAAATTCGTGGACCGATTCCCGATCTTCATAAAGCTTGAAGTCCGGTATCTCGGTACTGGTCGCGATGCCGTCGTGATCGGTCGAGGTGATCCGCAGCTTCACTTCTTCCAGCAGCTTCAGCGACACCGGCTTGTCGTTCAAGTAAATGCCAGGCCGGACGAGCAGCTTCGCCACGCGTTGCGACAGCAGCGCTTCGCGATCGACGTGAATGCCGGCCTCCAGGCGATAAGCCTCGGCCTGATGATCGAGATAATCGAGACACGAGAAATCGCCACTGCTTAGCACCATGGGCACGCGGCCCGGATTGGTGCTGAAGGGCACGATGATGGCCGCTTGCGCATCTGCCTTATATTCCTGGCCGCCCAGCCAAACGCTGGCATTCTTCACCAACCGGTTGGCGTCATCCACCACATGGATGAGCTGCCCCGCGGTGCTCGTCGCCACCAGCGGCCGCAGTTTGCCCTTGCGCACCAGTGCCCGGCTGCTTTTGCCGTTGCCGATGAAGTCGACTACATACACGCCGGGTTTGGTGAGCTGCGGAAAAGCAAACTGGCGATCGACGCGCCGCAAAGGCGAGTCGGCGAACGCGATGGATTGTTCCGAGTTGGCAACCAAACCGTCGAGGTTAATGTCGGTGTCTGCTTCGCGCTGATGATCTCGGTAGAAATTACGCGTATTGAGCTCGAACACTTTCACCAGCAGCGTGGGCACATTCTTGATGTGCAGATCCAGGCGCACCGGCTCATCCGCGCCGAAATTGGTTTTGTTGGTGAAGGCAAAATCGATATCGACTCGCTCCTTAAATTGGCGAAAACGCTCAGGCGGCAGTTGCGATGCCCACTGTTCCGGCTCGCCCAAACCTTGCCCGATCTTGGTCTCGGCGAACAATTCCCTGAGGTAAACGTCGTTGATGTAAAGTTCGAATTCCCAGCGGCGAATCCGCCGAAATGAAGAAATGCTGCAGGTAACTTCGCACCAGCGATTCGTCGGTGTAAATGGGCAGCAACAGCGTTACGGACATGAAGTCGGCATTCAAGTCGGCTGGGTAGCGGACATTGGCCTCGAGCAGGCTCCTGGACATATAGGGCTGCCGCCTGGGCAGCTTCAAATACTCAATGAATACAGCCAGATCGTAAACGCCTTGCGCGCGATCGAACAGCAGCCGCTGGTAAAGAACGTGAGCCTTCAAGGCATTGTGGGCCGCGTCCAGTCGGCGAACAAAACCGAGTAAGCGGTCCAGATAAGCCTTGGTCAGTTCGGGAATGTGTCGCCAATCATCATCGGCGCCGGGGCGCAGTTTGGTGATCCAGATGTTTACGAAAGCCGAATGGTTGAGGATCTCCGGGCGTAGCTTCTGCAATTCGGCAAGCTGATCCAGCGTCAATTGATGATGGATGGGATAGCTGCCGAATTCTGCCGGATGTTCCGCGCGCAAGTCCCCGGCAATGAGCTGAGCGAGATTGGGCACGTCCGGTCTGGTAAGGCGTTGCAGGAGGTTTCTCCGGCGTCCCAGTCAAGGTTCTGCGTGGCTAGCCAGCCCAAGGCAGCGTCCTCGAAATTGTCCAGGTTGCGCAACCAGTTAAGGATCGCGTTTTCAGCGCGTCGCGGGTGATGAACCTCGGATTCAGGCTCGTGGGCAGATTCGGAGCAGCGCCGGGCACGGATTTTTGTTGATCGAACCGTAGCGAAAGCTGTTTCTTCAGGAAATCCAGGGAGCGTTGCGGATTTTGTGTATAGGTCAGTAACTCGTAGCGCCGTCTGAATTTCGGTGAGCCGTTGAGTTTGGCCGAAACGAGCAAGCCAGAGTCCGGTGAGCTGCTGAACCTTGGCGAATTGTTCGGTGTTCAGCGCATGCAGGCAGTGGTAATAGTAATAATCCTCGGTACCGGGGATGAGCTGGGCCAGGGCAGCGGCGCGGTCCTTGGCCAGGGCAAAATCTTCGACGTAACCGACGTCGTCGGCCTGAGCCAACGAGCCCAACAGAAGAACCAGGCCCAAACTCCAGCTGAACTTCTTCATGGCAGAACCTCGCAAAAGCACGTGAGACCGCAGATCGCCCTCGTGTGCCGGCGCGAATCTCGCTATCAATAGGACGAGCATTGTCCCACATGGTTTCAGAAGGTTGATGGTAATTTTCGAGAAAGCGTACGGGTAGCTCCGGAGAGCCGAGCATCCTGTAGGTCCGGCGAGCCGAGCCGGACAACGGCACCTTCACGCTTATGCAAGCACGCGACGCCCCGGTTGTGCCGCTCGGCTCGCGGCACCTACTTGCACCCACAAAACGCAATACGCAGCGGCCGGAGGGCCGCTGCGCATGCGAACTAGGCAACGCCGATAAGAAGCACGGAAGTTGGCAGCCAACAGTGCTGGGTAATCACCTTGCTTGGTGTCTCTAGCTTAACGCTCTCCAACAAGCAAGTCACGAACGTGCTGGCGATAAGCCGCCTGCAGTTTGGGAAAATCTTCTTCCTTGGCAGCCACAACTTGCAAGGTCATGCTGCCCATTTCGTCGGTGGATTCGCGGCCCCACCGAACGCGTTTGGGCGGATCGGTCGGGTTGTGCGGGTTGTCCTCTGAATTATCGTAGGTAATCTTTACGTGTAGCTTTGTTCCTTTGGGCAATGGCTGGAAATCTTGAAATTGATACTGTTCCTGCCAGGTAAAGTCCCAGTCGGGGATCGCCAGCAACGTTTTCACTTTGCCGTCGGGCAAGGTCGCGGTCAGTTTGAAATCTTTGGCGAGATAGTGGGCATGCGCCGAAGCCCCGAAGGCTTTGACGTCCACCGGCAACACAAACGAATCTTCGATGGTGTAATTATTCTTACCCGCGGGAATATTGATGCCCGCCAAGGCGCCGAACAGTGCCGGCACTTGGACGCCGGTGAACCGTTGCACGGGAGGCTTGTCGGCAAAATAGAATGCCACCGTCGAGCACTCTTCCTCCGCCTTGCCGCTGGGGTGGAAGTGAGTGGAGAGAACGAGGTCCGAACCCTTAGGCAGCTTATAAGCCAAGCCTTCGGGAAGCTCTCGAGCTCGCGCCCCCTAAAGCCCAGCCGCCCAGGCCGGAAGCCCCGCGAGCGGCGAAGTCGCCTTGGCCGGATCGGCTGGCCAGCAATCTGGCCAGAATGCTGCCGGCCCTGAGTCCGCTGCCGCCCCGGCCCCCTTGTGCTCCACCCATACCCCCGCTCGTCCCCACTTCACCGCTCGCAGCCTCCTTCTTGAAGGCCGTTCCGGTCGGATCCAGGAAAAACAGCGAGTGATGCACCACGGAAGGAGCGCTTGGGCGGAAGTCGATCGCTTTCACCCACTTGTCTTCCTTCAATCCTAGCGGGATGGCGAAGTTGCGATATATGTCGTGCCCTTCGGCATACACCTTGAACGCTTTGGGCATCTTCACCACCAGATCGGGCTTGCCCAACGGCCAACCCTGGGCAAAGGTGGGCAACGGCGGCAACTTACTTTTGTCGCCTTCAGGCATGCCGGCTTCCACCCACCGTTGCAACACGGCAATCTGTTCGTCCGTCAAACGGCGCTCGTTGCGAAAGGCGACATCGCAATGGTCGGCCTTCCAAGGCGGCATTTGTTTCGATTGGGTCACCTGAGCGATGAGCTTGCCCCGTTTTTTGGCGTCCTGGTAGGTCAGCAAAGAAAAAGGCGCTGCTTCCCCAGGCCGATGGCAGATCACACATTGCTGGTGGAAAATCGCGACCACTTCTTTGCTATAAGTGGCGCGGGAGTTGCCTTGTCCCCGCTTGGACCGCGCCTGCGCAGACAAAACAAAGTGTTGTCGTAATTGCCGCAACTGAGAATCGCATATCACTCCCTTTCAGCCAACGGGATCGTTTACATATTTCCTGGTTAGCCGCGACGCGCAGCGGAGCGTTCTGTCGCGCTCCGCTGCGCGTCGCGGCTAACCTCACTTACTTTTGCACTACCGGCAGGTGGCAGCCTATGGGCTTGCCCGTGGGCCCTGGCACAACCTTGCCGGCGAGCACTGCGTCAAGCGCATTGCGCAAGTCGTGCTTTTTGGATTCGACTCGCCGCTTACCATAGTCCACGAACAAATCGTCGATTCTGCCCAGATACAGCACCTTGCCGTCGGGGCCGACCACGGCAGCTTCGGGGGCCATGGTCGCGCCGGTCCACTTTACCAGAACATGGGTCGGATCGAGCAGCACGGGGCCGGGCAACTGGTAGTCCTTGGCATGCTTTTTCGCTTCCGCGGCAGTTACATCCGGATCGGCGTGGACGACGAAGACGCTGACTCCCTTGGGTTCATAGTCGCGAGAAATACGTTGGATCTCAGGCCGCATAGGCGTTGCACACCGGGCAGTCCGGCAGCAGAAACAGCAGCAAGCTCGCCTTCTTGTGCGGCACGGACAAAGGAGTGTGAGCCACACCGTCGACATCTTTGAATTCGATGGCCCTGGCATCTCCTGTTGAATGTCCCGTTTGCTTTTCTGGTTGGGCCGCGGGCTTCGGTTCATCGGCAGGAGGGCGCCACCGCCAGCGCCCAGCCAGCGAGCCAGCAATTCGAACTTTACGCGCGGCTCGATATTTCCCTCGAAAATGCGATAGGGCTGAGCGAGCCTGCCTTCGAGCCGATAACTCGCATCGTCCGCAGGCCGGGTTTCAGCCAGCGTAAAGGTGACCTTGGCGAAGGGGACGCCAAAGCGGTTGCGATCGATTATCAAACGCCGGAGCACGCGGGCTTCGGTATCGATTTCGAGCGTCGCCTCTCCCAGCCAGAGCCGTGTCCTTGCCGAACGCGGCTGGGCATGCACCACGCGGGTCAATTTCGAGTCGGCTTCGTTCGGGCCTTCCACAAGCACGCAATCGTGCAGCACGTCGTCCAAAAGCGTATCCACGTTCAAACTGTAAACGTCCGCGACCAGCGCCAACGCACGCGAAGCTTGATCCGCTGCCACGCGCACGCCCCGATGAGAATCGAGAACCGCCCAGAGCGAACCGTTCTCGCCGCGCCCCCAAACGAAGGCCGCATCGTTTCCGGTCCGGTGCATCTCCACCCAGAAACGGTCGCCCCGCGTCCAAACGCGGACCTCCCGAGGAACCTTTTCCAACGACGTTTGCGCGTCATCACTGACCACGCGCTCGATATCGACAACATAGCCGCGCTCGAGCGGCAGATTGTGCACCCGCTTGGCTTCGCGGACCAGCTCCATGGCGCTGGCTGGCGTCGGGCCGTGATACCACCCGCCCAGAAAAGCCAGGGCCAAAGCGGCCGCCATCCCTGCCGCCAGCCCCAAGCGTTTGAACTTCTTCCGGGTAGTCTTCCTTTTCGGCACTATTGCATGCAGGGAATCGTGGACGCTGGCCAGTCCCGCAGCCGCGTCGATCTGCGCATGTCGCTGGCCAGATCAGGCGCCCACCAGGGCGTCGACTTCGCCAAAAGAATCGTCGTGTAGTTCGTTCATCCGGTTCGCCCTTCGAGATAGGGAGCCAGAAAGCTTGCCAAGGCTCGCCGGCCCCTAAAGACGAGAATTCCCGCATTCGCGGGCGTCACATTCAGAATCTCGCCAATCTCACGCAAGGTGTGCCCTAGTCCCTTCAATTCGACCGCTGCCCGCTGTGGCTCCGGCAAGCGCCCAGCGCTGCCTCGATCGCCTGTTCCAGCTCTGCGTTCAGCACGATGCTCGACGGTTCAACCGCGGTTGGATGCACAGGATCGATACCTAGCCGGCCAGCGCTGCCGGCGGGCGAATGGATACTCAGGCTAATCGTCGGCTTATCGCGAGCGTTCTTTTTCAGGCAAGCATTGGTGATCGATTTCATCAACAAGGGCACGCCATCGCGGGTCAAATCGTAGACATCCGCTTTTCGCAGCAGGTTGCAGTAGCAATCCTGCACCACGTCCTCCGCCGCCGGGCGATCGTGCAAGAGGGATTGCGCATAAACTACCGCCCGAGCCCAAGTGGCCAAAACCCAGGCGTCGAGGCCAGATTGCGAAACGAATGCTTCGTCCCCGTCCTGCAAGCGTTTGCACCACCGTTAAGCCACTGCGCCGGGGATAGGGCAGAAAACCCGTCGACACCTTCTACCCTTATCAATCCACATGGGGCGGTTTTATTACAGAAAATCGGGAATCGGAAATCGGGAATCGTGGGTCGGGATTCGGGAATCGGGAATCGAAAAATGCGCCGGACTGTCCCGGCCTACAAATAGCCCGCACGACAACGCCCAAAGCAAACTTTGAACTCCTACCAATCTGGATCTCCGATCCACGACCAACGATTCTCGACCAACGATTCTCGACCAACGATTCTCGATTCTCGACCAACGACTCACGACTTCGGCAATTTTCGCCCCACCTGTCCCGCCAGCCCTCGCACCTTGGCGACGAGCAGATCCTGGGCCTCTGGAGCGAATAACCCTGTGCTGCCCGTGTAGAGGCCGCGGGTTTCGTAGCCGCCTTCGGCCAGCACCCGCGCGGAAGGCAAGTAGCCGAAAACGTCGTTGCAATAAGCCAAAGGCCAAAGTCGCAACGGCCCGAGTGCTTTTTCCAGTAAGGCGACATAATCGATGACCACTTCGCCCGATAAACCCACCAACGTCAAGTCGTCGCCAAACTGCCAGACCGCGACGGGGCAAGCGTAATGCGTGGGCGGCTTTTCGCCGCGGTTCAAGATGGCCAGCATCTGCTCGGCATTGAATGCATCCACGCTCCCTTTGCGCAAGCTGCTTTTCCAGGTCGGCACGTGAGGGCGCTTTTGCAGAGGAAGCTCGACCATGCCGAAGGCCGTTTTGAGCGGCCCACGGATGGGTTGCAGTTTGGAATCGAGAACTCGGCTCACTTCTTTCGCGAGCACGGCGCCGTGCCCGCGCCCAGTTCCATGGTGCCGCGCGGATAAGGATTGCTGTCGCCGGCACAGCCGAGGACGAACAAGGCGGTCACTCCAGGATACTTTTCCTCCAGCACCGCTTGGGCGAAGCCGGCGTAGTCGCCGCACACTTCGTAGCAAGAGCTTGTCAAGGTGGTATTATGCGTGCCTGCTCCCATGAGCACGGCCCGCAGCTTGCCATCGGCGCCGTCGATCCGCAACACCGGGACCGAACGATCGACAGGGCCGCGAGCGTTGACTCCCAGATGACGCCCTTGGGGGCAAACTCCCGGCGATTCATGGGAAAGTCGACCACGCCGGTTCCCCAACTGAGGTTGGCCGGCGTGCGCTTTTCGAAGCGCGCACCACCAGGTCGACTAATAAGTCTTGAAGATGCCGCGTGTAAGCGATGGTTCGTTCCCCGTCGCCTATCGACACGCCGGCCGAGGGCAAACGGTCCAGCCCCAAAGCCGGGCCAGTATGAATGTGCGAGGAGTTGATAAGGATCTGCGCAGCGTTTCAAACCGGTTTTGGCGGTGATGCGCTCGCATATCGGTTCGGCAACCGCGGCCGCCAAGCCGATCAAATCCGTGGTGACGATTACGCCAACGTGTCCTTCCCGATCTTCCAACGCCAGCGCCTTGGCGTAGAGATCGGCGGTCACTTTCTCGAAAGGCCGCGTGCGACTAGCGTAACCCGCCAAATAAACCGGCTGTTCCGGCGTGATCTTTACGCGAGCCAGCCCAACTTTCCATTCCGGTTCCGCAGCATGGAGCGGCCCGACCGCCGGCATCAGGATGGGTAAGGCAAAAAGAATCGCGCTCAGCAAAATGTGCTTGGTCATGTGGAGAGGCACCCTAGGGTCTTTTGTCCTAAGACTCCATGGTACCTCTTAATCGCGGTCGGAATGAATAACGAAACCGCTCCTATTCACCATCGCTTACTTCGGGAGGAGATCAGGAGCCTTGTCACCCTCCACCTTCCACCCCATCACGCGCCACCCATTCTGAACATTTCCAACAACGGCGTCGGGCTCTTTAGGGATTCCAATTCCCAGCACGCTTTCAAGATCTTGGTAGCGCGCTCGGCCCCATAACGCGGCTCCACCATCGTCCGGAACTTCTTCTCCACTTCGGCATCCGTCATCGGGTTGCGGGCGTGGCCGCGCGGGAATTCCACTTCCTTGACCAGCTTGCGGCCATCTTTCATCGTGATCGTCAAGCGATTGGGAATGCCTTCTGGGTAGCGAGCGTTCAACGCGGCATCGCGATGAATCTTGACCTTGGCGACCAACTCGAGCAGCGTGGGGTCGGCAAGCCGTGCCGGCTCGAACGTAGCCAGCGTGACGTCGCCATCGGCCAAGGCCGCCGCCGTGCAATAGGGCAGGCTGTGATCCGCGGTCTCGCGCGTCTCGCGGCCGCCACTTTTCCGGATCCTTGCCGATGATGTCCACTGCGGCGTCGAACGAATGGATATCGAAGGTTTGCACGTTGCGAACATCGCCCACTTCCAGGCGCAATTGCAAGGCCGCGTCGATGGCGCTTTGCGAGTGATACTCGGCCGGCCAGAACTTGATATAGGTCGAGTTAATCATGAATGGCCTGCCGCTGCCGCCCAGGGCGGCCACTTCGAACGGCCCGGTCAGCAATTTCATGATGCCAAGGTCGCCTTCGAAAATGGCGCCGGCCCCGTCAACCCGGCCGCGGCCAGCAGAGCTGCGAATACCCCGTTGCGAGCGGCATTGGCGAAGGCACACCCTTTCCACATGCTCAGCTCGCCCGCGCGGGTTTGCCGCAGTGCGATATTGGCGACGCCCGCCAGACCCAAGGAATGGGTCATCTGCGTCGCATTTAGATTGAGCAGCTTGCATGCGGCCAGAGCGGACGATAGCGCCCCATAGGTCACGTGATCGTAGCCATGCTTGCGCAAGCTGGCGGCGTCGCAGAGCCGGCACTGCACTTCATAAGCCAGCACCAGGGACGTAATCAGATCGCGGCCGCCACTGCCGGCCATTTCACCCACGCTCAGGACTGCCGCCAGGTTGTCGCTCGGATGGGCAGGCTCGAGTGACAGGTAGGTGTCATTGTAATCGAGATAGCGGATGAGCAGCCCGTTGACGAAAGTGGCCCATTCGATGGAACACTTGCCGCCGCCGAGCATCGTTCCCGGCGGCGTGCTTTGCACGGTTTGGGCCACGCGGCGGACAATGTGATAAGCATCCGCGTCCATGGCCCCAACGGCCGTGGCGAACGAATCGATAAACCTGCGTTTGGCTTCGTGGACGGCGGCCGCGGGCAGATCTTCGAACCGCAAGGAAACCGCGTATTCCGCCAGCCGATTGGCCAAATGCTGCGCCACGTGCTTCTCCAATCTTTCCGGGGTCGGTGAATCCTCCAAGGGAGAGTTTACGGCCAACGGGCTTGCGGAAAAGATGCCAGCGACTCAAACCCTCTCATATATCGTCGCGATGCCCTGCCCCAGCGCCGATGCACATGGTCGCCAAGCCAAGCGTGCGCCTGCGGTCTTCCATGGCATGGATCAGCGTCGTGGCGATGCGGGCGCCGCTGCCGCCGAGCGGATGGCCGATGGCGATGGCGCCGCCGTGGACGTTGACCTTCTCCGGATCGGCCTTCAGCAGCTTGATGACCGCAAGCGCCTGGGCCGCGAAAGCCTCGTTGAGCTCGATCAGGTCGATGTCGGCCAGCTTCAGCCCGGCTCGTTCGAGCGCCTTGTGCGTCGCCGGCACCGGGCCAATGCCCATGACCGACGGATCGACGCCGGCCACGGCCATGGCGCGGATCCTGACCTTCGGCTTCAGCCCCAGCTCGCTTCGCCCGTTCCTCCGACATGACCAGCAGCGCCGCGGCGCCGACGTTGAGCGGGCTGGAGTTGCCGGCCGTCACGGTGCCGCCCTCGGGCATGAACGCCGGCTTCGAGCGCCGCCAGCGCTTCCAGGCTGGTGTCGCGGCGGATGCACTGGTCCTCGGTCATGATCTTGCGGCGGCCTTCCTCGTCGCGGCCCCAGGTCGGCATGATTTCCTTGGCGAAACGCGCCGGAGTCGGTGGCCTTGGCCGGCCAGCTGATGGCTGCGCAGGGCGAATTCGTCCTGCTCCTTCCGGCTGATCGGTAGCGCAGGGCCAGGTTCTCGGCCGTCAGGCCCATGTTCATGCGTGGCGGGGCTGTGGTGATAGAACAGGCGCGGGCTGGCGTCGAAGCCGGCTTCCATCGGGATGTGGTGCATGTGCTCGACGCCGCCGGCGATCTGCACGTCCTCGCAGTCGGCGGCGATGCTCTGGGCGGCCTGGTTGATCGCCTGCAGGCTGGAGCCGCACAGTTGCGATTGACGGTGACGCCGCCGACCTCGATGGGCAGGCCGGCGATCAGGCGCGGCCATGCGGGCGATGTCGAAGCCCTGCTCGCCCTGCTGCTTGACGCAGCCCCACTGGATGTCCTCGATCTGCCGACGCCGGGCACGCCGACGCGGTCCAGCAGAGCCGTCATGAGGTCGGCCGACAGATCGTCGGCCCGGACGTCGCGGTAAATGCCCTTTTCGGCGTGGGCCCGGCCGACGGGCGTGCGGACGGCTTCGATGACAACGGCGTGACGCATGGCTCGAATCCTCTCTGGGCTGGAAAAATCACTCAAAGAACCCGCGATGGCCAACCGCTCATTCACGATAGAAGCCCTTTTTCTCGGCCGCCAGTTTTCGCATCTGCTCCGTCGGCTGGTAACGGAGGCCAAGGGCTTCATATTTGCTGAGTTTCTCGAGCACCTTGTCGAGGCCGAGCGTATCGGCCCAGCGCAGGATGCCGCCCCGGAACGGCGGGAAGCCGATGCCCAAAATCGAGACCCATGTCCACGTCGCCCGGATCGCGGACGATCCCTTCCATCAGGGTGCGACTGGCTTCGACCAGCATCGGCAGGAACAGCCGATCGATCAATTCTTCCTGCGTGAAGGTCCGTTGTTGCCGGTTCGGCATTTGGCCAGAATGGCCTCAGCAGCGGGTCGTCCACGCCCTTGGTGCCCTTCGGATAAGCGTAGAAACCTGCCCCCGACTTGGTGCCCATGCGCCCGGCCTTGACCAGTTCGCCGAGAATCTGCGTGTTCTTGGCCCGGTCGGCGTAAGGCCGTGTTCACCACGCGCCCGGCGTATAGTGCCGTATCCAGGCCGACCAAATCGTTCAGCGTCACCGGCCCCATCGGCATGCCAAAAGCCACGGCCGCCTTATCGAGATCGCGCGGCTCGGCTCCCTCTTCCAGCAACACCAGCGATTCGTTGATGTAAGGGAACAGAATGCGATTGACGAGAAATCCTGGGCAATCCTTGACCACGATGGGCGTTTTGCCGATCTTCTTGGCCAAGGCGACCAGGGTGACCACCGTTTCATCGTTGGTCTTTTCGCCCCGAATGACCTCGACCAATTTCATCCGGTCGACCGGATTGAAGAAGTGCATGCCGGCAAATCGTTCGGGCGCGTTCGTCGCCTGGGCCATGCGCGTGATCGAGATCGTGGAGGTGTTCGATGCCAGGATCGCACCTGGCTTCAAGATCGTTTGCAAGCTGGCCAAAGAGCTTTTTCTTCACCTCTTCGTTCTCGACGATGGCTTCGATTACGAGGTCGCGATCCGCCATGGCCGCCCAAAGCCTCGGTTGTGCTGATGCGCGCCAGCGTGGCGTCCATCTCCGCCTGCGTAAGCCTGCCGATGCTCAGCCGGCCTTGCAGCACTTTGCCGATATTCATGAGGCCTTTTTCGAGGGCCCCGGAGCCGGGTCCAGAACCATGACCGGGAAGCCCCGCCGTGCGTGAGCATCGGCGATACCTGCCCCCATGAGACCTGCGCCGAAGACGCCGACGCGCTCGACCTTTTGCGGCTGCACGGCCGGATTGGCCACGCCGGTATCTTTTTGCAACCGCTGCGTCATGTAAAAGACGCCGATCAGGTTGCGCGAGATGGTGCTCCCGACCAGCGGGAGGAAGCCCTCCGTCTCCACTTTGAGAGCATCTTCGAGAGGCAGATTGCAACCCTTGGCAACCGCCTCGCAAGCGGCCACCGGAGCGGGATATTGACCTTGTGCCTTGGCCGCCACCTGAGCCCGAGCCACCGCGAAGGTGAAGCTAAGCTGTTCTTCGGTCAGGCCGATGGGCTGCTGTTTCTTCTTGCGGCCTGCTTTCCAGTCGCCCGTCTCGTTGGCGCAGAACCAAAAGGGCTTTGCATTCGTCGAGCAGCTTCTCACTTGGCACGACGTCGAAGACCAGGCCGATCTCGAAAGCTCGCGCCGGTTTGATCGGTTCGCCACTGCAGATCATCTCCAAAGCCAAGGAAGGTCCGACAATCCGCGGCAACCGCTGCGTGCCACCCCAGCCCGGATAGATGCCGATCTTCACTTCAGGCAACCCAAGCTCCGCCTTGGGATTGCTGCCCGCCACCCGATAATCGAGGCTCATGGCCAGTTCGAGGCCGCCGCCCATGCAGGAGCCGTCGATGGCCGCTACGGTGGGAAAAGGCAAGTTCTGGGCGGCGTTCATCAGGTCGTGGCCTTTGAGCGTCAGCACCCGCGCCATTTCCGGATCGGGTTTCGAGCCCAGCTCGCGCAAATCCGCCCCGGCAATGAACATACCCGGCTTGCCGCTGCGCAAGATCAAGCCGTGCACATCGGTCCGTTTGGACAGATCCGCGAAGATCTTGGACAATTCCGCGACGACGGCTTGCCCGAACGTATTGGCTCGGCTACCTGGCGTATCGAACGTGAGGACTGCTATTTGATCCGGGCCGACTTCGAGACGAAAGCTGGGCTTCGCCGTCGCGCCGCTGGCTGTTTTAGTGGAGGTCATCCGTCTATCTCCTGGCTAGGACAAGCCTCGCAGAATAGCACAATCTATTATAGGCGCGAGACGTGCTGGGCAGTTTATGTGCAGGCAACGGGGGTTCAAGGACAGGTTGGCAAGCGTCGAGGCGTAAGCCCGACGAGTCCTCCCCAATTGCAAACGAGCCTGACATTGCTCCCTTAGATATGCGTTGCTCCTCTAAGCGTTTCCGGATATCCTTGCGGTTGGCCTTCCTTGTCATGCGGAAAGATATCACCATGGTTGCCGCAACCGAAGTCGACATCTGGCAACGTCTCGTTCGTTCCGGAACAAGAGAACCTTACGTCCGCAAAGGCGCGTCTCGTCTTGCAATTGCGGTTTCCGGAGCAGGACGTCGAGCGAATGCACGAACTTTCGGCCAAGGCTCGTGCCGGAACTCTAACGTCTAAGAAGACGAGGAGATGGAAACCTACGAACGGGTAGGACATTTGGTCTCGATTCTAAAGTCGAGAGCCCGCCGCGTGCTCAAAAGTGCCACTTCTTCTAAATCATGAAGGTACCACTGCGAATCGCAGAAAAGGTGAGGGGACGGGCCCACAATTGCTGTGAATATTGCCAGATACCGGAAGAATGTGACGAACTGAAATTCGAAATCGACCATATCATCGCAGAGCAGCACAAGGGCAAAACTCTCCTCTCGAACCTCTGCTTGAGCTGTTTCACGTGCAATCGCGAAAAAAGGTCCAAATCTATCGGGTCGAGACGAACAGACTTGGCGAACGGTACAGCCGTTCAATCCTCGCCGCCACAAATGGCGGCGTCATTTCGAATGGAATGGTCCGATTCTAGTTGGTCGCACCTCTATAGGACGAGCGACTGTCAGCGTCCTCAACATCAATGCACAGCACAGGGTCGAGTTGCGGCACGAACTGATGGACGAAGATAGGTTCCCGACGAAACTTTGATGTTCGACGGCGATTCACGAATGTCCGCCAAACTGCTACGCCAAAATCTCCTCAATCACCGTCCCATGGACATCCGTCAGCCGGCGGTCGATGCCGTTGTGGCGAAACGTCAGCTTTCGTGATCGAAGCCCAGAAGACGAAGAACGGTCGCGTGCACGTCGTAACAGTAGGTCGGGTTCTCGGCCACTTGTAAGGACCACTCATCGCTGGCGCCGTAACTGGTACCCCCTTTGATGCCGCCGCCCGCCAGCCACACCGTGAAAGCCGGGGTTGTGATCGCGGCCTTTGCCGCCTTGGCTGCAAGGCATGCGGCCAAATTCCGTCGTCCACATGACGATGGTATCGTCCAACAAACCGCGGGCCTTTAGATCCTTGATGAGGGCGGCGGCAGGCCGATCCATCCCCAGGCCAATGCTGCCGTGATCGCGAGCCAGGTCTTCGTGCGAATCCCAATTCCGGCGCGGAAAACCGTTATCGGCGCCACACCACACCTGCACGAACCGCACGCCTCGCTCCAGCAACCGCCGCGCGATCAGACAATTGCGGCCGGAGTCGGCTGTCTCTTTCTCGTCAATGCCATAGAGGCGGCGAACCTCCCGCGTCTCGCGACTCACGTCCAGAACTTCCGCGCGCTAGCTGCAGCCGCGCCGCCAGTTCATAACTCGCGATGCGAGCCTCGAGCCGACTATCCCCAGCCCGGCTCTCGGCGTGCCGCGATTTAGTTTTTGCAACAATGCCAAGCCGTCGCGTTCACCGGCGGCGCCAAGCCGCGCTCGCCGGCGGAAACAGGTCCTGAATGGGATTGGCTGCCGACGGCCGAATCATGACGCCCTGATGCTCAGCCGGCAAGAAGCCCGCGCCTCAGTTAGCCGGGCCGTTGGGCGGATAGCCTCGCCCGTCTGGCAGCACGACAAAGGCAGGCAGGTTTTCGTTGCCGCTGCCCAGCCCATACGCACCCAGGCTCCCATGCTCGGAAAACCAGGCAGCACGAATCCGGTGTTCTGCATGAACGTGGCGGGGCCGTGCACGTTCGATTTCGCCACCATGAATGGATGAAACAGATATCGTCGGCGCAAGTGGCCAGATTCGGCAGCAGATCGCTGATAAATTTCCCGCACTGGCCATGCTGTTTCCACTTCCACGGGCTCTGCATGCAGGCGCCGGGGGCACTCTGGAACAACTCGACACGGCCGCCCGGATCGAATTTGGCGCCGTGGCGTTTGATGAGCTCGGGTTTAAAATCGAAGGTATCGACCTGGCTGGCCGCCCCTGACATGAAAAGCTGCACGACCCGCTTGGCCTTCGGCTGGAAGTTCGGCCCTGGCTTGCGCGGTGTCGCTTCGGCGCGGGCCTGGTCGCGATCGAGCAGCCAGCCAGCGCGATGCCGCCCAAGCCGCCGCCCGCTTGCCAGAGCCACTGCCTGCTCGATTCCAGCCAAGCCCATCACCTCAATCGACAAAGAGAAACTCATTGGTGTTCATCAAGTAGCGACACAAGTTGGCCAACCCCTGATGAGTCGCATATTCCGCCAAAAGATGCTGTTCTGCTGCGGTCGGATAACGACCCAAGATTTCGACAAATGCCCGCCTGACTTGGCCGCCGGTGTCGCCGCACGACAGCCGAAGCCTGTCGGCAAAGTGCTTCGCCTGGTCCACCATGAAGGGATCGTTCAGCAAAGCTAAAGCCTGCAACGGCGTCACGGTCGTGCTGCGAACTGGCGTGCTCAGGTTCGGGTCCGCGCCATCGAGACATTCAAGAAACGGATTGGGAACGCTGCGAACGTTGAAAGCATAAATGGTCCGCCGAAAAGTCGCGGGATCGAGCATTTTCTGCACGTCCGCATGATCGTAGATGGGGGAATGATCGTCCTTGAACCGGAACGGTTCGTAAGCCGGGCCGCCACCAAATTCGCGAAGCGACCGCTCACGTTCAGCACGGCATCGCGAACTTCCTCGGCATCCAGTCGCCGCCGTTCCATGCGCCATAAAAGGCAATTGTCGGCATCGACGTCCGCGTTCACCGCCGGATTGATCGACTGTTGCCGATAGACAGCACTCGACACGATGAGCCGGCGCAGTCTCCATCGACTGTCCGCGTGCCAGGAATTCGCACGCTAGCCAATCGAGCAGTGCTGGATTGGTAGGCAGCGAACCATTCCGGCCAAAATCGTTAGGCGTATCGACCAGCCCGCGGCCGAAGTGATAAAGCCACACGCGGTTGACGATGGACCGCCACGTGAGCGGATTGCGTTGGTCGATAAGCCAGTGGGCCAACTGCGCCCGCTGTTCGCCTTCTGCATGCATTGGCCGGGTGCGAATGCCGATTCCAGGTTCGGCAGGCAAGAGAGTGGCCCCGCCGAAACCAGCTCACCATGCTGTTCGACGTCCCCTCGCTTCAAATCATAGATCGGCCGCGGTGCATGCGAAATGACGGCGTAAACGAGCGGCTCCTTCGTCCCCGCTTTTATGGGCCGATCACCCCGCTCGACTCCGGCAAAGACAGCCTGCAGCCGATAGTAATCGCGGCGCGGTATGGGATCGAATTTGTGATTATGGCAACGGGCACAGTGAACCGTCAGGCTGGCAAACGTGCCCATGGTGCTGGCCACCATATCGTCGCGATCGAGCAGCCGGGTCTTCTCCTTATCTACTGTTCCTTCTCGCAGCTCAACCTGACCCACAAAATCCCAGGGGCCAGCGGCGATAAAGCCGGTGGCGATGACGGCATCGGGCTCGTTCGGAAACAGATAATCGCCGGCAAGTTGTTCCTGGATGAACCGGTCGTAGCGTTTGTCGGCGTTGAACGAGCGGATGACGTAATCGCGATAGGGCCAAGCATGATCTCTGCGTTTGTCCTTGTCGTAGCCATGCGTGTCGCCGTAGTGCACAACGTCGAGCCAGTGCCGAGCCCAGCGTTCGCCGTAGCGTGGCGAAGCCAGCACCCGTTCGACGAGCCGATCGTAGGCATCGGGAGAAGCATCCCTGGCGAAGGCCTCAATCTCTTCCGGTGTGGGCGGCAGGCCAAGCAGATCAAAATTCAAGCGGCGAATGAGCGTGGGACGATCGGCTTCGGCGGCAGGTTTCAGGCCCTTCGCCTCGAGAGCGGCCAGAATGAAATTGTCGATGGGACTGCGGACCCAACCGGTGTTCGTGACGCGCGGAACTGCCGGCCTCTCGATGGGCGCCAGGGACCACCAGGCTTTTGCCTCCGGCTTGGCGCCGGGCAGATCAGCAGCTCGCGAGTAGTCGAGGTGCCCGAAGAGCACGAGCATTGCCAATGCAATGGAACTCGCCATAGGGATTGCCAGAAGTCGGTTTTGCATGACTAATTTCAGCGCGGCGGGGGTGAGACTCTTCGCCCAGTATAGACGGGACTGGTAGGCGATGGAAGCACGGGATGCTGGGCGGTGCCACGATCGGATCGAGGCGGGTTTCGCTGTTGAGCGCTTCGGCAAGTTCGGTAACGGCCGCTGGCCCACGGCGGCTCGCAAATCAGCGCCCACGGGTCACGGCGCTGCCAAAACCGCCCCACCCACGATGGTTGCGGCTTCTGAAAGGGACCGACGGGCAGAGTGCCCCAAGGTGTTTGCGGGGGCTGGCTCGTCTGCCCCAGCAGCCGCTCCATGCTGGAGAGCGCGATCGAGTAAGGTTGCGGCTCGCTCGGCCGTTGCGTGCGGCTCAAATGCTCAGCTGTCATCAACATCGACACGAGCACGAGTTGGGCAGAATGTGCAGGCGAAGTTTTGTCCATAAGCTGACGCATCTCTTCGCGGACCAGGTTCAGCATGGCCTTTTCGACCGGCAAAATGCTATCGAATTGCGTAGACGCAAACAATCGATCGAGCTCTGCCATGAACCCCGCACACCATCCGGCCGACGACAAAATGGGTATGGAAACCGATGGTGCTCGAAGGCTTGGCCGGGTCGGCGGCTGCTCCTCCAAGCGCAAACTCAAGCGCAGGCTGTCGGCTGACATCGCCCTCTTTTCGCCTCACTTGCAACGATTGGCCGCCGAATTCAATGGTGCCGTTGCCTGCGTGCGCCAGGCCTTCGTAGCGAGGACGCAACAGTTCTTCCAGTGGCCCGAGGTCTTTGATTCCCCAGGAATTCGCGGCGCGCCGTTCACTGACTGCAGTCGCGGGGCGCCTAGTTTTGGGTCCGTTTCGAAAATCAACATGGGTTCGGTCATGACGTTCTCCAGGTTTTGGGGGCAGCGCCGCGGACCGGCCGAACGTACCGGCCCGCGGGTAGGGCGCTTCATCGTCAGGAGTTTGCGTACCGAGTCCAATCAAGCACGGTAGCTGGCGGCCGCCTGTCTCGGCGAGATGGACCTGAAGGCATTCCATGTTGGTGCTACGGAAGGCTCCTTACGCTCCTCGGCGGAGAAAGGCTCATCCGCGGAAAAACCATCCTTGAGTCGAAACAGCTTTTGGCCGCGGGGGGACTTGCAATCTCGATAGGTCCGACAAGGGCGTCTCCGGCGAGCATGGGAAAGGCATTACGGTTTGCTGAGTATACCCAACTTCTCTATTGCAGCAATCGAAATGCACCACTTCGCTTCCATTCTCTTGATGAATCCAGGTACAGGGTATGCCCATTCCACTTTGGCATGTACCAGGATTGCACTGGACGCAACAGCGTTAATCTCGATTTACAGCACCAATTCCTGCCGGTGCAGCCCGCAAATTCCGATGTTTATCGAACCATTTCAGAATATGAGCCACTTTGGCGATCATTTGGCTCGGCCGGGCGCCAATGTTGTGCGAAAGCCTGGTATGCGCACCAAGGCGGTGTCGATCTTGCGAAGTTTCAAAGCTTGATAAAACTGTTCCGACTCAGACATTGGCGTCCGGAAATCGATTTCTCCGGTCAACAGCATCGTCGGCGTTGTCACGTTGCCCACCAGCGAGATCGGGGAACGTTTTAGATACTCTTCTGGTTTCTCCCAGGGGTGAGGCCCGAACCAATAAGGACCGTAGTACGTGTAGTCATCAGCGGTTAACGCGAAACTGTACCAGTTGATGACCGGCTTGCTGGCCACCGCGGCCTTGAATCGCTTCGTCTTACCGACAATCCACGCCGTCAACACGCCGCCTCCGCTTCCGCCGGTCACGAACAGATTGTCTTCATCAATGTACCCCCGCGCCGAATCGCCGGCCATCGACTCCGGACATCAGGTCATCGTAATCGTTGCCTGGATATGCGCCGTTGATCAGCTGGGCAAACGCTTCCCCGTAGCCCGTGCTGCCTCGTGGATTGGTGTAGAGTACGACGTAACCAGCGGCGGCATACAGCTGAATTTCAGCGTGGAGCGCTCGCCGTAGTTGGCGTAAGGCCCGCCGTGAATCTCCAGAATGAGCGGATACTTCCTCTTCGAGTCAAAGCGCGGCGGCTTGACAATCCAACCTTGTATCGATCTGCTGTCGTGCCCGGATTTGAATTGAAACGATTCCACCCGCCCAAGTGTCTTGTGACCGAGCAGGTTTTCGTTAAGGCGCGTTCAAGCGGCACGTCGCGGTCGATGCTCGCAAACGCATCCCCACCTCGGCGGGCTTCTCCGGGCGAGTTGTCGTGAAAGTTAGTGTGTCGTCGTCTGCGACAGTGAACGAGCCGCCGGCATAGGGCCGGCCGAAGTCCTCTCCTCCAAGGTCGGATGCCAGGGCGTCGGTCTTTCCATCGAGCGAGACAAAACCGATGCGGGTGGTGCCGGCATCCTCATACTGGAAATACACGCCGCGCCCGTCCTTGCTCCAGACGGGAGCATAAATATCCCGATCCAGCTTGTCGGCGAGAACTTTATTACCCGTGCCATCGCGATTCATCAAGTAGAGGTGATTGGATTGGTAGCCTTTGTGTTCGTCGTTGAATCCTATGTAAGCGATATGCTTGCCGTCGGCGGAAATGGCCGGTTGCAAATCTGGGCCCTTTCTGCTGGTCAGCATCCTGATCTGTAGATCGGCAAGCGCCAATTCATAAATCTCGCTGTTCAATGGTTCATATTCGCCGTCGGGTCGCCGATTGGCCGAGAAGAGCAGATACTTACCATCCGGTGTCCAGACCGGTCCCGCGTGGTCGTAGGGACCAGTCGTGAGCTGGCGCGGTGAACCACCATCAGCTGACAAGAGGAACAACTGCGTGTGGGCGTCTTTCAGATACCCCTCCCCGTCCGCGCGGTAAAGGAGTTTTTGGATAACTTTTGGTGGATCGGACCATTCCGCGCCTTCAGGCTTTGCGGGCGCTTCAACGAATGGCTTCGCTGGCTCCGGGACAGCCATGGCGAACGCGATACGCGTTCCATCCGGCGACCAAGCCGCGTTTACTGGGGCGAAAGGAACATTCGTTAGGTTCGCTGTCTGCCCGGTGTCCATCCAACGGCAATGAATTTGCGGCGTGCCACCCGCTGTGGAAACGTAGAGTAACCTCCTACCGTGGGGCGACCAGCGTGGCGAGGAATCGTTTTGCTTTCCGCTGGTCAATGGCCTGTGCTCCGTGCCGTCGCTGTTTACGATCCACAGATTTGACCGACGCCTATCCTTCATTATGTCCATGAAATTGCGCACATAAACGATATGCTTGCCGTCTGGCGAAATTCGTGGATCCGAAGCGTGTTCGAGATGAAACACGTCAAGCGGACGGAAGAGATCGTCTTCGGGCACTTGGGCAGCGGCTGTTGATGAGGCAAGTAGAGAAAGGCACAATGCTCCAAGAATCGCTGGGGCATAAACTCTCATAGTGGCGGTTCCGCTGTAGGGATCGGGGAAGTCGTTATTTGTCTCGAACCACATTCCCCAGACAAACGTCTATTCGGAAGGATAGTCAACTACGATGGAGGATCTTAAACCCACGAACTGCTGACAACAAGAAAGATCTGTCGGATACCTTCCGCCTTTCCGGCGCATCCAAAGAGCATCGGATGCGTGGCGAGCGTGCCCGTCGAGACATTGAACTCCGGGTTCGCCCAGACCAAACCTGGGCTTTCGGCCCAGGCTGGAAGAACGAGTCCTACGGCATCGGAAATACGAGAACTGAGACAAGAATGCGTAACTTCCAAACGCGCCAGCAAGGCCGGGATCTTGCCCCTTGCAAAGTGAAGCGTGCAGCAAAAAACGAGGAGAGGCGCCGCGAAGACTCGGAGCCAGTCCCTGTTATCGCCGAACGCTTTTGCGCCGGGCCGCAGGATCTGTTCAGGCGGCTCAATGCGGCTGCTCCTGGTTTTCTTCATTCTGAACGAAGAACCCGTGGTCCTCGTCGTGTAATATGGCAGATGAGGAAGAGCTAGTTTTGCGCCTGTGGGAATAGCGAAGGCCGCTGGCCGGTAGGATGGGTTGCGTGGACGAGTTGCTGGCGAAGCTGGAACGCCGAACGCCGCTCGCTGGATTGCTGGGCTATCTCAATTTTGCAGCCGGCAAGCCCGATGCGCGCTTTCGGCACAGTCTGAGCGACGCTTATGCAGTCATCGAGCAACACGGAGATGCACGCCCCTACGAAACGCTCGAAAGGGTTTTGCGATTCCGGCTGCAAACGCTCAGCAAAACCGAGGCAGCCTTTCGCGATTGCACTCAGGCGGAAGCCATTTTGGAGCTGGTATTTCAGCATCTCTTGCCCGCCTATCGCCAGCACCACCAAGATCTGCTTTTCCATCAAACGGACGAGAATCTTTTTACGCCTTACTTTCTTGCCGTCGCCATGGAAGCGGTGTTGGTGCAAGGCGGTCCTTGGGACGATAAACGCCGCATCGTCGCCGGCGCTCTGGGGCAACTCAACGATTTCGTCGGCCATCGCCCCATCGCCATTCTCGAATCGCGGCCGCGCGGTGAACCTTATGAGCATGAACGTGTGCGGCCGGTCCCCTTGTGGCTGCGTGGAGCGGGTGCGGCCTGGGGCCGCTATCGCGAACTGGTCGGCCGGGCCTTGGAGATTCTTTCCGAAACGGAACCGGCCGTTCTGAACGAAGCCGGCTTCGATCTGGAGGCGCTCGAAGAACTGGCCTTCGATCCGCGGGCCTACGATCATGGCCACCCCGCCAATCGCCGCCCCAATTACGTGTTCGGTGAATGGGATCCCCACCAAATCGATGGCAAAGGCCGCTATCGACGTTATGTCGCCCGGCAAGTAACGCTCGATGGCTTGCTCGATCGCGTGGATCACACGCCGCAAGCCGATCGCTCGGAGCTGCTGTTCGAAGCTGCCGCCGTCTTGGCTGGCACCCTTTTGATGGGAACAGGGATCAGTGGTTCGGGGCCCGGCTCCCACGATTCGAGCGTCACCCTAGCGACGCTGATGCCGAGCATTGCCAGCCTCCGGGATCAGTTCTATGCCGGGCTGCTTAAACGTATGCGCGGCCCGCAAGCGGATCGCTTGTGCGCACGAAGCCCAAATTACTCGTCAACCTTTCGGCGGCATGCGCCAGCACTTGAACCAATTCTTGGCTCGGCACCGCGCCGCCCAATTGCAGCAACGCCATCTCGCTCTGTTTTATGCGGACCTGGGGTACGCCGAGGCCAGCCGTCGTGCGGCTGCGGGCATTCCCGCGGCTTCCATGCGCATGCTCAGCGAAATGCTCAGCCGCATTCGGACGAGCCATTTACATATCGACAGCGGCGAATTCCCGGAGGCCATTAAGGTGCTCCAAGGGCTGGTGGAGTTCTTGCAGCGCGGCATCGCCTGCGGCGCCCTGCTCGATCCGTGGAATATCCTTGGCTTTCAGGGACTGTTCCCGCTTTCGTCGGCCCGCGAAGACAGCATCCGCGATCCGCGCTGGACGAATTGGTCGAGCTGCTCGATGCGATTTTTCACGTGTCGCGCGGCTCGTCGCGGAAATGGCAGCCGCGGGCCAACTGGCAGAAACCGCCATGGTCCGA
Source organism: uncultured Gemmataceae bacterium (assembly GCA_963748025.1). Classification (GTDB taxonomy): domain Bacteria; phylum Planctomycetota; class Planctomycetia; order Gemmatales; family Gemmataceae; genus CAVVHZ01. Next base: position 98,520 of record CAVVHZ010000033.1, read on the forward strand.
GCCGTCTTGCAGCAACTGGCACAGTGGTGGGATCGATTTGCCACCGTGGAAGTCAACGACGTGCGCCGGTTGCACGGCGGCGAAATCCTCGCCTCCACCGATCACCTGGCCTCCACCATGGCACGCTGGCACGAACGGGGCGAAACCGCCGCCGACCTGGCTTTTTGGCGCGAGCATTTGGACGGCTTCCAGACCCCCAAGGCTTTTGCCCAGGTGGTCGAAGCGCTCCTGCCAAGCAAGACTATCGGGCGGCCATGGCCCTGCTCATGAACTGGTTGGGCCACGCCGACCACGTTTCGCTCGAAGAAGAGAATTTCTCCTTCCATGCCCTGGCCATTCGTTGGATGTGGAACTGGACGCGGAGCGCACCGGTGAATTCCGCCGAAACCTGGCCGCTGGCGGTGCGTTTTCTCGATTATCTGGAAGCGAACGCCGAGGATTTTTGGCAGGTGCCGGCACTCTTTCAAGATGAGCCAGTCCCGCCCGAGAACTCAGAGCCCGACGAAGATATTTTTGACGCCGCCTACGAGGGCGTGACCTTTCAAGACAGCGCGGACGACGATCAAGAAGGGAGCGTTTTGGAAGGCAGCGCCTTGGCCGAAAAGTCCAACCTGGAAGCCGAGGCCGATCAACTCGGGCCGCGACTTCGCTTTTTGAGTACATCGGCACGCCTGTGGCAGCTTGCCGCCCGCCTGGACGCCGGTGATGAACCGGACGAGAAACGTCGCGAAACCTTGTCGGCCTGGCTAAACGCAGCGGAAAAACGCCTGGCTCAACTCGGCAAATTGCTCGACGCCCTGCAAGCCCACCCGGTCGCGGCGCCGCTGGGGTCGTATGAATCGGTGGTCGATTACGATCGTCGGCGGCTGGTCAAAGAACAGTTGCTGCACACCGCTATCGCCGCCGCTCTCGATACCTGGAACGCTTGCCTCGCTCTGGCCGGGGCCGTGGATCAGGCGTCAGGTGAACCGGAAAGCCCGGAGGTTGGTCTGCCCTGGCAAGCCGAGGCGGTGGCATTGGAACGATCGCTGCTGCGTGGCGACCGCGAGAAGGCTGCCGAACGACTCACCGCCTTCATGGAGCGTTTTCAGGGCGAACGACTCTTATACACTGCTTTGGCCGATGGCGGCGAACCAAGGCATATCCTGCGCGCGCCCCTCGCCCAATCGCTATTGCGGCGGTTGGCCCTGGCCTTGCCCCGGTTGGGACTGATCCGCGAGGCGTTTAGTCTCCTGAAAATGGTCCAAGTTCTCGAGCAGACCAACGTGGGTGGCCGTAAAGGCATCACGGAATTCAACGAACTGTTTCGCGCGGCTTATCAGGGAACCGTCGAAGCGGCTCTTGCCACTGCTCTGAATGTCCGGGCCGAACAAGAGCTCGACGTTGTCAGCTTGCTCGAGGGGCTGACTCGACCTTTCTTGCAGATGTGGATCGATCACAGCCAGACGCTGCAGCTCTCCGCGATGGAGAGCTTTGCCGGCGACGATGCGTTCGCGCCTCTGGCGACATTCGTGCAAGAATATGGCAGCGAACTTTTCCATGCCAAGTTTCTGACGCTGGCCAATCTCCGCGGCATTCTGCACCGAGGCGTCGACGTTTACCTCGATTGCTTGAGCGAGAACAAGGATGCGAGCGGCCCCGCGCCTGGTTCACGATTTGGGTGGCAAGCTTGCGCCGTGGCGACGTCGTACGCTGGATGACCGGAGTCTTGCAGGCTATTGTCGAAAATTACGAAGAATACAAGGACTACAACACGACCACGCCCCAGTCGGACTATGGCGAGAATCTCTACCTGCTGCTCGATTTTCTCCGCCTCAAATCTGCTTATGATCGCCAGGCCTGGCGCTTGAAGCCGCTCTTCCTGGCTCATGAAACGCTGGCCCGCAAAGGGCAGGCGGCGCTCGCCCTTGCCTGGCAAAGCGCTTTCACCGGTCTTACCGAGGAGTTAAGCGGCCAATTCGTCGAGCGCTTGAACTACCTGGAACAAAAGCACGGCATCCGCTTGCGCACGGTGGCCGATCGCATCGGGGAGCAGTTCACGCGTCCCTTGGCGCTGGATCGAGTTGCGCCTCGTCGAGCCGGCGATGGCCGCCGCCGGCCCCGAGGGGGCGAGCCCGGCATTCGATAATCTGGTCGCAGCCATCGAACCTTTAGCCAGCAATCCCAGCGGCGTCGGTCTCGACGTGCCCTATTGGCTCCGGCGCTTGGAAGCTGAAGTGGAGCGGATCCGTTCGCGAGCGACGCACGCCGGCACCTTGCCTGAAGACACGCTTCGCGTGGAGCGGGCGGTCCTTACGGTCGACGAGCTGCACCGGCAACTCGAATCGTGGGATACGCCCCTGTTGGGTCAGCCGCCACCATCCTCGAACAAGGCGGATGAAACTTGACCGAAATTGTGCCAGTATCGATATTCGGGCATGGTAGAGTGGTTGTGCGAAATTTGGGCATCTCGGCACCCCGTTTACGCTATGATTCTCTTAGCCGTCTGGCGCACCGGTCTCTTACTTCACCACGAGACTAGCAATATGCACGCGATTCTGGCCGCCATGGCCGTAGTCTTACTTCCGAGTTTTTCGGGCGCCGACGTACCGGCAAAGCCGGCGGCCAAGGTCTATCATGTGCCTTATCGGCTCACCAACACCAATCACGTTTTGGTGCGGGCCAAAATCAACGGCAAGGGGCCGTACAACTTTATTTTGGATACCGGCGCTCCGGCTCTGTTCATTTCACCCGCGATTTGCGAGAAATTGGGCATCACCGCCAACCGGCAAGGTTGGGGAAAAGTCCCCTCCTTCGAGATCGAAGGGAGGAGTGCCGGTACGAAACGCCCGAGCCCGCGTCGAGACTCCCTTTCAACTCGAAGGCATGAACGGTTTGGGATTGGCTGGAGCCGAGTTGCACGGGATCATCGGCTACACCGTGCTGGCGAAGTTTCGCCTCGAATTCGACTTCACGCGCAACAAAATGGGTTGGACGCCTCTCGATTATAAACCGGCCCAACCCGAGGGCCTCGGTAAAGATGGCACACCCTCAGCGATGAATGCCCTGGGCAGCGTCATGAAGCTGCTTGGCGTTTTTCTCGGCAAGCGCACCGAGCCGGAAGTCGTTTTGCGCGGATTCTGGGGCCTTGCCCTCGAAGACGCCGACCGGGGAGTGAAGGTCACGATGGTGTTGAACCAAGGTCCCGCGGCGGATGCCGGACTAAAGGTGGGCGATCGGATCGTTAAAGTAGGCGGCGTGAGTGTAGCCAATCTGGAGGCCCTAAGGAAACAAGCCGCCGGCAAAACGAGCGCGGAAGTCATTCCGCTTTCCATCGTTCGGGGCGGGGAGAATAAGACGCTAAGCCTGCGAACCGGAAAGGGCTTTTAACCATGCGATACATCTTTGCTCTTACCTTCGGGCTTTGTTTCGTCTGTTGCTCGGACGGGCGTAACGATACGGCAGCCCCGGCGCCGATCACGGTGCCTTTCAAAATGCTCGTCACCCAGCACATGACGGTGCAGATCAAAGTGAACGGCAAGGGGCCTTACCGGGTAATATTCGACACCGGCGCTCCCATTACCTTGCTTAGCAACAAAGTGGCCAAGGAAGCGGGACTGGCGGGCGGCGGCGGCAATTCACTCTTCGGGTTGGGGGGCCTGTTTGGCGGCGTTTCTCCCACCAAGGCCAAAACTTTGAGCATCGGCGCTCTCGAAGCCAAGGACGTGTCGGTCATCGTCATGGATCATCCTACGGTTGAACTCTTGGCTTCGGTCCTAGGCCCGATCGAGGGGATCGTGGGCTTTCCATTTTTCGCCCGCTATAAAATGACGCTCGATTACCAGGCCAAGGAAATGACGTTTGTGCCGAATGGGTACGAGCCGAAAGACGTATCGAGATGATGATGAATTCGGTGATGAGCCAAGGCGCCCCTGAACCGCGGCGTTTGGCGCCCACCGGCTTGTGGGGCGTCAAGATTGCCAAGGAGGCAAATGATCAAGCGGCTGGCGTCAATATCACGGACGTGGCGAAGGACGGGCCTGCCGCCAAGGCTGGATTGAAAGCCGGCGACCGGCTGCTCATCCTGGACGATCGCTGGACGGATTCGGTCGATGATTGTTATGCTGCAGCCAGCGCCGCTCCCGTCGACGCAGAAGTCGTTGTCTTGATTCGGCGCGATGGAATCGAGAAAGAGCTCAAAGTCAAGCCTGTGAAAGGTCTCTGAAAAGGACAAAGGATTAGTTCCATGAGAAAGACGATTGGCTTGCTGGGCATGGCGGCCGCCTTGTCGTTCGTCTACGCTGGCGACAAAGAGGCTGGCGACAAAGCACCCGCTGTGCTAGGACGGAAGATCGCCGATTTCAAATTGCCGGATGCCGCAGGCAGCCCTGTCGACTCAGCCAAGTTTAAAGAGGCCAAGGCGCTGGTAGTCGTCTTCATGGGAACGGAGTGTCCCATCAGCAACGCTTTCATGCCTCGCCTCGCCGATCTGTCGAAGCAATATGCTCGGCGCGGCGTTCAGTTTCTGGCCATCAATGCGAACCGGCAGGATACGCCGGCGCGAGTGGCCGCGCACGCCAAGGAAAACAAGCTGCCCTTCCCGATTCTCAAGGATGCGGGCAACCGCATCGCCGATCAATTCGGCGCTCAACGGACCCCGGAAGCTTTCTTGCTCGATAGCGATCGCATCATCCGCTACCACGGTCGCATCGACGATCAATTCGGCATCGGTTTCAAACGATCGACGCCGACGCGTCGCGATTTGGCGATCGCCATCGACGAGCTACTGGCCGGCAAGGAGGTGGTGCAAGCGGAGACACAAGTGATGGGCTGCTTCATCGGGAGAATCGCTAAGACCAAAGAAGGCGGCGCCATCACCTATTCCCACCAGGTTTCGCGCATTCTTCAGCAGAATTGTCAAGAATGCCATCGCCCCGGCCAAATCGGGCCCATGTCACTTTCGACCTATGACGATGCTGTCGCCTGGTCGGATACCATTCGCGAAGTGTTGCAGGATGGGCGCATGCCCCCATGGTTCGCCGATCCACACTTTGGTCATTTCGCCAACGACCGCAGCCTGAGCGCTGCCGATAAGGCCACGCTTCTCGCCTGGATAAGTGCCGGTTTGCCGCGAGGGAATGACAAAGATTTGCCGCTGGCCCGGGTGTTCGAATCGACCTGGAGCATTGGCAAACCCGACGTGATCTTTTCCATGCCCGAGGAATATGCCGTTCCTGCCGACATGCCCAAGCGCGGCATTCCTTACCAGCATTTCCGCGTTTCCACCGGCTTCAAAGAAGATCGCTGGGTGGAATCTGCGGAATGTCGTCCGGGGTCCAATCAGGTCGTTCACCACATCATTGTGTTCGTGGTGCCGCCCGGCGAAGATTTTTTCCCAGGCAACCCGAAGACACCCGTTCTGACCGGCACCGCGCCCGGCGATATGCCGCTAATTCTGCCCGCCGGCATGGCCAAGAAGATTCCTGCCGGCTCCGATCTGATTTTCGAAATGCACTACACGCCCAACGGCATCGCTCAGAAGGATCGCTCGAGCGTGGGACTCACTTTCTCGAAAGAAGAACCGAAATATGAAGTGTTCACCATCCCGGTCAGCAATCCTGCTTTCAAGATTCCCCCCGGCGCCGACAATTATAAGGTAGAACAGACCTACAAATTCCGCCGGCCTGCACTGTTGTTAGGGTTCATGCCCCACATGCATTTGCGCGGCAAGGATTTTCTTTACGAAGCCCTTTACATTGATGGAAAGAAAGAAACCCTGCTGAGCATTCCCCATTATAATTTCAATTGGCAGGCAGGCTATCGCCTCGCGGAGCCGCTGAGTATGACGGAAGGAACGAAGATTCACATGGTTGCGCACTTCGATAATTCCAGTAAGAACCCAAATAATCCAGATCCAGCCAAAACGGTGACCTGGGGCGACCAAACCTGGGAAGAGATGATGATTGGCTGGATGGATCTGGCTTACGAACGCAAGAAACAATAGCAACAGACACCTACCGACCTCAAGCCAGTCACAACTATGCAGAGCACGCCTGGAAAGCCATCTTCAACCGCGTACCACGTGAACATCATGAAATCATGATGTTGGTGACGTCCATAGGCATCGAAATCAACATCAAAAGCATCCAATTGCTCGAGCCCGACTATGTGGTTATTCGGGGGCGTTTAGGGGGAACCACGGACGCGGGCCGCCTCTTCTTCGTGCCCTACGATCAGATCAACTATGTGACCTTCAACAAAGAGATTAGAGAAGAACAAGTTGCTGCCATGTTGGGACTGGACGCGCCGCCTCCCAAAGCGCCAATCCCTATGGGAGAGAGTGTCAAGCCGGCCGAAGAGCCTGAAAAAGAAGAAACGCCGACCCCGACCCCAGCGGAACCTGCCAGGCCCGAAACGCAGCCCGGCAAAATGGCGCTTCTCGAACGGATCCGCTCGCGCATTCGGCCGAGGCCAGATGGGGAAGGTCCGGGGGCCGCTCCCGACAAGTAATTGAGACTGAAGGATTCATGACCGCGACCCGGGAACCGGACACTTCGTTTCATCTGCAAGCGCAATCCTCCGACCAGCGTGCAACCTGGCGGGGGAACTTGCCTGCAAATCGAGTTGGCTTGGGGCCGGCTGCGACGCCGCTATTTACGCCTACTACGACCAAAGTACGTCCGCTCGATGGTGAGCCTGCACAGGGCGAATGCCCTTATTGCTCACACGACATCATCGATCCGCGCGACCTGAAATTCTGCCGCAATGTCTGTGGCTACTGGTTTCGTCCGGAGGACGATCGCTTTGCCTGGCGTGGCCGGCTCGGCTTGGCCCGGCCTGGCTTGGCGGAAGTCGTCTGCTTTAGTCTGCTGTTTGCGGCCTTGACTGCCCTGAGTTTAGCGGGCGGAGTCTGGATTCATCCTCTGCTTTATCTCCCGCTGGTCGCCATCGTTCCCATCTGGCTCTTCGTGCTCTCCTTTTTCCGCGATCCAACCCGTGTCATTCCGACCGATCCCGCTGCCTTGGTGAGCCCGGCCGACGGCAAAGTAACGCACATCGACGAAATCGATTCGGCAGATTTTCCCGGCGGCCGGGCATTGCGAATCAGCATCTTTTTGTCGGTGTTCAACGTGCACGTCAATCGTTCGCCCCGGCTCTGCCGGGTCAGCAACGTCCGTTATTTCCCTGGCGAATTCCTCGACGCCCGTCATGGGCAGTGTGCCGTACGCAACGAACAACTCTGGTTGGATTTGCACGACGAGACGACCGGAACACCGCTCCTGGTTAAACAGATTTCGGTGCATATCGCACGCCGCATCGTCTGCTGGCTCAAACCGGGAGATCTGCTTCAGGCTGGAGAACGCTTCGGCATGATCAAATTCGGGTCTAGGACCGAAGTATTGCTGCCCACCGGACCGCATTACGAGCTGAAGGTAAAGGTCGGCGAAATGGTCAGTGGCGGGAGCAGTATATTGCTGCGGTATGCAGTTTGGACATCATGCCCGGCGAGGCGCAAAGCCTGAAGCAAGTGATTCCAGGACGAGTCCTCATCTATGTAAAGCCTCATGACTGATCGAGGCTTGCAAATTCCTGAGCCGACAGAATCCGAGGGCGGCCGTTACAACCCGGCTCGTCCATTCCCGTCGCCTTCATAAGAGCTTCTTCCCGCCTACGATCCTCTGCCATCTCCGGTGGTTGAGATTCGCAATAGGCGATGGCTTCTAGCACGGCTTCGAGCGGCAAATCGTAACCTTCTGCGACCGCTTCGGCCGTCGCAGGTTCGCTGCCGTCAACAGTCCAGGCATAGAGCGATTCGGCCCGGATACGCGTGCCTTTCAAAAAGAGCTGCTTGTAATTCGATTTCGGATTCGGCACAAGTATTTCCATAGAACCGGCGTCTGGGGTTTTACGGGTGTACTCATCAGTAGGTCCTCGAATTGCTCTGGTTGTAGCTGTCCGATATTGTGTGCCAACCTTGGCTATTTCGCCACCAACTCCAACCCTCGAATCGCCCGCCCCGCCTGCCACGCGCCTTTGTCGCGGACCACTTCATGATAGAGCGTGTCGCCTCAACAGGAATGCAGCCGGCTTCCTCAATAAGTCGGCAGAGCTGAGCAACGCTGATCTCCTGCGGCGAATCGGAACCGGCATCGTGGTAGATTTTCTCGTGTACCACTGTGCCGTCGATGTCGTCGGCGCCAAAGCTCAGGGCCATTTGGGCCGTCTTGATTCCCAGCATCACCCAGTAGGCTTTGATGTGCGGGAAGTTGTCGAGCATCAATCTGCTCAGAGCCATCACCCGCAGATCGGTGAGGGCGCTGGGCTTGGGAATGTGCGACAGCTTCGTGTTGTCGGGGTGGAACGCCAGCGGGATGAAGGTCTGGAAACCGCCCGTTTGGTCCTGTAATTCGCGCAAGCGAATCAGGTGATCGACACGATGCTTGGGCTCTTCGATGTGGCCATACAACATCGTCGCATTCGACTTGAGTCCCAGCTCGTGCGCTTCCCGGTGGATGCGGAACCAGGCGTCGGTGTCCGCCTTGTGCTCGCAAATCTTGTCGCGCACGTCGGCATGGAAAATCTCCGCACCGCCGCCGGGCAGGCTGCCCAGCCCCGCTTCTTTGAACTCGGCGAGAATGTCTTTGGTCGGCCGGCCGGTGAGCCGGGAAAACCAGTCCCACTCGACCGCCGTATACGCTTTCAGATGCAGGCGCGGGCAAGCCTCATGAATGATGCGCACAACGTTCAAATACCATTCATAAGGAAGCTGGTGGTGCAGGCCGCCAACGATGTGCAGCTCGGTAGCGCCCCGGCTCTCCGTCTCGCGGGCACGTTCGAGGATCTGCTCGTCGGTCATCGTGTAACCTTTGGGGCTCTTCAAGTCGGCCCGGAAAGCGCAAAACGTACAGCGATAGACGCAAACGTTGGTGGGGTTCAGGTGCGAGTTGACGTTGTAATAGGTGTTGCGGCCGCTCTTGCGCTGCGCACTTTGTCGGCAAGTTGCCCGATAGCGAAGAGGTCCGCGTCTTCGGCAAGGAACAGGCCGTCGTCGAATGACAAGACGCTGTCCGGCCTCGACTTTGTCGCGAACATCGGTTAATCGGCCTTGAGCAACAGCTTGCACCATATTGCACTCCCAGGCGAGCGTCGAGGCGTAATCCCGACGAGTCCTCTAGATCGACTACGCTTACCCAACGTGGACGACTCGTCGGGCTTACGCCTCGACGCTCGCCAACGCAAGATAACCGCCCAAACAACTAACTCTTAACGGCAGCCTTCGACAATTGTATCATCAGCGGCTTGCCGTCAACCTCGGCCTTCGCCGTTGCGAACCCTTCAGGCAGGGGCTCTCACTCCAAATACTCGTGAGCGTTTCGCTCATGATGTAGGCCTTATGCTTGAGGATAGCACTCTGTAAAGCCGGATCATCCGTGGCAAGGTACAAAGTGATCCGGTCCTCCATCTCCAAGCCCGTCTTTTTGCGCAATTCCTGCACGTGACGAATGACTTCTCGAGCCATCATTTCCTCTGCCAAATCCGTCGTGATGCGGGTATCGACCATCACCTGCGTGCCGCGGTCGACCACGCCCGCCCAATCCGTGCGGCGACTTGTACTTGATGATGACATCCGTAGGAGTAGGACTACAGGCTCCAGTCGGGAACTCAAACAGATCCAGATTGCCGTTGGCCAGCGCATTGTCCCGTTCTTCGTTCGGTTTTGCCAGCTCAGCTAAGATGCGCCGAGCCGGTCGCCGAAGCGGGGGCCGAGATTCTTGCGATTTCCTTCAATGCTGCGTTGCAGCATGGGTGCCTTGGCAACGTCGTCGCAGATGGACCTGCTTGATGTTCAGCTCCTCGCAGATCTGCTCGCCGAACCGTTCGACCGCCCGCCGATCCTGATCGTCGGCCGGCTGGACGCGCATCTCCGCCAGCGGTTGACGCACCTTGATTTTCACTGTATTGCGTGCCGCTGAACCTAGCGATACCAGCCGCAGCAAAGCCTGCATATCGCCCGACAACGTTTCATCGATCTGCGATTCGTCCACCTTGGGGAATTCGCACCAGTGCACACTCGCCGGCTCGCCCAGCCCTTGCGTGAGGTTCTTGTGCATGACTTCGCTCAAGAACGGCATTACCGGGGCGAATAGCTTCGTCAGAGTTGCCAGCACGGTGTAGAGCGTTTGGTAGGCGGCCTGTTTGTCCGACGATTGATCGCTTTTCCAGAACCGCCGGCGATTGCGGCGGATGTACCAATTGCTGAGCCGGGAATCGACGAAATCCTCGGCTTCCAGGCAAAACGCCATCAGGTTAAATTGGGTGAAGGCGTTATGAGCCGAGCGAATCAGCAACTGCAAGTCGGACAGAATCCACCGATCGATGTCCGGTCGTTCCGCAAACGGAACTTGCGGCCCGGCTGGGTCGAAGCCGTCCAAACGGGCGTAGTTGCAGAAAAAGCTGTAGGTGTTCCACAGCTTGAGCACAAACTTGTTGCGCAGTTCTTTTGCCGGTCCGTAGCCAAAATTGATGTTGTTGACCGGATTGTGCCGGCTAAACATCCAGCGCACCAGATCGGCACTCATCTGCTCGGCCGCATCTTCGAAGGGGATAGAGTTCCCCCTCGATTTGTGCATTTCCTCGCCTTTTTCGTCGCGCACCAGGGCGTGGCCGAGCAGCACCTTGAAGGGTGCCTTCTGCTCCATCATGGTGCTCATGGCCAACATGGCATAAAACCAGTTGCGGAACTGGCCGGGGAAGCACTCGGTGATGAAGTCGGCCGGGAACCATTGCTTCCAGTATTCGCGATCGGTGTTATAGCGCATCGTCGAAAACGGAACTATGCCCGCATCCAGCCAAGGGTTGCCGACGTCGCCGATGCGCGACATGCGGTTCCCCGTTTTCGGATTGCGAATCTTGACCAGGTCGACCCACGGCCGATGCGGCGGCTTGCCTTCGAACCGATCCCAGCCTTCGATCGCCCGCGACTTCAGCTCTGCTCGCGAACCAATGACCTCGAATTCGCCGGTCACCTCGTCCACCCAGTGGCAGAGCCAGGCCCCAGAAGCGCTTCTTGGAGATCATCCAGTCGCCCATGTTCTTGAGCCAGTCCAGCTCGCGATCGAGGCCGTCGCCTGGTATCCATTTGATATCGTGGCAAACCCTCATGATCTCCTCCCGCCACGACATGCTGATGAACCACTCATCCACCAGGCGATAAAGCAGCTCGGTTTTGCAGCGCCAGCAGTGCGGATAGCGATGCGGATACTTTTCGATCGCGAACACCAGTCCGCGTTTTTGCAGCTCGGCCAAAATGTAGTCAGCCGTTTCGGGCAACACGGCTTGCTTGCCTGAAAGTTCGCCGAAGCCCGGCAAATAGACGCCGTCTTCGGTCAGCGGGGCAACCGGCGGCAAGCCGACGGTTTTGCCCAGTCCGAAGTCTTCTTTGCCGCAACCGGGGGCAATGTGCACAATGCCGGTACCCTCGGCTTCGCTCACATCCTTCCAAGCGACAACGCGATGGGCCTGCTGGCCACTGATGCTCGGCGCCCAGCCTTGGCGTCGACAACGGTGGCCAAGTTCGTCCGGGTAGCCGAAGTCGTGGTGCTGGGCCGGCAACTCGTCGAAAGGGCCGTCGTAAGTCCAGCCGACCATGTCGGCGCCTTCAGCTCGCCCAAGATTCGAAGCCGCCCTTCTTTTCTTTGAAGAGCTGTTCCAGCGATTTGAGCTTGGGAGCGCCTTCGACCCACTCGGCCTTGTTCTTGAACTCGTCTTCTTTCCGAGCGCGGTGAACGCAGCCTTGCCGAGATAATAGATCTGATCGCCTTGACGAATCTTGAGATAGAACAACTCAGGATTGACCGCTGCCCCACGTTGCTGGTTAAGGTCCAAGGCGTCGTTGTCCAAACCAGCAGGTTTTCGCCTGGTCTTCCCAGCGGGAACCGCACGAACACAGCACGGTGGGCGATGACGCGGTAGCCTTCGTTCATCTCCATTTGGCTGATGCCGACGCCGCAGCGCGGGCACCAAGGCATGGCGTCGAAGCCGCGGTAAACCAGACCGCGGTCGTGGGCTTTCTTCAAAAAGCTCCAGATCGTGTAATTGTTCGCCTCGGACATCGTGAAGTAGCTGCGGCGTTCGTCGGGCGGCTTGGCCCAGTCGGCCGCCTGGTCCCAATCCATCCAGTAGCCCAGGCGGATGGATTGTTCGGTTTGGATCTTGGCGAACTTGTCGACGCGTTCCTTGCAAAGCTGCACGAAGCGGTCGATGCTGGCGAACGAGTCACCGGGAACCAAGTTTTCGATGTCGCGTTTGGAGCGGAGCTTGAGGTCCTTCTCGACTTCGACTTCGACCCACAGGCCCTGGCAATCGAAACCGTTTTGATAGCGTAGTTCCTGGCCGAGCATGGCATGGTAGCGTTGGTAGGCATCCTTAAGAGTTCGCCCCCAGGCATGATGGACGCCCATCGGATTATTGGCCGTGATGGGACCATCGAGGAACGACCACTTGGCCTTGCCCTGGTTGCGGCGGCGAGCTCCTCGAAGGCATCTATGTTTTGCCAATATGCGAGGATGGCACGTTCTTGTGCTGGAAAATCGACCTCGGTGCCCACCTTGTCGAACGGCATAACACGACCTCGCGGAACGTTGCAAAATCCTTGGAGCCAGGTTTCGGACAGCCCCTTATTCTATGAGCAAGAGCAAGACTTCCTCTCGGGCAGCACAGGAAATGGCGGCATGACGCAATCGATACGACTAGCCGTACTCTTGAGCGGTTCGGGCACGACTCTGCAAAACCTGCTCGACCAGATCCGCAACGGCCATCTCACCGCTCAGGTCGTGCTCGTGATTTCGAACCGGCCGGAAGCATTCGGTATAATCCGAGCGGCCCAAGCAGGCATCGAAACGTATGTCATTTCTCGCAAGGAGCAGCCGACTGCCGCCGCGTTTGGCCAAGCGATCTTCGAGCGGTGCCGACGGGCTCGCGTCGACCTGGTCTGCCTGGCGGGCTTCATGCAGTTCTTGCCCATACCCAGCGAATTCGAAGGCCGCATCATGAACATTCACCCATCGCTGATCCCGGCTTTCTGCGGCAAAGGATTCTATGGTCATCACGTGCATCAGGCCGTTCTCGACTATGGCGCTAAAGTCAGTGGTTGTACGGTTCATTTTGTCGACAACGAATACGATCACGGCCCGATCATTTTGCAAAAGTGCGTGCCAGTGCTTCCTGACGATTCGCCCGACACGCTTGCTGCACGGGTATTCGAACAGGAATGCGTCGCTTATCCGGAAGCCATCAATCTCTTCGCCGCGGGCAAGCTGCGTATATGGGGGCGAAAAGTCGTCCTCTTTAGCGATCACGCGCTTGACGCGGTTGTTAGCCCCGATCTTCCGAGAGCTCGGACAGGCCCAGGTAGGGTTCACGGTTCTAACCAATCCTCCATTTCTAGGCCGGGAATGTTGCGGAAGTCCTTCATGTTGTGAGTCACCAATCTGAGACTATGTACCAGGGCGATCGAACCAATCATGAGATCGACAGGGCTAACAGTGATCCCTTGGCGCAACAATGTCCACGCAACTTCCCTAACTCCAGTGCGCAGGATTCGTCAAAGGGCAATTGCTTCACGTCTTGCAGGAAATCGCCAACCTTGTCCAAGATTTGTGTCGGATCGTCCTGTTTGTAGGCCCACGTATACAGGTCAGACGTGGTGATGGTTGAAATCCAAAGCCGGCCACCATACTGCATGAAGCGACGAAAAGTCGCCCGGGCTGTCGCAGATAAGCTGAGCAAGTGTCGGTATCGAGAGGAAACTCACTCAGGCACCTCGCGAAACTTGGCAATCTTGCTCACCCAGGATCTTCTCCATGTCCTCATCAAGACCTGCGATGTCAGCCAAGGTGCCGGCACATCGGCGGAGCCCTTCGCCCCATGGTTCCGTTTTGACCGTGGGAAGGATGGTTCAATTGCTATTTCCACCTCTTGCCCTTCCGGAACTCCTGCTTCCTGGTCGAGTTCGATGATCTTTCCACGAACGATGCCGTGCAGGATCTTTGTCATCGTTTGTCCCTCTGGCCGAAGCAAAGCGGCAACTCCCTGTACGCTAACTATCCCAGCGGAGAACGGCCAGTCAATCGGTGCCGCATCCGTTATCAATTCACGGAATCGCCTTGTCCGCGATATCCTTGCGATAAAACGCCCCCGAGAAATAGATCCGGTCGATGGCGGCGTAGGCGTTGTTCTTGGCCTCGGCCAAAGTATCTCCAGCGCAGTCACGCTGAGCACCCGGCCGCCGTCGGTCACGATGCGTCCCTTGTCGTCCTTGGTGCCGGCGTGAAACACTTTCACGTCCGGGAGCTCGGCCGCGGCTTCCAGGCCAGTTATCGGGTAGCCTTTTTTGAAGTTTCCCGGATAACCCCCGCTCGCCATCACCACGCAAACCGCAGGGCGCAGATCCCAAACGAGCTTATCTTCAGCAAAGTCGCCCAGGCGATCGTCGACCACTGCATTGAATAGCTCGAGCAAATCGGTCTTCAGGCGCATGAGCAACGGCTGCGTTTCCGGGTCCCCAAAGCGAGCGTTGAATTCGAGAACCCGCGGCCCCTGATTGGTGACCATGACGCCAGCGTAAAGCAAGCCGCGGAAGGGCCGACGATGACGCTTAAGGGCATGCACCGTTGGCACCAGAATCTGCGACTCGATCTCTTGCCAGAGTTCTGGCGTGGCCAAAGGTGCCGGGCAGTAAGCTCCCATGCCGCCGGTGTTCGGCCCTTTGTCGCCATCCAACGCTTGCTTGTGATCCTGTGTCGCTTGTAGCGGGATTATGGTGCGGCCCGCAACTAACGCCAGAACGCTAACTCCTGCCCGTCCAAACGCTTTTCGACTACCACCTGCCGGCCGGCACTCCTTCCAAATTCGTCCCGAACCATAATGCGGCTGGATGGCACTAAGGGCCTCCTCGGTATTCGAGCAAACAATCGCGCCTTTGCCTGCCGTCAAACCGTCGGCCTTGACCACCACCGGATATTCGCGGCGTTTGGATATATGTCTTAGCGGGCTCCGGGTGGTCGCAAACGCGAAACTCGGCCGTTGGCACGTCCGCATGGCGCATGAGCTGTTTGGCGAAAACTTTGCTCGATTCAATGCGGGCCGCCTCGCGGGTGGGACCGAAAATGCGCAGGCCATGCTTCTGGAATTCATCGACAATTCCCAGAGCCAGCACGTCTTCGGGGCCTACCACCGTCAGGTCGATCGCCTCCTTGCGGGCGAACTTGACCAGCTTGTCGATATCGGTCGCTTCGATCGGCACATTGGCGCCGTCCAGAGCCGTGCCTGCGTTTCCTGGAGCGCAAAAAACCTGCTTCGCTAAAGGCGATTGAGCCAGTTTCCATACCAGGGCGTGTTCCCGACCGCCCTTGCCGATGACCAGAACCTTCATGCAGCTTCCCCCTCTCTGGGGGACATTTTATAGGCGGACGCCGCTTTCATCCGTTCTTCTCGAAGCAAGGATGAAAAGTGTCCGTGCGCTTTCACCGCCAGCCGCTCCGGAGGCAGCAAGGATTGCAGGGCCTCGAGGCCCAACCGCTGGCAGAATTCTCCAAACGATTCGGGCTGCAAGCGATGATGCTTGAAGTGGTTCAGCAATGGCTCCAGCCAGGAATGATTTGTCCCATGGGCACCAAATCGCAAAGCATGAAGTTCAGGCGGTCGCCCCAGACGCGCCGCCGACGAAGACGCGTACTTGTCGCCGCTGCGGCCGACGATGCCGATGTCGCTCTGATAGGGGCGGGCGCAGCCGTTGGGGCAGCCGGTCATGCGGACGCTGATGCGCTCGTCTTCCAGGCCGAGGTTCTTCATCTCGGCTTCCAGCTCGTCGATGATGCCGGGCAGCGCCGCTCCGCCTCGGAAATGGCCAGGCCGCACGTCGGGATCGGCGGGGCAGGCCATGCTGTGCTTGCGCACGCTGCGAGCTGTTCGGGCCGCGGGACGCCATGTTCGGCCAGCAGTCCGTTCGATCCCGGCCTTCGCGCCGCCGCAGATTGCACAAGCAGCACGTCCTGCGATCGGCGTCAGCCGCAGTTCCGGGCTGAAGCGTCTCGACGATGCGTCCGCAGGCCGGAGCGCAGGCGGAAGCTCGCCCTCGTCCTTGACGCGGCCGTTCTCGACGCTGAGGCCGTAGAACCATTTGCCGTCGCCCTGCGCGATGCCAGCCGAGATGCAGGTCGACAGCCGGTCGACCTCGACGGCGCGCGGCAGCGCGAGCGGCCGCCGAGATAGTCCGGCCAGCACCTCGCGGAACTGCTCGACGCCCCAGTCGTGGACGACGTACTTGATGCGGGCGCGGCTGCGGTCGGCGCGGTTGCCGTGATCGCGGAAAAGCTTGATGACCGCCTCGGCCGCGTCGACCACGTCGCCGGCGGGGACATAGCAGATCGGCTTGGCCAGGTGCGGGAACGTGTTGGCGTTGCCGTGCGTCATGCCCATGCCGCCGCCGACCAGCACGTTGTAGCCGACGATCCGGCCGTTCTCGACGATGGCCAGCAGGCCGAGATCCTGAGCGTAGACGTCGATGCAATTGTCGTCGGGCAGGGCGAGGCCGGTCTTGAACTTGCGCGGCAGGTAGGTCTTGCCGTAGAGCGGCTCAACCGCTTCGAGCGTCGATTGGCCGTCGGCTTCTCGACCATGCTCGCCGTTGAGCCAGATTTCGTGATAGGCCAGTGCGCGGCGCCAGGTGGGCGGCGAGGTCGGCGGCCGGTCGCCTGCAATTCCTCGTGGACGCCATCGTGCGATGCGGCGCCGGGCAGGCCATGACGTTGCGCTCCACGTCGCCGCAGGCGCCGAGCGTGGTCAGCAGGCAGTCGTTGATGCCGGCGATGGTCGCCTTCAGGTTCGATCCTTGAGGACGCCGTGCAACTGGATGCCTTGCCGGGTGGTGAAGCGCAGCGTGCCATTGGCGTAGCTTGCCGGCCAGATCGTCCATGGCGAGATATTGGGCGGCCGTCGAGTCGGCCGCCGGGGATTTTGCAGCGGACCATGAACATGTAGTGCTTGCCCAACTCCGTCCTTGCGCGCGGTCCTTGCGGGCGTCGCGATCTTCCTGCTGATAGGTGCCGTGAAACTTGAGCAGCTGCTTGTTAGCCTCCGTGAAATGGTCGGCCGGCTCCACCAACTCGAGGGCAATCGTCCCACGCAGCTGCCGGCTTTGATCCTTGAACCCTTCGACCGGAGACAGTTTCGGCGCCGCAGGTTGAGCCGTCGATTCCGTTGAGGACGCCATGAACAATCCTTCTTGAAGTCGGCGATTTCGGTTCAATGTTCACTAATACGATAATTCTAGAAAAGTATAGCGAGATCGGGAATCGGGATTCGGAAATCGGGATTCCGGATTCGGAAATCGGGAGTCGGGAATCGGGATTCGGGAATTGGGAATCGGGATTCGGGAATCGGGATTCGGGAGTCGGGAGTCGGGAGTCGGGAATCGGGAGTCGAGAATCGGGAATCGTTGGGAGGCGAAACGATATTTGCTTGTTGGCCGCAACATCGATCGCTTGCCAGGGCATTCGTGAAGCTTGGTTTTCATGGTCGTTCCTCATGCAGGTTCGCTGCCGATACCAGCCGCTTCAACGCTTTGGCCGCCTGTCTTATCTTTTTGCCCTACATTTTTTGCCATCCGTGTGTTCGTAGAGCTCCCCGGTCGTTCCTCGTTCAAATTTACGGCCAACACCTGCAGCTACATCGCTTTGGCCTTCTGCCTTATTTTTTGTCCTCGATTTTTTGTCAGCCGTTCGATTGGTGGATGGCTCGTCAGCCGTGGATCGTGCGCTACAATGTTTTTGCCTTCTCTCTTATCTTTTTGCCCTCGATTTTTTGTCGTCTGTTTTTGAACCTTGGAGCCTTGAGAAGTCGTGGCGGGTGAAGGATGGCGCTTGAAGCGATTGGTAGTTTTCGATTTGCCGTTTGCTATCGGCGCGGTTTCCTCCTCTTGCAGTTCGTCTTCAGTAACTCCTCAATAACCCAAGGTAGAGGCGCAGCTGATCGGCTGCTGAGTTTCTATACTGGCAAGTATGAAGATGGAGCTTCCCGAGGTACGTCCGGAGGAACGGACGCCCCTCGTCGAGTCACTGCTGGACATCATTCGCCAACTGCTCGATCGCATCGAGCGGCTTGAGGAGACCGTACAGCAGTTGCGTGACGAGAACGCCATTCTCAAAGGCCAAAAGCCGCGCCCTCAGATCAGCCCTAGTCGGCTGGAATCGCCTCCGCCGGTGTCGCGGCCGAAGGACGGCAAACGTCCTGGGTCGGACAAACGCTCCAAGAACAGCAATCTCGTTATCCCCGACGAAATCAAGCTGCATCTCGACAATCTTCCACTCGGATCGGTCTTCAAGGGTTATGAACCCTATGTGGTCCAAGAGCTGACGATCAAGGCCCAAGCGACGCGCTATTTACGTGCACGCTACCAACTTCCTGAGGGTGGCTCGGTATTGGCGCCTTTGCCCAATGACGTGCTGCCTGGTGGGCACTTTGGCCCCAACCTGATCTGCTACATTTTGAGCCAACATCATCACGCCTACGTGACGCAACCCTTGCTGCTGGAACAATTGCACGACTTCGGCATCGACATTTCCGCAGGTCAGCTCAGTCGCATGCTGACGGAAAACCAAGAGCCTTTTCACCAAGAAAAGGACGAGGTGCGGACGGCGGGGCTGGCCACGGCGTCGTACATCGGCACGGATGACACCGGAGCGCGCCACCGTGGCCGCACCGGTTATTGCAACGTGATCGGCAATGAACTGTTCGCTTGCTTCGAAAGTACCGATACCAAAAGCCGGCTGAACTTTTTGCAGGTGTTGCATGGCGGCCAACGCCTGTATGCGGCCAACGACATCGCCGTTGCCTACTGGAAAGAACAAGGACTGACCGCAGCCTTGGTGGAGCAATTGCAGCAAGGCCCCCAGACATTTGCAGACGAATCGGCCTGGCAGACGCGGTTGACGGAGTTGGTGAATAGCGGCAATTAGCTTTCCCCACCCGGCGACAATCATCTTTCTTCAGCGCATTGACTCATTGATCTTGCTACCGAAGACGAGTCGTTGCCTCATGAGAATGTTACCCATCTCAGGAGGCAAATCATGGACCACAAGATCAGCAAAGCGGCGAGAGGCGAAGTACTGGAAGCGTTAAGGAATCGCTATCGACTGGCATCCCGGAAGGAGAAAGCACAGATTCTGGATGAAGTGGTTGTGCTTGCTCAGTGTCATCGGAAACATGCAATCCGCCTACTTGCAGATGCCGAACCTTCCTTGCCAATCAACTCGCCTCTTCACCGGCGGATCTATGACGACGCGGTTCGAGAAGCCGTGACTCTTCTCTGGGAAGCTGCCGACCGAGTATGCGGAAAGCGATTGAAGGCAATTCTGCCGCAGCTCGTGGATTCAATGCAGCGGTACGGCCACCTTAAACTCGACCCTGAAGTCCAGTCCCGCCTTCTACAGGCAAGCGCCGCAACTATTGACCGCCTCCTCGCTCCGATCCGCGAGAAGGCGGGGAGTCGCAAAAGAGCCAAAACCTCGCCAAGGATGAAAGAACAAATCCCGATCCGAACCTTCGCCGATTGGCATGAACCGAATCCGGGATACCTGGAGATCGACTTCGTGCCTCACGGCGGGACTTCGATGGAAGGAATCTTTCTCTGGAGCTTGGTTGCTACCGATGTCAGTTCTGGCTGGACGGAGGCGGTTCCACTGGTGGCCAGGGAACAATCCCTCGTTGTCGAGGGGATCGAAGTTCTTCGGCATCAATTTCCCATGCCGATTCTCGGGATCGATTCCGACAACGACAGCTGCTTTTATCAACGAGACACTTCTGTCGTACTGCCAGCAGCAAAAGATTGAGTTCACTCGCTCACGAGCGTACCACAAGAACGATCAAGCCTGGATTGAGCAGAAGAACGGCGTAGTTATTCGGCGGTTCATCGGATACCAGCGATTCTCCGGAATTGTTGCGGGTCAAGCCTTGGCGCTACTTTATCAAGCCATGCGCTTATATGTGAACTTCTTTCAGCCGTCCTTCAAACTCCGATCCAAAAGGCGTGAAGGAGCCAAAGTGAAAAAGTGCTACTTCAAACCAGCGACTCCCGCTGCTCGTTTGTTGGAGCATGCCGCTGTGCTTGAGACAACCAAAGAGCAGCTTCGCAACCAATCATCCCGACTTGATCCTTTGGAACTTCTGCATCGAATTCGGGACAATCAATCGGCCTTGGCAGCACTTTGCGCTGCGCACCTGGCAGCGGCCCAGGGCAAGAGAATCTAGAACAATTCTTGGCACACCTACCAAAACTTTGGCAAGAAGGAGAGGTTCGACCCACGCATCGAACCACCAGCGCCAAAACGCACTGGTGGCGAACGAGAGAAGATCCCTTCGAACAGAGTGGCCAACCATTCTTCTTTGGCTACAAGAGACTCCCGATGCCACAGCCAAATCGCTGTTCGAGAAGCTGCGGCTAGAAAATCCTGGGCAATTCTCCGAAGGACAATTGGCACGTTGCAACGCCGCATTGGCGAATGGCGCCCGGGTCATGGCCAGGCAGCTGGTATACGCTGGTTGCAACAAGTCCGGCGCAGAGACAGAGATCATCGGTGCCCATCAAGGAAAAACAAGCGACGCAGAATTCGACCCTGCTAAATCTTCTTCAGTCAATGCTGGACAAGGCACGCCGACAGGAGACAAAAAAACAGGCGATGAAGGCGGTGATCTAGTGTGAGCTGCTGAGGTGGCCTGGACCTCGCTACACGAGCGGTGGCGCTGCGACGGATGATTCGGCTCGGCCCAGGCCACCTCAGCAGCGAGAGGATCACCGGGCGAGTGGCTGAGTCCGGGGCGAAAAAGTGGCCGTGGAAAAGGGTCGAAAGCTCGGTAACATTTTCTCGTGAGGCAACACGAAGTGGAGATCTAATTGTCGCCGAACACCCGAGGAAGGTGCGGCCCGCAATTACACAATGTTTTCGGGGTGGGTTCGCAGAGGGGCGACGACCACGAAAATGGTGGCCAGAGGCGAGGGCTGCGATGCGGCCTCTATGTCGTTCTCCCTTTACGCTTGAGCCGGAGGGAGCCAAGGAGGGGTCGGATGACGCTAATTCGGCGAACAACAAAAGTCATCCCACAGAGACTCTCTGCCTCCTCGCCCAGAGTTTTCTTGGCTTGGTTAAGATTCAGAACCCATCATGATAGAGTGAACATATAGCGAATGCTTCAATAGCGGCCGCTCCATGTAGTCGGCAGTATCCACCATTCATGCGATCGTTCAAAAGCTGGCGCCTCCGCCAGCCTCCTAGTGAAGCCCCCTTGAATCCGCCGCTGTTGTCAGCCACCTCGCCATAGCAATACAACCCGACCAGCTAACGATTCACATTCTATCTAATAAACTTATGTTCTCTTGCAAGTGTGCCTCCGACGCTTCCTCCAATCACCTCAGTTGGATTTGGATCCGACGTACGAACACGGAGCTTGCTATAAAACTCTAGGCTACTTGGTAGCCTATTCCATCCAATCCTATAAGAATACTGTCGAAAAACAACGGAGCCAACAATCTGTTCCTTAAGTGATTCCTGGCGAACGGATATCTCATCCATCTCCGCTTCAACACGAGTAATCCACTTCATTCCATCTTTTTTCTCGCATGTGCTAATCACAAAAACTTCTGACTTATCAATCGAATCCAAATCAAAAAACATCACCTTGTTCTCTCGGCGCTCTACAATATAAGGCACGTTTCTCCTACCAACAGCCTCAATATCCAGAATAATTGGCTTAGGAGAGCCATCATAAGACACTCTCAATTGTTTGATTTCAAATCCCGAATCCGGAATCTCCATCTGCACCTTAAGATGGCATGATTGCCCTGGCTTCAAAACATGCCCTTGAAGGTTGTCGGTAAGAATACAATCGCATGTGCGCTCAATATTATCAATTCTAATTGTTCTCGAGCCTTGATTCAAAGTGTAAATTCCGCCGATCCGGCAGCATCGGACTTACCCGATCCGTCAATAAAAACGCACTGCGGCTGAATCACCAAATCTACCACAACAGCATCAGTCGCAATCCTTGAAAAACCCCAACACACAACTGTCAAACCACCAATAACAATCGCAATCGTTGCCGTGACGATTATCTTCATAAGGTCGTATTCCACCCTTTCCGTTTCGATATCATTTGCAAGAAGGCCTTCCATACTACCGCTGAACAACAAGAAACGCTTAAAATCAACAAGGCCCAGAACAACATCCTGCGCCACATATCATTCGGAGTCTCTCCTAGTTTCAGGTGTTGATATCCAGGAAGCGTGACATAAAGAACGATTCCCGACCAATATCTTGCCAGTTTTTCCTTGGAGACAACCACTGGATGACTTGGATAATCCACCAGGCAAACACCGTTCGCCCTCTCCCCTAGACAAGCTACAAAATGCGCAGCTTCGTTCGATTCGGGTAGCTCCTTCACAAATACAATACAAGGCATGCTCCAATCAGCAGCGGAAAAGCTATCCCATTGGACGGCTAAAACCTGAAGACCGGCATCGCGGCCAGCCAACTCCAATTGAGCTATTGAAAAAAGGAGCCTCTCCAGATGGCAAGAGTCTCTCCCAGTATTCGGCCGGCCGGCTCTTTCCTAAGAAGTCCGCTATCAAAGCCAATGCGTGACGCCCACAACATTGCGGCATCACTTCGTCATTTTGTTCCTTCAGAACACCAAAGTGAATATAAAAAAACAAAAATGGGAGAACACAAATGGTCATTCGATCTCCATGGACCATCCGGATTCTCCCACACCATTCAGCTAGCCAACAATTCATGGGCCGGAGGCTTCGGTATGCAAGGGCCGGTTTGATTCCGGGCGGTCGTGTAGGATACATTGGTGCATGTAAAGCTATTGAGTAACCACACATTATTAATGGGATCCCATTGGTACTGCGCTCCCCCACAGGTCGCTGAGCCTGTGTTGCAAACATTATTGGTCTGAGTAGTTGACACCGGGCAGTATTGGTCCAGATTACCGCCATCACATTTATATGTGATGCCTCCTACAACATTCGTTCTCCCGTCACAACCGTTCATTTGGTTAGTCGGAGGCGAAACGCAAACCGTATGCCACCTAGCAATCGACTTGCCATCTGAAAGTCGAGAACAAAAACGCCTTACCCCTTTCTGAAAACAAACCAACGAGACTCAATATTCCGACCGAAGCCGAAATAAGAAGTGAGCTGCAGATCTTCATCGATTCTTCCTCCAGAAGAAAACGGCCAAGGCCACACCCACACCTATGAGAGCAGCCGACATACAAGGAACGATCCAATCGCCCAACCCAGGCAAAAGCGCACTAGTTTTGTCACCGTCACCAACCAATTGGCGAGCTTCCTGCGAGATATCGTGAACCTTCAATGCTTCCCCCGTCGATCCGCCCGTAATCACTATTTTGTCCGAGCCTTTTTCGGGTTTACTGATCGAGTAACCGGGAGGAATGTCGGCGCGAAAAACCTTAGACGCTATAGCACTGTTGAACGAGCATTCATTCACAGTCATCTCTTCCATGGCATTGCCGTTTCCGCAGAGAATTCGTCTGACCACAGGAGAGGGGGAACCAGCATTTTCGCGATTCACCTGAGGTCCGTAGATATTAATGAAGGCGAGACAAACGTTGTACCCTTCAAATCGCATGCTCGGGACATCGTGTCGGAACATTGCCTCGTCATGCGCAGCTCCCGCTTTTGGCGAATAAACAGCCCATTTAGTGATTCTTAACTGCGGATCAATTGTTACCCATATACGAACCACGGTACGCTTGCGTGCTTTTTCGGACCAATCCTGAGGCCTAACTTCGGAGGGAAGAGCCCTAACTGTTATCACCCATTCGGCACCTTGCTTTGCAGGAGCAACTTTTTCTACCGTAAGATGAGCACGATCTTCAAGCAGACTTCCTAGGGATGTGTGATATGTCTCCATAAAGCAGAATCCAAGGGCATGAAGCGGACCTGTGCGAGGCGGCTTCACCATGGAACTTCCTTCACGCACGAGACCCATTTTACCTGCCGGATTGAGATAGGTGTATTTCTTTCCATCGAAACACTCCGAAACCGATGAGGTGATTATGCCGGTGGTGTTTCTTTCAACCCACGCTTGCTTCTGTTTCGGTGGATCGAGCCACAGATCAAACTCGGACGTCCTTTTATCATTGTACCCAAGGGGCTCAGATTCCGGATCATTCGCCCAGAGCCCGCCGCTCGAAGGGAATCTAACGATTCCTCGGACATGAACTGAGGAAATGCGAGAAAAATGATCTCGTATTTGAGTGATAACCAGCTCAGAGTCGGGATCAGTATTGGGAGCGAAGAGAACACATGAAAGCAGCAATGCTGTTATGCTTTCCATGACCAGAATACCTCTTTGTAGTTGATCGGTTCATTCGTTAATGTTTGGATTCATGGTATGACTTCCTTGCCACTAGGTGTTCCCAGAGCTCGCCAGACTTGAAGAGCTATCATGTCACTTACGAATTGACCGTGACCATCGAAGAAGACGAGGTTGACGCCGCCTGAGTGCAAACTTCTTGCGTTCATGATGTCAAGGTTGGAAAGAGCCGCTGATTCGCAGTCGTGAAGGCGAGAGTTTGGGGGTAAGAAATGCACGTAGCGCGTTTGTCGATCTCTCCCGCGAAGCCATGAAGCTCCTGGAAAAGGGTCCTCGATATTGGGACTTAAGTTTTCAGTAAGTTGAGCTTGCGCACATGCAAGACTTAATGAAATGGGAAACGGGTAATCCACTAGCAGCGCGTTTCTTTGATTATTTCCGGGAGTTCCTCCCACTAAGCGTTCGGAAAAAAGGGCGGTGTTAGAAAGTCCATCCGTTATACTTGAAAACGTATTCGGAATGAAATCTGTTCTTCCTTCGAGTGCAACCGACCAGCCAAGATTTAGTCTGTAGTTATTTGCGCCCTCGTTTGCTTGTGAGTCGCCGGGGCACAAGAATACAGATATGCGTTGCTGAAGAAACTTTTCATTTGCTTTATTGGCTTGTGGAGGGCGTCCAGCAATATCCAGATTCTGGTCAGTCCAATCAATTTGCTGAGAGACTGTATTTGCCTCAAGGAAAGGGAGCAATCTTGCATGTGCAGAAAAACACGAATACTGGCCGGAAGGAAGCGAGCCACAGGTTCCCCTTGGGATCACGCTAAAGGTCTGTTCATAATTATTTATGGCTATGCCTAGTTGGCGAAGATTATTCATACAAACCGTGCGCCGCATAGCCGAGCGAGCTGCTTGTATGGCTGGAGTAGGAGGCCAAGAAGGATTGAGATGATCCCCACAGCAAGTAGCGTTTCAAGAAGGGTTATAGCATTGTGAGAACGTCTGCTAGGCCAAGGATTGCTCTTCGTAGGTCGAATTAAGCTTATTCGCATCGGGAGAATCGTCCTCAATATGGAGTAATGCGTCCCAAATCTTGCGGCCATCGGCCGTCAGACGGTAAATTGCCGCGCAGAACCGACAAGAATGATGCAAATCTCTAGCTCTTCGTCAGAAGTGCACCTTTAAGAGGAGGGACAGTGCACCTGTAAGGGGGGGACGACGATTTAGCACCCTGGTCGACGAGGACGATTACTTATGCAACGCCTACGATGCTTCAACGCCACTTTTCTACGTAGATAATTAGCAGGGCAAATGAATGTTACGCCCTATTCCGTCGCATGCCGATCTGAGATGATTCATTTGGCCAATGGATACCTTACACAAGTGAGCGAGGAATGCAAGCAGATTTTAGTTCAGCGATTAGCATACGCTTCAAGGCGTGACGCCGAAGTGGGGCTTTTCCTTTTCCCGGTTTCTCCGGCGCATTTACTCATTGATCTTGCTACCGAAGACGAGTCGTTGCCTCATGAGAATGTTACCCATCTCAGGAGGCAAATCATGGACCACAAGATCAGCAAAGCGGCGAGAGGCGAAGTACTGGAAGCGTTAAGGAATCGCTATCGACTGGCATCCCGGAAGGAGAAAGCACAGATTCTGGATGAAGTGGTTGTGCTTGCTCAGTGTCATCGGAAACATGCAATCCGCCTACTTGCAGATGCCGAACCTTCCTTGCCAATCAACTCGCCTCTTCACCGGCGGATCTATGACGACGCGGTTCGAGAAGCCGTGACTCTTCTCTGGGAAGCTGCCGACCGAGTATGCGGAAAGCGATTGAAGGCAATTCTGCCGCAGCTCGTGGATTCAATGCAGCGGTACGGCCACCTTAAACTCGACCCTGAAGTCCAGTCCCGCCTTCTACAGGCAAGCCCGCAACTATTGACCGCCTCCTCGCTCCGATCCGCGAGAAGGCGGGGAGTCGCAAAAGAGCCAAAACCTCGCCAAGGATGAAGAACAAATCCCGATCCGAACCTTCGCCGATTGGCATGAACCGAATCCGGGATACCTGGAGATCGACTTCGTGCCTCACGGCGGGACTTCGATGGAAGGAATCTTTCTCTGGAGCTTGGTTGCTACCGATGTCAGTTCTGGCTGGACGGAGGCGGTTCCACTGGTGGCCAGGGAACAATCCCTCGTTGTCGAGGGGATCGAAGTTCTTCGGCATCAATTTCCCATGCCGATTCTCGGGATCGATTCCGACAACGACAGCGCTTTTATCAACGAGACACTTCTGCGTACTGCCAGCAGCAAAAGATTGAGTTCACTCGCTCACGAGCGTACCACAAGAACGATCAAGCCTGGATTGAGCAGAAGAACGGCGCAGTTATTCGGCGGTTCATCGGATACCAGCGATTCTCCGGAATTGTTGCGGGTCAAGCCTTGGCCTCTTTATCAAGCCATGCGCTTATATGTGAACTTCTTTCAGCCGTCCTTCAAACTCCGATCCAAAAGGCGTGAAGGAGCCAAAGTGAAAAAGTGCTACTTCAAACCAGCGACTCCCGCTGCTCGTTTGTTGGAGCATGCCGCTGTGCTTGAGACAACCAAAGAGCAGCTTCGCAACCAATCATCCCGACTTATTTGGAACTTCTGCATCGAATTCGGGACAATCAATCGGCCTTGGCAGCACTTTGCCGTTATCGGCGCACCTGGCAGCGGCCCAGGGCAAGAGAATCTAGAACAATTCTTGGCTAACCTCCAAAACTTTGGCAAGAAGGAGAGGTTCGACCCACGCATCGAACCACCAGCGCAAAACGCACTGGTGGCGAACGAGAAGATCCCTTCGAGAACAGAGTGGCCAACCATTCATTCTTTGGCTACAGGACTCCCAATGCCACCACCACAGCCAAATCGCTGTTCGAGAAGCTGCGGCTAGAAAATCCTGGGCAGTTCCCGAAGGACAATTACGCACGTTGCAACGCCACATTGGCGAATGGTCCGGGTCATGGCCAGGCAGCTGGTATACGCTGGTTGCAACAAGTCCGTGCAAGAGACAGATGTAAGATCGGTGCCCATCAAGGAAAAACAAGCGACCCGGCAGAATTCGACCCTGCTAAATCTTCTTCAGTCAATGCTGGACAAGGCACGCCGACAGGAGACAAAAAAACAGGCGATGAAGGCGGTGATCTTAGTGTGAGCTGCTGAGGTGGCCTGGACCTCGCTACACAAAGCGGCGGTCTGCGACTGATGATTCGGCTCGGCCCAGGCCACCTCAGCAGCGAGAGGATCACCGGGCGAGTGGCTGAGTCCGTGGGGGACACAAAGTGGCCGTGGAAAAGGGTCGAAAGCTCGGTAACATTTTCTCGTGAGGCAACACGAAGTGGAAAGGTATTTGTCGCCGATCAGTTGGCCATCACCAGCGACCGGCACGTGCGCATGGCACCGAAGGGCTTTGCTGGGCGGCTTATCGCCCAAGGCGTGTCGGCGGATTTGGTCGTCCTCAGTGATGGGCGCCGCAGTTCGTGGTGCTGCTCCATGCCGCCTGCTGGGTGCATGCCGAACGGCCGTTGTTGCGCATGGTCCCCTACAACGAGGCCCACCGAGCGGCCATCGCAGCCGTGCGGCAGCAGGTCTGGGAGCTGTACAAGGATCTGAAGGCCTATCAGGGCCAGCCGACACCCGCCTGGAAGGCCGGTCTGGAGGCCCGTTTCGACGCCTTGTGCGAGCAGAAGACCGCCTACGCGAGCATCAACGGCGTGTTGAAGGAAATGCGCGAGCACAAGGCCGACCTGTTACGCGGGTTGGAGCGACCGGAGGTGCCGCTGCACAACAACGGCACGGAGTCGATCATTCGGTGCTATGTGAAGAACGCGCAAGATCAGCGGCAGCACGCGCAGCGACGCGGGTCGGCGATGTCGGGATACCTTCGCCAGCCTGAAGAAGACCTGTCGCAAACTGGGGATCAGTTTTTGGTTGTATCTGCAGGATCGGCTGCTCGGCCAGGGCCAGGTTGCCCGCCTAGCCGACCTGATCCGGCAGCGAGCAGACCCAAAGCGACCTGCAACTGTTGAACCCGGGCTCCTCTGATCGAAGATGAGCCGGATAGAGATAAGCAAGACAAGACGCAGTCGACTCAAGCCCCCATGTTCCCGCACGCGCTGACGAGATCTGATTCACCTCGGACCCGGGGTTATTGAGCAGTTACCGTCTTCACTCATGCTCTTCGCTCGCTTCGGGTTTCAGGGCTTTTGTAAGCCGCGATGGCGGCATCGATGTCCCAAGGATCGAACAAACGGGTGGAGGGTGGTGCGTGGAGGGTGGAGGGATCAACAGGCGTGGCGGGTGATGGGTGGAGGGGCGTGGAGGGATCGACAGGCGTGGCGGGTGATGGGTGGAGGGTGGAGGAATCAATGATTTCGCGTCCGAATTTCCGTTTGATGACGGGTCAGTCGCGTTCGTTGGATCATCTTCTTGCTCGCCACTCACCCCTCGGCCCTCGCCACTTTTGGCTCCTGGGCAGCCTTTGAGCAGTTGCTTCGCCATGTCGTTAGTACGGGCTTCGGTCATGATGGGGAACTCGCACCCGGGCGAAGTCGTTGCCCACGTGGGTAGGCAGCGAGCTCATGACGAGCTTCATCTCTTGGGTCTGCACTGGCGTCCTTCTGAAAGTGATCCCATTCGTCTCGATCGATGGAGTCGGGGTGAGGAGCCGGCAGGGGCTTGCCGACCACATAAGAAACGATGATCTTGGCGGCGCTGGTATCGCCGGCCTCGGCTTTCTCGATAAGTTTGCAGACGATGTTCGTAAACGCCTCCACCGAAACAGTGTTGCGAAAAACTCGCTCGAGCATCCGCGGACAATGCCGGGCGTGCGGATTCCCCGGGGCTTGTGGATTGCCCACGGCGAACTTCCCCTGAGCATCTCGATCATTGGGAGCCGATTCCTGCGAAGCTGCCTGCTCTTCGGTCAGGGCTGGTTGTGATTCGGCATTTGTGAACGCCTCTCGGTTTTGCGGCGAGTGGCAGCTTCAGACGCGGCGCTTTACGGGGCCGACTCTGTCCCTCGGTCAAGGTTGGTTGTGGCTTTTCCTCCGTCAAAGTTGGTTGTGATTCGGCACCACGAAAACGCTCTTTTTTTGGGGCTGATTCACTCCCACAAGCTGAGAACGGGCTACAAATACACCTTGTCCATCAGATCAAAACCCGGTGGGATTAGGGAAGGTTAGTTGTGGCGGATCGCAGCGTCGCCTCACTAAACGGAACGGGACAGGTCCAATTATAAAAAAATTGTTACCTCCCCGTTTATTTGCCCCCCGGCTACTTTTTCACCAGAGCCGCTCGGCGATGGCTGTAATCGAGAATCACTTTGTCTCCGTTGAGGATGCCGGCCCCGAAGGTTCCCATCGTGTAAGGATCGACTAGCGCCACCCTCCTTACCGGTGACAAAGAAGGTCAGGACATTTGACATCTTCCGCGAACCGATCGAAAATTCCGTGAGTTTGCCCATCTGGGCGTCGATGGCGCCGCCGACTCCCTGAAGGGGGCGACTTCGCGTTTCGCGGTCTTTCAAAAGATGATGCTTCTCCACTGCCGGCGCATGTATGATCGCAACCATTCCTGCGCCGGTATCGAACTGAAACCACCCTTCGTAGCGGTTTTCTACCTTGCAATGCAAGCAGGGTATGCCGTGGTTTAGTCGAAGCGGCTGCCACTCTCCCCGCGCGAGTTTGTAGGTATGCGGATCCCGAAGGCCAAGCGTAGCAGCCGACAGGTCGAGCTCAGCCACCACCTGAGAGAGCAAATCATGTCCAAGGGTCCCGGCCCATTCGAACCCAAACAGCTTAGCCATCGAGTCCGTAAAAGTTGCCGGCAACTCGAAGCAGACGGCGCCCTGCATGGCCGCCGGTCCGACCTGAATCGAATCCGCTTCGCGGAACTGCGTCGGATTTTGGTGGCTGGCGCCGCCGGCGAAGGTCTTTCCATAAGCGGGGAGGTGCAATTGCTCTGCCACTTTCCAGCTGATCGTCATGCCCGCGCCCGTGCCGGTATCCAATGCAAACCAGCCCGCATCCTGGCCGTTCACTTTGGCTTTGACGAAATAATGGCCCGAAGGAGTGCGTTTGACTTCCATCGGCGAGACAGCCTCGCATCCCATTTGATCGGCACTGCGTCCCCTCGCACCGCATAGCGTTTGGGGCTCGCTGACGGCACGAATCGAACGTCCTTCAATTCATAGGAGTCTGATGCCAGGCCTTGATGAAGCTGAGATTTTCGCGGCCATTTCGTGCCGAGAAACTCGGCGTAATCGCTGAATTCCCAGACGACAGCGCCGAATAGCCAGGGCCGTGATGCCCTTTTCGGCAACCAGGCGTTCCGATCCAACACGATCTGGGTCGGGAGCAAGTCGCCCGGCTTCAAAATCTCCAGATTCAGTTCGCCATCCTTCTGCATGCCGGCCCGCTACGACCTTATACGGACTGTTTTCGGACAACCAACTATGTGTCCTGACAGCCATGAAGGCTTGGAGGGCTTCGGCCTCGCCGAAATCGAGAATCTGAGACTTACGGGAGAAGGCCCGCTCCCAGAGAACAGTCCCGTCGAAGCCGATAGCGTGCTCCCCGTGGGCTTCGAACAACTGGAGGAACGTACCATTTGGAGCGATATAGAGCTGAAATTCGCCCGTCATACCGAGGTACTCGGCGACCCCGGTGACAAGCACCTCCCGAGAGTTCGTGCAAGCGCCTCGAAGCCGATAGCCTTCCTGATTTTCTGCAGCGCCTGGGCCGGCGCGATCGAATCGGCAGCCGCTGCGGGATGAGTGCACATCAGAATGGTCATGAACAATCCCCTGATCGTATAACGAGCTATGTGACCCATATTAGGACGACCTCTTTCGTTTCAGCAGGGGTACGAGTGCCACGGTCATGGCAAAAGGTTCTCCTTGCTTGCGCCCTATCCGCTCTTTCAGAAACGTATCCACTTGCTCGAGCATTTCATGAAGTTTGCAGAGATCCTCGTCGGTCAAACACGACCGTTGACGCGACAATCTCGCTCTTGTGCGACATTCGTCCCCCCGAGCCGGGCCCTCCTTGTGCTTGGGCGATTTCTCAGCCAGAACCGCTCGACGAAATTCTCGATTTGCCAGCCGCAGGGCAGAGGCAGCCGTTTCGACGATGGCGAGCCTGATGGCGGGAGTCTTGGGCTGCTCGGCATGGCCAAACCGCTCGGCAGTCAGTTCCAGGACAGCTTCATCGCGTTTTCCCACGCGTCGCATCTGCGCTATTCGAAGGATTTTGGCTTTCTGCAATTGCCGAACGTGGTGATAAAGACCATCCGCGGGCCGACCCAGTATCTCGGCCAGCTCGCGAATCGCCAGCGGCCCATGCGACTGAAACACTCCAACGATCTCGATCCGCACCGGCGACGCCAGGGCCCGCAACTGGTCGACGTTCGCCGTGCGCATGCCGCTAACTGACTTATTGGCCATGCACGCATCCTAGGCTATCTGTTGAATAAAGTCAATTTTATTCAATAGTGGAAAGGTTGAGAAGAATGGCGGTGGCAATGCGTAGGAGAAAGCTAAAACGGGACAGGTCCAATTTTAATTGGACCTGTCCCGTTTATTTGCCCCCGGGTTGCGGTGATTAGGCCGCCGGGCGCAATGGTAAGCCGAGGCCTGGCTGCCAGGCGGAACCGTTGAGCACCCAGACGCCGGAGGCGCCGGCGCAGCGGCCGCCCGCCTCTTCGACGGCACGAACGACCCCGAAAACTTTGAAATAATCGTGGCCGGCGATGATCTTAGCGCCGACCCGCCGGGCCCAGGCGATATCCTTGGCCGTCTCCTCGTAGGTGTGATTCGCATCGAGGAACACCATGGACGGGCTCGGGCCGCGATAGCTTTCGTAAAACGCGCCCTTGTCCATGTCGACCAGCTCCACTTCGCCCCGGTGGATCAAGTATTCCAGCACGCGCTTGGTAAACATCCTGTGAGAATCCGGCGACACGTTCCAGGGGTTCCAACAATAGTTGTCCACGCTAACGATTTTCTTGTCGGCGTGCTTCCACTGCGCCATCCACGAGGTAGTGTAGCCGAAGAGAGTGCCCACTTCGACGATCGGTCCCGGCAGAGCGTTGGCCTGGAGAACGGCTTCGCGGACCAGTTCGCGCTCGTCTTCCAGGTACAACGAGCCCTCATCGACATTCATTTTTTGCAAGCAATGACGGCCATAGAGGAAAGGTTCCAGCACAGACCTATAAGTCAGGCAGCCTTCGATGAAAGGCTCCCATTTCAGGGCCGTCTTCACAAACTCCACCTGGTGCAGCACCTTTCAAATTAGCTCTCGATTACCGAGAGTATGCTTCACGAAGCCCTGTTCCTTCCGCACTTCCTGAATCAGCGTGCACTCGGCGCAGCAAAATTTGAAGTTCTGCTGTAAGCGAAGGCAGCGCCTGTAAAAACTTTTTTGGGTTCACGACATCGAGCAGCAGGGTAATGTCTTTTCGGATACTCGGGGGACTCAGCGCTTCAAGGATGCGCATTCCGGGCTCCTTGCCCAAGTTAGAAGACTTGCCGGTGGCGATTTCTCGCTATTCCCCCGCGGCCGCGTTCGGCAGGAGGCTTCGGCAACCATCGTCCGACACCGATAATGAGTGAACTTGGCCGGCCTTCTAAAAGAAAGCTGGTGCGTCGTCAAGGGCAGATTACTGTGATAATGCCGAAACTGGGTTCCGGTGAGGGTCAAACCAGCCGGTCCAAGGCTTCACCGCGATGCCGGAGTTCATTCCTTCCCAGCAATCTCAAGTTCAGCGGCAATCGTCTTAATGCCCGGGAAGTGTCTCAGCAGATTTGACATTCAGAATGCCGTTTTGGCTAGACACAGCTTTGCCCAGATTTGCCATGGTCCGCAACTTCTCATTCTGTTCGGGGTATAATCATGAAAGGCATGAGTTCAACGAACCTTGTTGTGGCGTGAATAGTTGCCCCGATTGATTCCTACCCTGCCTGCCCAGGAGCCTGCTCCAATGAAATCGTGCCACAGCCTGGTTTTGCGCTGACAGCTCCGGACCGAGAAAGCCGCGTTAGGGCCTTTCTCGGGAACTACCCAAAAGCAAGATTAGTGCAGCGTCGAGTCTTGATGAAGGGTTGATTTGTAGCCGCATTCGCCAGAATGCGGGAGCGGCACCCTGCATTCCGGCGGATGCGGCTACAAACCGGCGAACGATCCGTGAGAACGCATCGCCGGCACTTTATTCTTAGGAGCCCTCTCCATGAAAAAAGCTTCCCCCCGTCGACGTTCGCAAACCGGCTTTCGCCCCAGCCTTGAATTGCTGGAAACGCGGCTGACTCCCTCGACGTTTACCGTCGCCAATCTGAACGATAGCGGCACGGGCTCACTGCGTCAGGCCATCATGGACGCCAACAGCCTCAGTGGGCCTGATATCATCGACTTTTCCGTCGCGGGCACGATTCAGCTGACCTCGGGCCCTTGCCGGCAATAGTGGATCAAGTCACGATCGACGGGACAAGCCCCCGGGTTCGCCGGCGCCCCGGTAGTCGAAATCGATAACCATGGCTTCGCCGGCCTGACCATCAGTACAGGCTCCGGCTCGATTCTCGAATCCCTGAGCATCGTGAACGCCAACGGTCCCGGCGTGACGCTCCAGGGCTACCTGGTAACAGTCGAGGGCTGCTATATCGGGCTCGCTCTCGATGGATCGGTAGCGGCCAACACGGGCGTCGGTGTGTTCGTCGACCTTACCCAGGGATATTACAGCACTCCCACCGCCATCATCGGCGGCGCCTCCGCCGGGGATCGCAACGTCATCAGCGGCAACGGCGCGGGAGGCATCCAGCTGGGAGAGAGCGGCCAGCAATTATTGCAGTATGTAAACATCCTGGGCAACTTCATCGGGACCGACCCCACCGGACAGGCGGCCGCGCCCAACCAGGGCAACGGCATCACCGTCTTCACCCCGGGCTACAACGCCATCGGCGGCGCGGCTGCGGCGCAGGCAACACGATTGCCTTCAATAGTCAATCTGGCGTGGTGATCGATGGCAGCAGCGGCGAAGTGAACTATTTCGCCACGGATAACGCGATTCTGAACAACTCGATCTTCAACAACGGCGCCAAGGGCATCGTTCTCCAAAACGGCGGCAATGAGAACATGCCGGCCCCGCAGCTCGGCTACGCTGTGGAGTCGCCTGGCTCTACATCTGATTCTGTTCAAGTTCAAGTTGGAGGGGTTCTGAACGTCGCTAGCCTCCTCCCCGCAGAAGGAGGTACGGGACTTCCCTGCACGATTCAGGTGTTCGCCACTTTGAACGGCGTGTCCGCGGGACAGGGACAGCTCTTCCTGGGCAGCGTGAACGTGACCACGAACACGAATGGGTTCGCCACGTTTACGTTGAGAAATGCGGCGGTGCCGGCGGGCGCCGGCACGACGTTCACCGCCACGGCCAGCACCAGCTCCGAGGACTTTAGCTTCACTAGTTCTACTTCGGAGTTTTCCAGCTCCATTGGCACCAGCACGGCCAACCAGGCCTATGTGGCGAATGTCTACCAGCTTCTCTTGAACCGCATTCCCGATCCGAGTTCTGCAGGTTGGGCAAGTGCCCTGGATAATGGGGTCACGCCGGCCACTGTCGTGCTCGGCATCGAAGGCAGCACGGAATACCTGAGCGACCAGGTGACCGCGATGTACAACCACTACCTCGGCGCAACCCGGATGCAGGCGGGCGCAGTACTGGACCAGTTTCTTGCAAGCGGGCGGGACGTTGGAGGAAGTCGCCGCGGAGCTTACCGCCTCGTCGGAGTTCTTTGTGTTGACCGGCGGCACCAATCCGAGTTTCATCACCGACCTCTATGTTGAAGTCTTGGGTCGTTTCCCCAGCACTGGGGAGGTTGCGGGCTGGGAAACAGTACTGGACAACGGTGCTTCTCGTCTCTTCGTGTCGGAAACCTTCCTAATCTCGCAGGAATACCGCACCAACCTAGTCCAAGCCGACTACATGACATTCCTTTTGCGCCCGGCCGATTCAGGCGGTTTGGCGGCGTGGGTGAACGCACTGAACGCCGGCATTACTGACCAGGACGTGCTCGCCGGCATCTTTGGTTCAGCCGAGGGATACCAGATTTGGTCCTGATTCGGAGCTGTAGCCGCATTCGCCAGAATGCGGGAGCGGCAACCCGCATTCTGGCGAATGCGGCTACATCCAGCGATTGATTGGCGAGAACGCATCGCCTGTCATTTTTTAGGGACTCTACATGAAAAACGCTTTGTCCCGTCAACGTTCCCGGACCACCTTTCGTCCACGTCTAGAGCCCCTGGAAGCCAGGCTGACGCCGACCACTTACACCGTCTCCAGCTTAGCCGATTCGGGCACCGGCTCGCTTCGCGCGGCGATCACCAGCGTCAACGAAAATGCAGGTATCTCGGCCGACGAGATCGATTTCTCGGTTGCGGGCGTCATTCAGTTGACGTCGGGCGCCTTACCGGCCATCACCAACACCGTGAAGATCGACGGCACAACGGCCCCGAATTTCATGAACGCCCCGTTAGTCGAAATCGATAACAACGGGTTTGCTGGTCTTACCCTTAGTGGTTCCAATTCCAGTCTCATTTCCCTCAGCATCGTGAACGCCAACGGCTCCGGTGTGACGCTCGAGGGCAACACCA
Source organism: uncultured Gemmataceae bacterium (assembly GCA_963748025.1). Lineage (GTDB taxonomy): Bacteria > Planctomycetota > Planctomycetia > Gemmatales > Gemmataceae > CAVVHZ01. Next base: position 134,565 of record CAVVHZ010000033.1, read on the forward strand.
TCACTGTGGTTGGCAACTATATTGGGCTCGCTCTCGATGGATCGGTAGCCGCTAACACGGGTAACGGCATCTCGGTCTTCAGCAACAACAACACCATCGGCGGCACGGCGGCGGGCGCGGGCAACGTCATCTCCGGAAATAGCTTGAACGGCATCTTGGTCGAGAATCCAACGACGAGCGGTACTGTCATCCAGGGAAACTTCATCGGCACCAACGTCGCCGGTTCGGCCGCCCTTGGCAATTTGCTCAGCGGTGTGCTTTTGCAAACGCCGGGCGCTGCCACGATTGGCGGATCGACTGCCGGCGCCGGCAATGTGATTTCCGGGAACATGAATGATGGGGTAGAGATCAACGGCTTGTTGACGCCTCCGGAGTTGGGTTCGCTTTCCAATGTGGGAACAGGCTCGCTCCTGGCCGGTACCTATTTCTACGTCGTCACCGCGACCGCGGCACAGGGAGAGACCACCGCATCCAACGAGCAGACCATCGCGCTCGCGAACCCTGGAAGCGTGAATATTAACTGGGCGACGGTACCTGGGGCCACATCATACAAGATTTATCGCGGCACGGCGGCAGGGCAAGAAAACGTTTTGGTGGCGACCGTCTTCAGTCCCGCGACCACCTTTAGCGATTCGGGAGCGGCAACGACTCCAAGCACGCCTCCTCTCAGTAACACCGCCGTCCTCACAGGCCTGGCGCCCTCGACCGTGAGGGCAACTTGATCGGCACGGACGTTACGGGAACCATTGCCCTGGGCAATGTGTTCGACGGCGTCAACATCAACCAGGTTTCCGGCACAACGATTGGCGGCACGACTTCCGCGGCGCGGAATGTGATCTCCGGAAACGGCGGCTTGCCCGATTCCGGAATCGGCATCGATCTCATCGGCGCCGCGACATCAGGTACCGTAATCCAGGGCAACTTTATCGGCACCGATATCAGCGGCGGCCTGCGCCTGGGGAATAATGCCAACGGCATTTATCTGCAAGGGGCGGTCAACAACCTCATCGGCGGCGCCAGCAGGGCGCAGGGAACGTCATCTCGAGCAACGCCTCCATCGACGGCGGCGAGGCTGGCATCAACTTCATCAATGATGCCGACAACAACACCATCGAGGGAAACCTGATCGGCACCGATGTCACCGGCCTGGTCGACCTGGGCAATGGCGGGTCTGGAATCAGCCTCGACACCGGTAGCTCGAACAACACCATTGGCGGCACGACGGCCGCCCAGCGCAATGTCATTTCCGGGAATGGATTTGGCCCATTCGGCCCGGACGCCGGCATTACGATCGGCGGTACCCCCTATATGAATGTGAATTCATATACCTCCAGCAACCTCGTCGAAGGCAACTTCATCGGCGTAGACGCCACGGGCGGCGCGGCGTGAGGCAACTGCCTGGCCGGCGTTGCCATCCTGATTGACACGGGTGGAAATACCATCGGCGGCACGGTGGCGGGTGCGGGCAATGTCATCTCCGGCAACAGCGGAGAGGTTGGCAGCGGCATATTCGGCGACGGTGTGTTCCTGACCAACACCTTGGACAATTTCGTGCTGGGCAACCGGATCGGCGTCGACGTCAGTGGGCTGATCGCGGTGCCAAACGCGGGCGATGGCGTTTACCTTTACGAGGCCTACGACAACTACATCGGCGATCCGGCGCCGGCAATATCATTTCCGGCAACGGCCAAAGCGGCATCTTTATGCAGGATTTCACGGCCGATGGGAATATCGTTCGGGGCAACCTTATAGGCGTAGATGCCACGGGCACGGTGGCGGTTCCCAATCAGCGCTATGGCGTGGAGATCACCTGTGGCCAATCTAATCAAATTGGCGGAATGGTGGCCGGCGCCGGCAATGTGATCTCGGGCAACCTGGCAGGCGGCGTCAGCATCAGTGCCTTGTTTTCGCCACCTCTGTTCGGCAGTCCCACTCTGGGGTTCGGCGGCGCCCTGCCGGCGGGCACTTATTTCTACGTCATTACGGCGACCACGGCGACCGGCGAGACTACTGCATCGGCCGAACGAACCATCACGCTTTCCGCCCCGGGCGCCGTAGTCCTAAGCTGGGTCGCCAACGGCAGTGCCAACAGCGGCATCACGGGCTACAAGATCTATCGCGGCACCTCGGCGGGGGAGGAAAACGTCTTGGTGGCCGATGTGGCAGGCGTCGCGGTCACGTCCTTCACCGATGCCGGCGGCACTACCACTCCGGGCACGCCGCCGCTGACCAACACCGCCCTAAGCCGAAACGGCGCTTCCGGCAACTCTGTTCAGGGCAGCACGATCGGGCTGAATGGCGCGGGGACTGCCGCAATTCCTAATTTGATTGGCGTCCTCATCGTGGACGCGACCGAGACCGGGGTTGGCGTTTACCTACAGGGCACGGGCAACGTCATCTCGGGTAATCTGAGCGACGGCGTTCGTATTTCCGGAAGCAATGCCAATAACAACACCGTTATAAATAATTTCATCGGCACGACGAGCGATGGGCACACTTCATTTCCCAACGGGGGCAACGGAGTGAATTTTGAGTCCGGGGCCGGCACAAGCAGCAGTGTGTCGACCAATGTCATCGATAACAACGCCCAAGACGGCGTGCTGGTGCAAACCGGCAGCAACAGCGTCTCAATCCTCTCGAACCCGATCTTCAACAACGGCAATCTCGGTATCGAACTCCAGCCTGGGGCCAACCTGGATCAACCCGCCCCGGTGATCGCCAGTGCGTTCGTTGGGCAAGGCAACACCATTATCCAAGGTACGTTGACTGGGCCGGCCAATACGGGCTACACGGTGGATCTATTCGCCTCGCCCTCGGCGCCCAGCACGGGGCCGGGCCAAGGGCAGACTTTCCTCGAGCAATTTGGGCTCAACACCAACGCCTCGGGGCAGGCCAATTTCAGCGCAACCATAGCTGGATCGGACCTGTCTGGTCAGTTCGTGACCGCCACAGCCACGGTTACCGTGCCATTTGATATGGGTAGCGAAACGGTGAACACATCTGAGTTCTCGGCCGGTGTAGTGGTTATGAACAGCCCGTTCGCCGGCTTGACGACCGCCATGTATCAGGACGTCCTCAACCGTCCGCCATCGGGGGACGACATCAATTTCTGGACGGCGCAGCTCAACAGCGGCGTATCGCGGTTGGTCATGGCCCAGGCCGTGTGGGAGTCGGCCGAGCATCGCACGATCGAGGTGCACCAATACTTCGAACAGTATCTCAAGCGGCCGCCCGATCCTGCGGCGCAGACATACTGGGTAGCACAGATGCTGGCAGGCTTGAGCGAGACTGGGATTCAGCTCGCGCTGTTGGAGTCGCCCGAGTATGCCTCAGCTCATCCCGCGATCGCTGACTACATAACCGGCCTCTACAATGACGTGTTAAACCGCCAACCCGATCCGGCGGAAGTGCAGGTCTGGGTGGGCGCCGCGGCGGCAGGCGCCACACAAGGGCAAATCGCCCTCGCCTTCCTGACGTCGCCGGAGGCTCATACTGATTTGTTGAACTCGTATTATTCCGAGTTCCTCCACCGTCAGCCCGACCCCGCCGGCTCGGCGTTCTTCTTGAACGAGCTCGCAACCGGTTTTGCCACGCCCCAGTCGGTCGCTGAGACGATTCTGGCTTCGGATGAGTTTTTTGCGTTGGCCTCGGGGAGCTGACCGAAGCGTAGGGACATCTAACTGGGACAGGTCTAATTATACTTGGACCTGTCCCGAATGGCATTAACTTAACAGAACCAGGTCCTGAATATCGCCGACAGATTCGTACTCTTCCTAGCCCCAAGGGGGCGGCCTAAGATAGCCCAGGGGCGCTTAGCCCTGGGGATGAGCCGTGATGCTAATTCAGCCCCAACGGGGCGACCTAGATCGCCCCGTTGGGGCTCGGGGAACCCCTGAAGCACCACCCAGGGCTAAAGCCGCCCTGGGCTACCATAAATCGCCCCGTTGGGGCTGCAATCAATTGTCGGCCAGTTTTTGCCGAGTGGCGCTTAAGTTAATGCCATTCAGACCCCTCCCATTTATTTGCCCTGCCGAATTCCCCTATCATCGGTGATACGTTTACTTATTGCCTGCGGCTTTGTTGTAAAACTCGGCTGAGGCGATAAACTCTTGACCGATGGTCAAGAAAGGCAAGCCGCCTTGCAGTTCCGTGACCCAGCCTGAGAGCCCGCCCGCGTCCGCCTGCCTTTGCAGGAAGACTTCGTAGTAGCCTTCCACCAGCCGGTCGAGCGACTCGGCCGAGAAGAGGAAGTCGGTAATCACCTGCTGATGCGAGAGCATCGGAGCGTGAATCGGATTTCCGGACGAATCATCGCCCAGGGCGCTGAGCCAACTCGCCTCTCCCGTCGGATCGAACGCTCGTCCCAATAGCGACTGATACATCGCATCGACAAAGTATTTGTCGCCTTTGCTCAGGTACTCCGGCGAATCGAGGAAATCAAAAGCGATTTGCTCCTCGCGGACGCCCATTTGCAGTTGGCTGACCCAAAAGGATTGTCCGGCGGCGTCGGCCGTTCGGCCGAGCAGGGTCTGATAAAAGACATCGATCTCTTGGCCAAAGTGCTCGGGAGAATTGCGGATTCCCTGCACCACTTCCAAACGCGTGGCCACACTGTCGTTCAGCAGTCCCGTCCAGAAATTCAAGCCGCCAATATCGGCATTGCGATTCAAGACCGCGCGAAAGATGGCTTCGACGTAATCGGCATTGGCGTTGCCCTGGGCCGGAAACACCGTCGTCGGAGGCAGGGTCAGGGGCACCGTAATGCTGGTTAGCACATCCCCGAAGTTTTGGTTGCTCTGGTTAACGCCGCCGGCGACGGTTAGCGTGTAGCTGCCTTCGGACGGCACGCTCAAAATGCTTCCACCCAGGAGAACTTCGCGAACCGTATACGTACCAGCGGATAAGCCTGTGAAGCTGTAGGCGCCGCTGGCATTGGTAATCGCAGTCGGTTCGCCCGGGTCGAGAACTCCATCGTTGTTCAGATCCAGGAAAATCGTCTGGTTCGCCAGCCCCGGCTCGCCGCCATCTTGCTGTCCATTGAGATTGAAGTCGTGGAAAACGACGCCGCCGATCGAGCCGTTGCTGGCAACGACGGTAGTGGTTGCCTGCGCGGAGGTCGGTGTCGGCTGCACGTGGCCGACATTGTCGATGGCGACGCTATAGAAGCCATAGGTGTGGCCGACCTGGCCGGTATACATCGCCGAAGTTTGGCTGGTCGCCGATTGCCAGAGGACGAACGAGGCGCCGTTGTCGGAAACGTACACGTTATAGGACGCAATGCCCGAGCCGCCGGCATCGTCTTGGCCGGACCAGGCGACGGTAAAGGTTGGAGAACTGTTCGCCGGCAACTGAGTCACGCTGCTGTTGGGGAGCTCCAGTGTCGATGGTGTTGACGAATGTCGGGGTCTCAAGCGAACTCTGATCCGAAAGGCCGGCGTCGAAAATCACGTCTGCCTGGGCGCTGATCGTCATGGGCGTCGTCAGGTTGGCTTTGGGCAGCACCGAATAACTGATGAATGCTTCGCCTTGCGGCGCGGCCACGTCCGGTGGCAGGAAGCCGGTGAGGACGTCAGCGGGAATATCGCCGGTGGCCGGGTCAATTGAAGTGAACGTCCAGGTCAATTCGCCCTGTGAGGGCGTCGAAATCGGCGGCGACATCCACGTAGACGCCCACGGTGGCGCTGGCATCGATGCGGGTCTGGTAGAAATCCAGCCCCGCAGGCACCGTGAAGGTCTGGCCGCCGAAGCCGAAATCGCCAAGCTCGAATGTGCTCCAGTCCAGGTTCGCGTCGAGCTGCTCGGTGACGGTGACGACCTGAGCTGGCGCATCGGCCGTCGGCTCGTTTTCGAAATCGATTTCGTAAGGGAAGGTCCCGGTTGGCGTGACGAAGTTCGCAATGCCATAGCCGGCCGGGCCGGAGATATCGTTAGGATCGCCCGGCGTGTGTGCCACTGCTTTGGCCTGTTGCAGTGCAACCTGCTGCAAGTGCATCCGCAGTTGTTGATCGTCCTGCAAGCGCTGAAACGCATCTTCGTTGAAGGCATTCCTATTCGGTGAATAAATTCTTTTGGTGGCCACGAGAAAGAGTCCGGCGCCGAAAGTCTTCGGGCCTGCCGGTCCCACGCCGCCGCCGCTGCTAAGGGTGTAATTGCTGTAGTCGAGCGGATTTTGAAATCCCTTGTTCGGCCCCGTGCCTGGCGTCCACAAGGGGACACTGACACTGCCGCCGACTCCAGTGACACCGGGGCCAATGGCGACTTGACCCTGAAGCGAAAAGCCTTCGCTCGGTGATGATCTCGAAGCCATGACGCCTGCGGAAACGCCAGGTGTCGACGCGCCGAGCTCACCGTAGACATACCAGTCACCCGTAATCGTGTCTTGTTGCAGCCCCGCACCGCCGCCCGCGCCAGCGCCCCGGAAATGCCGTAGTCAATAGTATCGAGGCCGCTCGGATCGACAAAAGAGACAGGCCGATTGTCCACATAACGGTACAGATTCACATCTTGACCTGAAAGCCCGCTGGGATCGGGTTGCGTGAATCGCCCGCTCTCGGGGTCGTACCAGCGATTCCTCATGTTGAACAGACCGTTGCCGTCCGTGGTAACGCCGAGTTGGCCGGCAAATGTGAATGGATTCGGCGTGGTGCCACTGGAGCCAAGCGATTCGCCAAAGGGAAGGTAGGCATAGCTATTGAGCACGCCCCCTGCCCTGTCAGGTCCACGGTGTTTCCAACGCCGTCAAAAGCATAGTACGCGGCTCCCAAAGCGCTCACCTGGCTGATCAGGCCCTGGCCATAGGTGTAACTCGCGGTGAGCGTGCTGCCTGTGTACTGGGCGACAACATTGCCGAGGCCGGTCGGGTCGATCAGATTGGTCGTCACTTGGCCGTTGTGCGTGCTCGAAAGCAAATTCCCGAGTGCGTCATACTGGTAGGTATAGGTGTCGGTCGGCGAAGTCAGGCTGACGAGCTGGCGCACGGCATTGTAGCTGTAATTGGTCGTGCCGCCGGCATTGGTCATCGAGGCGACTTGTCCGGCGGCATTGTAGGTATAGCTCGTTGTCCCTGCCGCGGTGTACTCGTTCCCATTGTTGGTGGTGTAGTCGGTGGTGACGCCATTATCGGTGACGGAGACGCGATTGCCGGCGGCATCATACTGGTAGGCGATGGTCACACCGCTGGGCAGGCTCACGGAAGTGAGCTCGCCGTCGGCGTCGTAGCCATATGAGGTCGTACCGTTGGGCGTTGTCACGCTCATCGGCATGCCGAGGGAATTGTAGACATAGGTAAAGCTGGAGATCACCGAAGCGCCGGGGCCGAAGTTGATAAGGCTGGTGAGGCTTCCCTCGGCGTCGTAAGTGTAAGTCGTGTAGGTCCCATTGCTCATGATTTCCTGGGCAAGCTGGCCGACGGCGTTGTAGGTGTAAGAGACGATCAAGTTGCCGCCGCCGTCGGTCAGGCTGCTCAGCCGGCCCAAGGGATCGTAAGCGTAATTGACCGTGGAGCCAAAGCTGGTCGACATCTGCGTGCGTTCACCGAGGGCGTTATAGCTGTAGGCCACAAACGTGCCATCTGGGTAAGTCACCTTGGTAAGTCGATCGGCGATGTCGTATGTGAAAGTCGTGACGCCGGCATCATCGGTGGCAGTCGCCAGGTTGCGATGAGCATCGTAGGTGTAAGCAATGGTGCTGCCGTCGGCGTAGGTGATGCCCGTTAGCAGGTTGTGGGAGTTGTAGGTGTACTTGGTAGCCTGGCCGAGTTGATCGATCGACTCGACCAGGTTGCCGACCGAATCGTACTGGTACTGCTGGGTCGTGCCGTCGGCAAAAGTTACCGCGATTGTGTTGCCACGACTGTCGCTGGCGTAGCTCGTCACGACTCCGTTCGGGTCGGTCAGACTCGAGACAGCGTCGTCGGTTGGGTCGAACGTGAATGCAGTGGTATTGCCCAGCGGATCGGTGACGCTCGTGGGGTTATCGAGTCCGTTATAGCTGATGCTGTCCTGGCTGCCCTGAGGTCCGGTGAACTGAATCGGGTCGTTGTTCGCATCGAAGAGGCTTGACACGATCTGCCCGAGAGGATCTTGCACCCGCGCAACTTGCCCGATCTGGTTGGATGACAAAGTGATTTGGGCACCGGTCGCGTCGGTGAGCGTGACCTGTCCCATCGGGCTGTAGGAATAGGAGATGGGATTGGCGTTATTGTCGAAACTCGATTGGGTTACTCGACCTAAACTATCGTACGAGAAATACTCGTGCGTGCCTTCCGGAAACGCGATCGATTGGACGTTGTGATCGGTCGCTGCCGCCTGGCCCGCGACGTAGGTAAAACTGGTCGTGCCGGCCGCATCGGTGACGCTAATCAAATTCCTGTAAGCATCAAAAGCGAAGGTGGTGACGCGGCCTTCGGGATCGGTGACAACGAGATCGCCTTGAGCGTCCGTCGAATACGTGGTCGTGTCGCCGAACGAATCCGCAATAGCCGTTGGCGTTGTAGGTGACCGTGTTTCCGTTTGGATCTCGGGTCGTCGTCAGCCTACCAGAGCTGACGGCGCTGCCCATGAAGGAAACGGCATAGGTTTCGGTGCTGCCGTCGGGTTCGCGAACCACGAACGAATTGGCCGAGGCGTTCAGAGTCGCCGTCGCTGGATCGCCGGGCGCGCCGTGAAAACTGGTCGACCCCGCGAGCGTTTGCATAGAAGATGCGCGTCTCGTTGCCGGAAGAGATCACGATACTCCCATCGGGCGTGGATTGCACATCGGAATCGTTCGGGCCGAAATTTCCCCAGCCAAATTGCCCCAGCGTGTTGTTCTGACTGACCGCACCAAAATCGTCGGCAACCTGAAGCAAGTACGATTGCAGAACCGTCAGATCGGGAGTGTATTCACCCAGTTGGCTCAAATAAGTGGCGGCGGCGTCCAGGGCCGACTGGTAAGAACCAACGGTGCTTCCGACCATTGAGACAAAATTCGCATAAACCGCTTGCCAGGCGCTGGTCTGCAGGCCGATGGGCTGGAGGCTGGATTCGAGCGACGGCCAGTCGATGATCTGTGTCGGATCGCCGGTGCTGAGCGTGAAGTTGCTCGGGACATGCGGCCCGGAAGTGATCTGCTCGAACTGCACATCGATGGAACCTGAGGCGCCGGGTGCCAAGATCCCGGCGGGACCGTTCGGATTAAAGCCCAAAAGCTGGATGCTGCCGGATTGCCAGGGGTCTTGTGGGCTGAGCCGGAATTCCGCGTTGTCGGAGCTCAAGAGCAGCAGGGGTGCCGGAATATCGGTGCCGCCGGTGTTCTTGTAGGTGATGACGGCCGGGCTCACGGCCCCGACCCGAAGATTGCCGAGGACGCCGAGATAGTATTCCAGTTGACCGGGATTGCTGGCGTCAACCGTAAAGGCGCCGGCGGCCGTGGTGTTCGTCGGCCCGTTGATGACTTCGACGCCGAACGCGCCTGGATTCAGGCCGGTCAGATTGAAGGTGGCAAAGAGCGTGTTGCTGCTCTGATATTGCACAGTGGTGGCGGCGCGAGTTATGCCACCGGAAACGAGACTGACCGTGGATGCGGCGGTGAATCCCGAACCCGTGACCGTAATGGTCGTCTGGCCGGCGTTGCTTCCTCCAGCAGGAGAGACGCTGCGAATCTCGAAACCGGCCAGTTGTGGCGTGAGAGTGAAGTTCTGTGATGTCCCAGCTCGTTCTCGGCCTTGCACCAGCACGTAATACGAGCCCCCTTGGGCATTGGGAACCACAAGTTGGCCGCTCAGGCTCTCCTGATTCGCGAAACTCTCATCCCAGTTGCCGCTGTCGGGCAAGGCCGCATAGCGCAAGTAATAGTCGGCTTCCAGGGAAACGGCAACGCCGATCGACAGCAGCAGATCGCCGCCCCCGGCTGGCGCGATAAGGCGATAAAGGGCCGCCTGGCCATTGGCAATCGTGCCGCTAAATGGATACTCCCAGAGCGAGGGTGGGAACCTGAACGTGGATCGTACTGCTCGAAACGAGCATATTGTCCGCGCGATTGGTGTCGGGCACCTGGACGGAACTGTCCGCCACGACGATGACGTGATAGTCGCCATCGATGAGATTGGGCAGCGCGGCGCTGGCTATCCCCGTATAATTGGCCATCGCGCCCAAACCGCCCGTGTGCGGCACCCGAGCCAGCAGAACGGCGTCGGGGCCGAATGATGCTTCTTTCGACAGATAGACCGAGTCGGTCCAGTCGCCGGTAATCGGTATCGTCGTCGTATTCGCGACGGTGTAGGAAATCGAGACGTTCTGGCCAATCGTGCCGGTCGCGGGAGACGTGATCGACACCGTCGCAATATTTGCCGCCGAGCGCCGGCCGTGAGTTGCACATTAGTCGATCCGACATTTGCGGTAAAGAACGGTGTGAGCCCAGCGATGACGCCAAAGTTGTTCTGTTTGGAGGCAAAACTGATAATGGTGAAAACGTCTCCCTGGGTTGGGCCGAATCCATTGAGCAATTGGACAATGAGATTGCCCTGGATACTGGCCTGCCCGGAGACGACGAGTTGCCCAAATTGTCCGCTGGCGGGGTGGCCGGCGACTTGATCCTGGATGACTCCTGGTTGGGCCAACATCAATGCCCCGTTAACGGTGAGGGTGCTGCCCGGTCCAAGCGTAAGAATCCCTGAGTTGGAAAGATTGCCGGCGGTTGTGAAGTTTGCGCCATTCGTCAGACGAGAACGAACCTTGATTGGTTGTGAGATTGGCGATGGCAGCGAACGTCGATCCCGCACCGTTGAGCACCACGTTGCCCTGGTTCGTGGTGATGTTGGCGCCCGGAGGAAACGCGAGGGTGGCCCCGCTTTGGACGCTCCAAATACCGCCCGTTAACGTGGTGCCCGAAAGCTGAGCAAGTGGATCGACAATGGAAAGCGTGCCGGAATCGACTTCGACCGTCCCGGTATTGTTGAGATAGAAGGCGTTGCCGGTGGTGGCGTGCTCGAGCTGGGTGGTACCCGTGCCGGCCGATTTACGCAGGATTCCGGTATTCAGGAACTGCATGTTGCCGCCGGAGCCGTCGTTGGGGACGACCATGTTGGCATCGGACTGAATGTCATACAGTCCACGATTTTCGAAATAGGTGTTGGCGTTTAGGTCGAATTCGGCGGTGCCTTTTTGGATGATCGTGCCGACGTTGATGATATGAGCCCGAGCGTAACCGCCGGAAAGTGTGATGGTGCCGTCATTCTCGATAGTGCCGCCCCAACTGCCCGACATGTTGAAATAGCCCGGGGCGAAATTCAAGTAGGCCGGGTTCGAATCGTCGCCGCCGTATAAACCGCCTTCGAAATCGATCGATGCCGAGACCGGAGCCGGTATACGTGCCGGTCATGGTGAAAATGGCTCCGAAGGAGGGGCCGGAACTGAAATCGAGGACTGTGCCCGACGCCAAATTGAACGAGCCGCCGGTGAAGGTGCCGCCATTGTTGAGCGTTAGCTGACCCGTTTGCACGTCGATCAAACCGGACGGCGTGCTGTCGACATTCTCGGTGATGTTGCTGATGCCCGTGCCTGCCGTCTTCTCCAACGTTCCGGAATTGATGAAAATGCCGGGGTTCGCCTGGCTCTGCACGATATTGCTGTCGCCTTGAAAATCAAAGGTTGCCCCGAGTTCGTTATCGAGGGTGCTGCCGCCGAAATCGCCGATGCCGTTGAGAACGAGATCGCCGGGTCCGGCATCGATAATGGTACCTTGGTTGATGATGGTGTTGCGGTAGATTGACTTGGTATTGGCGCCGTCCAAGGTCATGAAACCCAGGTTGGTAAGCGGTGTGGTGTTCTCGCCGCCATTGAACTGGCCGCCGGTCCAGTGAAAGAAGCCTGCGGGAAAATCGAACGTGGTGCTGGAGCCGCCAGCGCCCGTATCGACGAGCGTAAGCGAACCACCCGCGAACTCGACTTTGCCAGCGCCGGCCCCGGTGAAAGCACCTGCAAATCCCAGGTTGCCTGTGAACTGCAAATCGGCGCCCGCGGATGCGTTGAATATGCCGCCGTTGGATAAGCCGCCGCCGGCCGCCACGTTGATGGTGCCGCTTTGCACGTCGATTGTGCCGTCGTTGTTGTTGAAGCTGAAATACGAATTCCCCGAGACCGGATCCGGCGTCCCAATTTCCGATACTCCGTTACCTGCGGATTTGCTCAGGATGCCCGAATTATTCAGCGTTACCACGCCGTAGAATTGGGAGTCGCTTCGAAAGTCGTATACGCCATTCGCCTGGTTGTTGAAGATCGCGTAACCCGAGGCGACGAGGTTGCCGGTCCCCGTTTGTAGGATGGAGCCGCTGTTATTGATCGTGTTGCCGAATCCTTTGTCCGCCGCGCCGGCGAGAGTGATGGTTCCCGTATTGGTGAGCGAATTGGCAAAAAAGGAGCCGCCGGTCCACTGCAAAAGGCCGGCGGGAAAATTGAAGGTCAGCGCCGCCGGCATCGATGCCAAAATAGCCCGAATTCAGATCAATTTCTCCAGCGCCGCTGCCGGTGAACGTGCCTGCGAAATAGGTGCCGCTGGGGCTGTTGCCTTCGAAATCCAGCGTGGCGCCGGTCTCGGCATTCCAGATTCCGCCCGTTTCGAGGGCGCTGGTGCGATCTTGATCCAGTTGCAGCGTGCCGCTCTGAGCGTCGAGGGTGCCGCCCAGTTGGTTGAAGTAAAGATCGACATTGGGGGAAGGCCCGATGCGCGACACACGCCCACGCCAGCCGATTTCTTGATGACGCCGCTGTTGTTGATAACCCCGTTGCCGGTGATGCCGGCGTCGTTCTGGAAATCGATCATCCCACTGACGTTGTTGTTGAGCGTGCCGCTCACCACCAGGTTGCCCGTGTCCGTATCGATGAGCGTGCCATTGTTGTTCAACACGTTGCCGAGGTCTTTGTCGGCCGCTGTCGCCAGTGTGATGGAACCATTATTCGTAAGGGGCTGGTCGCCGATGGTGCCGCCGATCCATTGCAAGAGGCCGGTGGGGAAGTTGAAGGTAGCGCCGCCGGTGTCGATATAGAACGAGCCGCCGTTGAGCTGCACCGTCCCTGAACCGCTGCCGGTAAACGTGCCGGCGAAATAGGTGCCGCTTGGACTGTTGCCAACGAAGCTCAGCGTCGCCCCACTCTCGGCATTCCAGGTTCCGCCCGTTTCAAGGACGCTAGTGCGATCTTGATCCAGTTTCAGCGTGCCGGTTTGAGCATCCAGGGTGCCGCCCAGTTGATTGAAGTAGAGATCGACATTGGGGGAAGGCCCGATGCGCGATACGCCGGCGCCGGCCGATTTCTTGATGACGCCGCTATTGTTGATAACGCCGTTGCCCGTGATGCCGGCGTCGTTCTGAAAATCTATCACGCCCGTGGCATTGTTGTTGAGCGTGTCGCTCACCACCAGGTTGCCCGTGTCCGAATCGATGAGCGTGCCATTGTTGTTCAGCACGTTGCCGAGGTCTTTATCAGCCGCTGTCGCCAGCGTGATGGAACCATTATTCGTCAGGGGCTGGCCGCCGATGTTGCCGCCGATCCATTGCAAGAGGCCGGTGGGGAAGTTGAAGGTAGCGCCGCCGGTGTCGATATAGAACGTGCCGCCATCCAGTTGCACAGTTCCCGCGCCGCTGCCGGTGAACGTGCCGGCGAAATAGGTGCCGCTGGGGCTGTCGCCGACGAATTCCAGCGTCGCGCCCACTCTCGGCATTCCAGGTGCCGCCCGTTTCGAGGACGCTGGTGCGATCTTGATCCAGTTGCAGCGTGCCGCTCTGAGCGTCGAGGGTGCCACCCTGTTGGTTGAAGTAGAGATCGACGTTAGGCGAAGGTCCAATGCGCGAGACGCCGGTACCGGCCGACTTTTGTATCGTGCCGCTGTTGTTGATGACGCCGCTGCCGGCGATGCCGGCGTCGCTTCGAAAGTCGATGAGCCCCGTAGCGTTGTTCGTGAAGGTATTGTTGAGGACGAGATTGCCCGTGCCGGTCTGCGTAAGCGTCGCGTTGTTCAGAAGTATACCGGAAAGGCTGACGTCGGCGGTGTTGGACAACGTCATTACGCCGGCGTTGGTCAGTCCCTGACCGCCCGTATACACCGTCCCGGCAGCCCAGTTCATGGTACCGGTTAGCGAGGTGGCGGAATCCACTTCCAGGTAGTCGCCGTTCAATGTAATAGTGCCGCCGAGCGCCTCGGCGCTTTCCCCGCGCAGCCCGCCGCCTGCCGCGATGTTGAGAGTGTCGGTATTCTGCAGCGTGTTGATCGTCTCGTGGTCGCGCACGGTAACGGTGATGTTGGCGTCGGGCCGATCGATGACCACGTCGTCACTCGAGGTGGGCACCGTGCCTGTGTCCCAATTGCCGGCGACGTCCCAGAAGCCGCTGGCGTCGACGTTCCAGTGAACGACCGCCGGAGAGAAACGAGATTCCAGGATCTCGACCAAAGGTCGATAAGCACGCGGTCGACGCGCTTTAAGTTGGAACTGCCGTTTTCGAGCCATTGCCTCTGCCCCTCCCAAGCCAAGATCGGCCGAGCCTAAGCCGACCTCGGACATCCCCTTGCGTAACGGGCTGGAAAACTGAGATAATCTCGAGCCCACTTGGTTTTTTGCTGAAGGTTGCCTGCGCCAGGCCGGCAAGAGTTGCCCTATTCCGTTTCGACTAGCGCCGTGTCGTCTGGCGTTCTGGAAGTGAATAGCCTTAGCAATGGGGGTTCTTACCCAAATCGGTGAGATTTTAGGAATTGCCACGAACCGGCGGGATTCCAACGTAATATTCCCCCGTCCCGGGTGTATTCCCTTATGGCGGACATTGACTCTCGATCCACGCACGCCAGTTTGCTATTCCGGCTGCGCGACTTGCACGACACCGGAGCCTGGCAGCTTTTTGTCAGCACCTACGCGCCGCTCATTTACCGTTATTGCCGGCGCCAGGGGCTGCAGGAGGCCGACACCGCCGACGTTACGCAGGAGGTACTCAGCCAAGTCACACGGTCGATCGCCACGTTCGATTATCAGCCGGAACGCGGCCGCTTTCGCGACTGGCTAGGAGCGGTGGTGCGAAGCAAAGTGGCGCGACACCATCAAAACCGAGCCCGCCGCAAGACTGCTTGGACGGATCAAGCCAGCAGCGGCGCACTGGACGAAGTAATTGCATCGGAAATTGACTCGGAGTGGGCCGATGAATTCAACGCTCATCTTCTCCAAGTCGCTCTCGAGCGCATCAAGGCCGATTTCGAGGAGACGAACTGGAGAGCGTTCGAGATGGTGTGGATCGAAAACAAGGGGTCGGCGGAGGCAGCCAGTACGTTAGGCATGACGCCGTCAGCCGTGTATGTGTCCAAATGGCGCGTGCTCAAACGGCTCCGCGAAGAGATCCTGCTGCTGGCGGACGATGTGCCGCATCTCGTGCCCCTCGGTGAAGACCCCAACGGTCCGTGACATGAGCCAATGCCTTCCGCCGGACATTCTGCGGCAGATTCTCGACGGCGGGTTGCCGGAGCAGGCCCTGCAAATCGCACAGAGTCACGTGGATAGCTGCCAGCGCTGCCTCGCTGTCCTCGAACAAATGTCTGAGGACACAGAACTGCGAAGCTGGATTCGTATCAAGCCGATCGACAAGATGGAGCCCGCATTAAATCACCTGATGCAGGGCCTGCTCGATACGAGTCATAGCACCACCACATCCCATGGAACGCCTCGCAACCATGAAGCTTCCATTTCTGAGGTCGCAGGCGCCGAGACAGGAGAAGTATTCGTCTTTGCCGGCTATGAAGTGCGGCGCGAACTCGGTCGTGGCGGGAT
The DNA here is from genome assembly GCA_963748025.1 of uncultured Gemmataceae bacterium. GTDB lineage: Bacteria > Planctomycetota > Planctomycetia > Gemmatales > Gemmataceae > CAVVHZ01. Next base: position 150,346 of record CAVVHZ010000033.1, read on the forward strand.
GGGAATCGTGTTGTTGGCCAACGATAAAACCTTGAATCGAGACGTCGCGCTCAAAGTGCTCAGGCGTGAGCGCAACGCCGATGTGGCTTGCCGTCAGCGCTTTCTCAACGAAGCCCGAGCGGCGGCCAGCGTCAATCACGATCATGTGGTGAACCTGCATGCAGTCGTTGCCCCAGCCGATAGTCCTCCTTACTTGGTGATGGAGTATGTTGCCGGGCCAACGCTGCGACAGCGCATTGAAGAATCGGGCCCGCTGGCGCCGCGAGGCTGCGGAAGCCTGCGCCCAGGTGGCCCTTGGCCTGGAGGCAGCCCATAGCGTCGGCCTTATCCATCGCGACATCAAGCCAAGCAACATTCTTCTCGATCTTGCCACAGGTCGTGCCAAGATCATGGACTTTGGTCTGTGGCGCTCCGTCGATGCTGCCGGGCTGACGCTGGAGGGCGAGCTACTCGGTACGCCAGCCTATATGAGCCCCGAGCAGATTCGGCAGCCCGACGCGATTGACGTGCGATCGGACGTCTACAGCCTCGGGGCCACCCTCTATGAGGCGTTAACCGGGACCGAGCCCTTCCGCGGCACGACGCATGGCGTGCTGTTGCAAGTTCTGCACGAGGAGCCCCGGCGTCCCCGGCTTCTCAATGAGGCCGTGCCGCTGGATCTGGAAACCATTTGCCTTCATGCGTTAGCCAAGGAACCCGCAAGGCGTTACGGTAGCGCCGCCGCCATGGCTGACGATTTACGACGATGGCTGCGCTCCGAGCCCATTCAGGCGCGGCCGATCGGGGCTGCTGAGCGGTCTTGGCGGTCGCAGACGCAATCCGCGCGTTGCAGCTCTCAGCAGCCTGGTCGCCTTGCTTCTCGTTTTGGCAAGCGTCGGCTCGATCTCGTTCGCAAGCCGACTCGCAAAAGAAAAAAGCGAGACCGTGGCCGCTCTGGTGGAGGCAGAATCCAATGCCAATTCCGCACGCAAGGCCGAAGCCGAGGCTGTCGCCAATGCCGACGAGGCACGCGATCTTGGCGCGGCGGCTCTCGACGCCCACAGCGCCCTCATATTCAAGGTGCAGGAGCAACTCGGCAACAGGGCGGGCACTTTGCCCCTTCGGAAGCAACTTTTGGAAACCGCGCTGGAGGGCTTGCAAAAGATCGTCACGCAGCCCACGGCCCCGACTCAGAGCGCAGCGTGCAAGCCGCGTACGACCGGATGAGCGACGTGTTCTCCTCCTTGGGACGAACGGAGGAAGCCAAGAAAAGTTCGGCGACCGCTTGCAACTTGGCCGAAAAGCCAGCGGCACATTTACCCGATGATACGCAAGCCCAGAGCGATCTAGCCCTGGCGCACGACAAGCTTGGCAGCTTCAGCTATGTCGAACACAACCTGGTCGAAGCTTTGGCGCAAGTTCGAAAAAGCCCAGGCCATTCGTGAGGCTTTGGTCGCGAAGAACCCGAAGCCCGAGGTCGCACGCGGCTTAGCCGTTTCGTTCAACAAAATTGCCGACGTCTACTTCTTCACCGATCGAGTTTCGCAAGCCGCGGATTATTACACACGGGGCCTGGCGCTGACTGAGGGCCTGGCGGCGGCTGAACCCGCCAACACGACCTACAAACGCGACCTGCGTTTCAGCTACGCTCGTCTGGCCATGTTGCACGAGGGACGCCGGGATTTTGTGCAGGCGGCCGCCTTTCAGAAGAAGGCCCTGCAGAGTGCCGAGGAGTTGGCCGCGCTCGACCCTGCCAATACGCAATGGCAGCGGGATTTCGGCTTCAGCGCCGGCATGGCGGGCACACTTGACCTGAAGTTGGATCAAGTGTCCGCGGCCCTTGGCCACTTTCGCACCTATCTTGCGGTGTCCGAAAAGCTGCTTGCCGCCGATCCGGAGAACGCGTTGTGGGGGCGCGATGTCGGCTTGGCTTCCCAGCGCCTGGCCGAGGCCCTGCTGCACTCCGGGGATCGTGTCGCCGCCCATGCCTCAGCACAGCGGGCACTTGTTGTCTTCGAGCACCTGATGAAGAAGGACCCGGATAACGTAGCCTTGCACGTAGACTACATCCTCGTTTCTCTGGGCCTTGCCAACCTCGACGAGCGACAGGGGCAATATCGTCTGGCTGCCGAATGGTCCGGCCGGAGCGTGCAGTCGCTTGAAGCACTACGCGGTGCAGGCAAACTACAAGGGCCCATCCTCAGCGCAGCTTATGGTACAAGCCCACACACTGGACGCTTGCTACCGTGTTGCCGCCAAAACCCCGCACTTCGAAAACGTGGCGCATCCTAGCAACGCGAACCCGGCCCTGCTCGCGCTCTGGTCGCTAGCACAGGCACGCCAGGGGCGTCATGCGGAAGCCGCGCTGGCGGCGGAAGAACTCTGCAAACACGGTCCAGATAATGCCACCTATTTCGCCGTCGCCGCCCGCATTTACGCCGTGTGTGCTGCGCCGGTCCTGTCCGGCAGGGCGCCCACGGACCGTGCCACTCCAGTTCACGAAAAGTACGTCGACAAATCCATCAAGGCTTTGGCAGAAGCGTTACGACTTAGTCCTTCCTATGAGTGGCACCTCGAGCCGGACTTCGATCCCATTCGTGCGACTCCAGGTTACCGTCAACTCTTCCGCGGCCAAGATTGAGCTGCGGCACGGTTCGAACAAGGCATGATGCGTTTAGGCTAGACGCAGAGCAGCCGCCAGCGTACTCAAAAAGGGCGGCATAGCCGCAGCATAATGATGTCTCTTCATCCCGCAGGCTACTTCCTAGGGTTCGCATCCGGCTTGAAACTTTTGTTAGGTCCGTAGGCAAAATCTGAAGATTGCCGAGTTGCCGGCGAATAAGCTAAGAAGCGGCGGATTCCGATTGGCACGTCGTTCCTCGCGAACTCCATACCGAGAGGCATTCTCGTGGAAACCACTATGCACAGCGAACTTCCTGAGCCTTCTTCCAAACCGGCGCCCAGGGATCAGCGGACGCCACCCCGGCTCTGGCCGCCCCTTGCGGTGATCGGTTTGTTCTGGGCTGGTTCTTTCTTCATGCGCCAGTTCGAGTTCCAATACTTCGTTCTGTTTTTTTATTCGATGATCTCCGCCGGCTTGCTGCTACTGCTGTTCTTTGGTTGGTGGTGGACGCGAAGAAGCATCTCACTTATAGACCGCGCCCTCGGCTTCTTCACGGTGCTCATTACGGGCGCGGCCTTTTTCCCACTGTGCGACAAGACGGTCGGCGTCTTTGGGCTACTGTTTACCGGATTGCCGGTGGTGCTCACGGCATGGACTCTTTGGATGTTGGCGGCTCGCACTTTCAGTCTTTCGAACAATCGCCTTGGCACGTTGGTGGTAATCGTCCTTGCCTGGGTACCCTTCACATTGCAGCCCGCATTGAAGGCGTTTCGGGCGACCTGCGCCCCGATATTCATTGGCGCTGGACCCCGTCCGCGGAGGACCTTTTCAAAGCCGAGCAAGCCTCTCACGAGGCGGTGCACCCGCCTGCCGCCGACTCGACCTGGTCGCCCGCCACCACCCCGACGGATTGGCTGGAGTTTCGCGGCCCGGCACGCGATGGCGTGCTCCGCGGGGTCAAGATCCCCACAGACTGGAGCCACAAACCACCTAGCCTGAAATGGAGTCGGCGTGTGGGCCCGGCCTGGTCATCTATGACTGTCGTTGCCGATCGGCTTTTCACTCAGGAACAACGCGATGAGATGGAAGCCGTGGTCTGTTACGAAGCTGCCTCCGGACGGGAAATTTGGGTTCACACGGATAAGGCTCGATTCGAGGAATCGGTGTCGGGGGCAGGACCGCGCGGCACGCCGACCTATGCCTATGGCAGGATCTTCGCGTTAGGCGGCACCGGCATCCTCAATTGTCTGGACGCGGGCACTGGCAAAAAACTATGGTCACAGACCATCACCACGGATGCTGAGTCCAAGCCTCCCCTGTGGGGCGTTTCCGCTTCGCCGCTCGTTGCCGAGAATCTGGTGGTTGTTTTTGGCGGCGGAGACGTTGGCAAGAGCTTGTTGGCCTATCGGCCGTCGTCCGGTGAATTGGCGTGGGCCGCAAACGCCGGCCGCCTCAGCTATAGTTCACCACAACTGGAAACGATTGGCGGCAAAAAACAATTCCTGATCGTGAGCGATACCGGCCTTGCTTCTTTTGAGCCCGAATCGGGGAAACAGCTTTGGCAAATCGGTAAGGCGATGCCGGGCATCCGCGCACGGAGCAACCTCATCTGACAGGCCCCGGGCAGTTGCTGGCGGCCTCGCTATTCGGCTCCGGAATTACCTTGTTGGATGTGAGTCCGGAACAAGATTACTGGAGAGTGACCGAGCGTTGGCAATCGGATGACATGAAGCCCGAATTTCCCGACATGGTCGTTCAAAATGGCTATGCGTATGGATTTGACATCAGCACTTTCTGCTGCGTCGACCTTGCCACCGGCAAGCGTATGTGGCGGGGCGGCCACTATGGTCATGGGCAAGTCATTCTGCTTGCCGATCAGGAGTTGCTGCTCGTTTTATCCGAAAAAGGCGAGGCGGTGCTTCTGAAAGCGAACCCCCAGCGGCACGAAGAGCTAGGCCATTTCCAGGCCCTGCACGGCAAAACCTGGAACCATCCCGTTGTAGCCGGCGGGCGGCTCTATTGCGCAATGCGGAGGAAATGGCTTGTTATGAGTTGGGGGGGCTGTGATGGTGGCCCACGGCGAATTCGGGCGAGAACTTGGCGAGGGGGATTCGATACAATCGATGGCCCGGGGTAGGGTAGGGGCGCGAGATGTATTGACGCTTTTACTCAAACTAAATTGGATCCCGTTAGCCTCGTTTACCGAAAAGAAGCTCGCGAGAAAAAAGAAACGGCCACAGAGGAACTTTCTGCGGCCGTTTTCGCAATTTTATGGCTGCTTCCGGCGATTCTTAAGGGAATCAACGTTGTAACCGGCGTTCACGTAGGCCATATCGAAAAAGCCGACGATATCGTTCATTTGCGTCATTGCATTTGCCTGCACAGAACTCCATCATTATTAATCATAGGCACCCTCGTCCCAGTTAGGCCTGCGAGAGGATAAACTGGCGGCAACCCTATTGATATTGGTGAAAAGACATAACCGTTACTCTGGGTACAATCTTTTACAGAAGCTTTTTTCCAATAGGGTGGACTTTGGGTGGGGCCCAGCATTGTGGCACTGTACCGCCGCTCAAGATAACAGCCGAACAAACACAACTACAATTACACGCGGTGTTGTTTTGATACCACATGCCACCATCATCGGTAGGACAATAGCAGTAGCCTTGAGCGCACATCATGGCACAAGCAGTCACCTCAGTTTTGATTAACCCTGCTTGGCAAGGTGCTTGCGGCTGGTAGCATCGCCTGCGGCGATTACATGCCTGAGAGTCTGTACAGAGAACCAAGCACAATAAGCTTGCCACCAAGGGACCAGCCAGGACGAACTTGCCGCTACGCATGAGAACCTCCAGGAGACAAGATTCAAGAGGCAGCCAGTCGAACCATTTTACTTGTTTTAGCGAATCTTCCTATCTTGTCTAGTCTTCTCGCTTTAACGAATGGTTGCATTTTTATTAGCAGTATTCAATCTCCGGAATTATGGGAAGGATCGGGCGACCCGAAAACCCGAGAAATTAATGCGGGCATTCCTTCCGTATGAGTAAGGCGCAGTCCAATCCGGTTGTTAGGTAATCGTTGTTGAATCGTCCGCCGAAAAGGACTGCCCAGCGGTCATTTGATAGCGGGAATGGGCCTTTTTCCCATTCCTGGCACCACTCCGCCATATTACCGTGCATGTCGAACAGGCCGAAATCGTTCGGCTTGAGCGAAGCGACTGGATGGGAGATCGCGTCTCCTTTTACGCGCGAATTGCCAAACCACAGGCGTAGCAGCTGGCAAGCTCGCCATCGGCGACTCCGAAGGACCACCCTGTTTTGGTCACGCCTGCACGACAAGCAAACTGCCATTCCTCGACAGTTGGCAGGCGATAGCCCTTGCGGTTCTGATAACCATCGACTAGCTCGAATTCGTCTCCTTTCGCGTTAGCCTTCTTGTAGCAAAAGTCGCTCTCCAGGAGTCCTTCCTTCGCGCTTAGCCAATTGCAATATCTGGCTGCCAGATGCCAGGAAACTGAATTGACTGGGCAATCCTCGGTAGGGGCGACCGCCTTGTCCAGGTCATGCGTGATGCCTTGTTCCTTGGGATCATTGAGGAAATCGCGAAATTGCTTGACAGTGACCTCCGTGGTGGCAATCGCGAAGCGATGCCTGGCAGGCGGGGCCGCGTCTCGGCCATGCATCATCAGCGCACCTGGTCCTCGAGGACACTGAAGGTCTGACGCTGCTTGGTGAGATACCAGCGCGGTTCCCTTCGACCTCGCCAGTCCCTAATTCTTCATCGATCTTTTTCCGTTCATCGGCAAGGTTCCGTTCATCGGCAAGGTTCCATTCATCGGCAAGGTTTCCTTTGCCAACAAGGGTCCATTTGCCAAGCAGATAGGCTGCAGCACCATGGATGCCAACGTCTTTATCGGTTTTGTACAGACCGGTCAGCTTAGTCCGCAACATAGGAAGGCGCTCTGGCGACGTTGCCCCCAAAGCGAGCATAATTGCGCAACGTGCAGATACGTCCGGTTCGCCTATGAATCGCATTTCCAGGATCTTGGGATCGACGAAAGGCGCCCCCAGACGCTCGATCAGAAAACTTCGCGCGGTAGGATCATCGCTGTGTCTCAGGAGAACCCAAGTTTCCTCCGTGCTTTGTTGCAAGCCAATCAGGACGGCAGCAACATTGGCCGTGCGCCGGGCTGAATCTACACTCTTCTCTCCCTGTGCCAATTGAGATAGCCGGTCCAAGAGAAGAAATCCTGCGGGTTGCCCCTTACAAAAACTGGCGTAAAGCTCGAACATTCGTCGCTGCTGGGTGACGTCGCCTTCGCCTTCCTCTAGAGCCAATGCCAGGGCCGGCAGCAGATGTGCCCCTACCGGATCGAGGGCATTTTTCCAATCCTTGAGCGCGAGTGCGTCCGCAACGGCAAGCTCATTTACCAGGAAGGGACCTTGCTGCGGCCAGTGCTTTTGCTCCGGGTCATAGGCTGCTAGGGCGCAGGCGGCACGGAAGCGTTGGTCCCTGTCAGCGGACTTATCCAGCAGCTTCGTCCAGAGTCCCTTGATGAATTTCTGCTTGTATGGCTCTAGCTCCGCGCGCACTACGGCGAAATCCTGAGCTTTGGCATCGAGCAAGCGGTCGTAAACATCATTGGCCTGTGCGCTGTCCCAGCGGAGCAATCCGAGCCTCACCTTGAGAAGCTTTTCCGAATCGTGCTGTTCTTGCGCCTGATCGTAAGCTTCGAGCAGCAGGGGTTGAGCCCAACGCTGATAACCTGCCATGTCATCGAGGACCGTTGTAAGACCGCCCATGCCCGGCCTGAGCAGGCTGGCCGTTAATGCTCGCGCCTTCATTTGGCCTTGGTATTGCCAGGCGCCCCACCCTATGAGAAATAAAGCAGCTGCCAATGCGAGCATCCGCCGCGAATGGTATCGGCTCGCCTTTGCCATCATCCGCCGTTGCGGCGGCGTCCAGGTACTTTTTTTCGTCAGCGATTTGACTTGGATCCATTCCAACCACGATGGCAGCTGGCGGTTTTCCGATCGAGCGTTCCACGCTGCCGCACGATCCTTCAGGAGCAGCTTCGCCCGTCCAGGACGAGTCGCCGTCTCCTTAAGCGACAACCAACCCCGTAGCGAATGAACCAGGAAATCGTGGGTGAGCTGATAGTATTTCTCGGTCGCTTCCGTGGACTCCCATGCTTCACTCATGCCCTCTGGATCGGTCAGAGTAATCAGGCGGAGTTCGCCGTTGAGAACGTGTATCAGCTCTTCGAATTTCGTAGGGCTGCTGCTGTACCCTGATGCCGTCAGCAACTCGGCATGGGATTTCATGTGGCCTTTGATCGCGGCGCCTTCCTCGGGCAGCAGAGCCTGCAAAACCGCTTGCGCCGCCTTTTGATGGTGTTTGTTTCGAGCTGGAGCGTTCGAGCCGGTGAAAGTTTCCTCCAGAAAACTGACACCCAGTGCATTCATGTCCCCCCATTGCTTGAGTGTGGCGCGGTTCCACGTTTTGTTCTTTACCATTTCGAAAAAGAGGGCAAGCCGGACGGGGATGACGTAGCCCCCCTGAGCCAACCATTCGACCGCTTGACCGAGGAAGGCGTCCTGGTCATCGGTCAATCCCTCAGGCCGTCCGCCCAGAGCCTCGACGGTGCGACCAAAACCGGCCAGCACTTTCTTGGCATGGCGGCACATCGAAGAGATCGATCGAGGCCATGTTTTTGCCCTGGACCAAGTCAACATCCAAAGCATCCATAAAACGCGTCGTCGCCGTCCAAAAATCATCACGCACCATCACGATGCACTGTAACCGCTCGCTCTGCGCAGTGCCGAAGCGCCAGCACCAGCTCGGCGTTCTCTTCGCTTCGCCGGGCATGGAGCCATTGCTCGAACTGGTCCAGCACCAGCAGTACTTTTTGGCCTGGTTTCAAAAATCGTCCCGCGCAAGGCAGAGAGAGTATCAACCAGGCTGAGGTTTTGCGGAAGATCGGGTAGTCGGCGGCGCAGACTATTGAGCAAGCGCGTTTCCGTTTCCTCGAGGGGCGGCCTCGATGTAGACGGCAATCACGTTCTCGGGCAGTCGAGGCAGCAAGCCTGCCTTCATCAGCGAAGATTTGCCGCAGCCGCTGGGGCCGTAAATCAGTCCCACTGAAAAAGACTTGTCGGGGTCTGTTTCCTGGACCTTGGTCTTCCAGAATTGCAAGCTCCGGGGCAGCCCGTCCCGGTCGCGGGGACCGGGCAGGAGCTCGAGGAAAAAGTATGCGTCCTGCGCCTCGTAGGCCGCAAGCCATTCGGCACTGTATCGACCACCACGCTATCCGGCGGAGGCTGCTGCGCGACCACAGGAATCGGCGAAGGGCCGCTGTCTATTTTCTTATACTTTATCGTGGCTGCCGGAGGCTTCACAATGGGAGCGACTTTCAGGAATTGGCGCAGATCATCAGCCATGTCCATCGCCGCCGAATAACGCTCCGGGGCTTTCTTCGCGAGCGCCTTTCAAACAAATGCGATCCAGTTCCTTGGGAACATCATAGTCGATTTGACGGGGTGGGCGGGGTTCAAGGCTCGTGATCTGCTCGCGGAGCTCCTTCAGTTTTTCAAGTTCATTGGGGTTGTCGCTATGAAACGGACGCCGGCCGGTCAGCAGTTCGTAAAAGACGATTCCGAGGCTGAAGATGTCCGATCTGCCGTCAACTTTATGCCCTTCGCCGCCGAGCCTGCTCGGGGCTCATGTAGGCGGGGGTGCCCACGCAAGCGCGGCCCTTTCCCCACATCTTGCTCACGCATGGCAAGCCCGAAATCGGCTACCCACGTCTTGCCTTCTTTATCGAGAAGAATGTTCCCGGGCTTGATGTCTCGATGCACCAGCCCTTTCGTGTGGGCATAGTGGAGCGCTTCTGCCGCCGTCGCCACCAGCTTGATCGCCTCGTGAAGGGACAGCCGAGCTTGCTTGAGCCTGGTAGCGAGGTCAGTGCCGTCTATGTACTTCGATACCACGTAGAATGGAAACTCGTCCGTGGAGCCAGCATCATACGCAGGTACAATATTTGGGTGATCGAGCTTGGCGACAGTCCGGGCTTCAGTCACGTAAGGTTCGGCGTCTTCTGGCTGGGAGACATGCTGGGGATGCGGCACCTTGATGGCGACATCTTTGTCTAATATGGAGTCCCAGCCGTGGTAGACGAGGCCGAAGCTGCCTTGGCCGAGCACTCCTTTGATCCGATAGCGTCCGATTTGCCGGGGCGCCACGTCTATTGCTTGACAGCGATTCAATTGCTTGGCTAACCAACCCGTTGGAAGGTCAGGAAAGCGTTGCTGATACTCCTCGGCCACAATTGTGTCGCCGAGCTGGAGCCGGTAGACAAATTCCAGCCATAGCAGCTCGCGCAATAGTTGAGGGCGTTCCGATTCGGCAACATTGGCAAGGAAATCTTCCAGATGCGGTCGCGGCTTCCCAGCGTTTACCGCTTTCCATACCTTCTCGAAACGATCGCAGATCTGCTCTAGGTGGTCTGGCAGCGGACGCATGCTAGAGGTAGGATAGCTTGATTCATCCATCAGGCGTTCTCCCAGAGCTCCCGCATCTTTTCCAATTTGCGCTTCACCGTGCGTTCCACACAACCGAGCTTGACCCCTATTTCGGCGTTGGTGTAACCGGCCATCTTCAAGCTTGCGATGGCACGCAATGTGTCGTTGTCCAACAACTTCACTAGCCGGCTGCACTCTTCTTCTAGCTGGGCCGCGAACGCCGGGTCAAACTCCCGGCCGGCAAGATTGCTAAGCAAAACGCGTTCTTCTTCACCGGCAGGCAAATCCGCCTGACGTAGAACCTTTACGCCAGCCTGTTTCGGAGAACGTTTCTGACGATGCTCGTCTCGGATCGCCCGCTGGGCCTTTCGCACTGTCAGCGTCACCAGCAGATTCCAGAAGCTGTCGCGACCCTTCAGGTTGGGAAAATGCCCCCCTTCCAGGCCACGGCAAAAGGTGTCCATGACGCTGAGTGCGACGTCTTCCTCATCCTTCACGCCCCGGCCAGCGCAGCCCAAGTTCTGCGCGGGCAGGCCGACCAAGCGTTTGAAATAAAGCTTCCAGATGGCGTGGGCTGCGGCATCATCTCTCCCTTCCAACTTCTGAATCAAATGCGTGACCGATCCGCTGGAGTTCATCGCATTGCTCCCTAATGAGCCTCTTCTTTCTCTCATTTGAGTCTAACCACTGGCACATGCTAAGCAATCCGAATGCCAGTATCTGGTCCACAAAAAATAATCTTTTTCGTTGTCGGGTTCCTGCGGTCTTTGATCATTACCTCATTAGCCCGTGAACGAATGACCTTCCCCTGATAGAGGAGACAACCCATGCGAATGAGTGCAATCGGCAATGTGATCGTGGAAACCGTGGACACCGCCGTGCGTGTCATGCGCTTCGAACGCGCCGACGTGTCCCCCTACTTGTACGACGATGCCGAAATCGCCTTCAGCCCGCTCTACCGTGAGATTTGGGGCGTGGCCCTTCGAGACTTGCCCAAGGAGGCGACTCTGATCGTCAATTTGAAACGGCTCAAACCCTTCGGGGCCGCATTCTACCGCTGCCTGCTTCAGATTCGACGCTTCCTACGCGGCCGGCGCTCGCGTCTGGTGTTGTGCTGCCTGAGCGCCGAACATCATGAGCTGTTCGAGCTGTTTGCGGCCTATCGAATTTTCACCGTCGTCGACACGGAGTTGGACGCGATGCGCCATGCCATGGTGAAAGAGGAGGAAAGCTACAGCCTGGTTTGCACGTGACTATTTCGCCTTTGCCCAGGCGCCTTTTGGCAAAACCATGTGTCGGTTATGTTGGTAATTGACACGCCCGCTGGAGGCGGCTATTTTGGAGCAACTCATTTTCACGCGCTCAGTCGCGACCTTTTGATTACCCCCTGGTGGGAGTTATGCCCAATGATCAACTTTTCTTGTCCCCATTGCGAATGCGAACTCGAAGTCCGAGACAAAGCCGCGGGGGGCAAAGTCACTTGCCCCGAATGCGAAGAACGCATCGTCGTGCCGATGCGGAGCATTTCCTCGAAGCGGACCGAGCGATCTCGACGACAACGGAACGCTCCAAGCCCGAACAATAATACCGTGCTCATCGTCGCGGGCGCTGGAGGTACGCTGGTTATTCTCGCGGCGATCGTCGTCGGCCTGGTCGCTCTGCGCCAGCACGACGGCAAGGACCAACAAGCCGCCATTCCGCCGGTAAATCCTCCGATCCGACCACAACCCATACTCCCCCCTCCCCATGTGGAACAACCGGCCCCAGAGAAAAAGCCGGCCGAACCGGATGGGGCAAAGCTTGCGGCCATGGCTCTGGGGTCCGGTCCGAGCGGCGCGGACATTCATAAGCACGTGCTCAAGTCGGTGGCTTGGATCGTGACGCTCACCGATCGGCGAACTGGGGCTGGCTTCATGGGCTCGGGTACCTTGATCGATCGCGAGCACAGGCTGGTGCTGACCAATCATCACGTCATCAACCATGGACAAGATATGGTCGCTTTCTTCCCCAGGTATCGAAATGGCGAACCGGTCGCCTCCAAAGATGAATACCTGAAACAACTCGAGAAAGAGGATTTCCGAAATGTCATTCATGGGCACGTGGTTGCCCAAGACCAGGTATGCGATCTGGCCTTGATTCAATTGGATAGAGTGCCCGAGGGAATCGAAGCATTGGCGCTGGCGAACCAAGGTGCGGACTTCGGCGAGACGGTGCATTCGATAGGAATTACGGGAGCGAGTGGAGGTTTGTGGGGCTATTTGAAGGGGGAAGTGCGGGTAAAAGCTTACGAAAAGGACTGGAAGGACCAAGATGGCATGCATCACGCCAAGATGATCGAAGCCACCAACGCAACAAATCCGGGAGACAGCGGCGGCCCCCTGGTGAACGGCCGCGGCGAGCTGGTTGGCGTTACGCAGGCGGGGTTGATTGGGGTTCAAGCGCTGAACCAGTTCGTCGATGTCAGCCAGGCCATCGCCTTGATCGAAAGATATTGCCGCGAGCAAGGTTTCGCATGGAAGCGCGAAACCCGATCGCTCAGAGTCGGCAGCAATCCCAACGACATCGTCTTACTGGTCAAAAGTCTGGAAGGCGCCAAGAACCAGCTCCGGGCCCAAGCAGCTCAGGCCCTGGGAAATATCGGCGCAGAAGCCAAGCTGGCAATTCCGGCCTTGCTCAAAGTATTGGAGGATGAGCAAAACGATGTGACGTGTGGCATGCTGGCGGACGCGCTGGCCAAAATTGGGCCGCCCGCGAAGCAAGACATCGGCTTGTTGCGCCACGCCATCAAGGACCCGAACACCAAAGTTCGGGTGTACGCGGCTGCTTCCATTGGAATGCTTGGCCCGGACGCGGGATCTTTGCTGGCGCTCCTGGCCGAGGCTGCCAAGGACAAGCATCCGGAAGTCCGGCAAAACGCCGTGCGTTCCCTGGGAAAAATGGGTGGCAATGGCAAGGATACCATTGTGCCGGCTCTCACGACTGCTTTGCAAGATTCCGAACACGAAGTGCGCGTGGCGGCAGCCATGGCGTTGGAGAATATGGACAACCTGGCGCTGCCGATGTGGCCCTGATAACCAGCATGCTCAAGCAACCGGATTCCGAAGTGCGCGCGTGCGGCGCCGCGCCTTGGGAAAAATGGGGTATCGGGCCAAGGCCGCATTGCCCGCACTGATGGAAGCTTTCAAAGGCACGGACAATGCCGTGCGCCGGGCCGCCATCGGGGCAATGGCTCGTTTGGGAACCGAGGCCAAAACGGCCATTCCGAGTTTTACGGCCGCCCTCGGTGATTCCGACGTTGAGGTGCGCAAGGAGGCCGCAGTGGCCTTGGCAAAAGTTGGGCCCGACGCCAAGCCTGCCGCCGAAGCACTGGCCAACGTCTTGAGCGATTCCGATAAGGATGTTCGGAAGAATGCGGTCAAGGCCCTTGCATCCATTGGCGTCGGGACCAAACCGGTGGTTTCAGCTATGGCACAGGCCCTCAAAGGCGAGGATAAGGACCTGCGCATCGAGGTGGCGGTTGCCCTGGGGGAGATTGGCCCTGCTGCCAAGGACGCGGTCCCCAATCTCCTCGCATGCTTGGAAGATCTGGGGCCCAAAGACAAGGTGCAACGCAACCAAGTCGGCACCGCGCTGGGCAAAATCGTTAAGGTCAGGGACTCTATCACTCTCCTGATTAACGCTCTCTCGAGCCGAAACCCCTCGGTGCGCAGCGGGGCTTGCATAGCTCTGGGCGAGGTCGGCCCTTCTGCCAAGAGAGCCGCGGTTTCCTTGGCCGCCCTTGCCAGGGGCGACCCCGTCTCTGAAGTTTGCGATGCGGCGAGAGCGGCGTATTCCAAGGTAATCGCCAGGCATTGATCTCTCGACGCACTTCCGTGCGTTCGGTCTAGCCGTTGGTGTAGAACTCGCTGGTGCTCTGGAAGGCTATGCAAACGGCGTCGATGTTCGCGCTGGTGTTGGCCCAGTATTGGAGGCCGTCCGTATCGCCAGGCCTGAAAAAGAGGGTGTTGTAATAGCCCTGGAACTGGTACATGCGGAACTCGCTGCTGGCCAGGAACGCGGCAGCGATTCCTTGTGGACCAAAAGCCGGCAGTAGATTGACCCAACTCTGTACTTCGTCGGCCGATCCTGTCCGGTAGAGCAAGACCAGGTAGAGCGCTTGCACGAAGCGCTGCTGTTGTGTTCCGGAAGATATCAACGTTTCGCCCGGTTGAAGAACTCGGCGGACCCCAGGATTTGGCTGAGCACCTGCTCCTCAGTCGCGCCTTGGAGCAACTCACCTACCCAGAATAGTTCTTCGCCGCCCTGGGCTGCCCTGCCCAGGTAAGTCACATACCAGCTCTTTACCAGTGCATCCCGCGCCTCCTCGCTATGGTCGATGCCGGTGGCAATCAGGGCCTGAGCCTGTTCCTGGGTGATGTTCGGAGTATTGAAGATCGCTGCCCAGGAGTCGAGCTCGGGCTTCGAGCCGGCCCGCTGGAGAGCGTCCAGATAGAGCGCCTGGACAAAGCGACTCGTTGGCGTTCAAGCCGTTGAACGCCGTGGCGCGGTCGGCGGTATTAGGCCCGGTTTGGGCATTGACGGCAGCGGTATTGTCGAGATTGATGACCGAGACGGCCTCGTAGGTGAGCAGCCGGTTTCCGTTTTGCGATAAGCCTCCAACGTATGAGCCGCCAAATGTTCCAACCGGTTCCGATTCAGCGATGTAAGTGAGCGTATTCGTTGCACTGACAGGAGGATTCTGGCGCCGCCGGAAGCGCCGCCCTGAATGTCGAACGTTACGGCCGGTTCGCTAGTGCCTGGATTGAACCCGGAGAACGGCAAAACCACGGGGGTCACGGAGAACGTATTGCCGAGATTGCCCCCCGCCACCGTCACGGAGGATACGTTGGAGTACAGTACGGGTTGAGCATTGTCGCGAACGATGCTGTTCAGACTAATCGCGTAAGTGTGAGATGTGGTGCTGTCGATATCGGACGCCGTCAAGCTGTTGCCGCTCCCTGATCCGCCGTCAAAATTCAGCCCTTCCGGCAATGTGACCCCAGATATGTAATCGATCGTCAGGATAGTGCCGGCGCTGCCGCCATCGATTTCGGGCATGCTATTCGCCGCCGTGGTTTGAAGCGATCCCTGGATCAACCCGTATCCTTTGCCGCTGCCGCCAAAGTCGATAACGACGGTGGCGCTTTGAACCAAAGACTGCTGGTAAAAAGTCACGGAGCCGCCAAGCTGGAAGCCGGCGTTGCCCGATGCCACGAGTTTGACATTACCCGATGTGGAAGACACCGAAACGTTGGGGTACACCGTGATATCGACGGCAGTGATGCTGAGATCGCCATTGCTGGTCAAATTGACTGTGATGGTTATGTCGCCGTAAAGGTCCGAGGCGGCGGTGGCGATCAGGTCGGTAGCGCCGCCCGCGTTGCCGGATGTCGACAAGGGACCGACCGCGGCAATGCCTAAGCCGCCGGTGCTAGTGATATTCACGGCGCCGCTCGTGGAGTTGAAGAAAGCCAGGGAGGCGCCGCCAATCGCCAGGGCGGGGGAATCCCCGATTCCGGTAGTGGCCTCAAGAGCCAGGTAGGAGACCGCCAAAGACCCGCCGCTGTTTACGATCCCGGCGCCCGAGTCAATAATCAACTCCCTGACCAGGCTAAAGCTAAGCGCGGCGCTGATCGAGACATTACCGGTAGCGCCATCGCCGATTTGTAGTGTACTCTGCCCCACATTCGGACCGATGTTATTGAGGCTGGCTACGCTCAAGCCCAGCGTGCCCGGAGCATTGACCCCGCCAAGATCGATCGAGCTGACCGCTGCTGAATGCATTGAGCGTGACATTTCCGCCCTGTGAACCAACCGAAGCCGCGAAAGTCATATTGTCGAAGGTGAAGACGATGGCGTCAGAGGTAACCGCGTTACTCACGGTGAGAGAAGTGCCAGCCACGCTGCTGGAAAGAGCAACTGCACCGGTGGCGTTCAGGCCGGTGACCCCATCTACCGTGCCGACCGTTAGGCTGATGGAATCGAGAAAGTCAAACGCGGCTCCGGAAGGAAAAAACATCGACGCGTTGGCGGCCAACAAGAAGACAGCGTTGGCATTGGCGCTGAGGTCGACGCCGCCATAAGAATCGATTGCCAGATCGGTGACCGAGATTGCCCCCGTGCCTGTTTCCGTGGTCGATCCGCCGGTGCGTAGCGAAAGCGTGCTGAATCCAGGCTGCGCGGCCACGGCGGCAGTGATAACGATATTGCCCATATTGTCCATTCGGCCGATCCGCACGATGCCGGCGGTGACTTGTGCGAGCTCGGCGTTGCTGACATCGAGATCGCCCGAGGTCGTGCCGCCGCCCAGGTCAATCGCCTGCGCGGTGGCGCTCGTGGCCTGTTGCAGGGTGACGATCCCAGCGCCTGCGTCGACCTTGCCATCGAGAACGATGTCATCGGCGCTGATCGTTATGTTGCCGCCGCCCGAGCCGGAAAAATCGGAGATCACGCCGTTGGCGCTGCCATTGGTGAACGTGTCGCCGGCGCCGGTGGTCAGACTGATCGGACCGTTTGCCGTTTCGATGAATGCGGAGCTGCCGTCATCCAACACCGAGATGTTGCCGCTCGCTGCCACGGTAACCGAACCGTTATTGCCCGCATCGCCGGAAGCGAGAATGCTGCCCTCGTCGACGATGACATTGCGGCCCGCGGTAATGGAAACGCTCGTGATGCCGACGACATCGCCTCTGGTTCCGATGCCGGCGTCCCCGACAAGAACGTCCTGGCCTGCGGACAGGGTAAGCGCGGCGCCGGCCTGAATGGCTGCCGCCCGTCGAGCCATTGAAATCGTTATTGCCTCCCGTCAGAAGGTTCGAGCTGGCGCCGTTGGCATCGATGGTGACATTGTGTGGTCCGTTGACCACTTCATCGTTCCCGTTGATGGTGATGCTGTTATTGTTGACGATTTGGATATCGCCCGCAGCACCCGTGACCTGCACGCCCTGGAAGGGGTCGCCGGTAAAGCCGATGGTCAGCGCAGTCAGGTTGTTCGAGTTGCTGATGAAGATTCCGCCCGTCGAAGTTTCCGCAACCAAATTGCTCACTTGCGTCTGCAAAGGAGTCGCGCTGCTGGCTATTCCTGAATTGGCGCTCAGACTGAGGCCGGTGCTGTTTTGCACCGTGCCGCCGATCTGAACAATCGAGCCGTTCGTTGCCGTTAACGCCATGGCAGCCGAGCCGGCATTCACATTGGCGTTCAAGGTGAGAGTGCCCGTGGCAGCGATTGTCAGAGGCAAGGTGCCGCCGGTGCCCGGGACAAGATCAGCATTCACCGTGATGTTCCCGACGAGATTGACGCCCGTCCCGGATTCGAACGTCAGAGCATTGTTCAGCCCGTTGGGCCCAGTCAAACTCGAAGCAATGGTGATATTGCCGGCCTCGGTTCCGGACGCGCCGCTGGTTACCTCGGCGTTGCCCGAGTCCAATGCCGTGAGGATATCGTTGGCATTCAGAAAGGCCCCGGAGGCAGTCGGCGTAAAGATGGTGGTGCCGAGTACGGAAACGCTCGACACGTCCATGGTGGCTTGGCCCGCGCCAACGGTCAGGCTAAAGGCCGGCACAACACGTTCTTCCAGGCCTTCCACTACCGGTTTGTTGGAATAGGGGCGACGCGGCGGGCGCCGGCTTCGCCGAGCACGAGTGCCGAGCGACTGTATGGTTCTGAACCAATTGTTCCAACTGTTGACCTTCATGGGAGAGCCTCTTTGTTAAGGGCGGGTGTCGCGTCAATTTCTGGTAGCGGAACCTGTACGCCGTAGCCGCGTTCTCCAGAACGCGGGGGGCTCCAAGCTGTACCTCGTAGCCGCGTTCGCCAGAACGCGGGTGACTCCGAGCGTAGGACGATCTGTAAGTTGCCGGTTCTGCCGGCCCGCGTTCTGGCGAACGCGGCTACAGCTCCGGATCAGGACCAGAGCTGGTATCCCTCGGGCGAGCCGAAGATCTGAGCGAGCACTTCTTGATCCGTGACGCCGGCGTTCAGTGCGTTCACAAACGCCGTCAGACCGCTTGGATCGGCCGGCCGCAATAGGAACGTCATGTAGTCGGCCTGGACTAGATTGGTGCGGTATTCCTGCGAGGTCAGGAAGGCCAGCGAGACGTCGAACCGGGAAGTACCGTTGTCGAGCAGGGTCACCCAGCCCGCGACCTCCGCGTCGCTGGGATTGCGATTCAAGACATCTTGATAGAGGCCTGAGGGGATGCCCGGGGATCCTGCGATGAAATATTGATTGGTGCTGCCTAGCAAAAAATAGGACTCCTCCGAGCTGACGAGCGAGGCAGCGACTTCCTCGAGCGTGCCGCCCGCCTGCAAGAAGCTCACCCAGAACTGCAAGCCGCCTGCGTCCGCTGCGCGCCGCAGGTACAGCTCATACATGAGGCTGACTTGGTCGCTCAAATACTCGGGGCTGGCTTCGATGGCCAGCACCACGCTGGCCGGCGACACGCCGATGTTCAGGTCGTTGACCCATGCGGCTGCGCTCGGATCAGGAACGCGGCTCAGCAGAAGCTGATAGACAGTGGCCACATAGGCCTGGTTGGCCGTGCTGAGGCCGATGGAGTTGGAAAACACTGAGGTATTACTCTCGCCGGTGGCCGTGGCGGTGAATGTCGTGCCTGCGCCTGCCGGCACCGAAGCATTTCTCAGAGTAAACGGGGCGACCCCATGGAAGGGACGGTCCGGCTGGAAGGAGAAGGTCACCTGCACGCTACCCAAGAAAAGCTGGCCCTGGTCCTGGGACACGCCGGCCAAATTGGCGAACACCTGGATCGTGAAGGTCGCTGTTCCCGTAAAATCGGACTGGAAATCGGGCTGGACGGTTAGAAGGCCTCCAACCTGAACCTGAACAGAACCGGTCGTAGAGCCTGGCGACTCCACAGCGTAGCTGAGCTGCGGGACCGGTATACCCGTATTGCCACCATTTTGGAGATCGATGCCCTGAGAACCGTTGTTGAAGATGGCATTGCTCAGAATCGCGCATACCGCCTCCGGTGTTCACAAGGACGCCGGATTGCCTGTTGAAGGCGATGATATTGCCAGCGCCGGACGCCGAGCCGCCGATGATGTTGCCGCCGCTGAAAACCGTGACGCCGTTGCCCTGGTTGGCTACGGCCGCTTGCCCGGTGGGATCCGTCCCGATGAAATTCCCCTCGACGGTAGCCAGCCCATTTAGGTCAATTCCGTCTCCACCGTTGCCGCTGATGACATTGCGAGCCACAGCGGTGGTCCCGCCGATGGTATCACCACTGTAAGCCTCGACGAACACACCGGCCCCTGTGTTGGCGGCTACCCCTCCATCGAGAGCAATGCCAATATAGTTGCCCAGCACCGTGATGCTGTCGGCGTCGAGCGTCACCCCGGGGCCGAGGCGTTCACGATGCTCAGGGAAGCGAGAGTGGAATTGAAACCACTTAGAGTAGTGGTAAGACCCGCAAAGCCATTGTTATCGATTTCGACTACCGGGGCGTTGGTGAATCCCGGTGCCGTCGTGCCGTCGATATTGACCGTGTTGGTGATGGCCGGCAAGGCGCCCGACGTCAACTGAATGACGCCCGCAACCGAGAAATCGATCACGTCGGGCGTGGTGTCGGCGTTGACGCTAGTGATCGCCGCACGAAGAGAACCCGCGCCCGAATCGGCCAGGCTGGAGACGGTGTAAGTTGTCGGCGTGAGCCTGGTTTCCAGGGATTCTAGACGCGGGCGAAAAGGGGTGCGGGAACGGCGGCGGGACACTGTGTTTTTCATGGAGAGTCCCTCAAAAACTTGAGGCTGCCCTAGTCTTGCTCTTGGAACGATGCCGAGAAGAACAAGAACTCGCCTTTCTCGTTCTTGAACTTTCGGCGCAAACCCAGGTTACGGCAGGATTTCATTCGGGTAGGTTCCTGGGCAGGCAAGGTGGGATTCAATCGGCACAACTATTCACTCCAGAACGTGGATCGCCTAATAATGGCTTTCCCAATCATACTCTAAACAGAATGATAAGTTAGTGAAAATGGCCGCTCTGGGTAAGTCGGGGTTAGCCTGAAGCACCATTTAACCGCATGGCTGCCAGGCCCTTCCCAGAGGTAAAGACGATTGCCGCTGAATTCGAGATTGCTGGTAACCGGGTGCGCATCCGCATGCTGAATTTCAGTTCCATGGATCATCACCCCATTCATTTTCACGGCCACACTGCCTGGATCACGGGCGCCGATGGCGGCCGCATTCCCGAAACGGCGTGGATGCCTACGAATAATGTCTTGTTCGGCGTGGACCAGGTGCGCGAGTTCGAGTTCATTGCCAACAACCCGGGCGATTGGATGTTTCATTGCCATATGTTCCACCACACCATGAACCACATGGTTTCAGGCGTGGGGCCTCCCCGGAGCCAGCGTTCCGGGGGCCGCGCCTCCCAAGATGGGCGACACGATGCATAGGGAGGATAAGCCTGGCGAGCCTCCCACTTGATATATCTAGCGTCTAGCGAGCCTCATCACAGTCACATTTAGCGAGCCTCCCACGTTAGTGGGGGGAGTTTTCCGCGGCCTCCCCCCACTAACGTGGGAGGCTCACTAATTAATGTGGGAGGCTCACTGGATACAGTTTCGTCATCGCGGCCGTGGCGTCGCGTCCAGATGTCCGCCGGGGGACGGCAATACGGGGATGTCCAAACGTCTGCGACAATAAACATCGCCGGCAAGTTGCATCGCTCCTTTCCCAGCCATTTTTCCTTCCGTAATCAGTCCCCTTTTGCCGATATTACCGATTGGAGCTGCCCATTTTGCATCTTTCGGAACGGCGGCATGAAATACCAGGTCGTCCGATGCTTCGCCAGAACCATGTTGGCGGCCTGCACTTTGGTGGGAATAACCGCCTCAGCCGGCTTCGCTCAACAAAGCGTTTCCGGATCCGCTTCCGGCAAGACCGAACTCGTGCCTAATCAGCCGCCCCGCCAGGGACGCTTGCGCATTCCGGATGATTTGCCTGGAGCCGATGTTGCCCCACTGCGGCTGCCGCCCATCACGCCAAGCAATCCAATGGAACGAGAAGCAGCCATCAAGAAGCTGTTTCCGCCCTTGCCCCCGCTCGGTCCGCCTCTGACGGCCCAGCCCGGCCCCGATGGGCAGCCACTGTCGCTGAGCGCTTTGCAGCGCATGGCTCAAGATGGCAATCCTGTCCTGCGTCAAGCGCAACACGATATCGAAGCGGCCCGCGGTGCTGCCATTCAGGCCGGCTTGTATCCCAACCCCATCGTTGGCTTCGAAGCCGACACTATCAGCGAGGCCGACACCGCGGGACAGCAAGGCGGCTATATCCAGCAAACCATCAAGACCGCGGGCAAACTGAAGCTGGCACAGGCAGCCGCCAGCATCGATGTGCTTAATGCCGAGCTTGCCCTGCGGCGGGCCAAATAGAGATAGCGTCCCAAGTGCGCAGCAATTATTTCGCCGTGCTGGTTGCCCAGGAGACGTTCAAATCGACCTATGCCTTGACCAGTTTCACCGACGAAGCCTATGGCATTTGGACCGACCAAGTGTTCGCCCAGCTGGCGGCTCCCTATGAGCCTCTCCAGTTGCGCGTGCTTTCGTTCCAGGCCCGGGGCAGCCTCATTCAGGCGCGCAATCGCTACGAGGCGGCTTGGAAGCAGTTAGCTGCCAGCTTGGGAAACCCTTCTATGCCACCGACGCAACTGGCGGGTCGAGTCGATGCCCCCGCGCCGGTCTTCGAGTACCAGCGCATTCTCGAGCGCATCAACGCCCGGCACACCGACGTCTTGAGTGCCGCCAACAGCGTATTGAAAGCGCGCTATAATCTTCGACTCGCACAAGTCACCGCGATCCCCGACATTCACATGCAAATCGCCCTGCAAAAGGACTACACGATGCACCCCAACAATTTCACCCAAAACGTGCAGATTGGGGTGCCGGTACCGATTTTCGATCGCAACCAGGGGGAAATCCGTCGCGCTGAAGCGATTTTGGCCCGAACCGAATTGGAGAGAGCTCGTGTCAGCAATGAACTGGCGGCTCGACTCGCGGCAGCTTTCGAGCGCTATGATAATAGTCGCAAGCTGCTCGATTATTACAAGAATCACATATTGCCCGATCAGGTGATGGCCTTCCGCGGCCTTTACCAACAGTATGAGCTGCAAACCGACAAGGTAGGATTTAGTGCCCTGCTCCAAGGCCAACAAAACCTGGGACAAACTGTGACGGCCTACACGGGCATTCTCGGGGAACTGTGGAATTCTGTGGTCGAAGTTGCCAACCTCTCACAAACCGAGGACCTGTTCGCCTCCGGCCAGACGGAGACACCCCCTGCCCTGGATACACTCGAATCGCTGGTACGCTTGCCCTGCAATCCGCCCAAGGCGAAGACGCTACGCCGAGAGCTGGAAGCGGGTAGCCAGCCTATCCTTCCTCCCATCGATATTCAGCCACCAGGAATAGCGAGCAAGAAACCGCAGTGAGCAAGGCACCTAAGGCAAATGCTTGATCTGGCGTAAAAAGCAATTCTCGACTATCATCTCGAGCCAACAAACAATTTGGCCCTATCGGCTCACCAAAACATCACTGGGCAGCTTCGGTCGAGCCGGTAAAGGAAAGCCGGAGTCGCTCGATGCAAATCAGCAGGAGGCAAATAAGGGCCAGGAATCGGCCGTTCGTCGAACGCCTCGAAGACCGAACGCTTCTGGATGCCGCTTCATTGCCCGGCCCGGAGCCGGCTCCGGGCATTTTGGGCCCTTCATTCGGCACTAATGGCGTTGAAGCATTGGCGCTGGGCTCCGGATTCGTGGAGGGCGCCTTTACTGCCGTAGCAGTTCAGGCAGACGGGAAGATCGTAGCCATCGGTTTCGTGAACACCTCACTGAACGGCGCTCATCCCGATTTCTTGGTGGCTCGTTTCGACGCCGATGGTGCGTCCGATCCAAGTTTCGCAGAGGACGGATTTATCACTCCTTATTTTGGCGATTACGTTGCCACTTCTGTCGCCGTTCAGTCCGATGGCAAAATCCTCGTGACCGGCGGACGAACTTTTGAGAACCCCGGTGGTCCCGGAGAGCTGACGAGTCTTTTTCTGGCACGGTTTGACGCCAATGGCAGCCTGGACTTCAGCTTCGGCATTGGCGGCGTCGTCCAAACCGCGATCAGCCCGGCGGGGGATAGCGCTTCTGATGTCCTCTTGCAACCGGACGGCAAAATAGTGGTGATCGGCGATGGATCCGACGCGATGCCGGGGACATTGTATTCGCAAGGACCTCTCGAATTAGTGCGCTACGACGCCGACGGCAGCTTGGATCCTAGTTTCGGATCAGGTGGAATTCGGTCCGTTGCTGGAGTCAGCGTCGATCCAGGAAACTCGAATGCGGTATTGCAGCCCGACGGCCAGATTCTGGTCATCGGACGGCCCATGCCGTACGCTGGCGTACCCGCGGAAGTGTTACGATTTGGTGCGGACGGTACCCTCGATCAATCGTTCGGGGACGATGGAGTCGTCCAATTTCCTGAAATCGATCCCTCCCCTTACTTTTCCACCGGCGGCGGAGAAGGCTTGGCACTCCAGGCTGACGGCAAAATCCTGGTTAGTACGGGAGGTGTTTTTCCCTCGGGCAGCGCCCCTCTTGGCTCGTCTCAATTCTGACGGAAGTCTGGATTCGAGCTTTGGCAAGAACGGAGAAGTTGCCGCTGATTTTGCAGGGAGCTTAACCATCCAACCTGGCGGGCAAATCGCGGTTTACGGGTGGCTAGATCAGGATTCCAGCCTTGCGATTCCCGATACGTCGTCCGGCGGTTTAGCCTCCTATCTTCCCGACGGCCAAGTCGATTCCAGCTTCAAAACTGACACCACTCTCGCCCTTACGCAGACAGGATTCCTTTTAACTGGGATGGCTCTCCAGTCCGATGGCAAGCTCATCGTTGCCGGCTATGAAAGCAGTGGTTTGTCGAGCGCTCCCGTTCTGGCTTGCATCGTGGCCGATCCGCCCAGTCAGGCAAGCCAGCTCTTCGTCACTCATCTGTACGAGGATCTCTTGGGACGAGCCCCGGACCGCGCCGGCTTGTATGCCTGGGCCGGCTCTCTCGATCAAGGAGGCATGACGCAGAGCCAAATCGTTACCGGCTTCTTACAGAGCACGGAATATCACACCCATACCATTGGGGCTCTTTATGCCACCTATTTGCACCGATCGGCCGACCCTGCCGGCTTGGTGTTTTGGTCAAATTACCTGGCGGCTGGCGGGACTACAGACATGATCGCACTGAACCTGCTTGGCTCCCCGGAGTATGTGCGGCTCCATGACGGTACTGTGGGCGATGTCGTCTCAGCTCTCTTTCAAGATCTGTTGGGCAGGCAAGCCGACCCCGGTGAGGCACTGGCATCGGCGCAAGCGATCGAAGATGGAGTTCCTGTCGCCGTCGTTGCGCGTTCCCTGTTTTACAGCGACGAAGGCGCCCGATTCGAAGTGCAATCTCTATACGAGCGATTACTGGATCGTCCGGCTGATTCCGCCGGATCGCAGTTCTTCGAAGACGCCCTGCAAGATGGCGCTGCCACGGAAGAAATTGTCGCCGATCTCGCCTCTTCTCAGGAATATCTAGCCCGCTCATGAGATGTAACCTAAATCATGTCTTTCGCGGGATTAGTTATAATGGACCCATGGAGGCGGCATGGCTCGTTGGCGGATGCGCCGTCGATCGCCCAACAATGCGTCAATCGAAATCGTGAACAGACAGTGCAGCGACTGGAATCGTCCGAGGATTACCTATGCCCTTCGCCAACTCTCCAGGTGTTTTTCCCAGTTTTGTGGCCAAAAGACGCAAGTGCCGGTCGGCAGCCAGATTGCGTCCTTCTTTCGAGACTTTAGAAGAGCGCTGCCTCTTGTCCAGCCCCGGGCAAGCCATCGCGCCGGGCATAACCTTATTCCATTTGGATGCTCCAGATGTGAGGCCCGATCAGATCTTGACGGGCGCCGACGGCAATCTCTGGTTCGATGAGATTTTTTCCAATCGGATCGGCAAGATTTCACCGGCAGGCGACATATCGTCCTATACCGATCCGTCTTTGGCTGATCCCAGTTTTGCTGTTGGCGCCGACGGCGAGATCTGGTTCACGGGTCCCGGCGCCAGTCAGATTGGCCGAGTAACGACTGACGGCGTTTTCTCCTATTTTCCTTTGACGCTGCCCACCGGCCTTGCCACAGATCTTCAGTTTATTGCGCCAGGCGTCGGCGGTGAGATGTGGTTCACAACGACTGATGGAATAGGCACTATCAGTTCCACGGGGACAATCACATTTTTCCAGCCGAAAACGAAATTCCCCATCGGCTATCTGACTGCTGGTCCGGACGGAAACATGTGGTTCACTGAGTATTCCGATCAGGTGGTTGGCAAGATCACACCAGCGGGACAGGTGACCGAATACACATTCGATTCGAGTCAAATCGATCCCAACGACTCCATGTCCAGGCTTGCAGTCGGATCGAACGGTAATCTTTGGTTTACTCTCCAGGCAGATAGTCAAATTGGCGAACTTGCTCCTGATGGAAACTTGACTCTCTTTGATCTACCCGCAAATTCACGTCCGTGGGACATTACTGCAGGCCCTGACGGCAGTCTCTGGTTCACCGGCAACACTTTCGACGGCTCTATCGGCCGGATCACGACCGAAGGCGTCGTCAGCCAATTCAATTTGGCTCCGGGCATCATAGCGGACGGGATTACGACGGGGCCTGACAACAATCTTTGGTTCACGACGTTTGCAAACAACGCTACTGGCAATGCCAGTATCGGCAGAATGGATCCAACCGCTTTGGGAAGCGGGACCAGCCTTGCGGTCAGTGCCGTTCAAGGCACGGTGTTTGCCGGTTCCGTTGCGAATGTCACCCTTCCAACTTCCCAAGGAGCGACAGCCACCATCAACTGGGGAGACGGCCAATCGTCACCGGGCACGCTTTCTCCAAATGGCTCCGGCGGCTACTTAGTAACGGGAACTGATGCGTACGCAGCGCCGGGCAATTATTCGATCACGATAATCGTAACGACCGCGACCGGCGTGCAATTGATGATCCCAAGCACAGTCATAGTCGCAACCAATCCCAATGAAGGTTTCGTGACGGGGCTCTATCAACAATTGCTCGGCCGCCCCGCGGAGGCGAGCGGAGCATCGAGCTGGGTCACTCAACTCGGTAGCGGGACGAGCAGGGCCCAAATCGCCTTGGAGATTGAAAACAGTTTGGAAGGTCGAAACCGACTGGTGGACCAACTCTACGTGCGTTATCTGGGACGTCACGCAGACCCTGGCGGGCTGAATGCGTTTTCGTCCATGCTGGGAAGCGGCGGCAGCCTGGAGGCAGCCACGGCCGCGATACTGAGTTCGCAGGAGTACCTTGCTGACTCTGGCGGAATGACCAGCGGATTTCTGACCGGCCTTTACCAGAACGTGCTCTTGCGCAACATTGATCCAGCAACGCAGATCGCATTGGAACAGCAACTCTCCGCAGCGCCATCCTTGGCTGCACGATTCCAAATCGCCCAGGCGGTGGTAGGCAGTCCCGAAGCTGCTCAGACGCAGGTACAAAGCGACTACCTGGCGATTCTCCATCGATCTGCCGACCCCGGCGGCTTGGCAGTGTGGTCCAATCTGATGGCACGGGGCAATTCCGAAGCGGTCGTCAAGGCGGGCCTTCTGGGCTCGGACGAATTCTTTGCACTTACGGAATCTTAAGGCATCTTGGATTCTGAATTCCTTTCGGTCGGTATCTCGTTCCCAAATCTGTGATGACCGGCTGCCAAAGACGCGGCGGCCAACGCATCCGCGACAGCGCCCGCAAACTCCCAGTTGTGTAGCCGGAGCAGAGCGCGCTGAAGATGAGGCTCGGCCGGTCTTGGATCCAGTTGCACTGCGCGTTCGCAATCGGCGAGCACAGGGCCGAACTCTCCCAATGCAGTTAAGGCCAGCGAGCGATTATGGAAGCATCCCCACGCATCGGGAGCTGCGCCAATGCAGATGCTAAAGGCCCTTGCCGCCTCCGAGAAGCGACCTTGGCGGTAGCAACATTGGCCATGAAGAAAATTAGGCCAGAGGCCATGGGGTTCGAGTCGCACCGCCTGTTCGAAATAGCTCGATGCTTGGGTAAGATCACCAACTTTGAGGCGAGCTCTGCCTACCGCTAGATTTTCCCAGGCGGTTCGCGGAATCTGTTCGTTGGTGGCCGTCCTGGCATCCCGGCGCAAAAGTTCCGCATCTAACGCTGGGTTTGGCCGAAAAGTGCTCGAGCCTGATTCAGGATCTCCACGCTCTTGGCGGCTGTCGTGGCGTGGCGCAGAGGCAGAGAAGTCTTGCATATCAGCGAGAAAGATAGCCAGGTCGAAGAGGTCCGTCTTGGCTTCCGCATCGACCATACTCTTTTCTTCGCCTACCAGTTTGGCAATGATTTGCCGGCGTTTCTCCCAAAGAAGCATGCAGGCGGGCTCGAGGGCCAACGCCCTGCTCGCAGTGCCGGCGTTGCCGTCGGCGAAAAATCGAATCCGGTCAGCCAGGTCGTGCAACAGGCGACGCATGGCCACCGCCTCCACGGCGCGCTGGGCCTGCTTTACTCGTTCGGCATCGTGGCGCAATTCCGCGGTCAGTTCGCCGGCCCAGGGGAGGCCATGAGCTACCGTTAGGCCACGAGCGAGCGATCGCGCGGCGCCCTCCCACTCATTCTGGCTCATCTGCATGCGACCGTCTCGGAGTGCCGATTCGGCTTGCTTTACTCTCTGACGGAATTGGCTTATGCCAGCCAGGCAAACCGCTGCCAGCGCCACTATCGAGGAGAGCATCATGATAGAAACGGCCATACCATGAGGGCGCCGCTTGCGCCACTTATGCCAGCGTTCGCGAAGACTCCGATTCCTGACGCCGAGCAACGGTAAATCGGCCAGGTGTCTGCGCAAGTCACCGGCGAGATGTCTCATGGAAGCGTAGCGCTCGCCGGCGACGGGATCGAGACATTTGCAGACAATATCGGCCAGTCCCGGGCTCACCTGGGCCTTCTGAAGTTTTTCGCGGGGCGGCTGCCCGGAGTCGCCGGGCGCGACGCCCGTCAACCCTTCCAAAAGCACGACCCCGAGAGAATAAATGTCGCTCCGTGTGTCTACATCGAAAGGTGGTTGGCGACGCTGGCGCAAGGCAGACCAGGCAGCGTGCTGTTCGGGGGACATGTAGGCCGGCGTGCCGCCAATGCCTTCCGCGCTAATCTCTTCGCGTTGCATTGGCCGCCGGGCCAGGTGGAAGTCGAGAAGCATCGGCTGACCATCCGCAGCCAGGAGCATGTTAGACGGCTTCAAGTCCAAGTGGACGAGGTCGTGCTCATGGGCATATTGGAGGGCGTCAGCCAAACAAGCGCCGATCCAGCAGATCGATTCGGTGTAAGATGCCGCTTCGAGGAACTGCCGAGCGGCCGCATGCCGCAGTTGCGGCGCATCGCGCGCGTGAGGTCCTGATTAATCTGATCGAGCGTCGCGAGCAAGAAGCGTCCGCTCTTTTCACTGAGTGGCCGCCGGCGCATTGCCTCCAACAGTTGTGCCAAGGAAGCGCCCGCGAAATAGGGCATGCACAGGACGTGCAGCCCACGCTGGGGATCATCAGCCGCCGAATAAAGCGGCACAATGTGGGTGTGCTGCAAACGGGCCAAGCGGAGATGTTCGCCGTTGTGTTTGCGCACGATCTTAAGGACCACCTCGCGGCCGCCCAACAAGGGCTGACAAGCCAGGAAAACTCGGCCCTGGGCACCGCGTCCCATCTCGGCTATCAGCAGAAATTCACCGACGGTATCGCCAGGCCCCGGGAACCGCGGCTGCTCCGCGTCCGTCGTTAGCAGGCGTTGATAACGGAAAAGGACTTCAATCTCTGATTGCCATTGCGGGAAACGCCGACAAAGTTCGTCTAGCGTCGCCGGCACGGCCCATTCTTCGCGCAGACAGAGTTCTTCGTAAATCAGTTCGAGGGCGGCTTCTGGATCTTTCCAAAGTTTGGGACGTTCATTGAGAATAGCTTCGGCCAGAATATGCTCGCCTTCGCGCCAGGACTGAACCATGCGGGCAGCCAGTTCGGCCGTGCTATCTGCCGGGTCGGGGCTGAGCGCCACCGCTTCCCGGGGCCCTGGCACCGATGATCTGGCTACACGAGGCATGGCAATTCGCCCTCAGCAAGGGGCGTGAGTTCAGCGCAAGCCTGTTTGCGGGCCAAGCCGCGTAGAATGCGGCGGATGCTGTCCGGATGAAAGCCCGTGCGAGCGCCGATTTCCCCCATACTGTATCCTTGCCGTCGCAATTCCAGGATCGGCCTATGTTCGGATTGGCAAGTAATCAGCAGTTGCTCCCACATTTCTGCAGCCTGTGCTTCCTCGCTGGGGCGCGGCTGAGCTGATGGCAAGAAGCGGAACGGATCGGCGTCCGAGCCGGCTTGCTCGCGGGCCGCCATTTTGCCGAAGCGCCGGATACGGTCGATCAAGCGATTGCGAGCTGCGACCATGAGAAAGCCGCGCAGATGATCGGCAGAATCGAACTGCAATCGCTCGTCCCGAATACCGCACAGTGCGTCAGCCCAGACCGATTGGAGCACATCCGTCGAATCGAACTTGGCGCGCAATATCTGCGGGAGCCTCGCCCGCACAATAGTGAGCAAATACGGTTCGATGGCTCGATAAAGCTGCTCCGCCGCAGCCGGATCGCCGGTAGTCAAACCGCTCAGCAACACATCCAAGGGTTTATTCATGAACGCGATCCAAGTTCAGGAAAAGGACGTCGCGTATCCCGTTTATATTGTCCTCTCGATGGGCACTTCCTGCGGATCGGCGCATCTGGCGACGCCCGATTTCGCAGGCCAAGCCCGCAACAGCCGCGGCAGCAATCCAGGGCATAATGCTCTCCTCGCCGTCCTCTCCACGAGCGGCTCCGATCGCGTCTTGAATGCGATCCAGGAACTGACGGATGCTCTTTTCCAAGATGCCGGCATCCACCGGGGACAAGTCTCCGAGCACATTGACCAGACGTGCGTCCCAACGATCGGCGCCGGTGGCCGATGCGGATGGAAGTGCGCGTGGCTGTGGGTTGGGTGCCTCGCTCGGTTTTGGCGCGCCTGTTAGATTCGGGCTAGGTTCCAAAGAACCGGCAATTTGAAGATCGAGGTTTGTCGCAGAATTGGTCAAGCGGCTGCCTGTAGCCCGTGTCAGAATCGGGAAGGCCGTATCAACCGAGGATTCCATGGCAATTCGCCCAAAGGCGTTCGGCCCGCCAGAAGCGAGTAATCCCGCATCTTGGTCACCGGCTACGGACGGATTACCGTTGCCCAATGTGCGAGCCGAAACGAACGCTGATTGGGGTGGAAGCTGGGCAGGCATCGCGGCAGGCGGTAAGTCATCCCGATCTGGCCCGTGGTCATCGTCGTCATCGTCATCGGGGTCGTCCCGGTCTCCAGTTCGGCCCTTCGACTCAGCAAGGACGGAACTGCCGGGAAGATACCCCTCGACAATACTTTTATTCTCGGTCCGCTGACTAGGCGCATAGGAAGGAGGCGGATAACCCACCAAGGATCCAACGCGATTCTGACTGCTCAAGTCTAAGATATGGGCCTGGTTCTGGACCAGCGGCATGCTACTCAAAAGATAACGCGGTTCGAGTTGTTCGAGATGAATAGTTTGGGGCGCAGTGCCGGACTTGTTCATGTCCCTCCCTCCTTGCAGTGACATTCACTGGGCAATCTGCGGGCGATCCTTGTCGTCCTTGACACCCCCCCTCGTCGAGGATTATGTCAGAAAAGGATAATTACCTGCAATGGCATCTACCAAGGACTGGGACTGATTCGGTTGTTGGAAGGAACTTCGGCACTGTGCCCATTCAAGGAATGGGCCTGTGAATTATGCTTAGAAATTGCTCAAGACTTCAGAAAACGTAGGACACGCTGAAGTAACCGTTCCATTCGCGCTCGTCGCCGTGGAGATCGATAGTGTCTTCGGTCCCGATCCGGAATTCCAAGCGCGGCACGGCTTGAAATGGTCGCAATGCGACTCCCGCATTGAAATTCAGCAGTGTCGGGGTGAAAGAGTTCGAGGCAATAAAATCGAAATCGCCAAATAGATAACATTTGGCTTTCCAGATCTCCCAGGTCAAATAAGCCCGCGCAAAGGCGCCGGATCAAAAACGTGCCCGGCGGCGTTAATCATCGACTTTGTCGGGTAGTAGCCAATGCTGACAAAGCTGGCCCGGGCCTGGTCGAAAGCGGGAGTGCCCAGATCCTGGTAAATGGACGAGAGGTAGTAGCGGTTTTCCAGTCCGATGCCGTCGTTGAACCCGCCCGGGCTGACCTCGGACCAACCGCGGTTGAGATTGTTGTAGGAGTAGGCGAACGCTCGGGCTTCCCAGAACCCAGCATAATTCCACGCGAAACCCGCATTGAAGTCGAATTCGCGCTTGCTGAAATCGAAAACACCCTGGCTTGGGTTCGTGACGCCGAGCTCCGCTTTCTGCCCCCAGAAGTTCGATTCGGAGAACAGGTAGAGACCGTGCCTGCGCCAAAGCCAAAGGTTGAAGTCGAAATTGATGGAGAAGAGGGGGTGAAATTCCACGCCATTGGAGGCGACGTGGTCCCCGAATACATAACCGCGCATCTCGACTATGCCCCAGACTGGCGGGCAAATGGGCGCTGCCTCCATGGCTTGGGCCGGCGAGGATGGTACTGGATTTGTGTCCAGGAACGATTCCCTAGGTTCCTGCCGCTGACCTTCGGCAACGGCCGTGCTCACGGCTCCCTCTTCAAAAAGGAATGGAAGATAGGAAAGATGGGAGTTCAAGGTGATTTCGCGTGGTGACTGATTTGGCGACTCGCAGCCGTTACCCAATATAGCACTGCGGAACGATGTTTCTTCCGTTGGCGACGAGGAGCCTAATGGTGTTGAACCCGAGGGCGATCCAATCGCCACTCCCTCGGGATTCTGGGGATTGAGGGCTAGGAACTCTGGAACGCAGGCGCTGGAAGCAAGACAGGAGGCTAAAAGCGCGAACCCCAGTGCCATTTTTTTCGCATCCATCATCGGCATGGCCTGGGTTCGGGAGTATGGGAACGGAAAAGAGATAAGCTTTATCCGGAATCGGCGCTAGATAGCTTTTGCCCTCTCCTTGAACAAGGCCAAGTGCAGGTTCGCGCAGCGATTTGGGCCGATTTCCAGAAACTCGGCCTTGGCGCGCCCGCTACCCCTAGCCGTTTTCGTTGTATAGTGTGGGTCGAATTGGTGTGTGCAATCCAATTCCACCTGTGGGGGAGACTTGCGCAGGAAGCTGGGCTTCTCTACATGGTCTGCTTCGATCTCCGCGGACCATGTGGGGGACGAAGGCCGAGCACATGGAGCCAACTCGGGTTGATTCCGATCCATCGCACGGAGGTGATGAATGCCAGGTCTTTCCGCACAAGAGACGTCGATTGTCACCGAGCGCGTTCTCTTCCGGGCCGGCTCCTACCTCCTTCATGGGGAGCTGGCTTATCCAGAAGCGGGCTGTGCCAAGGGCGCTGTCGTGTTTGCCGGACCGCATCCACTCCTCGGCGGCAATATGCGCAATAACGTCGTGCGCCGCCTGGGCGACGGCCTGGCCCAGATGGGATTCCTGACCCTGCGCTTCGACTACCGGGGAGTTGGACGCAGCCAGGGGCCGTCGATCGATCTGACCAAGCATCTGGCCCAGTTTTGGAAAACTTCGCACGCTCCCGGTGAGACGGACTTCTGGCAAGACGTGCAGGCAGCTACCGAGTTTGTTCAGCAAACCATCCCCGGATTGCCGGTTATCCTCATTGGCTACAGTTTCGGTTGTGCGTTGCTGCCCCGCGTCCGGCCTGAGGAAAAGCCACGCGCTCTCGTCCTGATCGCTCCGACGGTTACCAAGCACGATTTCAATTCCTACCACTCCGTTAGCAGTCCCTTGCTCGTCTTCGCTTCGGAGGACGACTTCGCCACCGACGTGCAGAGCCTGGAGAAATGGTTCAACACGCTCGCCATGCCCAGGCAACTGATTAGGCGACAGTGCGACAACCACTTCTTCCGCGGGCACGAGAATTGGCTTTTAGAAAACATCTCGCGGTTCTTGGACGAACGTGAGAGGAGTTAATCGATGATTCAGTTGCAAAAATCACCAGAGACAAGAACGTTCACCGACGACGAGCGACTGCGCGATCTACTTCAACTGCACTTTCACCCTGAACTGGGAAGCTCCTATTGGTTGCGACGACAAGAACAGCTTGGCTGGGACGTTCTCGACCGGGTGCGCACGATTGATGATCTTCTGCTGCTTGGTCGCATGCCCATGGCTGATCTGCGCCGATTTCCGGTGCGAGACTTCATTCCCCACGCCCTGCACGGGCAGTGGCCGCGTTTCGTTGTCGGAGAAACAGCCGGCACCAGCGGCTCGCCTTGCGCAACCGCCTTTCGCGACGACGAATTCCAGGCTGCCTTCGTCACTCCCTTTCTCCGCGTGGCACGCGCGACGGGCTTTCCTTATGGCGAGCCATGGCTTTGGGTCGGCCCTTCCGGCCCGCACATCATCGGCAAAGTGGTCCGTGAGTTGGCCCGGCAGACGGGCAGCATGGATCCCTTCAGCGTCGACTTCGACCCCCGTTGGGCCAAACGACTGGCCGACGGATCGACCGCCCGGCAGCGCTACCTCGAACACGTTACCAGCCAGGCCCTCGACGTGATTAGCCGCGAGGAGGTGGGGGTCCTCTTCATTACTCCGCCTGCACTAACCGCCTTGGCTGCCCGTCTTAGCGACAGTCAGCGCGAGGCCATTCACGGCATCCACTATGGCGGCATGAGCCTGACTCCGGAAATGGTGAATGCTTTCCGATCCGCCTTCCCGCGAGCGGTTCATCTGGCGGGTTACGGCAACACACTTTTTGGTGTAGTCATGGAGATGGCCGATACCCACCGTCTGGCGATGGACTATTACCCCCAGGGCGACCGAGTCCAGTTCCAGATCGTAGACTGGCCGCACGAGGATGAAGCGGCCGGAAACTGGCCGCCGCGTTTGTGCAAACAGGGACAAGCCGGCAGGGTGCTCTTCCATCGTCTCGATGAAAGTTGCCTGCTGGCGGGAGTGTTGGAAAGGGATCAGGCGGAGCGGGTGTCGCCGAGTCCCGATGCAGTCGCTCTCGGAGTTCGCGCAGATGGCTTGCGAAATCCGCAGGCGCCGTCGACGCTGGCCGGACGCATACAGATGGGTCTCTACTAATCAAGGAGGATTACTTGGCAACTATCAAGCCGCTCACCATAGCCTATACGCCGGACAGCGACGATGCTTTCTATTACGACGCCCTGGAGGCAGGACGAGTTCGATTATCCGGCTATGGCCCGAAATTCAGTCGAGAGCCGATGAGCGTGCTCAATCGCGCGGCCTTGCAAGGGGTATACGATGTCACGGCCATTTCTTCCGTGATCTACCCACAAATCGCCTATCGCTATGCGATCCTCAGCGTGGGCACCAGTGTCGGCCGGGGTTACGGTCCGGTATTGGTCAGCAGACACGAACGAACCATCAATGACCTGCGCGGCCGTCGCGTCGGCGTGCCCGGCGTGCCCACGACGGGTTGGTTCTTGCTGCGTTGTCTTTGTCCTGAAGCGATCCCTGTTGAGATGGCCTACGACGAAATCGCCGACGCCGTCGCCGCTGGAGATCTGGAAGCAGGCGTAATGATTCACGAAGAATTACTCTACTACCCCCATATGGGATTGCGGCGGGTGGTCGACTTCGGCGCCGAGTGGTGTCAGCGTCACGAATTGCCGCTGCCGGTAGGTCTGAATGTCGTTCGCCGCGACCTGGGACAGCGGGCCATGGAGCGGATTTGCGCGGCGATTCGCAGCAGCCTGGAATTCGCGCTGGCTCACGCGGACGAAGTGCTTGCTCGGGTGAGTCGCCTCGGGCGCGGCGACGATGGGACCTGTTCCAGGCAGTTTGTCTCCATGTTTGCCAACGCCGATTCGGAGCGGATGCCCCCCGATGTGCGCACGGCTTTGCACGTTCTGTTCTGCCAGGTCGCGGATTTGGGACTGAGTCCGATCGTGCCTGCCATCGACATCATCGAAGGCGCGGCGGCGGCCACTAAAGCGAGACAATCTAATGTTGCTTGACAAAGAAATATCCATCATGGACCGGTCGCAAGAATTGTTGGCCGCCAAAAAGGATTTGCTCGTCCCTTGTGTTTACCATTTTTACAAACGACCGCCGGTGCTGGTGCGTGGCGAAGGAGCTTACTTATTCGATGCGGAGGGCCGGCGCTATCTCGATTGCTTCAGCGGCGTCACGGTGATGAACGCTGGGCATTCCAACCCTGAAATCATCGAACCCGCCATCGATCAGTTGCGCCAGCTTCAACACACCACGACGATCTACTTGACCGAGCCAATGCTCGAACTGGCTGCGCGGTGGCAGAGTCTGGCGCCAGGCAACCTGCGTCGCAGTTTTTTTTTGCGCGAGCGGCAGCGAGGCTAACGAAGGGGCGTTGCTTCTCGCCACCTTGGCCACCGGTCGGCAGGAATGCGCCTATCTCGAAGAACGGGTTGCATGGCCGCACGAAGGGGGCGATGAGTGTTACCGGGCTGGAAATGTGGCGCACCGACCCGAATCCACTCGTGACTGCTCACGCCGTCCCTGGGCCGGATGACCCTGAAAGTTTGCCGGCTCTTGAAAAACTGCTCGAGCGGGGCACCCTGGCAGCCGTCATCGCCGAGCCGATTCAGGGCAACGGCGGCATCATCGTTCCTCCGGACAATTACTGGCCGCAGCTTCGCCGCTTGTGTTCGCAGTATGGAGCCTTGCTGATTGCCGATGAGATTCAAACGGCTTGGAATCGAACGGGACGGTGGTTTGCCACCGAACACTGGAATGTCGTTCCGGACATCATTACGGTGGCCAAGGCAGCTGGGTAACGGTTTTCCCATAGCTGCTTACATAACTACTGACGAGATTGCCGCACATTACACCAGACCAGGGGCCGCCACGTTCGGGGGCAATTTAGTCTCCTGTCGTGCGGCCCTTGCCACCCTGGCATTTCATCAACGGAATCTGCTAGGTGAACGCAGCACCACGCTGGGAAAGCATTTGCGCAACCAATTGGTCGAGTTGCAACAGCATCGGCCTGAGATCGCCGAAGTTCGCGGGCTCGGGCTGATGATCGGCGTGGAGCTGCGCGATAGCGCTAATAATCCAGCCGCCGCGCTTACGGACCTTGTGCTCGAAAAAATGAAAGATGCCGGTTTTCTGCTCGGTAAGACGGGGCCAGGCCGCAACGTGCTTACGATTATGCCACCGCTCATCGTATCCTGCGAAGCCCTGGATTCCGTTGTTGATGC
The DNA here is from genome assembly GCA_963748025.1 of uncultured Gemmataceae bacterium. Classification (GTDB taxonomy): domain Bacteria; phylum Planctomycetota; class Planctomycetia; order Gemmatales; family Gemmataceae; genus CAVVHZ01. Next base: position 186,855 of record CAVVHZ010000033.1, read on the forward strand.
CTTCGAGCAAGTGCTTAGCGCGGAGTGAGCGCAAGGTAGTCAATGCCATGGACTTTTTTCTGGTTCATGGCTATTAGGCTCGCCTCCACGCTGCCGAATTGCCCTCCTGTCACAGCGACTAGCTGATCTTTTCACATGTTGAGGTAAATGAGATGTTTAGACGCGCTAGTTTTGTCTTGATGCTGCTCGCGATCCCACTGTTCGCTGCCGGCACCGCAAAGTCCGGTCCGCAAGTCGGGCAAAAAATGCCGGGGCCATTTGAGCCCTTGAATGTCACTGGGCCGGACGCAGGCAAGAAGTCCTGTCTCTATTGCCGGAACAGCTTTCATCCGGTCGTAATGATATTCGCACGCAAATCGAGTCCTGAGCTGGTCGCCTTGCTCGAGCGCCTCGATGCAGCCACCGCCGCTCACGGCGATGCTTCAATGGGCAGTTGTGCGATCTTCTGCAACGACTCCGAAGGATTGCCCGGCCAGCTCGAACAAATGGCCAAGCAGAATAATCTGAGCTCAGATAATCCTGGCAACCTACGCTGCCGATGGCCCCTCGCGTTACAAGATTGCCCCAGATGCCGATGTTACCGTTCTGCTCTACAGCCACTACACCGTGAAAGCCAATCATTCCTTCAAGAAGGGCGAGTTCACCGAAGCGAGCATCGAGCCGATCTTGGCAGACCTTCCTCTCATCCTGACGCAAGAATGACCAAACCGACTGTCGCCCTGTTCTCCAAAGGAGGCCTCATGCGCCAGCCAGGAGCCCATTCGAGTATGCGTGCCCGCGGCCTTTGGATCCTCTTTGCGGGAATGGTCTTTTGCGGTTGTGAAGCATTCAAACAGACCCTTTCGGATCATCTGACCCACTGGAACATGTTGGATCAGAAGGCACTCGAGGACCCGATCAAAGCAGTGGGCGGCGACGGCATTGTCTTTTCATCGACACAGGACACGCGGCGCAGAGCCGGAAGCAACTGGCAATTGCGACTCCGGAAACCTTGGTGAGTTATTATGCGCCGATTTTTGTGCAGCAGCGCATCAACACCCAGGCCCAGCGATTTCCGTATCCGCCCGAATACGACATGATCGGTCAGGCTCACATTCGTCGGGATGCCAATGGCAAGCTGAAATCCTATGTGACCGGCTCTCCCATTGTTTACGCCATCGTCAAGAAAGTGCCGATCGATGGCCACGATCACGTGCAACTTACCTACACGGCTTGGTATCCTGCCCATCCGAAGATGAAAACCATGGATCTGGAAGAAGCGGAGATCGATAGTTGCGTGTTGCGCATCACTCTGGACGCGGACAATGCGCCGCTCTTCTACGAAACGATTGCGGCTTGCGGCTGCTTCCACAAGGTGTTCGTCGAACGGTGGATAGAGGATGCCGCTAAAGAGGCATTCGGTCTGCCGGAAAAAGGCAAGAAATTCAGCGTGGAACGAACGGTAAAAGATGCCATCGAATGGGAAGTGGCAGGCGTTGTCGATGAACCGCGCGATCAGCCGCGCCGGCCAGTGGTATTCCTTAAAGCCGGCGATCACAAAGTCATGGGCATGGGCAGTGCTGCCCGCCTCAAAGTGCCCTCAACGGCGGAAAAACACCCCTATGAGATGACTTCCTATGCCGACCTTTATGCGGTCAAAGTAGACGGAGGCTCCGAAGAAGCCGCGTTCTTCGACATGGAGAATGGAGGCAAGGTGCGCGGTGCCGAACCGCAAGAAAGAGAAGTTCTTTCTGTCTTTCATGCGAGTCGATTCTGCGGGACAACCGCGGCAGACGACCAGATCAAGATGCACTTTGACGAAAGCACCTGGGGCGATCCCACGATCTACGTCAAATTCCTACGCTTGCCTCCCGGGTCTCTGCAACCGGCGAAACCCTAAAGCAACAAAACTCATTCGCTTGGCGGAGAAGCGAACATGATTCCGTTTATGAACGTCATCCTAGACGCAGGCAGAGCGAAACTTCCCATTGGCGAAGCCGTCCTTCCACTGGATGGTCGAACTACGTGGCAATTTTGGTCATGCTCCTGGGAAGCTTTGCACTGGCACGAACGGCTCATGGACAATCCGCCGTTGGCGAGAAACCGGCGACCATGGATCAGGCAATCGGGCTCTCGATGAGCGGCAGGCTGCGTTCCGAGAGGTGGAAGATTATGAGTGCCGGTTGGTCAAGCAAGAACGCGTGAAGGGTGTGCTATTGCCGGAGGGCATGATGACGATGCGGGTTCGCAATAAACCGTTCAGCATCTACTTGCGACTGCGAAAGTCCCAGTGCGGAGAAAGGGCTGGAGGTTTGTTACGTAGAGGGCAAAAACCACGGCATGATGCGTACTCATCCGGCGGGAATGATCGGCGTGCTGGGTTTCTGGTCGGTGGACATCCACGATCCGAGGGCCTTCGAGACGAATCGTCATTGCATCAGCGATGCGGGGCTCGGCAATTTGCTTGAAAGCACTGCTCGTTACTGGGAAATGGAGCGCCGGCTGAACAAGACCTTGGTCTACATTACCGACGACAATCTCGGCGGGCATCATTGCAAGCGCATCGAGACAATCCACCCAGAGCGTGATGCGGACTCTTTCTATGGCTATCGTTGCGTGCTTTGGCTGGATTCGACAACGCACTTGCCCGCTGGCGCCGAAACCTATGACTGGCCGCACCAGGGCAGCCCAGAGGGAGGCGAACTCCTCGAATCCTACCGATACCTAAATTTACGATGCAACATCGGGCTGGGCGATGATGTCTTTTCTCGGTGATTCAGTAGACCCCCAAAAGGCCGATGTTTCGGCATTACACACTACTTCCTATTGCCGCCAGGCAACGAACGCAAGTAGGCGGGAACAGCCTTGGCATCGTCGAGGCTCAATCGATACGCGAGTTAGTGTGCCCTGGTTAACCTCTTCAATGCACGAAGGTAGCGATTTTGGAAGCCTGCCTGCAGACCCACGTCGAGTCGAATGGCATTCGCACGCCGGAAGCTTGATGCTGAAAGGCATTTCGTCGATGACCAAAGACCGGATTCACGCTACGGCAATCATCTCCAAAGAGGCAGAGATTGCCAACGATGTCGTTATCGGTCCCTTTGCGGTCATTGACGGCACCGTTCGCATCGGCAATGGCTGCGTGCTTGGGCCTTTTTCCGCCTTTGCGGGCCGATGGCCTTGGGCAGTCGCAACGAACTTTCCACCGGGGCGGTACTCGGCGAGCGGCCGCAGCATTGCTTTACAAAGATGAGCCGACAAACCTGGAGATCGGTGAAGACAATTCTTT
>CAVVHZ010000034.1:0-17439 GCA_963748025.1 uncultured Gemmataceae bacterium
TATTCACAGCCTCTTCCAGTTTTTGCTCGAAACAAACGGCGCGAACGATTCGATTCTCTTGGTCCGTAGCTATGGCGCCAAGCAGATCCGCAGGAATCCTATCGTGTCTACGACCGCAATGGCACCTTGCTGGATGTGCGAGATGGAACCATTTGCCAGCTCCCTGATCGGCGGAGCCGTCAGCATGCAAGATGTGTGCATCTGGCAGCGGCCCTCCGGGATATTTCCCAGGGGACTGTTTTACAGCCCTTCGAACGTGACCGGCAAATATCTTGGCGGCTCCCATGACAGTCGCACCCGGCGTTCGGCTGTCATCGAACTTTTCGACAAGCCAGGCGGGTTCTTGCCTGCCGACAAGAGGGTGGTGCGGCAGGCGTAATGGTAGGGGCCGAGCTTCTTCGACAAGTCTTTGCAGAACGTCAAAGCCAACGCATCCTATTCGATGCCGTGGCAGCGGCCCTGGGAGCCACCGATCGCTGGCCTCAAACATTCATCCGGGGACTGAAACCACGACTCCTCAGGCCCCTGGCGCCATGGCCATCAATTCCCTCGCGAGACCTGCAACGACAACTCGGCCCCAGCGTTGATTCAACACGTGCTTCGCCTCTTGCAAGCCGTCGCGATCTGGCCAAGGCCCACGGCCCAGCGGCACTACGTCACTGTTTGACCCTCGTCGAAAGCACTGCAGCTCTCCTGGAACAGAGCGTCTCTCCGGAGGGTGAAGCGTGAACGGGGGAGCGGACGACGTGTTCGAGCAGGCGATGGCTCTCTTCACCCCCGCGCCTGTTGGCGGATCCCCGCGCACAGCGGCGAGGCGTTAGGGTGGCGCTGATCGATACGGGAGTCGAAAGAAAAGTCATCGAAGCTCGCTGTCATGCGCCCGGCGCCGAGATTTATCCGTTGGAAGAGGCACTGTTCTTACATGGCCACCCTGAGCCATTGCCCTATGAAGGGCACCAGAGCAGTCCGCATGGCACAACTGTCGCCGATATCATCCTGACTTTGGCCCGCGCGTGAGGCTCTTTTCCGCCGATGTGTTTGGGCCTTCCGCCAGCAGCGATATCGAGACATTGCTGCGGGCATTGCGCTTCGCGATGGACGTGTGGAATTGCAAGGTGATCAATCTTTCGCTGGGCGTTACAGAAGAGCGTTTGCAGGCAATCCAGCAACGCCGACAACTCTTCCGCACCATAGAGGAGGCAATTTTCGCGGGATCATCGTGGTGGCCGCCAGTCACAACGATCATCCTCTGGTGCGGAGCTATCCTGCTCTGTTTGCTCCGCCTTTGCTTTCGGTAAACAAGAGCCTTTTTGACGATCCGCTTACTCTGGAATATGCCTTGGACGAACACATCGAATTCCTCGCCCACGGCCGCGGTTACCTGGCGCCGTTCGCCCAGGAGCCGGCGACCAGCTGGGCAGCGCCGCATCTCACGGGGATTGTAGCGCGATTGCTCACGCTTCGGCCCACGCTCAAGCTCTTCGAAGTGAAAACGATCTTGTATTGGTTGAGCGGCGCGAAGACATGATATTCGGTTAGCCGCGACGCGCAGCGGAGCGATGACGCTACTCGCACCGCTCCGCGTCGCGGCTAACCGAATACGTGTTATCACAGAACTTTTAGCGCCGTCTCCAATTCTTGGATGGCGGTTTGCACATGCGTGAACGCTTTCGGATGATTGCCGGTCCCGAGTGCGGCTTGCACTTGTAGAAGCAACTGGTGTGCGGCCTTCACCTGCACGTCGGAGTTCATCTGGTTTTCGTGAACTTTGGGCGTTGCGGCATTGGCCACTTTAGCGGCCGCATGAGCATTCGCTTTGGCGGCAGCGACAGCAGGATTCGCCGGCACATGTTTGCCAGCGCCTTTCTGGTGTTCCAATTCACGGATTGCTTCGCCTATAGCATGTACGGCTTTGGCTCGATGGCCCTTGTAATCGTGATTGGCGGTTTCGAGCATCTTTTTTGCCGACTTCAGGGTGGCAAGTTCATCGAGTTTAACCGCCTGCTTGGCGGCTCTGACGCCGGCGACCGTCCCAGGAACCTGAGCATAAATCGACACCGGCAACAACAAAATTCCGGCCGCAGCAAAAAGAGTGACATGTTTGACCGCACGGCGCAAATCGAAGGTTGACATGGTTTTCCGACCTTTCTTTTCCGGCAGCGTGACCTGATCTAAGAATGTAACATTCAAGATGGCCGGAAGTCTCGGCTTTGCGATAAATTTTTTTGATTTCTTTTCTTCAAGTGGCCAAATGACCGCCCGCGATTCTGCTGTAGCCGCTTTCGACAGAATGCGGGCTGGCCAGGGAAATCCTCCTGCGTTCCGGCGAACGCGGCTACAAGAGAATGTTGTCGAATCACGCTCGGTAATTTAATGCTAAGCCTGCTTGGCGAGAGAACCGCAGGGTAAGTGTGGATCGGATGCTTCTAAGCCGAGCAGCCGCAGATAAGGCGTGCAATAAACACAAACAGGCGGCCTTCGAGCAGGTTGAGTACCTGCTGAAGGCTGCCTCAGTTTGTTTTGGGACTCATCCATCAAGACGCGGCGTGGGCTGCCCGAGCTTTGCGGGTTCGCGCAGCTTTTTTCGCCGACACCGACCGCTCGCCAGCCGTGCGATTAGCTGATGCGGCGCCTCCCAGTTTCCCACCTTTCTTGGCGGGCACTTGTTGGTTGGTTTGCCTCGGCCTGAGCCGGTCTTTTTGCCGCCGCCGGATGACTTTATTGACCGTGGCCCAGGCACGGCGTTCAGCTTCTTTCTTCGGAGTGCCACGGTTTTCGTAGCCCTCCTCAATGTGTTCGGCTTGGCACTTCTGTTTGTCCGAATATTTGGCTTTGCTACCCCGGGGCATGACGAAGCTCCTCCTGAATAGGATTCCCGAAAGTTTTTGAAATACGACCGATTCAGACCATTTCGGAACCGGAAGTGTGCAAATCAACGGGATCGTGGCTTCGCAAGATCATAACCGCGCGATCGTGCTTGCCATCCACTTGAACGACCACAACCGTTCGGCCCAAGCGCAGGTCCGTTTGATAACGGTGGACATCCTCTTCGGAAAAGCCCATGGCCAAGAAAGGACCTGCGAACGAGCCAGCAGCGGCGCCTGCCGCTGCTCCGGCAACGACACCCATCAGTGCCCCGCCCGTCAGAATGGGTCCGAGTCCGGGAATCAGCACCATGGCCAAAGCCCCAGCGACGGTGCCCAATGCGCCCCCTGTCACCGCGCCGGCCACTGCGCCATTGGCCCCCGTTTCTTCCGTCTGTTCCGTTTCCGTAGTCGCTTGATGAATGCCTTCACCCGGGATCATGATGCCAACCTGATCCTTGGGGAAGCCTGCGTGCCAAAGCTGATCGATGGCCGCCTCGGCTTGTCCGCGGGTGCGATAAACGGCTACGACGCTGGTCATAGTACTGGTAGTCATGACGCTTGCTCCTCGATGAAATGGGCTAAGCAGGTGCGGCACCATCGCCGTCTACGACCGCGACACCTTCGCCACAATGCGGCCCGATTTGAAATGCAACTAATTCGGGAAACGACAAAATATATTTACCGGTTCCCGCGGGCTGTAAAACAAAAGTGCAACTGGCGTGCCAGAAATGGGTGGAGCGTGGCGGGTGGACGGGGGTGTTGCCCGGATTTCGCCCTCCACCCTCCACGCTCCACCCGCCACGCGCATGAAAAAAGCCTCGCACGGTTCGGTGCGAGGCTCACATCGGTTTACAGCGGCCGGAAATGGCCGGAAGTCTTTAGGCAGCGATTACTTGGCAGTGCTCCAGCCGAGTGGTCACTTCGCCGCCGACATCGACCTGCAGGACATCCAGGATTTCCTTGGTCGTATCGTTCTGAACCAGGCCGACAACCTTAAGATGATGGTAGTCAAGCGGCCGATCGGGATAGGGGAATGAACGAGTTTCCGAATAGGTATCCAGATACTTGATCTGCTTCTGGCGCAGTTCATCCAGATTGACCGTTGCGGCATGCTGCGAGTTTTCCGCCTTGAGCTCGAATCCCTCTACTCCGCCCGGCATGCCCCGGACGACATGATGGTGGAAGCGCAGTTTGTTGCCGCCAACATAACGAATCGTTTCTTCCACTAGAACCAGCCGCAAACGTTTGTTTTCGCCTGGATCTTTGAGGCCGTTCACCTCGGCTTTGATGTCAATTTTGTTTCCAACCCGAGTCGCAGTGACCAGGAGCTTGCAATCGCTGTTCTCTTCCAGAATCGGGTCGATGACTTTGCGATACCGATCGTACAACGACTCCGAGGCTGCCATGCCGCCACCGCCGGGGCGCAAGGGAGATTTGCCGTTGAAAACCGTGCTCGGCGTGCTGTTGATGTTGTAGTACTTGGCCCGAGCTTCCGTGTCGGCATTGACCAGCGGATCGGGGCCCGGGATATGCAGATGGTATTGCAAGAGAATCAGTTCCGATGGCTTGTACGATTTCGCGAGGCCGTCGAAAGCTACGTCGGCTGCAACACAGGGTGGGCACTGCGCCCGTGAACAACTCCATGACGACTTTGCGATCGGTCTTTTCCTTGCGGCCGGCGAACATTTCCGGCTTGAAGGGCGGCACCTTCACCAGATATTCCTTGTCGAGAGTCGTTTCCAGCTTGGTCAATTCCAGCTCGACCGCTTTGGCCGCTTCCATCTTGGAATTGTTCTTGAGTGCCGGAAGCATGGCCTTCATGACCCGAACGCGTTCTTCGGTAGTTGATTTGTCGGTGAGGGCGGCTTGAGCTTTTTTCGCCATCTCCAAGGAGACTTCTTTCAGCTCTTTGTTCGGCGCCAGGGTCTCGGCAAGTTGCATGGTGACATCATTGGCGAAACGTGGGCCATGCTTCGCAGCGGCCTAGAAACCGTGGCAATCCACTTGCGAGCTTCTTCGGGCGTTGCTTTGATCTTGGAGTTCCCGAGCAAAGCTTTACCGACCGTGATGACAACGGGACTATCCGGATACTTCTCCATCACCTCGCGATAAAGTTTGGGCACTTCCATGGCAGCCTTCTGAGTTGCTTCCGCTGCTTGTTTGAGTAGGTCCGCTTTCTTTTCTTTATCTGTTTCTCGTCGCGCTTGAAACTGGAGTCTAGCTTTCGCGTTCTCGACTGCCGTGGCCTGGGTATACTCGGGCACTTTCAGCTGAGTTACCGCCCCAGTCGGCATAGCTTCATCTTTCGTTTTGATGAGCTTAGCGGTCAAAAGATTGGTTCCAATCTGGAAGCTGCCCGGGACGGTATCGCCGGCAATAACGCCTTCGAAGTTGCCCGAGTTTCCGCCCCCCAGATCGAAATGAATCAATTTGCCTTCAACCGAAACTTTACTTACTTTCGTTGCCCCAATTGGGCCGCCGGCCACGACCGATCCCTCGAGTTTTCCCTCCTTGGTCTCGAGTTTGACGATCGCTAAGGGAGCCTCCCTGACTCCTTGAAAATAAACGAGCAAGTAATTGCCATTGAGGCCGCCGTCGGCCGCCTGGGCAGGGATGCCTGCCAACAAGACCAGGCTTGCGCATAGCAAGCTCTTACCCATCGACATTGCCAATCTCCTTCTCAAAAGGCTTGGAATTCGAACCTCGAGTTGCAGTGAGTGAACGACGAAAGCGGCCTCTCGCTTATTCAACAGGCAGCGGACGCTTCATGGGGCCGCCGCGGTTTTGTGGAGTTTTTTGTAGGTATCGGCCATCTCCTTGGCGATGCGCCGGCGCAGGTCCTGCGTCATGAGCGAGCCGTGATCCTTGCCGGGGAAAATCTCCACCATGGCGTCGCTGCCCAGCTTGGCCAACGAATCCTTGAGAAGTATCGTTGCTCCGTCCAGGTAGTAGGTGTCTTGCGATCCCATGTAGACGTGCAGTTTGCCGGCGAGCTTCGGTCCGAGGGCCGCCCAATTGCGTTCCAGCGCAGGTGAATGTCGTAGGGCTCCCAAGCTTTGGCGATTGCCGGATCCACGCGGCCGGTTTTCCGATCCCACAGGCGAACGGGGGTGCCGTCTTCCCCACGAGGCCCAAATACGGCTTCGAAGGATTGAAGCTGGCCGCCGTGGCCCATCACCACTTCCATATCGCTAAAAGGCTCATAGAAGAGCGTCGGTCGCAGGCCTCGTCGCGCCAACGGCCGGGGCCGGCCGTGTTCGTCGGTGAACATGTTGACGCCGGGAGAGTAAAGATTGATCTGCTGAAAATCGCGGAAATCGACCGGATCGGGAGCCGTCGACCAGACTCCGCCGAAGAAATCGGGATAGCGAACCTGCAGCCAGAGGCTGCTCCAACCGCCGGAGGAATGCCCGGTGACGAAGCGTGCGTCAGGGACTGCCTCAGCTCGAAAGGTCTTTTCGATATAAGGGATGAGTTCTTCGATCAACGCTTGGCCATGCGGCCCATTATTTGCGGAATCGGCGAAAACGTGATGTCCCCAAAAACAGTTCGGATCGAGCACGACATAAAGCATGTCCACGCCGGCCACGCTCGTTCTGGAGTCGACGGCGATCCTTTGCGCGCCGCCGATGCTGCCGCCGAAGCCGGGAATCTCGTAAATCACGGGGTAACGCCGGTTGACATCCCGGACGTAGGAGCTGGGCAGCACCACCGCGGCGCGATGATGAATCGATTGACCGTGAAACTTGCTCAGCAGCGGGCTCTCGATATCCACCAGTTTGACGTGTTCGGTCTCGCGAAACGCCGCCGGCGCGTACTTTTCGGTGATGACAAGCTTGGTGACGCCCCCTCCGAGCGGCTTGAACTCAACCCTCTCGGGCCGGCTATAGCCGTTGCCCGGGGACGCGGCGTAACTGATACTGTCGCCACGTCTGAAATCCATCACGGCTTGAGGATAGTAGTTGCCGGCACTGACCTTGCTCAGCGGCACCGGAAACGACAAGCAAGAATCGTCGAAAACCAGCGGCGTACCTGGTTTCCAATCGCGAACGTCCTTGCTTAAGAACGGATCGGGGTTGTTCCAGACTGGGGCCGTTGGGAAGCCGGCGCGGCTGATTGCGGTGCAACGTGACATACACGCGACCCGTGAACGGCACGGGTGATACTTTCGCGTCGAAAACGACCTCAAAGCGCGTGGGCTGAGCGGCTGCTTGCGTAGCGCGAGCAGGCTGCGTCGTTTGCTGGGCCGGCGCCTGGGCCAGAATAAGCTGCAGGCTCAAGAGCGCAGCCGCAAACCTGAAAAAGATCGGCGCCATGGGTAATTCACGGGAGTTCTTCATTCGTTAGCCCATTGGAGGGAGGCGGGAGGTTTCAGGGCAGAGGAAGATCCTTCAATTCAAAAGCGACTTCATGGTCGAGTTGGACCCAAGTAATGTAGATAAGCTGCGCCGGTACCTTCTTATCCGATCCCTGCGTGTTGAGCACGAGTTGGGCGCTGGTAGGGCTGTTGAATTGCAGGAAATTGGGATAGGAGGCAATCTTCACCCCTTTGGCGTCGCGTAGCTCGAGCCGTTGTTGGAGAGATTGGACCTTCGAGTAATCGTAGCGGGTTTCCGTGGTGTTTTCGTTGTAGGTGATTTTGATGCTATGTTGCTTGGTTCTGCCGACGGTTTCCACATCGTCGATTTGAAAGGTCGCATCGCCGACTTTGAATTTCTTTCCTTTGGCCTGCATAATCGCATTGGTCACTATCAACGGTTTCTGTTCCGCCAGCAGCGTCACCGGAATCACGCCCTTGATTCGGCTTACCCTGCGCGAATTCTTCGAGGGCAAAACCAGCCCTGCGCTTACCGTCTGAGCGTGGGTTCGACTGAAGCCGTTGTAATAGATTCCGCCCATTTCCATCAAGTTGCCTTGACCGTCGTTTATGGCGGTCATCGCCCTTTTTTCTTCGTCCTCGGCGAAGAGCACGCGGACGCGGCCGGTCTTGAGAATCGGGGTTTTCGGCTCGACCTGAACCGATAGATTCAGCATGAGCATTTCGTTGTTTTGATTCATCCGTAAGGCATTGCGCTAGCCAGCGTCGCGAAATTGTTGCTTCGAGAATAGCTGAACCCCGATGCGCTGACGCGGAAAATACCGTCGTAGGATCGGTAGGGCGACTCGGTGTTTTGCGCGATGAGCCTTATGGAATCTTCATTCATGTTCAGCGTAAATCCCCAGCCGGTGGCATCGCACAACCGGTCGAGCGTTTCCCAGAACGGGCTTGCGAACAGGACAAATCCAGCGATCGCTTGGCATCGATGCCATCGGCCAGGATCACATAATGGCTTTGGGCGCCTAGCAGTGCCGCGTATTCTTTGGCCGACTTGTTTTTGGGCAAGGTAACGCGCTTGGGGGCAAGCACCAGGGCGGTTTGCAAGGCGGGGATCACTTCATCCAGGCGGCGGCGGATTTCCATTTCCCCGTGCATGCGCCTTGGAGCAGCAGGGGCAGTGCGGCGGTTCCTTGTTGGCTTAGGGCTTTGGCAGCTGCGTCGCGGACGGTGAAGTCGCGATCGCCAAGCTGAGCGATGAGCTTCTCGACGACAGCGCAATCGACCTGCGCTTCCTTGGCTTTTTCCGTCCCCAGATCCGACAACGCAGGTGTCAGACAGAAGAAGACCATGCACGCCATCGTCTGCAAGACTCACTCTCCCTCGCAGGGCGTCAAAAACCTTGCCAAAGCAAAAAGTGCCTTGATGTTGAGTATATGTCCGAACGCCAAACCCAAGCAAGAACCAACCTTGGAACGATGGCCAACCAATGGCGAGCCGGGAGCGTCAACGACCGGAGCACATTAGTGCTATCTAGTGGTAGAATACCCATGGCAATAGGGAGAGCTAAGATTTTTATTAAGAGCGAACGGAAAGAATGAAGGTGTAGGTCAGGCTTTCTAGCCTGGCGTCAGGCTGGAAAGCCTGACCTACTTCATTTCTTCGGGACGCTTTAAAGAACCCGGAGTCAGCGGCCATGGATAAATGGTTGGGATTAGGCGTAGTGCTTTTTGTTCTGGTTCTCAGCTTCTTGGCCCGCAACGCAGTTGCAGCGGTTGCGGCAGTTGCCCATCGGGTTGCCGTGGCTCGAGCCTGGCTGAACCGGGCGTGGCTCAAGAGGAAGAAGCGATTTCGGAAGAGGCCGCCTCGAACGGCAGCCGCTAATCAAAAAAGCTTAGCTGTGTTGGCTGCGCCTAACGGAGGGGGCGGGAAACTGCCAGTGCGTCTTGCAATTCGAGCACATGCCTCGGTGGCCGACCTGTCTTTTGTAATAGCGGATTTTGCGGGTGCATCCTGGACAACGAAAATAGATGGGCTCTTCATCCGGCTTGGGTTTGTAAAACTTGAAGTAGACAATTGCCCCGCTGCCCACGACGAACGAAGGCAAGACGATCCAGAGCATAATATCCATGAAGTCGAAGTCCATGACGTCTCGCAGGCTATCATTCCGCAGTCAAACAAGCAAGACCTTCGAACTCCGTTAGTCGATCATTTTCGTGCCGGCCGTTCGCCACCTCGTTTTTCGCCCATTCTTTCCGTTCCGTGCATGCATTTCGCGTTGCCGCCCAAGCAAACGAATTCCCGTTGGATTCGTCTTGATGATATTCACGAACCGGCTTAGCGACGGGATTGTCGTTTCCTTTACAAGAAAGGTTTGCGGCGACCTGGGGTAAAGTCTCTCGCTCTTTACGGAACACAGAGAAGCGAGCGGGCTCCTTTTGGCACAGAATCGCGCATTCGAAAGCACTTTCGGATCGAGCGGCGGTAAGGGGGGAACTGAGGTGCCTACGCTATTAAGGACTAGGCAATCGATGTGTTCCGATGACTTGGTTCGTTTCGCCGATTATTTGGCCCAGGCCAAGAAGGGCGATGTCGCGACCCTTGGGAATCTGCTGGAGGGCTACCGTAATTACCTGGCGTTGCTTGCGCCTGCAGATCGGCCGGCGCCTGCAAGGGAAAATGGATCCGGTCGATTTGGTACAAGACACGTTTCTCGAAGCCCATCGGGATTTTCCGCATTTTCGCGGACAGTCGGAAGGTGAGCTGGTCAGCTGGCTCCGGCGCATTCTAGTGCGCAACCTCGCCAACGCTTTGCGCCATTATTTCGGCACCCAAGGACGCGACATTCGCCTGGAACGCGAGCTTTCGGCCGAAATCGACCAGTCGTCCCAGGTTCTCGACCGCGGCTTGATTGCGCCCATTAGCTCACCTAGCCAGCAAGCCTCCCAGCGCGAGCAAGTGGTTCTGCTGGCCGATGCGCTGGGCGCCTGCAAGAGGACTATCGCGAAGCGATCATTTTGCGCCACCTGGAAGGCTTGACCTTTCCGGAAGTTGCCGAGCGTTTGGGCCGGTCGGTCGACAGCGTGGAAAAGCTCTGGCCCGGGGATTGGTTCAACTGAGAGAAATGTTGAAGGCGCCGCCATGAAACCGAATTCGCGCATAACGCAGCACGATGGCTCGGCCGGCCCCATCGATCAGCACTTGGTGGAAGCCTTGCGCGAATACGTGCGCGATTTGGAAAACGGTCGGATGCCGGACCCCAAGGCTATTCAAGCGCACCATCCCGAAATCGCCAACACGCTGGTCGCCTGCATGGAAGGCATCGATATCGTCAATGCCCTGGCGCCCTGCTTCCGCGAAGCCGGAGCCGGCGCCGAAGCCGGCGACGATCTCCTGCCCTTGCCTGGCGCCGCCAGGCCCTTGGGCGATTTTCTCATCGTTCGCCAAATCGGCCGCGGCGGCATGGGAGTCGTTTACGAAGCCCAGCAGCTCTCGCTCGACCGGCGCGTGGCCCTCAAAGTGCTGCCGTTCGCGGCCGCCATGGATCCGCGTCATTTGCAGCGCTTCAAGAACGAGGCTCAGGCGGCGGCGCACCTGCACCACACCAATATCGTCCCCATTTTCGGAGTCGGCTGCGAGCGCGGCGTGCATTACTACGCGATGCAGTTCATCGAAGGGCGCACGCTGGCCGCGGTCATCAGGCAATACCGCCGACTGCTCGCGGGCGACGAGCCCACCGTGGCGGTGACGAAACTCCGTTTGGCGCAAACCCGGGGTTCCGATGAAAAGAAGCTCAACGCGCGCAGGGAGGCGACGAGGAACTTTGTCGCTGCACTAAGTCGCCGGGCGAAACCCCGGCAGCGGCAGAAGGCTTCATTTTGTCGCCAGGCGCATTTTCGCACGATGGCGCGATTCGCCCTGCAAGCGGCCGAAGCTCTCGAATACGCCCATCAGATGGGCGTGGTGCATCGCGACATCAAGCCGGCCAATTTGCTGGTCGATCCGCGCGGCAATCTTTGGATAACCGATTTCGGCCTGGCTCACGTGCGCGCCAACGCCGGGCTGACCATGACCGGCGATGTCATGGGCACCTTACGCTACATGAGCCCCGAACAGGCGCTGGCCCGCCGTGGCACCATCGATCATCGCACCGATATCTACTCGCTGGGCGTGACCCTTTACGAATTGCTGTCGCTGCACCCGGTGTTCGAAGGCAACGACCGCCAGGAGCTTCTTCAGCAGATTGCCTTCAACGAACCCCTGTCTTTACAAAAGATCAACCCCGCGATTCCGCGCGAGCTGGAAACCATCGTTTTGAAGGCCATCGAAAAGAATGCGCACGAGCGCTATGCGTCGGCGACCGATCTGGCGGAGGATTTGCGACGCTTTCTGGAAGATAAGCCGATTCACGCCAAGCGGCCTACGCTCGCCGAGCGCTTCAGAAAGTGGAGTCGCCGGCACCGCGCGCTCGTGTCCACCATGATTTTCGCGTCGATCCTGGGCTTCATCGGCCTGGCGTTGTCCACGGCCGTGATTTGGCACGAGAAACTCCTGACGCATCAGGCGCTCGAAGAAAAGGCCTACCAGGAGAGTTTGGCCCATCAGAACGCCGTCACCGCCATGGAGCAGCGCCGCCGCGCCGTCATGAACTTCGATCAAGAGCATCGGGTCATGCAAAGGATGCTTCTGGAGCTTCAAGATCGCAAATGGTCGCACGTTCCGCAAATCAACGAATTGCGCAAAGCAGTGGCCGAGGACGTGCTCACTTTTCTCAAGGAACGCCTGCAAGACGGCAGCATCGATCCGGACATTCAGCGCGAGACCGGCTGGTCCTATACCTTGATGGGGCACGTCTACCGTTCCCAGGGCGATATCGAAAAAGCCACTGGGTATTACGATAAGGCAATTGCCGTGCTGACCACGCTGGTGGAGCAGTTTCCACACGACGTCAGCAACCGCCAAGAGTTGGCGCTGGCGCAGCACAACCGCGGCCTGCATTTTCATTTCAGCGGCGACAAGCAACAGGCCCGCGAGCAATTCCGCAAAGCCACGGCGAATTACGCCAAGTCGATCGAAGAATGCCCGGGCACCCAATTGACCTACGAGTGTCAATATGTGCGCTCGTTGAACAATTACGCCTGGTTCTTGGCCAGTTGCCCGCAAATCGAATTCCGCGATCCGGCCAAATCGATCAAACTGGCTCAAGCGGCCATCAGTTTGGCACCCGACCAATGGGAATACTGGAATACGCTGGGCGTAGCCCGCTATCGGGCTCGCCAATGGAATGAAGCGCTGGCGGCCCTCGATCGATCGTGCCAGTTGGGGGGCGGGGGCAACGCCTTCGACTTTTTCTTCATCGCGATGGCGTACCATCAGCTCGGTCAAAAAGAAAAAGCGGACGAGTTTTACCTGAAGGCCGTGCACGATTCGGAGGGCGGCAGCCCGCTGCTCGAACCGGTGCACCACCTTAGGCAGGAGGCCGACGGGCTCCTCGGCAAAAGATCCGAGCCCCTAGTGAAAGGATCGGCGAAAAATAGCGAATAACTGTGGGAACTTTCGCTGGAAGCGTTAGTCCGTCCGTTGATCTCTTAACTATTTCGACTTTCTTCGATGGCCGTCAGGCGAAGCTGTCCTGCAACGCCTCAGGGACGCCGCGCACCCCGCGGTCGGATTCTCTCCACTGGAATCAGATAGGAGCCGCCATGAAGATTTGGAAACCGACCTCGTTTCATCTGCTCGGCGAAGCCCTGGTGACCTCCGCCGGGTTCGGCGCCCTCGTCTGGGGACCGCCAGACGAGAAAAATCAGCGCCTGCTCGGTCATCGCGAATGGGTAAGCACGGTACTCTTTACTCCGGACGGCCGAGGCATCGTCAGCGGCGCAGGCATCCACGACCGGACCAGCGAAACCAAGCTGTGGAATTTGGCGTCCGGGCAGGCCAGGAATTGATCGGCCACACCGGGTCTGTCGAGGCGCTGGCCTTTTCTCCAAATGGAGCGCAGCTCGCCACCGCCGGCTATGACCAGACCATCCGTCTTTGGGATGTGCGTCAAGGCTACCGCGCGATCTGCACCTTGAAGGGCCATGACGGCGCCATCCGTCTTTTGGCCTACGCTCAGGACGGAGTCACGCTCATTTCCGCGGGATACGACAACACCCTCAGATTTTGGGATGTCGCCAGCGCCAAGGAACGCTCGCGGCTCGAAGGCTACGATGTTGTCGCTTTGGCGCACTCAAATCGGCTGTTTTGCCACACGCGAAAGCGGCAACAAAACCATTGCGATTCGGAAACTGGCCACCGGAGAGACTCGCGCAACCGCTCGAAGTCGACAATAACTGGACCATGTGTGCCGCCTTCAGTCCCGACGGCCGAACCTTCGCAGTCGGCGGTTTCAATTGGAGCATCGGCATCTATCAGCTTGCCGCGTCCAAACGGTCGTCGCTGTTGGCGGAGCACCAAGATTACATCATTGCCATCGCCTTTTCTGCCGACGGCCGCTGGCTCGCTTCGGCCAGCCAAGACCGAACGGTGAAGATTTGGGACCTGAAAACCGGTCAGGCGGTGCGCACGCTGATCGGGCACACCGGGCCCGTCACTTCGGTCGCTTTTGCTCCCGACGGCAAAAGCCTGGTTAGCGGCAGTTACGACAAAACCATTCGAGTTTGGGACCTGGCGGCCATTCATTGAACGTCGCCACACGCTCCGCTTCGCGTCGCGGCTAACCGGGACGGTTCCTCGCCAACGCTTTTTTGTGATTGCGATCTTGTTCGGCGCTCGCCAAGCTGGGAGCGCCGGGCGGCGAGGCAAGGGACTGGTTCTTGCTGCCGGCGCACGAGGCGCACGTTCATGGTCGGTTCCTGGTCGATAATCGCTACCGCCGCCAGTTTGGGGCTTCTGCTGCTCCTCATCCTGCGTTGGCACTGGCATGCGTTCGCCGCCCTGCTCTTTGTGAGCATCGGCTTGGGCCTCGCTTCGGGTATGCCGCCCGAAGGGGCGGTGAGCTCCTTGGGCAAGGGCGTCGGCGACATGCTGGCCGGGGTTACCCTGCTCCTGGCATTGGGCGCGATCTGGGCCGGGTGCTTGACCGTTCCGGCGCGGCTCTCGTCGTGGCCGGCCGACTGGTGGACGCCGTGGGCATTGCCCGTGCTCCCCTGGGAGTGTTGCTGGCCTCTTATCTCCTGGGAATCTCCGTCTTTTTCAACGTCGGCTTTCTCTTGCTGATCCCGGTGGTTTACCGCCTTCAGGAAACCACCCGACAATCATTGCTCTATTATCTGTTGCCGATGTCCTTCGGGTTGAGCTTGCCCCACTCGTTGGTGCCGCCTCACCCCGGCATCGTTGCGACCGTGCAGGCTTTTGGAGGCAGTCAGGCTTCTCAGTTGATGATCGAAACAATACTGGGCGGGTCGTTTTTGGGACTACCCATGGCTCTGGTGGGCTGGTATGGCCACGGCGCGCTTCGGCGCACCGGCAGCTGGTCGAGCCGCCGGCTCGGCTGGCAGCGCCGGCTGAGAACAATCGTGCTGAATCGGTGGAGATAAAACCCAGCCTGGGGTTAGCGTTGACCGTCATCATTCTGCCCCTGGCGCTCTGTCTCCTTGGCTTTGGCGCCGGTTTGCTGGGCGAATTGAACCGGTTGCCGGCTTTCTTGACGAAGCCCGCCTTCTCCGGCGAATCCTTGCCTGCTTTTCTGGGAATCTTGGCTCATCGGCCCATCGATTGGCTGCTTTTCCTAGGCAATCCGACCATCGCGCCTGGCTTTGGCCGTGGCCTTCGGCATGTTCGCGTTCGGCCGCCGGCTCGGTTGGGGGCGCCACGACTGCAATCGGCTCGTGACCGACGGGTTACAAGACGTCGGTTCGATGATCTTCTTGTTTGGCGCAGCCGGCGGCTTCAAGCAAGTGATTCAGGACAGCGGCGCCGGCTCCGCGATAGCGAACCTCTTCGGCACTTTGCCACTCTCTCCCGTAATGCTCGCCTTCGTCACCGGCGTAGCGGTTCGCGCCGCCCTCGGTTCGGCCACGGCGGCACACGCAACGACTTCGGCTCTGCTGGCCGAGATGGCGCTCCACTCCCACTGCAGGGCCAGCCTGCTGGTGTTGGCCGTTTCCGCCGGCGTGACGTTCTCCACCCAGCCAGCCGATACCGGATTCTGGCTCGTCAAGGAGTACGGCAACCTGAGCGTCCGAGACGTTTTGGTGCGTTACAACATTTGTCGCGCTCTAATGGCTTCGGCAGGACTGGGGATTCTTTTGTTGTGCGAACGATGGATGACAGCGTGAATCGTTGGTCGGACGTTGGTCGGGAATCGGGAATCGGGGAAATGCAAAGGCGCGATTCTAGGATGGAGATGGGTGAACGGATTGGCTTTGGAACGGATGGTACGATAAGCGCATTCGGTCAGGGCGGGGCTTATTTGGAGTTTCTGCGTAAAGACGCGCTGAGCGCCGGGATTTATGTTCTGGGAGTTGGCAGCCAGGATTCGCAGAAGCCGCACGCGGAGGATGAAATCTACTATGTGATGGCCGGCCGAGCGCACTTTACCTCAGGGGAGCAAGACGGACCCATCCGGGCGGGCGACCTGCTCTATGTGCCGGCGGGCGAGCCACACCGGTTCCACTCGATAGAAGAGGAACTCCGCCTCCTGGTCTTCTTCGCGCCAGCAGAAACCAACTCCTGACTAGCCACTGACCACTGGCCACTCGCTACTTTTCAAGCAGCTCGGCGTTGTTCGTGGCCGCCATGTCTTTTTTGCCAGCAGGCATCGCACCAACCTAAGCGTTCAGGATGAGCTGCGAAGCTAGGCGCCCATTCCAGAATTTCTTGGCCGCATTCGGAACAATGAAACGTCACGCAATGCTTGACGTTCCCCGTGTGCGGCTTGGGCATCGAACCGTGGGGCTGATGCTTCTCATAATGAGATGGCATAATGAACCTCGCGCATAGAGAAGTTTTGATCTGAATGGCGAGTCGTATAGCAGGCATCGAGAAAACCTGCAAGAGGAGTTTGCGATCCGTTCCGGATCACTACGAGAAATGCACTCCACGATAGATCTCTGACACCGAACATCATTCTAGCGTACTGGTTGGCAACGAGTGCCAGGAAGGTTAGATCTTGCGACTTGCCCGGCGCTTCCGACCTCTTCGACGGACTCTGGCAATGGGTCATGCCATCAATTAGCCTATACAAAGCAATAGTCGGCACGGGCCGTGTTGGAGGGCAGTAAACCCACCGTTACGAAACGGTGGGAGGAGAGAAAAAACGCCAGCTGATGGGGACATTGGTAGGCACTCCTCCTCAATAGCCGCACGAAAAAAATAAAAAACTGAAAAAAAGTGTTTCCTTTCAGATGAAAAGGGAGCACCGATAGCAAACGGATCGGGGCCTCCGAAGGAATTGCCGGGCATGCTGGTTCAGGTTCAACTTGCCGAACGATCGTACCCTATCGCCATCGCCCAAAAGGGAATGGCCGGCCTCGGCGATTTTGGCGGCTCTCGGACGAAAAGCACGACCGCCTTCCTGGTTTCGGATGCCCATGTTGGAGGACATGCAGCCGCGGTCGCAGCTTCGCTCGAAGGGGTTGGCTTCGGCGTGACGCGTTTCGAGTTGCCTCCTGGAGAGGAGCAAAAATGCCTGGCCAGCGCCATGCTCTGTTACGATCGCCTGGCCGAAATGAATGCGGATCGCAAGACTCTGATCGTTGCCGTGGGTGGCGGCGTTATCGGCGATTTAGCCGGGTTCGTCGCTGCTACTTACAATCGCGGCCTACCGCTGCTGATGGTTCCGACTACTCTCCTGGCCATGGTCGATAGTTCGGTCGGCGGCAAAGTCGGCGTCAACCATCCGCGCGGCAAGAACCTTATCGGCGCCTTCCATCAGCCTATCGGCGTCTGGATTGGCCTTTCAGCGCTGAGCACGCTGCCCGAGCGTGAATTTCTCAGCGGACTGGCCGAGGTTGTGAAATATGGAGTGATTCTGGATGCCGAGTTCTTCGCGTTCCTGGAAACCAACCAGACTGCGATACGAAAACGCGATCCCGAAATCATCGAACAGCTTGTCGCCGTTTCGTGCCGGCTCAAGGCGGGGGTCGTGGCCGGCGATGAACGCGAGGAGACCGGCTTGCGTGCTGTGCTGAATTATGGGCACACTTTTGCCCACGCCTTCGAGACGGTTGGTGGTTACGCGCCTGGCTGCACGGCGAGGCCGTGGCCGCCGGTATGGTTTGCGCGAGCATGCTGGCAGAGCGAATGGGCCGC
>CAVVHZ010000035.1:0-257012 GCA_963748025.1 uncultured Gemmataceae bacterium
ATTCACCACGACATTACCGAACGACAGAAATCCTTGCTAAGCGCCTTCGGGCTTCCGGTGCGGCCGCTCGATTGGTCCCACGATGATCTTTTGGCCGTCATGCGCCGCGATAAGAAGGCGCAAGCCGGACGCCTATCGTTCGTGTTGCCGGATCGGTTAGGGCATGTTGAGTTGTTGTCCGGCATCGATGAACACTTGGTCCGCGAAACCTTATCCCAAGCTCAGGCGACCTGATATGCCCGACCAGCCCTCGACTCTTTCCAATGAAGCTCGCGCCCTGTTGGCGCTGCATCTGGTTCCTGGTCTCGGCTCCCGGTTGACAAATGCTCTGCTCGAGCGCTTCGGCTCGGCTCGAGCTGTTTTGGGGGCGCCGCCTTCGCAGTGGCTGGAGATTCCCTACCTGGGTCAGAAGGTGGTTGAGAATATGGCCGCCGCCCGAGATGGGAAAGCCGTTGCAGCCGAGATAGCCTTGCTCGAGAAACATGGCGTCCATCTCTTGATTCGCGGCGAAGCCAACTATCCGCCCGATTTGGGGCAGCTACCCGATCCGCCGCCGGTGCTCTACATGCGTGGCACGCTGCTCGAGGCAGATCAGAAAGCAGTTGCTTTAGTCGGCTCGCGGCGATGCACGGCCTATGGCCGGCGGCTCACCGAACAACTCGCTACCGGATTGGTCCGCGCGGGTACGCGGTCATCAGTGGTCTGGCGCGAGGCATCGATGGAGTAGCTCATCGGGCGGCATTGCAAGACCGGCGGTCGTACCATCGCGGTGCTTGCCGGCGGCTTATCCAAAATCTATCCCCCCGAACATGCCGACCTGGCCCGCGACGTGCAAGCCGCCGGCGCCTTGATCACCGAATCGCCCTTGCTGATGGAGCCCATGGCGGGCATGTTCCCGGCTCGCAATCGGCTCATCAGCGGCATGTGCCGGGCGGTGGTCGTCGTCGAAGCCGCCGCCCGCAGCGGAGCTTTGATCACCGCTTCGCATGCCGCCGATCAAGGCCGTCATGTGCTGGCCTGCCCCGGCCCGGTCGACAGCCTGGCCAGCTCGGGCACCAACGCCTTGATTAGGGATGGCGCCATCCTTGCTCGCGGCATCGAGGACGTTCTCGAAGAGCTTGAAGGAGTGAAGTCTACGAAGCCCGCGTCCACGGCGCCGGCTCCCAAGCTCGAAGGTTTGCATAAGCAATTGTGGGACTTGCTGGGCGACAAGCCGCGCCACATCGACGACC
Organism: uncultured Gemmataceae bacterium; assembly: GCA_963748025.1. Taxonomy (GTDB): domain Bacteria; phylum Planctomycetota; class Planctomycetia; order Gemmatales; family Gemmataceae; genus CAVVHZ01. The sequence continues at coordinate 1,233 of CAVVHZ010000035.1, forward strand.
TGGTAGAATCGTCGCGGGTTTCCTTGCCGCAGGTTGCCGGAGCCCTGGTTCTTTTGGAGATGAAGAAACACCTGCGGCGATTGCCGGGCAATCTTTACGAGCGGGTTTGAGTCGTAGGACAGGCAGCCTTGCCTGTCCATCACAAGGGATCAAGCATGCGATTGAGCCGACGATTAGTTGTGACACTAGCCATGCTGCTCGCCAGCGCCCCCGCGCTTGGCGCAATCATCCTCACCTTTGGCGGCTAAAATCGAAACAGTCATGCAGCGGCCGGAATACAAGCATGCGCGCTGGGGGATTCTGATCGTCGATACGAAAAGCGGCGCGACGGTTTACGCTCACCAGGCCGATCAGCTCTTCGTCCCGGCATCCACCACCAAGCTGTATTCCTGCGCGGCGGCCCTCATGGCTTTGGGGCCCAAGCATCGCTTCGAAACGCCGGTGCACCGCCGTGGCGAAGTTCGCGACGGCCGTCTCATGGGCGACCTCATTCTGGTCGCGCAAGGCGACCCGACCTTGGGCGGCAGGACGAATGCCCAAGGCCTCATGGAGTTCAAGGACAACGACCACATTTACTCAAACGGCAGCCCCAACGGCGAGATTACCGACACCGATCCCCTTGCCGGACTGAATGCCCTGGCCAAGCAGATTGCCGACGCCGGTGTCAAGCAGGTGACCGGAGAAGTGTTGATCGACGAGCGGCTTTTCGAGCACGCACACAGTAGCGGCAGCGGGCCTGACGTCGTCTCACCTATCATGGTGAACGACAATTGCATCGATGTGGTGGTCCATCCCGCAGCGGTTGCCGGTCAGCCGGCTAAGGTGGAGATGTGGCCGCAGACTGCCTACTACCAGATGGACGCCGACGTCACGACCGTGGCGGCAGGCAAGCCCATCAGCATCGAGATAGTGGGAACGGGGCCGCACGCATTCAAGGTGCGCGGCCAAATGCCAATCCGGCCCAAGCCGCTCGTCCGCTTTTTCCCTGTGGAGGATCCTGCACGATTCGCGCGGGCACTCTTCATCGAAGCCTTGCGCACAAGGATGTCCGGGTATCCGCCAGCATTTTCGAAGAACCGCGGGTTAATCTGCCCCGTCGTGATGAGATTGCCAAGCTGCCTGTGATCGCCACGTTCGTGTCGCCGCCGTTTTCGGAGCTTGTGAAGGTGACGCTCAAGGTAAGTCACAATCTTTATGCCAGCACACTGCCAATGCTGGTGGCTGCCCATAGCGGCAATAGAACTCTCGCTCAGGGATTGCGAGCCCAGGGCAGATTGCTGAAGGCATGCGGCCTTGACACTTCGGCCGTTTCGTTTGGCGGCGGGGCGGGCGGAGCCAATGCCGACGCCGTGACGCCGGCTGCAACCGTTCAGCTCTTACGCTCGTTTCGCAATCGGCCCGAATATCCCGCTCTCTATGCGGGCTTGCCGATCTTGGGAGTGGACGGCACGCTGGCGGGTATGGCCCCGGCCAACAGCAAGGTAAAGGGCCATGTGCGGGCCAAGACCGGCACCCTTATGTGGCGCGATGTCATGAACAATCGCGAGGTTCTCAGCAGCAAAGCACTCGGCGGCTACTTGACTACGGCCAAAGGACGCGACCTGACGATAGCCTTTTACGTCAACGGCGTGCCCCTACCTCCAGGCGTAACGGCAACACGCGAAGGCAAAATGCTCGGCGAACTCTGCGAATTAGTTTACCTGAATGCACCCTAGAACTGATCAGTGCTTGTGGGCGATGGTGATCGAACGAGGGCCTTCAAATGCATTTATGGCAAAAAAATGTAGGGCAAAAAAATAAGAATTTGAATTCATTTTTTTGCCGTACATTTTTTTGCCATCTGCTTTGAATTCAGTCGCTTCAGACGGACTTGGCAGCAGCAGCCGCTGGCGCGATTCGCGGGGCCCAGGCGTTGCGGGCGTCGACGATGGCGTGGCGGAAACCTTCGGGGCCGGGAACTCCGGGCAGCTTCATGGCTACCATGCCGCCTGAGACGATTTCGAGCGTGGCAGCACGAAAGAAAGGACTATTGGCATCTTCTTGAATGCGGACTTCATCGATTTTTGCAAGCGGTATTTCCTGGATGACTTTTTGACTCCAGCCGCCTCGAATCATCAGGCGACGGTTGGTCAACGAATAGCGGCGGCCGATAATGGGGAGAACCTTGCCGAAATAAGGGAGTGCCATGATGAGCCAGCCAAGAGGCGCTAGCACGATGGTGCGCATGAGCCCGCGGCCCAAGGAGGCAATTCCTGCCGAGGCGGCAACCGAGGGGAAAACCTGGCGAACCATGGCTTCGCCTGTCAGAGGAGGCACCAAACCGTTCACGATTTGATTGCGAACGTCCATCATCAATGCCATCAAGCTTCTCCCCGCAATGAACCTCTCCGCGAAGGAACGCTAATATAGTTACGTTGTTTCCGCAAACCGCCAAGCCCGGACCAAACCGCCATGACCACTACTCCCATGATGCAACAGTACCAGGACGCCAAACGGCAAAACCCTGGCATGCTGCTGCTCTTCCGCATGGGGGATTTTTATGAACTCTTCGGCGACGATGCCCAGGAGGGCTCGCGCATTTTGGGTCTGACGCTCACCAGCCGCGACAAGACCATGCCCATGGCCGGGTTTCCGCATCATCAGCTCGAACCCTATCTGCAAAAGTTGCTGCATGCCGGGCAGCGCGTGGCTGTCTGCGATCAAGTGGAAGACTCCGCCGTGGCCAAAGGATTGGTCAAGCGCGAAGTGACTCGCGTCATCACCCCCGGCACGCTGACGGAAGACAATCTGCTCGATCCGCTCAAGACCAATCATTTGCTAGCGCTGACTCTGGGCAGCGCCACCGCAGGGGTGGCTTGGGTCGAATTATCGACGGGTGATTTCCAGGCTGCCGACCTGCCGATCGCGCAGTTGGCCGATGAGCTGCATCGACTGGAGCCCTCCGAATGTCTCTTGGCTGAAGGCGCTTCGAGAATTCGATCAAGCGCTTGACGGCCCTTGCTTCCGACGCGGCTTGGACGCGCCGGCCCGATTGGACATTCGATGCGACCAGTTGCCGAAACGTGCTGCACAAGCATTTTGGCGTACGCAGCTTGGAAGGCTTCGGGTTCGACAACGCGCAGCCCTGCCTTCAGGCGGCCGGGGCCTTGCTGATTTATCTGCAAGAAACGCTCAAAGCGAGTTTGGTTCATCTGGACCGGCTTCAACCTTACCAGGCGAGCCGGCACTTGCTTCTGGATACTGTCACGCGACGCAGCCTCGAACTGACGCGAACGCTGCGCGATCACGAACGCTCCGGTTCGCTGCTGGCTGTGATGGACCAAACCACGACCAGCATGGGTGGCCGCTTGATGCAGGAATGGCTGATTGCCCCGCTCACCAATCGGGCCGCCATCGAAAGTCGTCTCGACGCGGTGGCTGAGCTGCGCGAGGCCGGCGGGTTACGGGCTGATCTTCGCGAGCTTCTGCGACAAGCCTTCGATCTGCAGCGATTGTCCGCACGCGTCAGCACGGCCCGCGCTTCGCCCCGCGATCTGGCCGCCGTGGGACGCACGCTGGCGTTGCTGCCCAAGCTCAAAGCCAAGTTGACGGCCCGGCGAGCCGGGATGCTGCAAGAACTGGAAGGGCAAATCGATCTCTGTGTCGAATTGCGTTTGGCTCTCGAAACCGCCCTAGTCGATGAGCCGCCCCTGACGGCCAAGGAAGGCGGCATCATTCGACCAGGCTATGACCTCGCTCTGGACGAGCTGCGTCAAGTTGCCCGCGGCGGCAAGGAGTGGATATCCCGTTTCCAGGCGCAGGAGATTACGCGCACTGGGATTCCCAGCTTGAAAGTCGGCTACAACCGTGTGTTCGGCTACTACATCGAAATCACGCACACGCATGCCGGCAAAATACCAGCCGATTATCAGCGCCGCCAAACGTTGAAGAACGCTGAACGCTACATCACGCCCGAGCTGAAGGAATATGAAGAGAAAGTCCTCTCCGCTGAGGAGAAGATTTTCGAGCGCGAATACGAAATCTTCGTGCGTTTGCGCGAAGCGGCGGCCGCGCAAACGCCGCGTTTGCTTCAGACCGGCAACGTGCTGGCGACGCTGGACGTGCTGGGCGGTCTCGCCGAATTGGCAGCGACGCGGCCCTATTGTCGCCCCGAGTTGGCCGACGATGCCGTGATGGTGGTGCGCGAAGGCCGGCATCCGGTTCTCGATCAGCTCTTGCCGCCCGGAACATTCGTCCCCAACGACTTGGTTTTGAGCCCGGATGATGGCATGATCGTGCTCATCACGGGCCCCAACATGGCCGGCAAGAGCATCTACATCCGACAGGCGGCCTCATCACCCTGATGGCGCAAATGGGTAGCTTCGTGCCCGCCAAATCGGCGCGGATTGGGCTGGTCGATCGCATCTTCACGCGCGTGGGAGCCAGCGACGAATTGAGCCGAGCCCAGAGCACCTTCATGGTGGAGATGACGGAGGCGGCCAACATACTCAACAATGCCAGCGCCCGCAGCCTGGTGATTCTCGATGAAATCGGCCGTGGCACCAGCACCTACGACGGCGTTTCGCTGGCGTGGGCCATCACCGAATACCTGCACGATCAGGTCGGTTGCCGGGCGCTCTTTGCCACCCATTATCACGAGTTGGCGCAGTTGGCCGAGAAACTTCCCCGGCTGCGGAATTACTGCGCCCAGGTGCAGGAACATCGCGACGAAGTCGTGTTCGTGCACAAAATCGTTCCGGGCAATGCCGACAAGAGCTATGGAATCCACGTAGCCCGGCTCGCCGGACTTCCCGAGCCGGTTTTGGAGCGCGCTCGCGAAGTGTTGCGCAACTCGAGTCGCATCACGATCTGGAGGTGAGTTCTCGGCCCGTCAAACGGCGGCCCAAGCTACGTGCCCCCGAACGACTGCTGTTTGCCGACGCGGAAGATGGGCCGACGGCATGATCTTGGACATGATTTTGTCACAGGATTCCGTTGCAGTAGACTCGATTGCCTGACAGAATGGGCAAACTGCCGGTGGAAGTATGGGCCAGCAGAAGAAGAAAATAATCACTCCGCAGAAAGGCTCACTTGTGAAGCGCAAGATTGCTCCCCTCATTTTCGTAATGTCCCTGGCAACTTTGGTTTTGGCTGACGACAAGAAGGACAACAAGTTCGATGCCGCAAAGATGGTTGGCGATTGGACGATCATCGCTGGCGCCAAGATGGGCGAAAAGGTCGAAGGCGATCACCTCAAAGTCAAAGTGAAGGTGACCAAAGAAACCTTTATCTTGGACGGCGAAGCGGGCAAATTCGTTATGGGCTACAAGCTCGACACCGCGGCCGACCCAGTGAGCATCGACATGGAAATCAAGGAAAAGCGCCATTCCGGAAGGCAAAGCCAAAGGGATCGTTTGGGTCAAAGCGGACGAGATGAAGCTTTGTTACGTTCCCATGGCTGATGGCCAACGCCCTGCCAAATTCGAATCGACTAAAGATAATGGCGACTTTTTTGGACCATGAAGCGCAACGCCAAATGAATCCTCCCGGCCAGCGCGTGCGGCAACGGAGTTTCCTCTACCTCTGCTTCAAGCCTCTGGCCCTGATTCGACGCCCCTGAATTCGCTCAGCGGTACGCCGGATCGGGATCGTCCGACTCGAGACTTGCTAACCCGTTTCGTACTTCCCCGATTCGTGATGACTTTCTCCCTGTGTGCCTTGAATCCGTCGGACCGTCTCGGGTCCGTTATCGCGGCTGATGAAGGCCCCTTTTGCTTTTGAGCAGAAGAGCATTTTATCGCTGCGCCCGCCTCACGCATTGGGCATGTGCAGGGATTTGGATAATCGAATGAGCAATGGCCTGGGAATCGCCCCCGAAAACAGCGAGGGGTGGTATCGATCCATCTTTGAGCAAAGCTCAAGTGGAATCTTCGTGGTTCGCGCGGATGGTTCGCTCGTCGAATGCAATTGCGCTTTCGCGGAAACGTTAGGCTATACCGCAGCCTCGGAGCTCTTGGCGGCCGCGGCCGGGGACCTCTTTTTCGATGTGCAGGAGCGCGCCAACTTTCTGGCAAAATTGCGCAGAAGGGTGCGCTGACGAATTACGAATGGTCTGCTCGTGGCCGGCAAGGCAACAAGGTACGGCTCCTGGGAAACATCCGCCTCCTTTCTCCTCAGCAACCGACAGCACTGGCGGTTGGCTCCGCCATCGATATCACCGAACGCACCAATGAAGACGAGGAGACGCAGAAGCGCATTCGCTTGACTGCCTCGGTAGCAGATCTGGGACAGTTGGCCCTCCATCGCACCACCGACGATCATCTGCCGCAGCTCGTTGTCGAACGGGTCGCAGCGGACCTCGAAGCCGACTACTGTCAGATCCTCGATTGTGCTTCGAAGGGCAGTGCGCTTTGCTTCTTGGCGGGCCGGCTGGAACGCAAGCTGCGTCCGACCCATGCGCCTGGAAAGTGGGCACGTGGGAGCGCTGGAGGCAGCTCAACTCGACCTGCAGACGCCTCCCGGCTCCGCCGCCAAGCAGTCGCTCGCTGGCGCCCATTTGCTCATGGAGCAAGGCTTTGCCAGCGCCATGAGCGTCGCCATCGGCAGCGACGAGGGGCCGCGGGGCATTCTCAGCGTTCATTCACGCCGCGTGCGCTATTTCGACGATCACGAGGTCAGCTTCTTGCAGTCGGCGGCCAATGTCTTGGCGGCTGCGATGAAGCAGCAAGAAACCGATCAAGAGCTGCGCACCAGCGAGGAACGCTTGCGTCTGGCCATGGAAGCGGCGGTGCTGGGCATCTGGGATCGCGATTTGAAAACCGACCAGATTACCTGGTCGAGAAGTCAGGCGGTACTGTTCGGCTTGCCGCCGGATCAGTTGCATGGGTCCTATGCTGAATTCCAGGCGTTGATTCATCCCGATGATGTGGCTCGCGTAGAGTTGGAACTGGAGCGAGCCCGCCGGGAAAAGACCGCATACACGCACGAATACCGCATCCTCCGGGCCGATGGCGTCCATTGGATCACGGGCAAAGGGAGGTTCTTTTACGACGACGCGGGGCAAGCCTACCGCGCCATGGGCGTCATCTTGGACGTTACCGAGCATCGCCGTTTGGAGGAGCAGTACCGCCACGCCCAGAAGATGGAAGCAGTCGGGCGCTTCGCCGGCGGCGTCGCTCACGACTTCAACAATCTGCTCACGGTCATCAACGGCTACGGTGATATGCTCTTGGAGATGATCCAGCCGGAAGATCAGACGCACGAACTCGTCCAGCAAATCCGACATGCCGGCGAGCGCGGAGCCAATTTGACGCGGCAAATACTGGCCTTCAGTAGGCACCAGGTGGTAGCGCCCGAGCACGCTCGATGTTAACGCCATCATTCGGGACATGGAATCGATGCTTCGGCGCCTAATCGGCGAAGACATGGAATTCCGCACCGAGCACGATCCGCACCTGTGGCCCGTCCGGGCCGACCCCGGCCAATTGGACCAAGTGATCGTCAACCTTGTCATCAATGCCTGCGACGCTATGCCCACCGGCGGAACGCTCACCGTCTCTACACACAGCGTCGAATTCACTTCCGCCGACGTCGAAGGGCGACCCGAAGCTCGGCCGGGTCTTTACGTCATGCTTTCCGTGAGCGACACCGGCGCAGGGATGGATGAGGCGACGCTCATGCGCATTTTCGAGCCCTTCTTCACTACCAAAGGCTCCCAGGGCACTGGCTTAGGCTTGGCCACGGTCTACAGCATTGTGCATCAGGCGAATGGCTTCATCGAAGTCAGCAGCGCTCCCGGCCAGGGGGCGGCGTTCCACGTTTATCTACCCTGCGTTGAGGAGCCTATAGTCGTCGATGTTCCGGCGGCTGAGCCTGCGCGATCTTTTCGCACCAGCGAGACCGTTCTCTTGGTCGAAGACGAAAACGGCGTGCGCAAACTGGTGCGGCACATGCTCGAGGACTTGGGGTTCCACGTTCTGGAGGCCAGCAGCGGCCCCGAAGCCCTTGAGATCTGCAGCCATTACCCCGATCCCGTTCACCTGTTGTTGAGCGACGTGGTCATGCCGCGCATGAGCGGACGTGAATTGGCCGACCGCCTGCAGCTTCTTCGTCCCGAGATACAAGTGCTTTACATGTCCGGCTACGTGAACGACGCCGTGGTCCTCCACGGCGTGTTTCACGCAGAAGCCGTTTTCTTGCAAAAACCCTTCGACGCCGCCAGCCTGGCGGACAAAGTTCGGGAAGCGTTGAGCAAACGCTGAGCCGCTCAATGCTGATGCACATGCCCCCCTTGAAACACGGGATGCTTCGCATCGCCCTTGGACCAGATGTAGGAGAGCAAGTCGAGAATCTCTTCACGCGTCAGCTTGTCGAGAAGCCCCTTCGGCATGAGTGAAGTCGGCAAGGCTTTTTTCTCCTCGATGTCGGCTTTGCGGATTTCCAGAGGTTCAGCTTTGACGAGCGGGTTCTCGATCAATTTCAAGGTAGTCGGCGTTTCCGTCAAAATGAGGCCGGTCACCGTTTTGCCCGATTTCAGCTCGATCAAATAGCTTTGATATTTCTCGTTGATGCGCCACGATGGTTCGAGAATGTCGCGCAACACATCGAGCGGCTTGTTCTTCGGATCGAGTTTGGTCAAATCCGGCCCGAATTCGTTGCCGACGTTATTGATGCGATGGCAGGAGATGCACGCCGCTGCCTGGAAAATCTGTTTGGCGTTCGCGAAAGAACGCCCCGTGGGCATCGGTTCCAGGGCGGCGGCGAATTCTTCCAGCTTCCATTCCGTGCGCGGCCGATTGTATTTCAACAGTTCATCGGCCAATGCCAACGGATGTTGCGCCAGATACGATTCGGGATTGGCCACATAGGAATCGAGATCGTCCACCACGTACATCGCTCCAAACATGCGCCGCCAATGCCCAGGATACGTACAGACGAAGGGATAAATGCCTGGCTTCGTGGGCGCCATCAGCGAGATGCGTTGCGCATTGCGCGGTTGCAGCAGCCTGGATGCGGCCAACACTTTGTCGGACCGCGGTACGTAGCCTCGCTCGATCGCTCCCGGCTGCGCTGCGGTCGCTTCGGCCGTCAGGCCGATTTCCTCCAAGGAACCCGGCTTGAGCAGAGCGAAGTTGTGCGGCATGAGATCGTTGTTCTCGAAGATGATCTCGACCGGCTTGCCGGCCCGGACTGCCAGGCGTTCCTTATCGAAAAGCATCTGATCGGGAACCGTTGCCAGGCGAATCACCCGCACACCCAACTCGCCCAGTTCTTGACGAACCTTTTTGGCCTCGGCCAGAGGCAGTAGCGCGGCCAAAGCGTCGGCGACTTGCAAAGCATCCAAGGTCGCTGGCGAGGTGCGCTGTTGGGTGGGAGTGTTGCGAATAGCGGTTAAGAGAGTAGCCAAGAGCTCCTTGGCCTCCGGTTTCGGCCAATAGGTCGCGGGAATGCGCTGAATGGCCAAGAGTGCGGCATTCCTATCGCCAGGCTTGTTCGCCAGCTTCGACAGGATCTTGAAAGCGGGAACTTCCTGCCCGCGCACGCTGGTCAAGCCTTGCATGGCTGCGTCGCGGATGGATTGATTGATATCGGCAACGCCGATTTGGAAGATGGCCTTGGGCGCAGGAGCCGGCTGATTGCGACGTTCGAAGACCACGCGGTGCGTTTGGTCAAGAATCTTCAGCGTGAAGCCTTGCAAGCGGCGGCCCAGCTGGTCGTCCGTCCGATTGAACACGGCCACGGAATCGATGGGGTATTCTTCTCCCAAATCGACTTGCCACCACGGATTGGCCGTATTCTCTGCCGTATGCGTTATGCCGCCGGCGCCGAAGGAGCCACTGGTATTGCCGTCAATGGCGCGTTCGGCCACGCCGCCATAGGAGGTGTTCTTTTGTGTCGCTTTGCCATGTCTGGCGACATTGCGGCCGGCGCTAAGAACTTCAACCTCCGCGAGCGATAAAGTCTTGCGATTGCCCGGCAGCTCGATGCGCACATAGCGGCCCTTGGAAGCGGTGCTATCTTTCGCATTGGCGCCGGGAGAGCCGCCGCCCCCGTCAAAAGAGCTTCAATTTTAGGGTAGAGCGATTGCCGCTGATTGGGATCGCGAACCAAGGGCATCGCCGTCACCAGATCGAGCAGATTGCGTGGCGATCGGCGCGACAATTCCCAGGCACGCTCGACGGAGCCATCCGCAGCAATCAGGCTGCACGAAGCCTAATTTGCGCGTCAGCGGCGTTTGGCCTTCGAGGGTCAGTTTCTCCAAATCCGAACGCACGGCCGCCAATTGGCTGGAATCGAATCCCGTCAGCAAACGGACCAGATCGAAACTAACCGATTCGTCCTTGCCAAGCTGAGCGTCCTGGTCGCGGATTGCCGCGACGAGAACGGCGAGCGGCCGGCTTTTTTCCAGCTTGGCGAGGCTATCCAGCGCTGCTCTCCGCTCCTCGTCGCGAACGGCGGGGCGGAAGAGCAGTTCACGATCCACGCCGGCGGTTCGCTTCATTTTGAGCAAATCGCCCGTGCTCACATTCTTGAGGAAATAGCGGGCTGCTGCCGGGGAACTGAAGGCGATGTCCACGCCGGCGGCGATCGATTTCCGGGCGATGGGCTCGAGCGTGCGCAGCGTTTCGCCGCGCACGAAATCGATGAACGGATCGCTTGCCTTATCGGTCGAGGCCAGCGCGACGTCCAGAGCTTCGGGCACCGTGAAAAAGCTGGCTGCACGGATCGCTTCGAGCCGGACGCGCGGATGTTCGTCGCCAGCTTGTTTTTTCAACAGGGCCAGTGCATCCGGAAATTGATCGCGCACATAACAGAGCACGCGCGTCGCGGCCGCCCGGGCATGAAAATCGGGCGATGCCAGCACCTGTTCGAGCAGCGTTCGCTTGACGCGGTTGTGCGCCTGTTGCAACCAGAGCCCTTCCAAGCGATGATGTTCAAAATTCGGATCTTGCTTATCCAACGTGCCAAGCCACTTATCGAGAGCCGCCATAACCTGATCGCTGTCCCGGCCGCCCAATTCGATACGTGCGCGATAGCGGACGCGGTCTTCGGGTTCCTTCAGAACGTCGAGGAGCTTCGCGATAGGCTCGCCGGCAATCTTGACTGGCGTGAGCAAAGGGCGCCCCACTTCCGTCACGCGATAGATGCGTGCATGGGTGCGATCGCGGCTGGGGTCGCTGAAATTGTGCTGCATGTGGCCAATGATTGGATTGTGCCAATCCGTGAAATAGATGGCGCCGTCGGGGCCGATCTTGACATCCGTAGGCCGGAAATTCTCGTCGGTGGACGAGACGATCGGCTCGACCTCCGTAGCGCCGAAGCTCGCGCCCTTGTCTTCGAACTTGTACTGCAGAATCCCCTGGAAGCCGATGACGTTGGGCACGAGCAGATTGCCCTGATTGGCCTCTGGGAAATGGCGGCTGGAGAGGATCTCGACGCCGGGGCAGGGGCGCTGCGCTGCTGATAGATCTTGGGCGGCTGATTGTGCTTCATGGGGTAATCGACATGGCCGGAGAACAGGCGCCGTGGTAGGGGTCGGCGCCGGTGCCGTCGATGACAACATCTTGTCCCCAACGATCGAACACGTGGCCGTGCGGATTGGCGAAGCCATAGCTGACGTAGACGTCGAATTTCTGCGTCCTGGGTTCGTACCGATAGACACCGGCGTTGACGTTGCGCACGGCCGGGCCGTAAGGCGTTTCGACTTGCGTGTGATGGAACGTCCCTTCTTGGAAATACAGAGCGCCGCCCGGATCCAGCGCGAAGCTGTTCGAGGTGTGGTGGGTGTCGGCGGAATCGAGGCCGCTCAACACGCGGCGGCGGAGGTCGGCTTTGCCGTCGCCGTCCGTGTCCTTGAGAAACATCAGATCGGGAGCTTGCGCGATCAACACGCCGCCGTTATAAAACTCGAAACCCGTCGGGCAGTGCAGGTGATCGGCGAAAACGGTGCATTTGTCGGCTTTGCCGTCGCCGTCGGTATCTTCGAGGATGAGCAGCTTATCGTTCATTTCCTCTTTGGGCTTCCAGTGAGGATAGGTCTGCCAAGCCGCTACCCAAAGCCGGCCCTGGGGGTCGAAGGACATCTGAACTGCATTGACCAGCTCAGGGAATTCCTTCTCGGAGGCAAACAGATTGACGCGCATGCCGCGGGCCACGGTCATAAGCTTGATGGCTTCCTCAGGGTCTATGAAGATATGCGTGCCATTGGGGCCTTTGCCCGGCTTATTGGTAATGACCGGGATGAACGGCGGAGTGTTGCTGTCGTCAACGGTCAGGTCGCCACCCTGGGCAACCGCCCAAACCCGCTTGTCGCGGTTGGCGGTCATGATGTCCAAAACTTCCATTTCTCGCTGGCAAACCTCTTTGTTGGTCTGGCCGTTGACGAACCGCAAATCGGCGTCACCGCCGTAGATCGAATAACCATCGACCGTGCGGTAGCGGTTGAACCAATAGAAATTTCTGTCGAGAACCGCTTGGCGGAGCTTCTCGAGTGCGGAAGGCGTGCGCGCCGGCTACACGATCGGGGCCGAAGAGAGCCCGATCGACGATTTCGGCCAACCGCGATTGCCCGCTTCGTTGAGATGGATGCCGTTGATGGTCAAGGGAGAGCTCGCCTGCGCGTAGCGCTGGAGCATTGGATGGAAGAGATCGACGAAAACCACACTGTTGGCCTTGGCGACTTCCGCCATCACTTCGGTATAGCGCGCCAGTCGGACATTGTTGGCCTGCCCATCGGGCAGGTTGCGATCGTGTAAATCCTCGTGGGCGATAGGCGAATAAAGTACGACGCGTGCGAAGCTCTTGCCGTTGTATTTCTGGCTTTGCGTATGTTTCAGGAACGAATCCAAGTCGTTCCGGAACTTGGCGATGCCGGCTTCTCCCGCAAACGATTCGTTGTAGCCGAAGAAGGCGAAGACCACGTCGGTGGAGGTGAACGCCAGCCATTCGTCGGGGGTTCCGAAGCGTGCCGAGCGCAGCCGTGTCGTCAGATCGTCGGCGGCGAAGCCAAGATTGCGAAAGACGAGTTGATGGGAGGGAAACCGGCTCTGCACATAGGTTTCGAGCCAGCCATCGTGCTGCATCCGGTCGGCAAGTGTGTTGCCGATGTAGCTGATGTGATCGCCCGGGTGGAGTTCCAGCCTGGGCGCTTGGGCTCGTCGCCGGCAGCCTTGCTGGCAAGCCCTAGCGCAGGCACATAGGACCATGATGCAGGTAAGCCCAGCATGCATTGCGGAAAAAGAACGAGCGGCACGCGGACCGGGAAGGGTCATGCCGGTATCTCCCTTGCATTCGAATCGTGAGTGAATGGAAAAAACAACTTTCGTCAAAAGGGCGAGCGTTTGGCGGGGTCTGGCGGTACTGAATCCATCTTACTCGATGAAACGGAACCGTCATGCAAGAAAATCAGTTGCGTCGTTGGCAATCCCTACCGGTCGTCGAATCGAAACCTTAGAATAGCCTTCGCTGTTCGTCAGGTACGACTGGGATTTCCATGGGTGAAGGGGTTACGTGCAATGCATGCCCGAAAAAAACGTGGTCTAGGTTGGTTGGTGGCCATCGGCTTGGTACTAAGCTTGGCGGCCCCGGGCCGCGCTGAAGACGTCGAACAGATCGGCTCGCTGAAATGGATTCCCGCGGACGCATCGTTCTACGGCACCTCTCTGCGGATGAAGGAACAATTCGACATTGTGCTCAAGAGTAAGGCCTGGGCCAAGCTCATGAGCCTGCCTGCCCTCCAGCAAGCCAAGCAGATGCTGGATATGCAGGTTCAATCCAATCCTCAAGCAGCCATGTTTTTCCAGCTCTACAACCAGCCGGAGAACCAACAGCTCGTCGGCTTGCTCAACGCCATGCTTTCGGAGGAAATCTTCGTTTTTGGCGACAGCAGCTGGGGTTCGCTTTTCAAAGCGCTTTCCGAATCCAACAGTTCGATGCAATTTGGCCAGTATTCCGCACTGCTCGAGGGGCAACCCGGCGACACGGGCGCCAGAGTGCGCGGCCTCCTCCGGGGCCTCCTGAAAGCCAAAGATAGCCTGCACTTGCCCACACTCGTGTTCGGCTTCAAAACAAGCGATGAAACCGCTGCCAAAGCACAGCTCAAACGCTTGGAGGATTTGGTCAAGAGCCTGCCGCTTCCTCCCGAGCATCCGTTGAACAAGATGATCGTGTCGAAAACGATTGGCGGCGGGCACTTCATCACCTTCCAGGCCGATGGCAGCATGGTCCCTTGGGACCAGATTCCCATCGCTACTTTCGAAGAAAAGCCAGGCGAATTCAAACCGCTCTTTGACCATCTGCGCGCTCAGAAGGTCCGCGTCGCGTTAGGTTACAGCCATGGCTACGTGTTCCTGACCTTAGGCGATTCCTTTGAGTTCCTGGAAAAACTGGGCACGGGAACGAAACTGTCCAGCCGGCCCGAGTTCAAGCAAGTGCTCGCACGCGCCGACAAGCGGCTCACCAGCGTTGGCTATGTCAGCAAAGAGTTCCGTGAAACTGCCGCTTCGGGAAACATGCAAACGTTCACCTCCCTGGCGGAAGTTGGCACGCAAGCTCTGGAAAAGCTCGATTTGACCGCCGATCAAAAGGCGCGGATCACCAAAGACATCGCAACCCTTACTGAGCAAGCGAAAGCCTATCAGCCCAAGTTCGGCGGAGCTGTGAGTTTGGCGTACTTGACCGAGCGCGGCACGGAGGAATTCACTTACGATTGGATGACTTCGAACCTGGATGCTTCCAAGCCCTTGTCGCTACTCGACCATGTGGGCGGCGCGCCGATTTTCGCGGCAGTGGCCCGCACGAAACGCGATCCATCCGGCTACGAAAAATTCGAAGACGCCATCGCCAAGGTTTACGGTTACGCCGTGGAAATCGGTCTGCCGCGCATGCCTGCGGAGAACCGCGCTCAGGTCCAAATGGCACTGGAAAAGCTGGTTCCTATCGTCAAGAAACTGTCTACGACCACCAAGAAGTGCCTCCTCCCCGGTTTTGCCGATAGCCAGCTTGGTTTTGTGATGGACGGGAAACTGGAAGTTGCCCGCTTGCACATGACCACACCCGCCTTTCCCAAGGCGATGCCATTCCCGGAGCTTGCACTGCTGCTAGGCGTCAGCGACGCAAAATTGGTTCGCCAGGCATTCAGTGAATACCGCACGACGCTCAATGAGCTCATCGCAGCCGTTCGCGAAATCAATCCTATGATCCCGGATTTCGAAATCCCCGAAGCACGGAGCATGGAGCTGAAATCCGGCACCGCCTACTCGTATCCGATGTTCGGCCAACTGGGTTTGGATCCGCAGATCATGCCGGCCGCCGGGCTGAACGATAAAGTGGCAGTCCTGGCCTTTTCACCGGACCATGTCAGCCGGCTGCTCACGGCAACCCCTCTCAAAGTCGACGGCGGCCCGTTGGCGGATCTCAAGAAACCGCGAGCGGCAGCTAGTTCTTTCAATGCTCCTGCGCTCATTGATCTGCTGGCGCCGTGGGTCGAGTATGCCGCGAAAACGGCCCAGGCGAGCAATGGCGGCCAACCCGATGCGCAAACCATGAAGGGGTTGATGGAACAACTCCATATCGTGTTGGACATCATGAAGGTGTTCAAGGGCAGCACGAGCAGCACTTACTTCGAAGGCGATGCAATCGTTACTCATTCGGAAACGGTCGTCCGCGATATTAAATAGATTGACCGGTCAATCCACCTAGCGTTCGGGCGGCTTTCAGGGCCGCTCGAACGCTTTTCACGAATTTGTGTTTGGCGAGCCTCCCACGTTCGTTTTTGGCGAGCCACGTTCGTTTTTGGGCGAGTCTCCCACGTTCGTTTTTGGGCGAGCCTCCCACGTTCGGTTTTGGGTGAGCCTCCCACGTTCGGTTTTGGGTGAGCCTCCCACGTTCGGTTTTGGGTGAGCCTCCCACTTTAGTGGGGGGAGTAAGGGCGCCTCTCAATAGCGCCGCTTCACTTGGACGCCGCATAAATCTGCATGTCTCACCTCGTTATCGATTGGCGACAAGAATTGCCTCCCGCCTGGCGCGGCGGCGCGGTTGCCATCGGCAACTTCGATGGCGTGCATCGCGGGCATCAGGCGCTGGTGGCCGAAACGGTCCGGCAAGCACAGGCAGTTTCGGGGCCCACAGTCGTTCTCTCGTTCGATCCTCCTCCTGTTCACCTATTGCGACCTGGTTCTGAGCAGCCGCCTTTGACGCCGCTTGAAGAACGCATCCAACTGCTCGCGTCTTACGGCGCCAACTTCGTATTGATCCTGCGCACGACGGCGGAACTGCTGCATCTCAGTGCCGCCGAGTTCTTTGCGCAGGTGGTGCAAGAGCGACTAGCCGCACAGGCCATGATCGAAGGCGAGAACTTTCGCTTTGGCCACAACCGGGAAGGCGATACCAGCCTCCTTGCCACTCTCTGCCAGACCGCGGGCATTAGCCTGACGATTGTGCCGCCAGTCATGCTTGGCGATCGCCCGATCTCCAGCAGTCGGGTACGGCAAGCGCTGCTAGCCGGCGACGTTAGAGGCGCGGCTGAGCAGTTGGGACGGCCCTACCGTGTTCAAGGCATTGTCGGTACGGGACAGAAGCGAGGCCGAACCATCGGCTTCCCCACTGCCAATCTCGCCGAGGTACGGTCCGTTCTTCCTGCCGATGGCGTCTACGCCGTCGGCGTAGCGACGGCGAGCGGTCGCTGGATGGGCGCAGCCAATATCGGCCCGAACCCGACGTTTGGCGAAAACGCTCGCAAGGTGGAAATCCACCTCCTCGATTTTACGGGCGATCTGGTGGGCCAGGCGGTCACGGTAGACTTCTTCGAACGGGTTCGCGATACTAGGCCGTTTCCGTCGGTGGCAGATTTGGTGGCTCAATTGCACCAGGATGTCGAATGGGTGCGCAGGCCAAAAGAACAGATTTATGCCATCATGAGATGAGGATATTTCGGTCCAAAGCGAAGAAGCAAGTGGTCCATCCTTTGGTTCGCGCGGGGCTTGGCAGCGAGGAATTTCAATGCCTGATCTTCAACCATCCGACCTGAAAGATCGAGTTGCCCATATCCTGGCCACCGAGGTTGAGCCCGCCATGCAAATACCCAGTGGGAGCATCCAGGTTTTGGAGGTGACCGATGGGTATCGTGCGCCTGCCGCTGGGAGACGTTGCACTGCTTGCCCAAGTTCGGTTATGGTGATGGTCATGGAGTTGGAACAAGAGCTGCGAAAGCAGCATGCCGGAGATCGAATACCTAGAGGCAGCTCCGTGATCGACGAGCACCAGATGCGGGAATGACTGCCGCCGATCTTCGGCGCGGGGCAGGGAGCAAATGGTTACACAGGTAGCTGAAAGCAATCCAGCAGCCTGACCGGATGTGAGGGATGAGGCAGGGAATATCACCTGCCGAATGCTTCCCTCTTCACGCTTTCGCGCAAAAATCGACCTAGAATTGAGTGCCGTTCCCCGCCTGGTGCTTTGGAATTTGGCAGTCCTTTCGGTTAGCCCTCACGCTGCCGATGAGCCGCACGTCGCCAAGACGAGCGGCTCTTCTTATCTTATGGCCGGACCGGCTCCAATCCGAAATAGCTTGCCCCGCTTGTTGCTGCCTGTTATCACGGTAACACCGCTGCTACAGGTCGGGCTCAGTTCATGACCGAGAAGGACTACCGTCTGGTCGGGGTGGAATTCGTCCGCCAAGTCGAACCGCTCCTCGTTCATATCGGGTCGCGTCAGGCTCTTTCGATTGCCAAGTCGTGGGCCAATGGCGAGTCCTTTACGCCTGGAAGCACTTCAATTAGCACGAAACAAAGCGATGAAAGCCTGCGCTCAATGCGTCAACGAAGCTCGCGACGGCCGGGCGCATGCCGCAGAAGCCGCCTGGCAGTTGCTGCGCGCTTCGGCCCAGGGATGGATTCGGCAAATCGCAGAGAACGTGGCCAAGGCACTGGCCGCCAAAATCGTAATCGAGAGACGTGGCGCTCTGACGCCTGAGACCCTGGACGAATTCGAGTACGTCCGAGCCGTGGAGCTCGAATTGCTCGAGGATCTGCTGTTGCGGCGCGAGGGGAAAGCCTAGGGTTCTCAAAGGGTTGGCCACCCAGCTCAGGACGGTTGGTTTGGCTTCTCCAAGGTTCCTGAGCCGGTCAATTACTTCTGTGGCGGTTTTTTGCACGAACCAGTCGAAAAGCCATAACCGGAATAAGTCGCGTATTGAACTTTCCCAGATTCCAGCCGTGTGATCTTTCAAGAGACTAGGGCAAAAGCGAACTGAAGGCGCTGGGACTCGAACCCAGGACCTACGGATTAAAAGTCCGTTGCTCTACCGACTGAGCTACGCCTCCGGTAACGACTTACGTCGTTTCATTTTTTCCTTGACACCCGTTCTGACACCTCATAGGCTATCCTGAGTGGCAAGAACTGCCCCGGCGACGTGCAACCGTCCCAAGTGCGCGAGCAAATGCTGATTGAGAGCACTCACTATGAGCAAATCTATCGGTCCGGCCCGCAAATTCAACGAGCCAAAGCCCTTAAAACCTTATCCCGAGTTTCCCCTCTTCCCGCATGCTACCCGCCGCTGGGCAAAGAAGATCCGGGGCAAGCTGCATTACTTCGGACCATGGGGGGATCCTGACGCCTGCGACTCGCCAAATACCTCGAACAGAAGGACGCCCTTCACCGCGGCCTGACACCTACTGACACCCGCGAGGGTTTGACGGTTCTGGCGCTGTGCCAAAAGTTCCTGACGACCAAGAAGCGGGCACGCGAGGCAGGCGAGTTGAGCCCGCGATCCTTTACCGACTATGCCGAGGTATGCAAGGGACTTCTGAAGGCATTCGGCAAGGCCCGCCTGCGTGGCGGACCTGCGCCCCGACGACTTCGAAAAGATCCGCGCCAAGATGGCAACAAATGGGGGCCGGTCCGTGTCGGCAATGAGATCAACCGGATGTCGCATCGTTTTCAATTATGCCAGCAAGTCCGGCCTGATCGATCGACCGATGGTTTACGGAGAAGGGTTTCGCCGGCCGTCAAAGAAGGTCCTGCGGAAGCATCGCCAGGCCCAAGGCCCGAAGATGTTCGAAGCAGACGAGATTCGCCGCATGCTGGCCGACGCCAAGCAGCCGTTGAAATCCATGATCCTGCTTGGGATCAATTGCGGCTATGGCAACAGCGACGTCGGCACACTTCCGCTATCGGCCCTCGACATCGACGGCGGGTGGTTGACCTACGGGCGCCCGAAAACCGGAATCGCAAGGCGTTGCCACATTTGGCCCGAGACCGTTGCGTCGCTGCGGGAATGGATGGCCAAAGCGTCGCGAGCCGGCCGAAGAAGGCGGAGACGGTTCTCTCTTCCACACTGCCCGAGGCGGCAGCTGGGCAAAGGAAATTGCGGACAGCCCGGTTACCAAGGAAACCCGGAAGCTTCTCGACCATCTTGGCATTAACGGCCATCGGAATTTCTACGCGTTGCAGCGCACACATTCCAGACGATCGGCGACGACTCGAAAGACTTCGTCGCAGTCCGCGCCATCATGGGCCACGCCGACGCCGACATTGCGAGCGCCTACCGGGAGAAGATCGGCGACGACCGGCTGCGCGGTGGCGGAGTTTGTGCGCAAGTGGCTGTTTGGAACAGAGGAAGCGAAGTAGAATACATACAATGGGACGGCCGGAGTAGCTACCGGCTTGGCCTGCCTCGCGTCAACCGTGGTGTCCTTCGGTTGACGTGGGGCGGGCGCTTCCCGAGGAAAGGACGCACACATGTCAGATGAACGCCAGGTTCCTTCGTCATTTTCGATACTGCAAAGAAGAAGGCTGGGCGGGCAAAGCCTCTTTTGACAGCCATCAGCGGGCAAATGAAGCCAAGATGATCGCTGAAATCAATTACTTCGGCAATTCAGCAATTGAGTCAATTACGGACCGTGATTACGACAAGAAGTTGCGAATTCGGCAATTGACCGACGACCAAATTGCCAGTCTGGGAACACTCTTCAAAAAGCTGCCTGCCGAAGAATGCAAGCGGCTTGTCATTTCCTACTGCGCGGTTACCTGGGAAGGCGGTCGATGGTTCATATCGGGTAACGATGACAGCCCTGAATCAGCGATCGCTAGTTTTGGGAAACTGCCCGCTTCCTTTGTTGATGAGGCTTACCAGACCTGCCTTTTGGTGAATCCGAAGCTGCGCCAAACTCCAACGAACTAAGCGAAGCTACGTCCAAGCAGGCGGCAGCCAGCAAAACTTTTACCGAGGCCCCTTATTCTCTCAACGTCGATTCGATACATAAAACCCGGCTCACTTTTGACCATCAATCGAAGCTAGTTCGTCTAGACGACAAAGAGATTCCAGTGGACGACGCACGCGCTTCCTGGTTTATAAAGTCATCGCAGAGAACCAAGGGAAAACCACCAAAGCGGATATCAGGCTAAAGGCCGGGACGAACCAGCGATTGGCTGGCGAGAAAGCAATTCCGAGGCTACTGAAAAAGCTTCCGCAGATTCTCCGGAACACCATCCACGTTGACACCACTGGTTATTCATTACACCTTCCCAAAACAAAAAAGTCCCGAACTAGACCATAGTTGTCCATAGTTGGCCTACATCTCAATATCGCACACTCTGCCTACTATGCTTTTGTCGTGACATCGATTTGTCATCGCGAGGCATCCATGGCAACCGCTGCAATTTGCATTGATCCAGACGGCATCTATGACGCAGACCTTCTTTTTGCTGCCTTAGGGGTAAGCGCTCAAGGGCGCTGACTCGCGCGCGCCGTGACGGCAGCCTACGGTACACGCGCAAAGGAAGACGAATCCTCTTTCTCGGGAAGTGGGTTCTCGAATGGCTCATGCGTGACGAGACAGGGGTGCAGCCGCATGGCGACTGACGCCGCAACCCTTGATCGATCGCAATCGGTCCGCCAGCTCGCCAGACGCTGGGGAATCTCGCCGCGCAAGGTCCGCGCCATGATCAGATGCGGTAAGGTCGAGGCCTTCGACGTCGGCACCGGCCGGCAGCAACTCCGCATAGCGCCAGAGCAAATTCTGGAAGCTGAGCGGCGGCTGGCGGTTAGCAAGCCGAAGCCGGCACGCAGACGCCGGGAAACCATCGACCCCGAAATCGAGAGGCTTCTGGAAGTTTAGGAAAAAGCCCTCTCGTCCCGACCAAGAAACGAGAGGGCAAATTGAAAGGACATCGCGAAATCATGGTACGCCGCCCGAGAGAATCAGACAACCCCCGCTATCGACCATCACTTCTCGAATCCGCCTTTGGCGAGCTCGAGGCCCAGGCGCCCGCATTCAAATTAACGCCGATCGGCAGCGCAGCGGCTCGAGCTGGAGCGACGCGTCCGCCAAGACGAACTCCAAGGCCTTGGCATGGATCGCAGCCGATCGGCGACGTGGTTGTCGCCGTGATGGAAATCGTCAGTCTTCGCCAGGGATGGAGGGCGCCACGTGGCTAAATACCGAAAGGTCTACTCCCTCATCTGGGACGATGAGGAATTCCAAGAGTTGTCAGGCGATGAGCAGCGCATCGTGCTCTACTGCCTCACCGGCAAACACACCAACCGCATCGGCCTGTTTTGCTTCAGCACCGCGGAAGCCGCGGAGACGCTGAAAATCGATCCAGCACGGTTTCAGGAACTGTTCGGGAACGTCTGCCGGCGGCTGGAATGGCCATACGATCCCAAACGCCGGGTTCTCTATATTCCGTCGTGGTGGAAGTGGAACGCTCCTGAGAATCCAAACGTTCTTAAAGGCGCTTTGGAAGACGTTCTGACGGTGCCTCAAACGCCGCTTCGAGAAACCTTTGCGGCCAACATGGCATACCTTTCCGAGCGGTATCACGACGACTTCAGGAAACGTTTGGCAAACGTTTCGGTAACGTTCCACGAAACATTACCCTCAACCATACCCCCAACCGTCCCGAAACAAGAGCAAGAGCAAGAGCAAGAGCATGTAACAAAGCAGCAGCATGTATTTGCTGCTGCCGAAATCGACCAAAACCAAATCCGCCAGATCCTTGCCGACCTGGACGTCAAAGAGCCGAGCCTGTCCGCCGATTCCAGCAAGCCCGCTTCACTCATCATGGCCGCAATCGCCGTGCTGAAGGCCAAACAGCAGGGCGGCAAGGTTTCCAAATCCTCCCGGGCTTCTTCACCGCATCATCGAGAATCCCAGCGGCTACGGCATCGAGGAAAACGCCGTCGGCGAATGGACAGCGCCAGGCCAGCGGGCAAAGTCCTCATGGGACGAACAGATCGCGCTGGACAAGGTGCAAACCGCCGCCGAAAAAGCCCAGGATGATGAAACCAAAAAGAGGAAGCCGAGCAAGCTGGCCGCCGCGGCGAAAGCGGGTGTCGCATAAGCGCCAAGCCGCCCATCAGCAATGCCCTCGTCAATACGCAAGCCGAAATGGCCCTGCTTGGATCGGTCCTACGCGACCCCGGCGAAGCCGACAAAACTTTCGCCATGGTTGAAGAAAGCGAGTTCGCGATCAACGCGCACCAGCGGATTTACCGCGGCATGCGCGACTTGCACGATGCCGGCAAGCCGATCGATTTAACCGCGTTACTGGAGCCCTTGGCAACCTACCTCGAAAAAACCAAGCAGCTCGATGACGTGGGAAGTTACCCCTATCTCGTCAAGCTTTATGAGTCAGTCGCGACCGGCGCAAATGCAGATTATTACGCCGGCGTCGTCCGTGAAACAGCAGCGCGCCGCGCGCTGGCGAACTTCTGCAGTGTGATGGCAAGGAAAGCAGCGGAGCCGGGAAGCGATTTGCAAGAACTGTTGGGTGAGACTGAGCAAACGCTCTACCGGCTGTCGAATCGACAAAGAACCAGCGGTGTTTACCATCTAGCTGAACGGCTCGCCGATTCCATGGAGCGATATGATGGCCGGTCCGAGGGGGCTAGAAACGGCAAGAGAGTCTCGGGGCTAACAACCGGATACGAAGATCTCGATCACAAGTTTCGTATGGAGCCGGGGGCGTTAATACTATTTGCGGCCCGGCCGTCCATGGGCAAAACATCACTCGGAACAAACGTCTGTATTTAAACGTGCCAGCGAGAAGGAATATATGCGCTTTTCGTAACACTGGAACAACGATCGGAAGAGATCGCGGACCGCATGGTTGTGATGGCGTCAGAAATTGATGGGAGACGATTTCAGCAGGGAATCGCAACCGGTGATGAAGAGGGGCGGATCCCCGATGCCGTGCGCAGGCTCAGCAGCTGCTGCATTGACTTGGTTGAAGGGCCCGCATTGACCGTTATGCAGATATGCAGCCTCGCGCGTCAACATAAGGCACGCCACGGAACCGAATTGTTAGTGGTCGATTACCTGGGTTTGATCGAGCCTGATAATCCCAACGCCCAGCGAAACGACCAGATCAGCAGGCAAACCAGAAAGCTAAAGCAGCTTGCCCTCGAGCTAAAGATTCCCATAGTGCTGCTGGCTCAGCTCAATCGCGAAAGCGAGAAGCGCGGCGACGGCAAGCCGAAACTCTCGGACCTGCGTGACTCAGGAGCGATTGAGCAGGATGCTGACGTTGTTGTGTTGTTACACAGGCCGGACGGCGACCAACCATCCGCATCCACGCGGCGCCATCCAGGCGCTGATAGCCAAAAATAGAAACGGGCCGCTGGCGGGGTCGATCTTGCTTTCCGGAAATCCTCGATGCGTTTCGATGGATGGGAGGGCGAACGGTAATGGCTACGAAAACGACCAAGCCGACCAAACCAGCAACCGCCCAACGGCGCCCAACGTTCATTGTCGTGCTCGAGGGCGAGTTCTGGCCGCTTGTGCCGGTCGAAATCCGGTTGCGGAAGTTTCTCAAAATGGCCCTGAGAGCTTTCGGGCTGAAGTGCACGGCCATCCGCGAAGAGCAACCCCAAGCCACCGAGCCGGCCAAGCCGGTTGTTCCTCCCGGCGCGGAGAAGTTCAAAGGAAAAGGTTGAACTGTATGGACCTAAGAACCCAAACCGCGATCGCCAAAGCAGAGACCCTTTGCCGGCAAATCTGCCCGGACCTGGCCGGCTGGCCCATTTACGTTTCGGATGCAGGTGATTTGCCCGCGGGTTGCTGGCACTATGGCCCCGGCTGCCGAATCGGAACAACGGCCGCATGGCTATCCGAAGCGGTCCGCGAATTCCTGGGCGATGACAAATCGCGCAGACCAGGTTTCGCGACCATCATTGATTTCGGCAGCATCAACAAGTTGTTCAACAGTGATCCCGGGAATTATGAATTTGTCGTGTGCTGCCTGCTTGCCCACGAATTAGCTCATGCGTGCGCAGAGGATTTCTGGAGTGAGTTTAGCGAGCCGCCCACTCATCGCCGGCAAAAGCCTGGCTACGGTCACCACATGCTTTCCGCAGCGGCAAAGACGGAAGCCGAGCAAGCTAAAGCCATCACACCCAATGCTGATGGGCGCATGGCGCTACGTTGTCCGGGTTGTTATTCACATGAGCGTCCGGGCCAACATTGACCCAGGCCGAATAGCCGGCCGCCGTATCATTTGGGAAATGACGTGCACATTGTCAAACGAACTTGATGAGTGCAGCGAGTACTAAGTTGCATGGAGATACTAGCCAAGCCCTGCGCCTTGAGGGGTTTCGAAGGCGTGGGAACTGCAACTTGAATCTCGACGATGAATAAGCGCTCCGGCGTGTTGCCGATGCCCAAACGCTTGTTAAACGAGAGAAAGGTGAGACACAAATGTCCTTAAAAAACCTGTTGCAAAAACGGTCTCGAACGCCGCGGATCTCGCCGATGGAGATCGCCACCAACAAAGTACAGCGAAATCGCTGGAGGGGCTTTCGTCCGGCAAGGAATTCGAGATCAAGACGATCGAGACGGCATTCGGAACGGCCGGGCGCCGGCTCGAAGAGCTTGGTGAGCGACGTCGAATTGGCCATCAATCGCAGGGGCTGGAAAATTCTGTTACTGTCGGCGCGGGAAGCCGAAAAAGCCCTTGAGGAAGATCGTTAGACAGGAAGCCGCGCTGAGGGCGATGTAGAAGCCGATGATCTGCGCTCGATGAGCAGTTTGAGGAGACGATGGTGCCCATTATTGAAGAGGCAAGTATAGCCCGGTCCGCCACCGATGCAGCGTAACCTGCGCCATGGATCGAGCTCCGCCGGACTATGCACTGCTGACTGTTAGCCAGGCCATGGAGGTTAGCCAGCAAAAAGCAAGCGGGCTAAGGCGGGAGTTTGCCGAACTCGTGAACAAAAAAGGATTGGCTAAGTCGAAGTTCGCTGGCGCACTAGGCCATGCAGCGACGTTACCAAAATGAGCGAGAGGAAGGCCTCCAGCTCGCCGCCAGAATAACGCAAGAGGTTGCTGAGATGACCCAGGGAATCGAGGTGAATGCGTGGCCATCAAAGTAGGCCGACTCTAAGCTGAGCGAGCATCTAGGCTCCAATTGGTAGCGTAGAATCGAAACACACATAGCCCATTTTTCAGACGAAGGAATGAAGATATGAACATGCAAAAAGACTACAACGCAGAACAAGCCGCAGAAGATGGTCGAACTGCTGAATGCAGCCGGCGAAGAGCACATCTGTATGCCGCAGATGGGTTGACAGCTTTAACGGATAGCTCCTTTACTCGACATTTGCTCAGAATTCGGGGAGACGTGAACAGAACCCGGCCTGGTGGACTTCGTGCACGCCCGAGAACTGCAGCAATCAGTGATACGCCGGCACGAAAGAGAAGCGACGGCACGAGCCGAGTGAAGACAGCCTGGACGAAGCGTACACACCAAGCCGCATCTATGGCGTGCACGGTTCGGGCAGGCTGCAGCATTTAGGCATTGAGGCTTAACGCTTACCTCTCATCCTAATTCATACAGCGGCCCAGGGTATGAGATTCATACTCTGGCCGTCTATATGAAGTTCATATACCGGCCCACCATATGGATTTGGGTCCTTCGCCGCTTTCCGGCCGCGGCCCTGCCGGGAACATTTGCACATACACACATCTAGGCCCTGTGTGGCCTGGAACCTTTTGGAGGAACTCCGTTTGAGCACCGACGCAATCCTGAAGCACTTGGTAACGATCCTGGGCCATCTGGACGGCATTTTCACGCCGTACCGCACTCACCGGCTTGCCACATTCACCAAGCACAGCAAGGCTTTCGCGAACGCGACGGCTTGCCCTGGCACGTCACCGGCGGCGGATCCTCGAGCGAAAGGGACCTAGCCCGGCGGGACCTGTCGACGCTTGAGAAAGACGGACTGGTGACCCTGACTGGTTCGCCGGAATGAAGGTCCCCTTGGTGAAGCTGACCGACGCCCCCGCAAAACCATCGCCAGGGCGGCTGTCGGCGGTCCTGGCATGCTGCAGGCTTACGAGATCCTCACCCGCCTTGCCGAGTTGGAGGACGATTCCGAAAAGCCAGGCGCTCGGTGCCTCGAGTTCGTCCTTGCAGGCGTCACGCCGGCCCCAGGACAAATGAGATGGCTCCGCGAAGAGAAACACGCCATCCTTGACGCCGAGGATGCCCTGCTGCCCGCCTTGACCCGGCGTTGGGCGATTTCAGGTGCGACCATGAAAAGCAGGATGTACCAAACCACGGATGAGGGACGCGCGGCCCTTGAGGCCCCTTGCGACACCCAGGTATTGCCGGACGTCGCCGATGACCGTTGGTTCAAGCTCTATTCCAAGGCCATGGAAAGCTACCGGCAAAAGACGATCCAGGGCGCCGCTGCCGATCCGACTAATATCGCCCCGGTACCAGTCAGCATGCTTGCGATAGATGGCCCCGGCGAACCGTTTCAGCGTGAGCATGAATCGAACAGACACCACGGAGCGCCGCCGTAGAACTCCGGCAAATCCTCGAGAATGCGCCCCGGCCGCACCATGAAGGCCAAGGAGATAATTAGCCAGGATGAAGCAGATGGGGTTCGGCTTCCGGGCGATGTACCGGGCTCGTGAATCCGTCGGAGCAACCAAGGCCAGAATAGGCGGCTGGCGCGAGCATGGCGCCACCTACTACGCCCTCCCCGAGAACCCAACCCCGCGGCCTATGAGGCATGGCGAGGGCCGCTTACTTCGCGTTCGACGACTTTGGGCCGCCAGGGCGATGTCCGCGCGCCGACCATTGGCGCCGACGCCAATCGTCACGTCTGGGCAACAGTTCGGCATTTGGTCGGGCCGGTAGAGTTGAAAAGCCTGCGGCGCAGAAAATGGCCTGACACCCGTTGACACCCGTTTTGCGCCCCAAATAGACCCGCCTGACACCACCCAGAAATGACAAAACCCAGGAAATACCTGGGTTTTCAGATGCCTCCGAGCATTAAAAGTCCGTTGCTCTACCGACTGAGCTACGCCTCCGGAAGCCGCGGGCATGCCGGCTTCTTCTCAATCACTTTAGGATTCGCCCTGGCACGAAACAAGGTCGTCGACTGAATCCGACTTGGCCCCCCTGCAACCATTCTGACCACTGGCACAGCGAACAGGTTCAGGGAGTGGCCGGTCAGCACGGTTCCTAAGCAGCCTTTTCCTGGCGGCCTCCGCCAAAAGTCGTGTGTTAGGTGGGCGAATGCAATCCATTGCCTTGCCAACATCGATGCAGGCGATCGTGCATTTTGGCCCATTGTTGATGTGTCGGCGAGCTTTCGCCAGAGTTGAAATGTCTTTTGCAAGACAAGGGCACAAATTGGTTTATGGCGATTCCAACTTTGGCCAATTGGCCAGAGTTAGTTGGCCAGAGGTGAGAATTGACAAGAGGCAGCACTATGACGTTCAAAAAGGGCAGTCCCGGCGATGTTTCGGCGTGCGTCTTCGATTGCCGCAAGAGTGATTGGCATGGGTTGGATGACTCCACTCATGGGCTCGTGGTTTGTAATCTTTTGAACCCAGGTGTTATCAGGATGAAACCTTGCCGCACCCAATCGGCTCAAGCAGCCGATCCAGCCTTCGGTGTGCTGCTTGCGAGGCTCTTCTTCTCTGAGGCGCTCGTGAGTCAGCGTCACGTCCGTTGAGCCACCGTTGGGACGGAACTCCAGGGTAACTTGCGTTTCAAGCGCATCGGCACGGCGCTTCCCATGCCCATCTGAACTTGAGAAGATTGGGGGCTTCGACTCGGCGATACTGCCCACAAATCTACGAGTCGAACGCGGTTTCTTCGATCCACCAGAATGTTGTCCGGTTGATTTTCAGGGCTCATGGGAATCGTTTACCTTTCGAACGTGAACAATCTATCGATCGCTCGAATTAGACTGCCGTTCTTTACAATGGATGCTCGCTCCAAATCGGGAAGGACGCGGCCCCGCTCGATCACCGCGCGGGGCGTGGCCATCCCTGGGGGTTCCCATATTCGAACGGTGCCATCCGAGCTGCAACTGGCAAGGCTGCGACCGTCCGGGCTGAAAGCCACGCCATGGACTTTGTCCTCATGACCGCGAAGGATGACTAGCGGAGCGCGCCGTCTCGGGGTTCCAGAGCCGGACCGTCCAATCGTTGCCGACAGAGGCCAGAATGCGCCCGTCCGGACTGAAGGCCACACCGCGGACAGCCGACGCATGTCCGCGGAGCGTGCGTAGCGTTTTCCCGGATCTGGTGTCCCACAGCCTGATCGTACCATCATCGCTGGCACTGGCGAGCGTTTGATTATCCGGACTGAAGGCCACCCCGTTGACGCCACTGGCGTGACCGCTAAGTTTTTGGGTCAATCTTCCCGTGGCCGCGTCCCAGATTCGGGCGGTCCGGTCGCGCCCTGCCGAAGCCAGCCAACGTCCGTCCGGACTGAAGGTCACGCCCAGCACTGCATCTTCGTGCCCCTCGAGCCTCTGCACCACCTTTCCGCTGGCTAGGTCCCAAACCCAAATAATCTGATGCCAGTGTGCCAGGGCTAGACGTCGCCCGTCCGGGCTAAAGGCCAACCCTTTCACGGGACCGACGGGATGTCCTTGAAGAGTCTGCTTGAGAGCTCGTGTCTTCACGTCGAAAACGTAGACCCTGCCATCTTTCATCGCTGTGGCAAGCGAAGAGCCATCCGGGCTGATCGCCAGGGTGTAGATTTGCGGCTCCATCCGAATGGCCGCCTCGGTGATCTCTCTGCCCGTCTTCAGTTCCCAAGTGTGAATCGTCCCGCTGTCGGCCACACCCGACAGGCGCAGGCCGTCGGGATGATAGGCGACGCCGAAGACCGGGACACCAGCGCCTTCGAGCGCATGAACTTGATAGCGCGGCGTCTCATCGGTCCATGGGGTCGCATCCCACACTTTGATCGTTCCGTCAGCGCACGCAGTAGCCAGGCGGGTTCCTTTGGCATCGAACGCGACTGCCCGGACCGTATCGTTGTGGGCCCTCAGAGTGAGCGCGGCTTGTCCGGTAGCCATATCCCAGATCTTGACCGTCTGATCGCGACTGGCGGAGGCCAAGCACGGCCATCGGGGCTGAAGGCGACGCCGAAGATCGCCTCGGAGTGACCGAGCATGCGAAACAGCCGTTTTCCCGTAGAGGCCTCCCAGACGTCCACCTCACCCGGTTCACTGCGCACGACATCGCCGGCGCCGCCGGCCAACAGTGCCCCGTCGGGACTGTACGCCAGATTCTTGACGATGGAAGTAGCGGCAGTGATCGTCTGGGCCACACGCCCCGTCGCCACGTTCCAGACGATTACGGGAGGCTGATGCGCCGTGACAGCCACGAAGCGGCCATCCGGGGAATAAGCCAGCCCATAGTGCATCCAGCCATTTTCCGCTTCGAAGGTCTGGAGCACCTCCCCGGTTGCGGCATTCCAAATCTTGATCGCATCGCCGCTCAGGCTGGCCAAGCGCCGACCGTCAGGGCTGAAAGCGACGCGTTGGACGGCACCGGAATGGCCGCGAAAAACGAGTTGCTCATGGCCGGTGGTCGAATCCCAGATTCTCACGGTGCCGTCCCAGCTTGCCGTGGCCAGTCGTCGACCGTCCGGGCTGTAGGCTAGCCCATACACGACATTCGTGTGTCCGGTGAGCGTGAGCACGGTCTTGCCATTTTCCAGGTCCCAGACGCGCACGGTATGGTCGTGGCCGGCTGAAGCCAGGCGTCCACCGAGAGGGCTGAAGGCCACAGCGGAGACGGCGCCTACATGTCCAAGCAACGTGAGCTGTTCCGCGTGGCAGAGCCGCTTGAGGCAATGCCACT
This sequence comes from uncultured Gemmataceae bacterium, assembly GCA_963748025.1. Classification (GTDB taxonomy): domain Bacteria; phylum Planctomycetota; class Planctomycetia; order Gemmatales; family Gemmataceae; genus CAVVHZ01. Next base: position 31,328 of record CAVVHZ010000035.1, read on the forward strand.
CCCATTCACGCAGTCCGCGCGGACAGTCATCGAGCATTTTCGCGGCCTGGTTCAAGTTGTTGGCCGACAGTTCGCGCTCCGCCAGGGCGATGCTGTGATAGTAGAGCTGAACTTGCGCGGAGCGGCTGGAGCGGCTCGCGGATTCAGCCTCGTCGAGCGCAGCTTGGACGATCGCCGTCCCGGTCCGCGTTCGTTCCTGGTCAAGAAGGATGGCGCCAATTACCAAGGCCGCGGCCGTCACCACCAGCAGGGTTGCCAGCCCCGCGACGATCGGTTGGTGACGCCGGCTGAAGCGTCGTAGCTTGGCCTGAGGCCGATCAGGATAAGCGTTTACCGGCTCGTCGGCCAACCAGCGTTGCACCTCGCGGCCAATTTCGGCAGCACTGGGATAGCGAGGCCGGATCGCGGGCCAGGGCACGCATGCAGATTGCCGATAGCGCAGGCGGCGCAGTAAGGCAAATGACATCCGCTCTTGGAGGGGATTCTTCACGCACTTTGCGCAGCACTTCTTGGGTGTCGTCGCCGTCGAAAGGCGGCCTGCCCGTAATGATTTCATAAAGAATGGCCCCGAGCCCGTAGACGTCGGTGCGTTCGTCGATGCGGGCGAGATTGCCGCTAGCTTGCTCCGGCACCATATAGGCTGGCGTGCCCAGAACCTGGCCAGTCTGCGTGTGCAGGGCAGACGATTCCTTAAGGGGAATCGGGTCCGCTTCGAGGCCATGCTCCGGTTCGCGCAGATGCTTGGCGAATCCCCAATCCAACACGATCACTTCACCGAATTCTCCCAATTCGATGTTCTGGCCTTTCAAATCGCGATGAATGATGCCGCGCGAGTGGGCGTAAGCGACCGTTTGGCACGCGCTGACAAAGGCATTGAGCAGGGTGGCCAATTCCAGCGGTTCAACCGAGTGGGCGGCGCGCTTGATGTGGTAATCGCGTGCAGCTTCGCTCAGCGTGCGTCCATGCAAGAAGCGCATGGTGTAAAACGGCAGGTCCGGGAGTTGGCCCGTGTCAGCGGCGGGCGCCCGGGGACCAACTCGTAAATCGGCACAATGCCTGGATGTTGCAACTGCCCGGTAATCTGCGCTTCGCGCAGGAAGCGAGCGACCAGCGCCGGGTTGGCGGTGCGCTGGGGCCGAAGTTCCTTCAGAGCAACTTCGCGGTTCAGATCGGCGTCATGGGCCAGCCAGACCTGGCCGATACCGCCCGTGGCATGCAGGCACTTGAGGAGATAGCCTTGAGCCGAACCTGCAGATGGCTCTGGGGGCGTAGGCGGAATGGGGGATGTCCCACCCGACCAAAGCCCGCGCAGGCGCGCACATACTCCAAGTTTTCTCCCAAGAGTTCACGGATTCCGCCAGGCAAGCTGTCTTCGGGCGGCGCCACTCCCGCGGCCAAGGCGTCGTCAAATTCTTCTAGGAAAACAGCAAATTGTTCTTCCTCAGGGGTGGCATGCTCAGGGTTCATGCGGCCTCCCCATCTCCCGCCTAACTCGCGCTCGATCGAGCGGAGCCACAACAAGCGGGCGGCATTAGCCGAGCGCTGCATCTGCTGGCCAATTTCTTCGAAAAGACGCCTGTTCGCCGAGGCAGCGCGATAACGCGCTGGTACTCTTCCGGCAAACGCGTGCTAGCGCTTGGCGTAATTCGGCCGCTTGTTCGTCAGCCATTAAATGAGCACTGGGACTGGACAGCACGGCCAGGCGTCCGCACTCCGCTTGGAGATGTAGATGGTCCGCAGGAAGAACGCGTTCGCGCTGCACCTGGCGTTTCTGCGTCGTCCGGTAGCGGCGGCCGAACTTGGCAACTCGATGCTGGAGAAGCTGGCGCAACCAGCGGCGCATCTCCTGTTCCGAGTTCCCCTGGAAATGATCAAAGTCGCGTTGAGCTTCGAGAAACGTCTCTTGGACGATGTCCGAAGCGCCGCCCTTGCCCTGAAGACGGGCGCAATCTCCTGCCGAGCGATGCCCAGCAGATAGCGGCGGCAAGCATCGAAGCTCTTGCCCAACGCTTCGCGTGAACCCGCCCGGGCGGCGTCAAGCCATAGAACGAACTCCTCCAGAGTCGGCGCCATGCTTACTCCTCACTAGCACGGAATATCATGGAGGGGAGTTAGGCTGCAAGTTAAGGTGTTCCTTTCTTCACGTCAACTATGCATTCTCTAACATACCGGCTATAAATTCTCCTCAATTCTTCATTTTTCGCGAACGATTTCATTTTTATTGGGCCTTGGTGGGCTAGCACAGTCTCGGTGCGCCAGATACAGCCCCGCCAAGGTGCGGATGTTTCGCGCATTCCGGATGCCCCGTTTTCGAGGGTATTCGACATGCAGCGGTGGGGCCGGTGTTTGGGCTCTTATTCCGTTCTCTGGTTCTTGTCGTCATTCTCTCCCGCTGTCCTTCTTTTTGAGGAGGTGTCTCCGTGCGCTCTCTCCGTACTGCATTCACTCTTATCGAGCTTTTGGTGGTGATTGCCATCATCGCCGTCCTGGTCGGTTTGCTGCTACCCGCCGTGCAAAAGGTGCGGGAAGCCGCCGGCCGCATTCAAAGCGCCAACAACTTAAAACAGATTGGCATCGCGCTCGACAATTCGCACGATGCCTATGGCGTGTTTCCGCCGATTCTAGTGAACCAGTGGGCGTCGTGGCCGCAGAATCAGGCTGGCGACGTACACTACATGGGGCTGATTTCCGGACAATTTCGCTACTGCAGGCAGCGACAAAACGACGTTTTTCTATGCCCTTTTGCCGTTCATGGAACAGCAAAACCTGCACGATGATATTCAAGGGTACGCGTACTACCTGGCAGGAAACTGCAAAGATGACCCGACCAAGCAGGTGGGCTCACACCAAGTCAAATCTTACGTCGCGCCCAACGATGATTCGCCCTATACCAGTATCGATTGGTCATGGCCCTACACCACAAATCCCGCCGGAATTCCTTTCAAGCAAACCTTGGTCAGCTACGCGGCCAATGCCCGCGTATTCGGTAGCCCGTCGCCGACCAGCGACGGAGGTTGGAGCATTTGGGATGTCGCCTGGAACAATGCCGGTGGCGGCGTAATGAGGATACCGTCCATCTCGGATGGCACGTCCAATACGCTAGCCGTGGTCGAAAAACCTATGGTCACTGGCTTAGGCACCATCGTTTACAATAGTTGGGCCTTGACGGGGAGCACCGGCGCTGAGCAAGCGGGCGTGAATACTTGGGCGTCGACGGACATGCCCCCCGAGGGCTTGGCCTTCTTCGGCTGCAATTGCAATGACCCCACGCAAACCTGGGATGATCAATACGGTCAGTGGTGGCTTGGGAATTGCCGTGTCGTTGCCGGCGACTCCACTGAGTATTTCCAGCCTCCTACGGCTAGGCTTACGCGTTCGCAAGAAAGCGTCTACGACATCTACCCGTTCAATGCCGGAGGGGTCCAGGCATTGTTGTGCGACGGTAGTGTACGCATGATTACGACCACGGTTTCCATCCAAGCATGGAGCGCGGCCGTCACGCCTAACGGCGGTGAAACGGCTTCGCTTCCTCAACAATAACCCGGGAGCGGCCCTGCCCAAGGCATCTGACGGGTTTCTTGCGTATGGGTGGCCGGAGGAAGCTGTTTTCCTTCGGCCGCTCTTTCATTCGTTTCAAGCAAGTACAAAGGAGAACACCATGCGCTCGATGCTTCGGAGCATCGCGATTTTGGCTCTGGCTGGAATTGGTTGCGCTTTTGCTGGTTGTGGCGTCAAGGAGATACGGATTCCGGAAACAGGCGCCGACCTTTCGGGCACCGTGACTTATAACGGCGAAAAGGTGCCTGTGGCGTTGGTGATCGTGCAGGGAGCTGGTGCGTCGGCCACGGGCAACATTGGCGACGATGGCAGGTTCTCGATTAAGAACGTGCCGATTGGAGAAGTCAACATTGGCGTTAACACCGAAGCCGGCAAGGGCGAACTCAGGGGCAAAATGATGGCCCGAGCCCAAACTAAGCAAAAGGTCGAGATGCCAAAAGTGATCGATGTGCCCAGCAAGTTCTTCTCACCAGCAACATCCGGAATCAAAACGACCATCAATAAGGGTTCCAACAAGTACGATGTCGTTATCAAGAAGTGAGTAACGAGGAGCGAGGAAAGCAGTTATCGCACAGTGACCGTGCGATAGTAGCGGAATTCGCTCGACTTCGACGAATTCCGCTTTGCTTCATGTTGCAAGCGATGAAGCATCAGTTCGCTTCTCGCGCCGCCAGCTCCTCCGGCGCCGCATGAACAAGGCGCGTGCGCGAAGCCGAAGTAGTAAAGTAGCCCGATTCCGTACATGGCCAGCGTAAGCCAAAGAACCACATAATCGGAGAACCAGTTGTGGCTCTCCAGCTCCGCACTCGGATACCAAACGCATAACACGGCCGCGAACAGGCTCATGCCGGCCACCACGATCGGCAGTGCTGGATACCAGGGAGACTTGTACGGGCGGGGCATGTCGGGGGCTTTCACGCGTAAAATCATCAGGCACACCATGGCGAGCACGTACCAAAGCAGGGCGGTCAGATTGCAGGTGACGACGGCTACCAAGATAGCCTTCTCGTCGTAATAGCCCCAGATGACGAAGGCGGCCACGACCAGGCTCCAAAACATAATGGATACCGTTGGGGTGCGCCGCGTGAGGTGGACGTGGCCCAGGGCATCGCGGCAAATAACCTGCACGGCCCAAAGCGAACGACTGGCGGCTCACGGCGTAGATCATGCCGTTGTAACTCACGACCATGCCGAACAGCGCCGCCACCGAGAAAGCCATCAGGTGGGGAGAGGATGGCCAGACTTCCTTATACACAAACGGCAGAGGAAAGGAGATGTTCTCGTCACCGGTTTTGTCGGGGCTGCTGCCGGCCCCTGCCGCGACGAACCAAGTCATGATCACCAGCACGATCAGAGTAGCTGAGCGAGCGTTAGGCCGCGCGGGATCGTTCGTTGGGGTTCATGAGCTTCTTCAGGCGCGAGGGCTACTGTCTCGATCATCACCAGCCACCAGATGGCGAACGGGATCGCCTGCATCACGCCGGTCCAGCCTTTGGTCAGCAGCGGTGTGGTGAAGATCCGATCGAGCCGCACGCCTGGCATGCAGGCGATCCAAAACCAAACTCAACACCACGATAGCGCCGTAGGTCATCCATTCGTTGATTTTGGCTTGCGTTCCAGCGCCGAGCCACTGTATGTAAGCGAATACGAGAACGGTGCCCAGTCCGGCCACTGTGGTCGTTATCGACCTATCAATACCGGGTGAGAGTAGATCCAGGATGAAATAAATGTAGCCGCCGGTGGCGAGGGCCGTGCCGATGGTTGCGAAAAGAGCTTCCAGGAACATCGACCAACCCATGACGAAGCCGAGCCACGGCCCCACGGCGCGACGGCCATAAGCCAGCGGACCACCTGCGAACGGCATCGCCACGGAGAGCTCCGCTAAACCCAGGACCCAAAGCATGTAGAGCGCGCAGACGAAGAGCGAGGCGATCAACATGCCGATCGGCCCGCCCGCTTTCAGCCGGGGTTCCAGCCGAAATATTCGCCGGTGATGACTACGCCGACGCCGAGCGCCCAGATGTGGAGCACCCCCATCGGTTTCTTGAGCGCGTGATCTTTGAGGTATTGCCGCTCTTCGGGCCGGAGCGTTTCGGCCCGAACGTGAGCCTCGCTCACCACCTCCTCGACAACTTGATCCAATTCCGAACTTTCGCCGGCGCTTAGCGGCTTATCCATGCTTTCTCCCATGCGGCGGAGCCGCATATGTAGTCATCACGCTCCGCGTGATGGATTCGTCACGCCCCGGCGCGTTGGATACTTTTTCACGCGGGGGCCAAGCGACCATCACGCGGAGCGTGATGCCTACAGTAATCACCACGCGGTGCTTGTTCATGGGAACGGCAGAACATCAGTGACAACATCCGCCGCCCGACTGGGCCGCTTTTTTCGATGGTGGAACATCGAGGGCGGGATTCGCCGTAAAGAAGCCGGCGGGTTTGAGCAGGAAGCCGATGTAGGCAGTCGGCATGACCGGATAATCCTCGGGCCGGGGTACATGCAGATGGCTGAACGTGTACCAGAGGACGATGTCGGTATTGTCGATGGGGCGATCTTGTTCGGTCCAGCGGATCAGGCCGTCGCCCCCGGTGCTCTGATTGGGGTAATCGCCCGCGCCGAAGCGCTCGTCCTCCCGGCATGGTGTTACCCACACATGATAATTGACGAACCCCGCTCGCTTCCGCCACCAGGCTTGAGGGGCGGCAAAGGGGAATGAATTGTCGCCCGGAATCAACTTGTAGCCGACGGGTTGGCCGACAGCATTCAGGACATTGGGGTTGATGATCTTCCAGGTGCGGGATTTCTCTTGGCTGAGATGCGACCGAGCTTGTTTTTCGGTCTTTAGGAGCGTTGGCTGGGCAAAAAAAGCATTCGCAAAGGAGTTGCTTTCGCCCGGCGGTTCGGCCACGACGTCGACTTGCTGAACGGAGTTCTTGGCGCCATCGAGATCGAAATCGAGACGAACGTTGAAGAAGTGCTGGTGGTTGGGGGCGTAAACTTGCTGGGCCACCAATTGGCCGTATTTGGGCTGCTCGCCCGGTCGTGTCGTTCCCAGAGAGAGGATCCCGGTTAGCTTGATCTCGAATTGGATCGTGCCATCCTGATAGAGATACCAGAAGAAGCCATACTCGTAGTTCTCGACAGTGGAGACCGAAGAAATCACCAGCCGCCGCGAGCGGCGCACTTCAGGATCGTCCGGCAGCCGGCGGTCGGTGTGCTTCCAGAGGATGCCGTAATCCTCTTCGTGCATGCAGATGGCGTTTTTGATTGTTAGTGGTTGGCCGCGGCTCGTGCACAGCTCGGCATCGAAATAATGGATGAGGCCGAGGCAATCGCAGCCCAATTCCAAGCTGTTGGCGCAGTGCCCATGCCATATTCGCCCACATCGAAAGCATTTTTCCGGACCTGAGTAGCGCCGGGATCGCCATAGGGCACGACCATTTCGGTGAGGGAGGCCCGATATAAAACCGAGCGATCCTTGCCGCCGTCGTGGTAGCGCAGGTGGTGTAGGGTCAGGCCCTCGCGAGCATTGAAGCCAACGACAAAGCTCCACTTCTGCCAGCGCACGGAGTGACCGTCGACCTGAAAGCTCGGGCCCTTCCGGCTGCTTGATCTCAAGCGGCTTGATGTCTTGGCGAAAAATGGTGTTGCGGTTGGCGGCGTAATTGCTTTGGCCGGGCGGCAGGTCCCAGTGGCCGTAATCTTCCACGCGAATCACCTTCATGGTATTCAAGTCGACCACCGGCCTCAGTCCTTCGATAGGCTTGACGTAGCCGTTGTCGGTCGGGTCCGTGCGTACGAAGCAGAGCGGCCGGGCCAGCCGCCGGTTCCGATCTTCTTCATTGCCGTAGTAGCCGGCGCTCCAGATATCGACCATCACCAGGCTCGTGTCGGAAAGGCCATACTGCTTTTTCAGGGCAGCCTTGAACTCCGGGCTGGCCAGGACGGCTTGTTCGCATTCGACCTGTTCGTCGATGGTCATCGTCGGCTGCACGCCGGGAATCTGTTTCCAGGAGAGCAACTCGTTCTTCGACAAAGAAAGTGAGGCTTCGAATGTGGAATTCTTGCCATTGTCGAAGAGAACGACGAAGGCCTCGCGCGGAGCTGCGTCGGAGCCGGTGAAATCGTGCACGGTTTGCTTGGGTGGCTCCTTCAAGCTGATCGAGACAAAGCGCATGGTCGGTGTGACCAAGTCCTCGGCCCGCAAAAGCTTGACCGCTTGCTGAACCTCGGCGCTGCTGAGTGGTTCCAACGGATGGCGGATGGTTGTGGCCATGGATCGAATTCCCCTGCGGATGATGTCTAGATCAATTCCCCAAATTCCTCGCGAAGGCGATGCAAAACGCGGGATTTAGCCATGCGGACGGCAGCGGGACTCACTCCCGTTTCGGTGGCGATGGCCACCGGCGAGCGGCCTTCCACCACCGTCAGCCAGAAGGCCCGCCAGGTCTTTTCTTCGAACTCCCCGCGCACCAGTTCCAGGGCACGGCGACGCAAGGCGTCCAACTCTTCGGCGGGATCCTCTTCTTCCGGGCCTTCCGCAGCCGGATCGGCCAGTGCCTCCAGCCGCCGCTGAGCGTCCGTGCCGCCGCTGGGCGCGGTGTGGCGCTGGTTGCGGCGAAAGTGCTGCAGGGTCATATTGCGGGTGATGCCGCGCAGCCAAGCGCGGAAGGAATCGCCAGGGCGCATGCGCCGGAAATCGTCCATGTGGGCGGCGGCGGCTCGAAAGACTTCCTGCATAACGTCTTCGGCATCAGCTCTCTGAAGGCCGCCGCGGCCGCACCAGTAGCCCACCAGCGGGCTGTAGAGCCGCACCATCGTGTGCCAGGCGTCGCCGTCGTTGGCACGCAAACGCATCAGCAAGGTCAACGAGGTCGCTTGCTTGCCGTCGGGGGGCTGGGATTCCGGTTCTCCCATGGCAATGGTTCACCCCCAAAATGATGTTACAGTGCTAGCAATACCTACCCAGGGCCATCAACGCCGAACAAGGCTTGCTATAGTGGGCGATTGGCAAAGCCGTGCCAACTAGTGCCTTCTCATTAGGGCCAGGAACAGTCCCCATGTCGCGCACCGAGTGTTTGACGCACGACGAACTGGCCGCCTTTAATCTGGGCGAATTGCCGCCGACTGTGCTCGAAGAGCTGGCCAATCATCTGGAAAGCTGTTCCCAGTGTGAAACCCTGGCTCGCGAGCTGGACGGAATGAGCAGCCCCCTGGTCGAGGCGTACCGCCGTTCCGCACAAACGGCACCGATGGCCGTCCCGGCGAGTATACCGCAACAGGTGGGCGAGTACGAGATTTTGGAGGAAATCGGCCGGGGCGGTATGGGGGTGGTTTATCGGGCGCGGCACCGGCATCTGCAGCGCCTGGTCGCGCTCAAGATGTTGCTCGGCGGCTCATTTGCCCTCCACGACGAACGCGTTCGCTTCCGTGCGGAGGCAGAAGCGGTGGCGCGGCTCCAACATCCGCACATCGTGCAGATCTACGAAGTCGGCGAGTACGACGCAGACGCCGGACTGCCGAGGCCCTACTTCACCCTGGAATTCGTAGAAGGAGGAAATCTGGCTGCCCGAGTCGCCGGGCGACCCCAAGCGCCCCGCCAAGCTGCTGCCTGGATCGAGACGCTGGCGCGGGCAACCCACTACGCACATGGCCAGGGCATCATCCACCGGGATTTGAAGCCCGGAAACGTCCTGCTGACCGCGGACGGCCAACCGAAAATTTGCGATTTCGGCGTCGCCAAGCTTTTGGTGCACTCGGACCTGAAAACCCAAAGCGGCATGGTCATCGGCACCGCCGAATTTATGGCGCCCGAACAGGCCGCAGGACAACGGCACATCGGGCCCGCCGCCGACATCTATGCCCTGGGCGCCATTCTTTACACCTTGCTGACCGGTCGGCCGCCCTTCCAAGGGCCAAGCCCTTTGCACACTCTCGAACAAGTGCGCAACCTCGAGCCAGTCACGCCCGGAAGGCTTCAACCGCGCATTCCTCGCGACCTGGAAACCATTTGCTTGAAATGCCTGGAAAAGGCGCCGGCGAAGCGTTACGCCAGTGCTTTTGATCTGGCGGACGACCTGCGCAAATTCCTCGGCGATGAACCGATCCGGGCTCGCCGGGCTTCCGCCTGGGAGCGGACCGCCCGTTGGATTCGCCGGCACAAGACGCTAACCCTCTCCCTTACGGCGGTAATCCTTAGCTTGGCTCTCGCGACCACAATCTCGATCCTGGCAGCCATCCAAAAAGAAAGCGACCGCCTGAAAGCCCGCAATGCCGAGAGTCAGGCCGTGGCCTCCAGAAATGTAGCCGAGGAAGAACGCGACCGGGCGCTGACGCAACCTTTACGTCGCACGGACGAACCTAGTCGGCCAGGTGCTCGACACGCCTGCTGGTCTGGCTCAGGTCGCTCACTTATTCAGCGATCGGCGCGGCCGCAAGCTGCGCAGCGATCCGCGTGGCTGGGAATGGTACTACTACCAAACGCTGGCCAACCGCAGTGAACGGACCCTCCATGGCCATGCCCTGGACGTCACCTCCGTGGCTTGGAGTCCCGACGGCCGCCGCCTTGCATCCGGAGGTTTAGACAACACCATCCGCATCTGGGATGCCGCCTCCGGAAAGCAACTTTCCTCCGTTACCACACCGTCTGGCATTCTCGGTCTGTCATGGCGACCGGATGGCCGGAGGCTGGCGACGGCCGATTATCCGAGCCGAAAGGTGAGCATCTGGGATATCGAGACCGGCGCCTTGCTAACGACGCTGATGGGCCATCAAACCGATATCTGGTCCATCGCTTGGAACCCCGATGGTCGTCGGCTCGCATCGGCCGACTCTGCGGGCACGATCATCGTTTGGGATGTGGCGAAAGCGCGGCAACTACTCGAACGCAAGGGCAAGCCTCTCCCCAAAGGCAGCGTCAGTTGGAGCCCCGACGGAAAATGCTTGGCCGCAGCTACGCCCGATAACACTGCCACGATCTTGGATGGAGAGACCGGCAATGCATTGCTCACCCTTTCGGGCCACAAGGCCGAGGTTGTGACCGTGACCTGGAGTCCCACCGGCGATCGGTTAGCCACACTCAGTCTGGATTTGACCATTTGCATCTGGGACGGATCAACAGGGAGCAAGCTTCGGACCATGGCGGTTCCCCATGCCGAAGATTTTCCCGGTTCGCTGAGTTGGAGCCCTGACGGCCGGCGTTTGGCTCTGGGGCGTCGGGACCTTACCATAGAGATTCTCGATGTCGAAACGGGCGCAAGGCAATTACTCTTGCGCGGTCATACGGGATCGCATATCTCAACGGTGTGTTGGAACCCCGACGGTACTTGTCTCGCATCGGCAGAGCGAGGCTGGAACGGTACGATCAAACTCTGGAAAACGGACGCGGCAGCGGAACGTCCTTTCCTCACCGACGTCCGACCTTCGGGACCGATTGAGATCACCTGGAGTCCTGACAGTCGGATGCTGGCCATTCCCAACCTGGAAGGGTCGGTCCGGGCTTGGGACCCAGCGACGAAGACTAGCCTCTTCACCCTGCGCGGCGCTCCGCGCCATCCGCCAGTTGGCCTGGAGTCCCGACGGCAAGCTGCTGGCCGGCGGCGACGAGGAAGGCGGCGTTTATCTCTGGGACATCGAAGGCAAGCGATTGCGAGCCAGCCAGGCCAGCAACGGACAGAAGATTGAGTCGCTTTCCTGGAGCGAAGATAGCTCCCGACTTGCCTATGGCACAGCCAGGTCATTTGTCTTTCTTTGGGACCTCAAGACCGGCACGTTACACAATCTCGGCACTCCGGGAATGCGCGGGGTTCTCCGATCCCAAGGTGACTTTGTGGCTGCGGGTTTGTCGTACCGAATCAAGATCATCGATGCCAGAAGCGGAGAAGAACTTATTTCCTGGCGCAACGCTGAGGTAACCAACAATTATCCACAATGGGATCCAAGCGGTAAGCGTATCGCTTCACTCTCCGATTTTGCCGTAGAGGTTCGAGTGGCGGCCACCGGCAGTGTGCCATTCCCACCGCTTGCCCACCTCCGTCGCGTCGAGCACTTCGCGTGGAGCCCCAATGGCCGGCAAATGGTTACCTGTACCGAAGATAACAACATTCATCTCTGGGATACCGTCGAAGGCAATCCGATTCTCACTCTGCCTGGTCCAGCCCGGCACATAGCAGCCTTGGCCTGGAGCCCCGACACCACCCGAATCGTCGCCCTCTCCATGGACGGCGCCATCACCACCTGGGACGCAACGGCAGGCTATGCCAATGAGCGGGCGCCTACCCTGCTTCCGGCCCTCGACACTAAACTCGACGCGACGCCCACGGATCGGGAAGCACGAAGACTCCGAGCCGGCGTCCATGCTCGCCAAAGCAACTGGAGATCGGCAGCGGCCGATGCGGAGCGGCTGGCAGCCGACGGTGGTCCGACACTATTTCAGGCGGGCTGGTGGGTCGCCGATACTGCAGCGAAAACTTCTGCTTCGCTATTGCTCCAAGATTCCTTCCCGAGTGATTCCGATAAGTCGCCTGGAGGTTTGCAATGGTATATCTCAGCCGACGACCCGAACGGCTATGTACCAGTCGACTCGGACCACAAGAGCTACCTGACTCGCGTTTATGTCACACACCCACAGACCGTAGAGGCACGCCTTGAAGTGATCTCCGACCTCGATGCCCGTCTTTGGCTAAACGGTGATCAAGTTGACGCACCAAATCCTGCAATTCTCAAATTGTCGGCCGGTTGGAATAACGTAACCGTACGACTTGTCGAACACACAGCCAGCACCAGCGCGCTCCTGCGGCATGGTATCGGGTTTTACCTTCGGCTGCTTCCTCTCCAAGCCGGCGATTGACGAGCATCTGTGCTTCTCTCTGCCTGCCTAACCATTCCCATACAAAAAGTTCTGTTACACCTCGCGCAATACCTCCTGCAATGACAAGCGAGCGCAACCTTCCGTCGCTCGCTCGCTCATCCGACGCGGTCAAGGCCCGCAGTCGTTGCACCTCAATCGATCACCTACTGTTTAGGAGACACGCGCATGTTTCGCCGTTCGATCCGACGCCTTCTTGGTCAATCCCGCAATAGCCACCTGGCTAGAGCTGTTCCACGCAAGGCTCATTCCGCGCTAACCGTAGAATCGCTCGAGGACCGGTTGGTGCCGGCCGTTTTCAACGTCAACAGTCTGGCCGACCTTCTCACACCTCCCAGCGGCGCCGTCACGTTGCGCTCCGCCATCCAGCAAGCCAATCAGATTCCCGGCAGCAACACCATCAACCTCACCTTGCCGGGCGCCTACAAGATCTCCACCCTGGGCACCGTCAATGAAACCGACAATGCTGCTGGAGAGTTTGCTTACACAGGCACCAGCAACCTGACTATCGTCAATACCAGCGGCGGTTCTGCCGTGATCAACGGCGGCGGAATCAACCGCGTCTTCGACATCAATCCGGTTGCGGAGAATACCACCCCGTTCACCGTCACCTTTCAAGGCATCACCATCACCGGCGGCGCCGCCTCACCCGGCGATGGCGATCAAGGTTCCGGTGGCGGCATCCGCGCTCAGGGAGCCGCTAGTGTGGTGCTCAACAACGTCATCCTTACCGGCAATACGGCTACGGCGGACGGCGGCGGCATTTCTTTGGAGAGTGTGAACAACGACAGCATCGGCACCCTGACCGTTAACGCCAGCACTATCAGTTACGACCATGCCGGCGACGCCGGCGGCGGCATTGAGACGGATGGCACAGGACAGGTCACGGTCAATGCCGGCTCCGTCGTCGACTTCAATACCTGCGTAAACCAAGGCGCCGGCATCTGGCTCGATGCCGGCGGCGCTAATTTGATCGTCACTGGAACCGTCCTAAGCAACAACGATGCGCTAACCATGCTGGCCGGCGGCATAGGCAATGCAGGCGCCGGCAATGTCACCATCGCCAATAGCCTCATCCAGAACAATTTCTCAGGTGGCACCGGTGGCGGTTTCGGCGACGCCGCCAACATGGGCAACTTGACCATTCAAAACAGTACTTTCCTCGACAATTCTGCCGCAGGCGACGGCGGCGGCGTTCAGGAAGGGGGGACGCAAACCACTATCACTGGCTCAGTTTTCGTGGGCAATGTTTCCGCTGGCAATGGCGGCGGGCTGTTTGTCAACGGCCAGACGGTCAGCATCACAAACACGGTGTTTCGGCAGAATACGGCGACAAGTGGCGGCGGAATCGAGGACGAAGCGGCCGTTCTTACGGTGGCTTCCAGCACCTTCGACACCAATCGGGCCATGGACGCCAACGGCGGCAATGGCAACACGCCTGACAATGCCGGCAATGGCGGCGGCCTGGAAGCGGACACCGGCGTCACTTCCGTCACCGTGAGCAACTGTTTGTTCCTGAACAATGTGGCTAATGACGAAAGCACATCCAATTTTGGCGGCGGCGGCATCTACGACAATACCGGAGACTTAACCGTATCGAATTCGCAATTTGCCGGCAATGCTGCGGACGAGATCGGCGGCGCCCTACTATTCGGCGGCAACAGTCTAAATGTGACCGGAAGCACATTCGACAAGAACCATGCGAACGATGCCGGCGCCATCTTTGTTTCCCCTTCTGCTCAGCTCTCGAATCTGATTAATGACACATTTGTGGGCAACGTAGCCCAGACGCAAGGCGGCGCCCTCGACGTGCACAATTTTGGGACCGTCATCTTGGCAAACGACACTATCACCGGCAACACAGCAGCGACCGGAGGCGGCGTGGCCGTCATGCAACAGTCCATCTCGGCGGTGTTGCTGCAAAACGACATTGTAGGCGCTCAACACGGCCACAACCTCTCCGGATGTCGCCACCCTTGCATTCATAATCGAGGACGCGGGCGGCAACTTCATCGGCAATCTGAGCGGAGCGAACGGATTCCAAGCCGGCACCTTGACAGGCAATCCCAAAGTCGGCCCGCTGCAGAACAATGGCGGCGCGCTTGCCGGGGTCGCTGGCTTCGGCCAGGTAGTTCAGACCGAAGCGTTGCTTCCCGGCAGCCCCGCTATAGGCAAAGGCGTTGCCAATGGCGCCCCAACAAAAGACGAGCGCGGCTTCCCCAGGCCGGCCGGCGCTCCGCCATCGGCGCCTATGAACCTCAATACGCAACCACTGCCTCGGCCAATCAAATCCTGGTAGAGAACCTCTTCGAGGTGCTCCTTAATCGCCTCACGGACCCGGGCTCCGCGGGGTTTGTTAATGAACTGAACAACGGCACCTCGGCCAGCACCGTGGCGCTGCAAATCGAGGGTTCGAATGAATACTTAGGAGATCAAGTCCAACTGCTCTATCAACGTTACTTGCATCGGCAGGCCGATTCCGGGGGCCTCCAATCCTTTGTCAGTCAGCTCAGCCACGGAGCAACTCTGGAACAGGTCGCTGCGGTGCTGGTCGGGTCAACGGAGTATTTTCAGCTCCACGGCGGCAATAACGCCGGGTTCTTAACCGCTCTTTATCTGGATGCTCTGGGTCGGGCCCCCGACCCCTTCGGGCAAGACAATTTCACACAGATGCTTGCGGCAGGCACGTCGCGTACCACCGTGGCGCTCGCAGTGTTTACCTCGCAGGAATTTCAAACCAATTTGGTGGGTCAGAGTTTCCAGCAATACCTGGGACGTGCAGCTTTTCCCGAAGATCTGACCAATTTTACCGGCATGATGCAGCACGGACTCACCGACCAGGATCTGGTCGCCATCCTGCTCGGCTCTACGGAATTTTCCTCCAATCGAACGTGAGCGACTTGCCCAAAATCTGTGATCGAGCCGATCCACGTTGGACCAAGCTGCCGGCGTGGATCGGCACCTCAGCCGATAGCTCCGACCTTTGGTGGAAGGAGTCTCGATGGAAAGGAAGCCAGTTTTTCTCCATTTGCGCGGAGGAGGGCGGCGGACCGAGAAGTGCACTTAAAGTAGCCGGCGTCGGGCGCCCTGACGATTTTTATTCGAAGATTGTGACTGTCGCCAACTGCAAGCCCTGCAAAGTACCCGCCCAAGTTCGCCGCGTAGTATTCCTCCAATGAGTAGATGCCGTGCCGGCAACGAAAGATGCCAGGCCGATCTGCAAACGTAGTGTACCCGAAGCTACCGCGGCGAACGAAAAAAGGCGGCCTCTACTATGGGCACTTCTCGGCCGATTCTGACTTGCCAGCTCACCCCGCATCACGCCGTGGAAGATCGACCCGGTTCCCCTACAGCCGCGCGATCGGCAACGACAATCGCCTGGTCCTGTCGAACCCGCCCTGCCGGAATGGACGAATCGCCATTGCGCAGTCGTGCGAGCATGCCCACTTTTTCACTTCCTGTCGCCACCCACAATATGTTTCGAGCCCGATTGATGATCGGATAGGTCAACGTCATTCGACGCCTTCCCTGGTACACTCCCGTCAGCGCCACGTCCACATCGGTAACATTGAGCACCGGATCTCCAGGCACAAGGGAGGCGGTGTGGCCGTCTGGCCCCAGACCCAGATGGACGAGATCGAGAATCGGCAGCGCGCCGGCAAGCTTCTGAAGCGTCAAAGCGTAATTCTTGGCCGCAGCTTGCAGGTCGCTGGCTTCCACAGCCATGGGATGAATTTGTTCGGCGGGCAGCGGGGCATGTTCCATTAAGCTTTCGCGCAAGTGCGTGAGATTACGATCCGGATCCCCCGTGGGCGCCACACGCTCGTCCACTTGCACCACCTGAACGCTTTGCCATGGGACATCTTCGCCCGCCAGGGCGCGGAGCATAACCCAAGGCGTCTTGCCGCCGCTGACGGCCATGACGAATTGTCCCCGAGCGGCCACGGCTGCCCGGGCTTCTGCGGCGATGAGCGAGGCCGCTTTTCGGGCGACTGCGTCGGCATCGGCAAGAACTTCAATCTTCACAGGTACATCTCCAAGACGAAACGGCCTGCCACAGGTCCACCCAAGCCCACTTCCATGCTAAACGGGAAGGCCACAAACTCAAAAGGTATTAGCGCAGCGTCAAATCTTAGGGCCTGATTTGTTGCCGCATTCGCCAGAATGCGGGAGCGGCAACAGGCGTTCTGGCGAAAATGGCTATCCCAAAATCATGGCTCGAGTCGGCACTGGCAAACAAACTCGCGCGAAAGATAATACCCACCGTGACACGGGCTGACAAAAGGATGCACTGGCGGTTGAGCTATGACCACCGCAACCCTCACTCCCGACAGACGCGCAGCTACCCGCCATGCGCTGCGGACGGCCGCGGCCACGGTGATCTGTCTTGTGCTGGGGGAGTGGTGGCAGCTAGAGCACACGAACCTCGCCGTGTGGACGACCTACATGGTGATGGCCCAGTACGAATTCACCAGTTTTCAAAAAGGCTTCGAGCGCGTCATTGGTCGCGGGGTAGGAATTCTGGCGGGTTTGCTGGTATCCACGTATCTGGAGGGCGCTCTCTTTCTCAGCCATGCGGCGCTGACGTTGTTCCTTACCGGGTGCTTTTACATCTATTTCAGCGGCCGGCTCGCCTACACTTTCCTCAACGCCGGGCTTTACGCCATCGTTCTCTTCGAAATCGGCAATGCCCACCCGTCCACGGCCGTGGCGGAAGGCGAAGAAATGTTTGCGGCGGTCGTGCTAGGCGTGGTCGTGGCGGATCTCGTTAATTGGCTGACCGGTTTCGAACGCCAAGTGAAAATAAAGCTTGGCGAAGCCCCCCTCTGGCCCTTGCGTGGCGACTGGCTGAATCAGAGCCTCATGTTGACCGTGACCGTGTACCTGACCGTCAAGATTGCCGATGCGCTCGACCTGCCGATCGTGAACTCCGCCATTTCGGTCATGATCCTGACCATCACTCCGAACATCCAGTCACTTCTTCGAAAAGGAGAGCTCCGTATAGCCGGAGCGCTGATGGCCTCGATTTTCGCCTTGCTCATGTTTATCGCGCTTGCTCTTCAGCCTTACATCACGCTTCTGGCTGGACTTCTCTTTCTTGGGCAGTTCATCGCAACCTACATCACGCGAACGGGCGGTGCTTATTCCTATGCGGGCCTGCAAATGGGCCTGGTTCTCCCGATGCTGGTGGTTGCCACGCCCGTCGAGATTGGCGACCTTGCCAGCGCGTTCGAGCGCCTGGAGGGCATTCTGATCGCGTTGGCGACGTCTCTCCTAGTAGGAGGCTTGTGGCCGCGATTTCCGGTGAGAAGCAGGGCGTGAAGTCAGCATCCTGGGAACCGCGAATATCGCTTGAGCTCAATCTAGTTTAACCCGGAGCCAGCGGCGACGGCGGGCAGGCTCCCGGACGAATCGAACGGTGGAAGCAACCGCAGAATCGATGAGGTGTTGGATGGCGACCTGTCCGCCGTCGCCGCTGGCTCCGGGTTAAACGAGCACGCGGCGGTCGCCGTCGCCGCTGCCAAGCATTAGAGATAATACAGCCACGCGATGACTTGATGCCAAGCCCGGGTGATGTCGTTGAGAATGCCTTCGTCTTCCGTGTAAATGGCGACGCTGCCGGTCATGCCGACGCGCAGCGGCACGGCTTGGGGATCGTCGAGTCTCAAGCGCACCTGGAAACGCTGCGACGGCGGCACCCAGCTCGTTTGGCGTTTGACGTCTGGCAGCATGCCCGAAGGCACCCCCTGCCCTTGCCCCACGCCGCTGCCGATCGAAAAAACGGTCGCGCGAAACATTTGTCCCGGCACGGCCCGGAAGGCGACCAATGCCGGCTGTCCCCGGCGCAGCCGGCTCAGGGCGTTCTCGCGAAAGTTACCCACCACCAGCCAATGGCCCGTGTCGATTAGTGTCATGGCCTGTTGGCCGACGTGCAGGTAACTGCCGGTGCGAAGCTGCAGGTCTGTGATCGTTCCGTCGCAGGACGCGTACACGCGCGTGAATGTCAAGTTCAAGCGAGCTTCGGCTAATTGAGCCCTCACTTGGGCGACCAGTGTGTGTTCGCCGGCCACGCGAGCCTGCAGGGCGAATTCCACCCGGCGCACCTCCTCCGCTGACTGCTGGACCGCTGCCTGACTGGCCTTATTCTTCTGCACTGCGTCGAGATAACGCCGTTCGGTCGTGGAGTCGGTCTTGAAGATCTGCTGTTCTTGGCGGTGGACGGACTCTGCATACGCGGCTTCGGCAACCCGGCGTTCGTGATCCGCCTTGGCCGCCGCCAGCTCGGCGCCGAGCTGTTTCACCTGCTGTTCGGCTTCCACCAGCTTGGCTTCGAGATAGGAAACCTTGTGTTCGAAAGGCCGGGGATCAATCTCGAACAGCAGTGCTCCCGCCTTCACCTCCTCGCCTTCGCCCACCGGCACGCACACCACTTGCCCGTCCACCTGCGGCGCCACTTGGATGACATAGGACTGCACATAAGCGTCGGTGGTCAAGGGGGTGTAGCGTTCGGCCAAAGCGTAGTAGCCGATCAAGATGGCGAGTACCCCGAGCACTACCAAGACCCAGAACCGAAACGAGCCAAAAAAGCGATAGATGCGGCGTCCTAGAAGCTTCATCGAGTGAAGGAAGGCTCGTGGAAACCAGAGCAAAGCCCGCTCGATTGCGTTCATAGCTGCTTCACCGGGGAAGAGATGCCGGCGGTTCAAGCGAGCTCTTAGCCGGCGTCGCGAGCCAAGAACCCTGCGGGCTACCCAGGGCATAATCGAGCCGGGCCAAGGCGGCCAGGTATTCGAAGGTGGCCGACGAAAACCTTTGCTGGGCGCGGGTAAGCGTCGTTTCGGCATCGACGATGTCGGTTGGCGTAGCGTTGCCGTTACGATATTTGTTGCGGACCAGGCGGAGATTTTCGCGGGCCTCCTCGACGGCAGGCCGCAGATGATCGATACGCTTCTGGGCCGTCACCACGCTGCGGTACGCCAAGGTTACTTCAAGGCTCACCGCGTCTACGATGGATTGCGCGTTGGCGGTTGCCTCGCGAATGTCCGCTTCGGCCGCGCGGAGATCGCCTCGATGGCGGCCGCCGGCATAGAGCGGGACGTCAATATGAAGGCCAGCGCCCTCCTGTGCGCCTTGCAAAATATGCTCCCCGCCAATGACGCCGGCACTAGAGAGGGCATAGACCTTCGGCAAGAATTCCGCCGCTACCGCTTGCCGGCCATGCTGCGCCGCTGCGCTGGCTTGACGGGCAACACCAATCTCGCGCCGCTGCCCGGCTGCCAATTCCAGGCACTGTATCAACGATTGCCGAAACGGAGGCGTCGTCTCGTTCTCGATCAATTGGAGCGCCAAGCTGGCGTTACGGCCCATGAAGTTATTCAATCGGGCCAGAGCAGCCAATTCCCGTTCTTCGGCGATATCCAAACCATCCTGAGCTTCCGCCAGCTCCACGTCGCTGCGCAAGACATCGTCTTTGTCCGCGACGCCGGCCGCGCGGCGCGATCGCGTGTCATGCAGGGTCGCCTCGGCCCGGCGAATGGCTTCTTCTTGAATGACTCGACTGGCTTTAGACTCGAGCGCCTGCAAGTAACCAGTCGCAACATCAAAGGCGACGGTTTCTTCCGCGCCCGGCCTGCAGGGAGGCAATTTGTGCGCGCGCCAACGCCTGCCCATAGCGGCCGCTCGTCCGGCCAAAATCGCACAGGGTCCATTGCAACTGTACTTCGGCCTGAGCATAAGCATGGGTTCCATCGCCTGAAGGAAGAATGATGCCCGTCATCCCAGCCGAGGCCGGTCCAAGGGCCTGAGAAGTCACTCCGGAATGGGTCAAAAGATCCACTTGGGGGAGGAACGGAGCAAAAGCCACTTGCTCCTGACCCTGGGTGCGTTCGATCGCCGCCATAGCGGGCGCAGGCGCGGGTTGTTCCGCACGCCAAAATCGATGGCCTGTCGTAGCGAGAACACCGTGACTGGTTCCTCGAGCGTCAGCCTGAGTCCTTCGGGTGCTATGGGATGAACTGCTGAAGTGCCGGGTTTGTTTTCGGGAGTGGACGACTGGCCCGAAGGGGCGCTTTGGGGAGGATCGCTAACCAGCAGCAGGGCAGACTCCCGTTCCGGCAACCTTACCATCGGGGCGACCGGTTCTTGCCAGTTTCGCGGCGAAGATGAGCAGCCGGTGAGCAAACAGAGCAGCGGGAGAATCCAGGCGCGGGCGGTCGACGGGGCAAGAGCCCTGTACAGCCAGCGCCCCACACGCATGAGCATGCTCCTGTGACGCTTCCTGAAAACGGAAGGCGATCCGAGATCGGCAGGTATCCGCCCGCCTACTAAAGTGACGTATTCTGCATTATCGGCATAAAGGGGCCAGGCCGTAAATGTTATCGGCCTGAGGCAGCAATCTGTTGGCGCCCTGCAAAAATCTGATCAGGTGGGTAACCGCGCAGCTCAGAACATAATCCTGCTATTCCCTATTCCAAGGCACGGCGCCTTGATCGGCGGCTTCGCGGAGATGCAATGCCACTTCGTTGTCCAGGCTGATTTTGACGATGTCGGGACGAAACAAGAGCGCAAAGGTCCAATCGATCATGATGCGCAACCGCCGGGGCCAACCCGGCATTTGCAGCAGGTAGTAGGTGCGCCGCACGAACCACGCGAGGACGCCTCGTACCCTGACTTTGAGGAGTTGGCCAAATGCCTTGCTGTGGCCAAGGGAACCCATCATTCCCAGAGTTTCGTAGAGGAACGGCAGGGGAGGCCGGCCATCGAACACGCCAACGATATTTCGGGCTAGCACCTTGGCCTCGCGCAAGGCATGTTGTGCCAGGTTCGGGTAGGGCTTCCCATCGGGGGCTGGGACGAACGCACAATCACCCAACGCCCACACCTCCGGATGGCTCGGGCAGCGCATGGCGCCGTCAACCATGATATGTCCGTGTTTATCCTTCTCCACGGGCAGACTCGCCACGACGGGATTGGGAACGACCCCCGCAGCCAGGATGATAGTGTCGGTTTCAATTATCTCGTCTTGCAGATGCACTTTGCCGGGCTCGATGGCACGCACCATCGCGTTGACTCGGATATTCGCTCCACCTCGCTTGCCGAGCACGCGGGCTCCATATTCCGCAAGCTCCGGGTTGATTTCCGGCATAACCCGGTCGGCGCCTTGGAACATGAAAAAACGGACCTCGTCGCGATTGACGTTCTTGTAGAGAGGGACGATGCCGTCGACGAATGCAGTCAACTCGCCGAACAGTTCCACTCCCACCAGTCCGCCCCCAATGATCGCAAACGTGAGCAATTGGCGTTTGCGCTGCGGATCGGTTACTACGTCGGCTCGTTCGAACCGTTCGATCACATGGTTGCGGAGCAGGAGAGCGTCGGCAAGTGTCTTGAATGTGAAGGCGTGTTCCGAGCCCGGTATCATCACTCGGTTGGTCATGGCCCCGAGCGCCAGAACCAATTGGTCGTAAGCATAGTCTCCTTTTGCTCCGGCGCCGTCCAGGCGGACCCTTCGGGCTTCGAGATCGATGCTCAGAACCGCGGCCTCGACGAACCGGGTGGTCCGCAAAAACGCGCGAATGGGAAAAGAACAATGGCGGATATCGAGGGTTCCGGAGAAAACTTCGAACAGCAACGGCGTCATGAGCAGGAAATTATCCAGGCTCACCAGCACGATCTCGACATCCGGGCGGCGCTTGACAGATTCTTTCCAGATGGCGGGCCGTGTAAACTCCACCAAACCCGCCGCCAAGAATCAAAATGCGTTTCTTCGCCGTGGAAGCGTCCATGTGATCCCTTCTCGAATTTCCGAACGGGATCCGTACGATCCGAATCAGCCCTGCACTACCGGATTGTGCCACCCTCCAGGAGGGAAAACCTTCCGATCGACCTCCTGGCCCCCAAGTCTGCGGCTGATATTCGCAGACCGGCGTGTTCGCCGCCAGCAGCGGATCGAAAATGCGCCAGGCCTCCTCCACGTAGTCCTCGCGGGCGAACAGGGTGGCATCTCCCTTGAGAGCGTCTCCCAACAGGCGCTCGTAGGCGTCCATTTCGGCCTTTCCGGGGTGGCACAGGGCGAGGAGTTCGGTTTCCTCGCCGGCCATCTCTTCGCCCGGCAGCTTGACCATGACGCCCAGCGCGATCTCCATGTCGGGGCTGATGCGGAAACGCATCCGATTCGGCGGTGGCGGATTGGGTGAATAAACCGCCGGCGGCTGGCGGAACCTGACGAGAACTTCGGTGCAAGTCACCGGTAACTCTTTGCCGGCGCATGTAGAAGGGCACTCCGTGCCAGCGCCAGGAGTTGATCGCCAACTTCAGCGCAGCAAAAGTCTCTACTTTCGAGGCAGGCGCCACGCCGGGTTCCTTGCGATAACCGATAAACTGCCCGCGAATCACGTTTTCGGGGGTGATCGGCGCAATTTCTTTGAGAACCTTCACCTTCTCGTCGCGGACCGACTCGCTGTCGATCCCGGCCGGCGGCTCCATGGTCAGATTGGCGAGAAGCTGCAGCAGGTGATTTTGAACGACATCCCTGAGGGTACCGGTCTGATCATAGAAGGTTCCGCGTCCCTCCACGCCGAAATTCTCCGCCATGGTGACCTGCACGCTTTCGACGTGTTGGCGGTTCCAGAGCGGTTCCAGGAAGGAATTGGCGAAACGGAAGAAGAGTAAATTCTGAACGGGATTCTTGCCCAAGTAATGGTCGATGCGAAAGATCGACGGTTCGTCGAAATTCCCCAGCAGAATGCGATTGAGTGCCTGAGCCGACGGCAAGTCATGGCCGAACGGCTTCTCGACAATGACGCGCGCCCCTTTGGCACATCCCGACTCTCCCAGGCGTTGCACTACGGTGCCAAACAGCGAGGGCGGAATGGCGAGGTAATGGGCGGGATGTTGGGCCGTGCCCAATTCCTTGCGTAAGGCCGCGAACGTGGCCGGGTCCTGGTAATCGCCGTCCACGTAGTGGAGTTGATTGGACAATTTTGCGAAGGCTGCAGCGTCCAGGCCACCATGCTTTTCGACGCTGTCTCGAGCCCTCGCCTTGAACTGGTCCAGGTTCCAATCGGCTTTGGCTACGCCAATAACCGGCACATTCAAATGGCCGCGGCGGGCCATGGACTGCAGCGACGGGAAGATCTTCTTGTAGGCCAGGTCACCGGTGGCGCCGAAGAAGACCAGAACGTCCGAGTGGAGATTGCTCATAATGGTTCTCCTTGGCGTCGTTACTTGGGTGCGGATTTCTCGACGTGGCCGCCGAATTGGAAGCGCATGGCGGAAAGAAGTTTGTCCTGGAAGTCTGCTTCCCCACGCGATGCGAAGCGTTCGTAGAGCGCCGTGGTGAGCACGGGCGCCGGCACAGCCTCGTCGATGGCGGCTTTGATCGTCCAGCGCCCTTCGCCGGAATCCGAGACGCGGCCCGCAAATTTGGCGAGCGTGGGATCTTCGACGAGCGAGCTCGCCGTCAGGTCCAGCAACCAGGATGCGATTACGCTGCCCCGCCGCCACACTTCGGCGACATCGCGCAGATTGATGTCGTACTGGTAGTGTTCGGGATCGCGCAAAGGCGTTGTCTCGGCGTCAATTTCGTGCTCGTGTTTGCCGATGTTGGCATTGCGCAGAATGGCCATCCCCTCGGCATAGGCGGCCATGACGCCATATTCGATGCCGTTGTGCACCATCTTGACGAAATGGCCGGCCCCGGAAGGCCCGCAATGCAGGTAGCCAACCTCGGCGGTGCCGCCGAGCTTCTCGCGACCGGGGGTGCGTGCGATGTCGCCCACACCGGGGGCGAGCGTTTTGAAGATCGGATCGAGCCGCTTCACCGCCGAGTCCGGCCCGCCGATCATCATGCAGTAGCCTCGCTCCAAGCCCCAGACGCCGCCGCTGGTTCCCACGTCCACGTACTGAATCTTCTTGGCCTCAAGCTCCTTGGCCCGGCGAATGTCGTCCACGTAATAGGAATTGCCGCCGTCGATGAGGATGTCCCCTTCTTCAAGAAGAGGCTTCAGGTCGGCGATGCTGCTGTCCACGACAGCCGCGGGGACCATCAACCAAATCGCCCGGGGCTTCTCCAGTTTCTTGACGAAATCCGCCAGCGAGGTAGCGCCAACCGCCTTTTCAGCGGCCAATTCCGCCACCGATTTCGGCATCCGATCGAAGACCACGCACTGATGGCCTCCCTTGAGAAGCCGTCGCACCATGTTGGCGCCCATCCGACCGAGTCCGATCATTCCCAGTTGCATGGTTGATTCCTTTGTCAAAAAATCGTTTTTGAAGGATTTGCCCCGCAGTGTCGAAACGAAGCAGCCTCGAGGGCTTAGTTTACGAGGTTATGGGGCGGCGTTTTCTGATTCACAAACCGGCAACCCTGATGATCGCGCACATCGCGTGTTGCTGGCCGGGCGCCAGCTCCACGGCACAATCGGCGACATTGCTGACTTCGATGCAGATCATCTGCATCCACTCCGCATCGCCGAGATCGGCCATGGCCTTGGCCTTATCGATCCAGGGATTCCAGACGACGGTATTCAAGGAGTGTTCCTTGGTAATCGCCACACGGCGGCCGAGCGAATGATCTTCAAGCTCGATCGGTCCTGCCGTATTCAGGTAGACCCGATCGGTCTCGGACACGATCTCGATGAGGCCCTGCTGGGTTTTCTTTCGATTGGAATCAGTCTTGTCCAGGTATTGAACACCGTTCAGCCCCTGAACGCGTGCCTTGTCGATTTGCCCCACCCGAAAATAAGCGTGGAGTGCTTCCTCGAACCGGAGGGCTGTTGCCCCGGTATTCGTTAAGGCCAGCTCTAGAATCAGCTGAGCCCCGAACGTGGCCCGGTGCACCAAACGAAAGTCAACCGGCCACCATTTCTTCGTATCCGCATCGCTTTCTGTGAACATGCTCACGGTAACGGCGTTGTCGGCTTGAACGATTGACTCGAGTTGCCATGCCTTCGTGCGCACGAACCCGTGCGGCCGGCGCCGTTGGATCGTCAGCTTTGTTGCCGAACCAGGGGAAACAAATGGGCACCCCACCCCGAATGGCTCGGCCCGATTCCCATCGCGATTTGGAGCTGACGAAAAGCACGGATTCTGAGCCCCGGGGCTGCCACCCGGTTACGTGGGCTCCGTGCAAGTAGATTTCGCCGACAGCGTCCGGCGTGGCGATGGCCACTTTGGGCAGACCGCCGTTCCCTGCGACAACGGTTGCGACGCCGGAAATGCCGAACTGGCGGTCGAAATCTGCGAAGTCTGCAAGACTCATTGGATTGCCTCCGGGATCAGCAGTTCCCATGGTCAGCCCGTGTAGCCAATTGTGCTGAAGATATTCCCCAGGTAGTCTACGGGAGAAGACAGGGGTCAATCATCATGGCACGCCTTCATTCGCGTCGGCATGGCGTGGTTGCGCCCCTAGCTGGTAGTCTACAGTCGCATGATTATTGATAACGGTCGAAACATCGCTCGCGATTCTTCGGCAGCAGCAAGTTTGCTTTGGAAAGTTGCCCGATGCCTAGCTTGTTTCGCGGAATGAAGGAAGACGCGAACGGTTTGCCTGAATTAGGAGAGAGTTCCAGGTGCTTGGGTGTTCGGCCAGGAACGGAGTTTACCCAATGACCGACCAACGCATCCAACAGGCTTTGAATTCGAGCGAGCCGGTAAATGAGCTCGCGAGATTTGCCCGGCGATTACTTGCCGAAGGACAGACTCGCGAAATGGTTCTTGGGTTATTTGAGTCTGCCCGCCAGCAGTTGCGGATGGAGGATCGCGAGAACCAAGAGGACATCGTCATGGACGTTATGGATTTTATCGTAGGTTGGTGTAGCCCGCACATGGAATTTCCGCACACTGAGTCAGCCGCAGGCCGATTGGACATTTCCTAGTCTTTTTCTCAAGCTTCACGTAGGAACTTCATGTGAGTAACGCCTAAAGAATTGGGCTTTTTTCCATTCCTCTCGCGGTGTCTGCATACCAAGGGAATTCCAATGCCCGCCGTAACGCTCGATTTCCTCAGAGAACAGTTAGAACTGGGTGAACAACTTCTCGCTGGAAGAGGATCCATGTTCACGCCGCAAGATCTTCCGGGCCGCTACGGTCGAGTCGTCAAGGCCGTCGATCACATGCTGCAGATTTTGGCTTGCCCCGCAGTGGTGGCCGGCGGCTGGGCTGTTTGGCGTCATGGATACTTTGGACGGATGACCCAGGACCTCGACATTGTCTTGCCGAAGGATCGCGTCGAGGAATTCTTGAAAGCCGCTGCCGTATCTGGATTCGAAGTCGTCGCGACAGCCGGAAGGACGTTGGCCGAAGATGCGTCACAAAGACACGGACGTCTGGGTGGACATCTTGCCGGAAGGCGGCCGGCCGGGAACGGCAAACCAACTTGCGCCGACCACGATTCCTCATCCCGGTGCGCTCGGCGCCGAAGGAACGGCCCTGAGATACATCAACCTGCCCTCTTTGATCGAGCTCAAACTTGGAGCAGGCAGACCGCGGGATGAGGGGGACGTAACAGAAATGCTACGAGTCAACCCGGATCAGGCGGCAACGATCCGCAAACATCTTTCCGCAGTCCACGCGACCTACGTCGAACGATTCGACTATTTTCTTGAACGAGCACGCGAACAGCAGGACGCCTGAATGGTCCGGCGTTTCAGCGGTCTTCATTTGGCGGTGCGCTCTTCGGCAATTCGATGGAAGCTGGTATTCGTGTTCTGATGTGGTTCGATGGTCTCACGATAGGCAGTGGCCGCTCCCTCCATCTCTTCTGGAATCAATGTTTCGATTTCGTATGGCCCTAACTTGGCCATTTGGCCGCCGCTGCCTTTTCCAGGATGTATGATGACCATCTCATCGGAATTGCGGGACATGCTCGGCCTTTCCCCATTCGCATCGAAGCACGATCCACGATTCACAATTCAGCAAAGCGCCGCAGAATCTCCAATCCCTGCCCTTGGCTCTTCTCCGGATGAAATTGCGTGGCCATGATGTTTTCTTGCCAGATCATCGAGACGAATTGCTCGCCATGCATAGTCTCGCAGGCAACGAGGTCTTGGTTTTCAGGGACTACAAAATAAGAATGGACGAAATAAACAGCACCGTCTTCCGGGAAGCCCTGCAGGATCGGCGGTCGGCACAGCACGCGAAGATCGTTCCAGCCCATGTGGGGAACCTTCACGCCTAAATCCGACCCAAAACGACGTACTATGCCAGGGAAAAGATCGAGCCCGGCCTGCTCGCCATCCTCGTAGCCCTTGGTGAACAGCATTTGCAGGCCCAGACAAATGCCCAGAAAGGGCCTGTTGCCGCGCACACGACGTTTGAGAGGTTCGACGAAACCTCGTTCGTGCAATGCCCGAACGCCATCACCGAAATTGCCGACTCCGGGCAATACGAGCTTGTCGGCAAGGTCGATGGCTTCGGGGCGATCGGAAATCTTCGCTTCGTGGCCAACGCGTTCGAAGGCTTTTTGCACGCTGCGTAAATTTCCCATGCCGTAGTCGACGATGGTGATCAAGCTCGTTTAACCTCAGTCACTCGATTGAAACGCTCTTCACTCAACGACATTCCCGCGAAGCCGCAGGTTCAGGCGCGCAGCAAGCGGAACAGACGCAATAGATAGGCGGCTACAGCCATGAGGATAGCCATGGTTATCAACATCAAGGGAAGCAAGACGGGGTGAAAGAAGAGTCCCTGCACGCGCAGCGACACCCAGGGCCAGCATAAGCAGCTCAGCATGGTGCCAATGGCCAAGTAAGGGCCGAAAGGCAAGGAGTTGTCCCCTCGAAAAAACAATTGACCGAGCGCGAAGAAGAGGCCCACGAAAACGCCGATCACGAATCCGGCGACCATTCCTTGCCATCCCAGAAAAGCCCCTGCCATCATCATCAAGTCGGCGTCGCCAAGCCCATCGCTTCAACGCCCAAAGCCTTGCTGAAGACAAAGCGGATGACCCACACCATCATCCAGCCTACGAAGGCGCCGATTATTCCTGTCGCCAAGCCGGTTTGCAGGTTGTATCCCGGTGAGAACCAAGCCGGCAGCGGCCCCCAAAATGGCCAGGGATAAAGTCCGCTGGCAACGTGGTTGATTTCGTTCCACCAAGGCACGTCTGGCAGCATGCCATCATATGCTTCCAAAATCCCGTGAGGCCATGGCCACGGACAACAGATGGAGAAGAAAAGTCCCATAATAGTGCCGGGAATGGTGATACCGAGCGGGATTTCTCGATAATCCAAATCGCAAACCGTGGCCATCAGCAAGAAGCAGAACAGAGCGCAATGATGTGCCCAAGCTATCCAAGCGTCACTGCTGGGCATCCAGATTTGACCCAATTTGATGGGAACTTGATGCATGACCCGAAGGTTCTGAACATCCACCACGGCCACTAGAAAAAACAGAATCGCGAATGCCAGGCCGGTGATAATTTCAATGAAGAAGTGGCGCTTCAGCAGCTTACCGCCGCACATGCGACAGCGGCCGCCACGTCTCCAGTAGTTTACGAGAGGCAGCATATCCACCAGGTCGATGCTTTGCAGGCAATGGCTGCAGCGCGATGAGGGCCAGAAGATGCTTTTTTCGAGCGGCAGTCGATTGATGCAAATATTGAGGAAACAACCGACGAGGCTCCCCAACAAGAAAATCATGACGAACAAAACGATGATCATGAATCCGTCCGTTTCCAACTCATCAGCGAGCCTCCCACGTTAGTGGAGGGAGTTTTCCGCTAACCTCCCCCCACTAACGTGGGAGGCTCACCAGACAACACTTTGGAATCCTACAGTCTACTCCTGCTAATGAACCACCCCACAATTGCAGCCGCCACCTGTTTTGGTGTTTGCTCCGCCACATTGAAACGGGCGTTGGCGCACTGTAGATAGAGAGGCTGGCGCAGACTTAACAGACTTTCAATCTCCTCACGTCCGCCGACCGTCAGTGCCGGTCGGCGGTCGGCGGTCGCCGGATCCTGTTGCAGGCGACGCTCGATGGTTGCCGCATCCGCCTCCAGTAAAGCGCATTTCCCATATTCGGCCAAGCGCTCGCGATTCTGGGCGCCAAAACGATGCCTCCGCCCGTTGCCACCACCTGGTGCGTGCTTCGACAAATCTCTTCCAACAAGTCCGATTCGCGCCGGCGAAAGCCGGGTTCACCTTCCGCCTGAAAAATCTCGCGAATCGACTGACCCGCCCTGACTTCGAGCAAGGCGTCCGCGTCCACGCTCTGCCAGCCAAGCTCGGCCGCCACCAGAGTGGCGACCGTCGATTTTCCCGTGCCCCGATAGCCTATCAAGAAAAGATTGAGCGGCAGGGCGTCCTCACCAAGCGCAGCGTGTCATTCTTCGTCCCGCAATACCACGGGCGACAAGGCTCGCTTGGCCGTCTGGTACATCAATTCGAAGGGGGCTTTCTTGCCGCCGAAAAGTTCGAATTGCAACGCCGCCTGGCGAACGAAAAGATCCAATCCCGTAATGACATGGCAGCCGCGGCTTCTGGCTTCCTTGATGAGAATCGTGTTTTCCGGAGTGTAAACGCAGTCCATGACGATGAAGCCTGGCTTCAGAAAACTCTGGTGGATGGGACTTTCTTCCATGTTCGGGGCCATGCCCACCGAGGTGCAGTTGATGAGCATTTCACAAACGACACTATGCCGGGCTGCCCATTCGAGAGCCCGGCAGCCTACTTCTTCAGCCAAGCGTGAGCGCGCTCGTAAGTGCGGTTGACAATAGTGAGCACCGAGCCTTCGCGATGGAGCGCATGAGCGATGGCATGCGCCACCCCCCCCGCTCCCACCACCAAAACGACGCGGCCGCTGAGCGTTGGCGGGGAGCCGTCCCTGTTTGGCGGCATGTTGGCAAGCAGCGAATCGCGAGCCGCCTGGTAATCGGTGTTGTACGCCGCGAAGCCCTTGAATCGGCGCACGAGCGTGTTGGCAGCGCGAGTCAAAACGACTGCGGAATCCCGTTCCGTTGCAACTTCGGCCGCGTTTTCCTTATGCGGTATGGTCACGCTATAACCATCGACGGGGATCGCCCGGAACAGCTCCAAGAATTCCTCGAACTGGCTCCGCTGCACGCGGAAGGGCAAATAGACCCCATCCACTCCTTCGGACTGAAAAGCGGTGTTATGCAGGAGCGGGCTCAGGCTGTGGCCTATCGGGTCGCCCACTACGCCAAACACGCGCGTATTGGAGTTGATGCGCGGATAGTGGTAGACCTTCTTGAGGTCCTCATAGGAGAGAATGCCCGGGGCGATGCCGCGCTCCCGGTTGAACGCCGCATAAGTGAACGGCGCACATATTTGCCGCCTAGAATGCGGCTTGGCCACCCCAGGTCGCCCATGCAAAAAGCGACGGTCGGCTTCTTGGCTTTGTGCATTAACTGGATGACGCGCAGGTTGTCGAAAATCGACTGGGCGGTGACGGCGACTTTGACGACGTCGGCGTCCTGGCTGCACATGCGATCGTGAATGGCTTCGAGATCGTGGGGAACTTCGCGGAGATTGTGGTAGCTGACGATGCGCTTGACGTCCTTATAGCGGCCGACTTTTTCCGCGATATCGGTTTCCAGATCGATCCAGTCAAAGCCGCCGACAATGGCTTGTCGCA
The DNA here is from genome assembly GCA_963748025.1 of uncultured Gemmataceae bacterium. Taxonomy (GTDB): domain Bacteria; phylum Planctomycetota; class Planctomycetia; order Gemmatales; family Gemmataceae; genus CAVVHZ01. The sequence continues at coordinate 62,349 of CAVVHZ010000035.1, forward strand.
ACAAGAGGAGCCGTTCTTCTTCGGAACCGGGCCAGCGTCCGCCATCGATGGGCCGGCGCACGGTCGCCACCATTTCGCAGGGTTTGGCAGCCAGCATGCGCTTGAAATCGGGGGCCTTGGCCAGAAAATCCAGGCGCAGCTCGATCATCTGCGCCGTGCTTCGCTGCCTCCTGAATCTCGATTTGCAGCATTTTGTGGCGCGTCCGCCCGATGACGACACAGATCGGTTCAGGGCCTTGCGGTTGCACGAGAATGACTCTTTCCGCAGCTTGAAAAGGAACGATTTCCCCCTTCACGAAGAGGAAAGGAGAGGAGACAAACGCCTTCTATGCGATCAATCTAGCTTGAGCCCGCAGTGCGCACAAGGGGAGCAAAGAGTAGACAGTAGTCGGTAGAGTAGAGAGTAGGCAGAATGCTATGGGGAGTGGAAAACGCAGGTTGTCGCATCGCAACCGCCTGCTTCAACCCTCCGCGATTCACGATGCACTGTCCATCGGAGAAACGATCATGCCCGATTTGAAGGATGGCGAAGCACACGAAATGCAAGGTTCCGGGAGCCGGCCTTACATTCTCAAGAATACCGGCGGGGTTTATTCGTGCACCTGCCCGGCGTGGCGCAACCAATCGATCGGCATCGAACGCCGGACCTGCAAGCATCTACGCAAACTGCGCGGCGACGCTGCCGCACCGGCACGCAAGGGCAGACGAACGTGAAGTCGTTCCCGAATGAAGCCGCGGCAGCCAAACATATCGCGAAACTGTGCGCTGAGAAGTTGGCAAAGGGATACGTGGAGATTGCCTAAGTGGATTGATAATTGGTCGCTTCGATTGGTTGATTCAATCCAAATTCCACGACAAAAAGATCTGGGGCAAAAAATGGAATCCATGTTTTTGCCCCAGATCTTTTTGTCGTGTAAAGAATCAAGCCAACTCAGCGATTGGCCTACCGTAAGGAAGAATCGCCAGCGGCCGGCCGCGATGGTCGAGGAACGAAATCCCCTCGTAGTCGATGCCCAGGTGCCGAAACATCGTGGCCCAAAGATCGTTGGGAGTCAAAGGGCGGTCCTTGGGATGCTCGCCGCGGGCGTTGGTCGAGCCCACCGTCTGCCCCATCTTCAAGCCGCCTCCGGAAACCAGCACCGACATGGCGTTGGGCCAATGATCTCGGCCGGGCTGTTTGACTTTTGTCTGTGTGCCGATCGAGTATTCGATGCGGGGCGTTCGACCGAATTCACCCGTGACGATAAGGAGCACCCGCCGATCCAGGCCGCGAGCGTAAAGGTCTTCGATGAGAGCGGTGATCGCGCGGTCGTAATAAGCTAGCCGCCGCTTGGTGTCTTCGAAAATATGGCAGTTTACCGCATGTGAATCCCAGTTGTAGCTGCCGTCTTTCGGGCATCGCAATCCCGCCCTGGTAAGGATTCTCCATCACCATCGTCACAAAACTGGCGCCGGCTTCCACCAGGCGGCGCGCCGATCGCGCTCGCTGCCCCCACACGTGTTTGCCGTAGCGAACCCGAACATATTCAGGCTCCTGCTTCAAATCAAATGCTTTTTGGGCGACGTTGGCCGTCAGCAGGTCCAGGCCGCGCTGCCGAAAGTCCTGCATCGCCGACATGGCGCCCGAGGCGTCGATTCTAGGGTCGAGCGTGTCAAGCTGCCCCAGCAACAGGGCGCGGTCTTTGGTTTGTGCCGCCGATTGCCGGCGCAGTGTCAGATTCTGGACCTTGAATTGCTTGTCGCTGGGATCGCCGACCACGGTAAAGGGATGAGTCGAAGGCCCCAGATAAGCCGAGCCAAAACTGAAGGTGTCGATCCCTTGCCTGCCGCTGTCCACGCCGGCAACGTAATTGGGCACGCTTACGCGAACGTCTTGCCGCACCTTGGCCACCATCGAGCCGACCATGGGGTAATCGTTGACGAACTCGGTCGGTTGCAGCGGATCGCGGCCGGTGAGAAACCTCTTGTGGCCGCCGCCGTGATCGGCGAACTGATGGGAAATGGAACGAATGATGGCGAATCTGTCAGCGATCTTGGCGTGCAAGGGCATGTGCTCGCAGAGGTCGATCCCGGGTACATTGGTTTTGATCGGTTTGAAGTCACCGCGAAACTCGACCGGCGATGCCGGCTTCATGTCATACATGTCGAGATGGGGCGGTCCGCCGGGCAGCCAAATGAAAATGACCGAGGTGTCGGGAGTCGGGCTACCTGCTCCTCGCGCCAGCGCTCGCAGTGCCGCCACGTTGGCTAAGCCCAAGCCGCCCAAGCCAGACGCACTGAGTTCGAGAAACTTCCGGCGCAAAAGCGGGCCTTGGCAAATCGAGGAAAGCTGGTCAGGCATGATGTGCCCTTCATCAAGGCAGGAGGGATTCGGCAGGACAGCTTGAACCTAACATCGCTCGGGAATCATTTCAACCCTGGCTACCTGGTTCGATGCGATTGTGGGAAGCAGGTTTCCTATCCTTGGCAGGGTTGCCGATACAGTACAAGTACCGACCGCCCTTCAGATAGAGACGGCCGTTTGCCACCGCCGGCGATGCCGCTCCGTCATCGCCCAGGTCGTTGGTTGCGAGCACCTCGAACTTGGCCCGACTTTTAGCACCACGCTTTTGCCGCCGCTTGCGAAATAGAGGTGGCCTTCGGTCGTCACCACGGGGCTGGCCGAAAGGTTGACGCCGCGAGGCAACCGTTCGGAAAACACCCGCTCGCCGGTCGCAAGAGCAAAACATTTCACTACGCCGGGGGTGTGTGTCCGATACACAAAGCCGCCGGCGATGATTGGCGACGAATATCCCTCGGGGATCGGGCCGGTTTTCCACTTTACCTTTGTCGCCGTCACATCCCCTGTGCCGGTCGGATCGACCGCAATGCCCGGGCCGCCGCGTCCACTTTCGGAGTAGACAAGGCCGCCGCCATAGGCAGGCGTCGGCACGTCGCCTTTATTCTTTGCCCACCAGATTACTGCTCCATCCGCGGGATCGATTCCTTGAAGCGCTCCCGATGAAGCGATCAGGAGTTGTTGCTTACCATTGACCTCGATTAAGACCGGAGTGGTGTGGTTGAAACTCGCCTCGGGTCGCGGGCGCTCCCACTTGATTTTGCCGGTCGCCGGATCGAAAGCAATCAATCGCGAGAGAGCAGGCTTGGTACCATCTGCCAAAACGAGCACGGCATCGCGTGTGAGCACGGGACTTGTGCCGACCGCTACGTCCCACGCATAAGGGATGATCTCTTTCCGCCACAGATCAGCCGGCCCTCGAAATCCAGAGCCACCAGTTCCGACGAACCAAAGAGGGCATACACGCGTTTCCCGTCGGTACAGGGTGTTGGCGCGGAGTAGCCACCGCGCAGGTCTTTGAGCAGCCATGGCCCGGGCGGAACTTTGACGTCCCACAACAACTTGCCGTCGGTCGCGGAATAACAAGCGACATAGTGCTCAGGAAACTCGGTCTGGGCAACGCCCTGAGGCCAAAAGACCGAAATGATGAAGAGGCGATCCTTCCAAACGATGGGGCTCGACTGGTTAAGATCGTGTTTGCACTTGGCGGTCGTCCCTGGCAGAGGCGCCTTCCATAGGACATTCTCATTCGTCGGTCCGCCCCAAGTCAGCGGGAGGTTTTGCTCATCCGTCAAGCCCATGCCGGTGGGACCACGCCAACTGGGCCAGGTGTCCCCGGCGCAAACTAGGGCGGGAGCCAGCAGCGCGAACCACACTAGAGTTACCGATGCTCTCAACCAGAGAATGCGATAAATGATCGAGACCTCCGTTTGGTTGAATCAATCGTAATTCCACGACAATAAGATCTGGGACAAAAAATCATTTTCGGTTTAACTTTTTCCCCAGATATTCTTGTCGTGAAAATCAACGATCCAGCTGATTACAGCACTGATAGGCTTTGCGGGCGGCACCGTGCCGTTCAACGAGAATTTGGTTCCGGGTATAGAGCCATCCGGGGATCTGCGGCCTTGCATCGCTCAGAATGCTGCATTGTGGTTGCCACATTGAGCACAGAAGGGAGAATTCCTCGTGGGAATGGGCTTGGCTTGGAAATTGACCACATGGCCGCTTTTGCAGACCTGAGCCACGTCGAACCAGTCGCCCGCGGCTGGATAGATTTCTCGCAGCATTTCCGCCGCCCTTTTTGGCGGGACGCACTAACCGAATCGACGTAACTTAGTGGACAGACCCGGGATTGAACCGGGGACCTAAGGATTTTCAGTCCTTCGCTCTACCAGCTGAGCTATCTGTCCAGGATGTTGCCAGATAAAGACTTAGGAACCACCTCGCTTCGGTCACGCATCCACGATTCTAGCTCTGGCGATCGCAAAAACCATGAATTCCTGCGGCTGTCTCCTTCAATCCTTTATCCCGCTCGTTCGGGCAACGGTAAATTGCCTCGTTGCCTCATTGTAGGTCGGTCGCTCGTCTTGCCTAGTCCTGGAACCGCCGATAATTCTTGGCTCCCACGCGTTGATAGACAGGCCTGGATACGCTTCAGGTTCGTTTTTCTTCAAAGGGTTGCCTGTAAGGCGAGCGGCAGAAAAAAGTAGACCTCACGCTCCGCGTGAGGAATGCCTCACGCGGAGCGTGAGGTCTACTTTGGGGAAGCCAATTCATGCCGATCGCTTAAGCCCTTTTTGTAGCTCCAGGAAGAGATCGTCGTCGGGCTCGCCGCGCTATCGAAATTACGTCGACGGTGCGTCGATCGAAATCGCTGCGCTGCGGACCCAAATTTAGCGAGGCCGCCGCCGTAGCGGAAAGCGCACCTCGAGTTGATGGGCAAGAAAGCCAAAGAACAGGCAATTTACCCTGCCCTGCTTTTCCATGCCAGAAAAGTTGCAAACATTTGAAGCAGCCACTTGACCCGCACGATTGGTTAGCAGATACTGTTGCGAAAAGTGCTGCATTAGGCCAAATGCGAATTGAGACGAGAATCGGCTTGCTCCCCGCCAAACCAAGCTAGGGGGGAAACCCTTTAGCTGAAGGAGGAGGGTGCGGGATGGCATAAATGACTCGCTGCAATCTGCGCATGATGAACGATCGATGTGCGAGGACTTTAGAAAACCTCCATCATCAATTATTCATTGCTTCCCAACCAATCCTTATTGATGCGTTCTTAGCTTAACAGCCTGCCATTGTTTCTAAGGGCCTTTATTCTGGAGAGTATCATGCGACGCAAGGGATTTACTTTGATCGAGCTTTTGGTGGTAATTGCCATCATAGCTGTTCTGGTCGGCCTGTTGTTGCCTGCCGTGCAAAAAGTGCGCGAAGCCGCAGCCAGGATTCAGTGGCCAACAACCTAAAGCAACTCGGTTTGGCCGTTCATAACTTTGTCGGTACTTTCAACAAAGTGCCGCCCATCGGCTCGTGGGGCCCACTTTCAGGAATAACGGCTACCCGCCCCCGCAAAATGGTGGAAGCCTGACTTCGGCGGATGGCGCCACCGGATCGTGGCTATTGCATCTGTTGCCTTACGTGGAGCAAACTAACCTCTATAACCAATTTGCCGCTCTCGGTAACTTGGGCACCAACGATGCCAGCTCTGCATACTTCGTCGCCTATGACGCATTGATCAGCACAAAGGTCAAACTCTTTTTGTGTCCATCGGATGGCTCCACTACTAACGGCCTGCAGCTCAATGGCGGCTCGCAAAACGGAGGTTACGCATCCTCGAATTATGTCGGCAACGTGATGGTTTTCGAGCCCAGAGGCCAGGGCAACATCTTAACCTCTATGCCCAATGGGACTTCTAACACGGTCATGATTGGAGAACGCATCCAGAATTGCAATGTTTCCATTGGCCTGGGCTACAGTAGCTCAGGTGATACGACGATCGGGCCAGTTTGGGGATGGCAGTACCCCGATCATGGTGATGGAGCTCAGTGGTCCGCTTTCGGCTGGTGGACCGATGGCTGGGAATCGATTAACAGCGGCACCCCACCCGGGCAGCCTGCAGGTTCCTGCCTTAGAACTGACTATTACGATTGGAGCGCTCTTTACATCCCTGCCAACCCGAATGCCAACCCGAATTATGTTTTCGATGTCAATGCCAACGCTAATAAATGCGATCTTTTCGTTCTGAATTCCCCCCATGGCGTCATGCAGGTCGGTTTGGGGGATGGTAGCGTGAGAAGTGTTTCACAGGGCATCAGCAAAGCGAGCTGGCTAGCCGTGTGCGTCCCCAATTCCGGTACAGTGGCAGGATCGGATTGGTAAACCGTTCAAGGTTTCGGCTCACGTGCGAAGTCCGCCCCTCGAGCGGACTTCGCTTTTTTATTCCGCTCCAAGGAAAGAAATCAACCATGCGAATCCCTATGAGAGTTTCTGTCATATTGCTTCTCACAGCATGCCTCTCGATCGGCTCGGGTTGTAGTGGCAACAACGAAAAAGTAGTATCGGTCACTGGCACGGTGACGCATAAGGGGAACCCGGTCCCAGGGCTTGTCGTATCGTTTGTGCCAGTGGCCGCCACGGAAACCGGCGTGAGCACTGGCCAGACAGATGAAAATGGCAAGTATGAATTGACGGTAGTGAAAACAGGTAGTAAGGGGGCTGTGGTCGGCACCCATAAGGTCTGGGTCTCGCGTCCTCGGGAACCCTACGTCGAGACGACTACTGACAAGGAAGAGACGGCGAAGCTGAAGAAGCTAAGGCAGAAAGCGACACCCGCCGCAAAGCCGCCGGCCGATCTCGCGGAGATTCTGAAGAAATACGGCAATCTAGAAAAAAGTCCCCTGAGTGTGGAAGTGAAGGGCGCCGCGACGGTCGACCTCAAACTCGACTGAGATGTTGACACCATTTGCTTTTTCTGGCCGCATTTTCAATCTAGGTTACGAGCCAATTCTCTAGGGATTGCTGGGACATGGCGTGGTCAGCGTTAGTGCCATTGTCGCCCAGCAGGTGGCGGCGGCCGAGATGAATTGCGATCTGCCATGCGGGAAGCCGCTCTTCGAAGTACTCGACGATCGGGAAGCTGCGTGAGGCCACGAACCAGGAGCCATCCGCCAGTTGCGTTCGCAAGAGGAAATCGACGCCGCGCCGGTAGACTGGATGATCGACGGCGACGCCTCCTCCCTCGTGCAAAGCATACAAAGCCAAGCCGGTGGCATAGGCGTCGCTAGCTAGTGTCGGCAGCTGTGCACCAGCCGCCGTCTTCGCGTTGCTCGCTCATGAGATTCGCGACGGCTTTTGCGGCTGATTCTGGCTCAGCTTTTGCCCAGCCGAGGCCCAGTAATTGAAATGCCCTATCGGTCGTGTCCGCCGGGTCCGTGCTTTGCAGCCAGCGTCGAGCCAGATCGATCCGCATTCCGATTTCCCGGCGTCGACCTTTCGGGGCGTAGGTTAGCAGACCGCGGACTGCGAGTGCGGTAAACTGGAAGTTGCTAGCCTCATCCGGCGGGCGATAATTTTCCTGCTGCCAATGTCCGTCTTTTCGTTGGCGCAGCACGAGGTAGTGGACGAGAGCATCCGTAATTCGACTGGCTGGCTCGTCCTCGGCGGCCATTCCCAACAACACGTGAACCGACAAGGTCGGATCGATCCCCGTCCCTAGCATGAGCGGCCTAGCCCTGACTCCCATGTCCGTTTGAACGTGGGCTCGTTCTTCGCTGGCGATAGTCTCGTCGACCTTGAACCCATGCTTACGGGCCAGACCAACCGTCATCGCCACCAGCGGGTGCTGGTGACAGCTGACGCAGTCTCTGGTCTGAGTGATCGTCCGCTCGCTTTGTTGCAGTAGGGGTAAGGCTGCGGCTACGGCGCGTCGCACCGAAGCGGCGTCCGGCGGTTGCCTTGGCGCAAGTTGCTTGTCCGGATGCGAGACCGGCTTGGACTGCTGGACTCCGGCCTCACGAATCATTTTGACAATAGCGGTTTCCCCCTGGCGTGCGGCCCAATCCAGTGCGTGTATTGCCGTTCCAATCCGTCGCATTGACGTTGGCTTTGGCAAGGAGGAGCTGCACGGTTTCCTTACTCGGTGTAGTGGCAGCGCCAAGCAGCGCACAATGGTTGTAAGGCCCTCCTTGAACATTGACGTCGGCGCCTGCCGCCATGAGAAGTCGCAGGCAATCCGCGTGGCCCATGCTGGCGGCAACACCAGCCGGCGTTTGCAGGATCCCCCTCTCGAGCTCGCAAACGGCGTTGGGATCGGCGCCCTTTTCCAGGAGCAGAGCGACGACCTTGGCGTTGCCGGATAAGGCGGCGCCGATCAGCGCGGTAAAGCCAGTCGGCGTTTTTGCCTTCGCGTTGGCCCCGTGGTCGAGCAAGCAATTCACCGCATCGAGATCGCCGGTGCCCGCGGCGGCCATGAGCGGGGTATATGCCGGCACGGCCGCGCGGCCATTGCCGCCGTGCGCGAATAATAGCTCAAGGGCGTTGCGGGACCCCGGGACGCTGGCAGTGGCGACGATGACAAAATCGTCGACCGGGGCCGCTCGATCGAGAAGAAGCCGCATTTTGGCCAGATCGTGGGTCGTTCGGAGGAGAGGGGGAGTGCCATCTCGACCACGCATCTGGACTTCCGCGCCGTTTTCAACAAGGATGCGCATCATCTCCACGTCCGCGTCCAGGGCGGCACGCATCGAGCGCGGTGTCACCGGCGTCATCGCGGGCGTTGACATTCGCGCCGTCTTGGAGCAGCTGCTGCACCTTCGTTTTGTCGCCGTCTCGGATGGCGTCGAGGAGAACCTTATCGAGGATATCCTGGCCCGACCGATTTCCGGCCACTGGCGTGGCTTGCGGACTGGTCCGAGTCAGTGAAGCGAATCTCCAAACGCCCACTAACGCGATAACGAGAACGAGGAGGAGTAGGAGAGCGATGCGATTAATGACCCCCTTGCGGACCGGTCGCGGCATTTTAGACTCGCCTTCTCAACGCGATAATTCAAAGGCATTCGTTTCCCGACCTTTTTGGAAAACATAGTTTAGCTCCGAACTTATCGACGTGCCAGACTTCGCGGGGAAGGCCCGTTCTGCTCATCACGAAGGTTGACTCAAGCTCTCGTCAAGTCACACGTTTTGATCCCGCCCCCCACAATAATTTCTTTGCCTCCTCGCCTCGGCCAATAGTGTATATTTGAACACTATTCAAACCAAGGCCAAGGTCGCGGAGCTATGCCGGTTTCTCTGCACACGCACAGTTGGTATTCCTTGCTCGAAGCGACTGCTTCACCCGCGACTTTGCTTCAGGCGCGGCCCAGTGCGGCTACCGGGCTCTCGCGCTTACCGATACGAACAATCTGTACGGCGCCATGAATTTCGTGCAGGAAGCCAGTCGCTGGGGGATTCGGCCGCTGCTGGGAACCTGCCTGCGGCAGGAGCGAACGCGAGTGGTGGCGCTGATTGCCGATCCCACGGGCTATGCGAGTTTGTGCCGCATTCTGAGCCGGCTGCATTTGACCGAGGAACCGCTCGTCGATTTGCTGACGGCCAGCTCGATGGGCTTGCACCTCCTGGTCGACGATCTGGATTTGGCCGATCAGCTGCGCGAAGCTTATCTCGGACGACTCTGGATCGAAGTGGTCCGTCCCGCGAGCAACGCCCGCCAACAATTCGAGTTGCTGGAGGGAGCTCGCATGCGGGGTTTCCCCCTACTGGCCAGCACAGCGGCACATTTGGCCGTGCCAGCGGAATATGCAGCTTTTCGCGTCGGCGTTGCGGTCGAGCGGAATACGTTGCTCGAGCAATTGCCCGACCAGTTGGCGTTGACGCCGGCACATCACTTGATTGAAGCGCCGGCCTGGCCGCAGCGTTTTCCCGATCTGCCCGATGCCGTGCGCAATACCGATCGGCTCGCCGAACAGCTGCAGCACGACGTTTTGCCGCGCACCACCATTTTGCCGCGACCGCGCACGCCTCGCGATTCGGCGCCTTTGAAGTTCTTGCGCATGCTCTGCGAACGCGGGCTGCGTCGCCGAGGGTTGGCGGATAATGAGGTGGCCCAGCGGCGGCTGGCCGAAGAGTTAAACGTGTTGGATAACGGCAATCTGCCCGGCTATTTCCTGATCGTGCGCGACATCGCTCGCTACGCTCGCACGCAGGGCCTGAGCATTGCGTTACGCGGCTCGGCGGGAAATTGCCTGGTCTGCTATCTGCTGGAGATTACCGACGTCGATCCGCTTCGCTTCCAGTTGCCATTTGAGCGGTTTCTGCATCCCGGCCGGCCCGATTTGCCCGACATCGATCTCGATTTCGATTGGAAAACCCGCGATCAGGTCATCGAATGGGTTTTCAAGCGGCACGGCGCCCGGCACACGGCCATGATCAGCACACACCTGTTCTTGCAGCCAAAATCTGCCTTCCGCGAAGCCGCCAAAATTCACGGCCTTTCGAGCGTGCAGGTTAGCCGGCTGTTGGAGACATTCGCCGAGCGGATGGAAGGCATATTGACCGGCGGCCGCGACCTGCCCACGGCGCCGCCCTCGTTTCCGCTCGAACCCGAGCGTTGGCCGCGGCTGCTGGCCGACGCCCGGCGGCTGCTTGGTCGGCCGCATCATCTGTCGATTCATCCCGGCGGTGTGGTCATCACGCCCGGGCCGATCGAAGAATGCGCTCCCTTGCAAAGGGCGCCCAAAGGCGTGGTCATCACACAATTCGAGAAGGACGCGGCGGAATTTGTCGGCTTGGTGAAGATCGACCTGCTGGGGAATCGCGCCTTGGCCAGCGTGGATGCGGCGGCCGCCTTGTTGAGGCAGCAGACTGCCCTGTGCCGTTCGCGAACAGCCGGCGTGGCTGGCCTCATCGAAGACTCCGCCCGACTTCGATCCGGCCACCGTCGCTCTCCTGAAACGCGGTGATACGCTGGGCGTCAATCAACTCGAATCGCCTGCCATGCGCCGACTCTTGATCCAGATGCGCCCAGCCAATCTTCTCGATCTGGTGCAGGCTTTGGCGATGATCCGGCCGGGCGCTGCGTCAGTCGGCATGAAAGAAGTGTTCGTGCGCCGCCGGATCGGACTCGAGCCGGTGCGGAACGTGCACCCCAAGCTGGCGGAGATTCTGGGCGAAACCGAAGGCCTCATGGTCTTCGAGGATGACGCTTTGCGTGTCGTGCAAGCGTTGACGGGGCTGGCGGCCACGGAAGCCGACCATTTCCGCAAGCGCATCACCAAGCATCGCACGATCGAAGAGGCTCGAGTATTGACCCTCGAATTCTTGACCGCCTGCAACCGCAATGGCATCTCCCGCCCGGCGGCCGAAGAAATCTGGGTGCAACTGGCCAAGTTCAACAGCTATTCGTTTTGCAAAAGCCACGCCGTCAGCTATGGCCTGATTGCCTGGAAGGCGTCGTTTCTGAAGGCCCATTACCCCGCCTGTCAATGGACTGCGGCTCTCAACAACAACCAGGGGATGTATCCCCGCCGCGTTTATGTCGAGGCGATCAAGCGGGACGGCTTGTGCCTGACTCTGCCCTGCATCAATCGCTCGGCCGACGATTTCACCGTGCAAAACGGCCAGATTCGCACCGGCCTGGGAGCAATCGCCGGCCTGGACGAGGTTTTTCGCAAGCGTGTGATCGACGACCGCCTGGCCCGCGGTCCCTACGTCAGCCTGGCCGACCTGCGCCGGCGCATCGAGCCGGGACCAGAAACGCTGGGCGTCTTGATCCGCGCCGGAGCGCTCGATTGCCTGGGCGAATCGCGGCCGTCGCTCTTTCTCGCGGCCGAGCTGCCGGAGCTGGCGCAAGGAAGAGTGCCCACGCTCTTCCAAGACGATCCCGATCTGCAATGGGGCCCGCGCGATTACGAAGCCGAGCGTCGTTTGCACGATGAATGGGAAGTGCTCGACTTCGTGGTCGGCCCGCCGCTCTTATCGCTTTTGCAGCGATTTCTCCCCGCCAAACGCTGCCGAGCGTGCGAATTGTTCGACAACATCGGCCGGCGCGTGGTGGTAGCCGGAGTGGTGGCAGCTTCGCGACAAACCGTCACGGAGAACGGCCGGCAGATGCAGTTCATCACCCTGGAAGATGAAACCGGCCTGATCGACGTCACGCTCTTCCCAGGCAACGCCGCACTGGTGCCCTATTTGCTGCTCGGGCCTATCAGGCGACCGGCGTGGTGGAAGAGCAGTACGGGGCTTTGACACTGAACGCGATGGAGGTGCGGAATTTGGCGGAAAGCAAGGGAGGGAAGAAGGCGGAGCCGGTTCGATCTAGTTCGTAATGAGGTGGCCAAAAAGAACACATAATCTCCGTCTTATTCCTTTGCGAGCACGGCCGTATTCTTCCGAAGTATCTTCGCGTAATTGGATTTCTGCTCGTCATCCAGGAATGAGGATTGAATCAGCTCGATTGCAGGTTCGAGTGCATCGACTTGGGATCGAACAAGTCGTTCAACGGTTCGTTCCGGAAGTTTGCAGTATTTGCCGAAGGCAATCCAGTTCTTTCGTCGTATCTCTTTCCTTTTCCCAAGCATCCGCAATGCCATTTCATCATCGGGAATCAATAATCGCGTGCAAACCAGATCGTAGGCAGGTGTTAGTTTGCGAGTGCCATCGGTGTGGGTCATGAGTGAGAGATTCTTTAGATGCATATCTCCATTGCCGGTCCACCAGCCAAAAAGGGCATGCTGAAACAATTTGTTGATTTCTACCAAAGGCTCCGTCGCGTGCTTGAGCAGCAAGCGAACGCACAATTCAAGCGAACCGTCATACTTGTCCCTCACCCGTATCCCAGCCAACTGGCAAAAATCCTCGCTTGCCAGTTTTGTTCCATCATCCAATCGGTCGAACCGTTTGATGATGAACGCTCGAGACTCATCGTTCAATGGGATCAGTCCGAGTGGGGGAGTTAAAATTCCAACCAGCGAAGCCAAGAGCATCGTCAGATGCTCGTTGAGCGGCAGCGAGGGATAGCTCGTTGGCTCTGGTTTCAGAATAAATTGCCCACCTTTTTCAGCAATCTCTAGCCTTGATCGGTCTGGAGAGAGTTTAAGGGATACCTTCTCCTGGACGCCTGAAATTGACATTTTCCCTGCCAGTGGGCGCCAACTCTGTAAAGCTGGCCAAGGGCATAATTAAATTGTGGGGGGTGATTCGTTCCAAAAAGCGACTTTAGACAGTTCGGGTGATAGTTTTCTTTCGCAACGGTCTTTTTTAGGCAGATCGAACAGTTTGCCATTTCTAGACTTTCGCGTCATCCAATCGTTCGATTTCGACCGCCCCAATGCAATCGGAGCACGTGCCTAGCAAAAGGCCGAAGGCGTCTTCCTTAGAGATTTTGAGTTTCTTCGACACTATTTCTAAATACCAGCCTTCAGGCAGCAGGTTCTCGAAGAATGGATGCAAACCTTCCGAAATATAGGGCTCCTCTTGAAGTGGCATCGTAAGCGAAACGGGTTGCGCCAGGCTTCGTGAGCCAATCGGGAAAATAAGTGAAGGTCGTTTGACGGCCGACCTCTTCGATAATGCCCACTGGCTGCCCCGAGAGTTTGACCATTCCTTTACGATTCCTCATCGCTCTCCTCCGCTCTCGGTTTCTCAACGTAACTGACCATTTTGCCGAAGACGTGTAGCACTTTATTGACCGCATCCATGCGCAGGGTGGGCTTTCCCCTCTCGAGTTCGGAAACGAAACGCGTGCCGACGCCGGCCAGTTCGCCGAGATCGCGCTGGGTAAGCTTGTTCGCCGTTCGCCTCCGGCGCACGAATTCACCGATCATCTCAGTGCTTGCTTTGGTCGGTTCCATGGCAATCTCAGACGGCTGCTTCGGCGAATGCGACGGGGCCATTTGCCTGTTCTGTGTCTTTTCCCGATCGGGAACACAATTAATTGTAGTCCGAGGGGCGAAGGAGTGTCAATGCTTCTCATTCCCGATCGGGAACACGGCTTCTTGAAGTTTTCACCGAGCGCGAGAGGCCTAAAGTTGGAAAACTGGCAGTTTTCGCGAAAACGCCAGTTACTCGGCGCAATCAGCTTGATTCCCGAACGGGAATATGGATGCGCAACGTAAGGGCACGGAGTCTCGCCAATTCAAACAACCAGACTATTCCACAAACTCCACCGCCACCGCCGACGGGATGATCCCAGCCTGATGCGCCTCCGTCAGAAGCCTGCGTACCGCTTCGCGGCCGCGGCCCGTAATCGAGCGTCCAGTCGTTGACGTACATGCCGACGAATTGGTCGGCCAGCGATTTGTCCATGTCGCGGGCATACTGGAGTGCATAGGTCAGAGCGGCGTCACGGTGGTCCAGTGAATATTGAATGCTCTCCTTGAGCAGCCGGCTGATGTCGCACATGATCTGAGCTCCCAGTCCCGGCGCACGACATTGCCGCCCAGCGGTAACGGCAGGCCGGTTTTTTCGTGCCACCAAACACCCAGGTCGACGATCAACTGCAATCCCTGGTTTTGGAACGTCAACTGGCCTTCGTGAATAATGAGCCCAGCGTCAAATTTGCCTGAAGCGACTGCGTCGAGAATTTGGTCGAAGGGGATTACCTCGTAGTCGAAACCGCCGGGCAGCAGCAGCCGTAACGTCAAGAAAGCCGTCGTCAGCGTTCCCGGCACTGCGATTTTGGCTTTGGCCAGGTGTTCCAACGTCAGCGGTTCTCCGCTACGACCATCGGGCCGTAGCGATCGCCCATGCTGCAGCCGCTGGGCAGCAATGCGTACTTGTCGAGAAGATGCGCGTAGGCGTGGATGCTGATGGCGGTGACTTCCAACTCGCCACGAAGCGCACGGCGATTGAGCGTCTCGATGTCTTGCAACTGGTGCTCGAAACGCAGGCCGCCGGTGTCCAGCTTGTTGTGGGCCAGCGCATAGAACATGAACGCATCATCCGGATCGGGACTGTGGCCGACGCGAATCAAACGAGATTCCATGGATCGTAAGTCTCCTGAATGCGGACACCGAACCAAGCCGATGCGAGATATCTTAGCGACGACCTCGCCACCGGCATGTCGAGATTGCCCGGGAAGCAAGTGGCATGTGCCGGCCGCTCGACTATAATCGCACTGCGTGGGGATGAGCGACAAGATCCGGCCATCGCGAATGCGCCGAATTGCCAGCCCCTCACTGCAACTGCACGAAGACGTTTGTTCTTAACCGAGGTATGCCATGCACAGATTCCGAGTTGCGGCCTTCTGGGGATGCGTTCTGACAACCTGCTTGGGAATGTACGCCTGGGCAGATCAACCGCCCGCAGGCTTCGTCAGCATCTTCAACGGCAAAGACCTGACGGGCTGGAAAGTCAACGAAGGCGGCAATCAATCGGTTTGGGGCGCCCCCCGGAATTCTCTATGTCCAAGGTCATGGCGGCGGTTGGCTGCTCACCGAAAAAGAATACGGCGATTTCGAAATTCGCCTCGAATACAAGATGCCCGAGCATGGCAACAGCGGCGTCGGCTTGCGTACCCCGCACAAAGGCGATCCGGCTTATGTCGGCATGGAAATCCAACTCATCGATGACGGCACCTGGAAGGGCCTGCAAGAGTGGCAGCACACCGGCACCATCTACAACGTGGTGCCGCCCTCATCGCTGCCTGGCAAGCCTGCAGGCCAGTGGAACAAGATCGATATCACGGCCAAGGGACGTCACGTCACCGTGGTGTTGAACGACGTCAAAATCGTCGATGCCAACCTGGACGATCACAAGGATTCGTTCGCAAAGCATCCGGGTTTGAAACGCGAAAAGGGACATCTCGGTTTGCAGAGCCACGACGGACGCGTGGAGTTCCGGAATATCTATGTGAAGGAGCTTTGAACCTCAGGCAAGGGGACTTTCCCTTAAGGGGATTAGCAGAAAGGCCGGCACGCTGGGAGTGTGGACTTTAGTCCACACCCGCCGGAGCGTGCCCGCCCAGACATCATACTTGCCATGTCAATCGTTGTTGCAACGAGCATCTCGCGGGCATCAAAGGCGGTGTGGACTAAAGTCCACACTCCCGGAGAAGGCTCGGCAGCGAGTCATTCGCTCAAGTCAACTCCCCATTCGCCATCTTGACCTTCCCCGCAATGACAACTGCCGTCGCTCTGCCCCGAACATCCCAGCCCGAATAGGGACTATTGCGGCTTTTCGATTTGAACTTGGCCGCATCAATGGTCCACGCCACGCCCGGATCGATAACCGAAACGTCAGCGATTTCGCCCGATTTCAGCGTGCCCCGGGCGATGCCCAAAACTTTGGCCGGGTTGATCGTCAGCTTCTCGATAAGTTGCGGCCAGGTCAGAATGCCAGGCTCGATCAAGGCTTTGATACAAATGGGCACGAGCGTTTCCAAGCCAATGATGCCGTTGGGGGCCTGGTCCAGCTCGCGCATTTTCTTTTCCGGCGCATGCGGAGCGTGATCGGTGGCGATGACTTCGAGCGTGCCATCCACCAGGCCGGCAATGATGGCCTTGACGTCGTCGTCCGTTCTTAAGGGCGGCGACATTTTGTAATTGCTGTCGAAAGTGCACATGCACTTGTCGGTAAGCGTGAAGTGGTGCGGGCAAGCCTCGCCGCTGACGCGCACGCCCCGCTGCCGCGCCCGCCGGATCAAATCGACGCTGCCGGCCGTCGATACGTGCAGGATGTGTAGACGTCCGCCAGTCAGTTCAGCCAGCGCTATGTCGCGGTGCACGCAGACTTCTTCGGCAGCTGCGGGAATGCCGCGAAGCCCAAGACGCATGCTCTCGAACCCTTCGTGCATGACGCCGTCACGCGATAAATCCAGATCCTCACTGTGGCTGAGCACGGCCTTGTCGAACATGCGGCAATATTCGAGTGCCCGACGCATGATCTCGGCACTTTTGACGGGCGATCCATCGTCGCTGAAAGCGACTGCGCCCCATCCACCAGCCCGCCAATTTCGGCCAGCTCGTCGCCTTGCCGGCCTTTGGTAATGGCGCCGATAGGAAAGACGTTGGCGTTGCCGGCCCGGCCGCCTTGTAGTGTCACAAATGCCGCTGCCGCCTGGCTATCGATGGCTGGCTCAGTGTTCGGCATGCAAGCGACCGAAGTGACGCCACCGGCAATCGCCGCCGCGGTCCCGGTGGCGATGGTCTCGTCTTCTTCGCGACCCGGTTCGCGAAGATGGACATGCATGTCGATCAGCCCTGGGCAAACGATTTTGCCGCGGGCATCGAGCTCGCGATCGGCCTTTCTCTCGAATGCAGAGCCGATGCCGAGCACGCGATCGTTCTGGATCCAGAGATCCGCGATTTGATCGATCCGCTGCACAGGATCGATGACCCGGCCATTGACGATACGAAGAATGCTCATGACGGTCCGACCTAAACTTGCTGGTTATGGGGGCGCGTCCGCCGCATTGGCTGGTCCTGGTTGATTGAAGAGCAAACTGAGAATGGCCATGCGCACGGCCAAGCCGTTGGTCACTTGCTGCAAAATGGCAGAATGGGGCCCATCTGCGACATCTGGCGTTATTTCCACGCCGCGGTTGATGGGGCCTGGCGCCAAAAGCAGGAGATTGGGCTTGGCTAGTCGAAGCCGTTGCTGATCCATGCCGAAAAGGCGGGCATATTCGTGAATCGATGGGAACAAGCCGCTGCGCTGTCGCTCGAATTGGATCCGCAGCATGTTGATCACGTCGCACCGAGGCAATATGTCGTCGAGCCGATAACTCACTTCGACCCCCAACTTGGCGATAGATGCCGGCACCAGCGTGGGAGGACCGCAGACGATGACGTGAGCGCCGAGCTTGAGCAGGCCGTGAATGTTGCTGCGCGCCACCCGGCTATGAGCGATGTCGCCAACCAGTCCAACCGTCAACCCTTCCACGCGACCCAAGGAATGCAGGATCGTAAAAATATCCAGCAGGCCCTGCGTTGGATGCTCGTGAACGCCGTCGCCGGCGTTGATAATGTGCGATCGCAAAGTTCTGGGCGAGCAGCAGCGGGGCCCCTGGCGAGCTGTGGCGCACGACGATTGCGTCGATTCCCATGGCTTCGATATTCTTGGCCGTGTCGATGAAGGTTTCGCCCTTGCTGATGCTCGATCCGCTCGGGCTGAAATCGATGGTATCGGCGCCAAGGCGGCGAGCGGCCAGGCTGAAACTGGTGCGCGTGCGCGTGGAAGGCTCGAAGAACAGATTGACGACGGTTTTGCCGTTCAGGATATGCAGCTTCTTTTTGTGGAGAACGCTGAATTCCCGAAGCTCTTCGGTTCGCTTCAAGATCGTTTCGAGTTCTGCCTTGCTGAGATCTTCCAGATCCAGCAAATGACGACGATTCCAGACCGCCAGTTTTGCTTCCGGCTCTTGTAGCTTGGTGGTCACTTTGCATGCCCTCCACCAATGCACTTGCCGGCGCACGCATTCGCCGCCAAGTACACCGCCGCCCGTGGCCTTCTCTGGCAGGATACAAGTTGGCCGGGCGAGTTCACAAGAAATTAACCGAAGGCTCAGCCGTTATTGCTGCGTTCCAGCTCACGCAGATAGTCGAGCGCCTCGTCCACCGTGCCGACTTGGATGCCGGGCACACGGCCGGCTTCGTCTAAATCACGGAAGAGAAGGAGATCTTCGAAATCCGGCGAGGCTTCGAGCTCGCGTCGACGTTCGAGCGGCAGCTGCTTTCTGTTTCAAAGCGAGCGCATCCATGTGGTGGGCAATGAAGAACTGCGTGCGTTCGGTGATGATTCCTTCCAGGGCCGAAAGGCCCGCGCCGACATGATCGTGCGGATCGAGCCCTTTGCCGATATCGTGCAACAGTGCGGCCAGAAGAAATTCCTCGTCGTAGGGCCGTTGGTCGCGGGCCAGCTCAAAGACTTGCAACGAATGATAAAGGGCATCGCCCTCAGGGTGGTAACGCGGCGACTGCTTCACGTTTTCCAACGGCAAGAGCAGCATGCGATAGAGGTGGTAAGGATCGACCGCTTCGGACTGGCTCTCCATCTCGGCCTCGAGGTCGATTCCTGGGTATTCGTGTACCAGGAACTCTTCCAGTTCGGCCAACGAAGCCCGTTCGATCGCCTTGCCGGTGATGGAACTTTTGAAGACGTAATGGGCCTTGTCTTCTGCGTAAATGGTCAGCTCAAAATTGAATCGCTCGTGAACATGCACGTGCGTGAAGATGCGCGATTCGTTATGCTTGACGACCTGCTTTCGCTCCAGGTCGAACGAATAACCTTCGTTCTCAAGGGTATCGGTGACGAGGGTGGCGCTGTCCGAAAAGAGGTGGATGTCGATGTCCGAGCCTTTGCGGACATGCCCGGTCATGACGCTGCCGATGAGCCGGGGGCGAAAGGCCCGGAGCTGGCGCATGAGGCGCAGGGCGTCGAGCCGCATTTCGCGAAGGTGGCGCGTGCGTGTTCGCCCTCATGAATGCGGGCGAAAACCTGAATTTGTTCGCGGATTTCAGCGTTAGAAGGAAGATCGGCCGGTTTGCAACCGCGGCCAAGACGTTTGGCGGCCTTGCGTTTGGCGGTGAAGTATTCCGACTCCACGCGCTCGTACATTAGCCGGGCGGCTTCCTGAGCGATAGCTTGACGGAGTTTGACATTGCTCATTCCTTATCTTGCGCCGATATAAAGCCCATTCGAGCGGCGCGGGGCTGGGTCGGCTCGACGAATCGCTGCCGACAATCCTTCGCTGGACACGGGCCTTCTCAAAGCCCATGATCGTACTGTACAGGAAGTCGCATTCGCGACCAAGTTGGAAGTGTTTGCATGGCTGGTGCCGGCCCTGGTCTTCAAAACCAGTGGGGGACTTGAAAAAAGTCCTCAGTGGGTTCGATTCCCATACACTTCCGTTTATCTCTGCGTAAGTTTGGGGTTTTGTGATGGCTAATGCCAGTGCGGGTCGTTTTGTTGACCGTCCACCGTTACGAAAACGATCTTGCCGTCAGGCCCGTAAGTAAACCGGAGAGTTTGACCAGCAAAAGTTCGTACCAAAAAAAGGTAAAGTTCCTTGGGGGAAACTCAAAGGATTCGTAGAGTCCAAAGCTGCAGTAAGCGTCCATTCTCTCCGAACTGGCTCGGTAGGGCTCTGAAATCTTTCGCCGAGTGATATACTCGTCGAACTCCTCACCGCTTTGAACGGGTGTACCTAATTGTGTACGCACCTCTTCTCTAGTGGTTATTGATCCAGAGGGTCCTAGGTCTTTGCCAGCCTCGGCAAGGAAAGCCGAACAGGCACACGGTAGGAGTGCGTATGGCGCAAAATAGCAAACGGAGGGCTTGCATAAGCTTCCTCGCCAGCATTCAAGGAGGAGCCCGGCCGATGAGAACGTGGTCGCAGGAGCGTGGAGACAATATCGGCGAAAAGCTTCCTGTCAAGCCAGATTCGCCGCAAACACGCGTAGAGCGAAAGCAGACATTTCCAAGACTCTTGACGATTTTTATCTATACGCCCCTTAAGTTGGCCAGCGGTAATTCGGCCCATGCGGCAAAGTCCGCAGCCCTCCCCAAGAAAATGGCTATCGAATCGAACGATTAGGGTTGCGATAGATGAGAACTAGATTAGAATCCAAAGCATCCGCCTGAACTTTTTTTCAGGCAAATCATCTTGGGAAGGTTGAGCGAGTCACACCAGCAAGAATCATCGCAGAAGTCCATTGGGATGCGGACAGGCCGTTCCAGGCCATTTGCGGCTTATCCCTTTGCGGGTAAGGCAATTGCCATGCTTGAATTGGAGCATGATTGGTGAGCGAAAACGAGGCGCCCTGCCCGCAGCCAATCAAATCCTTGACCGGCATATCTCTGCAAGCAAACTCAGCCCGGCCCATCGTGGTTTCGGTCGAAGATAAGCAAGTCAGATTCTTTGACCAAGTGTAACCTAGTCTCCGAGGCTTGATGAAAGGGGCCAGCAAAGGGAAACCTTGCCGGCCTTTTTTTCATTCATGTTGTTGATTGGCCGTCTCCGAGGGAGTAGAGTTCTCGCTCGCTCTCGCAAACTAATTGGGAGACAAGAATCCATGCTCACGTATTTCCTGATTGGACTCGGCATTCTCGCCGGACTCCTCTTGGTGCTCCTAGTGGTCATCGCCCTGCAACCCGCCGCGTTCCGCATTGCCCGTTCGACCACCATCTCCGCTCCCGCAGCGGCCATTTTTCCGCATGTGAACGATCTGCATGCTTGGATGGCATGGTCGCCCTTCGAAAAGCTGGATCCAGCGATGAAACGAACCTACGAGGGGCCGCCCTCCGGTACAGGGGCGTCGCAATCTTGGTCCGGCAACAGCAAAGCCGGCGAAGGACGGCTCACGATCACGGAAAGCAAGCCGAACGATCTCGTTCGCCTCAAGTCTCGAGTTCGTGCGACCTTTCGCCTGCTGCAATAACGTGGATTTCACCCTCAGGACCGAGGGAAGCCAAACCGTGGTGACGTGGGACATGACAGGCGAGAATAATTTCATGGCCAAAGGATTCGGCCTGGTCATGAATATGGATAAGATGGTCGGCAAAGAATTTGCTGAAGGGCTGACAAATCTGAAGTCGGTGGTCGAAGCAAACAAAAACAAATAAAGGGAAACCCTCATGGTATCTGCGACGCAATCAGCTCCCGTTTCGAAGAAGCTGTTCTGGGCCGGCTGTGTCGCCAGCGCCCCACCTGTAGTTATGCTCATCATGAGCGGAGTGATGAAATTGATGAAGGCGGAGCCAGTGATGGAGAGCTTCCCCAAGCTCGGCTGGAATCCGAGTATCGCGGTCCCGTTGGGATTAGTCGAACTTGGTTGCACTTTCTTTACTGTGATCCCGCAAACTTCTGTTCTTGGGCCGATCCTGTTGACGGGGTATTTCGGCGGTGCAGTTGCCACTCACGTGCGCATTGACGAACCTTTTTACACGCCGGTCATTCTTGGCGTGCTCGTTTGGTTAGGGCTTTATTTGCGCTATGCGAAGCTGCGTGCCCTGTTTCCGTTGAGAGGCTAAGGGATCGTTCGTGAGCTTTACTACGAATTACAAAAAGGGGTAAAAAATGAGCGGGGTACGAGTGCTTGTGGGCACACGCAAGGGCGCTTTCGTTCTGACATCAGATGGCAAACGCGAGAAGTGGGACATCAGCGGCCCCCACTTCGCGGGGTGGGAAATCTACCACTTAAAGGGATCCCCCGTTGATCCTTCGCGGCTTTATGCTTCTCAATCCTCTGGCTGGTTTGGGCAGCTCATTCAACGCTCCAGCGACGGAGGCAAATCCTGGGAGCCGGTGGGCAACAAGTTTGTGTACGACGGCGTGCCCGGCACACATCAATGGTATGACGGCACACCCCACCCCTGGGAGTTCAAGCGTGTCTGGCACTTGGAACCATCGCTGACCGATCCAGATACCATCTATGCCGGCGTCGAAGATGCTGCCTTATTCCGCTCCACCGACGGCGGCCAGTCGTGGCAAGAACTCTCCGGGCTGCGCGGCCACGGGACCGGATCGCGCTGGCAACCCGCGCCGGTGGGATGTGCCTGCATACGATCATTCTGGACCCCAGCAATCCCGATCGCATCTTCATTGCCATTTCGTCTGCGGGCGCGTTCCGCACCGATGACGGCGGCAAGACGTGGAAGCCAATTAATCGCGGACTGCGCTCGGAACATATCCCCGACCCGAATGCCGAGATTGGCCATTGTGTGCACCATATCACCATGCACCGATCGCGTCCCGGCGTGCTCTTCATGCAGAAGCATTGGGACATCATGCGTAGCGACAATGCCGGCGATTCCTGGCAAGAAGTCAGCGGCAACTTGCCGACCGATTTCGGCTTCGCCATCGACGTTCACGCTCACGAGCCCGAAACCATCTATGTCGTCCCCATCAAGAGCGACTCGGAACACTTTCCTCTCGAGGGAAAGTTGCGGGTTTACCGGAGCCGGACGGGCGGCGGCGAATGGGAGGCGCTCACGAAGGGGCTGCCGCAACGCGACTGCTACGTCAACGTGTTGCGCGACGCCATGGCCGTCGACTCGCTCGATTCCTGCGGCGTCTATTTCGGCACCACGGGCGGTCAGGTGTATGCCTCAGCCGATGCCGGCGACAGTTGGAAGCCCATCGTTCGCGACCTGCCCGCAGTCGTGTCCGTCGAGGTCCAGACCCTGCCATGATTCGCGTAATTCTGCCGATGCATCTTCGCACGCTGGCACGTGTCGGCAGTGAGGTGACGCTGGAAATCGAAGGCCCGGTGACACAGGGTTCCGTGCTCGACGCGCTCGAAGCCCGTTATCCTATGCTCTGCGGCACGATTCGCGATCACGTTACGCATAAGCGTCGTCCCTTCATAAGGTTTTTCGCCTGTGAAGAGGACCTCTCGCACGAGCCGCCCGACGCACCGTTGCCCGACGCGGTGGCCTCCGGAGCGGAGCCCTTTTTCATCGTCGGGGCTGTAGCCGGCGGTTGATGCTACCATGAAAATCCCCCATTGCCTGGGGGAATTTCATGGTATATCATTCAAGCATGATCGATCGACAAACCGACATGCGCTTGATACGCACCGCCTTGCGGCGGAGCCGAGTGGTGGCGTTGCTGGGGGCACGTCAATGCGGCAAGACGACGTTGGCCCGTCAATTTGTTCCCGCTGATTCTCTCAATTACTTCGATCTCGAAGATCCCCAAAGTTTGGCCCGGCTAAGTCAGCCTGACATCGCGCTGCGTCCGCTCAAAGGGATCGTGGTCATCGATGAAGTCCAACACCGCCCGGAATTGTTTCCTCTGTGCGCGTGCTGGCGGATCGCAAACCGCTACCCGCGCGGTTCCTCATTTTAGGCAGCGCATGCGCCCGACTTGCTCAGCCAATCATCGGAAACTTTGGCTGGACGTTTGGAAACGGTGCTTCTGGAGGGGTTCCGTCTAGCAGACCTTGGAGTTCGTGCCCAGGGGCGCCTTTGGTTGCGCGGCGGATTTCCCCTGTCGTACACTGCCAGGAAAGAAGCCGATTCCATTGCCTGGCGTCGCCAATTTCTCCAAACATTTCTCGAACGCGACATACCCCAATTGGGCATCCAGATTCCAGCCAACGCCCTAAGGCGATTTTGGAATATGCTTGCCCACTATCATGCTCAAACCTGGAACGGAGCCGAATTAGCCCGAGCGCTGGCAGTCGGCGAATCGACCGTGCCGCCGCTACCTCGACTTGTTGACGGGCGTGTTCATGCTGCGGCAATTGCCGCCTTGGTTCGAAAATCTCGGCAAACGCCAAGTCAAGGCACCCAAGGTTTTCGTGCGCGACAGTGGTCTCTTGCACGCTCTGTTAGGCATTACCGACCAGCGGAGCCTGGAGCTGCACCCCAAAGTCGGCGCTTCATGGGAAGGCTTCGCCATCGAAGAGGTGCTCAAGGCGTTGGGCCCGGACGAAGCCTATTATTGGGCCACGCACCAGGGAGCCGAACTCGATTTGCTGTTATTCAAGAATGGCCGCCGGGTCGGAGTTGAATGCAAACGCATGGACGCACCAACCCTAACGCATTCGATGCATATCGCCTTCAACGATCTGAAACTGGATCGGCTCCTTGTGGTCTACCCGGGACAACGTCGCTACGCACTTGCCGACCACATGGAAGCAATTCCCTTGACTGAATTGGTAGAGGCAAATAAAGATGGCTCCCGCTTTTTTGGCAAGCGAAAATGCTAGCCCAAGATACTCCATCTTCTTGCAACGCGACAAAATCCAATGATCCAAATCGGCTGATATGTCGCGCATGGGGCTCACCAATCCATGAAAATCCCCCATTGCCTGGTGGAATTTCATGGTGCTAAAAACTGAATCTCCAGCGAGCCTCCCACGTTAGTGGGGGGAGTTTACCGCAACCTTCCCCCACTAACGTGGGAGGGCGCCGAGACCAAATCGACTGGACTAACTGCCCCCACATCCCTTCGCTCGCTCCAGCAGTAATTCCCGCTCCCTGACATTGCGCGTGAGCCCAGCCGCCCGTTCGAACTCAACTCGGGCCTCCGCCAGTCTGCCGAGCTTGGCAAGCAAGTCGCCGCGCACCGCCGGTAGCAGATGGTATTCCTGGAGCGACGGCTCCATGGTCAGCGCATCGACCAACTCGAGCCCCACAACAGGACCGAATGCCATGGCCATTGCGACCGCACGATTGAGCTCCACAATGGGTGAAGGCGCCGACCTGAGCGAGAGTCGCGTAGAGCGCCGCAATACGGGGCCAATCCGTCTCTGCCGGCGTTCGCGCCCGGGCATGACAGGCAGTGATCGACGCCTGAAGCACATAAGGACCGCGTGCGCCGCCAAGCTGCTCGGCACGCTCGAGCGCGGCGCAGGCCGCGCTGAATGAACAGGTGATCCCAGCAGCGCCCGGTTCTGCTCGAGAAGCACGATCGGCTCACCTGCTGGCCCCACCCGTGCCCGCAAACGCGACGACTGAATCTCCATAAGCGAAACCAAGCCGTGCACTTCGGGTTCGTTCGGCATCAGCTCGGCTACAATTCGCCCGAGCCGAAGTGCCTCTTCGCAAAGCGCAGGCCGGATCCATTCGTCGCCGGCAGTTGCCGAGTAGCCTTCATTGAAGAATAGATAGATAACCTCGAGCACCGACGAGAGCCGCCCAGCAAGCTCCGCTCCTCGAGGAACTTCGAACGGAACTTGTTTTTCAGCAAGTGTCCGCTTCGCCCGGACAATGCGTTGGGCGACAGTCGACTCCGTGACGAGGAACGCACGTGCGATCTCCTCCGTCGTCAGGCCACAGAGCAAGCGGAGCGTGAGCGCGACTCGTGCCTCGGTGGAAAGGACCGGATGGCAGGCCGTGAACACGAGGCGAAGAAGATCGTCGCCCACGTCGTCGTCGAGAGCGGCGTCGATCTGAGAAATGGCGTCCGCTTGCTCGGAATTTAACGCACGCCAGATCTCTTCGTGTTTGTGTGCGAGCAGTTTATTTCTTCGGAGCAGATCGACGCACGGTGCTTGGCGGCGGCCATGAGCCAGGCGCCGGGCTTGTCCGGGACGCCTGACTTGGGCCACTGCTCGAGTGCGGCGACGAGAGCATCTTGTGCGAGATCCTCGGCAAGCCCGACGTCGCGCACGATCGCGCAAGCCCGGCGATGAGCCGGGCTGACTCGATTCTCCAAACGGCATCAATGGAACGACGCGTATCGGTAGTCGTCACGACTACCGATCAAACCATCTTCGATTGCCTGGTGCAAGCCAGGCCGGTCACGAATATGCGTTCCGGCCCGCCTGTTTCCGCAAGCGCTCCTCTGCCGCCTTCAGTTCCGGCGTGATCGCGGGGCCAAAGTCATTGGGGCAAACACTTGGCGAATCTCGATTTCGCTTTCTCCCCTGTGCGGATTCGGGCAGCGTTTCACCCATTCAATGGCTTCTTCCTTCGACTTAACCTGCCAAAGCCAGAAGCCTGCGATCAATTCCTTCGCTTCCGTGAACGGCCCGTCCGTGACAGTACGCTGGCTCCCCGAAAACTTGACCCGGGCACCCTTCGAGCTCGGTTGCAGCCCTTCGGCTGCCAATAAGACACCAGCCTTGACTAGCTCCTCATTGAATTTGCCCATGGCGGCAAAAATTTCTAGATCCGGAAGCGCACCTGCTTCGGATTCCTTCGTGGCCTTGACGATGACCATGAATTTCATTGCAGTATCTCCTTCCAATATGGACTTCGGAGCCGAGCTCCCGGACAACTTCGATCGGCCGAGTTCAGGCTCTACCATCACGTCGAACGAGGGACCAGGCAATCGACAGCTTTCGCCGGATTTTTTGAAAATCGTCGGAAGGCGGCCTCCAACCTTTGACATTGTCCGTATTGCTACGATGATGATTTATGGGGCTGCCGTCGTTCGGTCTTGCCGAAAACCGAAATTGGCCCGGGCTCTTCACTCGTTCAGGAAAGGAGTTGCCCCATGACGATCTCGCCGCTTGCAGGCAAGCCTGCTCCCAAAGAGATGCTGATCGACCCGGCGCAGCTTCAACGCGAATATTTCGACCGGCGGCCCGACTTGGGCGATCCCAACCAATTGGTCAGCTTCGGCACCAGCGGACATCGGGGCACGCCCCTCAACGGCACATTTACCGAAGCGCACATCCTCGCCATCACCCAGGCCATTTGCGATTATCGCCGCAGCCAAGGCACGGACGGCCCGCTCTACATGGGCAAGGACACGCACGCGGTTTCTGGGCCGGCTCAACGCACCGCGCTGGAAGTCCTGGCGGCCAACGGCGTCGAGACCATCATCCAGCAGGACGACGGCTTCACGCCGACGCCGGTCATCTCGCAGGCCATCCTCGTCTACAACCGCGGCCGCAAGGAGCACCTCGCGGACGGCATCGTCATCACGCCGTCGCACAATCCGCCGGAGGACGGCGGCTTCAAATACAACCCGACCAACGGCGGCCCCGCCGACACCGACGTGACCGACTGGGTCCAGGACCGCGCCAACGAACTGCTGCGCGGCGGCAATGCGGAGGTCCGCCGCGTGCCGTTCGCCACGGCGATCAAGGCCGCGACCACGCAGCAGGAAGATTTCATACTCCCCTACGTCAACGATCTGCGCAACGTCATCGATATGGACGCGATTCGCGCGGCCGGGCTCAAGCTTGGCGTGGATCCGCTCGGCGGCGCGTCGCGTGCATTACTGGGGGCCGATCAACGAGATTTACGGTCTGAATATCGAAGTCGTGAATCCCGACGTCGATCCGACTTTTTCGTTCATGACCGTCGATCACGACGGCAAGATCCGCATGGACTGCTCCAGCCCCTATGCGATGGCCCGGCTCGTCGGCCTCAAGGATCAATACCGCGTCGCCTTCGCCAACGATCCCGATGCGGACCGGCACGGCATCGTCACGCCGTCGGCAGGGTTGATGAACCCCAACCACTATCTGGCCGTCGCCATCCGCTATCTGCTGACGCATCGCCCGCACTGGCCGGCGCAAGCCGCGGTCGGCAAGACGCTGGTCAGCAGCAGCATGATCGACCGCGTGGTGCAGAGTCTCGGCCGCCGGCTGCTACGAAGTGCCGGTCGGGTTCAAATGGTTCACGCCCGGCCTGTTCGACGGCTCGTGCTGCTTCGGCGGCGAGGAAAGCGCCGGGGCGAGCTTCCTGCGGCGTGACGGCAGCGTCTGGACGACCGACAAGGACGGGCCGATCATGGATCTACTGGCGGCCGAGATCACCGCCCGGACCGGCAAGGATCCGGGCGAGCATTACCGCGAACTGACCGCGAAATTCGGCACGCCGTACTACACGCGCATCGATGCGCCGGCGACGCCGGAGCAGAAAGCACGCTTGCAAAAGCTGTCGCCCGAAGCCGTCAAGGAATCGAAGCTGGCCGGCGAACCGATCACCGCAAAGTTGACCACGCGCCCCGGGCAACAACGCCCCCATCGGCGGCTTGAAAGTGGTGGCCGCCAATGGCTGGTTCGCGGCCCGCCCGTCCGGCACCGAAAACATCTACAAGATTTATGCGGAGAGCTTCAAGGATAAGAAACATCTCGATCTAATTGTGGCCGAAGCCCAGCGGATCGTGACGGCGGTCTCTGGTTCACGCCAACTAGCGAGCCAAAACGACAGTGAGCCTCCCACGCATAATCGCTAGCGAGCCCCCCACGCATAATCGCTAGCGAGCCTCCCACGTCAGTGGGGGGAGATCTGCAAGCATCCGCATCCTCCCCCACTGACGTGGGAGGCTCGCTAATATGAGAGGCTCGCTTCGCTCAGTTGCCTCTCACTGCCCAACATGTTGTGAAGCGGCAGCTTTGTCGAATTGCGCCTCGATGGCCTCCAGGTTGAAGCTTGCGCCTTTCTGCATCGGCGGGAACTCGATGGCTGTTCGAGCAAGTTTTCCCACCTGTTCTTGCACCAACTGGAAACGCCAGAACTGGTAGACAAAATAGTTGTAAAACGCCAACGACCCCTTATCGCCGCTAGGGAGACCCGTTCTCTCGAACGGATCGAGTCGCAGATTGCAGATGATCGGCCAGTCGACCTTTACTGTGCCACCCAGCCAGCCGGTAGGTTGATCGGTGAACCGATACTTGTAATCGTCGACGTGGACCGCAGCGAGCGTGCTCTCGGTAAAATAAAAGACTTCGTGCCGCTTCGAAGGGCCTTTTCCGGTCAGCAAATCGAGCTGGTTGTAGCCATCCAAGTGGACCTTGAATTTCTGATCGCCCAGTTGTTTTCCCTGCTTCAGTTCGTCGATGATGTTCGAATCGCCTGCAGCGGCTACAAATGTGGGGAACCAATCCAATCCCGAAAAGATGCCGTTTTCGATCTTGCCTGCCGGGATTTTGCCGGGCCAGCGAACGATGCATGGCACGCGAAAACCGCCTTCGAGGGCCGTCCCCTTGCCGCCGGCAAACGGGGTTTGGCCGCCATCGGGCCACGTGAAATTCTCGCGCCATCGTCGGTTGAAAAGGCGATGATCGTGTCATTTTCGAGGCCGTTGTCTTTCAAGTACTTCATCACCGAGCCGACGATGTCATCCAGTTGCGCCATGCCGGCTTCCTGCATGCTCCAGCCGTTTTCCGAGTTG
This sequence comes from uncultured Gemmataceae bacterium, assembly GCA_963748025.1. Lineage (GTDB taxonomy): Bacteria > Planctomycetota > Planctomycetia > Gemmatales > Gemmataceae > CAVVHZ01. Next base: position 91,703 of record CAVVHZ010000035.1, read on the forward strand.
CGCAACGAGTTGTACTTTTCCGACAAGTGCGTTACCACGTGCATTCGGGTCGGGTTGAGCCAAAGGAAAAATGGCTTGTTGGCGGCCCGGGCCTTGTCGACGAATTTGAGGGAGAGATCGAGAATCTCGTCATCCACGGTTTCCATACGTTTCGGGTAAAGCGTGCCCGCGTCCTCGATCTTCTGTTTGCCGATCTTGCCCCAGCGCGGCTGTACCGTCGGATCGTCTTGATCGGTCGCCCAGGTGTGAAGCATATTCCTCGGCCCGATCTTGTCCTTCAACGCTTGCGGATAATTGGGGTGCGCCGGGTCTTCCATCGCATCCAGGTGATACAGGTAGCCGAAGAATTCGTCGAAGCCATGCACCGTGGGCAGGAATTCGTTCAGGTCGCCCAAGTGATTCTTGCCGAATTGTCCTGTTGCATAGCCCATCGACTTGAGTGCCGTGGCAATGGTCGGCGCTTCTCTTGGTATGCCCAGCTTGGCTCCTGCTTGGCCCACGGTTGTCAGCCCGGTGCGCATCGGGATCTCGCCCGTGATGAAATTGGCACGGCCGGCGGTGCAACTCGCTTCCGCATAGTAATCGGTAAAACGCATCCCCTCTGCCGCCAGCTTGTCTAGGTTTGGCGTCTTGCCGGACATAATGCCTTGGTGGTAGGCGCCGACATTGAACCAGCCGATGTCGTCGCCCATGATGAAGACGATATTCGGCTTTTTGCCATTCTGGTCACGCCCGCCGGCGCCAGCCTCGAGTTTGGGATCGGCCATCGCGAACAGCTCGCCTTTGGGCAAGCCCTCCGAACAGCACGTTGGTTCGGTGGCCAAAGCATGAGCTTCACCGCTCGCGCTGGTCATCTTTTGGGGCTGAGCAAAGCCCCAGGCCCGAAATGGATCCAGTTTTCCCGATGCCGCCGCGTACCCGAGCAGCGCCGACGGCAAGGACGGCGAGCATCTGCAGTTTCACGTTTCGGTGCATGCGATTCCTTTGCGGAAAGGTGTCGATTGATTGGACGCCAGTATCAGCGCCGTCGATAGGCATAACTAGCCGTCGAGCGCCCAGTGTAAGGATTACTGACGGAACGCTCCGCGTAGGATCTTCCGGTGTAGGGATTCGTGGCCGTTTTTTCAGTCACGTCTCGACCGGTATAAGGGTTGTAGCGCGTCGACTCCTGCGCTTCCCTGCCTGTGTAAGGATTATAACCTTCGCGCGCAGCTGCCGAGGCCCCATTGTACGGGTTGTAATATGCCCCCGCTCGGACCTCTTGGGCCTGGACATTAGTAAAGTCGCCAATCAGGCCGAAAGCCAAGATGGAAGAGGCGAAGAAGTGGATTGCACGTTTCATCGAAATCTCCGTTCTGAGTTGGGGCAGGGTCTCAATGGCACGCCCGGCGGCGACGCCGGACGGCTTACGAATTCAGACCAGCGTCACTTTTGAATATTGACGTTTACCGGGGTGATCGTGGGCTGGCCGACCTGTTTCAGGTCAACTTTGGCACGGAGGTGCAAATCCGATCCCGGCTATTGCCCCTTGTCCACCGTGTAGAAGTAGAGCGTGCTGTGCTATTGTCCGTAACCACCAAATTGTGGCCCTCGGTTTCCACAATCGTGTAGTGAGGGCCAGCCGTGCTCGGACTACCCTGCTTCACATCGCCGAACGCGGGCTGAACCCGGTTCGAGAATGCCAAGGCTCCAACCACCAGGCCGATAGCCAGAACGAATCCGCCGCCACAACGCACGCAGGTTTTGTTCATTGAATCACGCTTTCAAGGATCTGGTAATTCGCTCTGCATCCGGGCATTTCGGCAAACAAACATTGTAGCCGTCGAACTCGGCGTCGAGCCCGATTCCCGGGGCCAAATCGTGCAGAGGGAAGATATGCAGACGGGTTTAATCTATAAATTTCGGCTGCTGGTTGAATCCAATCAGAATGGTTTTTTTGCGCGGCGATGCTAGCTGGATCGAGTTGCCGATGCTAACGATCACGCTGCCGGCATCTTGAAGATCGCCACGCTGTTGATGGTTCGGAGCATCGGCCGAAGAGCCGCCAAAATAATAATGCACCGCTCGATTAATCGTCGGTTCGGCGCCTTAATCGTGCAGGGTGTGGCTAAGGACAACGCCAAATTTCCCTGTTTGCAGGCTCGTTCACGAACTATCTTGCATCTACCGTATGATTGTCTTGGTTGAGTTTTCTGCCAACCTTTTGACGTTGGTTCGTTGAGGCGTTCGCGATGAGAGGAAGGGAAGACATGGTCGCAACGCTGTCGGCGTTGAATTGCAAGAAATCCGGAAACAGGCTCGTATCGGCTTGGCCATCTTCTTGACCCTGGCCGCTTGCGAAATGGCTAGTGCTCAAGGACCGGAGCCGGCGCCGCGTCTTGAAAAGGATGAGCCCGGCTCGGGCACGCTCGTTTTTGTCGAACAGTTCCGGAAGCCTGGGCTTCGGGGTCACGAATCCGACGGCCCACGATCTCGACGTGCGCGTGAGACTTTTTGACGAGGCGCATCCGATAAACAGTACGGTCGCGACTTATGGGTGCCTGCTAGGGCAACGCGCTGGTCCTGGTTTTGCATCGGCCCGCCGGAGCATCCGCCAAACCGGGGCTCCGTGGAAATTAAATCGCGACTGTCCGATCGAAGAGCTGGCCAAGAGCATTTAGTGAAGTCTCGGGAGGGGCCGCCGCTCCAATCGGATTTGATGCCTTACGAGAAGCGCGATCCCATAACCACGGTGATGCTCGACACGGACTTGCAGGATGGCTCGGGCGCCGTTCCATCGCCGGAAGAGGTAATTCGAGCCGATGATCTGCGCGGATTGGTGCGTGTTTTTCGAGAAACCTGCGGCCTGTCGGTCCGCTTGAATTCGGTCAACCAACGCTTTCTGCCGCCTATTCCCGAAGCTCTGGAAGGCATCGATCAGTTCGTGCTGGGTTCCAATCGAATTGTCGACGACGTCGAGGGCCAACGAGCCCTGCGCGGTGGGTGGACGCGGCGGGCACTTGTGGATACCCTTGGACCTTATCGGCCAGGAAACGGTGACGGCCCTTCTAGGCGACGTGTTGGATCTGCAAGTGGTCGATCGCATCAGTCTGACCACGGTACGCTTGCTCGCGCAGTCCAGGTCCGCTTATGCCGGAGGAACCGAGCCCCGCGATTTTGAAGAACCTGTGCCCTTGGTCAGAGTTTTGGCGCCCAACCAGCAAGTCTTTTACACGGTCGACGGTTGGCCCGCCGCCTCGAGCGCCGACGTTGGCCGCGGCCGCGTCTTTTTTACCATGCTCGGTGCTCGCGGCTGGACGCGCCCGCGTCTGAGAGGCGATCAGCCGTCGCGTTTCCAAGAATTCCCGCACCTGCCTGTCGCCACCATGCCGTTCCAGTACGTGGCGGATGAACTCCAAAGGCACCCCGAGCGGCCGCCAATTCCCGCGGATGTTTTGGGGGCTTACGTGACCGACCAGATCAGCTACAAGGTGGTGAATAGGAACCTGATTCTGCTGGTCTTCGGAACCCTTTTTCTCTGTCTCGCAGCCGCCTCCGCGCTGTTTGCCCGCAGAGGGCTTTTGGAACATTTGGGCTGGGCCGGGCCCTGCCCGCGCTATCGCGGGCGGGGCCTTTGTCAGCTTAGGAAGCCTGCGCAACGCGCGGTGCCTCCCACGTTGGCGGTGGCCCAGGTGGTCGACGTGGTGAACGGAGGCGATGTCGCCCAAGCGAGCGGTTGCTTGGGGATTTATCGGCCGGACCTGAGCTCTGCTTCGATAGGCGCCCAAAACGGCGGCGCCTTCGATCTCGACTTCTCCGGCCTGGAAGGCCGCGTGCACAGCCGCATACAAACGGATTTCGACCGTTGGCACTGGGATAATCTGGAGTTGCCTGCGGGCGTTCGTTTGGCGCCATTCACGTATGCGATCCCTATCGGGCAGCTCATGGGCACCACGCTCCGCTTCGGGGCCCAAGGAGTGGAAGGCCAGGTGGTGCCCGGACCATTTCAGCACCTGGAAGATGCCTTACTGATTACGCCGGGCGGCGCATGCCTTGCCGGTTACCCTTGGCGCCGATGGCTCGATTTCGCGCCTCGGGCGAAGATGGCTTGCTCTCCGCTCAGTTCATAAGCGGAGGACTGTTGAGCGATCAACAGCGCACCCGCCAATTCTTGTACGAGACGATTCTGGTCGAACCGCAGCCACGCTATCTTGCCGAGAGGAGCCTGCTTTTGATCTGGGCCGATCCGGTGGATATGCATTTCTCGGTAGGTAAGGAGGCTCAACAGACCGGTACGGCTTTGCTGATGATGCCGTTCCAGTTCGAGCGAACTCCGCCTGCCAGGCAGGTTATGGTCCCGACTGCCTTCGTGGACTGCCAAAAAGTTGGTCCCGAGGGCCGTCTCCTCCCGCCTGTTACCGAAGCTCGGTTTGGGACGACGGTGCGCAGGCCGCTTCCAACTGCCGGCCGCGGTGCTGCCGCTGAACGTTGAAAACGCCCAACTCGCCTTCAGGCTGCGTGCCCCCTCGCGCAAGGTCGTCGTCAACGGTTTCGCGGCAGGGGCAGCCGTGCCCTTGCGTAGCTTGACGAGCCCGTTCGGCCTCGAGCGGATCGAGATAACGGATAAGCGTCTGCTCCAACTGGACAAGCAAGGCGCGCTTTACGTGAGCTTTGAGGTTAGCGATGTGCGCGCCGACACGACGGTGGATTCGTGGCATCTCGATTGGCTAGGGCTTGAAGTCCATGGCCTTACTGCAGGTCAGCGCTGAGCAAGGGATCGAACGATCATGACAACAAGATCGAGGAATGCCTGGTGGACGCTTCTCACCCTGGTTGGAAATGTTTGGGCGTGGGCCCTAGTGGGGCCTGCCTACGGTCAAGATGAGATCATCGACTCCCTGATGTTTGCCGATCCGCGCCTTCCCACAGCGACCGTTCAGAAAGTCTTCTCCCAACGATTGCTGCCGCTCTGGCTTCAGGCGCTGGAACAACCGGAACTCGAACTCAAATTCCAGGCGGCGGCGGCCATCAGCTTGGCCCAGCGCCGCGGCATGACCGGATTGGAAAAGGCGGTTCCTCCTCTCCTAGGGACACTCGACCAACCCGATCAGCATCTCAGCGTGCGTTTGGCGGCGGCAAAGGCGTTGATCGCGCTCGATGCCCGGGAATCTGCTGGCCGTCTCTTCGAACATGCCCGGACGGATGGCATCGAGATGCGCGACCTGGTCGAACCGGCGCTGGCCCGCTGGGATTATCGGCCGATGCGCGAGGTGTGGCTCGAGCGGCTTCAAGAAGCCAAACTTCCCGGGCGAGGCTGGTTGTTGGCAATCGAGGGATTGGAGGCAGTGAAGGAACTCAAGGCGGCGCCTAGGTTGCGCGAACTTGTGCTGGCGCCTTCCACCGACTCCATCAGCAGATTGGCGGCGGCCAGGGCCCTTGGAGTGTTGGTGACCCACGGGCTGGAATTGGATGCTCAGCGTCTGATGGCCGAAAAAACCGAGCCAGACGGCGTTTCGGACTTGCTGGCGGCCTCTCTCTTGAGGCATCATCGGGGCGATGCTGCTGCCAAGATCCTGCAACAGTTGGCGGTCGAAGCCGGACCGGCGGCAGAGTCGGTTGCATTGGACGCTCTTCTGGAAGACGACCCACACCGTGTCTTGCCCTTGATGGCGCGGGTGCTCGCCAATCGAGATCCCGCCGTTCGCACCAGGGGAGTTCAGGCGTTTCTCAAAGGTCCCTCTGCCGACCAGATCGGTCCGATCGTGGGATTATTGAATGACCCTCACCCCCTCGTCCGGATCAGCGCCCGCAAGGCTTTGGCGGTTGTTGCAAGCAAGGCGGCATTTGGCTCTGCAATTCGAGACCAAGCCATGCGCCGGCTAGCGGGGACGCAATGGCGCGAACTGGAACAGGCAACGATTCTGCTGGCCGTGTTGGACCACAAGGCGGCCGCCCCGCGAATGGTCGAACTTCTGCAATTCCATCGACCGGAAGTGTTCGTTGCGGCTGCCTGGGGTTTGCGCAAGCTGGCGGTTCCTCAAACACTGCCAGCGCAGGTAGCCGCAATCGAAGCCCGTTTGCAAGCCGCAATAAGGCCGGATTCCAACTACCCGTTCGAAATGATCAATCGCCAGCTGGTTCAATTATGTGAGTCGGTCGGCGTAGCCAAATATGCACCTGCGGGACCGGTCTTGGCCCGATTCATCCCTAAATCTACGCCTACCGGTCCCAGAGCCGGGGTGCAGCCATCTGGGCGCTGGGTCTCATCCATGAAAAAGCTCCGCCTGCCAACTTGATAGCGCAGTTGATCGACCGTTTGACGGACGACGACGGCATGTTCCCCGAACACATCACAGTGCGCCGCATGTGCGCCCTCTCGCTGGGCCGCATGAAGGCGGAGGATGCGGTAGGCAGCCTCGGGAGATATTATTCCGGCGAGCTCACCACCTATCCCTTCACGAGTGCTTGCGGCTGGGCATTGCAACAAATCACGGGGGAAAAGATGGCGACATCGGGAGTGGTGAAAGCCCTTCAAGTCGGCTGGTTCTTGGAACCGATCGATTAGGCCGCCCATCTTATCAAGGTAGCGTGAATGAGTCTTTTTTCGGATTTCGAGATTCCGATTTCGGGTTTGAGCGCCCTGTTATTTCAATTCGAATGTCTTCAATTCGTTAGGGCCTTTCTCGATTTTCACTTTGAGTCCCTTCTTGCGGTCGGCATATTTACCTCCAAGCTTATCGACCTGGGGGCTGCCCATCATCATTTGAATATTTTTGTCTTTCTTGGCCTTGGTCGGCGCCGCATCTTTCCATACCATGGTGACCACATATTCACCGGCGGGGGCGCCATCTTCCTCATCGGTGGTGACTAGGAAACTGCCGTCCTCCGAAGTAATCGCCAGCGGCCGAAAAGGAGTGGGGTCCTTCTCCCCTGCTGGAAGAAAAGTCAGGAGCACGCCTCCAGCGGGCTTATTTTTGACGAGGACTTTGCCTCGAACCGGGAAGAGTTCCGGGCGGCTGCTCGAAGAGCAAGAAACTGCCGTCGAAGCGAGAACGATCAACCAGAAAGAAAAACGGGGAAATCCAGGACGTGGTACGCGCATGGGAATGCCTGCTTTCGGTCGATTATGGAAAGGAATTATGAGGGAAAGGAGCGTTTCATCTGCCCTTGGCGGGCCAATGAAACGCTCCTATCGGCGCTGACTTGACCAATGGTTGCTTGGACTAATCCATGCAACGTTCGTCGCAATCACCATCGTCAACTCGGTCATGGAGCATCCGATGCGACGACTTCGCCTCCCTGCTTGCTGATCAAAGCCGCCAAGGTGGCAGTGGAGATTGCCTGCTGCATGAAGACAACCGAGCCATCGCAACGCAACGCGTTGACCCCACCCGTGTGGAAACTGTAAAACTGACGGCCGGGCGTGGAAGTGCTGTAGTTGTTGACGTCCATAGCGTAGCAGCCGCCGTCTTGTACGGTGCCGGTCGAGTCATAGCCATGAACATAGATGGCAGCATTGGGATCGCCCCAGGCCGAATTGAAAGCGGCAACCGTGGGAGGGGCCAGATGAATGGCTTGTTGCACACTCTTGATGTAAACGTTTTCGGCGCCGCCCGATTCGGAAACCATCAACGTGTTCGACGTGCCATCGGTGATCTCCGTGATCTTGACCCCATTCATGGGGCCGTTGCCCGACGGGGACAAGGCGCCGACATAGCCGTTATTGCTGGGATCGCCTGCCGATGCAGAAGTCAGCGGTGCGCAAGCTGTCAAGAAGGCAGTTGCGCAGCCTGTGGTGGCCCCGTAGTCCGTCCAAGCGAGGGGCATAGCTGTACCGGAGGAATTGAGCCCGACACTCTGAAAATAGGGACCATAGTCGACCACAAACCCACCCGGAGATGAAGGGCAAAGAAAAGTTTTGATGGCAACTTGACCAGATGTGGCATGTCCCGCCGGCGGAGGCAGGTTGGCTGGATCGATGACCGAGAAATTAATATTGCCCAAGGTCAAAACATTGGCTTGTTCGATGTAAGGCAGAATCTCGGCGAACAGGCTTTGACCTTCTGATTGGAAGCCATAGGGATTCGCCGGATCGGGATTGGTCGCAAAATCGAATTTGTAGCGTGGGAAATAGCCGTTGGTCGAATGGCTATTGTGCAAAGCCAGGCCGATTTGTTTTAAGTTGTTGAACAACTCATCGCGCGGCTGCCTCGCGGACCTTTTGCACGGCGGGCAATAGCAGCCCGACGAGAACTGCGATGATCGCAATGACCACCAGCAATTCGATCAGCGTGAATCCCTTTCTTCGCATCGACATGAGAACCTCCGGAAACATGGGAAGTGAAACAGGACATATGCGATTGCGAAACAAAACCTGGGCGAGGGCTTGAATTGTTCCGGGCAGAACAATATGGATTACGTGATTATTAAGAGTCGCTCATGAAACAGCAAGAAAAAACTTTACGAGATTTGCGCCGATCAATGGGCAATCGCTCATCCCAAGTTATTCTGCATTAGTTTTTCGGATTTCGAAATTCGGATTTTTGGCGCACAATTCATTTCAAATCGAACGGTTTTAATTCGTTGGGGCCTTTCTCGATTGTCACTTTGATGCCATTCTTTTGATCTCGATATTTTCCATTGAGCTTGTCCACCGGATCGTTGGTCAGCCGCATGGAAATCGATTCTCCTTTCTTGACATCGGGCATCGATTCTCCTTTCTTGACATCGGGCGTCTGCATCCAGGCCAACGTGACGACGTAATTGCCGGCCGGGGCTCCCTCTTCGTCATTCGTAACGGCGCTGAAAGTGCCGTCCTCCTCGGTCATGGCGATCGGGCGTGGGGCCTTGCCGGTTCCATCCGCTGTGGGGATGAAAGTCAGCAACACGCCGGCAGCGGGTTTGTCCTTAAAGAGAACTTTTCCTCGAACCGGAAACAGTTCGAGCTTAGGCTTCGAAGAACAAGACATTCCGATAAATGCGAATGCCATCAGGCAGAAAAGCCGCTTTGCGGATCCGTTAAACGAATGATGCATGAGAGAGCTTGCCTCTTGATGTTTTAGGATGGCGCCGGAACACGAAAAAACGCCTCGTCGTCACTCAAGTGGCCAACGAAGCGCTTCCAAACGTCCAGATAAAACTAAACTCCTCCTAAATGGGTTTAGGAGACGTTTGTCACGGCCGTAAACGAGCCGATTTTTTTTACGGAGCATCCGTCCCGATCACTTCGCCGCCTACCTTGCTGATCAAAGCGGCCAGCGTGGCAGTTGAGATGCTTTGCTGCATAAAGGCAACCGAGCCATCGCAGCGTAGCACATTCACGCCACCGGTGTGGAAGCTGTAGAGTTGACGCGGCGCAGTTCCAAGCGTGCTGTAGTTGTTGGTGTTGATGGCGAAGCAACCGCCGTTCGGGACCGTGCCTGCCGCATTATAGCCAACCACGCGGATCGCGGCGTTGGGATCACCCCAGGCGGAATTGAAGGCAACGATCGGCGGCGATGAGGTCCAACTAATAGGCAGCTGCATGTTGAGCTCATAGACGTTCTGGCCGCCGCCGGATTCGCCGATCATCAAAGTGTTCGAGCTTCCGTCGGTGATCTCGGTGATCTTCACGCCATTGCTGATACTGGTTCCTTTCGGAGCCAAGGCGCGAATCCAGCCGCTATTGCTGGAATCGCCCGCCGATGCTGACGTGAGGGGCGCGCATGCCGTAAGAAACGTGTTATAACAGCCCGCGGTGGCGACATAGTCGGTCCTTCCGAGGGGCATGGACGCTCCCTTCGAATTGAGGCCGACACTCTGAAAATAGGGGCCGTAATCGACGACGAGCGCTGGCGATGACGGGCAAAGGAAAGTCTTGATTTGGACGAGACCTGCTTGGCTGGTGCCGGCCGGTGGCGGCAAGTTGGCAGGATCGATGTTCGAATAAGCGATATTCATCCCCGCCGCAACGTTGCCTTGTTCGAGATATGGAAGAATCATTGCGAAGAGACTGTTGCCGCTCGTCTGATTGCCATACGGATTAGTTGGATCGGGATTGGTCGGAAAACTGAAATTATAGCGCGGGAAATAACCGTTGGTCGAATGACTGTTGTGCATCGCTAGGCCGATTTGCTTCAAGTTGTTCGAACAACTCATCTGCGCGGCCGCTTCGCGGACTTTTTGCACGGCGGGCAACAGCAGCCCGACGAGAACCGCAATGATCGCGATGACCACCAACAGTTCGATGAGGGTGAATCCAGTTCGTCGCTTCGACATGAAAACCTCCAGGGAGCATGGGAACCACGAAACACAAGTAGATGACGGAAAAGAATGCGGACGAGGGCTCGTTTTGACAGGGGCTCAGGATTATCTTGCTAATTATTAAAGATTGCTCATGATTCGGCAAGCAAAAACTTGATGCATTTGTGCCTCTAAAGCAACTTCTCCAAAATTGATCCCGGCCCAAGCTTCTCAGCTAGCCGCGCTTTCAGCAACGATAAAGTTCAAAGTATTTTCGCCTCAAAGCTCGGATGAAGGGCTGGTGATCCACCGGCTGACCGGTCGCCTTTTCGATCAGCCCGCGGGCTGAATAACGCTGGCCTTGTTCATGCACCCTCGTGCGCAGCCAGCCGAGCAGTCCTTCGAATTGGCCCTGAGCGATCTGTTGATCCAAGTCGCCCAAGTCAATGCGGGCGCGCGCAAACAGTTGGGCGGCATACAGGTTCCCCAGCGTGTACGTTGGGAAATAGCCAATCAACCCCGAGCCCCAATGGCCATCTTGTAAACAACCCTCCGCGTCATTTGCCGGCGCGATTCCTAAATAGTGCCGATAGGCATCGTTCCAGGCGCCGGGCAAGTCTTTCGCCTTTAGGTCCCCGGCCACCAGGGCGCGTTCGAGGTCGAAACGAGCCAGAATATGTAGGTTGTAGGTGACCTCGTCCGAGGTCGCCCGCAGCGGCGACCTGGCAACGTGGTTGACGGCGAAATAAAGCTCATCCAAGGTCACCTCGCGCAGCGCCTCGGGAAACATCGACTGAGCCAGGAGGTGAAAATGCTTCCAAAAAGGCCGGCCGCGGCCGATATCGTTTTCCCAGAAGCGCAATTGGGATTCGTGCATGCTCAACGACGGCGCCTCACCCATGGGCGTGCCATGATGAGCCGGATCGAATCCCTGCTCGTAGAGTCCGTGACCGGCTTCGTGAAGCGTGGCGAAGAATCCGTCGCCGAAATCCTTCGGGTTGTAGCGGGTTGCCAGCCGGCAATCGGCCGGGCCGATGGCGCTGCAGAACGGATGGACGGTCGCGTCCAACCGTCCGCTTGCAAAGTCGAAGCCGATCTTCGCCGCCACTTCTCGACAAAAGATGCGCTGACGTTCGATGGGAAATGCTCGGTGGAGAATGGCGACGTGAGCTTGATGCGGCGATTCTGCAAGGCGCCGATGCCAACGGGCTCAGCTCGGATTGAAGGTCGCTGAACAGACCGGCGAGCGCTTGGCTGCGCACTCCGGGCTCATACTCGTCGAGCAAGGCATCGTAAGGCACGGTTTCGTAGCCGACCGCTTCCGCTTCCTGCCGCTTCAGGGCAATAATGCGTTCCAGCCAGGGGCAGAAAAGTCCGAAGTCGGCGTCCCGGCGGGCGATTTCCCATACTCCCTGGGCACTGGTGGTGACGCGAGCCACCTCCTCGACCAGAGAGCGCGGGAGCCGGGTCGCGCGCTGGTAAGCACGGCGAATTTCCCGAACGTTGACTGCCGTTACGGAACTTGGGTGTTTGGTAAGGTCGGAACCTTCCAAGGCGCCCAGCAAATCGGCTTTGCGAGGGTCGGTTGTCTTGACGTGATGCAAGCCGCTCAACAGGGCCATCTGCTCCCCGCGGTGCCTGCCCCCCTTGCGCGGCATGTACGTGAGTTCGTCCCAGCCGAGCATTTCGATGCACGACGCCAACAGCGATTCCTCACGAACTCGCCGAATCAATTCCTCGTATGCTTGCTGCGCCAACATCGCTTCGGCAGGCCCTCGAGCCATGGTCGATTTTGCCACTCGCGCATTGTAGGAGATCGAGCTGCCTCGATTGAACGAAGAAAGGAAGGCAAGCGACCATGCTGACCCCAGCCGAAGAGCTCGGGCTGAGCGGACTGAGTCTGGCTAGCCGCGTCCGCAAAGTTTTTCACCAGGTTCCCGAGCCCGCGCTCATCGAGATGATGCGGCAGATCCACGAAGAAGCTTTGAAGCGGCATTTGATTTATTTGCGCGACGGCGAACCCGATGCCCTTCGCGTCTTACCGATTCCGGTCACCGTCTTGCCGGATCAATTGACCTACATTCAGTACGTTTCCCAAACGATTATGGGGGCCTCGGCAAGCACTTGCCGGAGCTCTATCTGGAGGATGCCGCCGTTCGCGAAGTGCTGCAGCTATCGCCCGGAGAGGAGCAATGGCTGCGCAATTGCTCGGGCCCAAGCCTGCACGAAAACAACCCTTTGTTCGGGCGTCTCGATGCCATGGTCGATTTCATCAGCCCCATGTGGAAAGATTCGCTGCGCTTCGTCGAACCCAATTTGAGCGGCATCGGCGGCCTTCACTTGCTCCCTAACGCCGAACGCATTCTGGCCGAACTCTTGTTGCCCCTGCTCAAAGGGCAAGACGCCGAGCTGCACTTGGCCGTAGGCCCCGACATCCGCGATTTACTGATGCAAGAAATCCTCGACCACGCACAGGCCATTGGCCGCCGGGTGGAAAACCTTTGTTTCGTCGAGCCGAAGTATGCCACCAGCGGCCCGGACGAACAACACGCCTTGGCACAATTTTTTCACGACCGCTACGGCATGCGCTTGCTGCACGCCGATCCCAGAGAACTGTCGATCGAAGGCGAAGAGGTCTACTACAACGGCGCCCGCATTGATCTGGCGTACCGCGACTACGCCGTATGGGACTTGCTCGACCTCCAACGCGAGGGCGCCAACATTGAACCCATGCGCACCTTGTTTCGTCAAAACCGCATGATGTCGTCGATCGCCGCGGAACTCGATCAGAAGAGCTGCTGGGAGGTGCTTACCGACAATCGCTTCGCGCCAAAGTATTTCACGGCCGATGAACGTCAGGTCTTCCGCCGTCATATCCTTCGGACCCGCATACTCTCCGACCGAAAAACCGTGCTACCCGACGGCAGAACTGCGGAGCTGCTTCCCTATGTGCGCCGCGAGAGGGAGTCGCTGGTTTTGAAGCCCAACCGAGCGTTCGGCGGCGAAGGAGTGGCCCTTGGCTACGCCCTTAGCAATGCGGAGTGGGAGTCCGCCCTCGAACGAAGCCTGGCCGATAAAGAACGGTGGGTCGTGCAGCAGCTCGCCAGCATCCCCGTGGGCGAATTCGCCGTTCTTGGTCCGGACAACAAGCTTCACGACGAGCCCTTCTACATCGTCATGGGCTTCCGCCGAGCAAATATGGCCTGGCCATTCTGGGGCGGGCATCGCAAAAACAAGTCGTCAACGTGCACAGCACGGCGGCCTGTGCGTCGTGATGATGGGCCGGCCGCCGGTGCGGGAGAGGTTTGCTGGAGCCTGACTTGCCCAGAGCGGCCATTTTCCGCAACTTCTCACTTTGTCGCGCGTATGATATAGGAAGGGCATGATTTCAACGATTCTCGTTCAGGCGTGAATAACCGATTGAATCCTACCTTTCCCACCCGGGAGCCTGTCCGAATGAAATCCTGCCACAGCCTGGTTTTGCTCTGAGAATTTTTTGGAAGGACTCGTCTTAGTCACTTCGCCGGTGCAGATTCCGAATCGAGAGAAGGCTATATCGAAAAAATCATGTTGACTGATTGGTGAGAACGCATCGCCTGTCATTTTCTCGGGACCCTCCATGAAAAACACCGTGTCACGTCGACGTTCCCAAACCGGCTTTCGCCCCAGTCTTGAATTGCTGGAAACGCGGCTGACTCCCTCGACGTTTACCGTCGCCAATCTGAACGATAGCGGCACGGGCTCGCTGCGTCAGGCCATCATGGATGCCAACAGCCTCAGTGGGCCTGACATCATCGACTTTTCCGTCGCGGGCACGATTCGACCTGCTTCGGCCCCTGCCGGCAATAGTGAATCAAGTCACGATCGACGGGACGACGGCTCCGGGGTTCGCCGGCACTCCGGTAGTCGAAATCGATAACAATGGCTTTGCTGGCCTTACGCTTGAAGGCTCCAATTCCGTTCTCGCTTCCATGAGCATCGTGAACGCCAACGGCGCTGGTGTGACTCTCCGGGCACTTTTCCCAGCCAGGAAGGGGGAGGCAGCGGGCAAAACATCGCCCTCATTGGCAACTATATCGGCCTCGCTCTCGATGGATCGATAGTCGCCAACACCGGCGTCGGGTTGCAAATCAATGACTCGGAATCCACTATCGGCGGGACCGCCCCGGCCGATCGCAACGTCATCAGCGGCAACAGCGGGGGCATTCAAATTGATGACGGCCCCGCGGGTAACCTTATCGGTCTGCCGACTGGGGCGGTCGTAGAAGGCAATTACATTGGGACGGACCCAAGTGGACAGGCGGCGGCGCCAAACCAGGGCAACGGCATCACCGTCTTACACGCGGGCAGTGGCATCGGCGGAACGGATCCAGGCGCCAGCAACATTATAGCCTTCAATACTCAATCCGGTGTCGTGATGAATGGTGTGAGCGTCGTTTTGAGCAACTCCATCTTTAGCAATAGCTCCAAAGGGATCGACAACGAAGAGGTGCAATTTGGCTATCAAAATCTGCCGGCCCCACAGTTGAGCTACGCTGCAGAGTCGCCTGACTCCACAATTGGATCTGTTCAGGTTCAGGTTGGGGGCGTTTTGAACGTTGCTAGCGTTCTCCCCAACCTGTCTCCGGGATTTACCTGCACGATTCAGATATTCGCCACTTTGGACAGCGTGCCCTCGGGACAGGGGCAGCTTTTCCTTGGTAGCGTGCAAGTGACCCCTACTGCCAGTGGGTTCGCCACGTTTACTTTGAGCAATGCGTCGGTGCCGGCAGGCAGCGGCACGACATTCACAGCGACAGCCACCAGTTCGAGCACTGCGGGTACTTCGGAGTTCTCCGGGGCCATTGGGATTGGGGGCAATGCCAACAATCTCTTCGTGGCCAGTGCGTATGGACTCCTGTTGAATCGGTATCCCGATCCCAGCGCGGTGGCCTGGGTCAATCTCCTGAACAATGGCGACTCCCCCGCTGGCGTGGTGTTTGGTATCGAAGGCAGCACGGAATACCTCAACGACCAAGTGACCGCGATGTACGAACTCTACCTGCAACGTAGCCCGGACCCGGGTGGTGAGCAGTCATGGACCAATTTCTTGCTTGCCGGCGGCACGCTCGAAGAAGTCGCCGCACAGCTTACCGCTTCGCAAGAGTACTTTGTGCTGCAAGGCGGCACCAATCAAGGATTCATCACCGGGCTCTATTCCGAAGTCCTGCATCGCTCCGCCAGCAGTGGAGAGATAGCGGGCTGGGAAACCGCACTCGACGACGGTGTGCCGCGACTCGATGTCTCACTGGCCTTTTTGACATCTCAGGAATGCCGCACCAACCTGGTCCAGGCCGACTACATGACATTCCTATTGCGGCCGGCCGATCCGGGCGGCCTCACGACTTGGGTCGATGCGCTGAATGCCGGCGCCAACGACCAGCAAGTGCTCGCTCAGATCTTCGGTTCGGCGGAAGGATACCAACTTTGGTCTTGATCCTGATTCGTAGCCGCGTTCGCCAGAACGCGGGAGCGGCACCCCGCATTCTGGCGAATGCGGCTACCAGCGAATGATCGGTGAGAACGCATCGCTCGTCATTTTTTAGAGACTCTCCATGAAAAACACCGTGTCTCGTCGCCGTTCCCGGCCCACCTTTCGCCCACGTCTGGAATCGCTGGAGACCAGGCTCACGCCGACCACATACACCGTTTCCAGCCTGGGAGATTCGGGGGCAGGCTCGCTGCGTGCCGCAATCACCAGCGTTAACGCCGATACCACGGCCGACGAGATCGATTTTTCGGTTGCGGGTGTCATCCAGTTGACGTCGGGCGCTTGCCGACCATCACCAATACCGTCAAGATCGACGGCTCGACGGCGCCGGGATTCGCTGGCGCCCCGGTAGTCGAAATCGATAACCATGGCTTTGCTGGTCTTACCTTAAGTGGGAACAACTCGACTCTTGAATCCCTGAGCATCGTGAATGCCAACGGCGCCAGTGTGGCATCAACGGTGACTATGAAGGTGATGACTTTGGGGGATCAGACTCCGGGCAAAACATCAGCGTCATCGGCAACTATATTGGGCTTTGCATGGATGGATCGATAGCCGCCAACTCCGGCTACGAGTGTGCAAACCAACAACTCAGATTCCATTATTGGCGGAACGAGTGCTGCCGACCGCAACGTCATCAGCGGTAACGCGCGGGTGGAATTCAAATTGATAATGGCGTCTCAGGCTTCCATATCGCTTTCCCCAACGGTGCGCTCGTCGAAGGCAATTTCATTGGAACGGACCCTACCGGACAGGCAGCCGCGTCCAACCAGGGTAACGGCGTCACCATCGTGAACGCAGGCAGCACCATCGGCGGGACGGATCCCGGAACCGGTAACGTCATCGCGTTCAATGCTCAATCGGGCGTCATGATGAGTCCCGACAGCGAGGTTCTCAGCAACTCGATCTTCAGCAACGGCTCCAAGGGCATCGACGTCGAAGGCGCGGCATTCAGTTACCCGGCCGTGCCGGCCCCGCAGCTCAGCTATGCCGTGGAGTCACCCGGGTCTTCACCTGATATTGTTCAAGTTCAGGTGGGGGGTGTCATTAACGTTGCAACCCTCACCTATAGGTCGAGTTCGAGCATTGCTTGCACGATTCAGGTATTCGCGACTTTGAACGGCGTGCCACCGGGACAGGGCAGATCTTCGTGGGCAGCGTACAAGTGACCACCGACAGCAATGGATTTGCCACGTTTATTTTGAACAATGGGTCGGTGCCCGCAGGCAGCGGCACGACCTTTACAGCCACGGTCAGCACGCCGACTTTTGCGACCAACACTTCGGAGTTCTCCTCGGCCATCCCGGTTGGGGGCAACGCCAACAATCTCTACGTGGCCAGTTTGTATGGACTCCTATTGAATCGGTATCCCGATCCCAGCGCCGTTTCCTGGGCCAATCTCATGAACAATGGCGACTCTGCCCCAGGCGTGGTGCTTGGGATCGAAAACAGCACGGAATATCTGAACGATCAAGTGACCGCGATGTACAAGCTCTACCTTGGACGCAATCCGGACACGGTTGGGGAGCGGGCTTGGACCAGTTTCCTGCAGGCGGGCGGCACCTTGGAGCAAGTGGCCGCGGGACTGCTTAGCTCACAGGAATTCTACGTGATACAAGGTGGAACCAATCAAGGATATATCACCTGGCTCTATTGGGACTTGCTCAACCGCAGTCCTACCACAGGGGACCTGGCTAACTGGGAAACGGCGATGGATGCGGCGCCTCCCGAGTCAGCCTGGCCTCCTTTTTCACCACGTCTCAGGAGTACCGCACAAATTTGATTCAAAACGATTACATGACCTTCCTGATGCGGTCGGCAGATTCGGGTGGAGTCGCGGCTTGGGTCGAATGCGCTGAACGCCGCGCAGCCGACCAGCAAGTGCTCGCGCAGATATTCGGCTCGGCCAAGGGATTCCAGCTCTGGTCCTGATCCGGATGGAAAAATGGGGGCGGAGGGCAAAGCGTGGCATCTCGATTCATGATGACCTAGCGCTTTGCTCTCCATGAGCTTGTCGCCGTACCGCGCCATCTCTTGTTCGAGTCGAGCAGTAAGATCGGCCACCCGTTCGGCGTATCCGGGATTGTAGGCGAGATTGTCGACTTCATTCGGGTCGGCCTTCAGGTCGAAAAGCTGGTTCTTGTCGACAAGCGGGTAACGAATGAGCTTCCAGCGCTCGTTGCAAAGCGCTCGCTGTGCGGATTTGTAAGCGAACATCAGTTGCGTTCGTCCCGCTTTTTCGGGATTGCGCAACACAGGGCTCAGATCCGTGCCTTCGCTGGTCCGGGGAGCGGCTACACCGCAGAGCATGCCGAGCGTCGGCAGCACATCGAAGAGATAGCAAAGGGCGTCGGTTGTCTTTCCGCCCGGAATGCCGGGACCGCTCACGATCAGCGGTACGCGAAGGGAATGTTCGTAAAGGTTCTGCTTGCCGATCAAGCCATGGCTACCGCGAGCGACGCCCGAATCGGCTGAGAAAACCACAATCGTGTTCTTGGCGTAAGGCGATCTCTCCAAGGCATCGAGTACCCGGCCGATCTGGGAATCGAGATACGAGATGTAGCGATAGTATTCGGCATTCATGGTCCGCACTTTAGCTTCCGTCCGCGGCCACGGGAGCAGTAATTCGTCGCGAACCTTCATTTCACCGTTGTCGAACGGGTGCTGAGGCATGAAATTCTTGGGCAGAGGCATCTTGTCGGGATCGTAATGGATGGGGAAATTGTCAGGGACGATATGCGGATCGTGCGGGGCATCGAATGCAACGTAACCAAAGAACGGTCCGCTATGGTGCTCGCCAAGGAAGCGAACCGCTTCATCCGCGAAGATTTCGCAGGCGTGCCGGGGTGCAATGCGAGGCGGAGTGAGCTTGCCATTCTTCAGGTCGCTGAGCTTGGCCTTCATGGGATCGGTCATGCCGCCATCGAAGACCGAACGGGCGATTTGAAAACAGGCGGGAAGCGACCGGGCGCCGTTGTGCCATTTGCCGGTCATAAACGTCGTGTAGCCCGCCTTCCCAAACGCGGCAGGCCAGGTTTCATCGCGCAGCAGCTTTTCGTCGATATGAAACAGGGACCGGCCGGAAAGCAACATGGCTCGCGAAGGCACGCAAGTGGCCGGCTGCATGCTTCCCTGCATGTAGGCGCGGTTGAATGACATGCCCGAACGAACCAGGCGATCGAGGTTCGGCGTGCGAATGATGGGGTTGCCCAGGGCGGCGATGGTGTCGGCACGCTGATCGTCGGCGAAGAGAAAGAGGACGTTGGGCTTGGCGGTGTCCGGGGCCTCGGCGGCTCGGGATGCGTCGCAGTGACCCAATAGAGACAGGAATAGGAGCAATAATGAGCGGGATTGATTGCGCATGCTGCGGATCGCTTCTTTGAATATGGTCGCGGGCAAAAATAACCTCGCCAATCCTCGGACCCGGATGAGCCCGACGCGCAAGTTTTGCGGTTGCGCGTTTTCGTTGTTCGAGGACCAACCATTCGTCTTTGGCCCCGAATGGGGCCACGGAATGTAGCCACGGGTGGAGCGAAGCGAAACCCGTGGATCAACTAGGATTGGAACTCCGCCCCGGATGGGGCGGCGGAATCGGCCCTCCCCGGGTATATTGTC
Source organism: uncultured Gemmataceae bacterium (assembly GCA_963748025.1). GTDB lineage: Bacteria > Planctomycetota > Planctomycetia > Gemmatales > Gemmataceae > CAVVHZ01. Next base: position 111,048 of record CAVVHZ010000035.1, read on the forward strand.
AATTCTCTGCGACGCCTCCCGCAGCGTTTGCGTCTCCGTCGCCCCTTGCGGGGCGAGGAAGAATCCCAGAAATTTTCCACGGGTTGCGCGGCGGCGGCTTTGCCGCAGCGCCACTCCACCCGTGGCTACAATCCGACGCCCCATTCGGGGCATAACTTAGATCTTCGGCCTAAAAAAACGAGGCAATCTCAGCGTCGGCCATCCGGGTGGACTAAAGTCCACACTCCGGGGCCGCCTCGTCCGTCAGGCTTGATGGCGTAAACGGCTGACCTCTCCCGCTAGCCCGGTACGATCTCCCGATGGGCCGATCAGATTCTTGCGGCACAGGTGCAACCACACCCGGTAGTACATGCCGTTGGCTGCCGCATCAGCGCACGGGCCGGATTGTTGCCGCGGAACGCCGCTCGATCTCGGCGTCAGTCATGTGGGAATCGAAGAAAGCGAGACTGTAGGGCGCGACGGCGTGAACCGAGCAGCGGCCTTCAATAACCAATGGCAGTGGCCGTGGAGGCCCCGACGCGGAACCAGCGTTGGGTAGCCCTTATCGACGGCGCCCGCAAATGTTCCTCTGCCCATGTAAACAGGTTCTGACTCGGCGGGCAAAGGCGGGGCAGGTCTGCGACGTCCAGACTGCCGGGAATGTGGTGGCACGGCACCTGGCGGATGCGCGCAGGCACAGATCGTGCGTGCGAAACCGAACGCTCGCCGGGCTTCCGGCGGCTCGGTTGGTTCGCAAAGCTCAAAAGCGGTTTCTATTTGCCCTATTCCTTGCCAATGGCGTACCGTTGTTACTCAGAATCCGCCCAGCGATTGAATGTTCAATTCTCAGCTTGTTGCCTTTTCGTTAGCCCGAAGCGACAGCGAGGCCTATTTGGCGATCGCATCAACTCATTCATCCCCAAATCGGCAGTGCTGGCGTGTGTGCTGGTGTCGCCAAGTAAACCTCACTGGCACATCGGGCTAACGAGCTGACAAGGAATCCTCAGTGAACAGTTAAATTATTTTGAACCTCAGCTACTTCTTCTCGTTCAATTGCTTCTCGGCTTTCTCGAGCACTTCCTGTGCCGACTTGAGCTTCTTGTCGAGTTCAGCCACTTCTGTCGCCGGCTTCTTCACTGCGGCTTGCGCTTCCTGAAGCTTCTTGTCAGCCGCGGTTTTTTCCTCCGTCGCCTTTCGAACCGTAGCCTTCAGCTCCGTGATGCGTTTTCGCAAAGCCAGAAGCTCAGGCGAAAGTTTTCCGGACTTCAGCTCGGGCAGCAACTTCGATAAGGAGGACGTGGGAATGGAATAGCTTTCCACTCTTCCCGCGCGAGCGATATTGATGCCAATGACGTGGCCTTCGAGATCGCAGATCGGTCCACCGCAATCTTTGGGCTTCAGAGACCGTGTCCGATTGGAAATAGGTCGGGAATCCGGTCCGCTTTTGGCTTAGCTCGCTGCCCATGAGGTTCTGATCCTGCGCGCTGAGGCCCTCCGCACTGTTGCAGCCTGGCCTCCAGATCTTTTTCTTTCCCCTCACGCATTACTTTGATTTTTACGGTGTCGCCTGGCTTCATCTTGCCGAGCACCGAGAGAAGAGTCTTTTGATCGCTGACCGCCGAGCCTTGGATCGAAACGATTTGATCGCCCCTTCGAATGCCTGCCCGCTCGGCGGCACTGCGGCGAGCAACTTCGATGACCTTTGCGGCCGTGCCATTGGAGGTCACGCTCAGGCCAAGATAATCGGGAGCAGGCGCCGGCTCTAGCTTAGCCTTCAGCTCCATTTCTTTCCCGTCGCGAAGGATCTTGATCGCTACGGAATCGCCAATTTTCATTTTCGCCAGCAGAGCACTGAGCGAACGCTGGTTGGCGATTTCGGCGCCCTCAACGGAGAGAATCTGGTCGTCTATTTTTAATCCTGCCTTGGCTGCGGCACTTTGCCCGGCAACCCGAACGACTCGAGCCATCGATTCCATCCGCGGCCACGTTGATCCCGAGATAATCCGGGGCGGGGGGGCCATTATTCCCCGAGCGGCCGCGTCCTCGGTTCATAACCGGCGGGGGAGTTCCGCCGCTACGCTCATCACGCCTACGGCTACGGGGTTTTCGCCCGTTCCCACGGACACCAGCCAGCTCCCCACGGGGGCAACCTTGCTATCCGTGAAGACAACCGCATGCAATCCGGTGGCTTCGACTTTGAGCAAGGCCAGATCGAACGCCTCCTGAACGCCGACAATCTTGGCGTCCAGCATCTTGCCGTCCTTCAGCTTGCAAACCGGCTTTCCCGCGAGCAGGCTATACTTGGTCAGAATCCAGCCATCGGCAGCCCACTACGGTGCCCAAAGCGGTCTCTTTGTCATCGCAAAGAATCCGCACCGTGCTCTGCGCGGCTTCAATCGTCGAATCGTGAAAGGCCTTCAAAAACTGCGAATTCGTCCGCGGCGGCGGTTGCGAGTCGCGAAACTGGCCACGCTGCGCGAAAGCGGGAGCAGCCGAAAAGCTGATCGCCAAGGAACAGAGCACACCAGCTTGCAATATCTTCTTCAAGTGAGTCATTGGTGTATGTAAACCTCGTCAAATGCTTCGAGCAAAAGGCCCAAGATCAAGTTTCGTCATTCAGGTTTTGTTTCGGATTTCGGATTTCGATTTTCGGATTTTGAGTTCCGCTATGCTCCCTGCTTGAGGTCGACAACGAATTTGATCTGAACCACTTCGTTGCCTCGCTGAACCTCTAGCGTGATTTCTTCGTGGGGCCTTCGTTTCTTGAGTTCTTCCTGGAGCATCGTGACCGATGTAGCCTCTTTGCCGTTGAACTTCTTGATAACATCCAGTGCCCTCAAGCCCGCCTTGAAGGCGGGAGACTCGACATAGATCTCGCTGACAGTGCAAGAGTTGGAGTTCGGATCGAGCTTGAAGCGAAAGTCCGGGTCACCCACGACGGGGGTTGGGGCGGGTGTTGGGCGCACAGGCCGGCCGATGCCGCCGCCCCAGCGCTCGCTCTTCACCAGCCGAGCCCAGGTATCGCGATAGGTGTCCACCGGCACGTGCAAGTTCGCGGTGATGCCGTTGCCGATGCGGCTATGAATGCCGATGACGCGGCCATTCATATCGAAGAGCGGGCCGCCGGAGTCGCCTCCCACGATGGTGCAATCGGTCCGTATATATTGGCCTTCCGTTCGCGTGTTGATTTCGAGGATGCGGCCCACCCGAACCACCGGCGACCGGCCCGTTTTGAAACCGCCCGGATGGCCCGTCACTACGCACCAGTCGTTCTTTTTCATGTCGGCGGAACAGCCGACTTCCACGAAAGGCCATTTGCCGGGTTTGGCGAACTTGACCAAACCGCTGTCGATGGTGCCGTTGCCGCCCAGGGTTTTGCCCGGGTAGGTTTTGCCGTCCGGCATAACGATGGTGATGTCCCGGCCGGGCGTTCCCGAAACGTGGCCGGCCGTGAGAATGTAACCGTCCTCACTAACGATGACGCCGCTGCCCGACGAACCACCGGCGCGAATGCAGACCGTGCAAGGCAGAACCTTGGCGACCACTAGCTCGACCTGCTTCTCGATGGCTTTGAGGTCCTCGATATTCTCGGGCTGAGGTTTCGAGAAAACAGCGGGCAGCGGCGGGCCTTTCGTCTTGGGAGGCAATGTAGGGGTGGCGGCGGCCGGGGACGCATCGTCGGCGCTGGCTCTGCCCCATGGAACGAGTGCAATCCCCGTCAACGCGAAAGCAAGCAAGTAAAAACGAAGCAGTCTCATGAAAGATGTCCCCTCGAAACGGATCTTTCGCCTACCTGGAGCAGGCAGAGTTTGGCAGGACAATCGGTGGGGGAGCGGCCGGCCTGTGAGGGCGAGTCGAAGCATGAGCGGCGCACTGTTCCCTAGCAGCACGGATAGATTCTCTCGCGCAACGCTGCATTCAACCAAAAAACGATTAACGAAAAATGAAAATGCCTGGAGCTGAGCCTATTTCCCTATTCGACCGTCACACTCTTGGCGAGATTGCGAGGCTTATCCACGTCGCAGCCGCGCAGCAGCGCGATGTGATAGGCCAGAAGTTGCAAAGGCACGACGGCAACCACGGGCTGGAGATAGTCCGGCATTTGCGGGATGAAGATGACGTCATCGGCGCGGTCGGCCACCTCATCGTCGCCTTCCCCGGCGATGGCGATGACCGGGCCGCCGCGGGCCTTGATCTCTTCCAGATTGCTCATCACCTTGTCGAACACGGCGCCGCGCGGGCAGAGGAAAACGGAAGGCGTTTCGGCGTCCACTAGCGCGATCGGCCCGTGCTTCATCTCGGCGGCAGGATATCCCTCCGCATGGATGTAACTGATTTCTTTGAGCTTCAGAGCGCCCTCCAGCGCCACCGGAAAGAGATATTGCCTTCCCAAATAGAGAAAGTTGCGACGTGGCGCGTATTTCTCTGCGATGCGCTTCACCTGATCGTGACAGCGCAATGTCCGGCGAATCAGGTCGGGGACGCCGCGGATCTCGTCGAGCATGCGAGCGCCTTGCACGCTCGACAGATGGCGCATGCGGCCGAAGATAAAGGGCGAGCATCGTGAGGACGGCACCTGGGAGGTAAAAGCTTTAGTGCTGGCGACGCCGATTTCCGGCCCGGCGTGCAGGTAGACGCCGCCATCGCACTCGCGGGCGATGCTGCTGCCGACGACGTTGCACAGGGCCAGCGTGTGGTGGCCCTTGCGTTTCGACTCGCGCAGTGCCGCCAGCGTGTCGGCCGTTTCGCCCGATTGCGTGATAGCCAAAACGATCGTGTTGCGTTCGAGCGGCGGATTGCGATAGCGGAATTCGCTGGCGTATTCCACTTCCACGGGAATGCGGGCGAACTCCTCAAACAGATATTCTCCCACCAAGGCGGCGTGATAGCTCGTGCCGCAGGCCGTGAGGATAAATCGATCGGCCCGGCGCAATTGCTGGGTGTCGAGATTGAGGCCGCCGAAATGGGCGCTGGAATCCGCATCGGAGAGTCGGCCACGCATGGCGTTTTCGAGCGCTTCGGGCTGCTCGTAAATCTCCTTGAGCATGAAGTGCTCGAACTCGCCCTTTTCCGCTTCTTCCGCCTGCCCAGTCGATGAGATGGATCGAGGCTTCGACCTTCGCTTCGTCCGCATCCTGAATGTGCCAGGAGTCAGCGGTCAGGACGCAGAGTTGCAGATCCTGCAGATAGACGACCTTTCGAGGTGAAACCCAAAAGCGCCGCCGGATCGCTGGCCAGAAAGTTTTCACCGTCGCCGACGCCAAGCACGAGCGGGCTGCCCAGGCGGGCGCCGATGATTTGATTCGGGAAATAAAGGACTGACGACGGCCAAGCCGTAGGTCCCTTGCAGCACCCGCAAGGTTTTGCGCACGGCGTCGGTCAAATTCAGTCCGTCGAGATTCCGGGCGATGAGCTGGGCGATCACTTCGGTGTCGGTATCGCTCTTGAAGATGACCCCTTCTTCAATCAGTTGACGGCTGAGCGGAGCGTAGTTCTCGATGACGCCGTTGTGCACGACGGCCACGATGCCGTCGCCGCCGACGTGGGGGTGAGCATTCTTATCGGTGGCCGGGCCATGCGTCGCCCAGCGCGTGTGGCTGATGCCGGTGCAACCGCTGATGGGCTGCTCGTGTAGGAAATGGACCAGGTTGGCAATGCGTCCTGCGCGCTTGCGTACTTGGAGCTTGCCATCCGTCCAAAGTGGCCATTCCTGCGCTATCGTAGCCGCGGTATTCGAGCCGGCGCAGACCTTCCACCAAAATGGGTTCGGCGGCGCGCCCGCCGATATAACCGACGATGCCGCACATAAGCGATCCTCGGACACGTAGATCGGCGCAGATTCAGTCTGAGCCGGGGGAGAAGGCAACTGCACGACAGACTCAGCCTAAACAGCCAAGCTGGATTTGCCAATCCCGTTCTTTGCAAGCGTCCTGCCGCGCTCGTAGCGTATTATCCTTGCCATCGATAGAATCAGCAAATTACATCCGGCCAAGCTTGTTTCAAAAGCAGCCATTCCCTGATGACATTCCCCTGGAGTCGTGTGTGTGTAGGTAGCGCAATGCAATCCATTAACCGCCTAGTCCAGAAAGACTTGCGTTCGGAATCGGTTGCGCTCAGTGCCGCCTTGAGTGTTACCTTCGTTTGATCCAGGTCCCCGCCAGGAGGAGTGCCGTGCCATTACAGGGTGACCTCGCGCCATTTCTGAAGGATGGACTGGACTTTGCCGCCCGGCAAGCAGACCAGGTGGCAACGCGTTACCCGGGCTACCACCCGATGTACACGGTGGGCGGTCGTTGGCAGCGCGAAGGCGAAAAGTGGACGCACTGGTGCGAGGGTTTTTATCCAGGGATCTTTTGGCTCTTGCACGAGCACACCGGCCAAGAAATTTGGCTCCGCCGCGCCGAGGAATATAGTCGGCGCTCGGCGCTGCGCCGCTTCGATCGCCAGGTCCACGACCTGGGCTTTCTCTTCTTCTCGACCTACTTGCGCTGGTATCGCCTGACGGGTAAACCGGAGTTGCGCGACGTCCTCATCGACGCGGGCCGCACGCTCGCTTTGCGTCGCGAAAAAGGCGGTTACTTGAAGTCGTTTATTGGACCGCAGTCGCTGTTTATCGACATCATGATGAATGTCGGCATCATTTTCTGGGCAGCACGCGAATCAAACGACGCCACTTTGCGAGCTATTGCGCTCGAGCATTGCCGAACGACGGCGAAATACTTGGTTCGGGCCGATGGCAGCACCGTTCACGAAGGCATTTTCGATCTGGACAGCGGCAGCGTTCCTTCGCGAGGGAACGCATCAAGGCTATGCGGCCAACAGCGCCTGGTCGCGCGGCCAAGCCTGGGCGATTTATGGCTTCGCCGCCGCATTCCGACTTAGTGGCGAGGCCGAGTTCTTGGCGACCGCCCTTAAGGGCGCCGATTACTACCTGCGCTCTGCCGGCCCCGGTCTGGTCCCCCTCTGGGATTTTGCACTGCCTGCCGATGGCCCTTATCTTTGGGACAGCTCCGCCGCCGCCATCGCAGCATCGGGATTCCTCGACCTAGCCGACTTAGTGACCGACCAGGCAAACAAAGAGCGTTTCATGAGCGCCGCGTCGACGATCCTGCAAACCCTCTGTTCCGACGCTTTCCTCGCTCGCAGCCAGCCGAACTGGGAAGGCATCCTCCTGCACGGCGTCTACCACTACCACAAGAACCTGGGCGTGGACGAATCAGTCGCCTGGGGCGATTATTTTTTTGTGGAAGCGTTAGTTAAGGCGTCGATCGGGAATCGGGAATCGGGAATCGAAAAAGGCGCGAACCGAAGCTAGTAAACGAGAATGCGTCAGGATCTCCCGCCCGAAGGTGCGACCGGTCCGCTCGATTCACCACCAACGACTCACGATCCCCGATTCACGACTCCCGAACAACGATCCCCGATTCACGACCAACGACCCACGATTTTCGTTGACCCCTAGGCAAGTAACGGATATTCGTGATAGACTGGAATGGCTGTATATCAATGCCTTTACGGCCAATCGAGCGATTTCAGGGAGCGATCGCCGAGCCAGGCTGGCGCTAACCTGGTCAGCTATGGTCATTTGGGCAACTTGACGACGGTGTCAAGTGGCCCGGCAAGCTCCGCGGCTATCAATTTAAGGAGGTTTGGGTATCACGGAACGCCATTCACCTCAGCAGGACCGAGGACTGCGGTGCAACGACCAAATCCGTATCAGTCCGGTTCGGCTCATTGGTGCTCAAGGGGAACAGCTCGGCATTGTGCCCACGGCACAAGCGCAAGACTTGGCTCGGGAAGCCAATCTCGACTTGGTTGAGGTGGCGCCCAACGAGCGGCCTCCCGTCTGTAAATTGCTGGATTACGGCAAGCTTCGCTACCAGCAGTCCCGCAAAGGAAACAAAGCCCAAAAGGTTCATCAGCAGAAGCTGAAGGAAATACGCGTGCGTCCGAAAACGGGCGACCACGACGTTGAAACCAAAATCCATCAGGCGCGTAAGTTCCTCGAACACAAAGACAAGGTTTTGTTGAACGTCCTGTTTCGAGGCCGGGAACTGCAACATTTGGATGAAGGTCGGCGCATTATCGTTCTGATGGTCGAAAAGCTCACCGATCTCGCCAAAATCGAGAAGCCTCCCTCGATGGAAGGTCGCCGGATGACAGCGATGTTGGCTCCCAAGGCATCGTAGGCGGGCAGTTTGTTCGAGCCGCTCTATCCGGATTGTCGCCTGGACTATACAATTAGCCCGCGAGATATTGCGGGCGTCGCATTTACCCAAACGGGACCTCTGGCGCTATACAGAGGCCCCGTCTTTGTTTCATTTTGGGCAGCCGATCAGTCGGAAGCTCCAAGATCCATAGATTTTCAGGATGGGACGAACATGCCCAAGATGAAAACGCATCGCGCATCGAAAAAGCGCTTTCGCGTGACTGCATCGGGACTGCTCAGGCGTCATCAGGCAGGCAAACGGCATCTGCTCAGCCACAAGAGCGGTAGACGCAAACGCCACTTGCGCTCCTCGGTGATCAAGCAGACGGCCATTGCCAAAACCTACGTGATCCTGCTCGGTGGATCCTAGCTTAGCGAGCTGCGATCGCTCCGTTGCGTGTCGCGGCTAACCAGGATTCACGCAAGCGATAAAAGGGTTCAAGATCTGGAGTTGATGAGCCATGACGAGAGCAACGAACGGCAAGGCAGTCATGCGCGGACGAGCCCGTCTGCGCAAGGCGACCAAGGGCTTCCGCCTGAGCCGTCACAATTTGGTTCGCCAGTCCGCAGTCACGCTGATCCGGGCGGGCGTTTACGCTTTTCGCGATCGCCGCGTCAAGAAGCGCGAATTCCGCAGGCTCTGGATTGCTCGCGTGAATGCGGCCTGCCGGATGCGCGGCATCCGCTATGGCCAGTTCATTCACGGGCTCCAATTGGCCCAGGTAATAATCGACCGCAAGATGCTGGCTGATTTGGCCGTGCACGATCCCGAGGCGTTTACCAAGATCGTGGAGTTGGCGCAGACGCACCTGCCCAAGCCCGCCGTCTCAGCGTAGGGCCAGGACAGCGCCTGCCCACCAGTCTCCACATGAGCCGGTAGTCCCGATTTCGCGATGGCCCGAGTGCCCGCGGCATCGGTATTGCCGGCTCGCGGTCTAAAGTGAGCCCATTTTTTGAGAGATAACCCGCCATGTCTCCTCTCGCAGAGCTGGAACAGCGAGCCCTTGCCCTGTTACAAGCGTGTAAGGACGAAGCCGCGCTCGCGCCTGGCATACCCACTTCTTCGGCAAGACCGGCGAGGTGACGCTCGCTTTGAAACGCGTGGGCGAATGCCCACCGGCCGAGCGCAAGGCCTATGGGCAGGAAGCCAATCGCATCAAGGCTGCACTCACTACGGCTTATGAAGCCGCCCTAGCTGAAGATAAAGAGCGCGAGCTGGCTCGCGACCTGTCCGCTCAGGCTCTCGACGTGACCTTGCCCGGAAGGCCGATCCCGCACGGGCGTTTGCACCCAGCCACGCGAGTCATGCGCACCATTTGCGGAATATTCGCCGACTTGGGATTTCAGGTCTATCGCAGCCGGGAAGTCGAAGACGATTTGACGAACTTCGAGCTCCTCAACATGCCGCCGCATCATCCGGCCCGCGATATGTGGGACACGTTCCACACGACCGTGCCCGGCGTGCTCTTGCGGACGCACACTTCGCCTGGCCAGATCCACATCATGCGCGAACAACACCCCAAGCCGATTCGGGTGATTCTGCCGGGCATGTGCTACCGCTACGAAGCGGTCACCACGCGCAGCGAGATGATGTTCCAGCAGGTGGAAGGGATGGCGGTCGGCGAGCATATCACCATGGCCGATCTCAAGGGAACGATCATCGCCTTCACGCGGCGAATGTTCGGCCCGGATCGCCAGGTCCGCATTCGATCCAGTTATTTCCCATTCACCGAGCCAAGCATCGAAGTCGATATGGACTGCGCCGTTTGCGCAGGCAAGGGTTGCAGCCTGTGCAAGAAGACCGGTTGGCTCGAAATCTTCGGCGCGGGGATGGTTCATCCGGTGGTGCTGCGCAACGGCGGCTACGATCCCGCCCAATTCAGCGGTTTCGCGTTCGGCATGGGGCCGCAGCGCATCACCATGCTGAAATATGCGATCGACGACATCCGCCAATTCTGGCAGAACGATCTACGCTTCTTGAAGCAGTTTTAGTGGGGATTCCGGGCCATGAAAGTCCCGCTTAGCTGGTTGCGCGAATACGTCGAAATCGACATCCCGATACCTGAGCTAATCGAACGTTTGACGCTCGCCGGGCTCGAGGTTGCCGGCGTGCGCGTCTATGGGTTGCCAATCCCCAATGGGCTGACGCGTCAAACAGGAAGATTTAGGGCCGGTTTGGGCTCACGAAAAAATCGTCATCGGCAAAGTGCTTTCCGTAACGCAGCACCCCAACGCCGACCGCCTCAAGCTTTGCACAATCGACTATGGTTCGGCCGAGCCCAAAGTCGTCGTCACCGGCGCCCCGAACATCGCTGTCGGCGACGTGGGGCAAAAGATCATTCTGGCGCTAACCGGATCCATTCTGTTCGATGGCCACTCCGAACAAAAAGTGCTGAAGAAACTCGAGCCGACCAAGCTCCGCGGCATTCCGAGCGACTCCATGGTCTGCTCGGCATATGAGCTCGGCATCAGCGACGAGCACGAAGGCATCATTCTTCTCGAAGAGGATGCGCCCATTGGCATGCCGCTGGCCGAGTTCATGGGCGACATCGTGCTCGAGCTGGAAATCACACCGAATTTGGCTCGTTGCTTATCCATCATTGGCGTAGCCCGAGAAGTGGCGGCGCTGACCGGTAAGAGCGTGCGGTTGCCTTCGAGTCCGATCAGCTTCGCGAGCGAGGCCGCTGATTCCAAGGTGTCGGTCAAAATCGAAAACCCGGAACTGTCCGCGCGTTACTCGGCCATGTTCCTGGCTGACGTCAATATCGGCCCCGCGCCGGGCTGGATTCAGCGTCGGCTGACCTACGCTGGCATGCGGCCCATCAACAACATGGTGGACGTGACGAACTACGTCATGCTCGAATGGGGCCAGCCCCTGCACGCTTTCGATTTTGATCGCCTGGCCGAGCGCGCCGGCGGCAAAATGCCAACGATTATCGTTCGGCCTGCCCGCGCTGGCGAGAAGCTGGTAACGCTCGACAAGCAGAATCGCGAATTAACTCCTGACATGTTGCTGATCGCGGACGAGGCCGGCCCAATCGCTTTGGCAGGAGTCATGGGCGGACTCGAAACTGAAGTCACGCCGCAGACGACGCGTGTCTTGCTGGAATCGGCGAATTTCGATTTCCGCAGCATCAGGCGGACGATGAAGTCGCTGAATCTGCCAAGCGAAGCGAGTGTCCGTTTCAGCAAGGGCATTCACCCGGAACTGGTCCGGCCGGCCGCGGAACGAGCCGCTGCACTTATCCAAAAGTCCTGCGACGCCAAGGTGTTTCAAGGCGCGGTTGACGCATATCCTCGCCCCTTCCCCGCTACGCCCATCGAGCTTCGCTCGAGCGAGATCCGCCGGCTTCTGGGCTTTGATTTCCCTCTTCCAGATGCCGAGCGGATCTTGAATGCCCTCGATTTCCAGGTAACTCGCCAGGGCGACGCCTGCTTACGGGTCATTCCGCCGCCTTATCGCGTCGACATTCAGGAAGGACCCGCCGACGTCATCGAAGATCTCGTGCGCATTTTTGGCTACGACCGGCTGCCGACGACTCTCCTCTCCGATGCCCTGCCCGAGCAGCACATGGACGACAGCCTGCTTCATGAAGAGCGCGTGCGCAATCTCTTAGTTAACCTGGGCCTCCAAGAAGTCATCAACTACGCCCTTACCGATCCTACGCGGGAAGAGCCGCTGGGTCTGCCGAAAGGCGACTTTGTGCGACTGCTGAATCCGATTCACGTCGAACGCGGCGTCATGCGGCAAAGGCTCCTGCCTGGAATCCTAGAAGCCATGGCTGCCAACCTCAGGCACCATCGTCAAATTCGGTTGTTCGAGATTGGCCCGGTTTTCATCCCGGAACCGAGCTCGAAACTCCCGACGGAACCTCTGCGGCTGGCTCTGGCTCTGACGGGATCGCGCGGGAAAACTCGTGGACCGATAGCGGGTTGCCCGCCCCGCCGCCGCTCGATTTCTTCGACCTCAAGGGGATTATTGAGGCCCTTGTGGCGGAGCTCCACCTGGCTAGCATCACCTATGCCACCGCCAAGGAACCTTACTTGCACCCTGGAAAATCTGCAGAAATCCTGTGCGAAAATGCGAGTTTAGGCGTGTTCGGCCAGCTTCACCCCACGGCTGCGGCACGTTACGAGTTGGGCACGAATCCGGTCTGGGTCGCGGAGCTGAACCTGGAGGACATCATTCAGCGCATTCCGAACCGCCACGCTTACGTCCCGGTCCCACGCTTCCCGGCTGCGCTTAGAGATCTGGCGGTTATTGTGGATGAGGCAATCCCCGCTGAAAAGATCGAGCATGAGATACGCGCGGGCGGTGGCGAACTGCTTCATGCAGTGAATCTATTCGATCTCTATCGAGGCGACAGCATTCCGCCTGGAACCAAAAGCCTCGCCTATTCGCTATCGTATTTGGCAGCGGACCGCACACTCACGGACAAAGAAGTCGACAAGGCTCACAAGAAGATCGCGGATCGTCTCAAGCATGTGCTGAAGGGCGCAAATTCGCGGCGAGGAGATGGCAAAACCCTAACCCGGCGTTCACCATTGAGCCCGACGCGCCAGCGAGGTCGGGCACTTCAGCCCTCCCGCGATCAAGCTTGGCATCACGGAGGCGAGATCGGCCTAATTGTCCATTCGTTTTGATTTTGAGCCGCCCAGAGCGCAATTCCAAACTTGCGCGTCCGGCTCCTAATAGGTCATCTCATGCCCAGCGTACTCATCATCGGCGCCGGCATCTCAGGCTTATCCTTGGCCTACCGGCTCGGCCAGCAAGCCCCCGACGCCTCCATCACGATTCTCGAATCGGCGCAGCGCATCGGCGGCAAAGTCTGGACCGAACGTCGCGACGGCTTCCTGGTCGAATCGGGCGCCAACGGCTTCCTCGACCTGAAACCGACCAGCCTGGAACTGTGCCGCGATTTGGGCATAGCCAATCAGCTCATCTCCGGCAGCGAAGCCGCACGAACCAATCGCTATCTGTTTCGAGGTCAAGGCCTTGAACGGCTGCCCAATTCCCTACTTTCCTTTCTGGCTAGTCCCGTGATGAGTTGGAGAGGCAAGCTATCGATACTCGCTGAACGCCTGCGTCCCGGCAGACGCGAATCCACCGACGAATCAGTCGCCGATTTCGCTCGCAGGCGGCTGGGCCACGAGGCCGCTGAAAATCTCGCCGATGCCTTCGTTTCCGGCATTCATGCGGCGGACCCCGCTCTTCTGAGCCTGCCGGCTGCGTTTCCCCGATTAGCATTACTCGAACGAGAATATGGCAGCATTCTGCGCGGCATGTCGGCCCTGAGCCGGCAACGGCGCCAGGCGGCTCGCGCAAGGGCAAACGTCGCCTCCACCACAACGGCTCTGGTCTTTCCCGGGCGGACTGAGAACTTGGATCGAGAGTTTGGCTGCGCATTTGAAACAACCCCCTCATGTCGGCGTCGAAGTCCAGAGCCTGACTCGGCCAACCTCGGCGAACACTGTCTGGACCGCCATTGATAGTGGAGGCGAAAAATGGAATGGCGATGCAGTCGTGCTCACCTGCCCAGCTCACGAGCAGGCCCGCCTGCTACGTCCCCTAGATGCCGACTTTGCCGAGCGCATCGGAACGATCGCCTATGCTCCGGTATTGGTCGTAGCGATGGGATTTCGTATCGCCGACGTTCCGCAGCCCTTGGATGGTTTCGGTTATCTGACGCCCCAAAGGTTGAAGCGGGACGTTCTGGGCGTGCAGTGGTGTTCTTCGATTTTTCCGGGGAGAGCCGGCGATGAACAGGTTCTAATGCGCGCCATGTGCGGCGGCTGGGGCCGCCAGGATATTGCCGGCTGGGACGATGAGCGTCTGACGGAAGCAGTTCGGGCCGAATATCGCACATCATTGGGAATCGTCGCGCCGCCCGTTTTTCAGGAAATTATCCGCTGGCCGCGTGCCCTGCCTCAATATCATTTAGGCCATTTGGACCGGGTATCCTGGATCGAAGCGCGGAGCCGTGACCATCCGGGTTTGTTCCTGGGCGGCAATGCCTACGGCGGCGTTTCACTGAACGATTGCACCGAACGAGCCAAGATTCTCGCCGCTCAAATTGCTCCTTATTTGCGAAGCCAGGCCCCCAATCCTCTTGACGGCCCGTAGCGGGACGGCGCGTAGCGGAACTCGCCAGAGTTCGGATCCTCCGCGCCGCGCCATCGGAAGTCTGGCGACTTCCGCTACCCCTCTCGTAGCGGAACTCTCCAGAGTTCCGTTCCTCCGCGCCGCGCCATCGGAAGTCTGGCGACTTCCGCTACCCTCTTGACACGTCTGCGGAAGTCTGGCGACTTTCGCTACCCGCCTGATCGGAACAACATTTGCTATTCCCCTTTCGCGGATTGCCGGCTCCGTATGGTATTCTGTCCCAACCTTAGAGAGGTTACGGCACGGGAGCAGATCGATGAACGACGTTTTGAGCCTTATCCTCGGCGGTGGTCGCGGCACCCGCCTTTATCCGCTTACGCAATTGCGCAGCAAGCCGGCCGTTCCCATTGCGGGGAAATATCGCTTGATCGACATTCCCATCAGCAATTGCATCAACAGCGGGCTCAAGCGCGTCTTCATTCTCACGCAGTTTCTGAGCGTCAGTCTGCATCGCCACATTGCCAATACCTATAAATTCGATCCCTTCAGCAACGGCTTCGTGGAGATTCTCGCCGCCCAGCAGACCAACGAATCCGCTGACTGGTACCAAGGCACCGCCGACGCCGTCCGGCAAAATATCCGCTATGTCCAGGAAGACGGCGGACGCGAAGTCCTGATTCTTTCTGGCGATCAGCTCTATCGCATGGATTTCCGCGAATTGATCGCCACGCATCGGCAAACGCAGGCCGACGTCACCATCGCCGTTTTGCCAGTCGCAGGCAAGCAGGCTTCTAATTTCGGCATTGTTCAGCTCGACGACACCGGCCGCGTCACCGGCTTTCAGGAAAAACCCCAGACTGAGGCACAACTCGGCCCTTTGGCCACTCCCGAGGAGTGGATGGCGCGCCGTGGCATTGTCAGCCATGGGCGACCCTACCTGGCCAGTATGGGGATCTACGTCTTCAATCGTGAAACGCTCATGGACATGCTCCGCCGACCCCCATTGGCGACCGATTTCGGCAAGGAGGTGTTTCCCCAGAGCATCGACACCCATCGCGTGCAAGCGCATCTTTTCGACGGTTATTGGGAAGACCTGGGAACGGTGAAATCGTACCACGAAGCCAATCTGGTCCTGGCCAGCAATTCGCCTCCGTTCGATTTCCACAGCCCCGAGGGTGTGATTTATACCCGCATGCGCTTTCTACCCGCGTCGCGCATCAGCGGGGCCAGTCTCGAAGAGTGTCTGGTTAGCGATGGCTGCGTCATCGAAGCAGGCACGCGAATCGAGCGCTGCGTGGTCGGTGTCCGCAGCCACATTGGCCGGAATGTAACCTTGCGCGACAGTGTCGTCATCGGCGCCGATCGCTTCGAAACCGCCCGCGATCGCAAAGAGGATGAACGTCTCGGTACGCCCCCCCTCGGTGTGGGGCAGGGTTGCGTGATCGAACGCGCCATTCTGGACAAGGATTGCCGCATCGGCAAGCACGTGAAAATCGTCAACCATAAGGGCGTCCAGGACTCCGAAGGACCCAATTATGTCATCAGGGATGGCATCGTCGTCATCCCACGAGGCACTGTCGTGCCTGACGGTACCGTGATTTAAGTTCGCGTTCGGCGAGCGTCGAGGCGTCAGCCCGACGAGTCCCAACCAAATCACCGCGAAGTCCACTTCCGACGCGCGATTCGTTGCATGCCAAGCATTACTCTGCTTTATCTAAAAAAACTCATTTTGCCGTTGGGTGAAGCGCGCTCGCTTTTCGCACTGATCTGCGAGGGCAGGAACGGGCACATCACCAAGATCCGTCGCTCCCGTTTCTGGGGGGCGAACAGACAGGAGAACGGCCATGAACATATTTCAACGCGTGCAGCGCCATTCGCGACACCTTTCTTCCCAGTCCGACCGAAGGCGGTTCAAGGCGCGCCCCAGCGTGGAATGGTTGGAAGCGCGGCTGACGCCAACGGCGACGTTTGTCGTGCCGATCAGCCTCGCGGCCAACAACGTGACGACCTTTCATACGCTTTTCCAGGCTCTCAATGTCAGCGGCGCCACCGTGGTGACGATCGAGCCCGGAGCGACTCCGGACGCTTTTGAGCCCGTGTCGATTCCCAAGAACGGCATGACCATTCAAGGGGATCCGAATACGCCGGCCGCCATTCTCCCGAGCTATCAACTCCAGGTTCTAGTCTCGAACGTGACCTTGAACGACCTCAATCTCAGCTCCGTGTCGATAGGCACCTCGACGGGGAATAATAGCGGCCTCACGAGTTGCACCATCACCAACTCCGTGGTTGGCACGCTCTCTGATTTCGGCGAGAAGACTACCCTCAGTCAGAATACCTTCAACGGGGCTGTCAAGATCATCAATAACAACCAAAACACTTCCACCGACATCGTCACCAACAACCTGTTTACGAGTACGGCGCTCATTCAGCTGGAGCTCGATTTTGGCTTTGGCGCTCAAATAACGGGGAACAAGTTCTTTGGCGATGGGGCCGAAACAGCCATCAAACTGGCCAACTGCAATGGCTTCCCTCCCGGGCCGACCTTGGTCGCGAACAATTCGATCAATTTGGTCGGCGCCAACACCGACACGCTGACCGGCATCGAGGTGGAACAAGTTGGGACCAATCTGCTCTCTCTCGTGCAAATCAGCGAGAACGCCATTTCCACGGACGGCCTGGGCACCGGCATCCACATGGATATGACCGTGGGGGGCGATTTCACCGCCAACGTAGATGGGAACGACCTTCATGGCAACCTGGTCGGCGTTGCCATAAAAGGCGACGGCACAACCGGCATTGGCAGTGTGGCCTCGATCAGTTTGGACAGCAACAATGATTTCCGGTCCTTCAAACCTCCAGCCACCGCCACCTCAGCCGCCATCGTGCTTCAGAATGCACCCACGACTACCGTGCAAGCCGAGGGCAATCTGTTCTCTACCACCCCAGCTTCAGTAGTGTTTGTTGCGGCCAATGGAGGATCGATCAATCTCGCCAACCCGATAGTCAGTGACGCGGCCTTTGTGCAATCGCTTTATACCAAGCTTCTGGGCCGGTCCGCGTCCTCATCGGAACAGACTTTCTGGATCAAAGAGATTAACCTTCAAGGTCAGGCCACGGTCGCGAATGAGATCCTGCGTTCCAGCGAATCACTAGGGCCGATCGTCGACAAGCTCTATCTTCAATTTCTCGGCAGACAGTCGGATTCCAGCGGCCGCGCAGCCTGGATCAGCTTCCTCCAAAATGGCGGGACGGAAGAACAAGTCGAAACGGCTTTCTTGGCATCTCCTGAATATCTCAGCCACATCGACACGGATTTCGTGCAGTCGCTCTATATCAACATCTTCGGACGCACCGGCGGCGCCAGCGAACTGGCTTTCTGGAACAATGACATTCAGGCACTCGGTCTGGCGGGGATCGCCAATGGTTTCGTGCAGTCGAGCGAAAACCGAACCAACGTCATCACGGGCGATTACCAAACGCTCCTGTATCGGACGCCGACTCAAGCCGAAATCGGCACTATGGTGAATTCGCAGTTGGATCTACTTTCTGTGGAAGTAGAGATCCTCTCGAGCAATGAGTTTTTCACCAACGGGTGAGCCCGTGGTCCCAAAAGGCGTCTATTTGGGATAGATTGAACCAATCTCATGCTGGGAGGATTGCGTTGCGAACGCTGCTCGTGCTGGCGCTGCTGGTCGCTGCTGAGGAGAAGGGCGACAGGGCGGAACTGAAAAACTTTGAGGGGACGTGGCAACTCGTCTCCGAGGTCATGGACGGCAAGGAACAACCTGCGGACTACGTCAAGCGCATCCGCTGGATCTTCGACGACAAGGGGCATTGGAAGCTCGAGGATGGCGGCAAGGTGCTCTTTACCGGGAATATGACAGCCTACCCCGACCGGAATCCCAAGGCGGCAGACTCCACGCTGACCAACGAAGGCGACCAGAAGGGGAAGATGGTGCGCGCGATCTACGAATTTGATGGCGATACCCTCAAGCAGTGCTGGGCGGTCGAGCGCGACCGTCCGCGAGTGGTCGACCCGAAACCGGGACCTGGCGCCAACTACTCGGTCTACAAGCGCGTGAAGAAGTAGTTGGCCTAGGGAAGACGAAGCTAGCTGGCCTCTATCCGTTAACAGCTCAAAACCAGATTGCCCCTCGCCGTGGTGCAAGCCGGCAAGGCGGTTTACCGGACGAATCCCAACCTTTCCCTTGGCCCGCTTGGATAGCGGGTTCTGCGACCCCGATTGGTTCCCCGAAACATTTCTAAGACCAATCGCTTGTTCGCTTCGGTCCGCCCGGCGACATCCTCCGGTCGACTTACGGGAGCGGGTACATCAAGCTTTACCAGAACCGCAGCCAGTCCTTCGATCTCGTCGCATACACGGGTGCGAAGGAACCGGAGCCAAGTTATAGCACGAGCGTGCCTTTGAGCGAAGGCGACCTTCCGGAACCCGATCCAGGATGCGGACGGCTCTCGATGGCGAGCAGCGTGCCGAAGAACTTTCGGCCTTGTGTTCAGGCGAAGAGTATAATCACCGATTGGTCGGTTGCGGGGATGAGACCCATTGGCTCACCAGGTTCAATTCCCACGGCTGTAAGCGTTTCCTTAACCGACTCCATGAGTCGAGAGAGAACGTGAGGCTGCGACAGTTGAGCCTTTCGGTGCCACCCATGAGTGACGTGACGCGCATCTTATCCGCTATCGAGCAAGGCGACCCGCTGGCCTCTCAGCAACTCTTGCCACTCGTCTATGATGAACTGCGGAAGTTGGCAGCGAGCAAAGAATGGTCAGCGAGGCGCCAGGGCAGACGCTCCAGCCCACTGCTCTAGTCCACGAAGCCTATCTGCGGCTGGTGAAAGCAGATCAGGCCCAGCACTGGAACAGCCGAGGTCACTTCTTTGCCGCGGCTGCCGAGGCGATGCGCCGAATCCTCATCGATAATGCGCGCCGCAAGGGCCGGCCCAAGCACGGCGGCGATAGGCGACGCGTGGACCTTGACGAAGTACTCTCCTCCGCGGATGCCAACGAAAACCTCCTGGAACTCGATGAAGCCCTTCGTAAGCTCGCGGAGAAGGAGCCGGCCAAGGCTGAAATCGTCAAGCTCCGTTATTTTGTGGGACTGACACTGGAAGAAGCCGCCGCCTGCATGGGCATTTCCGAGGCCACGGCCAAACGCTACTGGGCTGTGGCTCGGGCCTGGCTCTTCGATGCCCTTTCGTGAGAGCAAACACCAGGAAATAGGCTTCTCTCGCGTGGCCGGGGCTGAGTCTTCGACGGTCCCGAAAGTCTTTCGCGCATTCAAGCCCCGCCGCATCGGCGATATTCTTCGAATGGGTTGAGCCCTATCCTGCCCGAAACTCGCACTGTTCTATGACCGAACTTGTAAGGGAGCCTGATCATGGCCACCGAGCCACCGAGCCTCGACACCGTTTTCTGCGGCGCCATCGAAATCGCCTCTCCTGAGGAGCGGACAGCCTTCATTGCCGAAGCCTGCGGCGCCAATGTCGATTTACAGGACAGAGTGGCGAAACTTGTGGATGCTCATTTTCGGGCCGGCGCCTTTCTCGAATCGCCTCGCGGCGGGCCGGCCGCCACGGTTGATGAACCGGCCATAACCGAACGCCCCGGCACCGTCATCGGCCCCTACAGGCTCCTCCAGCAGATAGGCGAAGGGGGCATGGGCGCCGTCTTCATGGCCGAGCAGATGCACCCCGTCCACCGCAAGGTAGCGATCAAAGTGATCAAACCGGGCATGGACAGCCGGCAGGTCATCGCCCGCTTTGAGGCCGAGCGGCAAGCCCTGGCGATCATGGACCACGTCAATATCGCCCGCGTTTTGGATGCCGGAGCCACGGAATCCGGCCGGCCATACTTCGTTATGGAGCTGGTCCATGGCGTTCCCATCACCAAGTACTGCGACGATAACCAGTTGACGCCGCGCGAACGGTTGGAGCTGTTCGTGCCTGTCTGCCAGGCTATCCAGCATGCCCATCAAAAGGGCATCATTCACCGCGATATCAAGCCGTCCAACGTCATGATCACTCTCTACGACGGCAAGCCGGTCGCCAAGGTGATCGACTTCGGAGTGGCCAAGGCGACCGAGCAGAGGCTGACGGAACGGACCCTGTTTACGCAGTATGGCACCATGGTCGGGACGCTGGAATATATGAGCCCGGAGCAGGCGGAGATGAGCGCCTGGGCGCCGATACCCGTAGCGACATCTACTCGTTGGGCGTGCTGCTGTACGAGCTGCTGACTGGCAGCACACCGCTGACACACAAGCGGGTCCGCGAGGCGGCCTATGCCGAGGTCTTGCGCATGATCAAGGAGGAAGAGCCGCCCAGGCCCAGCACGCGCCTGAGCGATTCGGGCGAATCGCTGGCATCTATCTCGGCCCAGCGGCGCATGGAGCCGGTCAAGCTGACGAAACTGATGCGCGGCGAGCTGGACTGGATCGTGATGAAGTGTTTGGAGAAGGACCGCAACCGCCGCTACGAGACGGCCAACGGCTTCGCCGCCGACGTGCAGCGCTACCTGGATGACGAGCCGGTGCAGGCGTGCCCACCGTCGGCGCGATACCGTTTCCGGAAGTTCGCGCGGCGGCACAAGCTTGGGCTGGCGATCGCCGGAATGATGGCCGCGGCCATGCTCGTTGGCGTGGCCAGTCTGATGGTCGGCGCATTTTGACCTCGCCGCCTACAAGGCCGAGCGCACGGCCCATCAGCAAGCAGAGGCGAATTTCCAGCGTGCGCGTGGGGCCGTGGACGAGTTCTTCACCACGGTAAGCCAGAGCAAGTTGTTGGACGTGCCGGGTCTGCAACCCTTGCGGAAAGAACTTCTGGAGGCGGCGCGCGATCTACAGGGCCCTGGCTGAGGAACGGGTTGAAGATCCCGGGGTACGGGCCGGTCTCGCTGTCGCCCACCTCCGGCTGGCCGAAGTGTATTACGAAGTGGGCATGATGAATGAGGCTCTTGCGGCGCTCGACGCGGGCCTGGACATAGCGGAACCACTCATCCAAGAACATCGCGACGACCAGGACCTCCTTCGCCAGCTGGCGGGTTTCTGGAAGGGGACGCGACGGATGTCGGGCTCGGCCCCCGGACCGAGCGATCTGCCCGCTGGCGAGCGCACCCTGAACAGGTTTCTTAGCGATTGGCAAAAACTGGCGGAGAAAACACGAAGGCGCCCGCCTTCCAGAGCGATCTGGCAACCATGTACGACCGAGTCGCTGAATTGTTGGCAAGTGTTCCGGGGCGGCACAGCGGGGCCGTGCACCCGGCCAGAAAGCGATGGCATCATGGGAGAAGCTTGTCGTTTCCTACCCGGAGGAGCCGGAATACCAGTCAGCTCTGGGACAACAGTATGACTTTCAGGCGTACCTTTACCGAGTTTCCTGGCAACGCCAAAAAGAATCGGAATACTCCGATAAGGCGATTGAGATCTTCGAAAAACTGATGTCCGCGAGCCCGACGGTTACCGCGTATCGTGAAGGATGGGCGACCGGCGTTGCCAAAAAGGCCAAGCGATTGCTCGACGGAGGGAATAAAGGCGAAGCAGAGAAGTACTACCGCCTAGCGTTGGAGAGCTGGGACGTACTCGCGGCCAAGTATCCCAATCGTCCCTCCTTATCGGCTACAAGTGGCTGCCGTTTTGGAAGGGCTAGGCGGTCAACTCGAGGCCTCCGGACGAGCAAAGGAAGCAATAAAGGTCCTCCACCGGGCCGTGGAGGTCCGAGAGAAGCTCATGGCCCAGGCTCAAAGGGGGAACAACGTTGTAGGCGATTTCGGCGATACTCTCCACCACCTTGTCCTGTTGATAAGGAACACCGGCAAGCCTGGAGAAGCCGACAATGCCTATAGTCATGGTTCGAAAGTTTTTGAGACACATGTTCTCGACTTCCCCGAGAGGTCAAACCGGTGGCGCTCGGTCACCACTACCGCCTTTACGGATTCTATTTATCGGCTACGGGTAGGCCAAATGAAGCGGAGCCGCTTTTCCGCAAGGCCTTGCTCGTTTTTGAAAAGCTCACCGTGGATGAGCCGCGAAACGCCCAAAATCAGAATTCTTGGCCGACACCCACCGCATCCTGGTGGGTTACTTGCAGCCACCCATCGATCCGATGAGGCGGAGAAAGCTTACCGCCGAGCCATTGAGGTCCATGCAAAACGCTCTGCCGAGTTACCTGGCCAAGCGGTCGACGAAAATCCAGTGGCCTCCTGCTACCTGGAGCTTGCAGCGTTGCTGTCGGCCGCGGGCCGAGCAGAGGATGCAAAACAGCTCTACCAAAGGCTCCTCGAGATGCGGCCAAAAGATGCTGCAGCGCTCAGAAACCTGTCGTGGCTCCTGTCAACATGCCCTGACTTGAAGCTTCGCGATCCAAGCCGAGCGGTCAATTTGGCGAAGCAAACGGTGGAGCTTAGGCCAAAGGAAGGTAACAACTGGAACACGCTGGGCGTCGCCAATTACCGTTCGGGCGATTGGAAGGAGGCGCGTGCCGCGCTGGAAAAGTCCATGGAACTCCGCAAGGGCGGTGATGCTTTCGATTGGATCTTCCAGGCCATGACCCAATGGCGCCTGGACCAGAAGAAGGAAGCCCGCAATTGGTATGAGAAAGCGGACGCATGGATGGAGAAGAACGCAGCCCAAAATGAAGAGCTGATTCGTTTCCGCGCCGAAGCCAGAGACCTATTTGGCATCGGTAAGAAGAAAGACTGACAACCCTTCGATGAGTGAAGGATAGGGTCGCAAAAGCGGCCGGTGAGTTCTCGCCGCCAAGCATAGCACTCACCGGCCCAGCCTCGCCCCGGCGCTCAGTCTGCGCCGAGAGCCATGGCTTTTTCATTGTAACGCAGACCGCGTCCGAAAGAGAGAGTCACCATGGCCGACCCAGCAAATACGCCGTTGGAGAAAAACATCGCAACGCAACGTGGTCCCGCCAGTCTGACGCAAGACGCGACCGAACAGAACGGTCGCAAACATTTCATCGCGCAGTTGCCCCCGAGAGCCTGCCCCCGGATGTGAGTCGCCCGGCCGCCGAGGACCCGGGGCCGCTGCGTGCCGCCCACTCGCCGAACTTCCCAGCCTTATTGCGGCAGCTGGCCGCATCGCTCTTGGTCACCACCTACCAGGCCGGCAAGCTTGTGATGCTTCGTGACGAGGGGGACCACCTCAACACCCACTACCGTTCGTTCAAGTCCCCGATGGGTCTGGCCCTGGCCGACGGCGGCGCGGCTCGCCATCGGCACGGCCACCCAGGTCTGGGAGTTCCGCGATGTCCCCGACGTCGCACGCCGCCTGGAACCGGCCGGCACGCACGACGCCTGCTTCCTGCCGCGATCCAGCCACCTCACCGGCAACGTCCTGATCCACGAAATGGCCTACGGCCATTCTCCTCGCCCTCGGGAGAGGATGAGGGAATCTCTGGTTCGTCAACACCCGCTTCTCTTGCCTGGCCACTATCGATCCCGAGTCGAGCTTCACGCCGCGTTGGCGGCCGCCGTTCGTCACCGAGCTGGAGCCATCGGACCGCTGCCACCTCAACGGCCTGGCGATGGTGGACGGCAAGCCGAAATACGTCACGGCCCTGGGCGAAACCAACGAGATGGGCGGCTGGCGCGCCAACAAGGCCAAGGGCGGCCTGGTGATGGACGTGGACTCCGGCGCGATCCTCTGCCGCGGCCTGTCGATGCCCCACTCGCCGCGCTGGCATGGCGGCCGGCTGTGGGTCTGCGAGTCGGGTCGGGGACGCTCGGGCATGTGGACCTGAACACCGGCCGCTATGAGGCGGTGGCCGCCATGCCGGGGTTCACGCGCGGGCTCGACTTCGTGGGCGATCTCGCCTTCGTCGGGCTGTCGCAGGTCCGCGAGTCGGCTGTCTTCAGCGGCATCCCGATCACCGAGCGGCTCGCCGCCGAGGCGCGGACCTGTGGCGTCTGCGTCGTGGACCTGCGCCGCGGAGAGACGATCGCCCTGCTCAAGTTCGAGAGCGGGGTTCAAGAAGTCTTCGCTGTGGCCGCGCTGCCGCGGCGGTTCCCCGATCTGATCAACGACGACGAGAAGTTGCTGGAGAGTTCCTTCGTGGTCCCCACCGAGTGTCTCGGTGACGTCGCGGCGACGGTCCGCGCTTCGGGACCTGCGTGACACCATTGACAGTTCACCTCAGTCCGCTCTCCGGGCGGGCGGTTTTCCATCCTTTCTTGGAGTTTACTCTGATGACGCGTTCTTGGATTCGCCAACTGTTCGCCCGCCCCATCACACGCCCGATTCGCAAGGCGGCACGCGGCTTCCGCCCCGCCCTTGAGGTGCTGGAGGACCGCTGGGTTCCGTCCACGTTTACCGTGAACAGCACCGCCGACCTGGTGCCGGCAGTGGTTTGACCGGCGATTTGCGCCAGTGCGATCAACCAGGCGAATTCGGCTGGAGGCAACGAGACGATCATCTTTGACAAGACGGTGTTCAAGCACGCCGCAGACGATCACCCTGACCGGCACCCAGCTCGAGCTGAGCGACACGACCGGGACGGAGACGATCACGGGCCCGGCGGCGGGCGTGACGGTCAACGGCGGCGGGCCGAGCCGGGTGTTCCAGGTCGATGGGCTGTCACGGCGTCCATCTCGGGACTGACGATCAGCGGCGGCAACTGCAACCGTTACGGCGGCGGCGGCGGCCTGGTCAACTACGGCACGACTCACGCTGACCAACTGCACCGTCAGCGGCAACTCCGCCGGTTCGGCGGACGGCGGCGGTGTGCAACACTACGGCACGGTCACGCTGACCAACTGCACCGTCAGCGGCAACTCCGGCCACGCAGCGGCGGCGGCGTGTAAACTTCGGGCACGGTCACGCTGACCAACTGCACCGTCAGCGGCAACTCCACTGGCGGCGGCGGCGCCTCAATCGGCTGGGCACGCGACGCTGACCAACTGCACCGTCAGCGGCAACTCCGCCAGCGGCGGACGGCGGCGGCCGGATATCCTCGGCACGGCCACGCTGACCAACTGCACCGTCAGCGGCAACTCCGCCGTCGATTATGGCGGCGGCCTAGCTGACTACGACTTCACGTCGCGGCACGCCGTCGCTGGCCAACACGATCATCGCCGGGAACACGACGGCATGCCGTCGGCCGATGTCGACGGCGTCATCATTTCTCAGGGCAACAACCTGATCGGCGACGGCCGACGCAGCTCCGGCTGGGTCGGCTCCGACCTGACCGGCACCAACGCTCGGCGTCAACCCGCTGCTGGCCCCCTGGGCAACTACGGCGGCCCGACCCAGACAATGGCCCTGCTGCCCGGCAGCCCGGCCATCGACGCCGGTAACAACGCCCTCATTCCCGCAGCGTCACCACCGACCAGCGCGGCCTGACCCGGATCGTCAACGGCATCGTGGACATCGGCGCCTTCGAGAGCCAGGGCTTCACCCTCACGCCCGTCGCCGGCAGCACCCCGCAGACTGCACATCGGCACGCCGTTCGCCAACCCGCTGGCCGTGACCGTGACGGCCAACAACCCGGTCGAGCCGGTCAACGGCGGCGTCGTCAGCTTCGTCGCCAATCCGCGACCAATGGCGCCTCGGCGATTCTGTCGGCCCCCTCGGCCGTCATCGCGGGCGGCCAGGCCGCCGTCACCGCCGCGCCCAACAACGCCGTCGGCAGTTACACCGTCGTCGCATCCGCCACGGGTTCGCCTCCGCTTCGTTCGCTCTGACCAACGCCGGCCCGATCTTCTCCAGCTTGGTCGTGAACACGACCAGCGATTCCCTCTTCCCGGGCACGGGCCTCTTGAGCCTGCGTGAGGCCATCGCCTTCGCCAACTTCGATTCCGCGGGAAACTCGACCATCACCTTCGACAAGCATGTCTTCGCCACGCCGCAGACGATCACCCTGACCGGCAGCCAGCTCGAGCTGAGCAACACGACCGAGACCGAGACGATCACGGGCCCGAAGGCGGGCGTGACGGTCAGCGGCGGCGGGCTGAGCCGGGTGTTCCAGGTCGACGCGAGCGTCACGGCGTCCATCTCGGGACTGACGATCACCGGCGGCAACTCCGCCGGCATACGGCGGCGGCCTGTACAACTTCGGCACGCTTACGCTGACCAACTGCACCGTCAGCGGCAATTCCGCCGGAACGGCGGCGGCG
This sequence comes from uncultured Gemmataceae bacterium, assembly GCA_963748025.1. Lineage (GTDB taxonomy): Bacteria > Planctomycetota > Planctomycetia > Gemmatales > Gemmataceae > CAVVHZ01. The sequence goes on from CAVVHZ010000035.1 coordinate 137,480, forward strand.
GCTTGTCCAACGTACGGGGCCACGGCCACGCTGACCAACTGCACCGTCAGCGGCAACTCCGCCGCACATGCGGCGGCGGCCTGGACAACGCAGGCACGGCCACGCTGACCAACTGCACCGTCAGCGGCAACTCCGCCGCTGCATACGGCGGCGGCCTGTACAACACGGCGGCACGGCTCACGCTGACCAACTGCACCGTCAGCGGCAACTCCGCCTGCCGACGAGCGGCGGCGGCCTGGACAACTGCACGGCACGGCCACGCTGACCAATTGCACCGTCAGCGGCAACTCCGCCACACGGCGGCGGTCTGTTCAATTGTCAATGGCACGGCCACGCTGACCAACTGCACCGTCAGCGGCAACTCCGCCAGTGCAACGGCGGCGGCTTGTCCAACTTACGGCACGGCCACGTTGACCAACTGCACCGTCAGCGGCAACTCCGCCAATGGCGGCGGCGGCTTGTACAATTATTATGGGGCTACGGCCACGTTGACCAACTGCACCGTCAGCGGCAACTCCGCCATCTACGGCGGCGGCCTTTTCAACTATCGGCACGACCGACACTGGCCAACTGCACCGTCAGCGGCAACTCCGCCGCGAATGCGGCGGCGGCGGCCTGTTCAATTTTATTGACTGCCACGGCCACGCTGACCAACTGCACCGTCCGCGGCAACTCCGCTAGCGGCGGCGGCTACGGCGGCCAATTTAGCGGCGGCGGCGGCTTGTTCAAGGCTACGTCGGCACGGCCACGCTGACCAACTGCACCGTCAGCGGAAACTCCGCCAATGGCGGCGGCGGCATTTCTAACCAGGGCGAGCTGATCGTCGCCTCCAGCAATATCACCAAGAACCAGGCGACACTCGGGGGGGGTGGCCTCAGCACGATCGGCGGCAGCGTGACCATCACCAATTCCAACATCAACGCCAATCAGGTTAACTCCTCCGGCGACGCCCAGGGCGGGGGGATTTACTGTGCGGACACCCTTCTGTCGCTAAAAAACTGTACGGTCAGTTTTAACCAGGCGAACGCCGGTGCTGGTGCTAGCGGCGTCGCCGGCGGCGATGCCACCGGCGGCGGCCTCGATGTCGACTGGAGTTCGACCGCGACAATAGTGAACACAGAATTCCTCGGCAATAGCGCACGGGGAGGAGCAGGCGGCAGCGGTGCCGACGGCGGCAACGGCGAGGGCGGCGCCATCTTCGTCGGATCGGGCGGGACAGCAACCCTCTATCAAGCTACCCTCGAAGCCAACCTGGCCATTGGGGGTAACGGCCTTTCGGGCGGTACCGGCCTGGGCGGCGGCATCTATGTGGCCAGCGGGGCCATCGTCGGTGTCACTCAGAGTGCAATCATTTTGAACGTGGCCCAGGGCGGTCACGGCCAGCATGGCGGCAGCGACGGTCAGGGAATCGGCGGAGGCGTCTACGACCTGGGGACGTTCACCTTCGATGCCGCGAGCGTCATCCTCTTCAACTTCGCTTCCACCAACGGCAGCAACATCGGCCCATGACGCCACTGTGTGGTCAAAGCGGATAGTCGCCAACGACCAGAGGGGGACGACAGCCGACAGCGGCGGTTGTTCCCCTTATGGTGTTTCGAGGCTCCCGGAGCCTGCAGCGGCGACCGGACCGTGAGGATCTGGGACCTTACATCGGGGCAAGAAATTCTGACACTGCGGGGAAACAAGCGGATCGTCTTCAGTTTTCGGTTTTGGACGGCCGTCGCCTGGTCAGCGCGTCCGGGGACCGTACCGTGCGGACTCATTTGTTTCGTTTCCCCGCCTCCAATTCCGCAACCAGTCTCTGAAAATCCGGTCGATCGCGAAGAGAGACCAGATCGCTGTCTTTCTTCATATTGGCCACGTTCTTGAAGCCTCCACCGACTGCTTTCTCGAGCCATGCCATGGCGCGTTCGGCTTCCTCATCGGCTTGCTTTGCGCCCGTTGAAGACTTGTCCGTGGCGCGGATAACCGCGCTGGTAATGGCTCGCATACAGGCCGCGTTATACAGGCTGGCAGCATCATTCCGATGGACTTTTTCGAACATTTCGGCCGTCGTTCGGCAGCCGGCGGCGTCTTGCTTCTTCTCGAAATAGCGCATGCGGATGTCCGCCAGGCCAAAGAAGTCCGACCGATAGTCCTTTCCGGCCGCCCGTTGCAGGCAATCATCAATGATGGGCACAGCCTCGGGCGTGCGACCGAGCTTGGCGAGAGTTCCCGCCACGCCCCACATGCTGAAAAGGGTTTGGTAATTGTTGGCGCCAAATTTCTCTTTCCGGAGGGCGAGCGCCTCTTGGTGAAGGCTCAATGCTACGGCATAGCGGCCCAACTTCACGTTGGTAATGGCCAGGCTGTAAATGCTCTGAATCGTGTTGGCATGGTTGTTCCCAAGTTTGGTTTTCTCCAGTGCAACCACTTTTTCAAGCAGTTCCCGGGCTTCGTCATGGCGGCCCAGGTCCGAGAAGCTTTTGGCAAGGTTGCCCATGCTCACCAGCGTGTCGGGATGCTCGGGGCCGCGAAGGGACCGGTACCGATCGCATACTTCCTGGTTGACCTGAAGAGCCTCCTTGTAGCGGCGCACTGTGCTGTAGCTGTTTGCCAGGTTATTCATACTCGCAAGCGTTTCCGGATCGTTGGGGCCGAGCTTTGCTTTCAAGAGTCGCACGGTTTCTTCATCTAGCTCGAGCGCTTCCTTAAGGCGATTTGCGGCGATGTAGCTATTGGCCAGATTTCTCATGCTCCCCAGCGTGTCGACATGATCGGGGCCGAGCGTAACTGCGCCTGATTGCCAAGGTCTGTTTGCGGAGTTTCAAAGCATCAGCGTCGCGGCCGGAGTCGTCATAGGCGGTAGCAAGATTGCTCATGCATTCCAGCGTGGTGGCATCGTTAGGCCCCAAGTGGTCGAGGTAGATCGCCCGGGCCCGTTCGAAAAGATCGGCCGCGATGCGTGGCTCACTCAACAAGAGGAACGATAGCCCCAGCGTCATGCGCAATCGGGCCTCGACCAGGGGCTGCTTCGCAAAGCTCTTTTGCACGGCGGGCAGCGCGGCTTGCAGCCGCGCCGGAGAGTTACTTCGGGGCCGAGGCCGCCTTCCTTGCCTTCCGGACGAGCCGCGGCGAAAACCTGATTTTGGACAAAATCGAGGACGGCTCTGGTCTCGGCTTCTCGGGCGATGGCCATCGACTTGGCGTCCTTTTCGGCCTCCGCGGCGCTCAAGGCTTGTTCCTTCGCGCCATTGGCGATCGCGGCTTGCCAAATTGCGACTACAGTTCCCAAAAGCAGCGCCGCCGCCACGGCGGCGACCGTCAACACTGCCCCCCGCCGCCGCCGAGCGAACTTGCTAAGCCGATAGAGCGCTGACGGTGGGTGAGCAAGGATGGCTTGCCCTTGCAAATAGCGATCGATGTCATCTGCAAAGTTTCCAGGAGTTGCATAACGCCGATCGCGATCCTTTTCCAGTGCCTTCATTACTATCCAGTCGAGGTCGCCCCGAATCTCCTTGGTCAGCCGGGCCGGCTCCAGTTTGCGCTGAGCCGAAATCGATGCCAACGACTCCTTAGTTTCACTCAGACGGGAGCTTGGCTTGGGCGGATCCTCTTCGCGAATCAGGCGCAGGGCCTCCTCCATGGCTGCCCTTTTCAATCGTTCGTGCGTCAGCGGCGTGGTGCCGGTCAAAAGCTCGTAGAGAAGGACGCCAAGGCTGTAGATATCGGCCCGCGTGTCGACATCCATGGCGTTGAACTCGGCCTGCTCGGGGCTCATGTAATCGAGCGTGCCGACAATATTGCCGAAACCGGTTACGAGTGTCAGGTCGGTAAGCCGCTGACCCATTGCTTTGGCGACGCCGAAGTCGATGAGTTTGGGCACAGGCTTGCCGTCGTAGGCGGCGATCAGCACGTTGGTCGGTTTGAGATCGCGATGAATGATGCCCTTTTGATGGGCGTGTTGGACGGCCTGACAGACTAGCGCGAATAGACCAAGGCGTTCCCGTGGCGTGAGGCGATGCTCGTCGCAATAAGTGGTGATCGGCACGCCTTTTACCAGCTCCATCACGAAATAAGGCCGGCCCGACGGAGTTTCGCCGCCGTCCAGAACCCTGGCGATATGGGGGTGATCCATGAGAGCCAGCGCATGGCGCTCGGCTTCGAAACGGGCCACCACCTGATGGGTGTCCATCCCCGCCTTGAGGATTTTTAGCGCAACCGTACGGCGAATCGGCTGCTGCTGTTCGGCCATGAAGACGACGCCGAAACCGCCCTCGCCGATCCGCTCCAGCAGTTTGTAAGGGCCAAGCAACGTCCCGGGAGCTTCGGGCTCGATGGTCGACGACAAGGCCCGCATCGTCACTGCAGGGGCTTCGAGAAAGGTCAATTCCTGCTCGTAAACGCGGAGCAAGGACTCGACCCGGGCCAGCAAGCCCTGGTCGGTTCCACATGCTTCCAGAAGGTACTGCTGACGGGCTTCCGGCCCTTCCATGTGGCGAGCAATATTGAAGATGGCCGCTTCATCGAGTGTCGGCGTAGGCATGATGACCCTTCGGAATTGTGCTTTCTGACGCTGCAACAGCCAATCGGCGCTGTGCGGTTTCTGTCGCAAGAATCCGCGGCACAAGCTATCGTGTGGATTCTCAAACTCCACGAGTCAGAATCTGGCTATCGAACCGTAGTAGAGTGCGAAAAAATGAGCCCGATTACCCAATGGAATTCCAGAATCTTCGTCAATACTGGGAATTGCTATCCCCGGCCCCGCTATCGCGGTGCATTCCCCTCCATCTCCAGTCGAAGCCAGCAACGAGCATAGGCCCAATCGTTGTCGGCGGTCGATGAGGAAATGCCCAGCACTTCGGCCGCTTCTGCGCTTGTGAGCCCGGCGAAAAAACGGAGCTTGACCAGCTCCGCTTTGCGTTTATCGGCCTTTTCGAGCTTTTCCAAAGCTTCATGCAAGGCCAATAGATCGATGTCCGGCAGAGGAGCCTCGACGGCAATGTCCGGCAGTTCCTGGCGGCGCTGCTTTCCGCCGCCCTTCAGGCTCTGCTTGCCACGAGCACGCTCGACGAGAATCCGCCGCATGGCTTCGGCGGCGGCCGCAAAGAAATGTCCCCGGCCATTCCACTGTTGCTCATGTTCGACGTTCATGAGCCGAAGGTAAGCTTCGTGCACCAAAGCCGTGGCTTGCAAAGTTTGCCCAGGAGATTCACGAGCCATTTTGTACGCGGCTAACTTCCGCAATTCCTCGTAAATCAGCGGCAGAAGCTGTTCGGCGGCGTGGGGATCGCCCTGCTTAATGGCGGAAAGAACCTGAGAAATGCTGTCCATGGGTTTCGCCTCACAAACCCAACGGCGAACGAAAGAGTTGAGCTATCGTACCTGAGATTTGTAGACACAGGCTACTTGCAAGACGCATAAAAAGGCGAGCGTCGAGGCGTCAGCCAGACGAGTCCTGCCCCAATACCGAAGAATCCAGATCGCGCAGACGTCCCGATGCTTCTAACTTCATCCATTCGGATCATCGAGCAACTCTTGCAGTCGCTCCCGAAGCGGAGATGGAAAGCGACTTGGCCAGGTCGCGTCGATTAATCGAACGCCGATCAGGTCTAGTAGATGGATTTGGTCCTTGCGACGATTAGAGAGGAGCTTCATTCGCACCAGTGCCTCGAGGGTCGCCACCTGGAAGTGCAAACCTCTTTCCGTTTCGTCGAGATTCGGCGCGGTGATCTCGTGGTCCGGTCGTATTTTCTCGCCGGCATACAGCATGTGAATGCGCACCGCTTGGACGACCATCAGGCCCATCGATAAACATGTCCACATCGAGTAGTTGATGGTAGACGAAGCCAACGGCCTCGAGGGTGCTTTTGACCGTTGGCAAGTCGTCGCGACGGATCAGGATATCGACGTCTTTTGTAAAGCGAATGGCTTCCTCATCGATCCGGCCCACCCATTCCGCGACAGCATTGCCGCCCACCACCGCATACGGGATGCCGGCATCGTCGAGTGCTTTGGACGCTCTGCGCACGCGCTCTTTAACTTTTTCTCCTGCCATGAGCGTTCTTTCCCAGCCGCTGATTATTCCTGTTGGATCCGCCATTTTTCTCCTAACACATTCAGGAGTCAACCTTTATCGAATCGTCTCTCCTTTCACCCCTTCCCAATCATTCTTTGCATTTTTTTCAAATCTTCAATCCGGGCCGGCGAATAAGTAGGCAGGACCGGGTTCGGTGACACCAAAGAAACAACTAGGCCATTCCCAAATGGAAAGGGGTAAACCCAAATGTTCAAGAAGTTAATCGTGACGGGCATCGCCATCGGGGCAGGACTATTTCTTCTGCGATCCACGCATCTGGGAGCTTACGCCCGAACGGCCTGGGCTAAGGCGCGCACCACCGTGCAAGGGCAGATTCCGTTGGAATTCCAGCTGGAATCGATCCGCGGCGAAGTGGCCCAACTCATGCCGGACATGAAACGCCACATTAGCCAGGTGGCCGCCGAAACGGTAGCCATCGACAGCCTGCGCGATGAAGTGGTCGACATCCGCGGCAAGCTCGACTCGCAAAAAGAGTTGGTGCGGGCCATGTCCGATGAGCTGCGCCAAGGAAAAACGCAGCAGGTAGTGTTCCACGATCGCAAATACAGCCCTGAGCGTTTCCAGGAGCGACTCACCATCGAGTTGCTCGGCGCCAAGCAGTGCGCGGAGAACTTGAAGGCCAAGGAGCAACTGCTCGAAGCCAAGGAAAAGGGCCTCGAAGCCGCCAAGCTGCAGCTCACCAGCATGCGTAACCAGAAGCAGACATTGGAAGTGCAGATCGCTCAGCTCGAGGCCGAGCTCAAGACGTTGCGTTTGGCTGAGTGCAAGAGCGACTTCCAGCTCGACGACAGCCGGCTGTCGCACATCAAGGGCGCCATCAAGGAGGTTCGCGATCAAATGAAGATTATGCAGGTTACCGACCGCATGGTCGGCGAGTTCGATGGCGACCTCAAGAACGCCGGCGAAATCAAGGTAAAATCCAAGGCGGAGTTGGTTAAGGAAGTTCAGGACTTCTTGGGTACTGGCGAAATGGTCTCCACCGAACCGGCCGGGCTCGAAAAGAAGTAATCTCTCTCAGGAATCTGTCGGCCATGTAAGTCTCGACGACGCGAACCTTGCGGATCTTTCCCCTGCCTGAGGAAAGCCTTCAGAGGTGCGGGTCGTCGAGACTTCTGGCCATAATAGGAGTGCGAATTCAAGAAACTGGACGAACCCTTGGGCGGCTTGCTCAAGTAGAATAGTGGAATCAACAAGTTCGACGAAACCCTGGCGGCGAGGGGCTGGTAAGCATACGGAATGCAGTGCCGATAGAGGTTACATGACCGGATTCGCGTGGCTCACGATCAGACAAGCGAAGGAAGCCCTCAAGAACGGGCGTCCCGAAGAAGCCCAGCGTCTGTTGAGCCAGGGCGCCGCGGAAGGTCACCAGAAGAGCTGGGAGCTTCTGCAGAAAACCGGTGAAGCTTTCCTGGCACGCGGGGTTCGCCTGCTCGCCCAAGAAAACAGCGAAGGCGCCTGGAACGATTTGCTGGCAGCCGAACAGCTCGGCATAAAAACGGAAGCTGCCAACGCCCTGCGGCAAATGCTAACCAAGGCTGGCTTGGCGGAAGCCCGCGACTTGCTCGATCGCGGGGAACCAGCCCGGACGCTCGAAGTGCTCAAGCGGCTCGATAATCGCATGGTAAAGCACCACGATTTGACGGGGCTCGAAGTCGCTTCCCAGGCCTGGATCACGGCTCGTGAGCAAGCGGGACGCGGCGAATTCGCCCAGGCGAAGCAATCCTGCGAACGGATCGCTCGCTATATTCATCCGGCCAATCCGGCATTCGTAAGTTTCAATGAGGAGCTGGACAAACGAAACCAAAGCTTCAATGGCTTGCTGGTTTCCTTGCACGAGGCAGCTTTGAAGAGACAGTGGCGCGATGTGGTGCGGCTCTCTGAGGAAGTGTTGGCGGTGGCTCCCCAGCATCTGGAAGCTCGCAAGGCCCGTGCTCGGGCTTGGCGGGCCATCGAACCGGAAACCGTAAGCTCGCCAAACCATAGCGTGCCCAACCCCGTCAATACGCCGGCAAAAACCAGCCCGCGGTTTTTGTTGTGGATCGATGGCGTAGGCGGCTTCCTGGTCTGCCTGGGGAATCAGGCCGTGATCGGCCAGGCGATGCCCGATGCCACGGTGGAAATTCCTCTTTTCGCCGATATTTCGCGCGTGCACGCCAAGTTGACGCGCGAGAGCGAAGGGTACCTGCTCGAAGCCGTGCGGCCGGTGCTGGTGAATAGCCAGCCCTTCGAAAAGGGGCCGTTGCATTCGGACGATCGCATCACGCTCGGGGCAACCTGCCAGATGCATTTTCGCTTGCCGACTCCGGTAAGTGCCTCAGCCCGGCTCGACATGGTAAGCGGCCATCGCCTGTCGCCGAGTGTGGACGCCGTTTTGCTGATGGCGGAAACGCTGGTTTTGGGACCTGGCGAACAATCTCACGTGACGCTGCCGGAGCTCGACAAGCCGATCGTCCTGTTTCGGCAACGTGAGGGGCTGGGCATCCGCTACGCCGGCGCGTTCAAGATCGATGGTTCGCGCGTGCAAGATCGGGGCAGTCTCGGGGCCAGCGCGTCGGTAAGCGGCGACGAATTCGCCTTCGCGATCGAACCGGCGGGCAGTTTCGCGGGACAGTCGTAAAAAACGCAGGTGGTGCGATGAAGTTTACCTACAACTCCGGACAACGCCCGCTCGACGGCTACACGCTGAAGCGTGGCATTGGCCGCGGCGGGTTCGGCGAGGTTTACTACGCACTGAGCGACGGCGGCAAGGAAGTTGCCCTGAAGCTGGTGCGCGGCAACCAGGACGTCGAGCTGCGCGGCATGGCCCAGTGCATGAACCTCAAGCACCCGAATCTGGTGAGCCTGCACGATATGCGCACCGACGCGCAGGGCGATCATTGGGTCGTGATGGAATACATCGCCGGGGACCCTCTCGGCATCGAGATCGGCCGCCATCCCCAAGGCTTGCCCATCGAGTTAGCGCAACAGTGGTTTATCGGACTGGCCAAGGCCGTGGGTTATTTGCACGAGAACGGCATCGTGCACCGCGATCTCAAGCCCGCCAACATCTTCGTCGAAAACGGCGTGGTAAAGGTTGGCGATTATGGGCTCAGCAAATTCATCAGCGGCAGCCACCGAACCGCTCAAACCCAAAGCGTGGGCACCGTCCATTACATGGCTCCCGAGATTTCGACCGGCAATTACAATCGCCAGATCGACATCTACGCGTCGGGCGTGATTCTCTATGAAATGCTGACCGGCAGGGTTCCTTTCGACGGTGAGAGTGCCGGCGAAATTCTGATGAAGCATCTGACGGCACCGCCGGATTTGACCAAGTTGCCACCCGAATATGTGAACACCGTGGGCAAAGCGCTGGCCAAGAATCCGGCCCATCGCTTTGCCACCTTGGCGGAAATGGCCAAGGCGGTTGAGGACGTGCATGGGCCGGAAGTTGTGGTCAAAGCAACGGTGCAAGAGCCGGCTCCAGCCGCCGCCCCAGTGGTGCAGCCGGCCGCCGTTGAGCAACTGCCGTCGGTATTGCCGGTGCGTACGTTTCAGGGACAAGTCGCCGAGTTGTGCGGCTCGATGGTTCTGGCCGTCATCATGGCCGGCTTGGGCAGCCTTCTGTGGGCTTCGGTCGGCAGCAACACGGCAAGCACCAATGATCTCTTTGCGTCGTTCTACCTGACGGTGGCTACCTGTTGGGCAATCATCATCCCCGCCAAGCTCTGGTCTCAGAACAAAGGCGATTCCTGGAGCCGCAGGCTGGTCATGATGGCTCTTGGAATTGGGGTGGGTTTTGTGGCCCTGTGGCTGGATGGCTGGACGCCGCATTTTCCTGCCCACGGGATCACTCGCCGCGTGAGCGTCGATATGGTTTCCAACGGCGGCATCCCGAACCTGGCGGGTTACATCAGCTACTATGCTCTCGGTTTCTTCGCCCTGCGTTGGTGGAAGTTGGCCGATCGCCGGCGGCCGCACCGGTTCAGTTTTGCGCCGATCGTGGCCGCAGGATTCTGGGGCATGGCGCTCCTGATGATTTGGAACGAACCGTGGCGTGGAACCCTGGTCCTGGCCACCTCGGCAGCTATCGTCCAGTTGGTTAGCCCCTGGCAACAGCCTCCGCCCAAGGCCGCACGCCGCGTTCGCTTGCGTTACGCCTGATCCGGGGCCGACGAGGAGATTACCTATGCGTCCTACAACTATTGCCGGCCTGGTCATGCTCTGGTTGCTCACGAATGCGACCTTGGCCTTCTCGCAAGGAAAGCCGGAAATCCATTACCGGGAATCGCACGCACGGATAAAACTCGTGTCCGAGGAGAATGCACCGAATCCTATCTGGCAGGCTGATGGTTGGGGTAAGACGGAGCAGGACGCAATCAATGTCGCGTTAGAGCAGCTATGTGACGATGCTTCCACCTATTTGTTTCAGAAGGGCTTGAGGGACTGGAGACCTGGACTCAGTGACATCAAGGCTCTTATGAAACCGGTGACGAAAACGGAGCAGTCGAATTTCGAGGATGAACGCTTGGGCAACCTGCATCATGTGACCGTTGAAGTAGAATTGACCCCGGTAGCGATGCGTGGATTTCAAAGGCAAGCCCGCGACCAGCGTTCCAGCCTCCGCATGATGGCTTTGGGCAAGGGCCTGGGGATGTTGGTCGCGCTCCTCGTCGCCTTCGGCGGCTATTTCCGCCTGGAAGAGGCCACGAAAGGTTACTACACCACCTGGCTCCGCCTGACCGCCGTCGGCTTCATCGGCGCCGCCGCAACCAGCCTATGGTTCCTGGCGTAGGAGGACAATCGAGAGGCGAGCGTCGAGGCGTAAGCCCGACGAGTCTGCATGCAAACAATAGGCGTTAACCAACTCGACGATTCGTCGGGCTTACGCCTCGACGCTTGCCAGAGCCTTTGAGCATTATTTCCGATTGCCGGACCGGTGAGATGAACGATAATAAAGAAATCATCCACTGGGCGGAGGCGGAAGAGGCGATGTCGTCCGAAGGCGATCGGTTGCTCATTGGGCAGATTCGGCAAGGCGACCCACGCGCCTGGGAAAACCTCATCGAGCGCTATGAAGGCCGGCTGCTCGCCTTCGTGGAGCGCCGGATCCACGACCGTGCGACCAGCGAAGACGTCGTGCAAGAAACCTTCATAGGTTTTCTTAACAGTCTGCCGCATTTCGACGATCGCCGCGAGTTGCAAACCTATCTCTTCACGATTGCCTCCCACAAGCTTACCGATCATCTGCGCGCACCGGCCGCCATCCGTTGCACACCGTGTCCGGAGGCGAGGGCGATCTGCTCGATCAGCAGCTCGATCCCCAGTCGGCGGTTTCAAGCATGGCACGCAGCCACGAACGTCGTATCCTCGAAGCGGAGGCGGTGGTCCGCTGTTTGGGCTCGATCATCAAACAATGGCAAGATCGCGACGAATTTGCACGACTCAAAGTTCTCGAACTATTGCTGGTCAAGGGCTGGGCGAACCGGGACGTGGCAGCGTTCCTCGACGTGACGGAGCAGCAGGTCGCCAACTACCGCTTCGCGGCAGTCAAGAAGCTGACCGAACAGATCCGCGAAGCAGGCCTGCCTGCCGACGTCTTCCCGGAATTGCAGGAACAGTAGATTGTTGGGGTACTCGCCGTGGCCAAGATGACTCGTGAGTTACTGAGCGGCTACCTGGAAGATTCGCTGAACGATGCGGAAACCGCCGTCATCGAAAAAGCGTTGCGCGATTCCGAGCCCTTACGGCGGCTGCTGCGAACGCTCATGCTCGAACGCGACCGCGGCGAACACTCGATCGGCGCCATCTGGTGCCGGCACCGCCTGAGCTGCCCCACGCGAGAACAATTGGGCAGTTACATCCTCGGAGCGCTCGAGCCCGGCCTGCAGGATTACATCGACTTCCATCTCAACACGGTGGCGTGCGCGTTCTGCTCCGCCAATCACGCCGATTACAGCAACGCCAAGAATCGGCCCCCAAGACGCAGCAACGCCGGCAGCGATTCTTCGAGTCCAGTGCAGGGCTGCTGAGTTTGTGCAAGACGGGGAAGAAGAGTTAGCGATCCTGGCCTAAGCCTCTGATCCTGCTTCCTTGACATATTTAGCGAGCCTCCCACGTTAGTGGGGGAGGTCATGGTTAACTCCCCCCACTAACGTGGGAGGCTCGCTAAAGTCAAAATTGCGCAGCTAGAATTGACAGCCGCCTCCAATCCGAATATCCTCAGCAGGCTGAAGATCGTTGGCAATGGAGGCCTGCCCGTGCGAAAAAAGCGATTCGTCTATTTCGTCTTGCTGCTCTTGTGCTTGCCGGTCGCGATTGCCGCCTTTAGTACGGCGAAAGCGATTCGCGATGAGCAAAGACTTCAATACGCGCTGAAAAAGCTTGAAGAAGTATCGACGCGATACGAACTCGAATCGCTAATTGGACGACCCCCCGACATTGTCTGGCCGCCCTCGAAAGATTCCCAAGAAGGCCTTTCGGAACTCTACTGGGCCAGGATTGTGAAGCGGAGCGACGATCCAGCCGTCATCAATGCTCTGGAAGAAGAGCTACGCCTCAAGAATGGATGATTGGCTTGAAAGAATCCCAGGAGCAGTGGTTCAAAGCGTCGTCGTTCATGCATATGTGACGCGTGAAGGAAAGATATTCGCCGCTTACAATGATTCGAATTGGGACCTGAAGCAATTCCTCCAAGAAAAAATTACGTCCATTCTGCATCCGCCCCCTGCTTTACCAAGCCCGCCAATGATTGCAAGTACCAGTCGCAGTCGTTCAACCTTTACCTCTTGCGGAATCGGAAAGAAAAGAATCGCTCCAAACCCCTGATCCGACCGTTGTAAACTCAAAGGCCTTCGACCATGGCAAGAGCTATTTGGCTGGCAATGTTTACTTAGCGGGAAACACAAGAACTCGCGAGGACCTGATTCTGAAAATCGTTGGACTGAATCCGGGCGACACTCTCACTGAGGAAAAACTGGAGGCCGCCAATAAAAGGCTTGTTGACTGCGGCCTTTTTCTAAACGATGTCTCCAGCGGTACGCTTCCGAGCATCGTCGTAATTGACCCCGAGGGAGAAAAGCAATTCAAGGACTTGTTTGTGACGGTTACAGAGCGGGAGTAGAGATCGCAGCGAAAAAAACTGCGTCCCGTTTTCACGGCATGCTGCGAATGCTGATGCTCGATCGGGGCCGCGGCGAGCACTCGATCGGGTTCAATCTGCCTTTTCTCGATTCAGCATCTCGGCCTGCAATTTATCTGCACGGTCCACAAGCTTTTCCAGGGATAGCGCACGAAGTGCTTCGACTGGCGAAGCTGGCTCATGTAGGAGCCTTTCACAGAAGAGGATAGTGGCTATTTTCTCTTCTATTCGTGCCTCTAAACGTCCACGTTCGCGACCCTCTTCTCGACCTTCTTCTCGACCTTCTTCTCGACCTTCTTCTTGACCTTCTCGTCGAGCTGCGTCAATGGTCGTGATAAAGTCCGATTGGGCTTTTAGTCGAGCCTCATAGCGCTCGCGTTCCAGGTCGGTTCGCGTCAACATCTGCAATTCCTCCATCGCCCGCTTCACCAATGGCTGCTCTAAAGCTACCGGTAATGCTTCTGGATTCATTCTTTCCGCGTTACGTAAAAAGTAAAGCCAAATGTCCAGGCCGCTGTTCAGCTCAACTGCTGTTTTCCTGAATTTGGGCAGTTCCAAGATGTGCAATGCCAAATCTTGGCTGAAGGAAAAGTGATGATTTCGCTCGATCACTCCAAATTCAAGGTGGTTGCTGGCAACGCCCGGAAAAAGAACGTGGTTCAGGAAGCTGATCGAAATGGTCGGTCGCAATTCTCTGTACTTTTGGCCCCCGTGAAACTGCTGCTGGTACAGCTTGGCGGCGTAATACAAAATGCGTTTGTCGAAGAAAGGAACTGCCAGCATCTTCATTTCGACGTTGAACTGCCTGCCAGTTTCGTCACGGGCTTTGATGTCCAATATCGACAACTTGTCGTCGAGCGATTCCTTAGGGTTGAACGGATTGAGCAGTTCTAGTTCATGGATTCGGGCGCAGGTGGATTACCCAAAACGCTTTCGAGGACGTCTATGAGAATGGGCAGGTTGACTTCACGACCAAATAGATATTTGAAGGCATAATCGACCTTTGGATCAATGCCAAGCAACATTTCTGGACATCCGTAAACGAAAGCTGTCCGACGAGATCCGCATAAGCCTACGGCCTCTGCTGTCCCTTCTGCGGATCAATCTGCTCCAGCAAACCGTCAAGTAACTTTAGCATCTCGCGGATTCTAGCGATCTTGTTGTCCGCTGGCATAGCTTGGGCAGGTACCGGCGCCGCTGCTTGCACAGCACCGGCAACGGGTTGCCCGATCGTCACACTCTGGGCTTCGAGCCGGCCCTCTTTGGACTGAGCGACCACGACTACGGCCTCGCCTTCCTTGAGATCATCGAAAGCAATGGCCCGCTGATCGCGTGTGATGCGCACTTCTGCGGGGACAAAAACGGTCGTCTCTGAGGGCGGCTTGCCGGGGCCAGGGTTGCCGATGACCACCAACTCGCGGTCCGTGCGCGAAACACGGCGCAGGATGCCGCCGATCCCGTTTTGAGTCGTGGGAATCGGGGCCGCAGGCGTCTCGGCCTTCATACCCTTGGCGCCTAGCCCACCAAGGTTGAGTCCGCTGGCGGCTCCCAGGTTGCCGAGCGTTTCCAAAAGCGCCGGATTAAGCGTAATAACGCCCGGTGCAGTGATCGACCTGGCCATGTGCTGGCCGTTTTGATCTTCGTAGAGCACACGAACCCTTTTTCCGACTACCAGATCCGCCAGCTTTCCTGCCTTGTGGCCCAGCATTACGTGCGAATCCGCGTCTAATTTCAAGACGATGGTTGTCGATCTTCGGCCGCGCTCGCGCACATCGACCGCCACTTCCTGCTTGTCCGGGCTCACGCGCAACAACGTCCCGCGGATCTCGTCTGCAAAAACCGGAGTTGCCAAGAGAAATGCGACCAAGCCGGACAGCAAAAGATTACGGCGCATGGCTCACCTCATGGAGATTCTTGGCCCATCAACTATCATGGGCGCCAAGACTTATTTTACACGGCCTGGGCTTCAGATCGACCAAAGAACGATAATCCGCTCGACGCCGCCGGTTAGCCGCGACCCAAGGGGGAGCGCGGACAGGCCCTAAAGCGCAACATCATTTGTATACACGATGACATAGGTTAATCGAGTTCTGAGATTATTTGCCCCCCACAACCTGAAATTTCGCTGCTGAATGTGGAACCTCGACAAACTCCAGCCGGATCGGGGCCTTCGTTTCGGTTAGATCGAAAGCAAACGTCAACACGTTTTTGCCAGCGTTCAGTTTCACTTGAACGGGATCGGAAATCGCGACCGGCTGCGAACCATGCCATAGGTTGAGCCCGGGGTTCCCAGGTTCAAGCCAACGTGTCCGGGGGTCGTCGCCTCAACTTCGCAGCGCACAAAGGCGATCGAGCGCGAATCCTTGGTAAACGCGATCCCTAGTTTGAACTTGGGCAGTTCGGCGCCAGGCAACTCGCCATCAACGCGGCCGTATTGGGAATTCCATACAAGTCCCGAACCGTTGGTCGCAACGGCGGCGAAGGTCGTTCGCGTGATGAGTTTGTAGGCGGCAGCATTGGGCTCGAGTGCCTGCCAACGGCGGACCAGCCTGATTTTGGGCGCGACCGATTGTCCAACCTTGCCTAGCTCGGAAAGAAAGCGCACCAGATCCAGAAATTCGCCCTCCGTCAGTCCGTCGGTCAATCCTTCCGGCATAAGTGACGGGGCGATGGCACGATCTTCGATTTTGCTTAGTGGGATAACGATTTCCCGATCTTCGGCGTCGCGCAGCACGAGTTCGGTGTTAGACTCGCGCGCCTTAATGCCGGTGAAGAAGCTGCCATCCTTGGTCGATACCACCCAGGAATGGTAGTTCTCCTTGACCGCCTTATTCGGAACCAGTAGCGATTCGATCAAGTAATCGACCGGAGCACTTGCACCGATGCTGCTCAGGTCCGGTCCCACTTGGCCGCCGGCGCCGCCGATGGCATGACACTTGAAACAAGTCAATTCCTTGCGGCGAAACACGCTTTCACCCCGATGGGCATCACCCCGCGAGCGGACTTCGGCCATTAGGTGGGCCAGCTCAGTCGGGTTGGGGGCCGGCCGCTTGGCGCCCAGCTTACCCGCTTTGTTCAGCGCCGCAGTCAACTCCTTAGTTTCGCGGCCACTGGCTCGAACCGCGCGGAGCGCCAGTTTGGCGACGTCAGCCGGCAAGGATGCGGTCGACAACGCCCGGGCCAAAGCCTTGGGGCCCTGTTTTTGTTGAAGGATCGCTTGGATCAACTCCGCCGGGTTCTGGTCGGGCGAATTTTGGGCGAAGATTGTGGCCAGGGATGCAGCGGCTTTGTCGACATTGATCGAACTCAAGGCAATCGCAGCTTGCGTTCGGGCACTGGTGGTCTTAGCCGATTTTGCCAGTTCGCTCAATTCCTGCACGCTAGCTTCGCCGCCCAATGAAGCCAGGCCTGCCATGGCGGCAGAGCGTTCCGACAAACTGCTGGTTTCCTTGACCGCGGAAGCATTCAACTGTGCCCGGACCTTTTCCAGCTTCCACAGCCCTGCCAGCCGTAGAGCCCGACAACGGACGGCTTCGTCGCGTTCTTCCATCAGCTTTGCGATGGGGTTCAAGTCTCCCGTGGGGCGTACGCCACGTTGCCGCGCAGTCGATTCCAGCGCGTCGAGCACGACCAACTGATCTGGTTCGGTCAGCCGAGGCTGCTGACCGAGCCGATCGAAAACGGCGTGCAGGTCCTCGGGCTTTCCGAACTTCGCCACCAAGGCCCACATGGAGGCGGCTTGTTTCTCGGCAATTTTCCCACTTCGAAGTTGCTTCAAAAGCGGCGTCACCGCATCAGCCGATGCCATCGCGCCGAGGGCAAACTGAAGATGGCCAACCTTATCGCCAAAATCGAGTTTGCCGGCTCGGAACGGGCCAAACCAACGCGGTTCGAGATCGCGTACTGTTGTATACAGGGCGTAATCGAGGTATTTATCGACTGGTTTATCCAGCGCTGAAGCGCGACCAGAACCGCTTCGGGAGCCGTATTGGCGGCGAGTGTGCGTACAGCTTCCAGCCGTACCTGGGGCTCCGAATCCTTAACGGCATGACGAAGCAACGCCAAGGCGTCGGGCATTTCCGGTTGCCAAAACGCCAAGATCCGGAGCGCCGCGGCTCGGATTCGTGCATCATGAGCCTGAAGCAAAGTACGCAGAAGATCAGGCCGGGTCTTGTCCAATGTTTGATAAGTCCAGGCCGCTTCCAGCCGATAATGTTCGACATTTGGATCGGCTGGATTCAGCGAGACGAGCCATTTGTCGAGCAGAGGCTCCATCACGCTTCTGTGTTTTTCCAGCATGACGCGTTTGGCATGCGTCCGTGTCCAAGTCTCTGGCTCTTTGAGATCTTCGAGCAACTCAGCGGGGCTGGCCGTGAGCAGATGCGGCGATGGCACGAGCGGGCGATTCTTCGCGGTCACGCGCCAAATTCGGCCGTGGGTGTGGTCGCGGCGCGGGTCGCGGAAATCGACTTCGCCGTGCTGAATGATCGGGTTGTACCAATCGACGATATAGAGCGCCCCGTCCGGCCCCATCTTGACGTCCACGGGTCGAAAAGCAGGATGCGTCGAGCGGATAAGTTCCGTCATCTCCTGTGATGCGTAAGCCGAGCCATCTCTGGACAGCTTGAATCGGCAAACGCGATGGCCGCGGAAATCGTTGGTGATGAGGTCGCCCTGCCAATCGTCCGGGAAAATTGCGGCCGCTGATGATTTCCAGTCCGCAATGCTTCGGACTGCCGGGATTGAGCCCGGCAAGAATGCGCGTTGCGCCGGGCGTCGCTGCATAGGAAGCGCCCGGCATCAAATAGTTAATACCTTCCCCTCCCGCGCCATCGGTGACGAACGATTGTCCCCATGGATCGATCTGAAATCCCCAGGGGTTGATGAACCCGCGAGCCAGAACTTCCAGTTTCATATTGTCGGGTCGAAACTGCCAGACCCCGCCTCCACCCAGGCGGCGGACGCCGAACGGCGTCTCGAGGTGGCTATGGATGTAAATCGACTGGTTGAAATAAAGAAAGCCTTCCGGCCCCCATTGAAAAGCATGCAGGATGTGATGCGTATCCTCGGTGCCGAACCCCGAAAGAACGATCCGCGTGCTATCGGCCTTGCCGTCGCCGTCGGTATCGCGGAGATGCAGCAGCTCGGTGCTGTTGGCGACATAGACGCCGCCGTCGCCTGGAGCAATTCCCGTGGGGATGAGCAGGCCATCGGCAAAGACGCTGATCTTGTCCGCTTTGCCTACGCCGCGCGTGTCGGAAAGGACCAGAATCTTGTCGTTGGCTTTTTGCCCCGGTTTGATCTGCGGATAGACTTCGGACGTCGCCACCCAAAGCCGGCCGGCGGCATCGAAGTTCAGCTGAATCGGCTTGGCCAACAAGGGGTCGGCCGCGAAAAGGTTGACCTCGAATCCGGGAGCCACCTGGAACGACTTGCGTTCCAGCTCGGGATCGGGATCGGGGATTTCCTTGAGTTCGCGCTGGGCCCACACCGGGTTCGCGAGAAGCAGCCAGAATCCAAACAGGCAAAAGCGTTCAAAAAACCTATGACTGGATTTCATGAGAAACGGTCCAGGGTGGGTTGGTGATTCAACGATTGGTTCGATCCGAAGTAATTTGGTCCGCCACGAGCTCGCGGCCCAGGTGCATCGGAGTTGTCAGATCATGGGTCGATTCGTTGCATGACAAAGTTGATCTTCACCGGCTTGCGTTCGATTCGAGCCTCGGCATCGGCCACGAGCTTGTCGAATTCAGCTACTTCGGCGGCGTTCTGGCCCTGTTCGTGCTTGCGGAAACCAAAGAGATAAGTTTCGTTCTCCGGCCGGTAGCGGCTGAAATAAAGCACATTCTTAGCGATGACGGCCTTCCTAACTTTGGTGAATTGTCCATTTTCGAAGTCCAAACGCACCGCCCTTCCTTTTGCCCATTCGACGTTCGTCGCCTGAGCTAAGGTGTTCTTCTTGCCCGGTTCTGAATCCTGCTCGACCGACAGGCGATAAATCCCAGGTTTAAGGCCTTTACAAATGACGTGCCCCTCGGTCGATCGCGCTGGCAGAAGAGGATCGATCGCGAATCGCGATTCGAGAATCGATCCACCTTCCGACAAGTCGAACTCGAACTAATCAACTGCCTTCGGCCCCGCGAACAGCCGGCAGAACCCAGGAGCCGTTCGCCGGTAGCCTTCGGCGTTGAGGTGGACGCCGTCGTCGGTCCATTTGTTGCGAACCGCCTTAGGCGTGTCGCGGGCCCCGGCGAAAACGTCGCCGAAGCCGACGTGCTGTTCCCAAGCCAGTTCCTCGATCGCCTTGCGATAAAGGCGGATTTTCGGGTTGGCGTTCACGGGCGAACGCTCGTGCTCCATGGGCGCGAGCAAGACAATGCGAGCGTGCAGCGGCGTCAAGTCGCTCAAGAATCGCTGCATCCCTTTCCGAAAACGCGGTAACCCCGCTTCGCCGTCGAACGCTTCGTTCCCGCCGTAGGCGATCAGCAAAACCGTCGGCTTGGCTGCAGTAATTTGCTGCTTGAGAAGGCGATAGCCATCCGCCGCGGTTCCAAAGCCGGCACGGGCGTCGCCAAAAACGGTGTCGCCACTCCAGCCCAAGTTGCGAAAAGTGAGGTTCAGTTCGGGATGCAAAAGCGTGAGCGCGGCTTCCCAGAAACCGTAACGCTGTTCGCGCTCAATCATCGTGCCTCCAACTAAAACGATGCGGTCGCCGTCTTTAAGTTGGAGGCCAGCCGCCCGGGCTGCGCTAGCCATTGTCGAGGAACATGCGATCATAAGACCAGCGAGCTGAGATAACACCGTACTTCCTTAACTGAGGAAAGAGAACGCAGGCGGGGTTTGGCGGCTCCCCTATTATAGGGACCGAAGAAGCGTCGTTCTCCGCATATTCCGCAACTTGGGAGTATTCCTCCTGGAATCTCCAGCCGTCCTTATCATTCTGCGTTGCCCCGCCCACCATGCCTGCTGATACTGGAAGCATCACGCAGACATTTGTCCTAGGATTCGGCTAGGCCCAAGCCCCAGTCAGCACCCACCGCACGAAGCGAATTCGGCTTTCGGAGAGTCCTGCTCATGAGCATTGTCAAAAAGTGGCGCCAACAATGGCAAATGCGCTCTCTCCGGACGCCTGGCGGCAAGGCATCCAGGCGACGGCAGGCGCCGGAAGTTTCTTTGAACGTCGAAACGCTCGAAGTGCGGTTGGTGCCCACCAGTGGGGCCGTGCTCCAGGGCCTGAACGCGAACCTCCTTTTCAATGGCCAGCCTTTTGCAGGCCCCGATGTGGAGACCGGAACCACCACAGATGTTTCCAGCAATCCAAATCCGAGCACCGAAGGGCAGTCGGTGGCGTTCACCGCTGTAGTTTCCGGCCTCAATGGCACACCGACCGGGATGGTCGACTTCTCCGATAGCACGACGGATTTTGGAGATGCCACCCTCGATGACAGCGGCACAGCGATCATGGAGATTTCCGCGCTGCCCGAGGGAACGACCACCGTCACGGCAACCTACCTGGGCGATTCGAATAACGCCACCAGCTCCGGCGCCACGGATCAAACTGTCCAGGCTGTCACTACGACCGATCTTTCCGGTAATCCCAATCCCTCTGTAGAAGGTCAAGTGGTAACCTTCACGGCCGTGGTTACCGGCGACGCCGGCACGCCGACTGGCTTGGTCGACTTCTCCGACAGCACGACTGATTTCGGGACATCCGCCCTCGACGACACCGGCACAGCCACCATGCAAATTGGCAGCTTGCCGTCGGGAACAACAACGATCACCGCCACCTATCTCGGTGACAGCAGCGACGCAGGCAGCTTCGCCAATGCTGATCAGGTCGTGACCGCCGCGACCACCACGAGTGTTTCCAGCAATCTTAATCCAAGCACAGCGGGTCAATCGGTAACGTTTACTGCCGTAGTTTCCGGCGACGCAGGTACGCCCACGGGATTGGTCGATTTTTCCGATAGCTCCACCGATTTCGGAACCGCTATGCTCGACGGCAGCGGCACAGCCAGCATCCAAATTTCCACCCTGCCCGCCGGAACGACTACCATTACAGCCGCCTACGAAGGTGATGCCAACAATGGCTCCAGCACAGGCACTACCGATCAAACCGTGGCGGGCGCCACGACTACAACCGTATCCGGCAATCCCAATCCGTCTTCCGTGAACCAGTCCGTGACCTTTACCGCGTTCGTTACCGGCGTGGCAGGCACGCCTACGGGCTTGGTTGATTTCTCCGATAGCACGACGGATTTCGGAACCGCCACACTCGACGACAATGGCCAAGCCACAATGCAGATTTCCAGCCTGCCACTGGGAACCACGACGGTCACCGCCACCTACGAAGGCGATACGAACAATGGGGCTAGCTTCGGCACTACCGATCAGGTGGTGAATCCTGTCTTGGTCGCCACCACCACCAGCGTTTCCGGGAGTCCCAATCCATCTACCCTAAATCAGTCCGTGACATTCACGGCCACCGTGAGTGCGGCCTCCGGCACGCCGACCGGCACTATCGACTTCACCGAGGGGGCTATCGATCTTGGCAGCGCAACGCTCGACGGCGCCGGGCAAGCGACCATTCAAGTTTCCAGTCTGCCGTCAGGATCGAACACCATTACCGCGACCTATTCAGGCGACGCCAATTTCGCCACCAGCACCGCTTCCACCACACAAACGGTAAGGTCCCTGTCCGCCGCCACATCTACATCGCTTTCGGTTAGCCCGAATCCCGCAACGCCGGGTCAGCCGGTGACCTTCACGGCCACGGTAACCTCAGCCACCGGCGCCGCTACGGGCATCGTCGATTTTTCCGAAGGTACGACTGACTTCGGCACAGCCACCTTGAACAGTTCAGGCCAGGCTTCGTTGCAAGTTTCCACTTTGACGCTGGGCTCGCACATCATCACGGCGACTTTCCAAGCCAACGCGGCTTTCCTCGGCAGCAGTTCCACGGTGCCCCTGTCCATCGCCAATAACGTGGAAACGCCTAACACCTCCTACGTCACTGCGCTCTATCACGATTTGTTGCAACGATCTCCCGACCCTCAAGGATTGGCCTACTGGGTGCAACAACTCGCCAGTGGAGTCAATCGCACATTCGTGGCTTATGACATCGAACAAAGTTTCGAGCGGCGGGCGCTCATCATCAACGCCGTTTACGAAGCGACGCTTCCGCGCCCCTGACCCCACCGGCTTTACCAATTCCATGCTGTTTCTCGAAGGCGGCGATACGTCACGCCAGCTCCAGGCTCTCTTGCAAGGTTCGCCCGAGTATTTCATTGTCCGCGGTCACGGCACGCAGGTGGGCTTCCTCAACAGCATCTACCTCGATTCATTGGGCCGACTTCCGGGCGAGTCGACCCAGGCGATGCTTTTGCCTTACTTAAACGCCGGCTACTCTCATCTTGCGCTGGCCACCGAGGTCGCCACCAGCCTCGAAGCCGATTCCCGGTTCGTGTCGACCGTTTACACGCTTTTCTTGGGCCGGCCGGTTGACGCCCCGTCCCTTCAAGGCTGGATCGATTTCATCGTCCGCGGCGGTAAAGACGATCAAGTGGTCGCAGGAATCCTGGGATCGGATGAGTTCTTTCAGAATGCCCAAACCATGTGAAGCCATTGGATGAAGCTCTTGTGAACCCGGCTGCAAACTGCTTGACGCTTGGCGGCCACCGGCCTAAATCAAGGCGTATGAAGTCAGCATTACCGGAACTGGACACCGCTTCGTCGCGAAGCGTCGAATTGCACGTTGCTCTGGCCCAGGCAGGTTTACGCTACACCAGGCAACGCGAGGCGGTTTTTTACTATCTTCGATCGACGACCGCACATCCCACGGCCGATCAGGTTTTCGCAGCCGTGCGTCAGCAGATTCCCTCGGTAAGCTTGGCAACCGTTTACAAAGCGCTCGAGGCCCTGGTTGAGGCAGGATTATCGACCAAGTTGTGCGACAGCACCGGCCCGGCCCGATTCGACGGCCGCTGCGATCAGCACTACCACCTTCACTGCTTGAAGTCCGGCCAAGTTCGCGACCTGGAAACCCCCTACGATCCCGGTCTGCCTTTCAAGCTCGATCCCTATCTTGTGGATTCTTTGCGAAGGCAAGGATTCCGGGTCACGGGCCACCGGCTCGAAATCCTAGGACGATTCGAGAATTCCTAGCGGGTCGCATCGGAAGTCTGGCGACTTCCGCTACAGAGCGTCGCGTAGCGGAACGGGCAAGAGTTCCGATATTCCGCAATGTTCGCTCACCCGAGCTCGAAAGTCTGGCGACTTCCGCTACCCCAAGAGCCCGATTCTCGCCTGGTCGACCGAAGATTCCGCGTCAACTGGAGCCTTCTCTTTCCGATCTTCCTTGTCAGTTCACGGATCATCCGCTACTTTCAGAGCGCACGACCTCGCGCACCTTCACCAGGCCGGAAGGACCTTTGATTAGATGCCCCTCAAGCGACCGACGATCATAAGCGTGATCGGGATTTTGAATATTGTGTTCGGAGCACTGGGAGGGTTCACCAGCCTTTGCTGTGGCATTCCTGTCTTGTTCATGGACAAGCTCTTTGCCCTATTCCCGCAACCCCCCGGCCAGCCCTCCCCGGGCATTTTTTTTGCCGAGATGAACAAGGTTCCCGGTTATTTTGCCCTGCAGTGTTTCTCGATCTTTATGAGTTTCTTCACGGGCTGCCTGTTGATCGTGAGCGGCATCGGCTTTCTAAGAATGAAACGCTGGGGCCGCTTCACTGGAATAGGCTACTCGATTATCGGCATCCTTTGGGCAACTATGGGCGTGATCGTTCAGCAAATGATGAGTCCCGAAATCATGGAGGCAACCAAGCGGTGCAAGCCCAAACTGGCCAGAACAATCCGCTCGTTGGGAATACCATCTTTGCCGCCCTGATGTCAGCTTTCGGCCTGATAGTGGCTTTTGGTTACCCAATCGTCGAACTGGTCCTCATGATGCTACCTGCAGTCAAGAATGGCCTCGCAGGCAAGACCGATCCTGCCTGGGAGCCCGATCCGGACACGCTAGACGACAAGCCCGCAGCGAACGACATGGTCGAGCCGTGAAGGAAATGGGAAGGAATCCGTGATGCCGGCAAAGCTGCTCGACGGGAAGAAACTTGCGCTCGTGTTAAATGAGGAAACTGCGCCGAGAAGCCACTACCTTCTTCGAAGCGCCACGGAGTTCGCCCTGGCCTGGCGGCAGTTCTCGTTGGCGACAATCCGGCGAGCCAGATTTATGTGCGCAATAAGTGCCGGGCCTGCGAGCAGGCTGGCCTGGCAAATTGGCTGCACCAATTGCCCGCCGAAACCAGCGAACGCGACTTGCTCGAATTGATCGGGAAGCTGAACGCGGATCCTCAAGTCCATGGCATCTTGGTGCAACTTCCGCTTCCGCCGCACATCGACGAAAGCCGCGTCATAATAACTGTTAATCCGATCAAGGATGTGGATGGCTTTGGCCCGGAAAACCTGGGGCTCTTGACCTCCGGGAATCCTCGCTATTTGCCGTGCACGCCCGCCGGCATCCAGCAAATACTGATTCGCGATCAGATACCGATCGAGGGTGCCGACGTCGTGATCGTCGGCCGTAGCAATATTGTCGGCAAGCCTCTGGCGCTGAATCTTGATGCAGAAAGCGGCGCATGCGAACGCCACGGTTACGGTCTGCCATTCGCGGAGCCGCGACTTGGCGCGGCTGACGACACAGGCCGACATTCTTGTGGCGGCGATCGGGCAAGCCCGCTTCATTACCGCCGACATGGTGCGCGAAGGAGCCGTCGTTATCGACGTTGGCATGAACCGCCTTGCCGACGGCAAACTGGCTGGAGACGTCGATTTTGACGCGGTGGCGCTTGTGGCCTCGGCGCTCACTCCGGTTCCGGGAGGCGTCGGGCCGCTGACCATCGCCATGCTTCTACAAAACACCCTGCGGGCAGCCCAGATCCAAACCAGCGGGTAACGCCAGTAATGAAAAAAGGATCCACGAAACCAAGACTGGGGAGCAATTAGGTGGGCAGCAGTTCGGGCAAACTGGGGATATCCACACGCTGGGGAATGAATCTCCTCGCGGGGCTAGCGGTCGTCATGGGGCTCTATTTCGGCTCCGCGATATTCATTCCCTTCGTGTTCGCCGCGATTTTGGCTTCCGTCATCTGGCCAGCCGCCAATTGGCTGCATCACAAGCTCCATTTCGGCTGGACGTTTTCTTGCTTGTTGGTCGTCGGCGGACTCGTGACCTTGAACTTGGTGATTACCGCCAACCTGGCGCTTTCCATTCCCAAAATCCTTCAGGACATCCCCAACCTACGCACTGAAGAAGGTCAGAAACGCATCTACGACCTGGTGCGCAAATGCGCCGACCTGGTAGTGCATCTTGCCGACAACGATGAATTCTTCCCGGTCGATCCCGGCGATTCGCGCGTCTTCGGCTACCTCCAGAACACCATGGCGGAAGGGCAGACGCTCACTAACGCTCTCTGGGTGGTGGCTAGTTACGGCAACAGCTGGCTCTGGCACTGGGTTTTGGTGATGTTCATCATGGTTTTCATGATGATGGAAGGGCAGATGCTTGCCAGCCGCCTCACCGAGATTTTCAGCGACAGCGGCATGTCGCGCGAACAGGCCAAGGCTACACTCACCGCCATGGCCATGGAAGTTCGCAAGTATTTGGTCTGGCGAACCCTCGTAAATATCGTTCTGGGACTGGTCGTCGCCATTGCTTATCGCTGGATCTTTCGACTTCAGCATCCCTGGACCTGGGGCGTGCTCACCATGGTCGCTTCCTATGTCCCCTATCTGGGGCCTCTCTTCGCCGGCATTCCGCCCTTCATCGACTCTCTCATGACCTCGCCCACGCCTTGGTATGCCGTCGCCCTCCTGATCTTTTACACGGTCATCATCACCCTGGAGGGATACGTCGTCTATCCGCTGGTGATCGGCCGCAAAGCCGAGCTCAATGCCACCACTGTGATGCTCGCCTGCCTTTTTTGGGAAGCAGTCTGGGGCTTGCCCGGATTGTTCTTGGCCGTGCCTCTCATGGCCGGCATCAAGGCTATTTGCAATGAAGTGCCGGGCTGGAAACCCTGGGCAAATCTCATGGGCAACCGGGAAGAAGAGCCACCGCCGATAAAAAAGAGCTGAACCGATCGGGCATTCAATCGTCGAGTTTGAGATGCACGGGAATGTTTAGAGTTTCCTTCGTCGGTTGTTCGAGATGAATGTGGATCGCGCTTTCCAGGCCCGCTCCAGTAAGGCGGGCTTGGTCGACTTGCACGCGGATCGCAATCACGCCCTCGGCATTCGCCGCCCAGCGCGTGGTGAGGGCTGGGCTGTCGGCTTCGATCGAGCCGATTTTCATTTCTTTTGACGATGGACTACGTAAAACGATAAGCCGCGAAGGCAAGGGCCGGCTCGCCGGCGCGCTGATCTCGATCTCCCGCGGACTGAAAGTAATCTGATCGGCGTCTTGTTTGACGAGTACGAAAGGCGCCTGCAGATGTCCGTATTTCGGATCGTCCGTGTAAAGGTCGAGTCGGGCCTCATGTTTTCCAACCGGCAACTCCGGCTCGAGCTCCAAGTGGAAAGTTCGCGTCCAGTCACCGGCTTCGTCGCTGCTTAGGATCGCTCATGCGGACCTTGACGTGGGGCAGCGAACTGCGTGCTTCGACGATATGTAAAGGAACACGCTGGGTCTCATGCAACGTGAAGGGATGCTGACCGACATGGTCGGCGGGAACCACAAGCTTCGCGGGGTCAATGGAGATTTCACTGACCAAATTGGCCTCCAGAACGGCTTCGACTTCTTTCTCCACGCCGTTGATCTCATATTCGATATGCACCGAAAATTGGTGCGGCCCTGCCGGCTGCGATAAGGTTTGCACTTCGAGATCGAGGTATCCCCGTTCGCCGGGTTGGTAGACGAGTTTCGCCAATTTGGGGGTCGTGCAGCCGCAGTGGGTGTGCAGATTGGTGATCTTGAGCGCCTGCGCTGAACGGTTCTGAAAGTGAAAGCGATGAGCAAGCGGTACGCCCGTATAAACGGTGCCGGCGTCAGCCGTAGGCTCGGCAAACGTCAATTCGTCCGCCCTGCCGCATCCCGCGACAATAAGAACCAGGCAGCAGGAAAGCCAGTTAGCCATGAGGTTTCTCGCTTTGGGCCTAACTACGGAATCCGGCTGCGATTAATCCTTTCCACCGATTTGAGCAAGTCGAATTCCCAGTCTTTGTAAACGTCCGTTCACGTAACCAGGCCGAGAGTTGAGAAAAAAGGCGGAATCGCGAACGAATCGATCAAGATTTCTCCACTAATGTCTAAAGGAGTGTTGGCAGTCGGGCCTTTTGCGATTCCACGCTTCACTCTCCACGATTTAGAGGTGCCGTTCATGCGCCTGACGTTGCGAACGCTGCTAGCTTATATCGACGATACGCTCGAACCGCAGGAGGCTCGAGAAATCGGACAGAAGGTCGCAGAAAGCCCTCCGGCGCGCGAATTGATCGAGCGCATCCGGCAGGTCATGAGGCGCCGGCGTCTAGGAACTCCTGCAGTGACGGGCGGCGATCCGGATTTCGACGCCAATGTCGTTGCCCAGTATCTGGATAGCTCGTTGTCCGACGAAGAGATCACGCGCATCGAAGAGAAGTGTCTGGCCGACGACCAGTATCTTGCCGAAGTCGCGTCTTGCCACCAGATCTTGACGTTGGTTCTCGGCGAGCCGGCTCATGTTCCGCCAACCGCGCGGGAGCGCATGTACGACCTGGTTCGCGGTCAGGGTCGGGCGGGGCGTCGGCGCGCGGACCGAGCGAGCAGTGCCCATGACGACAACCAGCCCGCCTGGGGGCACGAAGACGCCGACGAAAAGCTGCTCCTCGGGTTGCCGGTGGGCGGCTCGAATCGGGGCTACCTGTCCTGGACGCCGGTCGTAGCCGTCGTTTTGTTCGTGGGGCGCGTTGGTTGCTCTCTGGATGAGCCTGGGGATGGGCGGCCGAGAGTTGACTCAACTGGCTCGGACCGATAACGAGAAGCGGCAGGAGATTCCAGCCGACGAACCGAAGAAACCCGATGCCGTCAAACAGCCGATCGAATCGCCAAAGTCGGCGCCTGCCCCGGAGCCGATCAAACCGGCGCCTGGGGAGAAAACACCGGTTGTCCCCGAGGCCAAACCCGATGCTAAGCCCGATTCCAAACCGGAAGCAGTTCCCGAAATAAAGCTTCCGCCGCAAATGCCGTCGCCGGGAAACCGGCGCTACGAGATCGGCCGGCCTCGCCTGATTGCCGGCTTCCCCAGTTTGCTCATGCGGCGCGAGCGGAACCAGCCGACGTGGGCCCGCCTGCCGCCGGAAAAGGGGAGAGTTTTCGCCACCGATCAATTGCTCATGCTGCCGGGCTTCCGTGGCGATGTTCGCTTCGACAGCGGCGTTCAAATGCTTTTGTGGGGTAATCTTCCCGAGTTCGCCAAGCTGGCTATTCCGGTGCTCGAAGCCCAGGTGACCATCAATAGTCAATCCGGAACCGACCTGGATTTTAGCCTCGAACGCGGCCGCGTTTTGCTCTCGAACCACAAGAAGGAGGGAGCGGCCCTAATTCGCGTGCGTTTCGGCGAAGAAGTTTGGGACTTGACGTTACACGATGCGGACACCGAAGTGGGACTCGAACTCTTGGCCAATTGCCTCCCTTACGCACGTGCTTCCGCGAACAACGAGCCGGATACGGAGGTCGCTCTCCTGGTTTTCAAGGGTGAAGCCAGTCTCAAAGTCCACGCTCAGGAATTCTTGCTCCAGCCCAACACCATCGTTATGTGGGACAGCGTCTTGGGTTCGTGGAGCCGGCCGAGCTTGCTCCCCAGGCTGCCGGAATGGTATTCGACCAAGGTTTTGCCGACTACTGCCGCTGCCCGTGAGGCCAGCCAGGCTCTCGATAACTTGAGCCGCATGTCCACCACCAAAACCTTGGATGTGGCCTTGGGAGAATGCCTGCACGCGAACGATGCGGCCACGCGCACTCTCGCCATTCGTTGTTTTGCCGCGCTCAGCGACGTTCCTGCCCTCCTGAACGCGTTGAACGACGATAAACACCCCGGATTGCGTGCTGCCGCCGTCGAGGGCTTGCGGCATCTCTTGGGAGTGAGTCCCAATAGCGAACGCGAACTGGAGCGCATCGCCAAAGAAAAAAACTACAGCGAAAAACAAATCGTGACGCTGCGGCAACTTCTTCAGGGTTTTGTTTCCCAGCAGTGGGCCCAGCCCGCCGTGCGCACCGCAGTAGTCGATTATTTGTTACACGACAAACTGGTCGTTAGGCAACTTGCCTATAGCCTGCTTTTGCGCATGTTCCCCGATGGGCAGCGGATCGGCTACGATGCCGGAGCGGACGAGCGGAAGCGCGAACGAGCCGTCGAAGAATGGAAGGCGCTGGTCGTGCAACCGCAGAAGAAATAGATGTTGATGTCTCTGTCAAATGCTGATGGCAACTCTTAAGTTTAACCCGGAGCCAACAGCGACGGCGGACTTCAAGTCTTTCGTTTAGTGTTGCATTGTTCCGAGTGGGATGCCGACAACCGTCGCCGTTGGCTCCGAGTTACACGAATCCTCGAAGCGTCGGTCCTGCAGAGGTTCAACGTCCAGGGGTGAGCCTTCCCTCAACGAAACATGAAAAACCCCGCCACGGCGCTGGCCAGGACCAAGCCGGCGAGAACTGCCATTTGCACCCAGCCCAGCCCGCTTCCTGGACCAACGTCGGGATTCGAAAAATGGGTTATGGGAATGTGTGGAGGCCGATGCTCCGCCGTCGAGTCAAAATTACCTACGGGCGTTGGAGCGCTGCGGCCGGATCCAAGCGGCGACTTATCGAGCGGGCGACTCGAACGCATGTTGCTGTTCGCCGTCACCGGAGTAGGCCGTTGTACCGGCGGGCTCTTGGCCATGGGCTGAGGAACGATGACCAGGTCGCGAAACTCCGGAAAGTTGCGCAGCGGAAGGAATTCCCCCTCTTTCGTGCGGCAGACGCGAATGTTGCTGGCATCGCCAAGCAAGCCTTCTTTCATGGAACGGCGGATTCCTGCCACCGATCCTTTGACCGTATGCGAAACGTCGTCCTCGTCGCTGTAAATCAAATACCAAACTTCGCTCTGTACCGGCTGTGTTTCTGCCGGCGTAGCCGGCTTGCGTAAGCTGCGGCCCGTCAGGTCCTCGACGAACTCCCGGCAGTTTGCGGGGCGCTGATCGGGATCGGCGCTCATGGACCGGCGAATGGCCCAGTCCAGTCGCTCCGAAAGCGTGGGCACGACTGACCGAGGCGGCGTTAGCTTGTTTTCGATCTTTTTCATGTAAGCGTCGAGCGGGCCCTGCGATTGGAAAGGCATTTGGCCCGTAACCATCATGTACAGCGTGGCGCCCAATGAATAAATGTCGCAGCGCGGCCCGGCATTCTTGGCGTCCTTGAACTGTTCGGGCGCCATGAAATGGGGCGTGCCCAAGCCACGGCCGGTTCGAGTCAAATTCAGATCGGTTTCGGTTTCTTTCACCAACCCGAGGTCGGCCAATTTCGCGATGCCATCGACGGTAACCAGGATGTTGTCCGGCTTGACGTCGCGGTGGACCAGCCGCTCTCGGTGAGCGCGCTGCAACCCTTGGGCAACTTGAGCGATCAAACGAATCGCGTCTTTTTCGGGCATGCGCCTTGGCGGGCGATTCTTTGCCCCAGCGATTCACCTTCGACATACTCCATCACCAGATAGGGGCTGCCGTTGACTTTGCCGAATTCCAGCGCTCGCACGATGTTCGGATGATCGAGCTTTTGGGCCGTGTTGTATTCTTTTTCGAAACGCTTGAGAAGAACCTCGTTGCCAGCCATCTGGGGCGAAAGGATTTTGACGGCCACGATCTGACCCGACTCACGGTGCCGGCCTTTGAAGACCATGCCCATGCCGCCCTCGGCGATTTTCTCGACGAGGTCGTAATTGCCGACGGCCTGCGCCAGAGGCCGGGACTCGTCCAAGCCCATTCGAAAAACCCTTAAGGAGAGCACGGGAAGGAGAGAGCGGGTCCCCACAGGGCGCCGGCTCGAGTCCGGCCCCCTTGTTGTCAAACAAATTCTACGCCTCTAATTCATGAAATGCTCGGCAAAAGCTCTGAATCTCGACTTCTGTCGCATTTCTTCCCGCTCAAATCCTCCTCACGGTAGCATCCGCGCCTCAGTCCCGATCGGAAAAGCAGGTTTGCCGCGTTTTTTCTGTTTGCTTTCAGCAAGTTCCCATGCTCTGCGCCGTTTACCCTTGGCAGAAGCCGTTTCATCGGGCAGAATCAGAAGTGACGATATACAAAGGTCACGTCTGCCCTTGGTCGGCCCTGGGAGCGCCTCATGGGACTTCTCGGCAAAATACTGGCGATTCTGAATGTCCTCGCTGCCATCGGCTTCTTGGCAGTGGCCGTTATGGATTACGGTAAGCAGCGCGCCTGGTCGACGCTAGTCTTCCAGGAAGACCTGCTGCGCGACGGCCTGCCGCTGGATGATACCGAAAAGGATTTCAACGGAGAGGTGATATCCAAAAAGATCGGCACCTATACGCTGCAACAACTGTTGACCGGCGGCCAGCCGGTGACCACGCAAGTCGCCGAAGTTCGTCAGCGTCAAAGTGCCTTGAACGATGCCATCAATCAGGCAGGAGGCGAACCGGAACAGCGGGCTAAGATGGCCGAGATTCTGCTGCCGATCGCAACGTCTTTCGGCGACCGCGAAGAGATGAAGCGGCGCATCGCCAAGGAGCCGATGGATCAGCTCCAGGGCGAAGATGGGCCGTTCAAAACCGCTTTTCGCGAAGCCATCGAAGGCAAAGCGGATCCCAAAATCAAGGGGCCTGGCGTCGACCAGGCGGCCCCACATGCTCTCAGCGCGGAACTGCGTCGCCAGGCCATCGCTCACTTGCTTTTCAATCTGGGCGATAAGCCTCAAAACTACGATCAACGCTTGCAGGGAGTGATCGGCATGAAGGCTTTCCTGCAAGAAGCCGTGAACCAATTAGCCGTTAACAAGGAACTCCTGGACGCTTACGAGTTGGCGATTCGTAAGGAATCGCAGCCATTCGAGCTCAATCATCGCGAGCTGTTAGCCCAAATCCTCGCCTCCGCCGAGCGTCTGCAAGACCAACGCGCCGTCTTGCAGAAACAAGAAGAGAACCGCGACGTACATAACAGCCTGGTTGCCAAACGTAAGCAGGCCATCGAAGCGATGCTGGCGCAAATCGATGGCGCCCAGAAGCATCTGGACGCGACTTTGCGCAACAAAAAGAGTTAGAAGACGCCTTGCAGAAGGCGAATCAAGAAGCGGCCGCCACCAGCAATGCCAACCAGGCGTTGGAAAAACAAATTCGTTCCCGAGAACTCGGACGCTAGGAGAAGTAGGCATGTCCCGCTTGGGAAAGATCGGACTTTTTTTGAACGTCGCTCTCGCACTGTTCTTTGCAGTGTGGGGATTCGGCGTCTACAGCAACCGCATGGACTGGAAAGCGGAATCCAAGGAGCGCCAAGACCAACTTCGCAAGCTGGGCGATGCCTTGAAAAAGACTGTGACCGAAGTCGAGACGACCAGGCCGCAGTACGCTCAGCAAGATGCCCGTCGTCCCATTTTGGATAAATGGTACGCCGATCAACTCGAAAGCTTGCGTAGCGGCAAAGGTGTGCCGAAGGAGTTGGTTTACAAAAAAGGCGTGCTCCAATACGACGCTCAGGGGCTGCCGCAACTGGCCCAGTCGTCAATGCCGCCAACCAGCCTATCAATGGCTTGGCAAGCCTCGACAGCCTCGACAAACAGTACGCCGCTTTGCAAGAACAGATTCGCCAGGTAGTCGAGGAAG
The DNA here is from genome assembly GCA_963748025.1 of uncultured Gemmataceae bacterium. Classification (GTDB taxonomy): domain Bacteria; phylum Planctomycetota; class Planctomycetia; order Gemmatales; family Gemmataceae; genus CAVVHZ01. Next base: position 170,529 of record CAVVHZ010000035.1, read on the forward strand.
AAAACAAGCTGGTTGACGAGGAGAAGAGGCTATCGATCCAGATGAATGGCGATGGGGCGCAAAAAGGATTGCGCGGCGATTTGGCCGCACGACTGGCTGCGGAGCAAAAGTCGCTCGAACGGCAAGAATATCTGATGCCTTTGCTGTACAATCGTCAAGCGGAATTGCAGATCCTGACTACGCGACGGCAGGGGCTGGACGCACGACTCAAGGAACTTCAAGGCTCGAATGTTGCGTCGCGACCATAATCTGTGCACTGACAGACACAGAGTCCCACGGCATAGTCCCGCCCCGCTTGTCTCGGGGGGACAATCGGGCGGCCATTCTTGTGGCCAAGAGCCATAATCGGAGCCAGCACGCAGGGGTAGGCGAGTCTGGGCCGTGTGGGCAACTCCGATAGGGGGGACTGAAAAATGACCACGCTGGGGAAAATACTTGCCATTGTCAATCTGGTTTTGAGCCTTGTGGTAGGCGCATTCATCGTGATGTCCTACGTGGCTCGCACCAATTGGCACTCGGCTTACAATCTCGTCAACGCTCAGCTCAACGTAGCTAAGGCGGATGCTACTGCCTACAAGGATGAAGTAGCCAACGCCCAAAAAGCGATTTCGAGCTATTTGGCCGAGATCAAAGCGAAAGAACAACAGGTAAAGGACACGCAAGCCGCCGCTAACCGGCAGGTGCAAACGCTCCAGGCCAGGCTGGAAGCCGAAACCGCGAAGAACTCGAATGTCACTGCCAACCAAAATGGCTTGACCGGCCAGATGGAAAGACTTCAGGCGGAAGTGGCCTATCTTCACAACATGGTCGAGCAGCGCAACAAGGACTTGGCGACCAAAGAAAAAGATGTCCAGGTGTTCCGCGATCGGGCCGTGGAAATGGAGATCGCCGCCAAGCGGACGCAAGAAATGAACGAACGCTTGCTCGTTCAGCTCGAAAACATGAGCAAGACCCTCAGAAAAGCGGATGCCAACATTGCCGTCTCCCGTAGCGGCGCCCCGGCGGTCAATCCGCCCAGCGACGACGTGAACGGCACGATCAAAGAGACCGATCCGCAGAGCGGCTTGGTGACGATTTCGGTCGGCACCGACAAGGGCGTCAAGGAGGGCAACACGTTAGACGTCTTCAGCTTAAATCCGCCCGAATATAAGGGTACGATTGTCATCCTGAATGCTCGTCCCAATGAAGCCGTGGGCCGGCCGACCAGCAAAGGTCGCATTCCTTTGCACGTGGGTGACAAAGTGGCCAGCAATGTCATGAGTAAACGCTACAGCGATCAAGGCAACCTAGGCATTCGATAACTGAAGAGGAGCACGGCAATGGCCGCTCGCCAACGCGATCAGAACTATGGGCAGGCGACGCCGCGAGCGGACGCTTATACAGGGATGTTGGTAGTCTCGCTGTGTGCGACGTTGGTCGGTTTAGTTTTTGTTTTCTTGGACTACAACCAATATCAGCCTGACCTTCCCAAGCTGAAAACCATGATGGCGACTCCGATGGGCGGCCCCATCCCGCAGCCGAATACAGGCGGCCCCCCGAAGTAACTATGTGGCCGCCAATTTCCGCGATTGCCCCCGAATGCCGCACAGGCAGCTTCCCCATCGATTGGGAAGTTGGCTGTGCAGCATTTTTTGGTTTTTGAAACGATGCATTCCCTGATCGCGGCGATGAGACGATTCGAAATCGCATCCTGCATCGTTCGGTTTGGCCCCAAGGTGTTGCACCCCATCTCAGCTTCTCTTGCTCGAACCGTCCATGCCTGTGCAAATCCGGCAATCTCCTAATCCTTTACCATCTACTTTCTCCTCTCTGCTCCCTCCTCTCTCGCGAAGCGCCAATTGCCTTTGACGCAATTGACAACTTCTGTTAAACATACGCAACATGGTGGTGGAAGCAGGATCGGAGCGGCCTGCGTAAGCCTGTCGAATTGAGCGGGATTGGCCCTCTTCAAGCGACGAGCAGCTGCGCTAGCGGCCCATCCTGCACGCCAGGACGACTGCAAAAAACGAAACCAATCGGCGGGGCCGGGCATGGACGCAAAGCCCTTTGACAGCAACCCCTTTCATCCCGGCCTGCATGCCGGCTTCCCTGATTGGGCGGCCGGGGGCTTACGCCGTGCAAGTTTTCCGCCATCGCGGTTGTCGCGCGTTGCCGCCTGGCGTACCTAAGTTTCCCGGGCCTGCTCCTTTTGCGGATTCCCCGGCAATCGAAGGCGGGGCCAGCATCGTCTAGATAGTATGTTTCCAGGCCCGGCCTGCGCACGCCGGATTTTCGAAACGTTGAAGTTGCCTGCCAAAGTGAAAACAGAGCGGGCGGTTCGAGAGCGCAAAGCGGGTGCGACGCTCGATCCCCAAGCCTTTCTTCCCCGATTGATGAGGATGGCAAAGATGAAGTTCCTGTCGATGGCTCGGCTGTTCGGCAATCGCGACGGGCGTTCGGAGAAGTCCTTTGCTCGGTCGACCCGGAAGAGGCGCTCCGCCTGCAGTCCACCTTGCCCCTGGAACTCGAGCTCCTCGAAGATCGGACGGTGCTGTCGACCATCCCCGTGCCGGTGGTCACCCCCGGCTCTGCCTTGGTGATTCCGCCGGGAGAAGGAATATTGACCCCGGTGGCCGGCGGCGGCTTCACGCAGCCGCAAACAGCCATCGATCCGCAAGATCCCAACAAAGTGGTTACCGTGTGGGTCGACGACACCAAGCAGCCCACTACCACTCTGGCGACGAACATCCAGGTTTTGCTCAGTTATTCCACCAATGGCGGAAAGACATGGACTTCGAGTGGAAATGCCGGTGCTTCGATTCCCGACCCCTATACCGATCCTACGGTCGCTCCACCGTCGGTGCCGCCGCCGCTGCCGCAGGAGATTTCCCCTTCGGTCGCTTGGGACTCGAACAACAATTTCTACGTCACCTACATCGAGCAAAAGGCGGACGGCAGCGCGGGCTACATCGTCCTGCAGGGCTACAATTTCAAGGCCACTGTTCCAACCACGCTGCTCCTGCCCCAAACTGGGTTCCAGCAATTACAACCCGTCAGCAGCGTCGTGGTCTACGCTTGGGACGCGGCTGACCCCGTTTTCGACCCATCCATAGCCATCGACACTTCGCAGCTCCATAATGGAACCAACGGGAACGATCCCAGTGTCGGCAACATTTACATCGCCTGGTCGACGGATGAAACTCCCCCGAGTCCGACGCCTCCCGGGTTCAATCCGTATTCGGTGAAGGAGGTTGTCTCTTCGGACGGCGGTTTCACCTTCAGCGCGCCTCAATATTTGAACGCCGACCAGGATACCACGTTAGATGCGACCACCGGTCCTCAGCAGGTAACCTCGCCAAGCATCACCGTTTCCCAAGGCGTTATCAACCCAGCCTCGGACGCCAAAACCACAACCAATACCTCGACCGATACGCCACTGTCGATTCCGGCAGCCGCCCCGGGACAAACTACCACCACTATTTCGCAAATCAATATTATGGGCGCGAATGACCTGACCAACGCCCAGCAGATCAGGGTCACCGTCAATATCGCGATCGCGAATACGCGCGATCTGGCCCTTTTCCTGATTGCGCCGAACGGCCTCTCCATTCAGGGAAGTATGCCCAACATCATAACGCTTGCTCAAAATGTCGGGACTTCTGGCCAACCCCAAAGCAATTTTACGGGCACCGTTTTCTCTGCTAATGCCACGGTTTCCATTACCAGCAACGCCGCCGTTCCTCCTTACACGGGAAACTTCCTGCCTCAGGAGTCCTTTTCCGATTTTTTTGCCAAGAACAATGGCATTATTCTGGAAACCGGCCTTTGGAAGCTCGAGGTGGTGAACGGCAGCGGCGACGTGGGCCAGATCACTTCTTGGACTCTGCAGCTTTCTCCGGATGCCACGGGCGCAACCGCTACCACGGCCGGCCAGGTCACTACCGTTTACGACGATTTCGGCCAGAATCAAATCGACGTTTCGCGTATGCAGACCACGGCCTTTGGCAAGGCTTTTGTCGAGACGCCCGTAGGGAACGCATCGAATGTCCTCGATGCCCTGCCACCGCCTCCCAACGGGACCGTGAGCACGCCGCAGGCCACTTACTTTCAGATCACCACCGGCGCATTGCCTACGTCGGTGACCGTGGGCGGCGTGACGATTCCGTTCAATCTCACCGGCATTAATGTCGGTATCGATCTGGTCGATCCGGACTTGAACGAGTTGGAGATCATCGTCTTCCCGCCCAGCGCCAACGAACCGAACGTCAACACTACCAATCCCATTTTCCCGACCAATGGGAACAACGGTATATTCCTGCTCCTCAACAACGAAAATGACGACGCGAGCGTTAACACAGGCGAGGGGATTACCGGCGCCAACATGGGGATAGCCCAGGATACTTTCAGCGATCTGGGCACCTTTTTCGATCCTACGGCCGCGCGCAGCATTCAAGACACCGGCGCCGCGGCTCCGTTTATCGGGCATTTCCAGCCAGAACCGGGGTTCGGGGGTGGCGACCTGTCCGGGCTCTTGGCCGATACTTTTGCCAATCTCAACATCAGCAATGGAAACCTTACCAAGAACCCCGTGGGCGTATGGACGCTCGAATTGATCGACAATGTTTCCGAATCGGGCGTTGGCGCAACCCCACCCGTTCAGTTCCTCCCCCAGTGGCAAATCAACCTTACCGGCAATTTCAGCCAGATTTTCGCCAATCCCAACGTGGAAAAGAATACCGTTGTCGGCACTGCCGTCGGCGGCGTCGCTCCCGTTCCGGGAACTGACGCGTCCGTTTATCCGCTGCTGACCACGGCATCGCCGAATTTGGGGGTCGGCCCCAATCCGGTCATCGCCGCGGACAACACTCTTGGGGCCGCCAGCGTCACCAAGGGGAACCTGTATGTCGCTTATGTCGGCAAGTTGGCCGGAGCTTCGGGCGACAACACGGAAATCTTCATCGTTACGTCGACCAACGGCGGCCTAACCTGGTCGTCCCCCACGGTGGTCAATGACGACTACACGGACAATGACGGTTTCTCGGGCGCCTTGGATGAAGACGGCGTCGTCACGGGCCGCGCCCAGTTCTCTCCGGCCCTTGCCGTGGATCAGTCGACCGGCACGGTGGTCGCGACCTGGTACGATGCTCGCTACGATGCCGCCGATGCCAGGGTGGCTCGCTATGTGGGAGTCAGCGTAGACGCCGGTCAATCGTTTACGCAGACCTATCTCAACACTGCGGGAACGGTCGTTCTGCCCAACGGCGGCGGGACCAAGGACGGCACGGCCTTCAACGAGATCACCGACGAGGCGGTAAGTCTGGGCCCCATTCCGGACAACTTCTCAGCCGGAAACGGCAACACCGACACCACCTTCGCTTTTGGCGCCGGCGAGGGACTGGCCGTCGCAGACGGTCTCATCGTGGCCAGTTGGACGGGCAATCTCAACGGCTCCCCCAGCGGCACGGAAAAGAACCAGATTCTGACCAGCACGGCCACATTCGCCGGTGGCCCGCGGGCGATCATCGAACCCAGCAGCCCCGGCGTCAACGGCAGCACCATGGGGCCCATCACCCCTTCCACGGCGACCGATCTTAACGGCAATCCGGTCACCTTCAACACCAGCACCACCACGGACGGTACGCCTGTCTTCGACGGTTTCGTCGTTTATTTCGATCGGCCCGTCGCTGCCAGCAGTTTCCAGAAGAGCGCCGTGACGGTCTACTTCCACAGCGCGAACAATACCAGCATGACGGGCAGCGTTGTCGGCACCGTCGTGCCCGTGCTTTTGGTGACGCCGCTGTTCGACGAGACTTCGTCGCTCTCGCTCGCCCAGCAAGTGCAAGCGGGGGCAAGCAAGTATCTCGTCTCGGTACAACCGCAGTTTGGCGCGGGCACCTACAGCTATCAGATTGCTCCTGTTCTTACGGACGAAATAATCAACCAAGCCTCCTACCAAAGCACCAACGTGCCGCAGGTTCTGGGAACCAAGACCTCACCCGGAAACCCGGTGACCTCCGATTCCGTGCTGACGGTTCCCGACAACTTTGCCCTTTCCAGCGATACCCAAATCGCCGTCAGCGTCGACCTGACCTATGCGCCACGATTCCGATCTCACGCTCACCTTGATATCGCCGAATGGTACGCGCATCACCTTGGCTGCGGGCGTGGGCGGAACCACCGGCGCAATTACGTCAACACTGTGTTCAGCGATGGCGCCAACACCAGCATTAACGCCGCCAACTCGCCATTTGACGGCCGGTTCATTCCGCAGCAATCGCTCTCCGGGTTACTCTCCAGCGGAGCGATCAGTGCCCAGGGAACCTGGACGCTCGAAATCGTGGCCCTCGCTACCGGTAACGTGGGCTCGCTCACCAGTTGGTCCATGGAGTTCTTCAAGACCGGCAACTTGATGGACGAAAATGCGGACGGAACAGGCGGCAAAACTCCCACGGACTTTTTCGCCATTCCGACGCCCGTAAACCCGGGCACCTATAACGCGGCGAACAATTTCTTCCAGGCGCCCTACCTTTCCAGCACGTTGCCCATCGTCATTCCCGGACCGCACATCGTCGACACGTTCGTGCCGAATTCGGCATCCGGAACCGTGGTACTGAATGCGACCAACAGCGCCATCGATGTGGTCTTCGACCGCAACATGAACCCGGCCACTATCTCGGGGGCCGACGTGTTACGCGTGATCGGCCCGCAAGGGAGCGTTGGCCCAGGCGGGGCCATTCCCGCCTCGTTCTCGATAACGCCCGACCCGCTTGGAACCGATCCCGATGCGAATTTCCCGCGAACCTATCAGATCAACATCCTTACGCCGGACGGCACCGCGCCGCTGCCCCTGGCAGTTTCCGGCACCTACACGCTCGTGTTCGCATCGACCGTGCAGGACCAGTCGGGTCAAACGATATCGACCGTCACGGACGAGGAGGGCAATGCGCTCGACACCAACGAGAATGCCGGCGTCGATCTGCTCACCGAAGTGACCACCGGTGGCTTTACGCCGATCACCTATACTTCGACCGGCGGGCCGGTGGGGCTTGGCAGCCTGAATACGGCCGGCGTCGTTTCCGATTCCACGATCAACGTCCCGAACAGCTATGTCCTGAGCACCGACGAGCAGATCTCGGTAAGTCTGAATATCACCTATCCACGCGATCCGGACCTTACGATCACGCTGATTTCTCCGCCCGTCGGCATCCCGCCCACGCCGATTCGGATCACGCTGGTGAGCGCCGCCGGCAGCACGGGCACCCAGGCCAACTTCACGAATACCGTTTTCGAGGATTCGGCTTCGACCGGCATCGACGATGGCGGCCCCCCGTTCACGGGAAACTTCATTCCCGAAGAACCGTTGCAAGATCTGTTTACCAGCGGCGGTTTCGATTCCAAAGGCGCCTGGACGCTCGAAATCAGCTCGAGCAAATCGGGAAAGACCGGCACGCTCAATAGCTGGTCGCTGCAGTTGGGACAGCCTGTTCTCACCACTGGCCTCGGTGAATCCGTTGGCGATCAAGCGACGGCGACGTTCCGCGTCTTCACCATGGATCCGACCAATCCGCTGTCCTCGACCACCTGGACGGCAGTCGGGCCTGCTTCGGCGAATGGCGGCGCCAATGCGGGCCAAGTAAGCGCCATCGCCGTCGACCCAGCCGACCCCTCCGGCAACACGGTTTTCGTCGGCGGCATGACGGGCGGCGTTTGGAAAACCACTGATTTCTTGACCACGAATCCCGGCGGCCCGACCTATATCCCGCTGACGAATTTTGGGCCGGCATTCAGTTTGAATATCGGCAGCATCGCCGTTTTCGCGCAACAACGACCGCGCCAGTCGATCGTGATTGCCGGCACCGGCGACGGCGAGGCCGGTACCGGCGACAACTCGAACTCGACCGCCGCCGAACAGTATGGCGTGGGCTTCCTGCTGTCCATGGACGGTGGCGCCACCTGGACGCTGCTGGACAGCCTGACCAACGTCGACGCCAACGGCAACACCCTGGCGTTCAATTCGCCCATGCGGAATCATGTATTTCAAGGAATGACGACCAATAAGATCGTCATCGATCCCAATCCCACCCCATCGGGCGGCGTCATCGTCTATGCGGCCATGAGCGGGACCAATGGCGGGCTCTACCGCAGTCTCGACGGCGGCGAACACTGGACTTTGATCGCCCCGGCAACGCCACCGACGTGGTCCTCGATCCCGAGAGCGGCACCGTCAATGCCGTCGGCAAACCCGGCAATTTGCAAATCGTATTTGCCGCTTTTGCGGGCGATGGCATTTACGAGAGCCCCAACGAAGGCCAAGTCTGGAACGAAATGCTAGGTTTGGGCGGCAATCCCCAGATCCAGAACCCCTTAGGCGATGTGCCCATTCCGGTCGCCCTGCCGCCGGCGTTTCCCTACGGCGCCACCATGGGACGCGTGACTCTGGCCAAACCCGACCTCGTCGGCAATTTCTTGGCGGATAAGCAGTATGAAGGCTGGCTATACGCCCTGGTTGCCAGTCCGGGCGGCGGCTTCAACGGCGTCTATGTAACCAAGAACTTTGGCCTGAGCTGGACGCAGATCCAGATTCCGAACAACAATACTGCCACCGGATTCAACCTGCTTGACCCGACCAACGACATCTCGCAGGCCACGGTGGGCAACTCCGATTCGACGGACATGTCCATTAGCGTCGATCCAACCAATCCTGCCATCATCTATGTCGGCGGGGTAAAAAACCTCATTCGTATCGATACCACGGGTCTTTACGATGCCGGCCCTTCTACCTGGGCAACAGCAACCAAGCCGATGCCGGCGATCTGCGCATCGACACCGGCGGTCCTGTGATTCTTGCAAACTGGCCCACGGTGGAACTTTCTCCCAATATCGTGACGGGGAACGGCTATATCAACCTGTTCCGCGACCCGAACGATCCATTGGACGCCCACTCGTCTTTCTTCATCAACAATGTGGCCAGCCTTACCAACAGCGGCGGCGGAGTATCTTGGACGGACTTCTCCATCGGAATCGGCATCCAATATCAGACTTCGGTCACCGAGGTCGACCCGCTGACTGGCCTGTCCCGCTTGATCGTCGGCACGGACGAGGGCATCTATAGCGCCGTGGACGACGATGGCAATGTCGACGCCGGTATCGGCAGCGCTGCTTCTGCCAGCGGTTCATTCAACGGCAATCTAGATCTTTTCCAAATGAATTACAGCGCCTCGCAGCCGAGCATCCCGGTGCCGGGCAACGCCGCCGGCCTCTTCTATGGCAGTGCTCAAGACAATGGCTTCACCTTGTCGCCGGCAGGAATTCTGATGCCCAGCAGCTCCGATTACGGCAATCTTGACTGGACCGGAGATCCCGGCACTATGCTTGGCCTGGGTAGTGGCGGCGGCGTGGCGACCGATCAAACCGGCTCGGGGGCAGTCTATCGTTACATGGACCCAGGCGAAGGCGCCGGCAATTACGCAACCACGCCTAGCGTCACCGACTTTTTTGCCATCGCTCAAAATGGCGGCGCCGACGTCAGTCATACGTTCGGTCTGATCCAAACCAGCACCGGCGGCAACGGCGTCCCCGATGCCCAATGGCCGCTCGGCATCGGCTACAACTTCGCAGTTAACCCCGTGGACGGCAACCAGATCGACCTGGTATCCGGCTCCGGCCGCGTGTTTTCCACGATCGACGACGGCGACATCTGGTCGGTCATTGGCGATCCGCAATTCCTCGATGGAAGCGTTGCGCCCGCGATCACCTTCGGGGCGCCACAACCGTCGGACGCCACCGGCGCTCTCAATGACTATGTGCTCATCGGCACTAACGCCGGCCATGTATTCGTCACTTTCACCGGCGGCGGCTCTACGGGCAACCAATGGATCAATATCTCGGCCGGGCTCGACGGCTCGGGCGTTCGCGAGATCGTCACCGACCCGACCCGCGGCAGTTACGACGCTTATGCCGTCACCTATGACGGCGTCTACTACATGGCAAACACCCAGGCCGCCAACGCCACCTGGGTCAACATTTCCGGCAATTTGTACAGCCTCGAGCAAAACTACTTCGGGCCATTCGCTGCCGCGGGCACCAATTTCTCCACCCAAAAGCAAGTGAATCCCATCGCCAATAGCGGGCTCAACGCCATCGCTGCGGATTGGCGCTATGCCATTCCGGACAATCCCGCCGAAGTCGATAACCCAGCTTCACCTCCTGGGCCCACGCACCCAGTTCTTTACGTAGCCGGCACCGGCGGCGTCTTCCGTTCCACCGACGGCGGCACCACCTGGACCATCTATCCCGACATCGCCGACGACGACGCCACCATCGACGGCGGCTACCTGCCTTCGGTCGACGTCACCGACCTCGACCTGGTCCTGGGCAACATCGATCCCACGACCGGTCGGCCGCTCATCAACGACAATGGGGCCATGGCCCCCGACGTGCTGTTGGCGTCCACGTTCGGCCAAGGCGATTTCGCCATTAGCGTGCCGCCCACCATCGTGGCCAACTCGCTCCAGCTCGACCCGACCTTGCCGGTGCCGACCGGCAGTCAGTCGGGAACCGAAAGCGGCCTCCCGAAGGTAAGCATCCTCCAGCCCGTCTTCGACGGCATGAGCGAACAAAGCGCTTTCGGCAATATCGTCCAGATCGACATGTACGACTTGACCAACCCGAACAATCCGATTCTCATCGGGGTGTCCACCGTTACGCCCGGCCAAAACTTTGTCGATACGGATCAGACGGGCCGCTTCAAGATTCAGGTCGAGGCAGGCTACTTCAAGGCCAATGGCTCGACGGACGGCATCAAGACCTTCGGTTTCCAGGCCACCGATGCCGCCGGCGCAGTCGGCTCTTGTCGACCTTCACCTTCGATTTGGATACCACGCCCATCATTCAAGCCAGCTCGGTGCAGTTCGCAGTGGGCAGCGATTCCGGCCGATCGGCGACGGACAGGATCACGAACGTGATTCAACCCACGATCATTGGTCAAGTCATTCAGGCGGCTCCGGAAACGGTCGACCTGATCGACGTCACCAACCCCAACAGTCCGGTGGTTATTGGTCAGGGGACGACCACATCGACTGGATCCTTTTCGATCCAGGTCAACCCGGGGGTCTACCTCAGCAACGGTACGACCGATGGGGCTAAAACCATCGAGGTCGTTGCCTTGCACCAGCCCAGCAACAGCAATACCGTGCTCTTTAATTTCACGCTGGACACGATAGCCCCCGCAACTCCGGCGGCGCCGCAACTGCTCCCTTCGAGCGACAGCGGTTTCTCGAACAGCGACCACATTACGAACGTTTCGATGCCGACGTTCTCCGGCTCGGGTGAGCCCAACGCCATCGTGCTGCTCTATGCCAACGGTTCCACGACTCCCGTCGGGACCGACGAAGTGAACACGACGGGGTCGTACACGGTGGAGGTGAGCAATGCGCTCGCCGATGGCAGTTACAACATGACGGTCCAACTCGTGGACGTGGCCGGCAATGTCAGCAAGATCTCCGCCATCATGCAGCCGCCGCTCGTCATAGAGACGATTGTACCCAGCAAGCCCACGCTAAAACTCGATCCGGCCTACGATACCGGTACACTGGGCGACAACATCACCGCGGCCATTCCCGCCGTCTTCGATGGCACGACCGACCCGGGCACCAGCGTTGTCATCAAGGACAATGGCGTGCAAATCGACGCCTTCCTTCAACCCATCGGCTCGCCGGCATTCTCCCAGTCCCTCAATCTGGCCGATGGCGTGCATACGCTCGTGGTGCAGGCCACGGATCAGGCGGGCAACGTTTCTACCTCCTCCACGCTGGTGGTCACGATCAACAGCCAGGCGCTCGACGCCGACAGCAAGTTCATCCGGGCGGTCTACGAACAGGCTCTAGGACGCCCCGGAACCATCGCCGAGTGGAACTATTGGAGCCAATTCCTCGTCAACGGCAACGGACGCGCCACCATTGCCAACGATATCGAGCGCTCGACGGAAGCCCGAACGCTCACGCTCGACAATTGGTACAAAGTCTACTTGCAACGCAGCCAGTCGCCCTCCACTGCCGAAATCCAGTTCTGGCTCAACGAATTCAATAACGGCGCAACCGAAGAAACGGTGCTCAGTCAGCTTTTGGCGTCTGCCGAATACTACAACCTGGCGCCGAAGGTTCCTGGCGTTACGGGCGGCCCCAAGGCGTCCGATTCGACCTTCGTTCAGGAATTGTTCATCCAGCTCTTCAACCGCAAGGCCAGCGCCAACGATGTCTCCTTTTTCACGAGCCTGGTGTCGACCATTGGCCGCCAGGAAGTGGTCTACACGCTCCTCACTTCGACGGAATTCCGTACCGATCAAATTACCCTCTATTACGGCCCCGCTCTGCTCGGACGGACCGTGCCGCCCGCCGCCTCGGAAGTAAGCGGCTGGGTAAACTCCGGCCTCGATCTCACCAGCATTCGCATCGATTTCCTGGCTTCCACGGAGTTCTTCTTCCGCGTCACCGGACTCGAACCGTGATTATCGTTAAGCGTGGAGGGTGAAAGGTGGAGCGTGAATCAAAGGCGAATTAGAAGCGCCTTGGGAACGCCTTCCCTTTACCCAAAAACACAAGGCATTTAGAGCATGCTCTAAATGCCTTGTGTTTCAGCATTAGACCCGCCACGCTTCACCCTCCACCCACCACGAATTCAAAATGCACGACTACCTGGCCATCGCCACCTGGACTTTCGGTATGGCGGCGGTCCGGAAGGCAGCGCTACTCCTCGAAGCGGGCAAACCCGCGGTGCTCGATGCAGTAATCGCCGGGGCTCAGGAAGTGGAAGATGACCCCACGGTGAAATCGGTGGGCTATGGCGGCATCGGCAACAGCTGCGGCATGGTGCAGCTCGATGCCTGCGTCATGGACGGCCGCACCCTGAACTGTGGCGGCGTGGCCGGTTTGGAAAATATCAGACATCCTGCCGCCTTGGCACGGCTGGTCATGGAAAAAACGCCGCACGTCCTCTTGGTCGGAGACGGCGCCAAATCCCTCGCTCTAGAAAATGGTTTCCCGCTGGAGACGCTGCACACACCCGAGAGTGTGGCCGAGTGGCATCGCCGCGCTGCCGAGCCCGCATCCCGTTGCCCCGCTCGCGCGGCGCCGATCTACCAGCCGAGTTGGGTCATGACACCGTCACGGTTTTGGCTCGCGATCGGCGAGGCGATTTGGCAGGGGCTTGCACCACCAGCGGTTTAGCGTTTAAGCTGCCTGGGCGCGTGGGCGATTCACCGCTGGTGGGCCATGGGCTTTACGTCGACAACGAGATTGCGCGGCCGCGCAACCGGCGCCGGCGAGGAGATCATCCGCATCGGCGGCAGTTTGGTGATCGTCGAAGCGATGCGCCGGGGCTGAACCCGCAAGCCGCCTGCGAGCTCGCAGTCGAACGCGTAAACGCCGTTGCTCGCCGCCGCGGTGTGCCGCCGGCACAGGTTGCCTTCATTGCCCTGGATTTCGAGTGCCGTTGGATCGGCATCGACCCGAGGCGCCAACTTCTCTTACGCTACGCCCGGCCTGGTCAGGTGGAGCTTATCGAGGGACGCGAGATTGGTCCGGAGGAATAGTGGCCTCCAGCGCCGCTCCGCGTTCGCCCATCAGCCGAAACGCCATCTGTGCCGACAATGACTACTGTACAAAATCTCTTCGATTTTTTGCCATCTGGCCCTCGGCTCGCGAGCAGCGCGGAACCAGATTAACCGCCTGGGCTTCCGCAAGAGGCGACCAGGGCCGGCAACAGCTTCTTCTGCATCCCGTAACTCGGCTCGGCTCGGTACAGACCGGCACGCACGCGGCAGCGATTCTTGAAACTGATCGTGAACGGTGCAATGCTTGGCTGATCTGCCTTTCTTTGGGCGCGATGGCTCGATCCAATCGTAGGGCGGCTGCCATTCCATCGCAGGCGACAGCAAATGGATATGGGTCAAGACACCAAAAGGGGCGGGGCCTTGAGGCCCGGTTGCTCGCCAAACCAACAAGCCAGATCCGTCAAGGCCTGCACGTCAGGCAGCCGCGCGGGTTCGCATGGAGCACGACTAAAATAAGGTGGCGTCTTTGGCAGCCTGAAAGGTTGCCTTTTTCTGTTCCTTGGTCAAACCCGTTTGCGCGTAACCCGGCGTGTCGAGCAGCACGAGAGCCGGCCTTCGCCAAGCGCAGCTTCGTAGCGCGTCACCTCATTCGTCAAAGGAACAACGTCGGCTGCTGCACGCTGTTCCCCAAGAAAGGGCGTAGATAGGACTCGATTTGCCGGCTTTCGTTTCCCCAAAGGCCACGATCTTCAATGGACCGGTAGAGTGGATTAGCGGCCGAGCTGGCCTCGGCCTCCTTCGTCAGTTCTCGGTAACGCTTAGCTCCGACTTTCAAGCGGCCGCTCTCCAGGTCGATGAGTAGTCGCCCAACTCGTGGACGTAAGCCACAAGAACCATTGAACCAGGTTCTCCTGGACGCGGTTCCAGGTCGTCGTAGCCCCAAATGCGAAGCGGCAAACCGAGTCCCTGTCTCGATCGGATTGAACGAGGCAGACGATCAGCCAGTAAAGGGCGTTGGCCTTTTGATACCAGCCGATTGCCTGCTGGGCTTGGCGGAAATGGGCTATGGTCACCAGGTGGCTGGCTGGCACATACTGTTCCAGAAGGATGGCCAAATCGTGGGCGGCCAACTCGACCACCGTGAGGATTTCGGGCATGGTCACGGGGCCGTACGGATCGGGAGTGCCCGGGTGATAAATCTTCCGCCAATTCCAGGGCCATGGTTTGAGCCGTATCCAGGTAAAAGTGCACGTCGACAAATTTGGCCGGATCCAGCAGCGTCGGCCCCGCACTCGTTGTTCGACGAGCTTCCACGCCTGCAAATCGATCTGTGTCCAGTGGCCGGGCGACTCGACGTGCGGCAGCGGCAAGAGTTGACGACTACGCAGCCAATACCACGCCAGGAAATAGCCGCACGCCAGGCAGACCGCCATCGGCCACCAGACCAGGAAGCCTAACCCTTCGATCCAAAGGAAGTAGGAGCCCAGCCCGACCAACAAGAGGGCAGGGCCGGCAAACAGGACGGCAATGACTGCTATCCGCCAACGGCTCATGAACTCTTCCGAGTAAGACTTAAGAACTGTTCGGCAACGCGGAACTGATCTTCGTAATACTTTCGCAAATCGTCGGGTTGCGGAATCTGGCCTTGGTGCACTGCCGTGTAGTAGTAGCAAAATGCCTTACCTAACGCGAGCGTAGAAGCGCCGGCGACGAGGCCGCCGGCAATCGAGCCAACATAAGGAATCAGTTTCAAGATTTCCCGGGACGCCTGGCGCACGATCAGGCCCAGTCCCAGGGAGCTGGCCAACTCCAAGAAAGCGCGTGCCTGAAAGCGGTTGGCCGTAGAGACGGGCCAGGTGGTAGATCATGCGGGCTTGAATGGCGGGGATCAACAAGAGATCCAGGAAAGGCACTGGCACGGCGCCTGCCGTCGCGGCCAGGCTGCTGTAACCCAGGATGTGCGGAAGGGCATGCTTGGAAAAGGCATCGCTCAAGCGGACTTTGGCTTCTTCCAACATGAGCAGCGACTGTCGATAGGCTTGTGGCAGCAAGCCGGCTAACACATGCTTCAAAGCCGCGCCGCCAAATTCGGGATTGTCGAACCCGTCCTCCGGTCTGGTCAAATCGACAGGCAAAAGCGCGTCGATCAATTCGCCAAACTGCTGGTCTTGAGCTAGCAGGCTTCGGCGCACCGGCCCGTCTATCGCCAAACAGGGGTGCTCGTTCTCTTCAGCGAAGGGCTGTGCTTCCCGTAACCAGGTTTTTCGCCAGTCGCCCACGAACGGATAGGCTTTTGGATGCTGCACGAGGGGATAAGCCTCGTGCAAACAAGTTGCCAAAAACAGGATCGGTCTCGACGGCCGCGCTTTCCGAAGTGCGCGTAAATGGCGCAGCGAATTCTCTTGTGCGTGATCGAGCAGCTTGGCCGTGACCACCACGACTTGAGCGCTCGCGTCGAACGAATTCAGGTCTTCGCTTGGGTCATATCCAGGCTCATCCAGCCCCGCGTGTCGAGAAAACGAAGCAGCGGCACTTCTGATGTCGGAAAATCGTATTGGCGCGAATACCGAGTGCAAGGGCGAAAGCCTTCGCCGATCTCGGCGTCCGCCGCTCCGGTCAGAAATCTAACCAGCGACGATTTGCCGGTTTGAGTCTTGCCGAAAAGCCAGAGCACAGGCGTCGGCGTCTTTTCACGCAATTTCTCCATGCCTTCTTGCAAAGAAGCTTGACGTCCTTCGGCCGAGAACCATTCTTTCGCGCGCTTGAACATAAGTGCTCTCGTCCTGAACCTTTCGCCACTGTCGATCGCGTCCGATGGGCGATTCACCTCTGCATTATAAGGGGATGTGGCCGGCGGATCGGTTAGGCGGCCTGACACCGAGAAACTGCTGCAGCGGGATAAATCTTGAATTGGGTGGTATTACTTGGTATGACCTGGTTGCGGTATCTATGTTGCCCGACGAACGTGAGGGTTCCATTGATGTACACGAATTGCTCTTTATTGGCTGATCGAAGGGGGCCGCGGGCTTGGCCTGGTGTTCTCTTGTTTTGCCTGCTGGCATGCGCGGCTGCACCAAGGAAAAATCGACCACTGAGTTGAAGGCCGACCTGAAATCAGGCCAAGGACGCGATAAACTTTCGGCCGCACGAACCCTGGCCGAGAAGGAAGAAGATCCCGCAAAAGTCATTCCGTCGTTGATCGAGGCACTCAAGGATAAGAGCACAAATGTCCGCAAAAGTTCCATCATTGCGCTCGGCGCGCTACGGCGAACAGGCCAAGGACGCCATTCCGGCCCTGCAAGCACTGCAGAAAGACAGTGACGTCAGGATTCGAGAAGCCGCCAACGTCGCCCTATCGCGCATCGATCCTTCGCGTTTCTCGGCGTCGTCGAAAGTGAAGCTTGGGCCAGGAAAATAGTCGTTGTTTCGGAGCCGCCTACTTTACGAGGCTGCAAATGGTTTCAGCTCGAACTTGGTCGCTGGGACTATTGGGAATGCTCGTTTGCGTTAGCCGCTTCAAGCCAAAGCAGCTTCCAGATTGGGGAGGCAGAACGTGGCAAGCAAATTCCTCGCCTGGGAAATAGGAACCCTGCTTTGGCTTGGCGGGGCATTGACCCTGCTGCGGATTGGCACTGTGGAAGGGTACGCGGAATCCAACGCGCTCTGCGGACCTTGGGGATGTCTCCCACCTACGGCGGCATTGGTGGCAATGCACGGTTTCTGGTTTATGGTCCTGGGCCTTCTGTGTGCGTTCACCATCGGCCTGGGTGATCCAATCCGAGTACGGCAAATCGGGAGGATTCTTGCCTCCATCGGGCTCTTGGGGCTGATTGGATTTCTCGGCTGGGTGTTCTTTACCTGGCAATCTGCGTACGGCGCAATGACTTCTCACCGGTTTGCTATGCGCTTCCTTCACTTCCTTCTGACCAAAACCGATGTGCCGGTCATGCAATGCGGAATTGCAGGTGTCGTTCTAATGGCCGTAGTTCTGCGTTCACGCCCAGCGCGGACCGGCAACAACGCTGGTGCCGACTGCTCAATTCAGGTCGCAACTTTGGCGAACAGCTCCGACGCTGGCTAGAAACAAACAAAGCGAGGTCAAGCCGTCGCGACTCCACAGCGTTGGAGTGCGCTGGCTTGACGTTGCTTTCTTTCCGGTGTAGCCGCCGATCGAACGAGCCGGCGGCCGATTGCTCCCGCAACCTACCGACGCTAAATCCAGCTACGCCAATTTGACCTTGCCGTGGTCGTCGCAATGACCGCCGTGCGGATGATGCAAGTGACCGTCCACGACGTAGTCCGTGTGGTCGCCGTGCGGAATGGCGTTATGACCGCAATTGGCGCCGTGCTTGTGGGCTTTCTCGTGACCGCCGCAATCGTGAGTCGGCGTGCAAGCAGCCGGGTTCGTGGCAGAAACTTCCAGCGTGTGTTCCTCGAGCGCGGTCCCGTCCTGGTGGTGAAGATGGCCATCGTGCAGATAATCGACGTGGCCTTGGTGCTTGATGCCGGTGTGGCCGCAAGCTGGACCGTGCTGATGCGAGTGACCTTCATGATGATTTGCCATGTCAATCGTCTCCTTGCCTGGAAGTATGCGCCGGGCCCTTCAGCTCATTGGCATGGGCCAACGCGTTCAGAATCAGATCGACCACATGTTGATCTGCCAATCCGTAATAAATGTGGTTGCCGGCCCTCCGCCGCACGATTAATCTCTCGCTGCGCAGCAGCTTCAATCGTTGCGAAACCGTGGTGAATTTCTCGCCAACCGCCACGACAATTTCCGTGACGCACAACTCGCGTTTCTTGAGCAGGTCCAGTATTCGCAAACGCGAAGCATCCGCCATTGCTCTCAGAATCTCCGCAGCACGTTCGAGAGCCATGGAGTCCAAAGAGCGTTGAGAATTTGCGTGGTCCTTGAGGTCGCGCTTAGGTGGCGGTTCTCTGATAATTCACCTCCATTTCGCTATTCCACTAATGATTGAAATACGAAAATAGTTTGGGGAATCAACTCGAATCACGATTCTTTTCATTTAGGGTTCGACTTCTGTTGCCGTACGTAAAACAATGTCATACCCAGTAAGGATTCGCGAATGAGGAATTCCCATGGCTCGAAAGTGCACCAGGAACATGGCCACGGTCGTATTCAAGGTTGAGGCAGAACTGGCGGAGGTTCTCAATCACTGTCAAACAAAATCGCCTTCATTCGGAAAGCTGTCGCCGCGCATCTCGGCGTCTGCTGTCCACTTTGCAAAGGCCGAGGACACGTTCCACGTGGGATTAGCGATCACTACGGGCGGCTTCTTCTTGAGAATCAGAACCAACCCTGCTGCGGATGCAGCAAACCACTGCCGGTTCCCGATCATTCGAGCAAACTGTCGCCAAAGGACCGCGACCGTTTGGAACAATTCTTTCACGGAGGTCCGTTCTATTGCGATTCTTGTTACAAAAAGGCCCCCACTTGCGATGAGTGCGGCTGGCGTTTCGTTACTGGCCAGATAGGCAACCATGTCTGCCATTCACATGAGGATGCGAACCGGCAATCTTTTGATGTCCGCTAACCGAAAGGGCGAATGAGACGTGGCCGCGGACACTGCCCGAAAGCGAGGGATTTTCTTGGAGTATTACTTCCTTATTAGCTTGACAGCACCGTATAACTTTGTACTAATCATACTAAGTATAACTTCCTGTTTTTCTTTTCTGAGGGCTTAGGCCGCCGCGGCGACCTTACTTAGAGGGACAACTTCATGATCCTTAGATCGTCGGCCTGGATGCGTAGGGCTTTCACGTTGATCGAACTCTTGGTTGTTATCGCGATCATCGCGGTTCTCGTGGGCCTGCTGCTCCCGGCAGTGCAAAAAGTCCGCGAGGCCGCCGCGCGCATGAGCTGCACGAATAACCTCAAGCAGATTGGCCTGGCTCTGCACAACTACCACGACGCCAACAACAGCCTTCCACCGGGCTACGTCGATGGCAACACGAACCCGCTCCTCAATCCCGATAGCGACGTGGGGCCTAGCTGGGGCTGGGCGGCATTTTTGTTGCCCTACGTTGAACAGGGCAACCTCTATAACCAGATCAATTTCAGCGTGCCGGTGGGCACCGGAGTAAATGTGGCAGTCTCCCAGCAGGCACTGAAAGTCTACCAATGTCCTTCGGATGCCAACCCGGCCCTTGCACCCTCTATAACTGGACTAGCTACACGGGCGGCAACCCTCCGACCATCATCGTGGGGCACGGGAACTACGTCGGCTGTAATGGCTGGATCGAATGCTTTAACGGCGCGGGTGGATCGGATTCAAGCGGCGGGGGCATGGATGGCCTGTCTGGCCCTGTAGGAGCTGCCGGCCGCGGCATGTTTTATCGCAACAGCAAAACCACCATCCTCCAGGTTACCGACGGGATGAGCAACACCATCATGTGCGGCGAGCGCTCCAGCGACCACTCCCCAAGCACCTGGACCGGCGCCGTGGCACTGGCCATGTGCCCAGCCTGGATGGCCACCACGCCCTACACCGCTCCTTATACTCCGCCCGCTTCGGCGCCGGTCGGCGCCAACGGGTCCGCCTACGACAATGCGGACTTTGGCGAAGCCCTGGTCCTTTCCCATGGCAACCAAACGCACTTGCCCTGCTCCGACGTTCCTTTCTTTGATCCCGACACCTTCTACAGCATGCACACGGGAAGGGGCGCCAATTTCCTCTTCGGCGATGGCTCGGTGCATTTCCTCACCAGCACCATCGATCCACTCACTTATCAAGGCCTCGCGACCATCGCCGGGGGCGAAGTGTCCACCAACTGGCAATAAGACGAGTGGCGAGGGACGAGTGGCGAGCAATAAGAACCAGAAGCATTATTCCGGGAGCAATGAAGCATGAACTGCATTTCAACCCCCTTTTCTCGCCTCTTGTCCTGCGCCACTCGTCACTCGCCACTCGCCACTCGCCACTTTCCCGCGCTGTTGCTTTGCGTCCTGGCGTGCAGCGGCTGCGCCAGGCAAAAAACCAACGAAGAATTGATCGCCGACTTGAAGACGGGAAATGACCGCGATCGGATCATAGCTGTGCGCACCTTGCCGGTACGAGAGGGGAAGGCCGAACAAATGGTGCCGGTGCTAATGGCTGCCCTGAAGGACAAGGACGGCGATGTGCGCAGAAGCGCCGCGCTCGGACTTGGATCGTTTGGCGAGGAGGCCAAGGAAGCGATACCCGCGCTTCAGGCGCTCCTGCATGACCGCGATGCCAGAATCCGGGAGTCCGTGCGCATCACCCTGACGCGGATCGATCCAGTCAAGTTCCCCGCTTCATCCCCAGCACAGCCGAGCCAGAGCAAATGAGCGCGCTAAGAAACTCCGACGCCCCAAGTAATCAATGGCGAGCCGGGAGCGTCAGCGACCGGAGTACATGAGAGCTTGCTGGAACAAGTTCTCCGGTCGCTGACGCTCCCGGCTCGCCTGTCAGTCAGTCGGAATCACCGAGAGATCCGC
The DNA here is from genome assembly GCA_963748025.1 of uncultured Gemmataceae bacterium. Lineage (GTDB taxonomy): Bacteria > Planctomycetota > Planctomycetia > Gemmatales > Gemmataceae > CAVVHZ01. The sequence goes on from CAVVHZ010000035.1 coordinate 191,537, forward strand.
TGCCTCGATCAGTCTTGATGTCCGCATGTCCAAGGGAACTAATTGGACCGCGCACGCTTTCGCACATTGAGGAAAATAGGTTTTCTAAGATGCTCTGGAACCTACCCACACGAATGCTCCGCAATCCATTGCTCAGCTTGCGCGCTGCGCTGGCGCCGTGGCAACGTACGATGTTTTTCCCGCCTTCAGCGCAAGGTGCGCCGGCTCTTATACAACCCGCTGGGCGTATTGATCCTGGCGGCCATGGTCGCTCTTCTTTGCGGGTTGTATTTGCACCAGCAGGGCTTCGCTTTGCTCGGCGGCCTGCTCCTGGTCATCATTTTCGGATTAACTTGGCCTCGATTGAGTCTGCTGGGTTTGCGGGGCGCCATTGGCTTCGACCGCGGCCGCTGCAGCGAAGGAGATCGGACTGGGGCTTACGCCACCTTGAGCAATCGCCTTCCGTGGGCCGCTTACGGCTTGGCGATCGAAGGCGGTTTCCAGGATTCTAGTCGGCCTCTCGATGACAGTTCCATGTCAGTCGTCAGCATTGCCTCTGCGCCGGCGTGGCGCACGATTCGCTGCCGTTGGGATTTCCTGCCGAAGCGTCGGGGCGTCTATCCGCTGCAAACACCGCAGCTCACCACTGGATTTCCCTTTGGACTTTGGAAGAGCAAACGGGCGCTGACGGCAACGAGCCAGCTTCTGGTCTGGCCGCGAACCTATCCTGTCGTGCCGGCTCCGCGCTTCAGCGTCGATCAACAGGTCGAAGGAAATTTCTCGCCGCACAAGGTCGGCATGAACGGCGATGTTCTCGGTGTGCGGCCCTATCGCCGGGGAGATTCGTTGCGGCGCATTCACTGGAGCCAAACTGCCCGCCACGATCGACTGATCGTCTGCGAGTTCCAGGCCAATGCGCGGCCCGCGATCCAGCTCATCCTGGATACCGAACCGGCCGTGCATGCCGGCAGCGGCCCGGATAGCTCGCGCGAATGGGCGATTCGCGCCGTTGCCAGCTTGGCCAAGGGCTGGATCGAGGAGGGCTTGGAGATCGGCGGGGCTTGGGGGGACGCGCTCCCCGTTCGCGCGGCTTCGGGATCGGCCCAGGTTCATCGACTGCTCGACAGCCTTGCCAGGCTCCCCGATGAAACGGCCATAACGCTTATCGAATTACTCGCCCAGTCGGCGTGTCGCGAATTCAAGGGCGGCTTGCAAGTCATCGTGACTACCGACCTGGCCCTCGCGCGCGCCCCTTTGTCCAGCTGGCGCGACGAGGAGCGCCGCTGGGTCATCCTGCAAACCCGCGGATTCGACCCTGCTCCATCCCTCCCCTTACGGTCGCCGCGGTTGCCTGTCACGCCGTGGCTGTTCATCGACGGGCCGGAGAGTCTACCAGAGCTGCTTCGCAGTGGATCCAATGAGGCCCGTCATGGTACCTGAGCTCTCGCGCCTGGTGCGGCGCGCCACTTTTTGCCTGGTCGCGCTGGGCGCCGGAGCGACCGAGATCGCGGCCATCGATGGACGATCGGTTTACCTCAGCTTGGCGATTGCAGCGGCTTGGCTAGGCGTGGGGCTGGTCATCTCCCTTTTCACCAAGCCGCCGTCAACGGGCAAGAAGTTCCCACCCAGGTCGATCTTCTTGGTTTTGCTCTTGCTCGTCGTCGCCCCTTTCCTCATCGAGCCGATTCGGCGTTCCACCACCGGCGATGGTTACCCGCTGGAATTGCAGATGCTCTTCGGCCTGCGCAATCTGGGCTTGGGGCTGGCCGCCTTCGCCATCTGGCCGATCTGCTTGCAATCGGCTTGCGTGGTCAGTCTGTTCCTGATGCTTTTCGGCTTGTGCATGACGACGCATCCCGCCGTCCTCTGGCTCCTGGGGCTTTATTGCGCCGTCGGCAGCACTTGGCTGATGCTGGTCAACTGGTCCGGCTTACGGAACTCGTTGACGGCCGAAGGATCCGTGCCTGTGGCCATCGAATCCGGGCTGACCCGACTACCCTGGTTCGCCTCCTTGCTGGTGGTCAGCGTCGTGGGCTGCATGTTCGCCGTTTTGGCCGTTGGACCGCAGCGAACCTTGCGATTGCTGGGCGAATGGCTGCCGACTTCTGGGGGCACCGATGGCTACGACCCCTTTGCGCGCGGCGGCCTCAACGATGGCGATGAAGAAACCCGGGGGAACAGCCCCAAGAGCACCGGCATGGTCGAGACCGATCAGTTCCTCGATTCCCCGCTTCCGGCTCTTTATGACATTGCCAACGATATGTACGGCGAGCCCTTTAAGCCCAAGGAACAGGAAAGGAGTATCGCGCTCGATTTTCGAAAACAGAAAATTCGCGAAAGCCAGAAGCCGCCGCCGGACAACAAGCGACCCAGCCGCGAATTCGCGACCTCCCGGCGCGGCCCGAAAGAGCCGCGCTCCCCCGCCGACCGTTCGGCGCCGCGCTCTCTTCGAAATTCAGGGGCGGACGCCGATGCATATCCGGGCCGCGGCGTTCGATTGGTTCGACGGTGTCAATTGGCACGAGGCTTCGATCAATGCGACCAACTGCCGAATCGAGCAAGAGCTGGCCAGCTGTTGGATGCGGGTCGAGCAATCGAAGCCCGAGCCGATCTTTGCCGAGATCGAATCGCACAAGATCAAGATTGCGGAGGGAATCGGCTCACTGATTCCGACCCCGCCCTATCCCATCCGGTTTAGGGTCGGCAAAGTGAATCGTGCCAGCTTTTTTGGCTGGGGCCAGGAGTATATCTTGCGCTTCGCCGAGCGCAAGACGCCGTCCGGCATCACGATCGAGACCGAGAGCCGCGTGGTCGATCCGCGCCTACTCAGCAAGATCGGTTTCTTTCCAAAACAGCTAAACGATTCTTCCGACGCCCGTTTCTGCCCAAGAATCTCCATCCGGGGCTCTTGCTCCTGGTAACGCGCTGGACCGACCAGAAGCCGCGCGGTTGGTCGCAGATTGCCGCGGTGGTGGAGCATCTTCGGACCGACTATGAGCTCGATCCATCGGCACATACGCCGGACGCCCAAACCGACCCGTTGGCCGACTTCCTTCTCGTGGCCCGCCGCGGGCCCGACTATCAATTCGCCTCGGCGGCGGCTGTGCTCTTGCGGTTGCTGGAATATCCCACGCGCTTGGTCAGCGGCTTCTATGCCTCGCCGGACAACTACGACCCCGAGACGCGGCACACGCCCGTCGTTAAAGAGGACCTGCATTTCTGGGCTGAAGTGCGCCTTCCTTCCGGCGCTTGGATCGTGATCGAACCGACGCCCGGCTATGAAGTCCTGGGGCCGGGCTTGCCCTGGTGGGAACGGATCTCCGCCAGCCTGCTCGGCCTGGGATTGTGGCTTTGGCATCACGCCATGGCCGTGACTCTTGTTCTGTTCGGTTTAGCGGCTTTGTGGTGGAAACGGCTCGAGCTCATCGATCGCTGTTCGGCCCTGCTTTTGAGAATCTTCCCGGGTAGTTCCTGGGATCGGCGCGTGGCCCGGGTTCTCTGGCTTCTGGAATGCCGCGGACGCTGGGTTGGACGTCGGCGCCCCCTTTCGCAGACGCCTGCATTATGGCTCGCCGGCGTTCTCTCGCTGCAAGCTGGACAAGAAGCGGAGCTGCGCCAACTGATGCGCATGGCGGAATGGTCGTCGTACGGAGCCGGCTTGCGCCCCCCTGGCTGGTTCCGGAAATGGAAAAGGTTTGCCGATGCGTGCTCGATCACTGGACCCTGGCGCGCTGGTGCAGGCTCGCGGTCGAGAGCGCCTTGTAAGGAGAGAGGCTTTGAAAAGTGCTGCCGAGCTGATCTTGCCTACAGCGCACCCCAAACACAGCGTGCCCATCGATGGCTTGTGCGCCTCGCTCAATTACGCCTTGCGCGGCAAACCGGAAGTCATCGAATTTGTGCTGGCTTGTCTCCTGGCCCGCGGGCACTTGTTGCTCGAAGATCTTCCCGGCCTCGGCAAGACCACGCTCGCCAAGGCCCTGGCCGGCGCCATGGGCGGCCGGTTTGCCCGCGTGCAATGCACGCCGGACCTGCTCCCCGGAGACATCACGGGTTTCAGCATCTTCAATCAGAAGACGCGCGAATTCGAATTTCTGCCCGGGCCGGTGTTTGCGGATGTGCTGCTGGCCGACGAGATCAATCGCACCACGCCGCGGACGCAAAGCGCCCTCCTGGAAGCGATGGCCGAACGGCAAACCACGGTCGACAACGTTCGTCATCCGCTGGTGCCGGCCTTCTTTGTGATCGCCACGCAAAATCCCATCGAGCATCACGGCACTTACCCGTTGCCCGAAGCGCAGCTCGACCGGTTTGCCATGAAGCTCTCGATCGGCTACCCGGAACGAGCCGACGAAATGGACCTCCTGGCCGCGGCCGTCGGTGAGCTGAACGGCACGGCTCAAGCGGGACGCGTTTTGGAAAAAGGGGAATTGACGGATTTGCAGGAACAGGTGGCACAGATCGTCGTTAGTCCCAAAGTGCGCGCCTACATCGTGGATCTCGGGCGGGCGACACGCGCCCATCCAAGCGTCACGCTCGGCCTCAGCCCGCGTGGCCTGCTTACTTGGCAGCGCGTGGCCCAAGCCTGGGCCTTCCTGCGCCAGCGACCCTTCGTCACGCCCGACGACGTGCAACAAGTGGCCGAGCCGGTGCTGGGAGTGCGCCTGGGCCTCCGCGCCGATTCCGCAAGCGATGTGCTCGAGGAGATTCTCGAACTGGTGCCGGTGCCGGTTTGAAGGAGAGTAAGAGGGAACTCCGATCATGATTGCCAGTCTCTTCTGGGGAATTGTCGCCCGGACCGGACAGATCGCGGCCGAGTCGAGCACCACGCTGCTTTGCGGGCTGTTGGTTGCCGGCATCATGCGACGCATGATGGGAGCCGAAGGCACGCGCCGTCTGTTCGGTGGTCCGGGCTGGCGCGGGCTGCTGCGCCGCCTGGGGCGTTGGCACCCTCTTGCCGGTCTGCTCGCTTGGCGTCATCCCGATTGCCAGAGAAATGCGTCGCGCCGGCGTGCGTAGCGGCACGATATTGGCCTTCGTTCTAGCGGCCCCACACATCAATCCCTTGTCGCTGCTCTACGGTTTGACGCTTTCGGAGCCGCTCGTCATCATTTGTTTCGCCTTGGGCTCGCTCCTGCTGGCCTTGCTGGCTGGCGCCGTCTGGGACAGGTGGCTCGACTCCCCAGCCGACGAAGTTGAGCTGAGCACCGAAGCGACGCCGGCTCCCGGGATCAAGCGTCTCGGGGCCGTTCTGGTGGCAGCCGCCCGCGAGGCCGTCAACCCAACCATGGGCTTCATCCTCATCGGCCTGCTCACTACGGGCATCATGGCCGGGTTGCTGCCGCATGGCATCTTGAGTCGGACCATGCTGCCACAATGATTGGCTGGCCCCCGCGGAAATGGCCGCTTTCGCCCTGCCGGCCTATTTGGGGCCGCTGCAAGGCATGATGCGCTTGGGCTTGATGTTCGAACACGGCAATTCGGTCGGCGCCGCCTTCGTTTTGTTCGAGCTGGGCATCGGCATCAATGTCGGCCTCATCTGCTGGCTCATGGTCCTCTTTGGCTGGCGGCGCGTTCTGGCTTGGCTGGCGATCATCGTGAGCGTCACGCTCGGGCTGGCGTTCGCCTCGGAACGGCCTCTCTATTTTGCCATCGAGGAAGCCAACCACACGCACGCGTTCGACGATTGGACCAATCCCTTCACGGAGATGAGCAGCGTCCCTGTGGCCGCCGTAGCCAACAAGATTCTCGAAAAGATTGAGGTCCTGGAGCCGGTTTCACTGGCTGGCTTGGGGTTCCTTGTGGTGCTCGGCATCGGCCTACGCAAGCTCGATCCGGGCAGACGTCTCGACAGTTACCTGGGCGCGCAGGCGGCGCCGGAAGAGCAAAGCGACGCCATCTGGGACCGAGCCGTGCCCGGTCCCATCTTGGGATTGACGGCAATGGTGGGCCTCGTCGCCTTCAGTGTCGTGGCTCTTTACATCTACTACCCGGCGCCGGAAGAGGCATTCAAAGAAATCATTCGCGTCCGAGCCGAGGCACTCACGGCCGTGAACTCAGGTCACAAAGAAGAGGCCATCCGTCAGATTCAATATTGGGATTTGATGACCCGCAAGCTCCAAGTCGGCGTGTTTATCCGCACCGGGCACATGAACCCGAAAGCGTCGAAATCGGCGGAGGACCTGCGCGAACGACTCGAAGATTTGCGCGACGAGCTGCTGGCCAATCACCTGGAAAAAGCCAAGAGCTTCGTGCCGAAGGTTCAAGACGCCTACTGGGACTGCCGTGTCCTGTTCGAGCCCGGAGTTCACAAACCGACCGCCGAAAATTCGGCGAAGGGAGGCTGACATGAAGACGTTCTTGGCTCGGGGTCTTTTGGCTATTCTTTTAGGGACGGTGGCAGCCGCGGCCGGCTGCAACAAAGGCGGGCCAACCGCCTCCGGTCACGGCGGCAAGCTCAAGGTCGTCGCCACCTTCAGTGTCCTGGGCGATTTCGTCCACAATGTCGCGGACGATCAAGTCGAGCTGCTCACATTGGTTGGGCCTGATGGAGACACGCACACTTTTGAGCCGACGCCTTCCGACAGCGTTGCCCTGGCCGATGCCGATATCGTCGTCGAAAATGGCGCCGGACTCGAGACTTGGCTCGACATGCTTTACAGTTCTGCCCAATCGAAGGCCACTCGCGTCGTAGCGACCAAAGGTCTTGCGTTGCGCAAGGGAGAGGAAGAGGATTCCCACGAACACCAGGCCGGGAAAAAAGAGGCAAGCCACGACAAACAAGAACACGAGGATTACGACCCTCATGTCTGGCACGACGTGAAGAATGCCATGCACATGGTCGAGCAGATTCGCGATGGCTTGGCGACCGCGATCCCGCTCACGCGGAACTCTACAAGACCAAGGCCGCCGCTTATTTGAAGCAGCTCGAAGATCTCGATAAATGGGCGGTGGTCCAGTTTGCGACCATTCCGCCGGCGAATCGCAAGCTGGTGACCAACCACGACACCTTTGGCTACTTTGCCCCTCGCTATGGATTCGAAATCGTCGGCACGGCCTTGGGCTCACTCTCCACGGAAACGGGCGACCCTTCGACCGCTGCCTTCGCCAGGTTATGCGAAGCGATCAAGGCTGCCAAAGTTCCCGCCATCTTTGCCGAAAATGTGAACAACTCCCAGGTGATGCAACGCCTGGCCCAGGAAGCAGGCGTGAAACTGTCGCCTCTCTTGTATACCGATGCACTGGGGAAACCCGGCACGGAAGGGGACACCTACATCAAAATGATGCGTTTTAACGTCAACACCATCGTTTCGCAGCTTAAACCATGAAAATTCCCACGCTTCCCTACGGTCGGCGCCGTCACGTTCCCGCTGTTGCGTCTGCGGGCGCCTTGGTTATCGAGGGACTGACGGCCGGCTATCCCGGCGCGGACAGGCCGGCCATTAGCAACATCAGTTTGAAAGTGCCGGCTGCCTCGCGCGTCGCGTTGATAGGTCCCAATGGCTCAGGGAAGAGCTCTTTGCTCAAAGCCATTGCAGGCTTGCTTCCCTGTCGGGGCGGTATCGTGCGCATCTATGGGAACCCGATTGGAGCGTGCCATCACCGCGTTGCTTATCTTCCCCAGCGCGGTGAAATTGACTGGAACTTTCCCATCAGCGTGGAACGGCTGGTGCTGACGGGGCGTTATGTCCATCTCGGCTGGCTGCGCCGTCCCTCAGACCAAGACCGTCAAATTGCCCGCGACGTAATGGCGCGCCTCGATTTGACCAGGCTGGCACAGCGGCAAATCGGCAGGCTATCGGGCGGGCAACAACAGCGTGCTCGCTCTGGCCAGAGCCTTGGCTCAAGATTCTGATCTCTTCTTGCTCGACGAGCCCTTGAATGCGGTCGACCTGGCAACGTGTGAAATCATCCATGAAGTGCTGCGTGAACTCCAGAACCAGCAGAAGACACTCGTGGTGGCGACGCACGACCTGGCCAGGCTGGAACGGGACTACGACAAGACGGTCCATTTGCAAGACGGGTGTCAGATGCCCTCTGATTACGAATCGCCCGTGAACTTCGAACCGGAGAGGGGCGCCAAGTGGAATGGCTAATAGGTCCATTTCGTTACGGCTTCATGCAAAGCCCTGCTGGCCGCGTTGCTCGTCGGGCTGACTTGCGCGGTGCTCGGCGCCTATGTGGTGCAGCGGCGCATGGCTTTCATCGGCGATGCCCTGGCACATACCACGCTTCCCGGCCTGGTGGTGGCATACCTTTGCGGCTGGAACTTGTTGCTGGGAGGATTTGTCGCAGCCATCATCACCGCCTTGGTCATCGGCTGGACTTCGCGTAAACAAACCATCAAGGAGGATACTGCCATCGGCGTGGCCTTCACGGGCATGTTCGCCCTGGGCGTGCTGCTCATGAGCCACGCGCGCTCTTTCCGCGATCTCTCGCACATGCTTTTCGGCAATATTCTAGGTGTTTCCGGCATAGATCTGGCATTAATGGCAGGAGTCGCGTTTGTCGTCCTTTCGGCGTTGTTCCTCTTTCACAAAGAATTGGAACTCAGTTCCTTCGATAGGACCCACGCTCAGGTCATCGGCATCAGAACCGACGCCTTGAACTATTTGCTTCTCGTTTTGCTGGCGCTCGCCATCGTTACCGGCATTCAAGCCATCGGCGTCATCTTAACCAGGCGCTTTGCTGGTCACTCCGGCGGCGACGGCATCGCTGCTGACAGACCGATTTCCGCGACTCATGGCCATCGCGGTCCTGGATGCCGTCCTTTCCGCTTTTCTAGGGCTCTTCGCATCCTTTTACCTGGAGGCGTCCTCGGGGGCGGCAATTGTGCTCTCTTGCACGCTATTGTTTGTGATTGTTTGGGCAGGACGGGCGATCAAGCTAAAGTTGCGCCCAATCGATTCTGATCAGGCGCGAAGGTCTGGTTCAAAAGCAGCCATTCCCTGGTGACATCTGCCCGAAGTCGTGTGTGTGCACGTACGCAATGCAATCCATTAACCGCCTAGGCCAGACAGACTTGCGTTCGGAATCGGTTGCGCTTGGCTCCACCACAGGTGTTACCTTCGTTTGAACCAGGTCGGCGCAACGACTCGAAGACAAACGCAACGAGCCGCTGACCAACCGTTTGGAAAAAGCCAAGAGCTTCGTTAGGAAGGTTCGCGACGCCTCTTGGGACTGCCGCGTCATGTTCGAGCCCGGTTCGCAAGATCCGGGCAGGTCGCATTGACCTCCGTTGCCAAAATCGCTATCAGCGGGTGTTGCAAGGCGAATGCGCCGGGAATACAGGACGTGTTCCAAGCGTTAAGTGTACGAGGCAAGGCATGGAAGGCCCGAGCACGGCGAACCTACGTATCTGGTCGGGATGGGCCAGAAGAAGCGCGGCCGAACGCGCGGCTCCCACTGCCGCGTCGCCACGCCCCGTGCTGCCGGAATCCAGCGCCGATGGCTATTATGCCGCCGAGACCATGCATGCCCGCGGCCAACGCAGTTTGCCCGCGGCCGCTCCCTATTCGCTTCAATGGTATCTGAATATCGAAACGCAACGTCATGGCCGGCAAGGCAAATGGATCCCGCGTTTGCTGGAATTCACCAAGCACTCGGGCGAAACCATGCTGGGCCTGGGCAATGGCCTTGGGACGGATTGGGTGCAATATGCCCGGCACGGCGCCTCAGTCGTCGCCTGCAGCTCGTCGCCGGAGCATCTCGAATTGGCGCGACGAAATTTCGAAGTGCGCGGCTTGAAAGGCCGCTTCCTGCACTGCACTCCCAGAAGTTTGCCGTTGGATAATTCGTCTATTGACGTCGTTTGTGTAAGCAGCTTCTTGCAGGAAGAGAACGAGCCTGACGCCATCGTCCGGGAGATTTATCGGGTCCTCAAACCCGGGGGCAAAGTCCTCGGCGTTACGCCGGCCAGCTATGACATCGATTTCTGGTTCGGCCTCTGTTTTCCGTGGACTCGTCTTTTCGGCAAACGGCGTGCGGGCCTAGAAAATCGGGGGCAGAAGTACTCGCGCCGCCGGCTACGCAAACTTTTTCACGGATTCATCGAACACCGCATCCATCAGCGTCACCTCCGGCGTTGTGATATTCCTCATATATGGCGCTGGGCGCCCCGTCCGGTGATGGAAAGGATGATGGGCCAAGTGCTGGTTCTCAAAGCGTTTAAGCCGGTTAGCGCCGCCATTGCCACTTCACTGGCGGCATAAAGACTGGCGGGCGGAGTGTGGCCGGGTGCAGGGTTGAAACTTGCAACCCCCAGGGCGCTTAAATTGCAAAACGGGCTGAGCAGGTCGAATGACCTGCCCAGCCCGTTGTCATTTCAAAACCGGGATAGTGGCTCCCAGCGCAAGACGACTGCCCAACACGAGTGTCGTCCAGCCACTATCCCGTCGAAAGTCATGGATTGCTCCACAACAAGCTAAACCTAGCCGATTGAGTGATAGGCCGCAAAAAAAACTGCCCTTCAGTCCCGAGATTGAGGAGGCTTATTGACAGGTGGTACCAATTTAACCGGATGGAACGGTGCGACGCCGCTCTTGGTCGGTTTTGAGGGCATTTCGCGTAGTGCTCTCCCGGAGTGCCTTTAAGTCGCCCAACGCGTGCTATAAACCTGAGCACTCTCTGTTTCGAGTGAACCAATCAGCTGGCGAATCTCTCTTCAAGATGGTGGGTTTTGGATCGCGCTAAGCGTTTACAGGCCTGCTTTTCTGGTTGGATTTCGCGATTTGACAGATTCCCGCGTTCTTTGTTGACTGGGCACGATTGTTGCTATCTTATCCGGGTGATCTGTCAGTTTACTCTCCTTTGGCAGTCACATGGGTTCGTCATTGGTCATCGCCGAAAGTTCCTTGCTGCTGACGCTCGAAGAGGTCAGTCAACTCGTTTCCCACAGCCACCATCCCGACGAAACGTTGGCCAACATCGTTTCGCTCATCCAAAAGCGCTTTTGCACGGACGTTTGCTCGGTCTACGTGTACGAACCGGAATCGAACGAGTTGTTGCTCCTGCGCTACCGTGGGCTTGAAAGCCGAAAGCGTTGGACGCGTGCGCATGCGTTTGGACGAAGGCCTCACCGGCCTGACCGCCGAGCTCATGAAGCCGGTGATGGTGGAAGACGCGTGTACTCACCCGCGTTTCAAATACTTCCCGGAAACGGGTGAAGAACCCTATCACTCCTTCCTTGGCGTTCCGCTGGTGGAGGGCGGCATGTTGCAGGGCGTGCTGGTCGTTCAGGCCCGCGAATCCAGAAGGTTTTCGACCAACGAGTCGCGCCTGCTGGTGGCGGTTGGCGCGCAACTGGCGCCGCTGGTCAGCGAAGCTCGCCTGTTGGAAACGGTTGCTGCTGTCGCCCGCAATGCCGATGACATTCCGGCCCCGGAAATTCAGACCGATTTCCTCGCATTGACCGGAATGGGACTTAGTCCTGGAGTTGGCTGGGGACACGCGTACATCGTCAACGGGTTTCGCGAATGGCAGAATGCTGCTCGAGAGAAAGCTCTCGATTGCGCAGGGGAAGAAGTGCGTTTGACTCGCGCCATGGATGCCGCGCGGGAGGAGATCAACCGCCTCAGTCAGCGTATCTCGGCCCTGGTGGGTGAGGATCATGGAGCGATTTTGCAGGGTCAGTTGATGATCATGCAAGACGACCACATTGCCGGTAGTTTGCGCGACGGCTTGCGAGCTGGGAAGCCGGCCGAGGCGGCCATTCTCGATACGCTCGACAAATATGTGGAGGCATTTCAAAAACTCTCCAATCCCGTGTTCCAGGAGCGGGTCTACGACGTTAAAGATGTCTGCCGGCGGATCCTGTGGCATCTGCGGCCTGTTGTGTTGGAAGCGCCGGAAACGGCGGAGCGGCTGATTTTGGTGGCCCATGAAGCCTCGGTTATGGACCTCTTCTCGGTCGATTTCGAGCGCTTGGCCGGAATCGTGGTCGAACGCGGCGGTCCCCAGAGCCATGCGGCCATTTTGTGCGGAGCCTCGGGATACCGATGGTTGGCCAGATCGCCGATTTCGTGCACCGCATAGCTCCCGGGCGTGCACTGCGCGTGGACGGGGGAACCGGCAAAGTCGATTTGGACACTGCCCCCGAAGCGACCCGCGCCGTGGCGGAGCGTGGCAGCTGGACCAGCGAAACTGCAGTCTTCTTGCCGCTCGATCGCGATTTGCCCCAGCTTGAAGCAAATATCAATCTGCTTTGTGAAGTCGAGCCGGCGCTGGCGGCCGGTACCACGGGCGTAGGACTCTATCGAAGCGAATTCTTGTTTCTCGCGCGGCGAACGCTGCCGACCGAGGACGAGCAGCTCGGCATCTACTCGAAATTGCTGCAACTCCTCCAAGGCCGACCTGCCAGCATTCGCACGTTCGATTTGCGGCCGGATAAACTGGCAAATTATTCCCATTTGCCGTCATCGGCAGCTCACCCGCTCGACTGGCGACTTGTGCTTTGTTCTCCTCCCTTGCAGAAATTATTCAAGGATCAGGTGCGTGCGATCTTGCGAGCCGGAGCTGCCGGTAACGCCAGGATTCTAGTGCCGCTGGTTACCAGCACCGATCAGTTCGATTTCATCCTGGATACCATCGGCCAGGCCCGCGACGAGCTCCAGCGCGAGGGGCTGGAATACAACGCCCGGGTGCCGCTCGGCGTCATGTTGGAAGTGGCGGCGGCCACCGCCTTGGTAGACACCTGGGCGGAGCATGTAGACTTTTTTGCCTTAGGGACCAACGATTTGATTGCTTCCGTCTTGGGCATCGATCGCGAGCGACCGGTCGGAGCGACCAAACACGACGCCTTGCACCCTGGCTTGTTCGCGCATTATCGCCCAGGTAGTTGAGAGCGCGCATGCCGCAGGTCGCCGCGTGTGCGTTTGCGGTGAAATGGCCAGCGACCCGGAAGGAGCGTTGGCTCTGGCCGCTTTGCAGGTTGACGCTCTCAGCGTCGCCGCGCAACAGTTGCCGGCAGTCCGAGGACTACTCGCTCGACAAAATGGCCGGGAGCTGGCGGCCCTCAAGCCCGATCTTTTCCGTCAGCGGACAGCCATTCAGGTGCGAGAATTCCTCCAAGCGGCACGCATCAGCTCCGCAGTTGGAAGCGGCGGGCGTCGCCTGAAGGCGACAATCTTCCCTATCCAGGGCTTGCAAATCTGCGCCGGGCCGGTTGAAATACCTGCCTGATTCCAGCGAATCACCACACAGAGAATCCGCCTCGGGGATCTTCTGAATCAGAAGACCAGGGGCGAACTCTGATCCTTCTTGGGGAGTCGAAAATGTTTGCGAATCTGGGGCCGATGGAAATCGTGATCGGCTTGGTTTGCGTTTTGGTGGTCGTCGCCTTAGCTCTCGTCGGTTTCATCGTTGTGGTTTACAACAGCCTGGTCGGGCGGCGCGTTGAAACGCAGAATGCCTGGTCGCAAATTGACGTGCAGCTCAAGCGGCGTTACGACCTTATCCCCAACCTTGTCGAAACGGTCAAAGGGTACGCTAGCCACGAGAAGGACACGCTGGAAAAGGTCATCCAGGCCCGCAACGCGGCCATGAATGCCACGGGCCCGGCGGAGCACGCCGCGGCTGAAAGGCGCTCTCCGGAACACTCAAGACGCTCTTTTCGGTTGCCGAAGCCTATCCGGACCTCAAGGCCAACACCAGTTTCTTGAGCCTTCAGGAAGAGCTGAAATCGACCGAAAACCGCATTGGCTTCGCCAGGCAGCACTATAACGACGTCGTCTCGGGATATAACGCCGGATTGCAGCAATTCCCCGCGAACATGGTGGCCAACACCTTCGGCTTCCGCCCGGCCGAGTTCTTCAAGCTGGACGAAGCCGAGGCGGCTCAGGTCCGTGAAGCTCCGAAGGTCAAGTTCTAGGAGAATGGCCGAGAACTCGGCCGCTGAGCCCCAGCTGCCCGTTTTTTCGGCAAGCGTCTTGACCGGTAAATGTTGACTTCGCGGCCCGAAGACTCGTCGGGCTTATGCCTCGACGCTCGCCCAGATTCGGAGACCTTACATGAGCGGCCCTCCCGCGACGTTTCGCGACCTTATCGCGACCAATAAACGAAACAGCGTTGTTCTGGTCATCGTTTTTTGCCTGTTCGTGGCTGCCGTGGCCATGGTGCTGGGATTGGCCATCCTCGCCTATATGAGTCCCTCGACCTTCCGGCACCTTGATATCGTGCAGGCCGTTTTGATCGGGCTCGTCGCAGCAGGGATTTCGTTGGTCATTTCCGGAATCAGCTACTATGCAGGCTCGGACATGATCGCCGCAGTGAGCGGCGCCACTCCCATCAGCCATCAAGATGACCCGGAATTATTCAACGTGGTTCAGGAGATGGCGATCGCCGCGGGCTTGCCGATGCCGGCAGTTTACCTGATCCGCGACCCGGCCCCGAATGCCTTTGCCACGGGCCGGGATCCCGAACATGCTCTCGTCGCCATCACGACCGGGCTGAGAGAGAAGTTGATGCGCGACGAACTCCAGGGCGTAATTGCCCACGAGATGTCCCACATCCGCAATTACGATATCCGCCTGATGATGCTCTTGGCCGTGCTGGTCGGCATGGTGGTGATGTTGACCGACCTCTTCTGGCAAATTATTTGGCGGACGGGCGGCGGCCGCAACGACAAAAGAGAAGGCGACGACAAAAGTTCCGGCATCTTCATGATCGTGCTGATGGTGGTGGCCGTCATTTTGGCGATCATCGCGCCGATCCTGGCTCAAATCATCCAACTGGCCGTCAGCCGGCAACGCGAATACCTGGCCGACGCCTCGGCCGTCGAACTGACGTGCAATCCCCTGGGACTTGCCAGCGCCTTGCAAAAACTCGACGCGGACAAGGAGGTCTTGCAGAACGCCAACCGCGGCACGGCCCATCTTTTCATCGTCAATCCCGTCAAGAAATACGAAGCGATGGCGGACAGCATGTTCGCCAGCCATCCTCCCATCCAAGATCGCATCAAGCGCCTGCTGGCGTTGACGCATCAATGAGTAGATTGGAGTGTGGACTTTAGTCCACACCGTGGAACCGAATCATGGCGGTCCCATCCGGACAATTGGAATCTCCTGCCGCCACCTGGCTTCCAAGGCTTACGCGACGATTTACCGCTCAAAGTCTACGGGCAAGTCTTGCCCCACTGGCGGCAAGATGGGGCAACGTATTTGTCACATTCCGATTGAAGGATTCCTTGCCGCAGGCCAGATTGGAAGAATTGCGCGAACTTAAGTTAGTTTGGGAAAGAAAGTACACTGCGGTACATGGAGGGAAGTCAACCCCGCAACGGCGCGAGCAACTGGCTTTGCAAATGATGCGCCACGTGGAATCGTGGCTCGATAAAGGGATGGGGAGTTGTTGTTTGCGGTCGTCGGCAGCGTCGCGCATGGTTCAGGACGCACTTCATGCAGAGGATGGGACACGATATGAGCTGGGTTGTTATGTGGTGATGCCGAATCATATCCATGCGGTTATGAGACCCTTGCACCCAACCTCGGATCCCCTTGAAAAGATTTTGCAAAGTTGGAAGGGCTTCTTCTGCGCTCGATTAACGAGTTGCGAGGAGAAGCTGGCACTCTGTGGCAACGGGACAGTTTTGATCGAATCGTGAGGGACGAGCTCCATCTTTGGCGGATCGTGCGGTACATTGGCAATAATCCAAGCAAGGCTGGACTTTCAGCGAGACGGAAACGTTCCTTTGGATCCGGCCAGAGTGGGTCGAATTAGGGTGGAGTTTTGAGGAGAGTGCTGGTGTGGACTAAAGTCCACACTCCAAGGCTACCGCCCCCGGCGAAGCATATTGTGGATTGGGAATAAAAAGCAAGGAGAGTCGCATGGGAGTGTGGACTTTAGTCCACACCCGGCTACCCGGCAATAAACTGGTGATTCGAAACGCTTGCTGGAGGAGTGAATGTGGTCGCGGGGGCGGGTTGGTGTGGACTAAAGTCCACACTCCAAGGCACCGGCGGCGGCGAGCATTTGTGGATTGGAAACGAAAGCCGATGGAGCATCGCATGGGAGTGTGGACTTTAGTCCACACCCGGCTACTCGGCAATAAACTGGTGATTCGAAACGCATGCTGGAGGAGTGAATGTGGTCGCGGGGGGTTGGTGTGGACTGAAGTCTACACTCCGGGGCACCGGCGTCAGCGAGCAATTGTGGATTGGGAATAAGAGGCGTGGAGAGTCGCATGGGAGTGTGGACTTTAGTCCACACCCGGCTACCCGGCAATAAACCGGTGATTCGAAACGCATGCTGGAGGAGTGAATGTGGTCGCGAGCGGTTGGTGTGGACTAAAGTCCACACTCCAAGGGGCCGGCGTCAGCGAGCATTTGGGGATTGGGAATAAGAAGCAAGGAGGGTCGCACGGGAGTGTGGACTTTAGTCCACACCCGGAATGGCTGCAATAAAAACCCACGCCGCCGGATCGTTCCGATCCGGCGGCGTGTTCGCTTGGTCGCGAAACTTCCGCTTCACTCAATCCGTCCCGAGTGCTGCTTTGCCTTCCTTCACTTCCTTCAGGCGTTCCCGGTAACGCTCGTAGAGGCGCGTCTGCTTGCTGGTCGGCTCGATGGGCTGGCCATGAATGAACAAGCCCTTCACTTGGGTGGTCGTCTGGAGCATATCGCCGTCGGTAATGACCAGGTTAGCTCGTTTGCCTTCTTCCACTGTGCCGAGCTGGTTGGCCACTCCCAGAATTTGCGCCGGGTAGAGCGTCACCGACTTCAAGCCCTCCTCGGCCGGCAGGCCGTAAGAGACGGCCATGGCGGCTTCGTAAGGCAAGTTGCGGGTGTTGTTCGTGCCACCCGAGCGAATGCAAAAGCGAACGCCCGCTTCGTGCAGCTTGGCCGCACAGGCGTAAGGAGCATCGTACCGATCGGTCGGGTCGACCGGCAGAGCCATGAGGGGCCCAACGATCACCGGCACGTCGCGTTTCTTCAGCTCCGCCGTGCATTTCCAGGCATCGATGGCGCCAGTCAAAATGACTTTCAACTTTAACTCGTCGGCGAGCTTCAAGGCGTCCAGAATCTCCTGACGCTTGTTGGCCTCGATGATGACGGGTTTCTCGCCCTTGGCATACGGGGCTAGGGAGGCCAACCGCGGATTGGCGGCCATCCTAGGATTCTGCTTGCGGGCGTTGTCGTAAGCAATCGCTTGCGAGAACAGCTCCTTCATGCGATGCAGTTTTTCGTCCCGCTGGCGACGATTAATGGCCCGAAAGACCGAAATCACCGTCGGGTCGCTATTGAAGGAAGGCGACGACGACGGGAATTCGAGACTCAGAGCCAGCGGATCCACGATCGCCATTTCCTTGGGAACCCAGCCTGCCAAGTCGATCAAGGCGCTCTGGCCGGCGATCATGGCGCCGGTTGGCCTGGTGACTACGGTGGTAACGCCGTTGGCCCGCGTTACCGGGATGAGCTCCGAATCCGGATTGATGCCGATGCTGGCGCGCAGGTCGGGCTGGAAGTCGCCGCCCTCGGCATAATCGCTGGTTTCCCTTGCGGAACCGAGTTCCGTGAGGCCAAGGACCGTAGCGGCATCGATCATGCCCGGATAAACGTGCAGGCCCGAGGCGCGAATGATTTGCAGATCAGCAGGCACATCCACTGCGGCCAGTTTGCCTTTGGCGTTGATGGTCAGGCTGGCTGCCTTGGCGTCGCCCTCTATCTTCTTGAGAGCCCCGCAACGCCGGGGCGGACCGCCTTGATGACGCCCCTCACCACCACAACGGTCGCCTCTGGGATGACGGCCCCCTTGACAGGATGCAGCATGACGCCGGAAATGGCGTAGGATGCGGAGCCCTGGTGTGAAAGCGCGCTGAATAGACTGGCGGCGGTGGCGGCAGGGGCGGCGGCGCCTTGAATCCGCCAGGCTGGAGCCCGTCGCCGCGCTGGAAGAAGACTTCGCCTTCGACCAACGTCATGTCGCAGCGGCTATAGCTGTTGAGCGGATGCCCATCGAAAATGGCGAGATCGCCATCTTTACCGACTTCCAAGCTGCCGATCCGCTTTTCGAGCCCCAATTCCTTGGCGCCGTTGAGGGTGATCGTTTTCAGCGATTCCACCTCGCTCATGCCGCCGTACTTCATGCATTTGCCCGCCTCTTGGTAGAGATGCCGCATGAGCTCATTGCTGTCGGACTTCAAACAGACGACCGCGCCCGCTTCGGTCAGCAGGGCGGCATTGAAGGGGATCGCGTCGTAGGCTTCGATTTTGTAAGCCCACCAATCGGAGAAGGTGCTGCAAATTGCTCCGTGAGCCGCAATTTCCGGGGCGATCTTATACCCTTCGAGCACGTGCTGCAGCGATTTGACCTTGAACCCAAAGCGATCGGCGACGCGCAGCAACATCAAGATTTCATCGGCCCGATAGCAGTGGCAATGCACTTTCAAATCGCCGCGCAGAACGTCGGCCAGGGCTTCCAAGCGTAGGTCCCGGCGCGGCTCGGCAAGATCGGGCGTGGTGGATTTCTTTTTGTTGTACTCGTCCCACATCCGCTGATAGGCCTGAGCCTCGGTGAAGGCGCGGACCAAGACCGCCTCCACACCTAAGCGTGTGTTGGGGAAACGTCCGTCCGTGCGTTTGACGTTTTCACCCAATGCGAATTTGACGCCCCGCGGTGCATCCGCAATGAGCAGGTCCTTGGCGTCTTTGCCGAACTTCAGCTTGATGACCGCATCCTGCCCGCCGATGACGTTGGCGCTGCCGTGCAGCAATCGGGCCGTGGTGACGCCGCCCGCCAGCGAACGGAAGATTTGCACGTCGTCGCTATTGATGACATCGCGCACGCGCACTTCGGGAACGACTGAAAGCGACGACTCGTTCACCCCGCCGGAAATGGCGAAGTGGCAGTGCGTGTCGATGATTCCGGGCATGATATACATGCCTTCCGCGTGAACCTGGAGAACGCCCTCCGGAGCGTCCAGGTTTTTGCCGATCTTGGCAATTTTGCCATCGCGAATGAGGATGTCGGTCTCGGGCATCGTGCCCTTGGTCACCGTGAGAAGGTTAGCGCCGCGTATCAAAACATTTCCACCGGTTTTGATCTTGGGCTTGCGATCCGCCTCGATTTCCGTGGCGTAATCGGGGCGATTGCCAATTGCTCCCGAAACTCCGGCACCGCCGGCCCCTCCACCTTGCCGGGCGCCACGGCCAGCACCGCCACCGCGACGTTCGCCGCCGGGAGCAGCGTCTGCACCGCCAGCTCGCGCGGCGGTCTGAGTCGGGCGCGTCGATTCGCTTTCAAAACGAATCCCATCCACGAACACGCAACGAACTTGGGTCGCTGTCTTGTCGAAATCGCCGTCCATGACCACAAGATGAGCCGCCTTACCAGCGGCGATGCTGCCTAGCTGCTTTTCCATTCCCAAGAACTTGGCAGCATTGACCGTGAGGGCCTTCAAGGCGTTTTCCGAGCTGAGGCCGCCTTCGGTGATCGCTTTTCCCAGATTCTCGCGGAAGCGTTCGCCGCCGCGGTCGGCAGGCATGCCTTGGGTGCTGAAGGTGAATACCACGCCTTTTTTGGCCAGCACCGCCGCGTTGGCGATCTCGAGGGCCTGTGCCCGCTTGCGATCCGCTTCCACCCGAGCCGGCACCAGTGGTGCGGCTTCGCCCGCGCCTGCACCGCCGGGAGCGCCCGGCTGCCCGCCGCCTCCTTGGCCGCGCCGGCCTTGTCGGCCGCCGCCTTGTCCGGGTGCTCCCGGTGTCGCCGGCGTTCCAGGCGCCGGCATGCCCGGAGGAGTTCCCTGGCCAAACCCGCGTCTGCCGCCGCGGCCGCCCGCCGCCGGGTCGGAAAATGCCAGCCGAAGAACGACGGGCACCCCTTGTGCTTTCAATCGGTCGGCGTCTTTCCAGGCTTCGCGTCCGCCATAAATGACCGGCTTGAGATGGAATTCTTCTGCCATATCGAGGGCGCGGTTGATTTCATCCCGGCTGTCCGCCTCGAAAACGACCGGAATCTTGCCTTCGAGAGCCAAACCCAGTTCAGAAAGGGCCGGATCCAACGGCGGCCGATGGCCGGCCCGGCCGCTCTTTTCGTAGGCAGCCCAAATACGCTGATAATGACCGGCGTCCAAAAAGGTTTGACGGAAGTGAGCCATGAATCCCATGAGCACGCGTGGATATTCGCCGCCGTTGGCCCGGAAGGCAGCGTGAATGGCGACTGGCGTTCGCAAGATGGCTTCGCGCGGCGGCGCTGCGCTCAGGCTCACCAGGGCGCTTTGACCGGCGAAGACTCCTCCTTCGGGAGCGATCAGATGCGCGGTAAAACCCGCTTTTCGCCAGGTATCCGCCTGGGTGTCGTCTGCTTTCAAGGCGCCGGCGACGTGAAACTCCGGAGTGATTCCCTTGCGGTTGTCGGCCTTCGTGACCGCCAATGCCTCGGCCGCATAATCTTCTACTGCCGAAGCGCCCATTTCGGAACGCTGCAGCGCGGGGTCGAATCCCCAGGTGCTCATGGTGTCCAGGAAGCCGGGGTATACGGTCATCCCCTTGCCTTCGACGACCAGAGCGTCGGGCGGAGTCTTGACGTTGGCCCCCACGGCTTCGATCAAGCCGTCCCGGATCACGACCGACGCTTTGTCCAGGACTTTGCCTGGCTCCACGACAACCTTGGCATCGCGGATGATGAAGACCTTGGGAACGAGCGCGCCTCCGGGCTGAGCCCAGGTTAGCGACGCAGATAGGAAGAACGCACTCGCAACCGCTGCGCAGACTAACGGATTTCTTTTCATGGCTTCGAACGCACCAGGCACAATTGAAAAAGGAGACCGTGACGGAGGAGGATCAGTCTAAGGCACGATCGCTGGAAAGGCAAAAGAGAAGTAACGGGGCGAAATCCGAAATCCGAAATCCGAAATCCGAAATCCGAAAAAGAAACGACCCACGGCCGACGAGGGACCTTGGCCTGATTCTGTGCGGGCCGTGAAAAGAGACGATAGTCCGACCAGGAGAATTGTCTTACTTGCCTCTTGGTTTTCTTTCGGATTTCGAGTTTCGGATTTCGGGTTTTGCGCGTCAGTTCATATCCATGAAGTTCTTCAGCAACCGTGGTCCTTCGAGCGTGAGAAAGCTTTCCGGGTGAAACTGCACGCCATGCAAGGGCCAGGTTTTGTGGCGCACGCCCATGATTTCTTGTTCGTCGGTCCAGGCGGTGACGACGAAATCGGGGTTCTTGAAAGTCTCGCGCCGAATCACCAGGCTGTGATAGCGAGTCGCCTCGAAGGGATTGGACATGCCGGCGAAGACGCCTTGGCCGTCGTGATGAACCAGCGACGTTTTGCCGTGCATCACCCGATAATTACGAATGACTTCGCCGCCGAAGACCTGGCCAATGCATTGATGTCCGAGACAGACGCCCAACAAGGGAATGCGCGGCGCAAAGCGGCGCAAAACGTCGTTCGAGATGCCGGCTTCGCGCGGCGTGCAGGGACCCGGTGAAATGATGATGTGGCTGGGGGCCAAAGCCTCTATTTGCTCGAGTGTTATGCAATCGTTGCGATGCACCTGAAGATCGACGTTCGGATCCAGCTCGCCGAACCGTTGGACCAGGTTGTAGGTAAACGAATCGTAGTTGTCGATCAGCAGAATCATGCGGACATTTCTCGCAGCCTCAGCCCTGCTTTTCAGGGATCGGCTGAGCGCTATTGACCTCGGTGTTGAACTTGGCCTTGGCCTCGGCAGGGTTCAGTTTGGTCAAGCAATCGCTGCTGGCGGCAATGTCGTACCAGCCGCCATCCTGAAAATCGATCACCGCCTTATTATTGTAGTTCACCGTGACCACCCGGCCGACGACGTTGGCAAAACGCTGCAGCTCCGAGTGCTTGGGATTAACCATCACGTACTGATCGATCCATTCGCTCTTGAGCGTTTCGTAATCCGGTCGTTCCACGGGGCCCATTTGATCCTCCGAATCGATGATGGCGGATGCTAGGTTGTCTTAGCCGCCGTGCCACGCCGAGACAAGCGCATGAGCGAGCCTCCCACGTTAGTGGGGGGAGTTTTGCGATTCGATTACGAATCCCGAAAAGCGCCGCCACCAGCCCCGTTTACGCTCTGAAAATCGAGATGTTTGACGAATTTGTACGCTTCTTCCGCGCTCTGGTCGCGTTGCATCGCCGGGTCTTTACACTCCACCGTCAGCGGCCCCGCGTAGCCGATATCGTTCAGCGTGCGGATGATAGCTTCCCAGTTCACGCCGCCGCGGCCCGGCGAACGGAAATCGAACCCGCGCCGGGGGTCTCCCGAGGGAAGATAAGAGCACCAAAGACTATTGCGACCATTCAGGTTCAGCACAGCGTCCTTGATGTGAACGTGATAGATCCGATCGGGAAAACGGCGCAGGAATTCAACCGGGTCCATTCCTTGGCAGAGAAAATGGCTCGGGTCGAAGGTAAATCCTAGTTCTTCGCGGCCGTCGACGGCATCGAGCGCCATTTCCGCAGTAACCAGGTCAAATGCCATCTGCCCTGCATGAATCTCGAGAGCATACTGCACCCCCGCTTCGCGGCAAGCGTCGAGTATCGGAGTCCATTGCTTGCCGAAATCTTGGTAAGCGCCGGCAATTTCCGTCTGGGCCAGCCAAGGATAGCCAAGCACCCGCCGGAAAATGGTCGAGCCGCTGAATCCGCTGATGACGCGTACGCCGAGCTTTTCCGCCACTCGCACGGTCGCGACCATGTCTTCGACCGCCCGCGCCTTGACGCCTTCGGGGGCGCCGTCGCCCCAAACGTGGGCCGGCATCAAGGCTTGGTGGCAACTCTGAATCTCATCGCAAATGGCCTGCGAAGTTCGATGTGCCGAAAGCAATCCGACCGCTATATCGTAGCGCCCGAGCAATTCGAGCATCTTCTCGCAGTAACCGTCTTCACCAACGGCTCGCGGGATCTCCAGATGCTCGGTTCCGACGCACAATTCGAGGCCCTGGTAGCCCCAGCCCCCCGCCTTCTGGGCCAGTTCCTCCAAGGAGAAATCGTGCCAGAGGCTAGTGAAAAGCAGGACGTTGCGCGACACGAACCAAGTCCTCACGTGAAAGCGACGGAAGCTTACTATCCCCTTCGCGCTCTCAAGCAGGCGGCGGCGGGGGCGTGGCTCCCGAGGAATTGCCGGGAGGTGAACTCGGAGGTTCCGGGGAAGTTATCGGCGCGGGCGGCGGCGGTCTGTGCAAACTCGGGGCCTCCACCATCTGCACGGTTCCCGTCGTGGGAGCAGCAGGATTCGGTGCCGCGGGCGCAAAACCGGCTGCAGCGGAGTCGTCGTCTTCCTCCTCGAGATAGACCTCGTCCAGCTCGATGTCGTCCACCTTGCGGCGCATCAGGAAGTAGATGATCGTGCTGGCCGACCAGAAATAGCTGTAGCCAAATCCAATAATCATCAGGAAGAAAAGGTAGAGCCACATGGAAACAAAAAACGCCCCGACATAATTCCACCAATGGAAAGTGTCGTGAATGTAGGCATTCACGTCGCTTTGGCTCCAGGTTTCTTTCCCGGCCACCACCGGGCTGCCGTTGAGCAGCAATTCGCGCCAGCCGAACGACCGGGGAGCGTAAACACACAGGTAAGAAGGATCGCGATTGAATCGAGTCGTTCCAGGCATGCTGGCAACGCCCCATTTGCCCAAGTAGACAGCCAGCGATCCCACCAAGCCGACAAAGAATACGACCACGGCCCCGTACACAATCGCCACCAAGACGTACCAAAGATAATTCCAGGCGTCCTGAATGACGTAGCTGTAACAGCGGCCCATGGCGTCGAACGAATCGGTGCCCTGAGCGCCCAGCGTCGCGTGAATCATGGGCCAACCGATCAAGCCGATCATGGCGATGGCGATCACTACGCCCAGAATGATGACCACGGGCCACATGAGCGCTGCCCAGAAATCGCCAACGAACGGTATCAAGTTGAGCACGCCGACCAGCAGCACCAGAATCAGAAAGAGGCCGGCCAACAGCAGGAGCGGGCCGGAAGAGGCCAAAAGATAAGTCTTCCAACGGCTGATCGTATAGCGCACGCCGTGGTGATGCCGACGCTCTCGTTGCGTGCAAAGCTGACCGCGGCCATGCGCGTGATGGCCCCGCCGAAAATGGCCCAGGTGCCGACCGTCCAAAGAATGACGAGCAGAAAATAGAACCGTTCGCGATAGCCCGCGTTGGGATGCAAGAAATAAAATACCGGCCGCAAAAATTTGATCAACGGCTCGATCAAGACCGGGACCTGAGCGCCCAGGAACCAATCGAAGAATTGCCCGCGCTCCCAGGGGACGTAACGCGAACCTTCGAGATCGCCCTGCCCAGTTCTGCCGGTGACAAGCAAGTAAGGATTGGCGCTCGATCTTCCGACCAAGGCCAGGTGCACAGCTTGGCATAAGGCCGGTCCTTGATGACGTAAGTGCGCCCTTTGACTTCCAGCACCGTTTTTCCGGCCTGGGCTTGCGCCAGCAGGTCGTCATACTCGTGGGGCGTTTGGGCAAAGTCGCTAGGGTCGAGCTTCTTCGGTACGCGCCCCGCAGCCTCGTAAAGCAGGCTCCAACGATTGCGATCCACCTTGAACGCTTCCCAAGCTTTTTCTTCCGCGGTGATGTTTTCGTCCGCCGACGGCTGATAATCGGCCGTGGGGTAATTGGTCGGCCAGATCGGTTCGCTGCGGATCCCCGAAAAAACTACCGCCAGCAACCACCAGCCAATGGCCATCACCAGGATGCCGGCCGCGGCAAGCAGGAGACTTTTGGGGTTGAGGCCAATCCGGAAGCCGCGAAAAATATGCGTCCAGGGCAGAAACTGGCGAAAATTCACTTCGCGAGACTCGGTCCGTTCCTCAACCATGCCCTAGCTCCTCAGCGAAAAGCTTGCCCGGCATGCGCAAGTCAGTCCATTGGCGGTCGCTTGCTCGAATCTAGCCGGTAAAAGTGGGAATTATAGTAGGACGTGAACTGATTGCAACGGGCCGGTAAAACGGATCGAGCCGGTATTGCGTTGTTTGGCAAATATCCTGGCAAGTGCCGGCAACGCATGATGGGTGGCAAACTCGGGAGTATGGAGTCGACTCCCTAGTTCACCACCCATGACCGAAGCAGCCGATGGGGATCTTTCCGCAATTACTCCGTCCCGGCGCCCGTCAGGCTTTCGAACCGGGATTGGCATGCACCGAACCCAAGCCGACTAGAAGATGAACGCGGCTCCCGCATTGAAACCAGTCAGGTAGCGGGTCGTCTTCTGCCAGCCCGGATCGACGCTGCTATAGTTGAAATCGACGGGCGTCTCGGAGGCATAGGTATTGAAGAACGCCATAGCGTCGTAACCGAAGCGCAGCTGGCAACCGTTGAACGGATACCACCAAACATTCGCGGTGGCCTGAAGTTCGGGAACTACGCAGAACTGGCGCGTCCCGCGTTTGGT
Organism: uncultured Gemmataceae bacterium; assembly: GCA_963748025.1. Classification (GTDB taxonomy): domain Bacteria; phylum Planctomycetota; class Planctomycetia; order Gemmatales; family Gemmataceae; genus CAVVHZ01. The sequence goes on from CAVVHZ010000035.1 coordinate 216,894, forward strand.
GCCAATCGCGAAGTCGCCGCGATCGTACATGGCTTCTTCACGGGCAAAGTCCAGCAGCGTGGCATAACGGCCGTCCAGCGAGAAAGCCAAGCCATGTCCCATGAAGAACTCGCTTCCCAGGCCAATGTCGCCACCCCAAAGATTGTTCGAGGTAACGCAGCTGTAGTTGGCCGTATTGTCTTGGCCGGTAGTCCCGTCGAACTCCGCGGATACCGTCCGCCAGCCGAAATCTTCCCAAAGTTGCACGTAGCGGCCGCCCACCAAGCCGTAGCAACGGCAATATTGGGAGTCGTAGATCGGAATGCGATAGGTGATGTCGTAAATGGTCGTGCGCTGCACGAACGAGAGGCTCATCTCGTCCGCCCCGTTCCAGATGCCGAAGGCAGCCAGCGGGTTGCCCAAAGCGATCTTGTCCGGAGCACCTCCGAACTCAAAGGGATAATTGAACACCGGCGAGAACAAGAAGGTCTCTTGCAAGAGCGACCCGGGCGCGAGCGATTCGGGCACCAGGCTGGCGGAGGCGCTGTATTTCGTCTCATTCAGCCGCAGCCACGAGAATTCGATGTCCGAACCGTCCTTGAACTTCCAGCCGACTGTGAGCCTGAATCCAGGCTCATAGGTGCCGGGCCCGCTTACCTGGTTGGTATTGAGCGCGGCCGTGCCACTCCCGTAGAACGTGCCCGGCACAGGGTTTCCTGGAATGGTGATGGGTGGGCCGCCACTGACCGGGATCACCGGGAGACCGTTCAAATCGGCCGTGATGCTGCCGTCAAAATCCAGGATGCCCCGGACTGCCACCACTTGATCGCGCACCGGGTTCGTTTGCCGGAAATAGACAAATTCGGCCCCGACGTAAAAGCCGCCCTTATCCATGCGGTCGTGCCCCAGTGGCAACGGGACCACAGGGTCTTCGGCTAGTGTGTCGTCCTGCGCCTCGGCGCGATTGGCTACTACGGCGACCCCCACCGTTAGTAAAATCGCCAGCCAAACGTTTTTCTTTCGCATCATCCCCGTCTCCTCCATGTCGAAGGCGCTTCGGTCGCCTGCTCGAATCCCGTTCCCCCCGGGGGCGGTCTTTCCGCCGAGAAGGCGCATATTGCACCCGTCAATTCGGTCGCGTGCATAGCGGCAGTGAAAGAAGGGTGGCGGACCATAACAAAGGCCGAACTCCTGTCAACCCCTTTTTTGCGAAATGCTACAAGGGCTGCGGAGAACATTGACGCCAACTTCGCCTGCTTTCCCAGATCCGCCAAACTGGTTAGCCGCGACGCGGAGCGGAGCGTGGGGCCAGAGGCGCATCAGGAATGGAACTCTCCCTCCCGCTTCTTCTGCGGTGGATTTCCTCTATTTTGAATTGACAAGGGAGTGATCGGCTTTGAGAATAGAGCTAAGGAATTTTCCCTTTGGAAGAAGGGTGCCGTCGATTGGCTGCGCTGGGTTGGTGCTCTGTGCAGCTAGAAAATGAAAAGATAACAGGCGAGTCTTGCTCTCGTTCCGTTGGTTTGGGAAGTCCGAGTGCAATGAAGAATGCGAGGATACCGATGATGATGATGCGTCTTCTAGCTGTTCGGGCTGGTCGTTGGCTTGGCTCCGGCTTAGCTTTGACCCTTACTACAACCGTTGCCTTCGGACAGGCTCCGATTCCGACGGGTGTTCCAACCTCGTCGACCGGTTCATCTAGGCAGCTACGGGGGCCGTATCTGGCCAATCGGCCTGCGGTTACTACCCTCACCGGAACCGCGCTTTTATTCAATCCTATTACGGGATTACCGATATATTCGTCGCCAGGCGTACAGGCAACCACCACGTTCTCACTGGGAATTCCGGCTCACGTTGCCCTCATGCCAATGCACGACAACATCAGCTCGCTGAACAACGGTTCCCTCCAGCCGGGGCTCGTTTATAGCGTTCTTCCGCCTAGCGCTTCGGGCGGCGGCGGCATTAGCGGTGGCATCAGTGGTGGTATCGGCGGTGGCATCGGCGGTGGCATTAGCGGCGGTATCGGCGGTGGTATTGGTGGCATCGGCGGTGGCATTAGCGGCGGTATCGGCGGCGGTATTGGTGGCATCGGCGGTGGCATTAGCGGTGGTATCGGCGGTGGTATTGGTGGCATCGGCGGCGGTATTGGTGGCATCGGCGGCGGCATCGGCGGCATCGGCGGCTTTGCTTATCCGGGCGGCGGCAGCATCGGCGGCGGTAATTCCTCCATCCAAGGCATTAATTCTGCAGCCCTGGGCATTGCAGGAACTACTAGCTCTTCTGCGGGCTTCGGTGGCTTCGGCGGCAGCGGTTATGGCGGCGTCCTTGGCGCCCTTGGCGGCCGTGGCTACTAGGCCTTCCGCTTTTTGACTGGCTCATAGAAATGAAAACCCAGGCGCTTTTCGCCTGGGTTTTTTGTTTCGATTTCGCTCGGAGCGAAAAACATCACGCGGAGCATGATGGCAACGGAAGTCTTTTTCAGTGGCCATCTCGCTCCGCGTGATCAGGGCATTCACGCCAACCGGCATCCATGGGAGCTTAACTGCATCCCGATGACGCCCCGCATGAATCGCACTTGCAGCAGGCGCCGCTGCGGATCAGCGTAAGCTGGCCGCATTCCGAGCACGGGTCGCCTTCATAGCCCTTGAGCCTGGCCATGCGGATTTTGTCCTCACGAATGCCCGTCGGGGCAGCCACGCGCACCATGCCGGCTTTGTGGCCGTTGCCGCCATGCTCGGTCACTTGCGGCCGCAGATGACCCGAACGCGGCGTCGCCGCAGCGGAAGGCGGCATCGACTTGGGCGGCTCGCGCGACGGGCGGCTCCGGTTCGACCAGCCGCTCGGTGACTATCTCTTCCGAATCGAATTCCGGTTCCAGATCGTGTTCCTTGTGAATGACGTCGCCACGCAGATCTTCCACCTTCACGTGAGCCAAATCGTTCCGGCCCAGATAGCTGACCGCCAGCTCCCGGAAGATATAGTCGATGATCGAGGTCGCCATTTTGATGTAGGGATTCCCCTGCACCACTCCATTAGGCTCGAAACGCGTGAACACGAATGCGTCGACGAACTCCTCGAGCGGAACGCCATGCTGCAAGCCGAGCGAAACCGCGATGGCAAAGCAATTGGTCATGCTCCGAAAGGCTGCTCCTTCCTTGTGCATGTCCAGGAAGATTTCGCCCAGCGTGCCGTCTTCATATTCGCCCGTCCGCAAGTAGATCTTGTGGTTGCCGATGCGCGCTTTCTGCGTGTAACCGGCCCGGCGATCTGGCAAGCGCCGGCGGCGAGCCAGATAGCGATGCACGATCTTCTCAGCGATGCGCACCGGTTCGGCCTGCTCGCTTCCCGCTTCGGGCTCGACGACGTCCGCCATCGAGTTGAGCGGCTGACTCAGCTTGGAGCCGTCGCGATAAATCGCGTTGGCCTTGAGCATGAGCTGCCAACTCAACTGATAAGCTTGCTTGACATCCTCGACCGTCGCTTCCGGCGGCATATTGATCGTCTTCGAAATAGCGCCGCTTATGAAGGGCTGCGCCGCCGCCATCATGCGGATATGCGCCTCGGTAGACAGAAAACGCTTGCCGATCTTGCCGCATTTGTTGGCGCAGTCGAACACCGGATAGTGCTCGGGCTTCAGGTGCGGGGCACCCTCAATAGTCATAGCGCCGCATACATAAGCATTGGCAGCGGCGACTTGCTCGCGCGTGTAGCCCAGAGCAGCCAGCAGATCGAAACGCGGCTGATCCAGCTGCTCCTGGGGAATGTTCAAACGCGTCTTGCAGAACTCGTCGCCTACCGTGAACCGATTGAAGACGAAACCGAGCTCGAAGGCGCCCGGCAAAATCGACTCGATACGCCGAAGCACTTCGTCCGTGAAGCCCTTGGCCTTCAAATCGGCTGGCGCCAAGTGCGGGCAGCCCTGCAGCGTACCGGTGCCTCGGCAATAGCGGACGATGTCCTCGACTTGACGCGTCGAATAACCCAGCCCGGCAAGAGCCGGCGGGATCGAGGCGTTGATGATCTTGAAATAGCCGCCGCCCGCAAGCTTCTTGAACTTGACGAGCGCGAAGTCAGGCTCCACCCCCGTGGTGTCGCAATCCATGACCAGACCGATCGTGCCCGTGGGCGCAATGACGGTTACCTGAGCATTGCGGAAGCCATGCTTTTCACCCAGGGCCAGCATGCGATCGGATTCGTGCCGAGCGGCTTGGAGCAATTCGGGCGGACAAGAATGCTCGTCGATGCATTGAGGCATGCTCGTCAAGCCGTCGAACTGATCGCTGGTGCTGGAGTAAGCCGCCAGGCGATGATTGCGGATAACGCGCAACATGGCGTCGCGATTGGCGGCATAGCGTGCGAAGGGCCCGATTTCGCCAGCCATTTCCGCAGAGGTCGCATAAGCCGCCGCGTGCATGATCGCCGTCAAGGCGCCGCATTGGTTGCGGCCCGCTTCCGAATCGTAGGGGATTCCCTGCACCATCAGCAGCGAACCCAGGTTGGCGTAGCCCAAGCCCAGCGTGCGGTAGTCGTAAGACTTCTGAGCCACCGGGGGCTCGGGAACTGGGCCATATAGACCGAAATCTCCAGAATCACGGTCCAGAGCCGGCAAGCGTGGCGGAACGATTCGACGTCGAAACGCGAAGTGTCCGTGTCGAAGAACTTGATCAGGTTCAGCGACGCCAGGTTGCAGGCCGTGTCGTCCAGAAACATGTATTCCGAGCACGGGTTGGACGCATTGATGCGTCCGTCCGCCGGGCACGTGTGCCATTCGTTGATCGTGGTATCGAACTGCAAGCCGGGGTCGGCGCACGACCAGGCGGCGTAGGCGATGGTGTCCCAAAGCTCGCGGGCCTTCAGGGTTTTGCAAGGTTTTGGCTCGCGCCCCTCCCGGCTGCGCCTTTTCCTTTTCAGTTCTCCAATAGAGCGGCCAAGGCGAATCCTTCAGAACCGCGTTCATGAACGCGTTGTCCGGACGCACCGAGTTGTTGCTGTTCTGGCCGGAAACGGAGTAGTAAGCCTTGGAATTCCAGTCGGTGTCATACTCTTCGATGAGGACCGAATGGACGCCCTGCTTCGCCAGATCGATCATGCGTTGAAAATAAGCGGCAGGAATCAGATCGGCGTTGGCTTCGGCAATCGCCTTGCGCAGCTCCGGATTATCCTGCCGATCGAAGCGGATTGCCCGCGCAGTCGGCATGGCAAGCTTTCAGAACCGCATTCAGATGGCGATTGAGAAGCCGTGAGCCGATCACCAGCGCCGCTACCTTCTGCTCTTCGACGACCTTCCAGCTGACGAACTGCTCGATATCGGGATGATCGAGATCGAGCACCACCATTTTGGCGGCCCGGCGCGTGGTGCCGCCCGACTTGATAGCCGCCGCGGCACGATCGCCGATTTTGAGGAAGCTCATGAGCCCGCTCGAACGGCCGCCGCCCGAAAGCGGCTCGCCTTCACCGCGAAGGAAGAGAAGTTGCTGCCGGTGCCCGAGCCATATTTGAAGATGCGCGCCTCGCGGACCCAAAGGTCCATGATGCCGCCTTCGTTCACCAAATCGTCGTGAATCGACTGGATGAAGCAAGCATGCGGGGCAGGCCGCTCATAAGCAGACGTCGAACGGACCACTTTGCGGCTCTGCGGATCGACATAATAATGGCCCTGCGGCGGCCCTTCGATGCCGTAGGCCCAGTTAAGACCGGTATTGAACCATTGCGGGCTGTTCGGCGCCGCCATCTGTGCGGCCAGCATGTAGCAGGTCTCGTCGTAGAAGGCGCGGGCATCGGCTTCGGCCGTGAAATAGCCGCCCTTCCAGCCCCAATAGGCCCAGCAACCCGCCAGCCGGCGAAAGACTTGGCGCGCATCGGTTTCCTGACGTCGCGGCGTCACTCGCCGGCTCGCTGCGTTGCAGCCAATCCGGAATGCCGGCTTCCGCCACGCGTTCGGTTTTGGCCGGCACGCCTGCCTTGCGGAAATACTTCTGCGAAAGAATGTCCACCGCCACTTGCGACCAGTGCTCCGGCGGCAAGAATATCCTTCATTTCGAACACCGTCGACCCGTCCGGATTGACGATGCGCGAAGTGCGGCAAACAAACGTAAAAGCGGCGAAGGGATCGCGTCCCTCCTTGGTGTATCGGCGGCTTATCTGCATTGGCAAACCTTCTTGGTTCTTCGGGGTGAATCGTAGTGGTTGCGGATCCTGTTTTCCGCCTCCATGCATGCTAGAACCGTGCCTTTCTGTCGATTTTCTCCATTCGATCGACCAAATGGCACGGCAAGTAACTCACTGCGTGGTTCCTCCATGTTCCACAAGCAGCGAAAGCGGCGAACTGCCAGCCCAGCCCATGGGCGGCTGGAGTTGGCGGAATGAAGTAACGGACGTTTTCAGCGTGGCGGACTTGATCCCAAGACGAAGGGCAAGGTCAGCCCCTCCTGATCTTGGTATTTGCCGGCTTTGTCGGCGTAGCTCTTCCGACAAAGGGCATCGGTCCGCAAAAAGAGGATTTGGGCGATGCCTTCACCCGCATAGATTTTCGCGGGCAACGGCGTCGTGTTGCTGATCTCGATCGTGACCCGGCCGCGCCATTCCGGTTCCAGCGGCGTGACATTCACGATGATGCCGCAGCGCGCATAGGTCGACTTGCCCACGCAAATCGCAATGACGTCGCGGGGAATCTCCAGGTGCTCGATCGTCTCGGCCAGCGCAAAGCTGTTGGGCGGGATCAGGCAGAAATCGCCTTCGATATCCACGAACGACGCAGGGTCGAAATTCTTGGGGTCGACCACCGCGCAGCGCGCATTGGTGAACACCTTGAAACGACGGCCAACGCGCACGTCGTACCCGTAGCTGCTCAGGCCAAAGGAGACGACACCCGGTTTGGCATCGCCCTGCGCCAACGGCACGATTTTGATATCGCGTTCGATTTGCCAATCCGGCAACACGCCCACGGATAACTCCTGATTCCGGGACATCAAATCCTCCATGATTCATCCTGCCACACAGCTAAACGGATGTACAGAGAAAAGTCGATCACTCGGAAAGAAAAAATCAAAGATCTAGTGGTTAAGGCCGACGGTAGCACAAGATCTGGTGGCCTTGCAAGAACTTTTATAGGCGAGGCGGACCTGAGCTGTCTGGCGCGAATTCGGCTGAGCGAACGCGACCGAACGACCTGCCGAAAAAGCCAATTGCTTAGTGTGAAGGAGTTTCGAGCAGCTTCGGAGAAGAAGCCGTGTAGACGTAAGTCCAAGAACGAAAAAAATGGAAATTCCAAACGAAGAAAGCCGAGTTCAGATCATCGATTCCGTGTCGCTGTCAGCTGCCAAATGAGGTGAGGAGACAGCTGACTCCTAGAGAAATGAAGACTCTGGCATCCCGCTCAATACAAGACACCATGGCAAAAAAATGTAGGGCAAAAAGATAAGAAAAGTAGATCATCTTTTTGCCCTACATCTTTTTGCCATCAATGCATTTGAACCAAGCCGCCAAGAAGGCCCTTGGCGAAAATGCACCATGGCAAAAAAATGTAAGGCAAAAAGATAAGAAAAAGTGGATTATTTTTTTGCCCTACATCTTTTTGCCATCAATGCATTTGAACCAAGCCGCCAAGAAGGCCCTGGCGAAAATGCACCATGGCAAAAAAATGTAAGGCAAAAAGATAAGAAAAAGTGGATTATTTTTTTGCCCTACATCTTTTTGCCATCAATGCATTTGAAAACCGGTTGCAGGAGAAAGCATGTCCCAAAGAAGCTGTCTGATTCCATTTCTAGCCATTCTGTTGGCCGCTGTTCCTGCCGCCAATGCTCAGTCGCATGACCCGCCAGCCTGCTGAACCGGCCCTCAAACAACTTCAGAAGCTGGAGGAATCGATCCGCTTTGGCCAGGAAATGGCGGTGCGTATAGCCGACGGCCAATTCCTCTTTCGCCAATTGGAAGATTTGGCCGAGGTGGACTTCGTTCGCTACACCGGCCCAGCGCCGCGGGTCAACAAGAACCCGACCGCGCAGGGCGCCGGCAACCCGGTCGTCATCAATGCCTACACCTTCATCCCCAAAAAGCGCACCGCCGGCGCCAAGATCCCCCTACTCATTTACGTTCACGGCGGCGTGCATGGCCACGTCGATGGCTACGCGGCCCATTTTCTGCGCAAGCTCCTGAGCCAGGGTTATGCCGTGGTCGCCCCCGAATATCGAGGAAGCAACGGCTACGGCAAAGAATTCTGGGAGCTGATCGACTACGGCGGCCTCGAAACCGAAGACGTGTTCGCCGCCAAGCACTTCATGCTGGAAAATTTTGAGAACCTAGATCCCGAGCGCGTGGGTATCCTGGGTTGGAGTCATGGCGGTTTGATCACGCTCATGAATCTTTTCAAGCACCCAAAGGATTTTCGAGTCGGCTACGCCGGCGTACCGGTAAGCGACCTTGTCGCCCGCATGGGCTACAAGAACCAGGCCTATCGCGATCTCTATTCGGCGCTTATCACATCGGCAAGACAGCCGAGGAGGACGTCAACGAATATCGCCGCCGTTCCCCAGCCTGGAACGCGGAGAAGCTGCAGACCCCCCTGCTCATCCACACGAACACGAACGATGAAGACGTGAACGTGTTGGAAGTGGAGCATCTCATCGCCGCCTTGAAAGCTGCCGGCAAAAAGTTCGACTACAAGATCTACCAAAACGCCCCCGGCGGCCACCAATTCGAGCGCCTGGACACGAAGGCGGCCAAAGAGGCACGGGCGGAGGTCTATCGGTTCCTGGCGAAGTATCTGCAGCCGCCGAATCCCGTGAAGTAGAGAACCATGCATTCTCTCAGTGCGTCCCATTATCCGATTTGCGATTCCGAACGCTCTTCACGCGGCGCTGCTTGATCGCCGTCACCAAGGCGGCGTGATCGCGCTCGGTCTGGTCGCCGTAGGCCTCCGCGAAATCGGCCAGGGCGGAGTCGAGGGCTTCGGAGTTGCCGCAGTAACCTGCAATTTTGGCGATGTCGCCGGTGCGGGCATGAGCACGGGCCAGCAGTGCCCCACAGGCCCATACGTAACTATGGAATGCGCCCAGGTGAGCGACTCCACCGGCAAACCGCCCTTCATGTTCCGCATTTGCCTCACGTAAAACGGTCTATCGGCGATCGAGGTCCAACCCAGCAACACGTCCGAGGACGCTTGCAGGAATCGCTGACCGAAGACGATCCGCCGGCCTTCGTGCCTTAGGAGGTCCGGCAGCACCGGCACCTGATCGGCGAGTGCGGGCCGCAGTGCTTCCTTCACCTGCAAGATGAGCGGATCCTCCGCGCTGCGCCGAACAGGAGAACCAGGTAGGTTCGTGTGCCCACACTCCCCACGCCAACCACGCGATGGGCGACATCGGCCACGCGATAGCGGTTCATCATGAATCGACGTTCAGGCGTCAGCGTTTCGACGTACTCGGTTAGCGAGGCTTCAACGGCGGCGACCGTCTTGTCCTCGACCCGTGTCAGTGTCGGTGGATCGGCGACGAAGCGCCAACGGCCGTTTGTCTTTTGTTGGGCCACATGAGGCAACAGGCGTTTACTCGTGTTCTGTTCCGCGTGCAGGGCAGCTTGCTTGAAAACATCGTGCGACTTCAGCTCCCACTTGACCAGCGAGTGCTTTGCGCCGGGAAAAGCATGCTGATACCAGATATCCATAACGCCCAAGCTCTGCAGACGCCTGACGTTCTCACGATAGGCTCGGACGCAATCCCTGACGGCACGGCGGCGCTTTCGAGCCGGGTACTCGTTTTCGCGGGCGACGACATTGACGCTGGCAACGAGCCGCTTCAGGTCCCATTCCCACGGGCCAACGGTGGTCTCGTCGAAATCATTGAGGTCGAAGACCACTTCCCGTTGCGGCGTGCCGTAGAGTCCAAAGTTACTCAGATGAGCGTCGCCAGCCAAAACCACCTGCATGGAAGTCGTGGGCACGTGAGCCAAGTCCCAGGCCATGACCGCGGCTGAGCCACGGAGAAAGCCGAATGGCGAAGCCGCCATCCGCGCATGCGCAAAGGCAACAGCTCCGGTTGTCGGCCTGCATTGGAGGCTTGCAGGGTAACTACAGGATCAGGCCGATCGGCCGGCGGATGCCACTCCGCGTGGGCCTCGCGCGGCACTCGGCCGCGCACAGCCTTGCCCGCCATCCGGCGTTCCGAGTAAGGCCCCAGACAAGCGGCAGGATCATAAGGCCCGGGTTCCTGCCACGATCCCAGACTCTTGTCGGGGCCATCGACCGCGCTGGTCACTACTGCCACCGGAGGCTCGGTGAGGGCGCCGCCGCCGAATTGTGTGGGTGGTAGGAGGCTTTGAATTGGATGACTTGCGCCATCAAGGGCTCCTCAATGCGTTCTGAAAAAAGGAGACTGGCTCGGCACGATCCAGCTCTTGTCCCCTCTTTGCCGAACCTTCTCAATGATACGGGGGTCGGAAGGGTGACTGCTATTCGGATAGGGCTGCAATTTCGAGCCATTCCAATAACAAAATCCGCCGCCCGGAAATCAAGGCGAGGGTCATGTTCTCGGCAATCGTGACCTGGGTCGAGGCTCCTGGAAGAACGTCCATTGCGAATCGAATTTGGAGCCAGCCGTCGGGCAGATGGGGTCCGGCAGTCGGCCGGGAATCGTGGTGTTGCCGCGAACGCACCCTATTGGCAAGTACAGGGCAACGACTCTCTCGCAAGGGTGCCCGCCAACCAGCTTGACCAGGCGGCTCGCCAAACTCTAGCCGATAATCGAACATGGCAGCCGTGCTAATTGAGAAGTTGAATTCCGGAGCACCCGGCCGCGAGCATCTTGTCTGACAAATAATTTCGCCCGTCTAGCGACTTGACCCGTTGCGAAAAATAATTGCTCGTAACAATGGCTGGGTCAAATTTCACTCGTAGCTGTTCAGCTCTTGGACGTAACTCCAGAATCGGAGGATTCCGCTTAACAAGCCATGGTCGCCTAATGAGAAGTAACCAGGAATTCCTCTTGGAGTACATTTGAAATACACAATCGCAAACCTCGGTATAGCAAGTGTCTCTTGCAGCATAAAACGAGCGGCCAAGCATCGGACTCTCTGAATACATCTAGGAATCGGGGCTTGTATCGAACAATTGAGGAAAGATGGTAGAGAGCAAGAAAAATAGGGATTTCCTGGGGATAACGCATCCGGCCTGTTGGAATTGCAAAATAGGGGCTGGCTAAGAAATGATGCCAGTCCGCGGATAATCCCGCAAATATAAACACTCCTTCCGAACTGAAAGCCCAAAATCAAAATCCTCCGGTTTGCTTATTGCCTGAGCAGGGGATTCAAGTATCCCCTTGCCCAAGTCAGATGCTCTCCATCCAGGAAGAACACCCTGCCATTCCTTTCCGTCTAAGTTTCTCCCATCCTCCCGTCTCACAATCGCCTTAAAGACGTGTTGATTCCCAGTACCGACTGGATGGAGCCCTAACCATTGAACCAAACACGTCTTAGCAGTTTTGGCGCCTTGCGAATGCTCAAATTCTGCACTAACTTCCGAAATTCGGGCGTAGACATCAAGCAACCGAATTCGCCTGAATTGTTGGCCTTTCTTTCTTCCACCCTTTACGTTGCTTAACCGGAAGCTCCTCCCCTGTTAGCAGACGGTACAAAACGGGGAGAACACCCATCGGCCGAAGTAGAAGCTGCTCTGTGAAAAGTGAGTGGCTGTTCTTTCGTCCCACGTCATAAGAAACCCCATGGTGAATACCGCCTTCTACTTTTTCACTTTGGTCCGAACACGCGATAACGAGTTTGCAGAGATTAAGATATGCGTAATATACTGGCAGGAAGGCTACATGCGGCCTTCCTGATCGCGACGATTCGATGAAATCGAGTGCAATTCCAGCAAAATAACTCCCTCGCTCGGCCCTCTTATTCGCCTCAGCGACTGGAATATTTCGGGTTTCGAATAATAGTTTGCTAAGCCGCCCTACTTTGGAAGCCTGCAATCCAATCAATCGTATCTTCCACTGGGTCCAAATCGCTATGGATGGCTCTAATGGCAGAGTATCGCTCGATGTTAGTAATGTCAGTCACTATCGAATCCTGGCAATGGAACGCAAAAACCTATAGCAAGCAAATGTTCCCTTAGGGGCCGAGTTCGGCGTCGGTTTATCTGCCCCGAGGATTAGGCTATCGCATCTTTGGAGAAGAACAATGTGCTGTCGATGGCCGCTTTCAAATCTGGAAATCTTACCGTGATGTCCCTCAAGACATAGCCGATTCGGCTCCCTATCAATGCTCCCGCTTCCCAGTTCCAAGTATGCTCAATTCCGACAAGCCGCATATCATCCACGGTCCATTCACCTAATTGCGATAGATTTCTCACAATTCTCCAAATACCACAACCACTCATTCCGCTTGGGTCTTGATTTTCAAAAAGCCGGCCTGGCCAGGCCAATGCGACAGATTCATGAAAATGAAAAGCGACATTTATTGCCGGATCAAATGTGTCCAAGGGGCCGCGTTCGTCCCTGTATAGATTGGCAACAATTTGGGTTGGTTTGTAGGTGAAAGTGCCGCTCGAATGGCTCGTATGAATATCCTCTCCAGGAAAACCAAAAAGGATGTACATCGAATTATCAACAAAAGCATCACGGAAATCAACGTCCTGAAACCGAATGAAATGATAACAGCTGGCTAGCTGCGCAGAAGTCTCTCGGTCGAATATCAAATAGCCAAGATCAACGACATCGTGGTAAAACTTGCTGTCGGGCTGTCGTTCAGTATAGTGGCAGGTCAATTTCCGGAGATGGACAAATGGCTCACCGTTCCGATTTGTAGGAATGTAGATCGGCAGTTTTCCAAAACACTTCCCCGCCTCTTCTGCCACATGCCCTGCGGTGATTGCAAAGTAGGTCTCCGCAATAGCAAATAGCACACAGGTGCCAATCACCCTGAAGCTCACAGGATCGGCATACAAGAGCGGAACCGTGCAACGTTCCAAGTAATTGCCAGCGTCCCTTTCCACACGTTTCAGGAGTGCCAGTTTTTCTTGCTCATCCATAGTCTTCTTTCACAGCAAGAGTTTGACGGTTGACCTCGGGGTCAATGCATTGCTACGGTTCTCGTACCATCAAAGCCGGCGGCCTGCCTTATTGCAACATGGAAACATGGCGTTGCTAGCGAGAGGCTTTCAGAAAACTGCCTGCCGCGAGAGGTTCGCACCATGTGCTTCAGGTGCAAACACCACCGAAATCGACCATCTGCTAGCCTTTCCCTGTGGGAAGAAGGGAAGCAGGGCTAAAGCCCTGCGGAATCAATTTTGCACATCCTCGCTTTTGTCGCATCCTCATGTTTAGGGAACCAGCCAATGCAAGAAGCATTGAATTGTGTCACTGATTCAATCGCACCAGGGGCGAGCAAGAATCTTGAGGGGTCGATTCCACAAAGGCGGAAGATTTGCTTCATCAAAGCGTCGAAATCGGCAATAGATAAATCGTAATATGGCTGACCCGGAAGAGGACTGAATCCCGATCCTGTTTGCCCAGGTGTAAATCCCAAGGTGATATGCGCCCCATTCTGAAGCAAATCGTCAGGGTAACGCAGGTTTTCAAACTCGTCGAGGCCGTCAACAAAGCCATCAAAGCGAGCAAGGTTTTCGTTCGGGTAACGTGCTTTGAATCTGCCCCAGCTCTTTCTCAGTTTGTGTCCGCAATCCTTGATTTGTTCGAGCGAATATTGCTTCACCAAATTGCCTTTGAGGATCATTTCAAAAGCGTGATGCAGGAGATTGCCTGCGACGGGAATCATCGCATTGACCGCAGCAAAGCGGCCGGCTGCGTAATATTGCATGCCCAGCTGATAGAAATGGAAGCCTGCCATCACCGAATCGTCGATCGCCGCGCCCACGCTACCCTCCTTTGCTCATATGAACATCGACCATTATAGGGCATAGCAGGTTCGGCGAATACTTAAGACGTCCGCGCAACTGGCCATGAATTCCTCATCCCAAGGAGAAATAGATCCTTCCACTATCGAAAATCGATCGGTATCCGAACTCGCCCCAGCCCACGGTGCCGCCGCCCTCGAGCCTTGCCGCTTGGCCAAAAAACTTGGTCAACTGATTCCCATCGCACCGTCACGCCAGATGCAGTATGGCGAAGACGATCCGCAGCCGAAGTAGATCCGGAAGAAAAAATAACGCTTGCCCGTCGCCAATTTTGGCAGGACAATCAAAGCCTCTCTGATGCCACTAAGGAAAGGCTGCCCATGATCGCCTTTGAATGCTCCGGATGCGGAAACAAGATCAGATTCCCGGACGACACGCCCGGCGTAAAGGTCAAGTGCACACGTTGTGGCGCGAAAACCTATACTCCGCTCACCTTTCCTGCAAGCAGCTCCGCTCATCGGGCTTCACGCCCCGTCCACGCTCCCAGGTCAGGGGACAGCGTCGTCCACTGCGGGCATTGCAATACAGCCATCGGAACGAACGATCTCCGCTGTAAAGCTTGCGGAAGCCTTAATGCGAACGGGCAGGCTGCCCGCCGGGTAGGCGTGCTGATCTTCTCCGCTGTCGGGGGCTGCATAGCTACCGCCGTCTTCCTCCAAGTCCTCTTCATGAGCTGGCCGACATGGGAAAAGGGAATCAAGAAGTATGGCCCGGGCCCTGATGTTCCCCCCAGCGATGCGGGTATTATCGCCGGAGCCATCGTCTTCCTCATCGGGGCAGTTTTCATGGCCGTGATGATCCACCGCGACCACAAATGAGCAACCGCCTTCCCCTTCCCCATCGCCGTTGATAGCTCAGCCTTTTCCATTCCAAAAGCCCCTCGGGCCGCTGGATTTCTCCACGGAAGTGGGCTCGAGTTCAAGCAGCCAATTGGAGCAATTCGTGGTAGGATCAGCAGCGTCGGGTGAATGCCGAATCCGTGACGAACAAGAATCGAGGTCGACCATGGCGACGGTAAACGGCGTAATTCATGGCAAGATCATCGAACTGGAGGAGGAACCGGGGTTGCCGGACGGCCAGAGTGTAGCCGTAACCATTCAGCAAATTGCAGATGCGAGTGCCCTGGATGGTTCTAAGAAGGCGCCCGCTCCCTGTGATACCGGGGGATTGTCAATTGAGAACGTGCTAAAATCGCTGGCGGCTAAAGTTCCGGCGGAAGATTGGAACCACTTGCCTGTAGACCTTACCGATGATCTAGACCATTACATCTACGGCACGCCGAAAAAATGAAAGCCGTCTTTGCGGACAGCCTTTACTGGGTTGCTATCGTGAGGCCGAACGACCAATGGGCTGCTTCGGCCAAAAGCGCCAGGGAAGAACTTGGTCAGGTGCTGTTGGTCACCACGGACGAGGTTTTGACCGAATTCCTGGCTGCCCTAAGCCGAGGCGGTCCTGGTTTGCGCAGGCAGGCTGTCGAAATGGTGAATGCCATTTTGACCAACCCCGACGTGCACGTCGTCCCGCAATCGCGCGAAGGCTTTTTGGCAGGCTTGAACCGTTACAAGGAGCGCGAAGACAAAAACTACAGCCTTACGGACTGCATTTCGATGAACGTAATGGAATCGCGCAATATCCGGGAAGTCCTTACCAATGACCGCCACTTCGAGCAAGAAGGATTTGTCGTCCTGATCAAGGACAAGGAATAAGACTCGAGCACCGGCGGCTCAATCAGCTTCGCATCAACTGACGAAGGCAAATTCATGAATGAATCTCTCCCAGAATTCCGTTCCGCTGTTTTGGCTCGCCTGATCGACCGGGCCCCGGGCAAGAAGCTCGGCCGGACTCAGCTCATGAAGCTCTTCTATTTCCTGCAAGAGCTCAAGGGCGTCCCGCTCTGGTACGACTTCCGGCTCTTCACCTATGGCCCTTTTGATTCCGAGGTGCTGAGCGACCTTGCTACGGGGTGCAACCTGAACATGGTCAAAGAAACCACGGTCATCTACTCGCGCAGTTACGGGTTCGAGATTACTCTAGGGCCTCGGGCCGACCTGATCGGATTAGAACTCGATCGATGCCACCTTGACGTCGGCACCCAAATCGATGCGGTGGTACAGGAGTTTGGCTCTTTTGGAGCTGCCGAACTCGAATTACGCTCGACGATTCACTTTGTAGATTGCGAATTCCGCCGAAGCGATAAGCCCGCATCCTCGTCGGGGCTTGCTGAGCGAGTTCGACAGATTAAGCCACACTTCAGTGATTCGACGATTTTGCAACGAATTAAGGAAATGAAAGAGAAGGGATGGCTTCAGAGTTTCGTCAGTTAAGTTCATGCACTATGACACTATGAAGACGCATTTTATGCCCGCACCTTCCCCTGCTAAGCTACCAACTCTACACGCTAACTTGTTAATATGAATGAACGCCAGACCCGGAGGAATCGTCCGGTGCTCCGCACAATCCTACATGAGATCGGTGGCAGGGCTCAAGAGCCTGTGCTTCTGGATTGCACGTCCAGTCATTTCATTCAGGGGGTAGTCAGGGGGTGTGCAATGAAACGAATCCACGTTGTAGCCTTACTTGAAACCATGCTGATCGGCCGGGGGGTTAACCGTTACCAATCGGCTTTTGGGGGATGGCGACTGTGTTGTTATGCAACTTCCTCTGGGCTGCCATATCGGCAGGCAACGAAGGTGGAACACAGATACCAATCGGTTCTTGGCCGAACTGGTACCGATACCAATCGGGTTCAACTGGCTTTGAATCGAGAGCGAGCAAGGTTTCTTCATGCCAAATTGGCAGGGGCCGGCTAGAGTGTACCGATAGGAAACGGTTTTTCTAGCGGAGGTCTCGGTCCATGTTCACTCGCTTCGCTATCGGGATTGTCTTTTTGACCTGCTTGCTTCCCTTCCTGGCTGAAGCGAACGAACCGCCGCCGCAGATTCCCTTGTGGCCTAACGGCGCCCCCGGTTTCGAAAGCCGTCGCAATGAGCCCGAGCAGGCCAAGGATTATTGGGTCAAGAATATCCACAATCCAAGCATCACGGCTTATCTGCCCTCAGGGAAAGCGACCGGAGCGGCAGTGCTCATCTGTCCGGGTGGCGGCCATCGCGAATTGGTGTTCAATGCCGAAGGCCGAGATGCGGCCGTTTTTCTCAACAGCATCGGCGTCGCTGCCTTCGCGCTCAAATACCGGCTTGCCCGTGAGCCGAATTCGCCTTATTCGTTGACGAAGCATCCACGTGAAGACGCTTACCGCGCAATGCGCTTGATCCGCAGCCGAGCCCAGGAATGGCACATCGACCCCAATCGCGTGGGCATGCTGGGCTTCTCGGCTGGCGGCGAGGTCGTCTCCATGGTCGCTTACGATTCTGGCAAAGGGGACTCGAATGCCGCCGACCCGATCGATCGGCTCAATGGTAAACCCAATTTCCAGATGCTGGTCTACCCTGGTCCGCTGGGAGTTCCCGACGTGATCCCAGCGAATGCTCCGCCGGCGTTCTTGCTGGTCGCCAACGACGACAAAGGGGCGGCTCGGGTGGTTGCAAGCATCTTGCAAAAGTATCGTGCCGCCGCACCACGGTCGAAGCCCATATTTATGCCCGCGGCGGCCATGCGTTCAACATGGGCAACCGTTCCAAGTTGGCAACGCTCAAGAACTGGCCCCAAAGAATGACCGATTGGCTGGGCGACAATTACATTCTCGACCCAAGTCAACGCATTCGCGACGAAGAGCGGCAGAAGGCATTGCAGAATCAGAAGAAGAAGTGAGAAACCATGAGCCCGATGGGCCAGTTTTGAGGTTGCGCATTTTCTAAGAAGGGCCGGCAACTGCTCCGCAAGGCCAATAATCTTAAGCATTTGTCACCCCGAATGGGGTGATATTGCAAAGCCCAGGGTAAGCGAAGCGTAACCCTGGGCTAACAGCGGCAAGGAGATTTACCCCGAAGTGGGTCACATAGGCCTCATCCATGCTGGCTATATAACCCTTTCAGGGTTGGTCAGGTTGTTGTCTAACCCAGGGTTGCGCTGCGCTTACCCTGGGCTTCGCTATTTTTCCCCTTTGGGGAGAGGAAGAAAAAAAGCGCAGACTCCAAAACGCGCCAGCGAGGTCGGAATCATGCCCGTTCCATATGCATCGGCACCTTCGGGATGAGTGAATTCTCCGACCTCGTTCGCGCGTCGGGCTCAACGCTGTGAATTAGACGTACCAACCTAGGAGGACTCTCATGCGTTACCTCACACAAGTTTCGCTGATCTTCATCCTCGCAGCCGGCTGCTCGAAGCTGGGCTCCTCTCAATCTTCAACGGCCGCACCGACAACCCAACAGAAAGCCGGCCAGGGTAACGCCACAGCCCCAAAGCCGCCGAATGACCCGGCGGCTCAGGAGAAGGCCAAGTTCGTCGGCACTTGGATCGCCACCGATGGCGAATTCCAGGGAGTCCGCATGAACCCTGCCGCGGTGAAGGATACGAAATGGACGTTCACGGCGGATAAGGTGTCGTATCCAGTGTTCGGCAGAGTAATGAAGGCGACCTATACGATCCATCCGGGAACGAATCCCAAATCGTTCGACTTCAAAGGGCCCGAGACTGCCATCCAGGGAATCTACGAGTTTAAGGGAGACGAACTTCGCGTTTGCTACGCCGCCACGGAACGCCCGATGTCGTTCGCCACGGGCGGCACATCGCAGGATACGCTCATGTATGTCTTCCGCCGGGCCAACGATTCGGCGCCGAAAAAATGAGCCGGCCAATCGCCTAACCAAAAGCGAAACGAATGAGGCTACGTTGGAATGCATAGACGACAAAAAAATCTGGGACAAAAGATAAAAGAATGGTTTCATATTCTGTCCTCGATTTTTTTGTTGTCGGTTTTTTCTCGTCGCATTGCTCGGAGGTAACTTGACGCCAGTTCGTCGCGTCGACGCCAAATGGAGGACCGAGTTAGCGTGGATGAGGTCAAGCTCATTGGCCTGGACTTCGGCACAACGACCTCGAGCGCGGTCATCGCCCGAGCCTGGCTGCTGCACAACCGCGTCAGCGGACGCGTCGAACTGAGCCGGATTTCCGAATGCTTCCGCTCCGCCATCGCCTTCACGCCCATGGACGACGACCGTCTCGATGAAACCAAGGCCGCCATGCTGCTCGATAGTTGGCTCGCCAAAGGATTGAAGGCCCACGACGAGATCTTTGGCGGCGGAGCATTGCTCACAGGCCTGACCGCCCAGAAAGAGAACGCCGCGGCTTTGGTGTCGATCATTCGGAAACGCTTGGGCGATGCCGTCATCGCCCGAGCCGACGATCCCCGGCTGGAATCGTGGCTCGCCTTCATGGGCAACACGGCCAAACTCTCACGTCAGCATCCGCAAACGCCCTTCATCAATCTCGACATCGGCGGCGGCACGACCAATCTGGCCTTAGGAATCAATGGGGAAATACTGGCAACGGGGTGCCTCTTCATCGGCGCTCGGCACGTGCAAGTCGAACCGGGGACCTATCGCATTACGAAGCTTTCTTCTTATGCACGGCCGATGTTGGAGCATCTGGGCATCAAAAAAAGTCGCGGCGACGAGTTGACCCTCGACGAAGTGAACCAAATCCTTGGTTGTTATGTGAGTTGGCTGATCGCCGCCGTGACCGGGAACGAAGCAGCATTCGCCGAGCCACTGGCGCGACTGCATCAGCAAGTGCCATTTCCAGCCCCGTCTAGTTTCAAAGAACGCCCGGTCATCACACTGTCCGGCGGCGTCGGTGAGTCAGTCTACGCCGCCATCCGAGGCCAGACCGGACCATCCACTACCGCCTTTGGCGATTTGGGGATAGACCTTGCAACACGTATAACGCGGGATGCACTGTGGGCAGACGATTTCCACAATTACATTCCCGAAGGCGGCGGCAGAGCGACATCGTTCGGACTCTTACGACATAACACGCAGGTCTCAGGCAGTACGCTGTTCCTATCTGACCCGTCAATCTTGCCGCTCCGAGATCTGCCAATCTTCGGCACCATTTCCGCAGAGTTGCCGCCAGCGCAATGGCATACAATGCTCCAACTTCTCCAGGGCAGTGCGAACGGTGGTTGTGTCCAAATCGACATGATTCTTAAGGACGCGGCCTCGGTGCGAGCGCTGGCCACGCGTATCGCGGAATCGCTACG
This sequence comes from uncultured Gemmataceae bacterium, assembly GCA_963748025.1. Taxonomy (GTDB): domain Bacteria; phylum Planctomycetota; class Planctomycetia; order Gemmatales; family Gemmataceae; genus CAVVHZ01. Next base: position 236,936 of record CAVVHZ010000035.1, read on the forward strand.
GTCCGTCGAATTCTCGAGCGGGCAGCCGCTGGTTATCATTGTGCCCGGGAATGTCGGCAAGGCACTGGGTCATTACATTACTGGGTGGGGGGCAAGGCCGCTGAAGCTCGTCGTCATCGATGAAATCGCGGCGGCCAATGCCCAGTTCGTTCACATCGGCCGGCTCCACGACCGGGTCGTGCCGGTTTCCTTCTACGGGTTGCAGGGATGAGAACGCTAACCGACCTCGCGGCCATTCCGGTGCCGGAACCGAAACCCCCTCAGACCTATGGCGGGCGCTTTTTCGACCGGGAGATCTCCTTTCTCGGCTTGAAGAAACTGCTGGGCGCCGCTGACTTCGATAAGGCCGGCGACCGCAATGCCGGTTTGGCCGCCGCTGACGAAATCACCCGCGAAGCGGCGCGCACACTGCTTTCGCAATTGACGCTTCAGCATCTCTACGACCACCCGCTTACCGACACCAAAGGGCGCGTCGATTCGGTTATGCGGCGTGAATTACGACATCGACCTTGATCGCTTTTCTACCGTCGCTCCCATGACCGTAGGCGAATTCAAGAACCACCTCTTGCGCCTCCAGCCCGTGAGCTGGTCGGCTTGACCAAAGCCATCACCGGAGTTATGGCCGCCGCAGTTGCCAAGATCTGCGACGTTCACGAACTCATTTATATCGCCCGAAAGATTGCTCACCCGACGAAAGCTCGCACCCATCTCGGCCAGCCCGGCACGCTCTCGGCCCGCTGCCAACCAAATCACCCGACCGACGATTTGCGCGGCATCACGTTGCTCGTCTATTGGGGCTTCGCGCTCGGCTCCGGCGACGCACTCATCGGCGTCAACCCCGCCATCGACACCGTGGAGAACGTCTCAGCTATCCTGCGCCAAATAGACAAGGCTCGTCGATCGGCCGGCGCGCCAACGCAAATCTGCGTCCTCTCTCATATCAAGACGCAGCTTGCTTGCCTGGAACGCGGCGACCCAGTGGAGATCATGTTTCAGAGTCTGGCCGGCACCGAAGCGACCATTCTTACCGAGTTCGATATCTCCGTCGATTTGCTCGATCGCGGCTACCGTGCCATGGCTGAACGCGGTCCGCTCGTCGGGCAGGCCGAGCAATTCATGTATTTCGAAACGGGGCAGGGGAGTGAATTCACCTACGGCAAACACGACGGCATGGACATGACCACCACCGAGGCGCTCACTTATGGCCTCGCCCGCCGCTACGATCCGTTCATGGTGAATAACGTCACAGGGTTCATCGGTCCGGAAACGCATCGCGACAGCTTCGAGATGGTGCTGGCCAATCTTCAGGATCAGTTCATGGGCAAGCTCTTGGGTTTACCTATGGGCATGGCCCCGTGTTACACCCTGCATTCGCAAATCATTCTCGAAGGCCAGCAGATGGCCACGGAACTGCTCACCGCGGCCGGGGCTATTTACTACATGGATGTCGAACTGAACACCGATCGCATGCTGGCCTACTTCGACACGAGTGGTCACGACAACCAGACGCTGCGCGAAATCTACGGCCGCAAACCGACGCCGGAGTTTCTCGCCTGGGCACTGGAGCGCGGCATTTTTCAGCGGGATAAGGTCGGCGAGATAATTCGCGGACCACAGTGGGGCAATCCGCGGCAATTCTGTGCTTCGGAGGAGGAGTTCGCGGAGTTAACGGCGGCCACGCCTGCGACCTATGGCTACGAATGTGCCGGCCCGCGTCCCGCCGATGCCGTCTCCAGGCGGATGAAACTCCACCAAGCCGTTGGCCGTGAGGCGATCCACGCCGAGTTAAATATCGAAGCGTTGCAACAAATTGCCCCTTTCCGCGTCATTACGACGACGGCACATAGTAAGGAAGAACATCTCAATTCGCCCGAGCGCGAGCGGTGTTATCCCCGGAGTCGGCTGCGCTGCTGAAGGTCGAAGGCACCCAGGTGCAGATTCTCGTTTCAGAAGGGTTGAGTGCCGAAGCGGTTCATCACAACATACCGGACCTGCTACCCGTTTTACTGGATGGCTTGAACGGACGAGGCGTTCGGATGGGTGCGCCTATGCTTGCTCGTTATGGCAGAGTCAAGTTGGCCGAACCGATTGGGGAGCGCTTGCGGACGGATCTGGTTATCTATCTGATTGGTGAGCGCCCGGGTGGCGACGCTCTGGCTTCTCGCAGCCTCTCTGCGTATCTGGTCTATCGCCTGAGCGATGGTGTTGTGAAGCAACGGGCAGCGGCGTTCAGCCACAACCCCGCAATTCGTTTCGAGTATTCTGTGATCTCCAACATTTATTCGGCCGGCATGCCTCCTGTGGAAGCCGCCAGCGTGATCGTCGAGAAGGCGACGCAGATCCTTAAGCATCAAGCCGCAGGCAACCGGCTGGAGTCCATGGCTGGTATGTCGTGAGACTTCGGGAATCTGATATCTGTAGCCGAAGTCGTGAGACTTCGGTTCAGCCACTAGTAATCTGAATCCGAACTCTCACGAGTTCAGCTACGCGGATTTGAATCTGATATCTGTAGCCGAAGTCGTGAGACTTCGGGAATCTGAACGGTGACGAGTTCAACTACCGGACTCGCCCGAACACCGCGACCCGGTGATCGTTCCGCAAAGGCAAACAATTGACGAGCGGCGTCAGCACTTCTTGCTGCAAGCGCCGCGAAAAACGGGCGGCCCCAGGCGGCAGGGCGTGATGCCCATCGTATAGTTCTTGCTCGGGCAACCACTCGCGGGCGTTGACTAGCAGAATCCCACGTTCCTTACTGATTTTTTCGAAAGTGTCTACAAGTTGTTCCTGCATTCCCGGTGGATAGTAGCTGCGAAAGGATGGCCCCTCAGGCATCATCACCATAGCCACCGGCAAATGGTTTTGCTCGCAGGTATCGAGAATCGCGTGTAGGGCCGCGAACGCATTGGCCGCGGGTTCGTAAGCCCCATGGCCGAATGGTACTGATTCTTGGCGATTTCCCGGTAATAAGCCCGTTGGGTTTCAGTAATGCCTGTGCGAAAGTGCGGCTCCCAGCCATAGGGGTCGATGACGCTCATGTCATAATCGCCAGGATGATCCGGACGATCTGGTCCCAGCGGATCGAGATAGTCCTCCAAACTTCGCTCGATGCCGCCCCAGGGTTTTAGTCGAAAGCGCAGCCAGCGTCGCCAAATGCGGTGCGTATCGCTGTGGAAGGGTCGCAGTTCCGTAACCTCAGAGTGTCTGAGCCGGCCTTCCTGAAACCAGACTTCTTCAAGCGAGCGATCCCGAGGCCGATTGTAAAGGGCCGGGAAAACTTCTAGTACGAGCAGGTCAGGCCGAACGCCGGCCTTGAGGAGGCGTTCCAGACAAAGCAACTCGAGTAGCGGCCCGCTTCCCTTTATGCCGAAATTGAAAACCTGAGCCGGCGTACCGTCCCAATTGACATGCATGGAACCTGCATCGAGCATGAGAAGGGTGCGCGAACTCCCGAGCATGAGGATCAGCGGCTGCTTGCGGATGTTCGTGCAAACGAGCTTCGAGTCGTTCGAACTTGGCGGCAAATTCCGGATCGCGAGCTTTGCCGGGCCCTTCTCTACGAAGTAGGCACCTAGAAGATAAAGGAGAAGAAAGGATAAACCGCTCCAAGCGAGCACTGAGCGAGACCGAGCGGCCAGCGCCGTGGGGCAGCGCCACATAGCAACGAACGATCCGAACAAAAACTTGCGGCGAGGCGTCATCCTGCCTCCATGCGCCTACGAGGACCAAGCCCGGCTTCGTGCCGGGGATGCAGGTTACCGTGGAAGCTGGGAAAAGGTCAAGATAGGCAGGATTCCATTGCATTCAGATCCGCCGCACTATATATTCATTTGTTCATGTACTGCGCTTTTGCGAGGATCAGGTCATGCGAACACCGCGCTGGCTGCCTTTATTAGCGGTTCTCCTTGGATCACTCATTTGCTCGGCGGTCAGTCTCCTGGGCCTCCGCGGACGACACCCCAACCGTCGAAGGCGATAAACTGGAGGTCGTTTATCTGGGTGAGGGCCGGCCCGTCTTTCTTCGCTTTCAGATTAGTCTCCACGGCAAACCGGCCAGACAAGTTTGGCAAGAGCGAATCGGTGAGTTGTTCAAATTCCTGGATCGCGATAATCACCAGAAGTTGAGCGAAGCGGAAACGGCCAACGTGCCAGCCCCGCTGAGCCTGCTGCAGCTCATTCAAGGTAACTTCCAGCCGCCGCGCGGGATGATGCCTGATCCCAAGCGCGGACCGGAAACCGCTATCTCGCTGGTCGGCGGCAAGGTCACCAGCCAGGGTCTTGGTGGCTTCTTTCGCGTTTCCGGCCTTGAGCCTTTCTTGAGTTATTCCCGGCAGACGGCTGACCGCTCGAAGGAGGAAACCGATATTTTGTTTGGGCTTCTCGATCGCAACCAAGACGGCAAACTCACGAAGGACGAAGTCGACGCAGCGGCTCAAACTCTCGCCAAGCTCGATGCGGACGATAACGAAATCCTTTCGCCCGACGAGTTGTTCGGCCCGCGCCCCGTCACCATGCAACCCAATCGCATGCAAAATCAGTTGGAAACTCCTGGCGCTGCCAGCGGCTTGCTGATATCTGGATGCGGAAGATGCCCCCAGCCGGCTCATGTATGCTCTGCTCAGCCATTACGACAAGGATTCCGATCAGAAGCTCAGCAAACAGGAGTTGATACTGCCTGCCGGGCTATTCGAGAAACTTGACGCCGACAAGGACGGTTTCCTGGACGGCGACGAACTGGCTAACCTCTATGAAAAGCGGGTTGTCGAAGTCGATTTCAATGTCGAGTTGGATCGGTCGCTCTTGCGAGGCAAAGTGTTGACGGATCCCAATGACAAGGCATTGTCCATGCCCGAACTAACCCTGGTGGCCGACGGCACGACCCGGCTAATTGTCGGCAAGGATTTGTTGACTCTACAAGCTCGAGGCGATTTGCCCGATAGTTTGGCAGGCTTCCGCGAGGGGCTCCTGAAGAAATTCCAAAGCATGCAGGGCAAAAAAGGCGAGGCAGTACCGCTAAAAAAGCTTGCTCAGGGCTCTCCAGTCGCCCTTGGTGGGGCGGATCGCAACAATGACGGCAAAGTTTCGGAAGATGAACTGAAGGGCTATTTGGACGTGCTCTTCAATCTGCTCACAAGCTGCCCGATTTTTACCTTTACGGATTCAGGGCAGGGTTTGATGGCGGCTCTCGATCCGCATGCGGATAGCCAATTGCGCCTTTACGATGCGCGCTCGGCATGGTCGCGCATGGCTTCGTGGGATCGCGATAAGGATGGAGCCGTCTCTCGAGAAGAGATTCCCCGGCAATGTCATCTTCTTTTGAGCCAAGGCGTGGCCGGCGATGGCAACGGCGCAGTTCGTACGGGCTTCGGTGTTGGCCGCAGCGGCGAGCAAAGCGGGAACGCCGCTGCACGGCCCGGTGTGGTTCTACAAGATGGATCGCAATGGCGACGGCGTGGTTTCCTTGCGAGAGTTTCTGGGAAGTCGCGAACATTTCGACGCCATCGACACCGACCATGATGGTTTCATCACCCTGATCGAAGCCAAGACAGCCGACGCCCGCTTTCGCAAGGCTCAGAAGAAACCATGACCCAGGCAGTCCCAGGACGGGGCACAACTACCAACCCGCCGAACCGTTTCGAGCGGCTGAATTACGACGTGCCTGAACCTGATGATGATAGCGAGCCCAATCGCCCTAAAACTGTTTTTTATCGCGACAGTTCCCGCTCGATCATTGCCTATAACGACAGTCCCGATGTTGGTTTCAGCGCCAGCATCAATCCCTATCGCGGCTGCGAGCATGGCTGTGCCTATTGCTACGCTCGGCCTTATCACGAGTATCTGGGCCTTTCCTCCGGAATCGATTTCGAAACAAAGATCTTCATCAAGGAGGATGCCCCGGAGCTGCTCCGTGCCGAGCTTGCCTCAAAACGCTGGCAGCCGCAGACATTGGGAATCAGTGGCGTCACGGATTGCTACCAACCCATCGAGCGCCGCGTGGAGATAACGCGACGTTGCCTCCAAGTCTGCCTCGACTTTCGCAATCCCGTGATCATCGTCACCAAGAACCAACTCGTCGCGCGCGATATCGATGTCCTGAAGGAGCTGACTCGCCATCAGGCTGCCGCTGTTTTCGTTTCCGTCACCACGCTGGACGCCAGCTTGGCTCGTAAGCTGGAGCCGCGGGCGTCACAACCGGAAGGCAGATTGGCCGCCATTCGCGCACTTTCAGATGCTGGAATACCAACCGGCATTTTGGCCGCGCCGGTCATCCCGGGGCTGACGGATCACGAACTGCCTGCCATCGTCCAGGCAACTGCAGCAGCCGGCACTCGCTGGGCAGGCTTCGTCATGTTGCGATTGCCCTTTGCGGTAAAAGACATCTTCGGGCAATGGCTGGACACACACTTCCCCGAGAAAAAAGAACGCGTGTTGGGACGCCTGCGCGATATGCACGGAGGGAAAATCAACGACAATCGTTTTGGCTATCGCATGACAGGAGAAGGCCCTTTTGCCGATGCCATTCGCACGATGTTCCAATTAGCCCGCAAACGAGCCGGCATGTCACGAGACAAACTAGAGCTATCGATCTCATCGTTCCGTCGGCCGCAGGACCAGCCTTGGCTGCCGTTTGGGGAGTAGCTGTGCAGACAGGGCAAGCTCACATTTTCGGATATGGTGCGTCATCATGCGTGACGCCACGATGTCAAACTCCGCATCTCCAAATCGAGAGCGCGGTTGCGTCCATGGCCGCGAAGTGCAGATTCGAGCGCACGAACCGCTATTCGCCGCCGCGATCTGCGCGGGATCGACATCGACTCCTGTAACGTCAAGCTCCAGGCTTTCGGCGATTGCTCGGGCAGCAGCTTCCAACCCCGCAGCCAACGTCCAGATCGCGCCAGCCTGGTGCAGCATCGATTCGGTCCAACCAAGCTTGGGCGTCGCGAATAGCTGCGCAGGTGCGGCCGGCGCCATTGACGATGAGCTTTTCAATCCTAATCATTTTCATGGCTTTGGTCCCCTGATTATGGGTGTTGAAGCCGCCTTGCCATCGTTTCGCGTAGCCGGGACCAATCCCATGAATGAAGCCTTGCGCCACGCTATCCGAAAAGCAGAGTTCGGCGATGAGATCCACCTCGTTATCGAAAGGCACGCCAAGCCGTTGGAGTTCGACGTTTCGCTGACCGCCCCCAGCTCGCCGATGCCTTGTTGACACCGTTCCCCAGTCTGGCGAACAACGCTTTCACTCCGCAAACAACGCCCTCGAGCCGTTCGCCTCGCGGCGACGGGCGCAGCGTTTACATCACCGAGATTCGCCGCCTGAGTGACGGTCGGATCGGCTTCCAGATTGGCTACGAATTCTTCTGAGAAGGCGCGTTATTCGTTGGCGGGCGCTTGCATCCCGGCACCAGCTAGGCATAATCTGTGGATGGGTGGCCCTCAGAAGCCACGACGCTGTAACTTCGCCCCTGGCCGAGGGACCACATGCAGTTTTCATCGCTCCCCGAAGTTCTGTTCCATCAAGCAGAACGACTGGGGCCACGTCCTGCCATCCGCTTCAAAAAGAACGGTCTTTATCACAGCATAACGTGGCAAGAATACGCACAGGATGCCAAAGCGTGCGCCGCCGCTCTTATTCAGGCTGGTGCCAGCTTCGGGGATCGCGTGGGAGTTCTGGCGGAAAATCGGCCCGAGTGGCTGATGGCCGACATGGGCCTTATGACGGCGGGCGCCATCAACGTGCCGCTTCACGCACCCTTGACTGGCAGGCAGATTCACTTTCAGTTAGCCGAAACGGAAACGCGTTTTCTTTTCGTTTCGACGCCCGAACAGCTCGAGAAGGTCAAACAGATCGTCGATGTACTGCCGGCGCTGCAAGCCGTGATCCTGATGGATGCCGGAACCGGCCCCCTAACGGGCCAATCCCTGGGCCCCAATGTCGAACTCGTTCCCTGGGACGGATTTCTTCAGGGCGGTCGCGCGGCGTTGCCGCACCTTACTACCGAGATCGACACGCGACTCAAGCGTCTTGGCCATGAAGATTTGGCCACAATCATGTATACCTCGGGAACCACCGGGAACCCCAAGGGCGTGATGCTCACGCACGGCAATCTCGTCAGCAATGCCAGTGCATCACTTGAAGTGCAGCCTCTGGATTTCAGTCACGTTTTGCTCAACTGGCTACCGCTGAGCCACATTTTCGCCCGGACGGTCGACCATTACCAGACGCTGGTCGCAGGCACCGACCTGGTGCTCGCCGAATCTGCCGACACGGTGATGCTTAACATTCAAGAAGTTCAACCCACGCACCTGGCATGCGTTCCACGACTCTATGAAAAAGTGCTCTCAGCGGTCGCCTCGCCAGATCCGGAAGTCACGCGCAAACGCCTGCGAGCCGCATTCGGCACCCGCATCTATTGGCTCTCTTCAGGCGGGGCTGCATTGCCCGTCGGCATCGCAACGGTCTACGCGGAAGCCAAGCTGCCTCTTTATCAAGGCTATGGTCTCACCGAAACCTCGCCCGTGGTTTCGTTCAATCGGCCTTGGGCGAACAAGATCGGCACGGTAGGCCAGGCGATCCCTGGCGTGGACATCAAGATCGGCCCCGACGGCGAAGTTATTTGCCGTGGCCCTAATATCATGAAAGGCTACTACCGAAATCCGCAGGCCACTGCCGAGGTTTTGCACGACGGCTGGTTCAGCACGGGCGACTTAGGCCAGCTTGATTCGGAAGGCTATCTGAGCATTACGGGACGCAAAAAGGAGCTGATGGTTCTTTCCAACGGTAAAAAACTGGTGCCCAGTTACTTGGAGGGATTGTTGGTCGCCGACGATTGCATCGATCAGGCGGCAATCTATGGCGAAGGCCGCAACTATGTCTCAGCCATCATTGTGCCGCAATGGGATAACTTGAGAAAGGCCCTGCAAGCCCGTGGCATCGCGTTCGACAAATGGGACCCGATGGCGGCCGCTTCGCATCCTGAAGTTCTGCGCCTGCTGCGCGAGCGAATCGATCAGCAATTGGCTAACGTTTCGAACTGGGAACAGGTGCGGAAGTTCCTGGTGCTCGCTCAGCCCTTCAGCATGGCGGCAGAGGAACTGACCGTGAGCCTGAAATTGCGGCGGGAAGTGGTGCTGGCTCACCATGCCAAGGAACTCGAGGCACTGTATGCGTAGGGGGCCGGAAATGATCTGTCGCAAGGTCTCGTGCCATGCCCACCGCTTTGGGTGGGCATGTGAGCCACAGGCCCGCCCTAAATGAAAATGCACGCCTGAATCGACTCATCCGACCGAATGTTGGATCCAGCCTGTTGTAAGGTGGTAGCTAATCAAGAGGTGCCTCACATGCCCACGCAAAGCCGTGGGCATGGCACCAACTCTCACCTCACCCCGCCATGCGGATTACTTTCTTGACGAACGCCGCGGCTTGTGGATGACGGCGACTGATGCGGCCGACGCGAGCCACCAACTCGAGCGCAGCGGGAGCAATGCCGGCTTCAAGCGTCGTGAACTCGTCGAGCAGCTTTTCGTGGTGTTCGCGTAGGTTGTTGCTGACCATTTGCAATCCCGAATAGGCCGCGTGCATCCTGCCCAGGTCGATGCGGCAGGCGTCGAGCTCCTGGCGCTTCTCGGCGAGTTCCTTTTCCAGTAGGCCGATGTTGTGCTTATAGTGCTTCAGAACATGCAGCTCTTCCGTCAATTGGGCCCAGACCAGCTTCACCCAATCCGCATCGGCCTGGCTGGGAGTCGTTTCGGGATTCGGATCGCAGCGGTAACCGAGCTTCTCGAAGACCTCCGGATGCGCCTGCCGCGATCGGCGTCGCCTCGGCCGCCGTGAGCAGCTTTTTCCAAAGATTCGATTGCCCCTGCCAGAAGTGATTGTTGTTCTTGGTTAGCTGCCTGAGCTTGGGCAAGGTAGTGGCCGACATGGCCATTTCTACCGACGTCACCGGTGCAACGCCCAGCGCTTGGGTGAGCTTGGTCAGCTCCATCGATGTTTGGGCGACGAGATCCTCATAATGCAAGGCGTGGCAACCCGGCATCGTCCACCATTCCAGGCTGACCGACAGGAGCGCTTTGGCCCGGGGACCGGTGGCATAGTCGAAGAAAGCCGTGCTGCGGGGCATAGCTCCATAGATGGGCGCTCGTTGCCGCCTTCCCCTTCCAGCCAGCGCCAGTAGGGTCGTGCAACGAAAAATGCAGAATCGAAATCAGAACATCGAGCGGATGCCGAGACAATACGACGACCTGGAACCCCGTCGCTCTCGAGATGGGCTAGGAATGAGGCTTCAGGGTGCCAGTGCAGTTGCAGAATGCATGCAGCCGGCAAATTGTCCCAGTCGATTTCAACGGGGCTATGGAACGTAAGCGTCGCCGCGTGATAGAGCTTGCTCAGCAGGTGGAGCAGCCAGGTGTTCCCCGAACGCGGCGTGCTGATAATGGCCACGCGCAAGACTATAGTCCTCCAAAGAACGGCACCCCTGCAGATTGCTGATGAGGTGGCAGCCCCTGTCGCTTTGGCCGCCCTTCAAAGAAAAACCTAAAGAATCCCAGCCCCGAAGCCCTCGTTGCGATTGTCGTCGCGAGCGGCGACGGTGCGCTTGAGATCGGGGCTTGTAACATGCCGGCTCGGCCCGCGGCCGTTGTGGCCGGCGTCGGCGCGATGCTCGACATCACGGCCGGTTGGGTTCAACTCGCTGATGATCTGCGCGTAGCCGCCATCGAATTCCTCGGAATCGAAATCATCGTAGGTGCAAGTATAGCCTGGCAGCTTGGCGTTTGTTCGTTTTCTTCCTGGAACGCCTTAAGCACGGCGTTTTGAATGACTTCACGAGCCGAACTGTTGATGGGATCAGCGATATCTGCGTGAAGTTTAGCGCGGCCCTCGGAATCGCGAATCGCGCGATCTTCATCGAGCTTGGCCCCGCAGTAATTACAGAATCGCGCCCGTAGATGATTCTTGCAACCACACCCCTGGCAGCGATCGCTCAGCTTGCGGCTGGGCATAGCGACGAAATAGCCCTTGGCGCTTTCGATAATCTTCAAATCGCGCACCACGAAGGCGTTGTCGAACGTGACCGAGCAGAAAGCCTGGAGACGCTCGTTTTCGTTGTGGTCTTCCATGAGTTTAATGCGAACTTCGGTGATAACCACAGCGTTTCTCCTTTATCCTGTGGCAACCTCAGAGGCAACTGCGCACGACATAAACACGCCCTATCTCCGCTTGCCCGGTTTCCGCGGCGAAGTCTCCGAACGACATCCAGAGCTTCGCGCTCGTCGTCGACAAAGAGCAAAACAGCTCGTTCCACTGCCGCTCATCAAACAACCTGCCGGGCCCGGCTTGGGCCGAATCGCTCCCGAACCAAGATCAATTCCGGCCGAAGCCGATCGGCCGTCTCCTGCAGCCTGTTGTGGAGCAAGCCGCCCAATGCCTGGATGTCCCCTGTCGCCAGAGCCTCGCGGACCTTGCTACCGTCGACCGGCGCTTCGGGCACCTGCCCTTTTCCATAAACCTCAGCCGTCGAAAGCCCGATTTCGGGACATACCAGCACTATCCATAAGGGGCAAGGCAGGTCGAGCGTTTGCACCTTTTCGCCGCGCCCGTGCACCAAGCAGCAGGGGTGTGGAAAAAGAAGGGCACATCGCTTCCCACCTGGCCGCTCAAGCTCGCGAGCACGCTTGCCGGCAGCCCCAAATCCCAGAGACCATTCAATCCGGCCAAAGCAGCGGCCGCGTCGGTCGATCCACCAGCCAGGCCCGCGGCCATCGGAATCCGCTTCGAAAGCCTCATGCGGGCGCCGCTTGTCACGCCCGTGTGCCGCCTCAGCACGGAAGCGGCGCAAAGTATCAAGTTGTCGGGACCGACGGACAACGCATTGTTGTCGCAGGTCAGCTCGAACGTTTCGCCGGGAGCGGGCAGGCACTCCAGCGTGTCATACAAGCTCACCGCCACCATCAGCGTGGCGATTTCGTGGAAGCCGTCGAGTCTGCGAGCCAAAACCTCGAGAAACAGGTTGATCTTGGCTGGCACCAGACGACCACGGCGTCGCCGCGGCGTTCAATCAACATGGCGGGAAGGGCAGCATGTGAAATGGAGCCCGTCCTTGGCAAACCTTCATACCCGTGAAAATCCCTTTCTTTCGGGTGGGCCCTTGGACGAAAGTCGAAGGCCCGACATTCAAAGAGGCACAATCCCAGATAGTGAGCGGGATCATAACCGGGCTGCAGGGCTCGTCAAGTCAGCTGTTCAGCTGCAATCGGGAAGGATGGAGTGTTTGCTGCCATTACGGTGAATTGCGATGCCTCATTGGGGCAGAAATCCGGGCTTCCCAAGTAGGCGCCGCGAGCCGAGCGGCACAACGGAACCTTCACGCCAGTAAGTGCCGCGAGCCGAGCGGCACAACGGGACCTTCACGCCAGTAGGTGCCGCGAGCCGAGCGGCACAACGGGACCTTCACGCCAGTAGGTGCCGCGAGCCGAGCGGCACAACGGGACCTTCACGCCGGTAGGTGCCGCGAGCCGAGCGGCACAACGGGACCTTCACGCCAGTAGGTGCCGCGAGCCGAGCGGCACAACGGGACCTTCACGCCAGTAGGTGCCGCGAGCCGAGCGGCACAACGGGACCTTCACGCCGGTAGGTGCCGCGAGCCGAGCGGCACAACGGGACCTTTACGCTCGCGGGGGAAGATCTTCTAGACGATCGGGCCGTCTTATTCCCAGTGTTAGCCACACGTCCCCGCTGTCCGGCTCGGCTCGCCGGACCTACTTGGTGTTCCTACACGTCCCCGCTGTCCGGCTCGGCTCGCCGGACCTACTGGGTGTTCCTACACGTCCCCGCTGTCCGGCTCGGCTCGCCGGACCTACTGGGTGTTCCACACGTCCCCGCTGTCCGGCTCGGCTCGCCGGACCTACAACCGAAGGTAGGGACAAACCGATTCGACAGTTCAGCATTCAAGGTATCCTTCTCTAATGAACAGTTTCGTCACAGGATTAGAGAGCGCCATCGACGGAACGCTATTTCCGCCCGGCAAGGTTTACACGGTACATCAAGGCAGGCCGCTTTGGGTCCGCTACGATTTGGCCGCCGTACGTCGGGCAGTGACCCCGGAGGCGTTTGCCGCGCGCATCCCTTCGCTGTGGCGATACCGCGAATTGCTGCCCCTGCCCCAAAACGAAGAGCCTGTGACCTTGGGCGAAGGCATGTCGCCGCTGCTGCCCTGTCCGCGGCTCGGCAAGGAGATGGGCCTCTCGAAGCTGTCCATCAAGGACGAATCGCAACTGCCCACCGGGAGTTTCAAAAGCCGCGGCATGGCCATGGCCGTCAGCATGGCGCGCTCGCTCGGGTTCAAACGACTGGCCGTGCCCACCGCCGGCAACGCTGGCGGCGGCTCTGGCCGCCTACGGTGCTCGGGCCGGCATGGAAGTGTTCGTTTTCATGCCCAGCGACACACCGCGCGTCAACCAGGTAGAGGCGTACTTGGCCGCGCTCACGTGTTTCTGGTCAATGGCCTGATAAACGATTGCGGCCGCATCGTCCGCGAAGGAACGCCGGCGCTGAATTGGTTCGATATGTCGACTTTGAAAGAGCCTTACCGCCTCGAAGGCAAGAAGACAATGGGACTGGAACTGGCCGAACAACTGGGCTGGAAGCTGCCCGGCGTGATTCTTTATCCGACCGGCGGTGGCACAGGGCTCATCGGCATGTGGAAGGCTTTCGCCGAATTGGCCGAGCTCGGTTGGCTGAAGTCGAGCCAGATGCCGCGGTTGGTGAGCTGCCAAAGCGCCGGTTGCGCCCATCGTGCGCGCTTTCAAAAAAGGCGAACGCTTTGCCGACCCGTTCCCCAATGCTCATACGCAAGCCAGCGGCTTGCGCGTACCGGCCGCAGTAGGTGATTTCATGATGCTGGATGCGATTCGCGCCAGCCAGGGATTTGCCTGCGCGCCCAAGAAGAATCCATCCTTCCGTGGATGAAGCGTGTCGCCAGCCTCGAAGGAATCAGCGTCTGCCCAGAAACGGCCGTTTGTTTTCGCATGCCTCGAGGAGATGCTGGCGAAAAAGCTGATCCATCCCGACGACGAAATTGTCGTGTTCAATACCGGGGCTTCGCAGAAGTACACGGACATGGTCCCGCTGGAATGCCGCGGATAGATAAGGACCAGGCGGTGGATTATGCGAGAGTTGGATAGAGGAGGAATGCGAATGAGCAAGCTGTGTTCAATCTCGAAACGGTTTCGAATCAGCCGCCATGGTCAGTTCCCTTCATCCGCAAGGGCGATCTTCCCTTCGGTAGGTGCACGCGCGGATCCGCCGGTCCAACAGGGTGCGGGTTGAACTTTAACGCGGTCCGTTGCGGATGATCTTCGGCCGAATCCTGAACACGACAATCGACCGTCTGCGGTCCCGGGGGTAATGTCAGATGGGACCGCAAGGTCAATAGTATGATCCGAGTTTACTACCCCGGTGGCGGTCAAGGCACGCATGGTTGATCCCTTCAGGTGTCAGCTCTCTGACTTTAATCTAGAGACCTGTCGCAGCTCCAGTCAAATCCCATAAAGCCGCCCGAACTTGTCGCGCAGATAACTCATGAGCGGTCGGTGGCTTAACGGTTTGCCGGTCACTTGCATGCACAAATCGCCGGCTCGATAGCGTAGCCCTTGGGCGTGGATCTTGGTGTTCAGCCAGGTTTTCAGGCGGCCGAATTCGCCGCGGCGAAAATCGGCGGGGAGGTCGCCCAGGTCGAGTTTCGCTTGCTCCATGAACTGGGCGGCGTAAAGATTGCCCAACGTATAAGTCGGGAAATAGCCCAGTCCACCCATGCTCCAATGAATGTCCTGAAGGCAGCCCTGGGCTGCGTCCGGCGGCACGATGCCGAAGCACTTATGGAACTTTTCGTTCCAGCGCCTGGCACATCCGCAGGCTGCAAGTCGCCGCTGATTAGAGCTTGCTCCAACTCGAAACGCAGAATGATGTGCAGGTTGTAGGTGGCTTCATCCGCTTCGATGCGAATGAACGAAGGGCGCACATCGTTGACGGCCGCGAAGAAATCTTCAATGGCGACATCAGTGAGGGCGTCGGGAAATGCTTCCTTGGCCTTGGAAAAAGAATTCCCAAAAGGGCAGGCCGCGGCCGACTTGATTTTCCCATAACCTCGATTGCGATTCGTGGATCCCCAGCGATGCATGCATGCCCAAGGGCAGTCCATAATGGCTGGGATCGAGCCCTTGCTCGTAAGTGCCATGCCCCGCTTCGTGCAGAATGCCGAAAAAGCCATCGGTAAAGCGTCTCGGATGAATCGCGTGGTGATCCGGCAATCTCCCGGACCGATGGAGCTCCAAAAGGGTGTGTGGTAATGTCGAAGCGGCCGCCGCGAATCGAAGCCGATGCGTTCGGCCGCTGCGGTGTGCCAAATTCCGCTTGTCGGTCGGCGAATAGCGTCCTTCTCGCGGAGGATAGGTTTATCAGGCCGTTTGCTTGAAGCAGCGATGGCAGCGATCAGCGGCGTCAGCTGGGCACCACAAATCGGCGAACGGAAAGAGCGATCGACTTCGTTGTCGCTCCGGGATCATATTCATCCAGCAGCTCGTCATAGGGGACATCGAGATAGGGTACGGCTTGGGCTTCCTCACGCTTGAGCGCGACGATGCGCTCAGTCACGGCTTAAAGGATCAAAGTACTTCGCTTGCCAAGCCTACTTGCCACGCTTGCTGGGCATGGATGGAAATGCATCCGGCCAGCTTCCTCGACTAACC
The DNA here is from genome assembly GCA_963748025.1 of uncultured Gemmataceae bacterium. Taxonomy (GTDB): domain Bacteria; phylum Planctomycetota; class Planctomycetia; order Gemmatales; family Gemmataceae; genus CAVVHZ01. Next base: position 252,680 of record CAVVHZ010000035.1, read on the forward strand.
GGCGAGGCAGCTTTTTGGCTCGGTGCTGGATGCGGCGATTTCGCGGATGTGGCTGTAGTGTCGAGACCAGGCTGGTTCATCCTTCGCCTTGGCTTCGACGCGCGGGAGCAGCTCCGCTGTCTCAGGTACCGTCAGCAGGTCGTGGGACATGCGGGCGAGCAGCGCCATCTGATCCGAGCGGTGATTGACGCCGCGGGGCGGATAGGTGCGTTCATCCCAGCCAGCGGCTCGCGCAGGGAATCAGCAGGCTCCACTCGCGGAACCTGCTGGTGAGTTGTTGATAATCGGCCGAGGAGGCGAGCGTCATCGCCATGTGATCCCGCCCGGGCATTAACTCATGTTCATGCTGATCAGGAACTCGGCATTGGTCTTGGTCTTGCGCAACGCGATTGACGACCAGTTCCATCGCCTCGACGGGGTGCATGTCGGCCAGGACGCGGCGCGAGCATGCGGACGCGATCCACCTCTTCGGGGTGCATGCAGCAGCTCTTCCTTGCGGGTGCCGGAGCGGTTGATGTCGATGGCCGGCCAGACGCGCTTATCGACGAGACGGCGGTCGAGGTGCAGCTCCATGTTGCCGGTGCCCTTGAACTCCTCGAAGATCACTTCATCCATGCGGCTGCCGGTGTCGATCAGGGCCGTGGCCAGGATGGTCAGGCTGCCGCCTTCCTCGATGTTGCGGGCCGCGCCGAAGAAGCGTTTCGGCTTCTGCATGGCGTTGGAATCGAGGCCGCCGGACAGCAGCTTGCCGCCGGAGGGCGCTTCGGTGTTGTGGGCCCGGGCCAGGCGCGTGATCGAGTCGAGCAGAATGACCACATCGCGGCCGTCCTCGACCATGCGCTTGGCTTTTTCCAGAGCGATGTCGCTGACGTGGACGTGTTCGGATGACGGTTCATCGAACGTGCTGGCCACGACTTCGGCGTCGGGACCGGCCACGGTGCGGACCATTTCGGTCACTTCTTCGGGCCGTTCGTCGATGAGCAGCACGATCAGATAGCACTCGGGATGATTCTTGCTGATGGCCAGGGCGATCTTTTGCAGCAGCACCGTTTTGCCGGCCCGGGGCGGCGACACGATCAGACCGCGCTGGCCCTTGCCGATCGGCGTGACCAGATCGATGACGCGAGTCGGCGAGCTCCTCGGCGGTCGGTTTCCAGGACCAGCCGCTGTTGGGGATGCAGCGGCGTCAGGTCTTCGAAGACGGTCGGCCGGATCTTTTCCTCCGGCGGACGGCCGTTGACCAGCTCGACCTGCATCAGGGCGAAGTTTTCCTGCCCCTCGACTGGCAAGCGGATCGGCCCTTCGACGACCAGGCCGGTGCGCAGGCCAAGCCGGCGGATTTGGCTGGGAGAGACGTAGATGTCTTCCGGCGAAGCCAGGTAATTGTGGGCGGCACTGCGGAGAAAGCCGTAGCCGTCGGGCAGCACTTCGAGCGTGCCGGAGCCGCGGACGATCTCGCCGCGTTCGATCTGCCGGCGCACGATGCCCACGATAAGCTGCCCGCGGTTCATGCCGGTGTGTTCGGCAATGCCCTCGCGCTCGGCAAGCGCGAACAACTTGGGCATCGGCAGGCGATACAGAGTCATCCAGGCGCAACGCCCGCGGGCCGTCGCTGCTCGTGGCAGGCGGCGGGGCTGGGGGGCTGCGACGGCGCCCGTCATGGGTTCGGGTGGTTTGCGCACGGGCCGGCGCCGTGCAAGGTTGCCGCCGTCTTCACGGGCAGCGGACATAGGCGTTCCTCCTCCATTCGAATGTGCAGGGAGTGGGCCGGGTTGAAAATGGTTTTCGCCCGGCGTTCGCCGCTGGGCATCCCGGTCGGAAGTGACTTGACGTTGCAATTGCGGTTCTTGGCGCAGTTCGCCTGGCCTTTGGTCTTCGATTTATATGATCGTTCATGGCTAGTTTCGTGGATGGGTGCGTAAGCGCGAGCCGCACACGGACAGGTCAAAGTAACCCAATACCTTCCATTCGAGGAGGTTAGAAGCAAACGCGCTAAAAAGTGGTAGCATCGGCGTGCTGCCTTCGAGCGGTCAACAGCACCCCTGTATAGTATCAACCGCGAGCGGAGAATCCACACAGAATTCTTTTCGAATCGTCAAAATCTCTTTCGCCTGCCCGTCTCGACAAAAAGCTTCGACCATTCTATGCTGTGCCTTCCCGTTCAAGACGATGGTGAAGTCGGTATTGTCATGACCATTCTCAGCACTGCTCGCGGCCGCTGTCTGCCCGTTGGGGCATCCTCGCAAATCGATGGAGTGAACTTCGTCGTCCCTTGCCGGCACGGCTCTAAAGTTTGGCTGGTCCTCTATAGCGTCGATCCCGGCGACCCTATCGCCGAACTCGAGCTGGACGGGTTGAAAAACCGCACGGGCGACCACTGGCACATTTTCGTCGCTGGGTTGCCGCCGGTCTTTCGCTATGGCTGGCGCATCGATGGGCCTCCGGGCAACGGGAACCGCTTTGACCCCGGCGCCGTCCTCCTCGACCCGGCGGCCACGGCTATTTCCGGCGGCAACGTTTGGGGGACCTGGCGCGAGCCCGAAAAGAAACGGTCGAGCCGGCGCAGCATGTTCTTTCGCCGCTCTTTCAATTGGCGTGAAGATGTGCCTCCTCGTCACCCCATGGAAGATTCCGTCATTTACGAACTGCACGTGCGCAGCTTCACTCAGCACCCCAGCTCCGGCGTAAATCATCCGGGCACCTTCGCCGGTTTGATCGAGAAAATTCCTTATTTGCAATGGCTGGGGGTCACGGCTGTCGAAATCTTGCCGATCCACGAATTCGATGAATGCGATTGCCCGTTCGTCAATCCGCTCACGCGAGAGCCCTTGCGCAATCTCTGGGGCTATAACAGCGTCGCCTTCGCTGCCCCCAAGGCAGGCTACGCCGCTTCCGGAAAGGATCACGGACAAATCATCGAATTCCGGGAGATGATTCGCGCGTTTCACGCCGCTGGCATCGAAGTGATCCTCGACGTGGTTTTCAACCACACCGGCGAAGGCGACGAACGCGGGCGCACTTCGTCATTTCGCGGTCTCGACAATCGCCTCTACTACATGCTTGGCCCCGACGGCAGATATCTGAACTTTTCCGGGTGCGGCAACACGCTCAATTGCAATCATCCCGTCGTGCGCCAGCTCTTGATGGACTGCCTGCGTTACTGGGTCGCGGATATGCACGTCGACGGTCTGCGCTTCGACCTCGCCTCCATCATGGGCCGCAATCGCCACGGCGAAGTTCTCTTGGAACCTCCCGTTGTTGAATCAATCGCCAAAGACGGCGTGCTCGCGGACACCAAGCTCATCGCCGAACCCTGGGATGCCGTCGGTCTTTACCAAGTGGGGCAGTTTCCTTACGGGCAGCGCTGGTCGGAGTGGAATGGGCGTTACCGCGACGAGGTGCGCCGCTTCTGGCGGGGCGAACCGGGATTCGCCGGCGCCTGGCCACCCGTTTGTGCGGCAGCTCAGACCTTTACCAGGCTTCCGGCCGACAACCCATGCACAGCGTCAATTTCATTACCTGCCACGACGGTTTCACGCTCCATGACCTGGTTTCCTACAACCGCAAGCACAATGAGGCCAACGGCGAAGAGAATCGCGATGGTCAAGATGAGAATTATAGCTCCAATTGCGGCATCGAAGGTCCCACTCGCGATCCCGCCATTCTTCAGCTTCGCCGTCGCCAGACCAAGAACCTCGTGGCCACCTTGCTGCTCTCGCAGGGCGTGCCCATGCTGCTGGCGGGCGACGAGTTTCTTCGCTCGCAGCAAGGGAACAATAACGCCTGGTGTCAGGACAACGAATTGAGCTGGATCGATTGGGAACTGAGTCGAACTCATGCAGAAATGCTTCGTTTCACTCGATCGCTGATCGCTTTTCGCAAGCGCCATCCTTCGTTGCGCCGCCGCCGCTTCTTGACGGGAGCACCAAGCGGGGGCAAAATTGGCGACGTAATCTGGCATGGGATCAAACCGGGAAAACCTGACTTCTCCTCGGCCAGCCGCTGCTTGGCCATGACCCTCAATGGCAAATTGACGGGCCGCGAAACCGACTGCGACATCTACCTCGCGTTCAACGCCTGGCAAAACCACATACTGTTCGAACTACCGGCCGCACCTTGTGGCAAGCCCTGGCGACGCGTGCTCGACACGAGTCGCCCGGCGCCGCACGACGTCGTTCAAGAAGAAAAAGCAGCGCTTACGAGAGCCTTCGCACTATCGAGTGCATAGTTTTTCCATTGTGGCCTTGGTCGCTGGCGATTGACTTAACCTCTCACTGCGTTCCCTGTCTATTGGATCATTTCGCCCCTATTCCCTGTGTTATCCTGGAGAACG
>CAVVHZ010000036.1:0-201691 GCA_963748025.1 uncultured Gemmataceae bacterium
AGCACCATCGGACCGAGAACAGTTTCGAAGTGACGGACGCCGCGGTCGATCCGCCTAAGCGGGCGTTGCTGGGCGTTCGCCCCTGCGAGCTGCACGCCATCGCCGTTCAGGATCGAGTCTTCATCGACCGAGAAGGACGCCACCGATCCGTATTATGCTGAAGCGAGAAAGCGACTCCTCCTGATAGCCGTCGAGTGCGGACCCCGCCGGGACATGTTTTTGTGCTTCGATGGGGACCGGACCGCACATGCCGGCACTAGAAAGCGGTAACGCCGCGGGCCGAACTCCCTATCCCGGGGCCGCAGCAATCGGGTCGAGTCGCGCTCGCCATGGCCACAGAAGTCGGGACCGCCAGAGGGCCCGTTCGACCTTCTTACGATCTCGCCATGACCGAGTTGGATGATTCGTTTGTGATCCGTTAAGGAGAAATCCGACAGGAAAGCACCTCCTCGATCGCTTGCAGCTCGACGTGGCCGCACCGACGGCAATTCAATCCGGCGAGGAAGCTCGCGTTGACGCGGCGGCCGCCGCCATGGGCCGCACGTCGGACACTCGCGATCTTAGAAGCCTGCTTCATGCCAACCAGGAACATTCACGATGGGATGAAGTTGCGAGGCGTTACCTTCGTGTACGAATTGCACGCTGGTTTGTCCGACCTGTTTCTGTTCGAGCGTCGAGGAAGTCAGCGATTTGACGGGCGACCACGTCGAGCGTACGCGCCGATGGGATAGCTGTTTCAATCCGGATTTCGGGAGAGTGCATGGCGGCAATTTTCGACCCGAGCACGCCGCGGCCGTTACCGGCAATGGTTGACGCACAAATTCGCATCCTGGTTCGATCAATTCGATGTCTCAGGCTGTGTGGGCTGCGGCCGCTGTATCACCTGGTGCCCCGCGGGCATCGACGTGACCGAAGAAATCGCCGCCATTCGTGCCACCGGCAGCGCACAGAAAGCAGGTGCTGGAAAATGAACGAAGATTCGCTGGCGACACTGGCAGGTCACCGATTCTTGCAAGGCCTAAGCCAATCTCAACTGACGGCGTTGGCGGAATTCGCCCGGCCGATGACTGCCGAAGCGGGAGCTTACCTCTTTCGCGAAGGCAATCTGGCCGATACTTGCTATCTGCTGCAGACAGGACGCGTGGCCATTGAGATACGCCCCACGGCGGGGCGCGGTGTCTGTGCAGACGCTTGCGCCAGGCGACGTAGTCGGCTGGTCCTGGATGATTCCGCACTTATGTTTGGCAGTTTGACGCTCGGGCATCGATGCCGTTCAAGCTCTGGCGTATCGATGGACCGGGGCTTCGGCTGAAATTTGCGCAAGATCACGATCTCGGTTTTCAGTTCTTGCAACGAATGATCGGCGTCGTGGGCGGCCGACTGGCGGCAACGCGCCTTCAGCTTCTGGACGTGTTCCAATCAGCGCTCGGAGCAAAAGCTAACGATGACCTCGGATACGCATTCAGGCCCCCGTTGCGCCGCTAGCGCCGTCGGTGGTGCGCAGCCTGGGTCTCGCCAGGAGACGTACGACACCTTCACGCTTACTTGTGAGCCGCCTAGCCCAAGCACTGCCCCTATCGATTTCAGCCCGGCCAGTTCAATATGCTTTACTTGCTGGGCGTCGGCGAAGCCCCCATTTCCATGAGCGGCAATCCGACAAGAGCGGACGATGTCGTACATACAATTCGTGGTGTTGGATCGGTGACCAAGGCAGCTGGCTCGACTTCGGCCTGGCAGGTCTGTGGGCATGCGCGGCCCTCTATCGGAGGCCCTGGCCGATAGAAGCCGCCCTCGGGAGGGACGTGCTCCTGGTGACCGGCGGCATCGGCTTGGCTCCTCTGCGGCCGCTGATCTACGAGCTATTGCGAAGGCGCGGGCGAGTTTCGCCAGATTTTTTTGCTTCATGGTGCGCGCACTCCCGAAGACTTGATCTTCGCGGAAGAGCTGGCCGCCTGGTCTCGGGGGACGGAACTGGCGGCGCAGAATCACGGTCGATAACGCGACCGGTACCTGGGATGGGAACGTCGGGGTCGTTACCACCCTCTTTTCTCATATCGACTTCGACCCTGCGAACGCCGTCGCCTACCTGTGCGGGCCGGAAGTCATGATGCACTTCGCCTTGAGAGATCTCCTCAAGCGGAAAATACAACGCGAACAGATGTTCGTTTCGCTCGAACGGAACATGCAATGTGCGGTGGGCTTTTGCGGACATTGTCAATTCGGTCCGAGTTTCGTTTGTATGGATGGGCCCGTGTTTCGATTCGACCGCATCGAACGGTTTTTTGAGATTCGCGAGGCGTAAGGATTACCGCCATGAGCTCCACGCCAGCCAAACCCCGCCTAGGCGTTTTCAAGTTTGCTTCGTGCGACGGCTGCCAGCTCAGTTTGCTCGATTGCGAAGACGAGCTGCTGGACGTCGCCAACGCTGTCGAGATCGCCTATTTTCTGGAGGCGACGAGGCGGCCTCTCGAAGGGGAGTTTGACATCGCTCTTGTCGAAGGGTCGATCAGCACTCCCGATCAGCTTGAAGAAATACGAGACGTTCGCAAAAGAAGCAGATTCTTGATTACCATTGGCACTGCGCCACCGCCGGCGGCATCCAGAGCCTTACGCAATTTTACGGATGCCGAAGTCTATCGAAAAACCGTCTACGCCCGACCGGAATTTGTGCAGACGCTGGCCACATCGACGCCCATTGCCGAGCATGTCGCTGTGGATTTCGAGCTGCGCGGCTGCCCGATCAATAAACGGCAGTTATTGGAAGTGCTCTCGGCGTTTCTGGTAGGCCGCCGACCGGTCGTTCCGAACCACTCGGTCTGCGTCGAATGTAAGCAATCCGGAACGGTATGCGTCATGGTCGCCCAGGGCATCGCCTGTCTGGGTCCTGTGACGCACGCTGGCTGCGGAGCACTCTGCCCGGGCTTCGATCGCGGCTGTTACGGCTGCTATGGTCCAGCGGTTGGCGCGAATGTTCCTTCCCTGGCGGCGGCCTTGAACGCGCGCGCGGTTTCCGATGGGGACATCGATCGGCTGCTGCACACGTTCAACGCTTGGGCGCCTCCGTTCCGTGCGGGGGCCGGGCAGCGGATCGAACTGACCGTCCTGGGCAAGAAATAATCATGTCGAACACATCTAATGACAACACACGCACGATTCGCATCCGGGCCCTGGCCCGCGTGGAGGGAGAAGCCGGGTTAACGCTGCGCGTCCGCGACGGCCGCCTGGACCAAGTGGAGCTGCGCATTTTCGAAGCGCCACGTTTTTTCGAAGCTCTCCTTCCAGGTCGCCGCGCCTTGGAAGCGCCGGACATCACTTCGCGCATTTGCGGGATATGCCCGGTCGCCTATCAGATGTCAAGCGTCCACGCCCTGGAAAAAATCACCGGCACAATCTTGCCCGCCAATTTGCGTGACCTGCGCCGGTTGCTTTACTGCGGCGAATGGATCGAAAGTCATGTTCTGCATATCTTCCTGTTGCAGATCCCCGATTTTCTCGGCTTCGAAAGCTCGATCGCGATGGCGCAGGCCAAACCCGAATATGCCGAATGGGTCCGGCGTGGCCTGCGCATCAAAAAGGCTGGCAATGCCATTGTTCGAGCCGTTGGCGGCCGTGAGGTCCACCCGATCAACGTGCGCGTCGGCGGCTTTTACCGTAGCCCGCGAGCCACCGATTTGTGCGCATTGCAGGAAGAACTCAAGTGGGCCCGCGATGCCGCCATTGAAACCGTGCGCTGGACCGCGAGCCTGTCGTTCCCTGAGCAGGAGATGGATTATGAATTCGTTGCCTTGCGCCATGCACACGACTACCCGATGAATGAAGGCAGCTTGGTCTCCAGCAAGGGCCTGTCGATCCCACAGGAGGATTACCCCCGCCATTTCGAAGAATATCAAGCACCCCATACCCATGCGCTGCAGTCTCGCCGCCGGGGGAGCGATTCCTACTTCGTGGGACCGCTCGCGCTGGAACTTGAATGCCGATAAGGCGCCGCCGATAACGCGACAAATCGCCGCCGAGACCGGGATTCCGTTTCCAAATCGCAATTCCTACGTGGGCATCGTGGTCCGTTCCTTGGAGGTCTTGCTGGCTATCGAAGAGGCCCTACGGTTGATTGACGCCTACGAGCCGCCCGCCCCCTCTTTTGTCGAAGTCGAATCGCGGGCCGGGACCGGAACGGCGATCACCGAAGCGCCTGCGCGGCATCCTCTACAACCGTTATGAAACGGATGCCGAGGGCCTGATCCGCAAGGCCTCGATCATTCCGCCGACCAGCCAAAACCAGCTCCAAATTGAACGCGACCTGCAAGCGCTGGGGCCGCGTTTGCTACGCTGCCGGACGATGCCGCCGCCCTGGAAGCGGAGAAACTGATCCGCAACTACGATCCCTGCATTAGCTGTGCGACGCACTTCCTGAAATTTCGAGTCGATCGGCAATGACACGACTGCCTTTGGTTCGCGTGATCGGGATCGGCAGTCCTCACGGCGACGATGCGGCTGGCTGGGCCGTGATCGACGCACTCCAGAAGCTGCGCCTTTGTCCCATTGTCTGTTTGAGCGGTGCATGGGGGTCACGAGCTTTTGGATCGGTTGGATGCATCCGCATGCTTGATCCTGGTCGATGCGATCAAAACGGGAGGAGAAAACGGCGCCATGCATCAATTCACATGGCCCGACGAACGCATCGAGTTCCTTCGCGCGGGAGCGACTCACCTCTTGGGGCTGTCTGAATCATTGAAACTGGCAGCAACCATTGGCATGTTGCCACAGCGAATTGTCATTATTGGACTGGAAGTTTCGAGCGATTGCTCAAGCGAAACGCTGTCGCCGGCTGTTGCCGCCGTAGTACCGGAGGTGGCACGACATATCTATGAATTGGTCAGCAGTTACCGTTAGTGCCCGGCGGTCGCCCTCTTTTACAGCAGTCCCGGTCCGGCAAGCATTAGGCTCATCTTCTGCTTCTTCTGCATCCCCCCGCTAGTTCTTGGCTGCCCTCAGAGTCAGAACGGGGCACGGTGCTTTGCGCACCACATGTTCGGCCACACTTCCCATGACGGCATGCGTCAATCCTTTGTAACCATGTGTGCCCAGGAGAATCAGATCAGCGTTAATCTCTCTAGCAACTTGGACGATGACATCCGGAGGATTGCCGTCTTCCAACCGGCGTTCCACCGGGACCTGCGGATTGGGCGAGTCGGTCTTTTGAAGCGCCTCGCGCATATCCTCGAGATATTCGTTCATTTCTAGGGCGCGCCTGGTGCTCCGTAACCCATGTAGGCCACATCGGGCAAGGAGGCGACATGGAGCAGAACGACGCGGGCCTTCTGTTCGCTCGCGAGCGTGAATGCCAGGTCGAGGGCCGCTTTGCAGGTGTCGGAAAAATCGACCGGGCAAAGAATCGTTCGGAACATAAGGCCTTGCTGGTGCATCCTTGCCTGGGCTAGCTCTGGCACTTTAACGCACAGCACCGGACAAGCCGCGTCGCGCAAGACCTGCTCGGTCACGCTGCCGAGGAACAAGCGAGCCAGACCCGTTTTCCCGTGCGTGGCCATCACAATCAGACTGGTGTGCGAATCGGCAGCCGCTTCGACAATCGCCTTGGCCGCCTTACCTGTCGTTACGGTTCGCTCGATCTCGATTCCAGGCTCAGGCGTAACGAACCGTTCCAACGCATCGATCGCGCCGGCGTAGAACTGGTCGGGGTGATTGCGCTCTTGGAGCTCTTCCTCGTAGAGAAGAGGCGGCATGACATGAAGCACGTTCAATTTGGCTTTGAACTGTCTGGCTAGCGTGCAGGCGAAGGGCAAGGCCGTCCGCGAAAAATCCGACAAATCCGTGGGAAACAGAATTTGGTTTAACGTCCACATAGCAAATACTCCTCCCCCTTCGCGGTTGATCACTGCCATCCCCGTTTATGAGAATCACGAGTGTCGGCCACCAAAGGTTGGGTATAGCATTGTAACGCAACTCGCATACCAATTTCCCGGTCCATGTTCGCACGCACAGGGCGTTTCCGCACACCAGGCCCCAGGGCGTGTAATCGCTCCCAGGATGACGGCGAGCAGAGGCTCTTCACAAAATGGCGTAAATTCCCTGGATTTCATTCGCGGAGACGCAGTTTCCCGCCCGGCGTAAGCAATCGGCATCCTGTTTGCGATAAGGACGAAAGAAATGCGAAATCCTCTCCACCCTCTTCTGTAATCGAGTACCAAGCATGATTACTGCTCGCGCAAACTTTCTAAGCTTGACCGCCAGAGACCTGATGACCAGAGAAGTTGTGTATCTGCGCCAAGAAATGAGCGTCAAGGAAGCGGCCTTGATCCTTGTGAAACACGGAATCAGCGGTGCTCCGGTTGTCGATCGCGACGGCCGTTGCATCGGCGTCTTCTCAACCACCGATCTACTTCGTTGCTACAGCAAGCAGAAACATGAACGGACAACACCGCTCGAAAGAGCCGTCACCTGCCCATTTGTCCGAACTCTGCAGGAGAAAAACGGCCGCGAAACCAGCCTCTGCACACTTCCACTAGGAGTCTGTGCTATTCAAAGAGCGCGGCAAGATGCCGCAGGCAGCAATCGGGTCATTTGTTCGCAGCCTCACGACGTGCCCGTCGAATGGGGCGTTGTGGAGGTGGAGAAACTTCCCGAAGATCCCGTTCAATGTTACATGACTCCCGATCCCGTCACGATCTCGGGCGATGCCTGCATCCAGACTGTCGCCCGCATGATGGTTGACGCCCACATTCACCGAGTCATGGTCGTCGAGGACGGGAGCCGTCCCGTAGGCCTGATCTCTTCTTCGGATCTTTTGGCGGCGATCGCTTACGCCAGCGAAGCCTAAGCCCTTTTTGGAGAACATCCATGACAACCATGACTGAACCGGGCGCCAAGCAACGCCTCGTACTCGAAGCGGCCACTGCGGCGGACCTGATGAATGCCAATCCGATCTCCGTCGCGGCTAACGTTAGCGTTCGGCAAGCTACAATCTTTCTCATCAACAACGCATTCAGTGCCGCTCCGGTCATCGATGAAGCCGGCAAACCGGTCGGAGTACTAAGCCAGACCGATCTCCTGATCCATAGACGCGAGGCGTTTGCCGGTTCGCCGGCCAATGCCGACTTCTACGCCCAGGACGACCTGGTTAGGGAGAGCCGTCAACTAATTTCCGCCCCAGTCGAATCGTTCGATCCTGACGAATCCAGCGTTCGCGACGTGATGACGCCCGTGGTCTTCTCGGTTTCGCCGACAACCAGCGCGAACAAAGTCGTTGAGCAGCTTCTCAGATTAGGAGTGCATCGACTGTTCGTGGTAGATGAAGCTGGTATTCTGGTTGGGATAGTGAGTACGGTGGATGTCCTCAAGAAGCTTCGGCCCGAAGGCGAGGCTCGTTCTCATAGCGTGCGAACCCCTCCAGTAAATCGTGGACCGCTCGAGCTGGAATGAAAGCCATCACCAGGGTCAGCATGAAAAGGCCGAATCCAATCAGGCCCATGCTGACGGCGATTCCCGTGTGCAGCAGTACAGATCCCATGATCATGACGCCGCGGAATCTGGGCCGCCAGATCAAGAAGGGAAAGCCAATCTCCAGGGCCAGCGTGTAGAAAGTTCCCAGCGTCATGGCGATTTCCCAAAGCCAGCGTCGCTGGCAAAGCCAGCGCATCAGATCCGCATAATAGGCATAGCGCATGGGGGTGAACTCGTAGTTGGCCAGCGTTCCCCAGAGCGCCGTGCCGTTCCACCAGGATCCGCCCATGAGCTTGGAGAGGCCCGCTGCCAGATAGATGAAGCAAAAATGCACCTGCATCAAGTGCAGCCCCAGATTGGCGGAGACCAGCGGCTCCGGACGGTCGAGCAAAAGCGAAGCGGCAGACAGGCCTTTGCGCCTTCGAGCCAGCCAGCGATCGACTGAAAGAGCAGCGCCGCTGGGCGACAGCATCAGGTAGAAAAGCAAGATGTTCATCATGGTGTCCATGCCGAAGAGCGTAATTTGCGATCGTTGGATGTAACTAAGAGCCGCGAGCCATGTCAGCACCGAGGTCACGCGCGTGCACCAGCCAAGCGTGAAAAGCAGCATGATCGCCAACATCGAGACGTGGGCGCAGCGCATTGCCCACGGCTCGGTGACGTGGAACCAGAGCGAAAAGTAAGCATTGCCATGCGAAGCGACTACGCGAGGATCGAGCCCCCACCTGCTCGCGTATTCGGCGATGTGCTGTCGTTCTTCCGGATCGCTAGGCAACGCTAGAGGCAAGGGCTGCTCGGACCAATCGGTGGGGGGAGCCATCCAGGGTGCTTCGCTGCGGTATTCGTTCGCCAGATCCAGGCTTAGCCAGGCCTCACGCCCGAAGAATTGCTGCAAATCGAGGCTATACGCCAGGTGGACATACAAGGTAATGAGCCCGCAACTGATGCGGATCAAACCAAGCACGGTCGGATCGGCCGGCGTGAACCAAAAGCGATTCCACCGCTGCGCCACGCCCCGCATAGCTTCCGTTCGCGTTTCGAGCCCAGCCTTCATTGGTCATCCTCCCAGGGAGAGCTGCCGGCATGGATTTGCAAAAAGTCACGGTTGTTCTCTAGATTTTGCGCGGTTCGTGTCTGGCGCGTTTCCGAAGTTTGGCGCCTTTTCCATCGGGTTTCGACTCGAGTACCGGTATGAACCAGTACAGATAGGGATCGCCTGGATTGAGAAGCTTGCCGTCCGCATCGAACGTTCCCTGGAAGAACGGCATGTAGAGCGAGTGCTTTCCCGGGTTCGTCCCAGTCGCCAGCAAACCAGGATGGACGATGGTGTGTACGACCCGATAGACCTTCACATTCTTGATTTGTTCAACCTTCCCGCCGGGGGCGTAATGGTGGGCGACGTAGTGCACGTAGCTCTCGATGAAGCGCTGGCCATTCGTAGTCAACGGCCGATATTGAAGGACTCCTGGAACCTCGCGGGTGATTTCGTCGGGACTTGGGATGGTGTCCATCAAGCTGGCGACGGCTCGTTTGCCGGCGATTTCGGGCGGGATGGTGCCAACCAGGACCAACTGTGCGGCATTTTCGGTAAGCGAAAGGCGCCGATAGTATTCGATTAACAAGGGATCCCGGGCATGTTCCCGCCGATTGGGAATCTTTTCCCAGCGAGACGTCCCATCCATGGCTTCGACGCGGAACCACAGCAGTGTGGCTGGCCCAGGCTCAGGGGAATAAAAATGATAGGCGTTGTTCAGGTAAGTGAATTGCAGGTAAGGCCGAAAGAATCTGGTCCATACTTGGGTAGTCAGCCAGGAAGGCGTCGTTCCAGGCGGGGCGCCGTCATGACGGCGCAAAAGATGCCGCAGAAATGGAACAAAATCAGCAGGCTGACGGCCAACCGGCGCCAGGGAACGGGCAACAAGAGAAGGAAGGCGGCGCAAGCGGCGACAGCAGAAGCGACCAAAAAGAGGAGGCGCAGCGCGTCCCATGCGGGATCCAGCGCCGCCGCCGCCAGCGCGGCCCAGAGCGCCGCCGTTCCAACGACAATTACCGATTGCGGAGCGGACGCGACGGCCCAACCGGCTGCGAGTACGCAAATGCCGGGAACCGCGACGCGAACCAGAAACTGAGCGGCTGGCCCGATCCCTTTGGTGTCCGGTTGTTGCGCCAAGGCCCCCGTCCCAGCCAACGAGAGCCCGATGCCAATGCCTGCTAATACGAGCGCCCGGCAGGCGAAGTCCATAGAGCGCCATCTCTCCTGCAGGCTTCGAACAAGAAGCACAATCATCTCCTTGCCCCCCAATCCATTCCTGAATTGAACAATCGTTCAACCAAAGTCTGACGGTGCCGGTCACGCGCGAAGCCACGCCGGTCAGCAAGTGGAAGACCCCAAGCAGCCAGAGCAGACACCAGCAAACGATCCAAACACGGAGGGCCTGCCTGTCTCGCGTATTCCACATGGATAAGCACTCTCATCGAGGTTTACTGCGTAGACCTACTTCACCCAGAGAACAATCTTGGAGTCTGCGTGGCGAAGATCCGGTGAATCGAAAGGGAAGGCAATTCGAATGCCAGTGAAACGCGGGAAATGGTTCGGGCCGAACCCGAAGGCCGCCTCAGGTCGGAATGAACGCACCAATCCGCAAGCTCTATCGAATTCCCCTAAGGAATTGCCCATCGCGAGCGGAGGATCGATATTTCAGGGAAAGCTCCCGGCAACTTAAGTTGGATCAATTGATCGTAGACTGTGCGACAATTCCGCACAGTCTGTGCTGAACCGCACAGGCGCTGGGGATCGGTTGCGTGAGCATCTGGGAGATCCTCGCGCAAACACCCGATTCGGCATACGCCGTATGCTCCGACCTCGATCGGCAAACGGCTACCAACGGAAAAGGGCTGTGCCCCAGGATAATCCTGCCCCGAAACCACTGAAAATAAGCTTCTGGCCGGGTCGGATAAGGCCCTCGGCTCGTGCTTCGTCGAGTGCCAGCGGAATCGACGCTGCAGAGGTGTTGCCAAATTTCTCGATGTTGTTGCGCACTTTTGAACGGGGAACGTGGAGCACATCGATGGCCGCGTTGATGATACGGATGTTGGCTTGATGGGGAAAATAGAAATCGATATCGTTGGGTTGTAACTCCGCATCTCTTAGCACGTCCTGAATGGAGTCGCAGAGCGTAGCGACCCCCCAGCGAAAAACGGCGCGTCCATCCATGTGAATAAAGTGCAAGCCTTGCTCGATCAGTTCTGGGGAAGGCGGCATGCGACTACCGCATGCAGGCCTGCTGAGCAAGTGGCCGCCACCGCCGTCGACGCCCAAGCTGTAGCTGGCTAGTCCCTGGTCCGGGTCGCCCCGAGTCAAAAGGACAGCGCCGGCAGCGTCGCCAAAAAGCGGGTACGTTTTGACGTCGAGCGGATTGGCCACGCGAGAGTTGCAATCACCTCCAACGATGAGAACGAGTTCGCTCGCCCCTGAGAGGACATAGGCAGCACCGGTGACAAGTGCGTAAACAAACCCGGAACAGGCTGCGTGGATCTCCATCGCATTCGCGTTGGAGTTCAAGCGATCTTGCAAGAGACATGCGGTTGAAGGAATGGACATGTCGGGCGTATAGGTCGCGACCAAAATGAGATCGATGTCCAATGCCGTCACACCCGCATTGTCTAGACAGCGCTGGGCAGCCTCGTAGCAAAGATCGCTCGTAGCTTGGTGTGGCAGCGCGTGGCGCCGCTCCAGGATCCCGGTCCGTTTGACGATCCAATCCGAATCGCAGCCCAGGCGTTCTTTCATGTGCTGGTTTGTGACCAGGGCGTCGGGAACATAACCGCCCGTGCCGACGATCTTGACTCCCCTAAGGCTTCGGCATCGGGGCCTAGAGAGAGGATTTGTGTCTATGCTCATATCCTTCCGTAGCCTGTGCGTCCCAACGACTGTGGCTCGAACCGCGCGAAACCGGGATCGTTACCAGGCGGTGTTGCCATTCCGATCGAATAACTCGGCGCGGCCTGTATCCATGTCGTACATCCCGAACAAAAGTCGCGCTTTGCCTTGTTGCACTGCGTCGCGAACGGGCGCGCTTTCCTCAAGAAGCGTTTTGGCCTGCTCCCGGGCGTTCTCTCGAGCCAACCAGGCGAGGTCGTCAATGGAATGCCGATTCTGACTTTTCAGAACTAAGGGCATGATTCCATGCATGCGATCCTGCAAGGCGCAGGTGATCGTGGAGTGGCTTCTCCCCGGCTTCATGCACGGCCTCCACCGCGCCACAACCTTTATGGCCAAGAACGCAGAGAATCTGCAGGTGCAAATGCTCCACCGCATATTCCATGGAGGCTATGGTATCGTCATCCATAACGTTTCCGGCGTTGCGGATCTCAAAGAAAGTACCGACATGCTGATCGAAAATCACCTCGGGGCAGATACGACTGTCGGCACAACACAGCATGGCCGCAATGGGATGTTGGCCGCTTACGAGCAGTTTGCGAAGATGAGCGTCGTTTGCCGTGTCGGTCGATACGACGCGCTGCGACTTCACATAGCGTTCGTTGCCGGCCTTCAGTTTCGCGAGCACGGCATTCGGCTCGGTGGAAACGGAAGGTTCGACGGGCCGTTCTTCATTCTTCCAGGCGACCTGAAAGAACATATCAAGGGCCAGAAGCACGGCACATCCAAATAAGACGAAAATGGCCCGGCAATTCACCAAGGGAAGAATCCTTATGAAGCCTTTAACAGGAACTCCTCAAAGCGGGTGCTTTTCGAGCGCGTCCGCTGCGTGCTGCGCGATGCCTCCGAAACCTGCAAAATTGGCCTGGCGCGCGCGAGCGCGGCCTCCACATGGGGTACGACATTCTCCTTGCCGATGATCTGAACAATCTTGGAACGCCGAATCAGTTTGAACGGTTGCTTCCGAGCCCCGCAGATCACCAGCGACCGTTCCGACGCCCGCACGCGCTCAGCGAAGGCTTCCAGTGCATGGAGACCTGTTCCGTCCAACGCGGTCATGTTGCGTAGTCGCAGGATAAGGACTGGCCCAAAGCTCTCGAGGTCTTTGCTGGCGTCTTCCAGCTTGCTGGTTGCGCCAAACAGAAAAGGTCCATGAATGCGGAGAATGGTGACATAGCGTGGAATGGGCTTGTCCTGGAGAACGTGCGGTCGGCCATCTTTAATATAGTCCTCGGTGACAGGCTCGACGGATGTTGTTTCCGTAACTTGGCGGATGTAGAGAAATGCGGCGAGTACCATGCCGACTTCGACGGCAACCGTGAGGTCGGCGAATACCGTCAGGCCGAAAGTTGCCGCCCAGACCGCGCGGTCCGCCCACGCGGAATGGAGAATGGGACCGATTTCACGCCATTCACCCATGTTGTAAGCGACCACGAACAGAACCGCGGACAGCGCCGCCAGGGGAATAAACCGAGCGAGCGGCGCCGCGGCGACAAGAATGACCAGCAAGGTCAGGCCGTGAATGATTCCGGCTACCGGGGAGCGGGCGCCGAACGAATGTTGGTGGCCGTTCGAGCGATGGCGCCGGTTGCAGGGATGCCCCCGACGAGGGGAACCAGCAGATTGGCGGCGCCCTGCGCCACTAGCTCCACATCCGGCTTGTGCCGATCGCCGCCCATGTTGTCGGCCACGACAGCCGAGAGCAGACTTTCGATGGCCGCCAACAAAGCCACGGTTATGGCAGACGGGGCCAAGGTGGTGATCAAATCGAAACGCAACTCTGGAAAATGAATCCGAGGCAAACCTACCGGAATGCCGCCGAACTTGCTGCCGATCGTTTCGATCTTCAGCCCGCAAGCAGTGCAGATCATCGTCACCACGAGCAAAGCTACGATCGACCCGGGCACGCGCTTCGTCACGAGCGGCCAAAGCAAAATCATCCCCAACGAACTGAACGCCACAGCGGCCGTGACGGGAGAAAGCGTAGGCAAGTGATGGGCCAGGGTCCTCATCCGCTCGACAAAATCGCTGGGAACCTTTTCGACGGAAAGGCCGAGGAAGTCTTTGATCTGCGTCGAGGCAATCAAAACGGCGATGCCGTTCGTAAAGCCGATGGTGACGGACCTCGGAATGAAGCGAACGGCAGCGCCGAAACCCGTCAATCCCATCACGATCAACATCGCACCGGCCATCATCGTGCACATGAGCAGGCCGGAGACTTCAAAGCGCGTGACGATCCCGGCCACAATGACGACGAATGCACCGGTCGGGCCGGCGATTTGGTAACGCGAGCCGCCGAAAGCCGACACGACAAAACCGGCAACGATGGCGGTATAAATGCCTGCCTCCGGCTTGACGCCGGAAGAGATCGCAAAAGCCATGGCCAGAGGCAGAGCGACCAGACCGACTGTGATACCTGCGATCAGATCGTGGAAGAATTCCGGTCGGCTATAGCTCCGAAGCACTTCGAATGATTTGGGAAGCAATCGGTTCTGGTTCATCGTCGGGCCGCCCGTTCCGGAGCATCCTTGTTGGCTTTGGTTGCATGTGCCGCGCTATGCTCCTCCTGCCGCAACAATTCCAGGGCCTCCGTCATATGGGAAAGAAAGAACGAGCGCAGGGCTTCCAATAGCTGTCCAAAGACTGGGTCGCTGAGGCTGTAATAGATCTGATTTCCCTCTTTGCGCGTTTGCACGATGTGGTTGTTTCGGAGTACAGCAAGATGCTGGGACGCATTGGACTGTTCGATGCCAACCTTTTCGCAGAGCTGATTCACCGACATCTCGGTGAGATTCAGCAATTCAACGATAGCAACCCGATTGGGATGGCCGAGCGCCTGAAAAACGCCTGCCTTGTATTTGCGCAAAGAGTCGAGCAAGAGAATAAACCCTCTTAGCGGCAAGCCATGACAGGCTAACTATATTACAATTTTCGTATATAGGCAAGTTCGGCTTATAAACCGGTGAGCAACGGAGTCGATCGCGAAGTGCCTGCGCACAGCGCCTATTTCATGGGGCTTTGCAGCCGCATAATATAAGCCAGGATTTCCGCAACGGCGTGGTAGAGCGCCGACGGAATCTCTTGGCCCACTTTGACCACTTTATAGAGCGCCCGGGCGACCATCTTGCGTTCCACCACCGGTACCGCGTGGCTACGCGCCATTTCCACAATGCGCTGAGCCACGAAACCAGCTCCTTTGGCCACCACTTTCGGCGCCGCCATTTTGCCGCGGTCGTAGCGCAAGGCAATCGCCAGGTGGGTGGGATTGGTGATCACGACCGAAGCGCGCGGCACGTCGGCTAACATGCCGCTTGCGAGCCGACTCGCGCTGCAGCTTGCGAATGCGAGCGCGTACGTGCGGATCGCCTTCGTCTTGTTTGGTTTCGTCCTTTTTTTCCTGACGGCTCATCATCAGCGATTGTTCATGCCGCCAGCGCTGGAAGATGTAATCCACCAAGCCGATCGTCACCAGTGCCGCGGCAATGGCCAGGGCCAGCCGCATGGCAATGTCCCAGGCCACCGTGGCGACCTGCGCGACCGATTCATGGCCGGTCGATGCGATCTGCGAGCTGCGCCCCTTGATAACCCAGTACACCACCAGGCTTGCCGCGCCCAGCTTGAGCACAGCTACCGCGCCGCGCACCACCGAGGCAAGCGAGAAGAGCCTGCCAAAACCGGCCGCTGGAGAGAGTCGCTCCCAGTTCAAGGCAAGGATTTCGGGGCTGACGTTGAAACCCACCTGCATGAGGCCGGCCGCCAAACTGACGACGAAGATCATTCCCAAGAAGGAACCGAGGAGCCCCAGTCCGCGACTCAACAGCGAAGCAAAGAATCCTTGGGCGTCGTCCAGGCCGAAACTGGTTTTTTGGATTTCTCCCAGGTCCAAGCGTAGTCCGTCGAGCAGCGTGCCGCCAAAGGTTCGGGACCCCAGCCACAGCGCCAGCACGCCGGCCAGAAGCAAAAGTCCCCCGCTCAACTCGGGGCTGCGCGCGACGCGCCCTTGCTGGCGCGCTTCCTCGCGTCGACGCGGCGACGGCGCTTCGGTCTTCGATTGCCCGAGATCGTCGGCCATCACTCGCTCCCCGGGTCAGGCCAGGCGCAAAACGAAATCGCAGACTTGCGCAAAGACGTTGGTGATGTCCGAAATCAAATCGGGCAGGAGAATGAAAGTCGCAGACAGCCCAATGACGATACGAAGGGCGAATCCAACGGAAAACAAGTTCATTTGCGGCACTGCTCGAGCCAGCAATGCCAGCCCCACGGTGGTTAAGAATAAGACCAAAACCAAGGGAGCCGCGATCAGAATGCCCCATTCTTGCGAGGCGGCGGCGCCGTCCACCAGGGCTCGAAAGGGTAGCGGCCCAACGGTGAGCCCGATGGGCCAGCGCACAAATGAGCCGTGCAACACCGCCAGAAAGATGTGATGACCATTCAGGCCCAAGAACAGCAGGATGCCGAGCATTTCGAAAAACTGTGTGATAACCGACGAACTTTTGAAATTGGCGGGATCGAATTGTCCTCCCAACGCCAGCCCAAGCTCCTGGCCGATGAACTCGCCGGCGACATGGACGGGCGCAAGAATAAGTTGAAGGCGTAGCCGAGAATGACGCCCAAAAGGATTTCCCTGCCAATGGCCAAACCGTATTTTAGCCAATCGAGATCGGTCGACGCGGCAAGGAGCTCGGCGGTGGGGGTAAGACCGAAGACGGTGAACCAGAGAACGGCCAGCGCGACACTCAACCCGACTTTCACGAACTTCGGAACGTACTGACCGCCAAAAAGCGGAAAGGTGGCTACCAGGGTGCCGACGCGAGCCAGGATCAACGAATAGGCCACGACCCAGGTTTGAATCACTGCCCGATCTCCGCCCCGTGGCTCAACAGGCGCAAGGTAAAATGCGCGGCCGTCTGCAAGGTCCAGGGCATGGTGACCACCAGCACGATGGCCACTACCAGGAGCCGGGGCACAAAGCTCAGCGTTTGTTCCTGGATGCTGGTAACCGCTTGAAACACGCTAATAATCAGCCCAACGACCAGGCTGGCCAGTAAGGCAGGCAAAGCCAGAATCAAAGCCGTAAAGATGAGATCGCGGCCGATTTCCAGAACCTCGGCATAGGACATATCCATCCTCTCCAATCGATTCAGTCCACCATACAAAACTCGGAGTTTTTCCGAGATTTTTGTCCAGTGGTATCCAAAGCATCGACGGGAATGAAGGGAGATCTTGAGGGGTTTTTCGATTGTTCCGAATGGGGAGACTGGGTAAACGCGACCGAGTTCTGGATGATGTGGCTAGTTCGCTTTGGTTGGGGGATCCAGTTTACTGATGATAATGGACAGGACGGGACGCCGCACGTTGGTGTAACGCCAAGGTTGTCCCAAGGCAATAAGACGCGAGCGCGCCTGAGCGCCCAGATGAGCGGTAGAGGCGATTTCATCGGCGGCACGCTGCGCCTGAACGGCCGCGAGATTCCAGGCAGAGTTGCTGGGCATGGTGGCCCACACAATTACGTAGACGCGGTAATTGTCCCGTTCGAGAAGAGGGAGGACTTGCCCAAGACTTTCGGAGTACTTGTTGGGTAGGTAAGGCGGCGCTTTGTTCAATGCCGCGTAAAAGTCCAGGGCGGCTTCGCCGGCGGATCGCGGCAATTTCTCCACTTCCAGTTGCCGCTCCATTTCCTGCATAAACCGTTGGAGACGCTCCTCCTCCGCATCGATGATGCGCGTCCGCCTATTTTCAGCATCGGCGCCGCCCGCGTAGAGACCTTTTTCATCCTCTAACGTCGGATCGAGATATATCGGGCTTTTGGCGTCGAACTGAATGACGCGCGACGAATTCGGAAAGAGGCCTGGAATGCCGAAATTTTCCAGGGAGTGGGCAAACGAGCCGGTGCCGTTGTAGAGGTTCAACCCGGTCTGGTCCTTGCCGAGCGTGCTCAGCACGATGAACATGGCAAGGAGCGTCGTCGCCATGTCGGCGTAGGACATCATCCAGGCATTGGTATTGATACCCTCTTCTTCGTGGCCCTGATGAGATTTTCGTGACACGGCGTTCGCCCTCCAGGAGACACCTTAACCAAGCAGCTTGGGCACGGGCAATTAGGCCGCCTCTGCCTGGGGCTGCTCGTGGCGGTTGCGGGGGAAAGGAACGCTTTCAACTTTGCTTCCAGCACGCGCGGCGCTTCCCCTTCCGCCAAAGCTACCAAGCCGTGGATCATCAACTCGCGAACGAGAAGTTCTTCTTTGCTGCGCCGTTTCCAGCTTGCCGGCCAAAGGCAGGAAAACCAAATTGGCGACGAAGGCGCCATAGAAGGTGGTCACCATGGCCACGGCCATACCCGCGCCAATTTTGGTTGGATCGTTCAACTCGTGCAACATTTGAATGAGCCCGATGAGCGTTCCCACCATGCCAAACGCGGGGAGAGAGGCGCCGAGCTGGTCGAAGATTCTTTTTCCTGTCTTGTGACGCTCCTGGATACATCCCATTTCGATCGTGAGAACTTCCTCCAATTTTTCCTTGGGAGTTCCATCCACCACCATTTCCAGGCCGCGGACCAAGAACGGATCGTGCACGTCTTGAATCTTCTTTTCCAGGGCCAAGAGTCCATCACGGCGAGCAAACGTCGAAAGTTCGACAAAGCGACGGATCTCGTCTCGTGGATTGGCCAGCTTGGAAAAGAAGCATTGCCGGGTGATGCCGAACACCCCGAGCACTTTCTTGAGAGGGAAGTTGATGAACAAAGCGGAGAACGACCCGCCGAAGGCAACCAGTGCGCCGGGGATATCGATGAAGTCCAGAAGCGTGCCATGCATCATGATGGCGACGACGATGCAGCCAAAGCCGAAGAAGAATCCCAGAAGGGTTGCGATGTCCATAGGCTATCCGTGCCAGTTCTTCCTGGGGACGAAACACTTTGCCAATCATCGAACGTCGCAGGGCCCCTGCTTAACTTCCTTTATCTGACTAATTTAACTGACCTACCAATTGTGGCCTAATCGTCCGCACCTAACGCAACCTGCCTCAGGCTTCAGGCGCCCCCCAGGTCACGGTTCGGAGGTTCCCACTCCAATCATTCGAAGCATAGTCCCCGTCTGATTGAAGTCCGGGCGTCGTCAAAGTCGATACGACCGTTACTCCCGATGAACGAGAACGCCGTTGGAGCGTTTCCTCATCGTTAGGCATTGCTGGCTTCACCCAGACTGACATGCATCCCCAACGTAATCATTTCCGAGGAAGCGATGGCTGGCTCCATTTCACAATTTGACATGCTGTCTCGATTGCTCGACATGGCCGAGCTGCGTCACCGCGTCATCGCGCAAAACGTCGCCAACGTCAATACGCCGGGTTACCGGCAAATGGATATATCTTTCGAAACTGCCTTTGCCGGCCAGCTCAATCAAGGCGGTGAGTCCGCTTCGCTCCAGGTCACGCCGAAATTGATTCAAGGTGCCGGCGGTCGCGATCGCGCTGACGGAAACAATGTCGACATCGACATGGAAATGGGTCGGCTCAACAAGAATGCGTTGCTCTACAACGCCTACACACAAGTGCTGGCCAGCCAGCTTTCGGCTATGCGCAGTGCGATCTCGGGACATTGATCCTCCGGAAAGTCGTGTCAATCTGCTGCCCGTTCAATCTGCCGCCCGTGCGGAAGGATAAACCATGAGCTTCGACGACCTGCTTGGCGCGACCAACATCAGCGCTTCCGGCCTGTCTGCCGAGCGCTATCGCATGGAGGTTTTGGCGAACAATATTGCCAATGCTTATTCCACGCGCGGTCCGAATGGAGAGCCGTTCCGACGCCAAGATGTGGAATTTGCCGCGGTGCTGGACCAGCATGGACAACCGGGCGGCAAAGGAACGAGCGGGCTGGGAGGCGTTCGCGTCGTCGGCCTGGTCGACGACCAATCGGAATTCAATCGCATTTACAACCCGGGGCATCCGGATGCGGATAGCGAGGGCTATGTGATGTTGCCCAACATCCAGCTACCCGTGGAAATGGTAAATCTCGTTACCGCCAGTCGGGCCTACGAAGCCAACCTGCGCGTCCTGCAGTCGTTTCGCCAGATGGCTGAACAAGCATTCTCTTTGGTGCGAGGGTAAACATGTCAATAAGCCCCATTGCCGGCGGGAACTGGATGGCTCCGTCGATCAGCGCCGCGGCAGGCGGCGCCAGCGGGGCCCCCGAAGCCGGCAAGACTTCATTCCTGAGAGTCATCGATCAGTTGCTTCAAGGAGCCAATCTGGAGCATGCGAAGGCCGATCAGGCCGTTCAAGAATTGGCTATGGGTCGAACCGACAACATTCACGATGTGATGCTCTCCGTAGCCAAAGCTGATTTAAGTTTCCGCATGATCCTCGAAATCCGCAATCGTCTTACGGATGCGTTTTCCGAAATCATGCGGATGCAGGTCTAATCAACGTCCAACCCTCGGATTGGCTAGTCCAACATGGGGCCAGGCGAGTTGAAGGCTGAAGTGGAACTTTCAAATTTCCCAGGACGATTAAGCAATGCGATTCCTAAAACGCGTGATGGAGCAGTTCAATCAAGTTTGGTTGAGCATGAGCGTTGGTCGCCGCATTGTGCTTTCGTCGTTTGCCGCCATGAGCTTGGCAACGATCATCGGCGTGGGTTACTGGGCGTCGCAACCGGATTATCGGGTGCTCTTTTCGGGCCTGGCGCCGGAGGACGCGGGAGCCGTCACGGCGAAGCTGCAGACCCAGAATGTCTCTTTTCGGCTGAGTGGCAATGGAACGACCATTCTGGTCCCCGCCGAGCAGGTCAATCAACTTCGCCTCGACTTGGCCATGGACGGTTTGCCAGCCAAGGGAGGCAAAGGATACGAAATCTTCGACGGTGCATCGCTCACCATGACGCCCTTCATGCAGCACTTGAACCAAGGCCGGGCTCTGCAGGCTGAATTGGCCAAATCAATCATGCAGCTCGACCCCGTGGCCTTTGCGCGGGTACACATCGTCCAGCCGGAGCCCAGCCCCTTCATTCGGGATAAAAAGCCGACCACGGCCAGCGTCATCCTCAAGCTCAAGCCGGGCGCCACACTCAACCGCAGTTCGGCAGCCGGCATCGTGGCATTGGTCTCCCGCAGTGTCGAAGGCCTAACGCCGGAACAGGTTGCCCTGGTCGACTCGAGCGGTCGCGTGATCATAGACCCTCATGGAAGTGAAGGCGGCGCCGTGCCGAACTCGCAGCTTGAATACAAGCGCAATGTCGAGTCCTACCTGGCTTCCAAAGCGGAAGAGATGTTGACTCCGGTGCTTGGACAGGGCCGGGCCATCGTTCGCGTCACCGCCGAGATCAGCTTCAAAACTCTGACGGAAACCAAGGAATCGTTCGATAACGAACAGAAAGCGGTCAAAAAAGAGACGACGCAGTCGCACAAATCGACTAGCGCGGCAGCGCTGGCCCGAATCGGCGCAGGCGCGACGGCCAACTTGAGCAAGCCAACCGCCGCGGGGGCGCCTTCGACCGCAGCGCCGACGCCGACTCCGCCGCCGGCGCCCCCAGCACCGGACACCGAAGAAACAACCGATGTCGAATACTACAGCCCACCCAAGACCGTGCAACAGCGGATGGAAGGAGCCGGCAATATCGAGCGGCTGACCATCGCGGCCATGGTGGACCGGGAGACCGCTCAGGACCTTAAGCTGATCGACATCCAGGAAATCATCAAGCAAGCGGTGGGCTATAAGGAAGGACGCGATGAAATCAAGGCAACCGAAGTCAAGTTGACCGGACCAGCCAGTTCGACGGATCTTGAGGCGGAATGGGTGCAGTCGCAACGTTGGCAAAATTATCAAACCCTGGCACGCAATGGTTCGGTGGGCATCGCGGCGACTTGTTGCGTTTGGCATTGGCTGGCTTGTCTTGCGTCGTCTGGTTCCCGTGAAACAACCAGCCGCCCGGAAATCGCCGTACGCCAGCGAGGCAATGCAAAGAATGGCAAGCGTGGCCCAGCAAGATCCGGACGCCGTTGCCAGAGTCTTGTCTATCTGGCTCGGAGACGGCGAAAAACCCATCAAGATCGCTGCGTAAACGCGCTGGCAATTTCCCGATGGATCGTTCAAAATCGTGTGGTATGACGGTGCAAGAACGCAAGATCAATCCGCGCGAATCGGGAAATCCCTGCTTCAGTTACGTCAAGGTTTATTGACTCGGCCGGGCTTCATCGGCGGTTGTGCCGGGCGCGTGCCAAAATCGCTGGGGAGCTGTCCCGAGAAACATAATGCCGCTTGCCGATGCTGACCCAGTTGTTCGAAGGCCGTGCCGATCATCTCCAAAAAAGGTGCCAGCTCGACTGGAGATTTGTCGATCAGCAATTCGCGACACAAATCGAGACATTCGGCCGGTCGCATGTCTTTCAGTGCAAGCTCCGCCAGCCGATAGCGCGCTTGCGACGCCAAGTCGCCTTTCGCTGTGGCGGCCAACGAGGTGAAGAGTCGCTTTGCTGCCTCGCGCTCGTTGGCGGCAAACAGGAATTCAGCCAAGGTGTGGACAGCATTGGCTCCCAGTCCCCCTTTCGACGATTGCGCGAGCTTTTCATAAAGCTGCATCTTCTGTTCGCCCATGCCCAGGTCGCCGTAGGCTTGTGCGGCGAGCAAGCTTTCCACGGGCCCCAAAAGATTCGAATTCTCGGTGGCCAACAAAGCACCCAGAAGTTCGGCGCCTTCGCGCTGGGCATGCTTGCGGTCCCCGGCTTCACGGTATCGAGCCAATGCATCGAGAAAGGCTGCCAAAGCGCGGTAGGCATCGGCGCCGAGAGGGGCACGGTGGTCGGCAAGCACTGCATTGGCGGCACGCGGATGATTCGTAAGAATGTAGGCGGCGGCAAGCGTAAGGGCTGCCACCGGTTGGGTGGCCGTGCCCGCGCCGGCCGCGGCGGCCCGACGCAGTGGGGAAATGGCATGTTCCGGATCACCTTCATCCAGATAAAGCCTGCCGATTTTCAGATAGGCGAGAGGGGTCAATTCGTTGCCCGGAGCGCCATCCACAACGCGGTAATACCAACTGCGGGCCTCGGCGCTATTCCCAAGCATGCGCTGGGCCGTGCCAAGGTTGTAGTAAGCCTCGGTCAGTACGGGCGAGCGCGGCAATTCGCGAACCAGGCGCACATACCAGGTGACGGCATCACTCCAACGGTTCTCGCTCCCCTCCAGGTTTCCAAGCTCCAGATAAGCGGCAGGCGTCAGCGAATGGCCCGGATGAGCAACGATCGCATCGCGAAGCATTCGGCTGACTTTGCCGCGTCTGTTGGCTGCCAGTGCATCGCGAGGCATGTCTTGTTCGCTCGACACCCGCAAGCTATTGCCTGCCATCGTCCAGGCAAGGCCCAGTGGATCGGTCAACGCCAGCAGTAAATCCGGCACAGGCAAACGACTTACATCGACGGTTACCGTTCGGGCTTGAAGCAACTGGAGTGCCGCGGGACTCCACTGAATCTCGAGACCACATTGCTTCGCTACGCTCTCGAGAAACTCCGATGTGCTGGTTTGTTCGGTCCGCGCAATGATGGTGCATTTGTCTAGCCGGCCCGAGCCGATGAACCGAAATGCCCGGCTTCTGTTGTACCTTTTCTTTCGTATCGCCGCGCGCCTGCACAACATCCGCCCATTTGAGCACCCGTTCGAGCGGCCAATCCGTCAATGTGTAAGCGGCCAGGGCATCGTTGGCGGCGCCCGGTTTTTCGTTGTGCACGTTTTCCAGCGAAGCCGTCAAGGCCAGAAGAAACCGCGCATCAGCCAGCAATGGGTGCTCCTCAAGACCCGGATGACCGGACCTCAGTGTCAGATCGCAGAGTAGTTTTTTTGCCTCAACCAATTTCCGCATGCGGATCCAGATGCGGGCTTGCCCGACTTGGCCAGCCGCTACGATCGTTGGTGTTGCGCCATGGCTGGACACGGCGCGATACGCACTTATAGCCTGGTCCCAGCGGCCCAGAGCTTCCTGACAGACACCGATGCGATACTGGAGCGAAGAATGAAAGGGGGGTGCGGCGTCCGCCTCCGGTGGCTGATAAATGGCCAGCGCGGCTTCGTAATTGCCCTCGAGTATCAGCTGGTCGCCGCGCTCCAACCCTTCTCCCGCAAGTTGCGGAGGCGCCCCAGATTTGGACGCGACGCGACGAACCGGCGCCGGCTCGCGGCCTTGGGCCATCTCCTGTTTCGGACCAACGGGGACGGTTCGAACCAAACCGCGACCCCAGACGACTCCGCCGACGATGAGGCCAAACTGAAAGAGACAGACAACCGGCCACAGAAGATAGCGAAGCTGAGAAGACGAGCTCGGCTTGGGCGACTTGGTGGATGCGGCGGGTTCAGTAACGCTGGGAATTGGCACTGACGTGGGGCCTTGTGTGGTGCTGTCTTTTGAGGCCATGTCCCAGATATCCGATTAAATCGTCAAATCGTGCGCATTGTCTGCCACGGTTGGCATGAAAGCACTTGTTACTTGAAAAACCATGAACTAAGCAAGTCCAAGCGAAAACGCTCGATAAGAAGAATAGAACAGATTCTATAGGAGGCAGAATCATGCGAATGGAAAACATCTTCCGCAATCACGAATCTCAACGTGCCCATTCGTTGAAAACGCCAAGCGCTGCCATCACGGAGAGTGCTTCCAGTCCTTTGCCGGAGCCAATCCAATACACTCCGGCTTCCGAAGTGCAGCAGTTCCTGGCGCAGGCTCAGCGGGAACCTGATGTACGGCCAGACGTCTTGCAAAAAGTTTCCGCTCAACTCTCCAGCGGAGCCTATCTCACTTCAGACGCAGCCCAAAGCACGGCACAGGCCATCGTTGACTCTGCGAGCTGAGACTCTTACGTTGTTGACCACTCATCTCTCCTAATCCGCCCGCCGCGCTGCATTTCGATGCCGCGATTGCAATGGGGCGTACTCGCGGCAAATTGCCGCCTTAGAGCCCATCGGCTCATTCTTTTTCCATCACTAATTGCAACCTAGACGCAAAAGCACGAAACCCGGCTCGTCAAACGGGTTTTGGCCATTCATTGGCCAGATACTCGAGCAATCTCTCGACCATTCTGCAGGGCTACTTCATCCCCTTCAGCCCTTAATTTTTAACATTTGAGTACAATCTCCGGAGAATAATTATTCAAGTCCACGCAAGTATTCGCAATCGGCAACGATAATTCTAACGAGGCAGGTGCGGCTCGCGATTCTGCCTGCGAACTCAACTAAATGGAAACTGAATAGGAGCGACACGAATGAGTCTGGTCTTGACTAACAATATTTCTTCGCTCGATGCACAATACAACTTGGGCCAATCGGAAAACATGTTGTCCACCTCGCTCCAACGGCTCTCTTCTGGAACGAAGCTGAACTCGGCCAGCGATGGACCTGCCGCATTTGTCATTTCCACCGAACAACAGTCGCAAATGGCCGGTCTCAGTGCTGCCATCAATAACTCGGCGAATGCTACTTCCATGGTTCAAACCACGGAAGGGGCTCTCAATGAAATCAACACGATGCTTACGCAAATGCGTTCGATCGCCGTCGATTCGGCCAATAGCGGCGTTTACGATGCCAATGACTTGGCCGCCAACCAGGCTCAAATCGCCAATGCCCTGAACACCATCGACCGCATTGCTGCCAACACACAATTCGGCACGAAGCAGTTGCTCAACGGTTCTGCCGGCATCAGCGGGGCCTCCAGCAACGCCAACACGACATTTGTGAATGCGCAAACCAACTCGCCGACAGGCACGTTTGCGGTAGATATCACGAGCGCAGGCACCCGCGCCAGCATCACTGCCGGCACCGCACAGACGGGCGCCCTGGCCGCCAATGAAACGCTGACCATCAATGGAGTGTCGATCCAATTGACGGCCGGCGAGACGCAGGCTCAAGTCATTGGGACGATCAACCAATACACCGGCCAGACAGGCGTAACGGCAGCCATCAATGGCGGATTGACGCAACTCTATACGACTATGTTCGGATCGGCGGCCAAGATCACGGTGCAATCCGATTTGGTCGGCTCAGGAACCTCGAGCGGCTTCGGCGTTGGTCAGTCCTCTGCCCAAGGAACCGATGTCGCCGGCACCATCGGCGGCTTCGCAGCGGCCGGCCAGGGCAATATCCTGACGGGCATTGCCGGTGATGGAGCCGCGGGCATTTCCGTGGCCGAAGCTTTGGCTAGCGGCAGCAACACGGACACGGTCACGGGCGCTCAGGGCGACGTGACGCTGACCAACAATTCCCTCGTTTTCCAGCTCGGCGCGAACGCCAATCAAACCGCTTCGCTAACGGTGAATAGCGTCGCGTCCAATGCTTTGGGACTCAATGTTGCGGGATCGCAGTTCTCTTCTTTGGACGCCATCAACGTTCAAAGTCAGTCTGGCGCCCAGGATTCGATCAAGGTGATCGATCAGGCAATCTCGAACATCAGCGACCTGCAAGGCCAGTTGGGCGCTTTTCAGTCGCAGACACTGGCTTCAACGCAAGCAAACCTCAATTCCGTTTTGGAGAACACCACACAGGCGGAATCCACAATTTCCGACACGGATTTTGCCGCGGAGACAGCAAACTATACGAAAGCTCAGGTGCTCGTTCAGGCTGGGACAACGGTGCTCTACAATGCAAACCAGACTTCGCAGTTGGTTTTGAATCTTCTGAAGTAGCAGCCGTTAAAGTTCCGCCTGCCCAACTCAACACGTGACTGCTCGAAAGTGCGCGGCTCGCCCCAGCCTCGCACGCGAGCGGTCCTACTCTCATTTTTGCTCCATAAAATCAGCATTCTCGTCATATCTCAAACCTCGAGTCCGTTGCGGCGAATCTTGCCGCAACGATTGGGGCAAGTTTTTCTCATGCCTTCGATAAACCCTAGTGTCTGGGAAATGTAGGCGAGTTAAGCCGGGTTTATCAACGTTTCTTGAAAAGTCGAAAGGGTAAGTTGGCATGGGAATATCAATCTTGAACAACGTTTCGTCGCTCATCGCGGAAAACAACTTGAATAATGCTTCAAGTATGTTGTCCACGTCGCTGAATCGACTCTCCTCAGGGACCAAGATCAACTCGGCGGCCGATGGACCTGCCGCTTTTGTCATTTCTCAAGAGCAGCAAGCGCAGATGGCGGGCCTCAATGCGGCCATCAACAACTCGGCGACGGCTACTTCCATGGTTCAGACTGCGGAAGGCGCCCTCGGCACGATCAACAGCCTGCTCACCCAAATGCGGTCCGTCGCGGTCGATTCCGCGAATAGCGGCGTCTACGACGCAAGCGATCTGGCTGCCAACCAAGCCCAAATCGCCAATGCTTTGTCCACCATTGATCGTATCGCCGCCAACACGCAGTTTGGCACCAAGCACGTGTTGGATGGCTCTGCTGGGATCACCGGCACGTCCGATAACGCGAACACCACGTTCGTCAAAGCCCAAACGTCCTCGCCGACAGGCACGTTTGCAGTGGACATAACGACTGCCGGCTCGCGTGCCACCACGACCGCCAGCACTGCCCAGACTGGCGCCTTGGCTGCCAACGAAGACCTTACCATTAACGGTGTTTCGATTCAGTTGACGGCCGGGGAAACGCAGTCCCAAGTCGTTGCGACGATCAACCAATACACCGGCCAAACAGGTGTGACTGCGGAAATCACTGCTGGATCGACGCAGCTCTACACGACGCAGTTCGGCTCGGCCGCAAAGATCTCCGTGCAATCCAGCGTCGCCGCTTCAGCAACTTCCAGCGGTTTTGGTCTTTCACAAACCACGGTACAAGGGACCGATATCGCAGGCACCATAGGCACTTTCGCGGCATCCGGCCAAGGAAACGTCTTGACGGGAACTGCCGGCGACGGCGCAGCGGGTATTTCCGTTTCCGAGGCTTTGGCCAGCGGAAGCACCACGGCTACCGCAACGGGAGCTCAGGGCAACGTTACGGTAAGCGACAATTCTTTGGTCTTCCAGATTGGAGCAAATGCCAACCAAACCGCCTCGATTTCCGTGGGCAACGTTGCCACGAGCGCCTTGGGGCTGAACGTGGCTGGCTCGCAGTTCTCGAACCTGAGCCAAATCAACGTCCAAAGCCAGTCCGGCGCACAGGATTCGATCAATGTCATCGATCAGGCGATCTCGGACGTCAGCACGCTCGAGGGCCAGTTCGGCGCCTTCCAGTCGCAGACGTTAGCGTCGACGCAATCCAATTTGAACAACATCTTGGAAAACACGACCTCAGCGGAATCGACGATCGCGGACACCGACTTTGCCGCCGAGACGGCCAACTACACGAAGGATCAGGTTCTCGTTCAAGCTGGGACGACCGTGCTGTATAACGCTAACCAATCCTCGCAACTGGTCCTAAACCTGCTCAAATAGCATCAAGGCCCTTCTTTGACCGCGCCGATGAATGAAGAATTCTTCCGGCCACGGTTCGCTTGACTCGCAATTCGAAAGTAGGAGAAAGCTGATCCGGGAGAGGCTTAGCCGCCTCTCCCGGCATCGTTCCAGGTGGCCGGCAAGTCGACAAATCGGAAGTCGCCGCAAGGTTCTTTCCCCCCAGCTTGCCGGTTGAAAAAGGAGGGTGATCGAGATGAGCGCTCTTTCCTCGACATCAGGTTCGTCAGCGAGTTCGCTCTCGGGCGTGGCTACGCCTGCCCTTACGGTCAGCGGCCTGGCATCAGGGCTCGATACCAGCTCGATTATCACAGGGCTGCTCGCGATCGATCAGCAGAAAGTCACCGACCTACAGAACGAACAAACGACGATCAACGGCGAGCAGACCGCTTACTCGCAGATCCAAGCTAACTTATTGGCGTTGCAGTCGGACGTTACTCAGCTCGGCAGTTCGCAAAACAACGTCTTTCAATCGCTGAATGTTGCGTCGAGCGATTCCAGCCTGGTGACGGCTGCGGCAACCAATTCCGCCACGCCTGGCGTTTACTCATTGCGCGTCAATAGCCTGGCGCAAGCGGATGAAATAGCCAGCCAGGGCATGGCTAGCCCAAGCAGCACGATTACCCAAGGAACGTTTCAGCTCCAGGTCGGCTCCGGCACAGCGACCACGATCACCATCGATTCGACCAACGATACCTTACAAGGACTAGCCAGCGCCATTAACGCGGCTCAATCGGGCGTGACAGCGACCATCGTCAACGATGGTTCCGGCGGAGCGGAATCCTCTCGTCTTTTGCTGACCGCTCAGAGCAGCGGAACCAGCAATGCCATTCAACTCACGAACAATCTGGCCGCCGACAACGGCGGGGCCGTCCGGCCGGTTTTTGACCAAAATTACGTCGGAGCCGCTGCGACTGGTGCAGGCTATACGGGAACCTCCATTCCTACCTCCAATGCCGGGGCCGGCGGCTACACCGGCAATACCAACAATACTTACACTTTCACCGTTCTGAGCGGTGGAACCGTGGGAACGGACAATGGCATTCAGATTGGCTATTCCGACGCTAGCGGGGCCAACACCGGCACGCTTACGCTGAATAGCGGCGACGCTGGCGTCGCCCAGAGCGTGGCACAGGGGCTTCAAGTCCAGTTCGGCACAGGTACCCTCGTGGCCGGCCAGACTTTTAGTGTCAATACCTACGTACCTACGGTGCAACAGGCTGCCAATGCTTCGGTCACGCTCGGTTCAGGCAGCGGCGCCCTAACGGTGCAGAGCGCAACCAACACGATGGAGGGAGTCATTCCCGGGGTCACCCTCGACCTCCAGAACGCGGACCCAAGCACCACCGTATCGTTAACGGTGACCAATAATACGACCGCTGCCTCAACGGCCATTACCAATTTCGTTTCCGATTACAACAGCTTGATGTCGCTGATCAGTCAAGACATCGCTTACGATCCAACGACCAATACGGGCGGCCCGCTTCTGGGCGATAACAACGCGACTTCCATTGAGAATCAAATCACCTCCGTTGCGGGCACCGTTGTTGCCGGTGTCAATTCGCGTTTGAACAATCTCGCGGCCATTGGCATTACGACCAATAGCTCAGGTCAATTGTCAATAAATCAGACCAAGCTAACGAGCGTTCTTGCCGGCAACGTCAGCGGCGTTTCCTTCGCCGACGTGGCCAGGTTGTTCACCCTCAGCGGGACCTCCGACAACCCGGGCATTCAATTCGTTACCGGCAGCGCGAAAACCCTTGCCTCGACGACTCCTTATGAAGTCCAGGTGACGCAAGCTGCCCAACAGGCGACCATGAGCGCCACCAGTGCGCTTGGCGCCACCACCACCATTACCTCGAGCAACGATAACTTCACGATCAATGTCAACGGCCAGACCTCGGCTACCATCACGCTGGCTTCCGGCTCGTATACCCCCGCGGCCTTGGCCTCGGCGCTGCAGAGTGCCATCAACGCCGACAGCACGCTTGACGGGCGCCAAGTAAGCGTCGGTCTCACCGCCGGCAATCAGTTAGCGATTACTTCAGGCACCTTTGGCTCATCTTCTCATGTGGCCATTGGGACAGGAACTGCACTGACCGCCCTCGGGTTCAGCGGGAGTGAGGCAGGGCAGGGCAAGGATGTAGCCGGCAACTTTGTCGTGAACGGGGTCGTTGAGGCGGCAACGGGTTCGGGCCAGATCCTTATTGGGAATTCCGGCAATACCAATACGTCGGGTTTGGAGGTCAGCGTGGCCTTGACCTCGGCGCAGGTTGGTTCGGGGACAACCTCAAACCTTACCGTTTCCTCCGGCATTGCCGCTCAACTCAATAACGTACTCAATACGCTCCTGGATCCGGTGAGTGGTCAGCTCGTAACGATCAATAACGGGTATCAGACTTCTCTGACGAATATTCAGAGCAGCATCACCGAGCAAAACGCCTACATCGCTCAAAAGAAGCAATCGCTCATGACGGAATTCGACAACATGGAAAAGGCCGTTAGTCAGTTGCAGGCTATTTCGGGCCTGCTTACTGAGCAAGCGAACTCCACCAGTATCTTCGATAACAATTCGTCGAAGTCTTCCAGTTCGACGAGCACCTCGGGCAGCTAGCCAGCGAAAGTAGATGATGAAACCTTACGCCGATTTTCAACAGAATCGTGTCCTTGGCTTGACCCGCGTCGATATGCTTCTGGCGCTTTACGAAGAAGCCATCCGACGGGTGGAAGAGGCGCGTGCGGCGCTGTCTGCGCAACGATCGTCGGGCTGCCGACCTGCTTCTATCGCGCAGCCGGCTCCTGGTATGCGGCCTTGCCGCCGGGGTCGATGTGAGTCAGGGGGAGCTGCCGAGGAACTTCATGCGCCTCTTCGAATTCGTTGGCCGGCGGATTGCCACCGGGAAGGTCGAGGGACTGGATGCCGCCCTGGGAATACTTACCACGCTGCAAAGCGCCATTCAAGGAATCCGCGAAGAGGCAACACAACTCGAGCGAGACGGCGCAATCCCCCCCATTGCCGCAAATCACGTAATTCAAACTACCGTCTGAGTTCAGTTTCGAGCCCTTCTAGATAGACTCTTCCGGTAACGCCGGTTGCGCAAGCTGCTTTCGGCCGCCACGTCTTCAATTGCGCTGATAGAAACCCCGTTTGATTCCCGATAAAGAAAATCGTCGGCATAACCCGCAAATCCCAACCGGGAGAATTGAAGATGCTCCCTGGACTGTACAGTGCCGCAAGCGGCCTCCATGGTTTCGAACAGAATCAGGATGTGCTTGCTCAGAACCTTGCTAATGCCAGCACGCCCGGCTATCGCAGGCGAGGCTTGAGCTTCGAAGCGATGAGTCCGGCTGCGTTAGACGGTTCACCCGCACCTGGGCGTGGCCACTTGAGCGGCACGCGAACGGGAAAAGTGTTCTCCAACTTTGAGCCGGGACATATGCAATTCACCGGCAATCCGCTGGATTTGGCCGTGAAGGGCGATAGCTTCTTCGTCCTTCAAGGTCCGAAGGGCCCCGTTTACACCCGCAACGGCGGCTTCCAAGTCGGCGCCAACGGAGAACTCCAGAATAAAAGCGGATTGCCGGTGATTGGAACCTCAGGGAAAATCGCAATCCCGAGAGGATACCGCCCAGATCACCATTGCGGAAAGCGGCGATGTGGTCGCAGACAAGACGGTGGTAGGCAAGCTCCGCCTGGCGGATTTTGCCGATCTCAAGGAATTGACACCGGTTGGCGATACGCTCTTTGCCGCTCCGGAAGGCGTGGCCCCGAAAGCCGGCACCGGCAAGGTTGAGCAAGGCTATCGAGAAGGCTCCAACGTTCAGGTGGTGAACGAGCTAGTCACCATGATCTCGGGCATGCGCCAATACGAGGCAGCGCAGAAGGCAATCCATTCGCTCTCGGATGCCGTCCAACAGAATACCCGACCGCAAGGCTCGTGATCGAGGATCGATACCACGGAAGGTCCCAGTTATGATCAAAGCCCTTTTCACCGCCGCCACCGGCCTAAGTGCCCAGCAGACCGTCGTGGACAATACGGCCAACAATTTAGCCAATGCCAATACCACGGGATTCAAGCGGACTACAGTCGATTTCCAGGACCTGATCTACGAGACCAGGCGCTCCCCGGGTTCCGACGCCGCACAAGGTTTGCAGCTCCCGACCGGTTTTCAGATCGGCAGCGGCGTACGCATCGCCGGCACCAGTAAGAACTTCTCCCAAGGCGTTCTCTCGAATACCGGCAATCCCCTCGATCTGGCAATCCAGGGAGATGGATTCTTCAAAGTGACGTTGCCCAGCGGCCAGATCGCTTACACCCGTTCGGGCAATCTAACCACGAATTCCACCGGCGAAATCGTTACCGCCGACGGTTACCCGATCTCTCCTCAAATGAGTCTGCCTCAAGATACTACGTCGGTGTCCATCGGCGCCGACGGTACCGTTTCCGTGGTCACGGCAAGTGCTCCCACCAAGTCCACAAGTGTTGGCAGTCTCACGCTTTCGCGCTTTCTCAATCCGGCAGGGTTGAGCAGCGAAGGGAGCAACATGTATCTGGAAACCGCAGCTTCGGGCTCACCCAAGGATTCAACGCCGGGCACCAATGGAACCGGCTCGTTGCAACAGAATTACCTGGAAGGATCTAACGTTCAAGTTGTGCAGGAGTTGGTGAACCTGATTCTTGCCCAGCGCGCTTATGAATTCAACACCCGGGCCGTGAAGGCAGCCGATGAGATGCTTTCCGACGCCACCAACATCACAAGGTAGTTTTCATGCAAGGCATGGCGAATCCCATCCGGGTTATGGGTTGGTCGTTCGTCCTATGCGCCGTTGCTTGTGGCGCTGTGAAGGGCGCAGCAGGCGTTGCGCCGGCGGGCGACGACGATCCAATCGTTACGATCTATTTGAAGCCAACCGCCAAGGCCCCCGACTATCAGGTTTGTGTGCGCGATGTAGCCGCCATCGAGGGCGGGCAAAGCAAACTGCGCGGCATCATTGGCGAACTGGACCTGGCGGACCTCTCCGGAGCCGACAAAGTCATCGACATTGGCCGGGAGCAAATCGCCTTTCGTTTGCGGCTCGCCGGGCTGGAACCCCAGCAATTCCGCTTCCAAGGCGCCGACCACGTGCGTGTGCAAATGGCTAGCCAGCGCATCTCGGAAGAGGAACTCCTTGCCACAGCGCGCAAAGCCTTGCTCGAACATCTTACTTTTGCACCGGAGGACCTGTCGATCGAGCTTCTGCAACCCGTAATCGGCCCCTCATTGCCACTAGGCGCACGCGCGGACATTCGTCTCGAGGCCCAGCTTCATGTCGCCGGGCCTCCGGTCGGCCGCGTGCATGTCGATGTGGTCGTGTTTGTGAACGGCGAGCGGCGCAGCGCGGTTCCCGTACTTTTCGAGGTAAGAGTATCTCGGCGCGTGGCTTCGACAACCCGGCGCATCGAACGCGGTGAATTGATCGGCCCAAAGAACACACATTTCGAACGTCGCGCTTTGGACGAACTCCACGGCCCTATTACCAATCAGGATGCGCTGGCAGGGAAGCAAGCGAACCGCACCTTGGCTCCTGGTCAGGTCCTAACGGAAGGAGACCTCGAGCCCGCTTTGTCCCAGAACCCCGTCTTGGTAAAGCAGGGCAGCGGCGTCCGGCTCGTGACCCGAGTGGGAAGTCTGCAGATTACGACGGTCGGCGAAGCGCTTCAAGATGGCCGCGCAGGCCAGATGATTCGCGTGCGCAATGTCGATTCGAAGAATCTGGTGATTGGCCGCGTAGTGGATCGCACGCTTGTCGAAGTCAGCTTTCGAGGGAATGAGCAATGAAGCGCTTCTTGGCTATGTGTCTCCCGATTCCGGTGCTCTGGGCTTCAGTCGCTGCGCACGCCGACGACATTTGGGAGCGAAGGAATCCCAATGCCGCATATCTTTTCGAGACCAATCGCGCCCGGCGCATGGGAGATCTATTGACCATTTCTGTGCAAGAGAACACAGGCATCGACCAAACCGAAGAACGCGATCTGGATAAGGAAACAACCACCGGATCCGTATTCAGCTTCACGGGCGGCACGACCGGCAATGTAGCCAGCAAGGCCGCCAGCGCGAACTACAACACTTCGTTGGGTTCGACGCGGACCTTTACGGGGAAGGCCAACTTCACCAGCGCCCGCCAATTCCTGGATCAAATGACGGTCCGTGTCGTTCGCGTGCTCCCCAACGGCAATCTGGTCATTCAGGGCACACGCAGTCGCATCGTCACGGGTGAGACACGCATGCTGATTGTCAGCGGCATCGTTCGGCCCATCGATATCGACGTGGGCAACATCGTTGCATCTCAATTCATCGCCAATTTTCAAATTAGCTACCAGGGAGCCGGGCCGAGTCGCGCTTCCTCAATCAGAATTGGTTGGGGCGGATTGTGAACCACGTGTGGCCCTTTTAGAGACGGAGCCATCATGTATCGAAACGTTGCTCCGTTCATCTGCTTGCTAACCATGCTATGCCTCTCGCCCGATGCCCAGGCGAGCGGAGTTCGCATCAAGGACATTACGGACTTCGAAGGCGGCCGCAGCAACCAGCTTTATGGCGTGGGTTTGGTTGTTGGGCTCAATGGCACGGGCAGCAAGAGCATCAACACGCAACAGGTTGCCATCAACATGTTGCAAAAACTGGGCATCAATGGAAAGATTGCACAAATCAATCAGCTCGATCCGGTCTTCAAAACGAACAGTGTAGCAGTAGTGATCGTGACCGCTCAGACTCGGGCCCTTTGCCCGCCGAGGCAGCCAGATTGACGTTACCGTTTCCGTCACAGACGATTCGAGCAGCCTTCAGGGCGGCACCTTGGTGTTCACGCCTCTGCAAGGCGCCGACGGCGAGGTTTACGCGGTTGCCCAAGGCCCGCTCCTGGTCGGCGGATTTGCCTTTGGCGGTAGAGCGGCCACCACACAAAAAAACCATCCAACGGTGGGACGCGTCGCCAACGGCGCCAATGTCGAACAAGAAGCCCCTGGCCAAATAGTCTGCAATGGCCTGATAAGCTTGCTCTTGCGGGAGCCGGATTATGCCACCGCGCGGAGCATTGCCGCGATCATTAATCTTTCCTTTCCCTACAGTGCTATCGCCTTGAATGCGGGGACCGTTCACGTACGCATCCCCCGTTCGCAGATCGGCAATCCAGTTGGCTTCGCCAGCGAGCTTGGCTTGCTCGAGGTGAATCCGGACGTGCCAGCTCGCGTTGTCATCAACGAACGCACCGGCACCATCGTGGCCGGCGAACAAGTTACGCTCACCTGCGTCGCCATTGCCTCGGGCAACTTGGCGATCACAACCAGCGAAACACCTGAGGTTTCGCAACCTTTGCCCTTCAGCAAAGGGAAGACCACCGTGGTGCCCCGTACCAACGTTGGCGTCTCGGAACAAAATGGCGCGCTCAACGTTGTGCCCAAATCGGTGACCGTGGCGGAGTTGGCCCGTGCACTCAATGCTCTGGGAGTTACGCCGCGCAATCTGATCGAGATTTTTCAGGCGCTCAAACAAGCCGGGGCGCTGCACGCCGAACTGGTGATTATGTAAGGAGATCGCATATGCAAGCAAGTGGAACGATGCCTGTCTCCACATGGTCGACGGCTCAAGATCCGGAAATGTTGCTGTCCCAAGCCAAAGGCGGCGGCGCCAAATCTCTCGACGCTGTAGCAACGGGCTTCGAGAGCATGTTCATGTCACTGGTTCTCAAGGAAATGCGCCAAACGCTCGGCCCGGACGGGTTATTCGGCAACGATAGCAGCGATATCTACGGGGGCCTTTTCGATCTTTACCTTGGTCAACATCTGGCGCAGTCGGGTGGGTTTGGACTTGCCCAGGCGCTCAAACGACAACTTGGAAGCGCACAAAGCCATGAACATAAATAGTACGGAAGCGGCACTCCAGCAACGCGTAGCCAGGCTGGCGCAGGAGTTCTCGCAGCACATGGAACGGGAAGAAACCGCGCTTACGCACAGCTTGGAAGTGCTGCGCCACGTGCACGCTAGACTGCTAGGCAACGATCTTAAAGGCCTGACGGTCGAGCTCGAGCGCCAAGCGCAGGCGATTCGGAATAGCAGCGAATTGGATAAACACCGCTCGCGCTTACGTCAGGATCTGGCTCATGCACTGAATGTTCCGCTTCAAGAGGCCACTATCACGGCAGCTGGCTGCTCGGTTGCCAGGCGCCAGCGGCGAACGCCTGACCTGGCGACGCGATCGCTTGCGGCGGATGGCCCGTGAAGCCGACCAAGTAAACCGAAACAACGCCGCCTTGATCCGCTACAGCCTCGATTTCTTTTCCCGGCTTTTGGTGCACCTTACCGGCGGGCCAGGAATTATCGAGCGCTATGGACGTTCGGGATCGCCTCGTGCAGGCGTCTGCGGCTCATTCTTCCAAGCGCGAGGGTAAGCAAATGTCGGATTTATCCATCGGACTTTCAGGCCTCACGGCAAGTCAGCTTGCCCTCGACACGATTGGCCAGAATATCTCCAACGCCAATACACCAGGATATCACCAACAGGTGGTCAACCTGACGAATGCCCCCCCCACGGATCAGCTGGGCCTCATGATCGGATCGGGAGTCGATGTCGCCTCGATTAGCCAGCTCCGTAGCGATTTCCTCGACGGTGAAATCAACAGCCAAAACTCCCAGTCAAATGCCACCGATGCGCAGCTCCAGGCCCTGCAACAGGTGCAGTCTTCTCTATCTACTGGCACAGGTTCGATTCAGGACCTCATGGATGCTTTCTTCAATCAGCTTAGCCAACTGTCTTCTACGCCGGACGATCTGAGTCAGCGCCAGGTCGCGCTGGGCAGCGCGCAGGCGCTCACTGGAGCGTTCAATTCCGTAGCGGACGATCTCGGACAGCTCAGCACCGGCCTGAGCACGCAAGCGGCGCAAAATGTAAGCCAAATCAACAGTTTGACTCCGCAAATTGCAGCGCTGAATACGCAGATTGCACAGGCCACGAACGCCGGCGTAAATCCCAATGATCTGATCGATCAGCGCGCTCAACTTGTCAGCCAGCTTGCGAACATCGTGGGCGTCCAGACGGTCAATCAAGGCTCCGGCCAAATCACCGTCTTGGTCGGCGGCGCTGTGGTCGTGGCCGGTTCACAGGCTACTTCCTTAACGGTTTCTACCACTCCGACCAATCAATTATCAGTGCAGGTGGCCGGATCGAAGCAGACCCTCTCCGTTTCCGGCGGGACGCTTGGCGGAGTACTCCAGTCGTTTAACCAAGATTTGCCGCAGTATACCGGTCAGATCAACCAACTTGCCGGCTCGCTCATAAGCCAGTTCAACGAGGTGCATGCGATAGGTCTCGGGCTGTCCGGCCCCATGACCCAACTTACGAGCACGCAAGCCGTAACTAGCGAATCGATGCCACTGGCCAGTTCGGGTCTAGCATTCAATCCGCAGGCAGGATCGCTTTATGTTTCGGTAACCGACTTGGCATCGGGAAACCAAACTCAGACGAAGGTGTCCATCGATCCCTCGACGGAAAGCCTGCAGGATGTCGCCAAAGCCTTGGCGCAGTGCCTCACGTACAAGCGTTTGTGAACAGTCAGACCGGAACCCTCACTATCCTCGCTCAGCCTGGATACGGCTTCGACTTTGCCGGGCAACTGCCGACTTCTCCAGATTCGACAACCATTTCCGGGACCACCGTGCCGACCTTGGGAGGAACTTACACGGGCTCGAACAACGACGATCTCACCTTTCAGGTTCAAGGTTCGGGAACGGTCGGCGTCACCCCTAATCTGACCTTGAATGTGACAAATAGCGCCGGCAACCAAGTGGCCTCACTCAATATCGGGCAAGGATACGTACCAGGCTCCGATCTCCAGGTCGGTGACGGGGTAACCGTGCAGCTCGCTTCCGGCACCGCCAACGACGACGATCAATTCAAAACTCAGGTCGTTGCCCAGCCGGACACCGCGGGAATCTTGTCGGCGCTGGGGCTCAACTCATTTTTCAGTGGCTCGACGGCATCGGACATCGGAGTACAACCGGCGTTACTGAATGATCCAAGCCAGCTAGCTGCTTCAACTAGCGGCCAGCCGGGAGATAGCACGAACCTTCAGAAACTTGCCAATCTGGTCAATCAGCCCACGCTAGCCAATGGCTCACAGACTCTAGACCAATTTGGCGAGGGAGTGATTGGCAAGATTGGTCTGCAGGTACAGAACCTGACTCAACAACAGAGCGACCAACAGGCGCTCGCGCAGAGCCTGCAAACTCAACAGCAAAGCATTTCCGGTGTCGATCCAAACCAAGAGCTGGTTCAGTTGGTGCAGTACCAGCAATCGTATCAGCTGGCTGCACACTATATCGATATCGTGAATCAAAACACCGCTACGCTAGTCCAAACCTTGGGCGCCGATGTAGTCAGCTAAGGCGCGGCCACGGTCATTGAATCAAAACGGTAGCTGCTTTACCCATAGATTCTTCTGACGCCACAGTGCTGCTGTCGCTGAATCGTGGCCGGGCCGGTAGAAGGGAAAACCACATGAATGTGCAGATCACCCCCCAGGTTCTGGTGAGCCAGATCATCAACAGCGCCAATCAAGAGTTCAGCCAGCTCGATCAGCTGCAATCGGAGGCCTCATCGGGATTGCGCATCCAGAATCCTTCTGACGATCCCGTGGATGCTGTAGCCGCGATCGCTAGCAATGCGCAGGACCTGCAGCTCACCACCTATTTATCCAATCTGCAAGGAGCCCAAACTCAACTAAACTCCGGTGTTTCCGCTCTGCAACAAGCCGAAAGCATACTCTCGCAAGCAAAACAAATCGCCATACAGGGCAGCAACGCTGGGAACGATGCGGACTCGCTTGGCGCTCTGGCCCAACAATTGGATGCCTTAATTGGGCAAATGCTCAACGTCGCAAACACCCAGCAAGGCAGTCAGTACCTGTTCGGCGGAGCTGACACTGCCAAAGCGCCTTTCAAGATTCAGCGCAACGGATGCTCAAGGAAATGTTGAAGGCATCACCTATGCGGGCGCCGGCGGACAGGCAGATGCTCTGATAGGTCCGCAACAAGCCGTTGCGACTTCCTACGACGGGAGCCAGATTTTTCAGTCGCAGCAACGAACTCAAACGGTATTTGAAGGCAGCACCGGAGCGGGGCCAGGAACCGGCACCGACAGCGCAACGGGAGAAGGAACGCTGCTGGTCGCTCACACCAGTACGATTTACGCACCAGGATCAGGCGTACAGCCGGGAACCAGTTCGGCCGCCGGCGATACCATCATCGGTCCGACGGGCGCCCACGTTCTGACCATCCAAGCCGCGGGCCCCGATGGCCAGCCAGGAACCATCTCTCTCGACGGCGGTCCTCCCATTGCCTATGGGTCCAATCCTAACTTGGAAGTTTCGGGCCCCAACGGACAGATTGTGTACGTGGATACGACCGGCATTGACCCTAGCTTTTCGGGCATGTGCAAATCACCGCCAATGGCACGCTTTCCGTCGACGGCGGAAAGAGCTCAGTGCCGATCAACTTCAGCGCCAATCAGGTGGTGACGAACAGCACCACCGGAGCTGTCACGAATGTGAACAGCACCAGCATTGTCGCCGCGGGTTCGACGCAACTCGACTATAGCGGCACGTACGACGTGTTCCAAATCATGATAGCGCTGCGTGACGATTTGAATAACACGCAAGGGTTGTCCGACTCTCAGCTCTCCAAATCCATCTCAGCCCATCTTGCCGATCTCGACCAAGCAACGAGCGGAGTGACGCAGGGGCTAGGCGTGCTGTCGGCAAATGCGCAGAACCTGCAATCCGTACAACAACGGTTGCAGCAGGTTCAATTATCCACGGAGCAACAAACCTCGAATTTGCAATCGGCAGATATTAGCTCAGTGGTGGTCGGGCTG
The DNA here is from genome assembly GCA_963748025.1 of uncultured Gemmataceae bacterium. Classification (GTDB taxonomy): domain Bacteria; phylum Planctomycetota; class Planctomycetia; order Gemmatales; family Gemmataceae; genus CAVVHZ01. Next base: position 39,671 of record CAVVHZ010000036.1, read on the forward strand.
CAGGAAGAACAGAATCTCTACAGCCTTACGTTGGATTCAGCGTCCAAAATCCTGAATGAGAGTTTACTAGACTTTTTGCAATAAGTCCTGCAATTCCAAACGCGCCGAAAAGTTGAAATTGCGTATGCCTGCCAACTGTCGGGCTTCTAACTTGGAGCAGAAGGCAGAGCCAATCAGCCAGCCTCGAGAGGAGTGGCGTCTGGCGCACATCGTCCAGGTTAGCAGCCTGGTGGAAGAGATTCCGTCAGGGTCCGGAACGGTAACTATCAGCATCCGTCCCGGCTCGACCCACTCGTCAACTACCAAACAAAGACCCGTGAGCGAGGCATCTTGGATTTGGGCCGAAACCGAAGCTTTCTTGCCCGAGAACGCGGGTAGACATGAGCTGTGAATGTGACAGGAATATCTTTGGTTGGCCCGCTTTTCCTGAATTTTCTTATCCCGCATGATTTTTACTCGCGCAATAATCCTTGGTGGACATTATCCCGTCGGCTCAGGTGCTCCAAATTCCGGGATCTTCCAGCATTGTTGCAAGAGCTGTGCCGACCCGTGTGCCGGAGGTGTCAGGGAAGTGGGCGCCCCGTCTTCTGCCGGTTGGATGTGCTTGGGAACGAAAGGATTACATTCCTTAGACAAAGGAAAATTGTGATTGGCAATTGACCTCGGGGTCGGGCGGCCATGTTTCTCGCGTAAACATTTCTGAATCATTTTGCGATTTGACGTTACGATGTCGAAACGACCGCTTGGGTCACCGGTCGATTAGTCAAGTTTATTGCTCAAATCTGGTCGAGCGCAGCCACATCAGGAATTCTTGGCATATTCGTTCCAGACGGACGGTTGGACCGGCCAGTTTTAGTCGAAGCGATCGTTTTAGAAACTCCATTCCGGCGCACCGTTGAGATTCGCGACACAAAATTGACGCAGAGATAAGCATCCCGACACTTTCAGGATTTCGAATAGATGAGTTTGTTCAATCTGTTAAGTCCGAATAAGACGCCTTCCCAGAGCATAACGATCTCGCCCGCGGAACAACTGAAGATCAAAGTTGGCAATCTAAATCAATTGCCCATGATTCCTGAGGAGGCCAATAAAGCTCTGGCAATTGCCAACGATCCAAACTAGTCCCCTGGCAAAACTGGCAAAAGCTATCGAAAGGGACCCGGTCCTGGCGACCGGTGTCCTGCGCCTTGCCAACGGCGCTCTGTATCGCACGGGCTCAACAATTCAGAGCCTCGATAAAGCGGTTGTTCGTCTTGGACTCCGTGAATGTCAGAGCTTGATTGTCACGGTTGGACTCCGCAGCCTGCATCGCTCGGTTCCGGCCAGCAAGAAACGACACTGTGAAATTCTGTGGCGCCACTCGTTTTTGACTGCTTGCCTGTGTCGCCACCTAAATTCCGGCTTTAGGCTCGGATTCAGGGGGGAGGAGTTCGCCTGCGGATTGGCTCACGACATTGGGCGCATTTTGATAGCGATCGGCGCCCCTAATCAATTTGATACCGCCGATCCTTTGGATTTTCTTGAGGGCCCCAGTTCATTGGAGCGGGAGCAGGGTGTTTTGGGAACCGACCACTGCTACTTTGCGCACTGGTTTGCCAGCGTCAATCGACTTCCCTCGACCATTCTAGACGCGGTTCAGCATCACCACGCGCCGCGGGGGGCTACCGCCAATAAGCTGCTTGTTGAACTTGTCGCGGCGGCAGACCACATGGCCAATCATTTTCAGCGTGGGGAAACGTCAGAAACTTACGATCCTGCGATCAATTTGGGTTGGAAGAGTCTTATGGCAAGAACAAACGAACAGCTGGTTAACACCTACACCAACCTTCTCCCGCAGATCATGACCACGGCCAACGAAGAAGCCACCGAGGCGGCATCTCTGGCTATTGCCTAAAGCATGTTCGTTACAATCGTCAAAACATGCAGAATCCGTGCTCTCTGCTGTGTCGGCTACGCATCGAAATTGAACTAATGGTCGACAAGAGACAACTATGCGGCTCCGGCACCAGATCACCTAACTCGGTAGGCTCTGCGTCCTCTGTGCTTGCGGGCAAACCGAACAGGCTTTCAATCGAACGCTGCCTGACCGCTCCCAAAGTGATGGAGGGTAGAAGTCTATTCGGCCTGCAGGTTTTTATGCGGCGCAATTGCTAACCAATCGCACTCTTTAATGTTTTCAAGATGCCATTTAAGGTATTACGCATAACGGAGCCGAAACCGGGCTGTTGGGCGGCGTTAACAAGGCCCCCAGTTCTTGCTGACTTTGTACATAGGCCTGGTGGGCTCGACGATGTCGCCCCATGAGACCGTTCCGTGATTTGAGCTGCGAAAGATCCCCCGTCTGGGAGGCATTCTTGAATCGATTCGCCAGTCTCGCCAGTGCATCCCTCTGACTTCCTGAGCCGTTCAGTTGGGCAGCGGCACTCAACTGCTTGGCGATTTGAGCTAAAACCTGCTTCAGCTTCGCCGGGTCCTTTTGTTGGAGTTGTTCGAGCTGACTCATAAGCTGCCCTGCCGGTGAGATCGTGCCCGAATCTGCGTTTAGGCTGGTAGACGGCGCCTGACTTGGTGCTTGGGTGAGTTGGGCGATTGCCGAGATTCCCTGAAGAGCCCCCACCGAATTGCTGTCGAGTAGCGGACTAGTCGAGCCGATTGCCAAGGCGCTCATTCCTAAACCCCGCGATCGTGAAGACTCTCGGTGCTTACCTCACTCGTTCCTGGCATCTTCGACCCAAAGCGCGATGCAACTTGTCTCTTTCGCGTTTAGCTAAACACTTGTCCCATCAAAAGAACGATTTGCTCCCGATTCATCCGTACATGCCGATTACCTGCTACGGATGCTAGGACCTATCCCGGCAGCGCTCCCTCTACCTTGAGATGGGCACGAGCAGAACTTCTCGATAAGCAGAGAAGTAATCCGTGCGGCAATATCTTCCTGTCGATAGCTGCGAACTTGCTCTATGGAAACGTGTCGTGGAATTGCGGACCATCGTCAGGGGCCTCACTTATGGATCCGGCATCGTTCGGTCTTCCCGGCGCTGAGCAGACCGAAGTAATCGTGGGTGCATGGCGATCGGCAAACCCAGCCTTTGCTGCCATGTTGCGGTCGGGAAAATCGATTCCTGAAACTCTAGCGCGATTCGGCCTCAAGTTGTGCAAAGAGAACCGCCCGGCCGAGGGCGTGGAGTTGTTCCGTGCGGCGCTAGCGATCCGCCAAGACAATGCCGCTTACTGGACAAGTTTGGCGGGCGCATTCAACCAATTGGATTCTCTGGGGGAAGCGGCCAGTTGTCTGGAACGCTCACTTGCACTTAACCGTCAACAGCCCGCTGCCTGGCTTTTGTTTGGAACCGTGAAAGCAAGAATGGGGGAACTTGGAGCTGCGGAAGTAGCTTATCGCGAGGTCTTGAAGCTCGAAGGCGATTCCGCTGTCGCTTGGCAATGTCTCGGACTCATTCAACAAGAACAAGGGCAGTTGGCTGGCGCTCTCGATTCCTTTGTAAACTGCATTGCCGGAGGCGGCAGAACGGCAGGAACACTGGCCAATCTTGGCCGGCTCCAATACCAGCTGGGCCGATTTGCCGACGCTGTCCGTGCTTATGCCGAAGCCTTGGAACTGGAGCCAGGAAATGCCAATTTTGTTAGCATCCTGTGCAGGGCTCGACTGATATGTCAGATCTTGGAGGGCAGCCCCGTTGCTCAAGCCGTTGCATCCTATCAACAATCGCTTCCAGCAGCAGCCCGGGCAAATGAACCTGAACTTAACGTTGTCCTCGAGAACGCCTTCAAGATGTTGTCTGGGTTTGGCCACGCCGAAGCGGCGGCTCGCTTCGCCAAAGAATGGCGGGACCTGCTTCCTGAAAGCGCTTCAGCGGCCTACCTCTTGCAAGCGGTGTCGGCGGAATGCGGCATCGGACGTTCTCCCGCCGCTTACATCGTTGAATATTTCGATAACTTTGCGGATAGCTTTGACAGCAAGCTGGTCAACACCCTGCGCTACGTCGTGCCAGCCGAACTTTTTGCCGCAACAGAACGCGTCATTCCGCCCGGCAGCAAATGGTCGATAGTGGACATGGGTTGTGGCACTGGCTTATGCGGTCCTTTGTTTAGACCTATTGCTCGGGAGTTGATCGGCGTCGACTTGTCGCCCAAAATGCTGGAGCGTGCACGTCAGCGAAGAGTCTACGATGCCCTGCTTTGTTGCGATTTGTTGACTTTTCTCGATACGTCGGCAAATCGCTTCGATTTGGCGATTGCCGCGGATGTGTTGCTTTATTTCGGGGATTTGTGCTCGGTCTGGGCAGGTGTGGCGCACGTTTTGGTTCCCGGAGGTATGTTGGCCTTCAGCACGGAGTTATTGCCGAGCGAAGGTTTCAGGCTCCAAGAATCGGGGCGCTTTGCCCACGGCAGGCAATACGTGCGTTCTACGGCGGCCGCATGGTTCGAAGAAGTGAGTTGCCTGGAGGTTATTCTTCGGCAGGAAGCCCTACGCGCTGTGCGAGGGAATTGCTTCGTGCTGCGCCGTCGCTGAGGGCCTGCAGTGGCGTCCTTGGGTTCGACTATGAGAGAATGATGAGTTCGATCAGTGAAAGATGTTTGACACGCGCAATTCTGTCTCCTAGTGTTCTGATGAGCGGGCTTATCAGAAGAACCACAAGTTCTCCGCAAAACCCCTGTGATTTTTCTCCCTGCCGTGGTCTTTTCGTCCAGATTCGCAACACCTGTTCAGTCGTCCTTCGCCTTGGACAGCAGTGCAGCCGGAAAGCGCATCCGTCACGCAGTCCATTCCTGTGATCAGGTTCCCAAAGTGTGGAAACTGTTTTGCGCCCGGGGGCGTTGAGACCGGAGTCCGTCAATGCCCGCAATTTCGCTTGAATTTGCCGAGAATGCGTCCGGTGTCGGCGACATGCACTATCTGGCTCGTCAGCCGATTCTCGATTCTCGGTTCAACCTTTCCGGCTACGAGATCTTATTCCGCGGCGGACTCGATAATCGGTATTCCTGCGCAGACAGCGATTCCGCTTCCTCCAAAGTTCTCAACGACATCCTGGTAGTTTTCAATCTGGATAGCTTGTTGGCCGGCAAGAAAGCCTTCGTCAATGTGACACGGCGTCTTTTGGTAGAAGACCTCTGCTTGTTCTTGCCGCCCGACCGTTTGGTCGTGGAGATCCTGGAGACGGTCGAGCCCGATAACGAAGTGATCGCAGCCTGCCACCGACTCAAGAGACAGGGGTACATGCTTGCTTTGGACGATTATGTGGAACGTCCGGATTATGAGCCGCTTCTCGCCGTTGCCGATATCGTGAAGGTCGATTTCCGTACCACATTGCCCGAAGAGCGCCGTAGGCTGGCCAGTCGACTGCAGCCGCGCGGTATCCAGCTTCTTGCCGAAAAAGTGGAGAACAACAGGGAACTGGAAGAGGCCAAGTCCCTGGGGTACACCCTTTTCCAAGGGTATTTCTTCTCTCGGCCCGAGGTAGTGCGGCGACGCGATCTTCCCGCATTTAAAGTCAACTATCTCAGGTTCCTGAGCGAATTGAATAAACCTGTCATTGATTTCGATCATCTCGAACGCGTTATGAAACGCGAAGCATCCCTGGCGATCAAACTCCTTCACTACCTGAATTCAGCCACGTTCGGCTGGCAAGATGAAGTGAAATCCATCAAGCACGCCCTGGTGCTGCTGGGTGCTTTGCGCTGAAGAGATGGGCCCATCTCATCGCTCTTACCGGGCTCTGTTCGGACAAGCCGCCTGTACTACTTACCGCTTGTCTGGTTCGAGCTCGCTTCGCTGAGTTGCTTGGTCAAAACACGGGCCTCGGGCGTAGAGAATTCGATCTGTTCATCACCGGCCTCCTATCCCTGATAGAAATCATCGTCGAGCGACCACTCTCCGAACTCCTTCAGGAGATGGCCATTTCAACCGACATAAAGGACGCGTTGGAAGGGAAGGACACCAGCACGGGAAGGATTCTTAAGCTGGTCTTGGCATACGAATCGGGCGATTGGGAGCATGCCACTCAATTGATCGAGGGCCTTAGATTAAGTCCGGCCCGAGTGATGGCTCTATATAGTCAAGCCATTGATTGGGCCGGCACGATCGTTCTGCAGGATTAGAGGACATCCGCGGCCCCCCCTTTCGCGGGGCGACGCTTACCCTATTTCTGAGATGTCTTGGAAGTGGGGACAGCTTCCTTTCCCTCCACTTTGCTGTCCTCATGAACCGCTTGCTCCAGCAGGCCAAGTATACTTTGCAGTGCGGCAGCATTCTCCTTTTCCGATGCCCGAACTTTATCGCGGAATCCTGCCATTTCCTTTTTCCATTGGTCGAGTTCGGCGCAGGCGCGCGTCACCTCGGCACTGGAGGCCTGAACCTCCTGCGAGGCTTGAAGGATGACGCGATCTTTATCCTCCAAGGCTAGTTCGAGCTGCTGACATCGGAGGACGAGCGATTTGCGTTCCTCTTCGATATTGTTCAGGCGCCGTTCCATTTCCACGGCGTGAGCGGAAAGGTGAGCATCGAGTTCGGGTGGCAATCCGAGGTCTGCGGGCGAGGAACCGGCCACGACGTGGGAAGGATCGAGACCGGGCGTTTGGTTTTTGCCTGTGACGCATCCACAGATCACTAGCGCCCCTGCCAGCACGGGCCAACACTTAGCGATGCCGGTATAACTGCGCATCTGCTTCCTCCACCAATAAACTGCGACTGCAGAGAACGTGGCCCTGTCCAGGTTTAATAGAGGCAATTCAAGCGAACCCGCTGCCCGCAAGAACAGGCAATCTCGATGGCCTTGATCCCGTCTTCGTCGCGGATCAGCTCGATTTTTGGGCCATGCTCCAGGGCTGGTCCCGGCGCCCCCACGAGTGTGGTCTCTGAACTGACCTGAATGAATGCGCTGGGAACTACAGCTCCGCCGGCGTACTCATATTCCGTTCTGGTCGAATTCTCCAAAGCTCACCCCGCTTATTTTTCCCGTGCCCGCATATACTCGCCCAAAGTGAAAAGCGCGCCATTCAGCACGCGCGAAACGCGCGATTCGGATAGCCCCAGCGCTTTTCCTATTTCCCTAAGCCTAAGATCTTCGAGGTAATAGAGCGTCACAGCCAGGCGCTCGCGTTGAGGCAATGCTTCAATTGCCTGAGCGAGGAGAGCTTTTTGTTCTTCTTGCTCGGCCATTATCTCTGGCGCTCTCTGCTGATCGTCCACACCGGCTGCACTTTCTTCTACGGTTTGGTCCCAATGCGTCATGCGCGTCAATTGCATGGCGGCAAGACAATCGCCCAACTCTTCCAGATTGAGGCCCACTGCCGCTGCGAGTGCGTCAAGTGTCACGGGAGGCGGAAGCTCCTCACGAGCTTTGCGCACACGACCAATGAGCTGAAGCATTTGTTGCGGCAAAGGACAGTTTCGGCGCAGCTCGTCCAACACTGCTCCGCGAACCCTGGCAAAGGCAAACGTCTTGAACTCGATGCCGCGATTCGGATCGAATTTGGTCGCGGCCTCCACCAGTCCGAGCGTACCGGCCGCTTCCAAATTCTCCCGATCGACGCCGTCGGGGAACTCAACGATTAATTTGCCGATCACATGGCGCACCAGCGACAAATGAGCCAGAATCAAATCGTCGCGCTGGCTTTGAGCGGCAATCCGCGTATAGGTTTTCGTTGCTCTTTCCACCGTCTCACCTTCGCGATCAAACGCTCGACAAGGTTGTGAGCAATTACTTTCAAGAGGCGAACCAATAACTCAGCACACTCGAAACATCGAACCTTGGCGTCGTTCGAGGTGCGAACCGCAGGGTCTATGCCGCCGCAGCCGCACCAGGGCGTTGTCCGACCGCCTTACCGACCCAGGCACTCTGGCTTTCGTGGCGCCCCCGCTAGCGATGTCATCGGGCTTCAGCAGGCCGACTACTTCGAGCAACAGATCGCTGGGCACCTCTTGATAGGCGATCACCGCCAAGTCAGGCAATGCCCGCGCCAGAACGTTGTGCAGTGGACGGCGAAATCCCGCGTCGGTGAGCAGTGCCACCTCTTTGCCCTGAGCGTTGGATTTGCGCCATTCGTCTGCCAGGCGACTCACCAGTTTTTCCAATCGAGCCGGCTCGAGAGCCAAGTTTTTCTCCTGGAGCGAACGGCGTAACTCGACTTCGACACGCGGATCGAGCACCAGCGCGTGGATTCGTCCCTCCTCGTCTCGAAAGCGATCGCACACCGCTCGGCCCATGTCGATGCGCACTTTCTCGGTGAGGTCGTACGGATCCTTGGTGACGGAAGCATGGTTGGCGAGGCTTTCCAGGATGCGCGTCAGATTGGAAATGGGCACGCGTTCCTCCAGCAAGAGGGAAAGCACGCGGTGCACCGCGCCCATGGTCAGAACGTTGGGAATTAGCTCGTCGATCACGGCAGCCGCAGTTTCTTTCGCTTTGTCGATCAGGGTTTTTAGATCTTCACGACTGAGCAGCTCGTGCGAATGGCGGCGCACAATTTCTCCCAGGTGCGTTATCAACACGCTAGGAGCATCGACCACCGTATAGCCGCCCAGCTCGGCGCGGGCACGTTCGCTCTCGGCAATCCATTTGCCAGGCAACCCAAAAGCCGGATCCTTGGTCGCTTCACCATCAATAGTCAGCCGGGTTGTCCCGGGATCGATGGCCAACCAACGATCGGGCCGCAATTGTCCTCGAGCCACATCGCGTCCGCCGATCAAGATGCGATAGCCATCCGGTTCGAGTTGGATGTTGTCGCGAACGCGAATGGGCGGTACCCAAAGGCCGCTTTTGCGAGCCAACTCGCGGCGCAAGCCGCTGATCCGGTCCAAAAGTCCGGAGCCGCGTTTGGGATCAACCAAAGGAATCAGCCTGGCCCCGATATCCACGCAAGCCCGGTCGGTCTGCAAGAAATCATCGAGATGAAGCTGCAGGGGCAACTTGGCTGTCGGGGTGGCCTCCACCGCTTTGTTCACGGCCGCCGTCGCCGCCGCCGTCAGGCGCCGAGAAACCATCCAGAGGCCGAAGGCCAGCAACAAGAAAGGAATCTTGGGAAGACCGGGCGTTAGTCCAAGGCACAAGATAATGACGGCGCCAATCATGAGCGAACGCGGATTCGTCAAAACCTGAGCACCGATTTCCTGGCCCAAGCTCGTTTGCGAACTGGCCTTGGTGACCAGGATGCCGGATGCCGTGGCGACGATTAAGGCGGGAATCTGCGACACGAGCCCGTCGCCAACCGACAGGATCGAATAGGTGCGTAGGGCGTCCACAATACTCAAGTTGCGTGTCAGGCCTAGGATGACGCCCCCCACGAGATTGATGGCCGTAATAATCAGGGCAGCAATGGCATCGCCGCGGACGTATTTGCTGGCTCCGTCCATGGCTCCATAGAACTCCGCTTCACGCACCAGATTGTGACGGCGTCGCCGCGCTTCGGTCTCATTGATGCCTCCGGAGTTTAGTTCGGCGTCGATCGCCATTTGTTTGCCGGGCATGGCATCCAGGGTAAAGCGGGCAGCAACTTCCGAAATGCGGCCTGCACCCTTGGTGATGACCACAAACTGAATGATGATGAGAATCAGAAAGACGACAAGCCCCACTATCAGATTGCCGCCAACCACAAAGTTCCCGAATGTGGCGACGATCAGGCCTGCGCTTCCTTTGAGCAGGATGAGTCGGGTCGTGGCTACGTTGAGCGACAACCTCAACAGCGTCATCAACAAGAGCAAGGAAGGAAAAACAGAGAAATCCAGCGGTTGCTTGGCGCTCAATGTCACGAGCAAGAGCAAAACGGTGACCGCCAGGTTAAAGGCCAACAGCATATCGAGAAGAATCGGCGGTAACGGAATGAGGAGCACGGTCAGGACGCCCAGTAAGGCCACGGCCAATGCCAGCTCGCTGCGCTGCGCGAAGCTAGCGTTGGTGTCGATCGCATTTGGCGCTGGATTTGACATGGCACCCTAGGATGGCTAAGAACCCCCGCTTGCCGCGGACTGTTTTTCGGCTGGCAACGCGGGCTCAACCAAAGCTCGTTGTCAAGGCTCGGGCTATCAAATGCCAGCCATCGGCGATGACGAATAGTAGAAGTTTGAAAGGAGCAGAAATCACCACCGGAGGCATCATCATCATTCCCATCGACGTGAGAACGCTGGAGACGACGAGGTCCACTAAAAGGAACGGCATATAGATGCAGAAACCCATGATAAATGCCGTCTTCAACTCGCTGATTACGAAGGCGGGGATCAGTACGTGCAACGGTACGTCGGCAGGCTCGTTCGGCGGACTCATGCCCGAAATATGCACGAAAAGGGCGAGGTCCTGAATCCGGGTTTGTTTGATCATGAATTTCTGTAAGGCCATGCAGCCGCGTTTGACTGCTTCGGGACCGGCGATTTCCTTATTGAGGTACGGTGTGACCGACGATCGATTCATCTCGTCCCAAGTAGGCCCCATGACAAATAAGGTCAGGAAGAGCGACAGGCCGATGACGATGCTATTGGGAGGGATCTCTTGAGTCGTTACAGCCCGGCGGACGAAAGACAGCACGATGACGATCCGCGTAAAGGAAGTCACACATACCAGTGCCGCCGGAACGAGGGTAAGCGCCCCGAGGAAGAGCGCCGTCTGAATCGGAGGAGATAGGTTCTGCAAGGCGCCCGATTCGTTTAGTCGTTCGAGCAGAGCTGTCGGATCAGACATGTGAATCCCCTCCTGGGGACAACGCGGTTCTTATGGTGGATTCTTGATCCTGGCCTGAAGAATCGCATGGAGCGTCGCTCACTCTCCGTCATCTCTCGCAAAGATTGGAGACGGTGCCTGGAATTCGTGCAGAGAGTTTCGAATCGCTCGGGGAGCGTGACGAGGGATTTCAATCCAGATTGATCCATGCCCACGAGAATCTGACAATTGGCCGCTGCTACGAGATGCAAGCAACAGCGGTTGCTCAACGCCAGGGTGTCGATAAGCCGTAGTTGCCCAGGAGCATCGGTCGCGGCAGGCGCCACGCACAGCCACGCTTGCCGGCCCATAAGGTGCCTACACAAAGCCCCAGCACGACGAATGTTCCCAATCCGAGCCGGAGCAGCATGCTCTTGGAATCCGGCGGTTCGGGCCAGGCGGGCGGGATGTAATCCAGTTTGCCTTTTTCACTCGGTTCCGGGTGCGCTCCCTCTACGGCGACAGGCATGTCTCTGGGCATAGCCCTGGGCAAGCTGATGCCGCAAATTATGGCAACGACGCCTATCACCGTGGGAAGAACCCAGGTTTTGGCCGCTGCACCACGCCCTGCCCTATTGGTCGCGATGGGGAACAAAATCTACCTCCCGCCAAGGTCAAAAGCGCCACGTCCGGGCTTTGTCCGGTGTTCTTATCTAGCGGCACTGAAACCATCGACGGGAATGAGCGATGATCTTGAGGGCTTTTCCGGTTGTTCCGAAAGGGAAGTTTGGGCAAACAACGGTGAAACTCCACTACGGATGACGAACCAGAACGACCCAAACGGAAGCGTGCCAAGGCTGCACGGATTGGCGGATACCAACCGCCAGGCGTGCTGGATGCACTACTTCCTCATGCGTGAATTGTTCCGCGAGCAACACGGCTTGGGGAATGTTCTGCGAGTCGTCGACTTCAAAATGAACATCATAGGGGAGATAGCGAATTCGTTGTGCGATGGCGTGCAGCAATTCAACGCCGGAAGGCGACAGCGTATTCCTTCTTTCGAACAACAACGGCAAGGGCACGCACAAAGCATAGTTGTCCTTCAGAGTACCGACCGAAAGGTCTTCGAGATGGCGGAGCATGGCTGTCGTTCCGCCCAACGATGGGTCGGAGTAAAGGGGCGGCATTTCCGACCCACCTTTCCCAAGGCGACCCAGAGGAGGGATTTCGCGCCAAACTACGGTGTCCCGATCGCGCCCCTCATTCAAGGCGCCTACGGCTCCCGTACCGCCGCTGCCATCGAACGGCGAATCTTTCTTGACGCTGAATCGGTCCGGCTCGCGCGAGGCGAAAGTAATGATCATGATAAAACAGGCCATGAGCAACGTGATCATGTCGCTGTAGGTCACTATCCAACTGCTGCCGTGGCCGCCTGAACTTGACATCCCTGGACTCCCTTGAAGGGGTGTTGCAGCCTTTGGCTAACGGCGCGGTTGGGGAAAGGGTAGGTCGTCTGCGCCCTTCATGAACCAGTCCTGCTGCATTCATCGAACCCCATGGCGTTTGCGCTTGACTTCTTTTGTCTAACGGATTTAACCGGCATGCCCATAACCACTCAATCGGTCAAATCCCCGCGAATTGCCTCACGCCTCGAGAAGTTTCCAGAAAACGAATTGAACGTTCCTTCTTGAATCATTCCGTGCTTTTCTTGCCAGAATCTAAAGTTGCGGAGAAGTTAAGGTCGATACAACTGATACGCCTCCCGGAGATTCCCATCCCTAATGGGCTTGGCCTGGGGCGTTTTTGAATTTGCAAGGTTGGTAGAAAGTCTCCCCTCATGGCTATCGTCCAAAAAGACCTGAAAGTGGCTCTCCTGTTGAGCAGCTTGGAACCTGAACTGGCTGAAGCGATTCTTAAGCGGCTTGGGCCGGCGAGCGGCAACCGTGTGCGCACTCAACTCCAGCGCTTGAAAAAGAGCCCGGTTGAACCGGACATGCTCGAGCAGGTGCTGCGCGAGTTCGAGGACCTGCTCGAGCCGTCGCCTGCCGCCAGCAGTCCTCCCACTTTGAAAATCTTCGGCTCCGAACCAATTAGCGAAAAACAGACAGCGCAGCCGCGCCTGGAGGCGTTGCTGCGGCAACAAAAAGAGAGGCCGTTCGGCCCCCTGCTCCCATGCGCGATCCGGAACCTGCTGAACCTTGGCAGATCGAGAGTGGAGACGACCCTCTTCGCGTTCTACGCAGCGTTCCCGTTGAGCAACTGGCCTCGGCACTCCAGCGCGAGAGTGCACGAACCGTCTCTCTCATACTGGATCAACTATCCACCGAAAAAGCCGGCGACGTGCTTCTGCGTTTGCCGCCCGACACACGCCGCGATGCCTCGGTCCAACTTGCTCGAAATTTGGCCGTGAATCCCGATCTGTCGCGCCGGGTAGCCGACGTCGTGCTCCAAAAATGCCGGGCCGCGACGGATATCCCGAACGAGCCGCTGGGAGATGCCCGGGCAAAGAAGGTTGCCGACATTTTGCGCTTCTTGGAAAAGACGGATCGCGCCGAAATTCTGGACGCGATGGATCAATCGGACCCGGACAATGCTGCCCGAGTCCGAGAATATCTGTATCAATTCGAAGACATTTTGCGCATTGCCGATCGATCGATGCAGAAGCTGCTCTCCGACATCGACTCCAAGAACCTTGCGCCTGGCTCTGAAGGGAGCGCCGGAATCTATCTCCGAAAAGGTGCTGACCAATCTTTCCAAGCGTGCGCGGGAAACATTGATCGAAGAAATTGAGTTCTTGGCGTCCGCTCCGGCGGCGGAGATTCAAGCCGGACGAAAAGTCGTCGTGGAGGTGATCCAGCGTTTGGATCAAGCCGGCGAATTGGTCATGGACCTATGAGCATTACCTCCATGTCACAACCGATACCCATTCGATTTGCCAAACGACTTCGTGGCGTACTCCGCGACGATGGCCCCTCATGTACCGGGCCCAAGACGAATTGGCCAACCCAACACCAACCGACGCGAAGCAGCTCGCGGACCAAGAACAACCAGCGCAGGAAGAGCACTGGCATTAGCCCGCGTGCTGGCGGCAATGACCGAAGCTGCCGGCGCTCAGCGTTCGCGCGAACAACTATGGCTTGCCGAAATGCAGCAGGCAACGATAACGCTTGCTCTGGCCATCGCGTCGCGCCTCGTTCACATGAAGATCGAGGCGGAAGAATTCGACCTGGAAGCCCTGGTTCGCGAAGTCGTGGAGCGACTGGGAACGCGTTCCGCCGTGAAAGTGCATTTGCATCCGGAGGATTTGGCGCTTCTGAAGGAGCGCCTGTCGGTGCACGAAACCGTCGCTCTGGGCCAGCATCGAATCGAATTATGTGCCGATCCGCTGGTGGGACGCGGCGGCTGCCGAGCGGATGCGGGCGACGTTAGCGTACTTTCCAAGCTCGACCTTCAATTGGCCGAGCTGAAACAGAATCTACTGCGGAGCGCGTCTTGTGGGCATCGTGAATCTTGACGAGCTGTGCCGAGATATCGCCAGCCATGACCTGTTGCAGACCAGCGGCAAATTGAAGAGTGCCACGGGGACCGTGCTGACCTGCGCCTTGCCGGCGGCAGTGGGCGATTTGTGCGATATCGAGATTACCAAAGAGCGAAAAATGCTTGCCGAGGTCATCGGTTTCAATCACGAGACGGCCTCCTTGGTGCCATTCGAGAACGTGGCCGCCGTTCGTCCCGGGATGAGAGTGGTGCGTACCGGGCAGACGAAATTGGTGCCCGTTGGCAAGTCTTTAATGGGGCGCGTTTTGGACGGCCTGTGCCGGCCCATGGATCGGTGGGGCCCCCATTTCAGGAGTGGTGCAACGCCCGCTTTATGCGGAGGCCCCGTCGGCGCTCGAACGCAGCCGCATTCGAGAACCTTTCGTGACGGGACAACGAGCCATCGACGGACTTCTCACGCTCGGACGCGGACAGCGCATCGGCATCTTCGCGGGCAGCGGTGTGGGCAAGAGCGTCCTGCTCGGCGAAATTGCCAAGGGCGCCGAGTCCGACTTGAACGTCATCGCTCTGATTGGCGAGCGCGGCCGAGAAGTGCGCTCGTTCCTGGAAGACTGTCTAGGGCCTACCGGGCTGGCGCGATCTGTGGTTGTGGTCGCCACCTCCGACCAATCGCCGCTCATGCGCGTGCGCGCGGCACAATCGGCAATTACGATGGCCAATTATTTTCGAGAACAAGGCGCCAATGTGCTTTTCGTGCTGGACAGTTTGACCAGGTTGGCTATGGCCCAGCGGGAGCTGGGGCTGGCTCTCGGCGAACCGCCCAGTGCCCGGGGTTACACTCCCTCGGTATTTCAGCTGCTGGCCACCTCACTCGAAAGGCTGGGCAACTCGGCACGAGGCAGCATCACCGGCATTCTCACGGTACTCGTCGACGGCGGCGATTTGGATGAGCCAATCTCCGACACCGTGCGTTCGGTGGTCGACGGGCACATCATTCTCGACCGCCGGCTTGCGGAACGGAATCACTATCCGGCGATCAGCATCAGCCAAAGCATCAGCCGCGTTTCTCATGAAATTACCGACACCAAGCACCAGGCCGCTGCTCGAAAATTCAGGGCGATTCAAGCTACCTACGCTGAGGCCGAAGACTTGATCCGCATCGGGGCTTATGCAAAAGGCGCCGATCCGCAGATTGATAAAGCCAAGGAACTGATGCCGGCGCTCGAATTCTTTCTGAAACAATCGATGGGCGAACGCTCCGCTCTCGCAGAAACCAAGGCAGCACTGGAGCGAATCGCCTCGGCCTGGCCGTTTTGAGAGGCGCTAGCCTCAACGGGGGAGCAGCATCGTGCAACGATTTCAATTCAGTCTCGAGCGCGTGCTGAAATGGAAGAACCAGATGGAGCGCATGGCGGAACAAAAACAGAAACAGGCGCATCTTGCTTGGGAAGCAGCCTGCTTCCAGGTTGCCGGCATTCATAGGAGCCTGGAGGAAGCTGCCAAGAAGTTCGCCGCGCGGGAGGGACAGGTTGCTCCTGCGTCGTCTTGGGCTTCGGACGCGTCCTATGCCCAACAGCTTGGGCTTGCGCTGGAGAAGTCCGAAGCACAGGCGCGACAAGCGGAGGCAAATCTGAAAGAGGCCATTGCTGTTCGGTCCAAGGCAGCAGTCGAAGTTGAGACTTTGCTTGCTCTCGAGCGTCGTCAGTTGCAGGAACACGCCCGCCAGGCAGCTCGACTCGAACAAGAGCGCATGGACGAAATTGGACTAAGGCGCTGGCAAAGTGGTCGAGCCGGCGAGCCATCCCCAGAGGAAAAGGGCGTGCCATGAAGAAACTACTAACGATCAGCTTGACCGCACTGATCTTATTTGGGGCGTCGGCCTCGGTCTCGTGGTGGTTGCACAAAGACAACGCTGCGGCACAAGAGCCCGCTGGTGCGCACGATGAAACCGCTAGTGGCGGCCCGGATAATCTTGGCAAAGCTCGCCAGTCTGTCCTGGGCGCAAGGGCGCCGAGCCATCCCTGCAAGCGCGCCGCCGCGCGAACGCCCTACAGCCCGGCCGCCGAGGAGGCGGTTCAGCTCGCCAACGGCCTCCGCGACCGGCTGGCCGCGGTCAGGGAGCGAGAAAATCAACTCTCCGCTCGGGAGAAACAACTGGAGATGATCTACGAAGACATCAAAGGGGAACGTTCCAGCGTCGATGCGCTGAGACAACAGCTTTCGGATGAATTGAAAGCCGCAGACGACAAGATCGGCGCCATCGAACAAAAACGGGCGGAGGTGGAAGAACAGGGCAAAGCAGTCACCTCCAAGGTCAAAGAAATGGAAGGTCGGCTGGTGCAGGTCCAACAGTTGGAGACCGGCAATGTCCAGAAGATGGCCGAAATGATCAACAGCATGGCGCCGGAGACGCCGCCAAAATACTTCAACAACTTGCGGATACGGGAAAAATCGAGACGGCTGTGAAGCTGCTGTCTTTCATGAAAGAACGACAAGCGGCCAAGGTGTTGGCTGAACTGTCCGATCCCGGGTTGGCAGCGCAGCTTTTGGAGAAGCTCAAAGACCTTAAGCGGGCAGTACCGACAGCAAAAAATGACCCTTCCGGGTACGCGGGTTGTATCGAGCATTCCGCCTGTACAGCGTGCGGAATCCTAGTTATCGGAAGAACACCAGACCTTCTTTCGGGCGTTCTATTCGATATTGGAAGGAGTCGATACCAGGCGAAGGCCCGCGGGAGGCAATATGAAATACGTTCTTCTCCTGATTTTGGTCGCACTGCTCTCGGCAGCGGCAGGTTTTATTGCGCCTATGGTCATGGGTAGTTTTCACGGTCAGGGAACCAGTGCAGAGGCGGAGGCTCTTCAACCCGGAAGCAAATTGGCCTTCATCACCTTCGGCGACGTCGTGGTCAACCTTGCCGAGGAACGCTTGACGCGCTTTTTGCGGGTGAAGCTCATCCTGGTCGTCGACAGCGCCAGGAAAAACAGGCAACGGAACTGATCGCCAAGAACAAAGCGATCTTGAAAAATTGGCTGATTAGTCACATGTCGGACAAAGGGCTACAAGAGGTGAGCGGCGCCGGTGGCGTAAATCGCCTGCGCCGCGAGATCCAAGACCAGTTCAATGCGCTGCTCTATCAAGACGGCTCGGACAAGATTCGCGACGTTCTCTTTGAAGAATTCGTGGTGCAATGACTGTCGAACTTTACAATTTTCGAAAGCCCGGCAGGCTGGACCACGACGTTCAGCAGCAACTTACCGATTGGCTGCGCGCCGGCTGCGAGTTGGCCCCCACCAAGTGGGCCAAGCTTTTTGCGCTGCCCATCGAAATGGAGTTTCGGGGACACGAAACGGCGCGGCCGGTCGAGTCGCTAGCCAGGCTGCCGGAGGCTTCGATCGGCTTACGGCTGACGCTCAATCCCGGGGCAATGAATACCCTCGTCGTTTTGCCGCGCCAACTTGCCCTCGGCATGGTGGCGTGCGCCCTGGGAGAGCGCGCCGCCGAGCTGCCTGATGATAGAGACCTCACCCCGGTTGAGGAGTCTCTGTGCGAATATGTCGTGCAAAACCTCTTGATCGTGGGCCTCCAAGAAACCTGGCCCAGCATGGACTCCTTGCAAATTCGGTTCGGCCAAAAGGAACTGTCTCCCCGGTGGACGCGCATGTTCCCACCTTATGCCGATCTCGTTACCTGCACATTTTCTCTGAGCGGACCGTTCGGCGATCAGGACTGGCACTGGATCGTCCCACAAAAAGAGCTGCTCGAACAATTGGGACAGATCGGCGAAGGCCCGGGGGCTGCAGGAAAAGAGCAGCGCCCGCGCCTGGAAAGCATTGTCCACGAGTTGCCCGTGGACGTTTCCGTGGAATTAGGGACCGTTCAACTGCCGATCTCCCAGCTTGCGCAGCTTGTGCCAGGCGATGTAATCATCTTGAGTCAGCGCGTTTCCGAGCCGTTACAAGCGAAGGTTGCCGGGATAGACAAATTCCGTGTTTGGCCTGGCCGCATCGGCATCCGTCAGGCGGTCCAAATACAATCCTTAACCGAGTGCTAAACTATG
This sequence comes from uncultured Gemmataceae bacterium, assembly GCA_963748025.1. GTDB lineage: Bacteria > Planctomycetota > Planctomycetia > Gemmatales > Gemmataceae > CAVVHZ01. The sequence continues at coordinate 57,875 of CAVVHZ010000036.1, forward strand.
GCCGGTCCCACAAGTTCGCCGACTCCTCCGCAGCGCGGTCCCATTCTTCAAGCACCCGAAGGGGAAACGGAGTGCCGCGGTCTGGCTGCGGTTCCACCTGGCATCGTAGCCAAGGTTGCCGATTTCGCCGAAATGACCGGCGCCGGTGCCGCCCACCCGGCTGCATCTTTGGATCGGCTGCTCGACGTCTCCGTGACGGTGGCTGCTGAGTTGGGCCGCGTCTCCATGCCCATAAGCGAGATACTGAAGCTCGGGACGGGAACCGTGCTGGAACTGGATCGCCCCGTTTCCGAACCCGTGGATTTGATGGTGCAAGGCGTTCGACTCGCACGCGGCGAGGTGGTTATCGTCGACGACCGCTTTGCCATCCGCATCAAAGAAATCGCGGATCCCAAGAAGCGCCAATAGAGCACTTATCGGAACCGGCCCCGCTCTCGCAATGCCCCCTAGAGGTTCCGCGAAAACGGCGGGTTGAGACGGTTACGACTGGCCGAGATTGGCCAGATACTGCAGCATGTCGTTTTCCGCATTGACCGTACGCGAGTTCACTTGAAACCCGCGATGGGCGATAATCAGGTTGGTCAATTCCTGAGAAACGTTCACGTTGGAAGATTCGAGCGCCCCTCCCTGAATGGAGCCCAATCCCTGGGATTCTGCAGGCCCGACCTGAGGGAGGCCTGAGCTCGGTGTGACGCTCAGATAATTGTTCCCTTCGCGGCTCAAACCTTGTGGATTATTGAACGAAGCCATGGCAAGTTGCGCTAGGGAAAGCACTTGGCCGTTCGAAAAGGAGCCCTGAATGGTCCCGTCGGCTCCCACGTAAACCGAGTTCAAGAAACCGGCAGCATAGCCATTCTGGTTGGTCGCCGAGGCCGAAGAAGAGCCGCCGACTTGGGTGAGCCCCTGAAAGCCGTTCGGGGTGCCCATGGCTAAATCGATGGTTTGTGGCGACGATTGTCCATTGAACTGGAGCGTGAGTGTGCCGTTTCCGGGATTGACGCCGTTTAGTTGGCGAAACGAACCGTTATCGTTGAACTGGATGCCGGTCACGGTGCCGTTTACCACGGTCCCGTCCGACGGGGCCAGCGCAGCGGTCAGGTTCCAGGAGCCGTCGCTTTGCTTCTGAAAGGTCAGTGAGAGGTTATGCGCCGTTCCCGCCGAGTCGAAGACTTGGATGCCGGTGTTGACCTCGTCGCCATCTTTGCCTGTGACCGTTGCAGTCTGTGCATGATCGCTCCAATTGTTCGAGCCGACGTTGCCCGGAGCATCGGTCAGTATCAAACTGAGCGGCGCGGCCCGGCGTTTTTGGCCTGAATCACGAGATTGCCGCTCGAGTCCAACGAAGCGGTCGATCCGGTGTAGCCCCCATTGATTGCATTGATCAAGTCCCCAAACGTCGTGGTGCCGCTCACGTCGAGGGAGGTGCTCACCGAGGCTCCGTTGCTATCTTCGCCGGTGATGAGAATCTTGTCTCCCGTCTGATAGTCCGTACCGATCCCGTCCATGCTGTCGAGCAACGTGGAATCCGTAACCGCCGCGCCGATTGCTCGTGAATTGTTGACTCGAGGTCAAAGTCTCCGCCAGCGGACCGGTGGCCGAGGCGCTCAAGGTTTCCTGTGAGCCCTACGTCCGATGTCGATTGTGCGGGAATGGTGGTGCCGAAGGCAATTTGGATGTTGTTGTTGCCCGAAGTTTGAAAGGCCGGACTTGTTGCGGAACCTTCGCCGACGCTACCGGTGCGCTGGACCAAGGCCCCGGTGGCGGAGTCGACCAAAAAGCCATTTTGGTTTACGCTAAAGGAACCTGCCCGCGTATACAGGGTCTGTCCCCCCCCGTTGACGACAAAGTAGCCGTTTCCTTGGATCGCCAGATCGAGACTATTGCCCGTGTTCGTGAGCGTGCCCTGCGATAAATCCGTCGCTATCGAGTTACCGCTGACTCCAGACCCAATTTGGCCAGGATTCGTGCCGCTACCACTCTGGTTATTCTGGTAAAAGAGATCGGAAAACTGCACGCTTTGGCTCTTGAACCCGGTGGTGTCCAGATTGGCAAGATTATTGCCGACGACATCGAGCATTTCCTGGTAGGACTGAAGTCCGGAAATGCCCGAGGAGAACGAACTTTCCATGGTGCTGCCTCTTGGTGATATTACTGCGGTGTCCCGGAGAGGTTGGGTTTACCCTCCGCGGCTCCTGACCTAACGGGATATTCCTCCCGATTCATTGAACGCTTTGTACGCTGCTAAGCGGCACGCTCGCTCCCCCCACGCTCAACTGCAAGCTGCCATTCTGAATGCTAATTCCTTGCACGGTCCCTTGTGCCGCCGAATTGCTCCCCGAAGGCGTATATACCACGGAGTGCCCCACCAAACTCGATCCTTGCGTCAGTTGCTGGAGCGAAAGCAGATCCGAGAAATTGGTATTGAGCGTGTTAATGCCCTGCAAGGTCGAGAACTGAGCCAGCTGGGAAGTGAAATCCGTGTCCGAAACCGGATCCATGGGGTCTTGGTTCTGCAATTGAGCAGTCAGCAGTTGTAAAAACTGTGCTTGATCGATGGTGTGCTCTCGAGCTCGTTGCGGCGGCAGCCGCGTTGCTGGTGCCAGAGCTGATTCCCGTCGTAGTCGTACTCATGGCATCGGTATCCTTTCTCCCCGCGGGCCGCTACTTAAGCGACCACATCGATTTGACCGGCCCTTATGTTCCGGTTTGGTTCCTTCCTTATCAATTGCCCGGAGCTGTGCAGCCGCGGCATCGAGCTCTCCTCAAGCGCTTCCGGCCTGGATTGCTGAGATTGCTCTTGCCAACTGCCGCTTTCTTGCCTGACGTTAAAGCCTCCCAGGTGGACGCCGGCTTCGGTCAGCGATTGTCGTAAAGAGGCCATTTGCTGTTCGAGCAAGTGCTGGGTCATGGCCTCCTGAACGACGATCCTTCCGGAGATGGTGTCATCCGAGACCGTAAGGTGTATCCGAACGGCTCCGAGATTTCCCGGCTCCAAATGCATAGTCAGTTCCGTGCTGCCTTCTCTCGTAATGGTTTCGGCTCGGCTTATGATTTGCTTGGCGACTTGTTCTGCCGCCGAGCTCGAAGCGCCGCTAGCTCCCAAGCTGTTTCCAGGCGTTTGGGCACTCCGTTCGACCACTGCACCGGACAGTGGCGTAGCAGTTCTGGCGCTTTCTTCTCTCACTCCCCCGTCCGCGTTCTCTTTACTTCCAGCGTCTTTGCCGTTTTCCGGCCGAACGCTGGCAATCATTTGGTTGGCAGTCTTAGCAACGATTGTGCTTGAATTATCGCTGTACAGTGCCTGGTTAGCAGTCGCCAGGGATAAGGCTGCCGTATTCCCTTCTTCTGCAGCGGGAACAGCCGCACCATCCAATCCAGCCGCCGGTTGGCCAGCACAGGGGAGGTGCGCAGGGGATGGCGCCGAGGCTTTTCCCGATTCGGCGTTACCTGCCGGGGGAGTTCCGCCAAGTTCATCCTCGGGCAGCTGTTGGGGGGACGCACTCGGTTGCCTCTGCGCGCTTCCCTCTCCAATGTCGGCATTCGGCAAGGTGCGATTGCCAGTCTGATTCTGGAATTGAGCGATCTCTCCCTGTTGTGTTAATCCGAATCTAACGGCTGTAACGGTTTTATCGGCCACGTCGGCGTCCGCCGGACGTGTCTTGGCGGTACGTGGCGTGTCATTACCTTTGGCAGCATCGGGCGAACGAGTAGAGGAAGAATCTTTGCCGTCCGTTGGTTCATTCGCAGAACGAATGAGGCCATTTCCAAAAGAAAGGACCGGCTTTGCCGAGTTGTCATCTTCTGCGGGCGGTTTTTTGGCGGAAAGAGGGGGTTTCTGTGAGTTCGAAGAAGCCATCGCGCGGATTATCTGGTCAAAAGTTGCCGCGGAGCGACTGGCCAGGTTGCGCCGCCGTGGCGTCGGCGCCGTCGAATTGGCGCCGCTCGTCGGCGCCGTCGAATCGGCCGCGGCGCTGCCTGCGGTTTGACTCGAGAGCAGATCGCGATTCGAAGCGTTCGGCGGTGAGCCGAAAGAGGGCGGTCCGGCAAACGAGAGCATGTCGGCCAATCAAGAGAGAGGATGCTGGTTTACGAAATATCGGAAGAATGAGGTAGGAACTTGAAGTTTCTTGCAGGAAGAAGCCCAGTACGATTCTGCGCGGCGGGTTTCGGGACTCAATAAGCAGCTCAGGTGGCGCGGTCAGGGGAACCTCCTTTGCACGAAAGCATACGCTTGTTGCATTTTCCTGCCTCGAGCTAAAGCATCGAGCGCGGGAAGCAAACGATCCTTACGCTCTTGTTCTTTGGCCATGGCGGCGAGAATGTGCTCTTGCAGCATCTCGATGAGAAAGCGAACGCGATCTATGGTGGCTTGAAATGAAAAGCCCGGAACGCCTCCGGCGTCTAGCCAGCGGTTCCTTGCCTTTGCGCCTCGCCGTTCGATGTGGGAAACCTCTTCCAGCAGTGCCAGTATCTTGGGAAGGATTGGCTCTGGGGCCGTTTCCCCAACAGGGATCGCATCCGCCTCATTAACCAATGTCAAAGCCTGGGAGTAACAGGCAGCTTTTGCCTCATAAGCGGCGTGCAATTCCCGTTCGATTTCTGCAAGGCTGCTCATGTGTTGCTTCCCAAGGCTTGACGGCGCCGCTTCAACTCTTCGATCCTTCTCTCAGCGTCCCGACGCCAGCGAATGCCTCCTAGTTGCCACTGGTGCAATCTGCCAGAATGGGATCGAGCTTCGAACTCGCTACTTCGCGATATAACGTGGCGGCATCATCTATTTTTCCAAGCTTGCGCAAGCAGTTCGCCGTCATGTATTGGACGAACAGCTTGTCCTTGATCTTAAGCCCTTTCATGTCGAGCTTGCGATAGGCTTCCAGCGCACCCGCATAGTCAGCCGTGCCCACCAATGCTTGGGCCAACGCCATCGGATCAACCAAATCGGAGGAATTAACTACGATCTTTTGATCCGGCGGCTTGACTACAGGAGCCTGAACCGGCGGTTTTGGCGGCGGATTCTTGACTCGCACTTTGTTGGGATCTTGTGAATTTCCAGGAGATGCCCCTTTCGGCAGCGGGGCCTTCAGCGGCGCCTGAAGCCCCACCGGCGGACTGGCGTTGGATTCGGATTCGGCTGAAGGCTTGTTTCTTCGCTCGCTTAGCTGGACTGCCAGGATGGCCACAGTTTCCTGGATTTTGCGCGATTGGTCGAGTATGGAGACGTCCGGCATGTCGGCTGGCTTGATAGCAGCTTGCCGATCATCGTGCAGGGCCTCGCGTCCGGTCTTGAGCAGGTTTATCTGTTGCGTGAAGGAGATCTCGTCGATCCGCCTTGGGTGGGAAAGGCTTATGACTGGCTCAGAAGCAGTCTTGGCAGGGAAGGCAGGAGCCGGAACAACTTGCTCTTGCCCTGCCAGAGCAACCGACGAGCAGACGAACAGACCAAGGAAAACGCATTTCTGATTCATGGCAATCACTTTATCGACGTGCGCCACCTGAGAAGATAAGCCGATTTTGCGGGCCTTAGCGGTTGTGCGGGCCATCCAGCAATTGTCGCCCCTGGGTGGTCCGACCAAGCCGGAATGGCTTCTGGACCAACACGCCGCTGGTCGAAACATAAACTACTATGGAAATTCAACGCAAAGATTACCGGCACAGTTTTCCACCCGACGAGCGCATCCGCGTTGACCTGGAGTTTTCTGGTCCCCGTACTCTTCTACACGGCGAAATCGTAAACCTGTCCGTGGGAGGCATGCGAGTCCAGTTCGTCGATCCAGTCCCTCCATTGAAGCCACGCGGCCGGCTGGTAGCTCGAGCTTCCATTCAAAAAGAACAAGTCGATTTGTCTCTCCCTTCCTCGGTGGTCTATGCCGAGCACAGCGACGAGATTTCGTTTTGCGGCTTGCAGTTTTTGTCTTCGGCCAACCGCACCCTAGATGAAAGCAGGGAACGAACCGTTTGGCGTTTTCTGCTGGAAGAGCAACGGCGTCTGCGTCGGAGGCAGAAAGAAAGCATTAGCTGACGAGATCTATGGACCGCGAGTGCTGTCGGCGGCTTTGCCGCCTTTTTACTTGCTCGCCTGTTGCTCACACCAATATCGCCACATCGTGCGGTAAGCATCTTCGAGTGACCGGGTGAATCGCGCGGCATCGCCAACCGTCTCCTGCATAAGCGAGCGCAGTTGGCCCCGCAGGCTGCCGAGTTGAATCCAGTCTGTTGCCAGCCGCGCGGCCCGGGCCACGTAATCGCTAGGCGAATCGGCGATCCACGCAGGCAGGCCCAAGCGCGTCAGCACCGAGGCGCTGCCTCGTTCGGCAAGGCGCGGGCCTATCAGTGTGAGGACCGGCACGCCCATCCAAATCGATTCGTAAGTAGTCGTGCCGCCTCCCCAGGGAAACACATCCAGGGAAATATCGATGTCGTTGTAAACGGCCAGGTGGCCTTCCGCAGGCGTTTGATGGCGAAGCACGAGGCGCTCGTTGGCGACGCCTCGATCGAGGAAGCTGCGCCGCACTCGTTCAGCCAGTCACCCTTGAGCGTGTCGCGGAAAAGCAATAAACGCGTTCCGGGCGTTGTCCGCAGAACCTCGCTCCACAGGTCGATCACATCGGGGTTCAGTTTGGCGAGGTTGTGCAACGATCCAAAGGTGAGGCACCCAGCAGTTCGCGCGGGCAGGGGCACGACCGCCAGCGCGCTGGCGGGTACCGCGAAACAGCAGATGCCGCGTGGCAAGCGCACGATTGTTTCGGTCGCAAGCGCCGGGACATCGGCAGGGAAGAAGACCTCATCCGAGATGAGATAATCGACACAACGCAGCCCCGTCGTGTTGGGATATCCCAGGTAGGTTGCTTGCACGGGCGCGGGCCGGTGCGTAAACACGCTCAGCCGGTTGCGAGCCGTGTGTCCGGCCAGATCGACCAGGATGTCGATGCCGTCTTGGCGAATCCACTCGGCCAGCAAGTCGTCACGGACGCCGCAAGTGAAACGCCAACCCTGCGCATGGCCGCGCAGCCGGCCGGTAACAGCATCAGGCACGGGAACTTCGGCATAGCAATGGACCTGCACGCTGGCAGGGTCGTGATTAGCTAGCACAGGTTCGAAAAAACGAACCAAGGCATGATCGCGCAGGTCGGGAGAAACATAGCCCACGCGTAGGGCCCGGTCAGGGTTCTGGTCGTTGGTGTGCGGCCGAAAAGGCGGGGCGGCTTGCTCCAGGCGTTCGCCCCAGGCGCGATGCTCGGCGAACAGCGTCTCTGGCTCGACGTTCTGATCGTAATTGAGGGCGAAAAGCAAATTGCTGTGGGCCTCGTGATACTGAGGATTCAATTCCAAAGCCCGACGATAACAAGGAAGGGCTTCGGCTAGGTTGCCCTGCATGGTCAGCGCTAGTCCCCTGTTGTTGTGAGCCAGCTCATAATCGGGTTGCAGGCGCAATGCAAGTTGGTAATTGCCTAGGGCCTCGTTCATCAGTCCGAGGTCGCGCAGAACATTGCCCATATTGTTGTAAAGTGCCGCCAGATCGGGCCGCAGCTCCAGAGCGGCGCAGTAGCACTCCAGCGCCTCGCGGAGATGTCCCAAATGGTGTAAGGCGCCACCCAGGTTGGTCAAGCTTTCAACTTGGCCTGGCCGCAGCGCAAGCGCTTGACGATAGCTCGCTGCTGCAAGTTCAAGCTGGCCCAGGTGGGCGTACGCCCGACCCAGGTTGTTGAGCGTTTCGGGGTGGTCCGGACGGAGAGCAAGCACGCGTCGATAACATTCAATCGCAGCCTCGGCATCGCTCAGGTCTTGAAATGCGTTGCCTTGGTTCATGAGGGCCAACAAGTGCCCAGGCGCCAGCTCCAAGGCTCGCTGAAAACAGGCAAGCGCCTGAGCTGGCTGCTTGAGCCCGAGATGAACGACCCCCAGGCTGTTGTGGTATTCGGCGTTCTCGGGCGCGCGGGCCAGCGCGTTCTCGACGAACTGTCGCGCCAACGCATGTTGCCCGATTTGATTGGCCAGAAGGCCCAGGAGATGCCAAGCGTCTGTTTGGCCGGAGTCCGCTTCCAAGACTTGGCAATAAAGATCGCGGGCCTCGTCCAGGGCGCCGGCCTGGTGCTTCCGCAACGGCGCCTTGTAACATGTCCGCCAGCGCCGCCATGGGCTGATCCTCAGTGGGAGGTCCCGGCAAAGGTATGCCGAAGGAGCGCGTGACTGGGGAAATCCGGCGTGATCAAATCCTGTTGTGGTTTGTAAGTGTAAGGGTTCGGATACTTCCGGGCCACGAAAGTCGATTCTGCCAAATCGTTGTAGCGGAAGTGGCACGACCAGCGGATCGAATCGGTGACGTTGTCGCCCGATCGATGGATGAGGAATGCGGAGAAGAATAGTGCGTCCCCTGCCGTTACGGGAACCGCGACATAGTCCGCTTCGCAGGTCCCCCCGATGTGCCGGTACCATTCATCCGGCTCCGAAGGTTGCAAGCCGGCCACGTGGCTGCCGGGAATTATCTCCAGAGCCCCGAGTGAGCGGTCAATGTCAACGAGCGGCGCCCACACGACCATTGCATTCAGCGAGCCCTGCATGCTGCGCCAATCTTGATGAGGCGGACTCTTGTAATGGGACTCGGAGCGGGCTAGGGTTCGACAATTGAAATAGAGCACCGGTCGCGTGCAGATCACTGGCTGCTGCAGACCCAACGCGTTTATTTGGCTAACAAGTGACTCACGCAAAGCAAGCCGGTGCAGGCTAATGAGATGCTGGCAAGTCTTGCCGCAATTGATGAATGCAGCTTGGTCCCGTTGAAAAAAGCGGGCCATGCCCGCCTCGAACTCAGGTTCCTCGATTGGCCCCATACTAAGGAGGCCGGCGGCTTGCATTTGCCGCACGAATATGGCTTTTGCATCGGCGCGAACCGCCGCGATTTCCGCAAGGGGAAAGAAGCCGGGGAGATAGACGAAGCCGTGCTCCTCGTATGCTTTGCGCAACGCCGACACGGAAGACCTCAACCTGGTGGACTGGGAGACTCGTCGAGCGTTGCATAGCCAAAGCCCGTCCGGCCAAACCCGTTCCCATTATATAGCAGGTATTTTTTGTTCCCCATGCTCACAACATGCGGATAGGCCAACATCTCGCTGTCCCAGCCCGTGTCGGAGATGTCGATCCCGGCAAGTTCGTCTTTCCTCTCCCAAACCTTGCCGTCCGCCGATTCGGCATAACCAATGCGATAACTGTTGGCTCGATCCGTGCGATAATCGATCAATTTCCGACGCGCGTACCACATGCGGTAGCGACCTCCTTCGATCAACACCGAAGCTTTCGCCAATCCCGCTTCACCGGTCTGTAGCTCCACGGCGACATCGCCCTGCCGCTCCCAATGAACACCGTCGGCCGACTCCGCGTACTTGAGGTGATAGAACGGCTCCATCCGGCCGGCGTGTTCCGCCCAGTGCGTGCAGGACAGATACCAGTTGCGCCACAGGCCGCTTCCGTTCAGGACGCAGCTCGTCCCGGTGAAATAGGGCTCCGTTAGGGTCGGTCCGAACAGCGGCCCTTCTCCCAGCTTCGTAAAGGTCTTCCCGCCGTCGCGGCTAATCGCCAGTCCCACGCTGTTGTGAAACGGCACCGTGACCCGGGTGGTCCAGCCGATGTAGTAGAGGTAGCGCGTTGTCCGATCGACGGCGACGATCCATGATGGCATGATGCCGCAATCGTCGAAGCTGCCTGGCTGGCCTAGCGGTAAGATAGGTTTCGGATGTTCGTACAGCACATGTTCGGGTCGGCCGGCTTCCACTTCGATATAGCTGGTCTGGCTGCGATTGTCGGCGTCCCGCGCCGCATAGTAAATTCGCCAGATTCGATCATCGATCACGTCCACGGTCGGCACGGCGGCATGAGATTGGTTCCAGCCGAATTGGCCCTGGGGAACGTAGATCAATCCTCGCTTGGTCCACCTCATGTCAAACGTCCATATCTTGGCTCGACACGTCGCCCTTGCGCCGGGCTGCCTTTGTAGACGCCCCAGGGTTCGGTGTCGCGGGTCACGCACGCCCCCATGCCGATCAGGGATCCTTGTGCCAGCCGTAGACCGTCGCGAATGGTGGCGTTTACGCCCAGGAAACAATAGGGCTCGACCATGCAATGCCCTGACAAGACCACGTGCGATGTGAACAGCACATGATCGTGGATGACGCTATGGTGCCCGATATGGTTGCCGCTCCAGAGAATCACGTTGTCGCCGATGCGCGTGAAGGGCTGGATCGTGTTATCTTCCAAGATGAAACAGTTCTCCCCAATAGGCGTTTCGGCGAAAACGGTGGCGTGTGTGCTCACATAGCTGATGCAGGCATATCCCTTCGCCTTGGCCGCCAGGTAAATGCTCTCCCGGAGCCGATTCATGCGCCGGTGCGACATCGGCGCGAAGAACCGGTAGTCGGCCGGCGGATGCGTCTGCTCCAGATCCTCGAACGCAACGACCGGCAAATCCCTGAAACGGCCTTCGGCCGGTAAATAGTCGCGCGTGACGGCAAAGGCGACTACTTCGTGCGCGCTGTCGTTTTTCAGATAGAAATGCGCCAGGGCCGCGAAGTCCTGCACACCGAACACCACTACTTTTGCCATGAAGTCGGTTCTCGGTAGACATAGGTTGTGTATTCGTAGAGTCCGTAATCGTGGCGCACGACGAAGTGCCGCTTTAGGTCAGTGGTTACCACCCGCGCCATGTCGTCCATGGGTAAGTGGAACAAATCGTCGCGGCTCTCCCAATCCACCTGCTTGGACATCACGTTGAAGGCGATGCCGATGTCGGCATGGGAAAAAACGGTCGCTAACCAAGTCGCGGAAATAATCGAACATCTGGTGCTGTGCGAGCTCGCGCTTCTCCGTGAAAACCCCGTTCAAAACGATGTAGTCGAATTGCGGGAGCGACGCGTTGGGCTCGAGGAGGTCCAGGCAGTAGAAGGTTTTCTCTGGAAACTTGTCCCGGCACCGCTCCACGAATTTTGGAGATAAGTCGAGACCGGTGTAGTGAACGTTGCGGATATCGCGACGTAGTAAAAACTCATGGAAATGAGCGAGGCCACAGCCAAAGTCGAGTAATCGCGCTGGTCTGTCCGCCGAATGCCTTTCGGATCGCACCAGATCGAGCATGACAACGTAACGCAGCTCAACATCTTCAAGCCGTGGCCAGTCCACGCCGAGATGCGAGTCGCCATGACGTTCGAGACAATTCTCGTAATGAGCAACGATCCGCCGGTGCGTTCTGTCAGGCATGACTCATTTGCTCCTGGCAGTCGCCCGCCAGGGCATCCTGGCCTTTGCGATAAGCGGGAAAGTAAGAATCATCCGCCGGGCGTTTTTCCGTCAGAGCGGCATAGCGTGCGACGTCGCCAACGTGCCGGCACAGGTAAGCGGTGCGCGAGCCCGTTGCCCAGCCGCGTTTGAACCGAGCCAGCCCATCTTCCACATCGTCCTGAAGGCCGGCAGCAGCGCCTAGGCAAAGCCAACGCAAGCTCGGAGCAAAATACTCCATTGAGGTCCAGAAGAGCGCAAAGGCCGCCCCTTCGCCATAGCCGGTTTCGTCGAAGGCGCCGAGATGGTAATAGCCTACATCGCCCGTTATGAACCAAAGCAACATTCCGGCTGTGACCCCTTCGTGCACCGCACGAAAAGCTACCATTCCCGGAGTCGCAAGTTGTAGGGCGAACGATTGGGGCGAGAACTCCTGGATGCCCCGCAGCTCATGCCGGCGCACCAGGCACTGGTAAAGGCGTACCCAATCGTCGAGATATTCCGGGGCTGAAATCGGCTCGACCTGGAACCGGGTCAGCGCCTTCCGGGCGTTACGGCGGTGATGACGGCTTACCGACTGTTCGAGCGGCCGGCTCAGGTCGTGGACGAAGTGTTCCTTGAACGGTACAGCACCTCGATTGAACCATGCGGCAAGCTTGGCGGGGTCGTAGTCGCCGTAGGGGTCGGTCACTAATACGAGGCTGACTAAATCGTTTCCCAGGTCGGCAAGATCGGCCCCCAGATAGGACCAATCACGGCAGGCGAAGAGCGGATAGCAACCCATGCCGTCTCGGTCCGTCGAACCGGGAATGGCTCGTTCCAGGATCCAACCAGCGCAGTGAGGGAGCAAGCGCGGCTGACCAAAGTCGGTCAGCGAAGAAGCATACAGCGAATGTCCGTAACCCGTGGTCATGGCAACCTGCATCCTTGCAACTCTCCCGCGCTCCGGCGCGGCGCCGGTTGGTCGTGTTGCCGCACCATGCGTGGCGGTCAATGCAACCGGCGCGGCATCATAACAGCTAGCCGGTCAAACTGTAAACGGCGATTGTGCAACCCAGATTGCGGACTTTGCCTCTTTTTCCGCCCCTCCAATCTGCGAAAGCCCGGCAGCCTATTTGGACTGCACCTGTGGGCTCGGTTCAAGCGGTATACTCCCAACGGCAACAGCACCTCTGACGAGAGTTCCCCATGCCGACCGGTTCTCAGGCCCTTGCAACTGCGTTTCAAGAGCACCGCAAGGGTAATCTAAAGCAAGCCCGCGATCTTTACTGTGGCATTCTGGAACACGATCCCGGTCAGCCTGACGCCTGGCAATTGCTCGGCCTCCTGGCCCACCAGGCCGGGGATCACGAGTCAGCTATCGCCTGCATGAAAAAGGCTCTCGTCCGCGACGCCCTAAACGCAGCAACGCACGCCAACCTCGGCTCCGCCTACCTTGCCCTCGAACGGTTAAGCGAGGCCGAAGAGTCATTGCGGAAAGCAGTTTCCCTTCAACCGTCGCTGGCCGAGGCGCACAACAACCTTGGGAATGTTCTGCGCCGTCGGGCCTTATGGGACGAGTCCGCGGAGTGCTTCCGAACGGCCTTGCGACTGCGCCCTGAATATCCCGAAGCTCTCAATAACCTCGGCGCGTTGCTGCTCGATCAGGAGAAGGCCGAAGAGGCGCTAGCTTGCTTTAATCAGGTTGTAGGTCTCAATCCCAACTATGCGGCGGCCTTGAACAACCAGGGGTCGGCATGCACGCGCTCGGCCGATCGGAGGAAGCGGCCGCGGCTTATCAGCGGGCGTTGTCAGTTGCGCCAAACTCCGCCGAAGTTTATTATAATCTCGGCAATCTCCTTCGCGACTGGCGCAAGCCCGAAGAGGCCGTCGCCTGCTACCGGCAAGCGCTCGCCTTGAAATTGAACCCGAGCAGCGTCCACCACAGCAATTTGCTCTACTGCATGACGCTGTCGACGCAGATCGACCCGGCCACGGTCTTCGCCGAGCACTGCCGCTGGGGCGAAGTCCATGGCAATGTGGTAGCATTGCCCTCCGCGCCCTTGCGCGACCCTAATCCCGAACGCTGCCTGCGCATCGGCTATGTCTCACCCGATCTGCGTTTGCACCCCGTCGCCCGATTCATGGAGCCGGTCCTTGCCCACCATGACCCTGCCCGGATCGAGGTGTTTTGTTATGCCCAGGTCGCCCGGCCGGATGCTGTCACGCAGCGGCTGCAAAAGCTAGTTGCCGGCTGGCGTTCCACCTGCGGCCGGCTCGACCGCGAGGTCGCCGAGCAGGTGCGCAGGGACGGCATCGACATTCTCGTGGACCTGGCCGGACATACCGCGAATAATCGGCTCCGTGTTTTTGCCTACCGACCGGCGCTCGTGCAGGTAAGCTATCTCGGCTATCACGCGACCACTGGCCTGCGCAGCATCGACTACTACCTCAGCGACGCTATGCGCGATCCGCCGGGAGAAGAAAACCACTATGTCGAGGAGGTGGTCCGCTTGCCGCATGGCGTCTGCTGCTTCCAGCCGCCCGCCGAGAGTCCCGCCGTTGCGCCCTTGCCGGCGCAGGCGCACGGGGTGCATCACTTTTGGCTCGCTGCATCGCCCGGAGAAAATCACCCCCGGAGTGATCGGACTCTGGAGCAAAGTGCTGCGGGCCGTTCCCGCGGCCCGTCTGCTGATCTTCTGGTCGACGTTGAACGACCAGCAGCTCGGAGCTTTGCGCTCGGAGTTTGCTGAACAAGGCATCCCGCCCGAACGCGTGGAACTCCGCCGCGAACTACCACCCTGCGGTTATCTTCACGTCTATGGCGACATCGACATTGGGCTCGACGTTTTCCCCTGGACCGGTGGCACAACGACATGCGAAGCGTTGTGGATGGGCGTGCCGATTGTCGGTCTGCATGGCGACCGGCAAGCGTCGCGCGGCACGTCGGGTCTGCTCTGGCAGGTCGGGCTTCAAGAGTTGATCGCTTACAGCCTCCAGGAATATGTAAGATTGGCGGCTCAACTCGCGGCTGACGTGGACCGCATCGAGTGCTTGCGGACTACGATGCGCAGGCGCCTGACCTGCACGCTCAACAATGCCTGCCGCTTCACCGCTAGCCTGGAGGCGGCCTATCGCAGGATGTGGCTACGTGCTTGCTCAGCCGTTACGGGGAGCTGATTTTGCCGGTTGTCGCGGTCCGTTTAGCCTCCAGGCTCGAGATTCACTGGCCTGGTTATCGGTAGCGCCGGCATTTCCGGCGCCTTCGTCACGTTTTCCGGCTGTCCTCCAGGGCCTCCGGCAATTTGCGAGGCAAATGATAGCCAAGTTCTTCGATTATCCGAGCGGTTGCGCAAACTACACCTGCCATTCCAATCTCGGACGAGGACAGCATGGCCAAGACTTGTCTGGCCGACTTGGCACTGCTCGGCGGCGCTCCCGCTTTTGCAGAACCGGTTCACGTGGGCACGCCGAACATTGGTGACCGGGCTCGTTTCCTGGCCCGCGTCGAGGATACGCTCGATCGCAAATGGCTTTCCAACGGCGGGCCTTTTGAGCGCGAGTTCGAGCGACGCGTGGCCGAGATTGCGGGCGTGCGTCATTGCATCGCTACGTGCAATGGCACACTGGGCTTGGAGATCGCCATTCGAGCGCTCGACTTGAAGGGCGAAGTCATCGTCCCCGCCTTCACTTTCGTAGCCACGGCCCACGCCTTGCAATGGCAAGAGATTACGCCCGTGTTCTGCGACATCGACCCGGAGACTTATAACCTCGATCCGGAGCGTCTAGCCGCGCTGATTACTCCGCGGACATCCGGCATTCTGGGCGTGCATCTCTGGGGCCGGCCCTGTCCGAACGAACGGATTGAAGCCGTGGCCCGCAAACATCATCTTAAGCTGGTCTATGACGCCAGCCATGCGTTCGGCTGCACGTACCGCGGCCAACCTGTCGGCAGTTTCGGCGATGCGGAAATCTTCAGCTTTCATGCCACCAAGTTCGTCAATACCTTGGAGGGCGGCGCCATCGTCACCAACAACGACGATTTGGCTGCCAAGGTTCGTCTCATGAAGAACTTTGGCTTCGTGAATTACGACAAGGTGGAGCACGTCGGCACCAATGGCAAAATGAATGAAGTGTCGGCAGCCATGGGGCTCACTTCCTTGGAGTCCATCGACACGTTCATCGCCGCCAACCGTCGCAACCATGCTCTCTACCGCAGGGCGCTGGCGGGTATCCCCGGCGTGCGCACTGCTAAGCTATGACGAACGCGAGCGCTGCAACCATCAGTATGTTGTGCTGGAAATCGACGAAGCGGCGGCAGGCATCAGCCGCGACGCGTTATTGCACATTCTGCACGCCGAGAAAGTGCTGGCGCGACGCTATTTCTATCCCGGCTGCCACCGCATGGAGCCTTATCGCTCCTATTTCCCCAACGCCGGTTTATTGCTGCCGCAGACGGAGCGGCTCGGCGCCATGGTGCTCTCCTTGCCCACAGGCTCTGCCATTGCTCCTGAGCAAATCAGTACGATTTGTCAAATCATCACATTTGTCTGCCGCCACTCTAAAGAAGTCGCGGGAGCGTTGCGGAAACCTCTGGCTCCGACGCGATCGGTTGCTCCTATGGCGGCGTCATCCCGTCGGCGTTCTCGCACGGCTGCACTAACGACTTAGTGTTGACATTATCATTGACGATGGCTGGTTCTAGATCGGATAGCCGTCACAAAAAACAAACCCCTATTAGCTCTCTCGGAAGATGAGAAGAGCTAATAGGGGTTCTTGGGGCTGCGTTACTCAACCTTAGTAATTTCCCGATATGACTTCGCCGCCGCCTTTGGTTACCATCGATGCGATGATGGTGATGCTGGCGGTGCCAGCGACAAACCTCACCGATCCGTCCGCAAAGCCGATGTTGGCTCCGCCCGTGTGGAACGTGTAAAGATCGCCGCTCTGATTGTTGCAGTTTAGCCAGCAAGTCCCATAAGTGCTTCCAGTAGTAGGATCGGTGCCCGTTATGGTGATGCGATTGTCGCTATCACACCAAATGGGCCCGGTGGTGCCGGCCGCCAAGGGCTCGCCTTCTCCCAAGATCCACAATTGGTCGCGGCCATGAACTTCCGAAAACAGCGTAGTTGTGCTCAACCCATCGGTGATGCCAGTAATCCCGGTCGGGCCATTTTGTTGCATGGCGGCATGAGATCCATTTCCTGCCCAAGGAACGGCGGCAGCAACAGCCGGGTTGGTAAAGCCTGTTTCGGCATTGCTGGAGTTCTTGCTCGTTTTCACCTGACACATGGGAGCATAGCTGGCAACCGTGCCCGTGGCAGTGACTTTGGTGGTGGGGTATACGGGTTTGCCCAAGATATTGGTGCTTGAACCAGGAGCGGATGGTGGGGCAAAGCTGGCGTTGCCGCCACTGATATAGTTGGCTGCGCCGGCAGAATAAGAGATTGGCGAAGTAGTTGCGATGTCGCTCGGGCAGCGATAAGTCTTGATGAGCGCCGTTAGGAATAACCGATCCTTGGTTAGCCGGATCGGCCCAATCCACATTGTAGGTATACAAGGGCGTATAGTTACTCTGCTCGATGAAGGGCAGCAAGGTCACGAGAACGCTGCACCGGCCCTGAGTCCCCGCGACTTGACCAGGCCCCGGAACTGTGGAAGCAGAATAAGGGATATAGGGCATCTGCTCGTTGTTCTTCGTGATGGCGTTCCAGGGAAATTGGCTGTTGTAGGTGCTGGCGTAGTTGTGGGTGGCCAAGCCCAATTGCTTCAGGTTGTTGGAACAAGACATCCGATTGGCGGCCTCGCGCACTTTCTGCACTGCCGGGAGCAGAAGCCCGACCAGTACGGCGATGATGGCAATTACGACCAACAATTCGATGAGCGTAAAAGCAGAACGCATGCGATTCACGGCTATCCTCCCAAGACAAAAAAGAACCACGATGTCCGTGATAAACTACAAGGCAATATGAAGAAGCCGTGAATATGGCGCTAGGTCTTGAAGAAGACGATGGGCGCTTGCTTGCGGCACCATGCCACCGATAAACTGAGACCTGAACCAACCAACACGGCGAACCGGCAATCCGCTCGCAACCTCGCACCGGCCCAACCGAAGGTAGGCAGGACGGGAATATGCACTTCGTACACCTGATATTGATGCTTTATAGGCTGGACCGGCGCAGGCTGTTGCCGATCCGGAAGTGGATTCCTGATGTCGATGAGCTGCTCGCCCGCCCAGACGAGTATCTTTCCCGTTTCGAACTCGAAATCGGCCCCTGGTTTCGCCTCTATACTTTTTGCACCGGCTTGGCCCTTTTTGCCTTCCTCGGGCTCATGGCCGTAACGCTCATGCTCACCGAATGGCCGCAGCCTTATGGGCTTGCCGGCACCCTGGCATTCCTAGTCATTGGGCCGATAGGTGCGAAACTGCTCTGGCGGCCGTTTCGTGGCGGATCGTGCATCTTGAATGCTGAGGGCGTGCATTTCTCTCGCCGTTCGATGGAGGTTTTTCTCCCGTGGGAAGTGCTGAACGCCCAGGGAAGCCGGTCTACGATAAAGAACGCGAACGCCTCTATCTGCCGCTCGATAGCTCCCGACTTGACGAGATCGAATTGCGGCGGGGAGGTGAGATAGTGGCCGCCGGCACGGCAGCCGCGCTTCACACGCAAAGCTTTTGGCAAAAGGCGTCGTCGTCTTGAAGAGCTACTATGCCGTGGCCCCGCTCGAATTGGGCTACTGCTTGCTCTCCATCGGCCGTACGCTGTGTCACGACTTTCCGGCAGATGTCGCAACGCCGGCCGCGCCAGCTCAAACAGGACAACGCCTGAAAGACGGCTGGTTCCTGATCGACCTTCCGAACATGGTTTTCCCCAAGGTCTGTTGCAGTTGTCTGGAGCCAACCACCGATCAGCAACTCTTTCGGGTGGACTCCTCTTCGATGCAATTCTGGTTCCCGCATTGCCGGAATTGCACAGGGGCCAGCCGGTGGAAATATTGGCGTGTCCTTGGCAAATATGCGCTGCTTTTCACGCTGGCCACGACGCTGCTGGCTGCCCTGATTGGCTTAGTGCTCGATCTGAACGGCTGGGGCCCTCCCGGGGATTTCGTGATGACGGTCTTGCTGACCCTGTGCCATTGGTTTTGGGCGGATTCCTCTGCTGCCTTCCCGCTCACTTCTTGGCCCTGGAGGCTTCCCTGCCCGTTCGCCTGCGTGGCTACGACCCGGGCACGGGAACCGTCATGCTATGGATCCGCAACCCGGAATATGTCGAGCTGTTTGCCGGAGAAATGGCTGAACCTGAGTTCGATGTAATAGAGGAATGACGGGCCTGAAAATGGGAACCCCTAGTGCGGGCTTCGCCCGGAACCCAAAGGCGGCTTCCAACAAACCTGGGCCGAAAGGCCCCTCTTCTCCCCCCCTTGGCAAGGGGGGGTTGGGGGGGTCTGACGCGACGTGACCACCCACGGTAGAAATGCGCCTGCCCTGATCTCCCCATGGGCGAACTTTACCGCTTTGGCGTGCAGATTCTGCGACCCCCCCTGCCCCCCCTTGCCAAGGGGGGGAGAATTCAAGGCTTCGCCTTTATCCTTCTTTTCCAACGCTATAAGCAAGAGCGCCGAACTTTCGGCGCTGAGGAATTTGGTTGAAATCCGCCCACGCTGCGAGGAAGTTGCTGGATACCCTCGAAGCGTTAGCGAGGCCAGGGCAAAATACCTCGCTTACGCTTCGGGTTCCCATCTGACAATCATGTGTCAATGACCAAACTATTCTCGCGGAGATGCTTAACCTCCCCGTCCACCCCGTCCTCCTCGGCCGCCGCCGGGCCGGCCCAGGACGGCGGTGACATCGAACGCCAGCGGCACTTTCGCTTTTTGCAGCTTGCCCTCGCGCTCGAATGCGAGCTCGACCATATCGCCATTGGTCAGACCAAGCAGATGCTTCATGGCATCGACGCCGCCCGTGGCCGGCTTGTCCGCCAACTCCACGATGCGATCCCCCGCCTTCAATCCCGCCTTGGCAGCGGTGCTGTTTGGCGTAACCGCCGTCAGGAGCAAACCGGCCTTGTCCTTGGCGTCGATCGTGATGCCGAAGGTCGTCGCCGCCTGGGCGACGTTAACCTTGGTCAGCGCGACCACCATTTTCTTGGGCCGATCGCCGCGAACCACAAACACATCGACCGGTTCGCCCACCGGCAGGGCTCGGATCACGTGCAGATAGGTCTGCAAATCTTCCGCCGCCTGACCGCCAACGGCGACGATGCGATCTCCCGCTTTCAAACCGGCACGGGCGGCCGGGGTGTTGGCAAAAACTTCGTCGACCAGGATGCCGCCTTTGCTATCGGTTGCATTCGGGATCACGCCGAAGGAGCTTGTCACCGCCCACAAGGCCGTGGTTCGCGGGTACGGGGTCGTCACCTTGAGGTATTCCGGCCGACCCTCGCGCGTACCCAACTCCGTAACGCTGTCAGCCACCAGTTCCACGATCTTTTCCAAGCCCGGCAAGTTGATCGTCTCGACGCGGTCGCTGGGCATGTGATATTGCTCGTGAAAACCCGTGAAGAATTCCAGGGCCGGCACACCGCGAAGCGTGAACGACTGGTGATCGCTCGGTCCGAAACCGGTCTGCACCTTGGTGAGGTGAAACTTGTACTTCGAAGCTAGGCGATCGACCATTTCCTCGAGCACCTTGGCCGTGCCCACGCCGGTGACCTCGAGACGATCGTCCTGCAGTCGGCCGATCATGTCGAAGTTCACCATGGCCGCGGTTTTGTCCAAGGGGAACACGGGATGCCGGCCATAATAAGCGGAGCCGATCAGGCCGGCTTCCTCGGCGGTGAAGGTCATAAAGACTAGCCGGCGGCCGCGCCGCTCGGGGTGATTGGCAAAACGGCGGGCCAGTTCCATGACAGCTACCGAGCCGGAAGCGTTATCGTCCGCGCCGTGGTGGACCATGCGTGTTGTCGTTCGCAGGGGCGGAGATCCGAAAGCCCCGACGCCGCCAAAGGTGCTGACGCCGCCGAAGCCGCCGCCGCTGCCGTAGCCGACATGGTCATAGTGGGCGCCAATCACGATGGTTTCGTCGGCATGGGGCCCGGAACCCTCCAGCACGCCGATGACATTTTTCACCGGGACGAGCGAGTGCTTGATGGACGTTTCCAGCTTGCAGGTCCAGCCGGGCAGAATTTTGCTCTGCGGCTTTAGCGTGCTGTCGATGGTCTTCTCCACATCCGTAAGCCCGGGGCCTGCCGAGTGCAGCAGGTCATTTACCAGCGAACGCTGAACCTGAACGACGGGAATCTTGACCACTTCCGTACCGCTGACCCGGGCGGGGGTTTCCCCGGTATTGCGTGCCGAGGCCCGCGGAGCCGGCATGAGCGGATCTGTCTGAGCACCGGCGCCGCCTCGGCCGCCTCGTCCGCCCCGACCGCCGCGCTGAGCGAGTCCGGGAGGGAAAGGTGCGGAGCCATTGATGATGAGCACGGCCGCCGCCTTGTGGGCCTGGGCGTTGGCCGCTTTGATGTCTTCGCGGTAATCGCTGGCGTCGACCGTTCGATCGTTGGCCCCGAACGGATCGGATTTAAGATTGGTGTAGCGAGGCGTAAAGCGCAGTACGATCACCACCTTGCCGGCCACGTCGAGCCCGGCGTAATCGTCATACCCCAGCTTCGGACAGGTTAGTCCATAGCCGGCAAAAACGATGCCTGCGTCCACCGTGCCGGCGCCGCTCGATCGCTGCACCGTGAACTGCTCGTCCGTCTTCAAGGTGATGGTTTTGCCCGACGAGTCGGTGAGCACCAGCGTAGCTGGTTTTTCGATGCGTGCTCCGCCGGAGACCATAAAGTTCTGAAAATAAGTGCCGTTATCGCCGCCCGGTTTGAGCCCGGCCTGTGAGAATCCTCGGGCGATGTAATCGGCGGCCAGGTTAATCCCCTTGGTGCCGACGCCGCGGCCCTCGCATTCGTCGCTGGTGAGGTACTTCAAATCCTTAAGCAAGCGCGTTTGCGAACCGGCGGCATCGTCGGCCCGGCCATGTGCGGGCACCAGGAAGGCCAAGCCGAATAGGACGCCGGCAATCGGGAACAGGCCAACTTTCCGAAACCCAAGCCGAGGCATGGCAACAGCTCCTGAAGGATAGACGAAAAGAGTTCTACTCTTCTCCTAACGACGATTTCGGCATAATGCCACAGGAATCCGGCGTTTTCCTGCAAAGCCAGACTTGGCGCTATTTCTACTGCGCGACTTTCCGTGCTCAGGGTTTCCAGCCAAGTTTTTCCGATTGCGGCTGCCACGCTTGCCCCGCTATGCTATCGTCCCCGCTGCTCTCGCAAATGGATTGCATTGCGCGACGACACACACGTCTCTTTCCCTTGGGAGTGCCGTCTGCGAAAATGGATTGCATTGCGCGACGACACACACGTCTTTTTTCCCGGCAGCGTCGCTCGCAGTGCGGGGAAGAGGTTGGCGAACGCCGCCCCTTGTTCGACATCGCTAGGAACACACGGCAATTTCGAGAATAGCCCCATGGGAATTAAGCTCGGTCACATTAGCTATTTATTTCGATACCCGATCAAATCGATGGCCGGTATTTGGCTCGATTCCGCAACACTCGGCTGGCATGGCGTCGAAGGCGACCGGCGACTGGCGTTTCGACGCCTTGTCGACCTCGGCACGTACCCTTGGTTGACGGCGAGCCGACTTCCCGAATTGCTCCTCTACGAACCGATCGGGCGCCAGGATACGACCGGGGAACCCCTGCCGACCCACGTCCGGACACCCGACGGCAAAGAATACGCCCTCACCGACGAAGCCTTGCCAAAGGAAATTGCAAAGCGGCACGGGGCGAA
This sequence comes from uncultured Gemmataceae bacterium, assembly GCA_963748025.1. Lineage (GTDB taxonomy): Bacteria > Planctomycetota > Planctomycetia > Gemmatales > Gemmataceae > CAVVHZ01. The sequence goes on from CAVVHZ010000036.1 coordinate 79,960, forward strand.
TGTCGAGCTCATGCAACTTAGCCATGGAGTCTTCGACGAGGCCGGAGTTTCCGCGATCACTTTGGGAACGATAGGGAGCATCGGTCGAGAGGCGGGCCACGACCTCGATATTCTGCGATTCAGGCCGAATATCGTGATCGACACCGGCGGAGTCCAGCCATTCGAGGAAGATCGCTGGGTCGGCAAGATCCTTGAATTTGGCCCCGATGGTACAGGCCCGGCCATCAGCGTCACCTTGCGGGACAAGCGTTGTGCGATGATCAATCTCGACCCAGACACCGCCCAAGCAAACGCCGAAATAATGAAGACCGTGATCCGCATGAACGACAACTACGCCGGCGTTTATGGGACGGTTATCAGGACCGGCGAACTTCGGGTCGGTCAGGTGGTGTGCCTGAGAGAGTGACGGCTGCGGGTGTGGAAGGCTTCGGTGCGCTGGGGTGGCCCTCATCTTCGATGTCCATGAGCTCGGCAAAGGTCGTGTCGAGATCCTGGATGCGCTCGTTCCCGTGCCCAGCGAAAGCGCCATGCGGTTGTTGGCGTTCGCGGTTGGGTCTAGGTCTGTCAAGCCGTCGAAATGGCCGAGCTCGTGCCCTCCCCAGCACCCTTCAAATGCCGAAGTGGCAGAGCCAAGTTTCAAAAATTAGTGTGCCGTTCGGACGTCTACGGGCAATATAGATGCAGTTGAGGAATTGAACGGGACTTGCGGTTGATGAGGATTCATCCATGCCTTCGGGCCAGGAAGCGCTCCTGTGCTACATCCGCCGGTTGGCGGCACTTCCTTCTGGGAAGGAGGAAAGTGATGGAGCCTTATTGGACCGTTTCGTTACGGGGCGCGATGAGCAAGCGTTCACGGCGCTGGTGAAGCGCCATGGCGCCATGGTGCTTCAGGTGTGCTGGCGGATCCTTGGCAACGGCACCCAGGCTGAAGACGCCTTTCAGGCAACTTTCATGGTCCTGGCTCGTAAAGCTGCAACGGTCAAGCCGCGCAAAGCGCTGCCCGCGTGGCTGCACGGCGTGGCTCGGCGTGTGGCGCTCAAGGCGCGAACGGCCCGCATCCGCTGCCACGAGGCCGGGCCGCTGCTCGAGGCTCTTGCAGATGGACGTGCCGATCCGCTGGCGGAGCTCTCGGCGCGCGAAATGCTCACGATCGTGGACGAGGAAGTACAGCGCTTGCCGGAACGGTATCGCCTACCGATCATCGTCTGCTGCCTGGAGGGCCGAAGCCTGGAAGAGGCGGCTCGGCAGCTTGGCTGGACGTCCGGCTCCGTCAAGGGCCGCCTGGAACGAGGCAGAGCGCAGCTGCACGACCGGCTGGTTCGCCGGGGCTTGACCTTAGCCGCGGCCTTGGCGGCCGTGGAAGTATCGCGAGTCACGGCGTCAGCGGCAGTCATTGCCGGGCTGCTCGCCCGAGTGATCTCCGGCGCGCTTGCCTTTGGGGCGGGCCAGGGAACGGTGACGGGCGTCTCTGCGTCTGCCGCGGCCCTGGCCGGCCGAGTGGGAATGGCCATGGCCATTCCCAGGCTTGTCATGGCAACGGCGCTACTGCTGACAATCGCTGCCCTGGGCACCGGCATCGCGCTCCAGCGGCAGTCGTCCGAGCCTGCGATGCCGGCCCAAGATACATCGCCTCGCGCTAGCCTCGCGGCTTTACCAAAACCGATCCCGCATCCGCCCGGGCCTTTTTGGGACCAGTCCGACATTCCTATTGATGTCGGAGGGCTCGTGCTCGATCCGCACGGCAAGCCGTTGGCAGGCGCGGAATTATATGTGGGCTACTCTGCACGCCACATCTTTCGTCGAGCCATGCCGGAGAATGCGCTTGCAGAACAGGCTCGGCCTAGGTCCTATCCGCGCCGGGCGACGACGGGCGCGAATGGTCGGTTCCGGTTCCGCTTTGCCACGTCGGAGCTGGATGCCGGCATGCTGGACGATGCAAAGCCTGCGGTCATGGCCGTCGCGGCCGGCTATGGACCGGAGTGGGCGGAGATCGGCCCGTCGGCCGCCGGTGACCTGAAACTCCAGGTGGTCGACGATCTCCCCGTGAGCGGGCGCGTGCTCAATGCCGATCGAAGTCCGGTTGCCGGGGCCAAGCTGGTTGTCGAAGCCATTTATAGCGCCCCGGTAGACGACTTGACCCGTTTTCTCAAAGGCGCCCGGATGGATGGGCGCCGCGGTGCTGGAAGGGCCCGCTACCGGGAAACGCCCAGGCCATTTTTACCGATGCCGATGGCCGGTGGCGTTGCGGCGGTCTGGGGCGCGATCGCATTGCGGTCTTTGCGCTCGAAGGGCCCCCGATTGCCCCGCACGTTACTCAACATGACAACCAGGCCTGCGGAGGAAGCCTCTCGGAATGCTCGTATTTATTGGCCGGGGTTCGAGTATGTGGCGTCGCAAGTGTACACCATCCGAGGGGTGGTTGGTGACGAAGGTACGCACAAACCCATTGGCGGTGTCAAAATAACGGTCATCCATGGCAATGCCACGGCCCGCACGGGCACGAATGGTCGGTTCGAAATCGTCGAGTATTCCAAGGGGACTGGTTTTGGCCTCGTGGCACTTCCGGAATCTGGTCAAGGTTACTTCGCCGGCCAGATCTGTGTGCGTCCGCAGGGCGAAGCAGTCGAGTCGAGCCAGGATCTATTCCTCCTGCGCGGGGTCGCTCTTTCGGGGAAGGTCACGAACGACTCGACAGAGAAGCCGCCGAAGTCGGCAGTGGTGGAGTACTACCCTCTGGTAGGCAATCCACAAGGTCGCCGGGTGAGTTGCGTCAATATGATCCCGGCTTCAACTGCCAAAGTGCGTCCGGATGGCTCCTATTCTCTGGCTGTTTTGCCCGGACCCGGAGTGATTGGCGTGGTGGCCTCGCCGCGCGAGGATTACGCCGTGGCTGACGTCACGAGCAAGGAATGGGTCGATTTCCTGAGGCAACAACCTGCTCACTTCCGCCCGGAGGCGTTATCGGCGCTGTCATCGGACCTTGATCCCATTGTTGCCATTGCCCTGGGACTTGGTCAGCCGGGCGCCCTCCAAATCAACAAGTACCATGCGCTTGCTCTGATCGACCCGTCCGAGAGAGCGCTTAGCGAGGAACTTGATCTCCCGCTGCGAACGGCGCAAACGGTTCAGGGAACGGTGCTGGGGCCGGACGGCCAGCCCTTGACTGGTGTCACAGTCGTTGGGCTGACCGCATTTCGCGAGATCAGCGAATTGTTGGAAGGAGCCTCGTTCACAGCCACCGGACTGAACACGCACGGTAGCCGCGAGCTATTTTTCCAGCATCGCGGCAAAAAACTGGGCAAGGTCGTGACGGTTCGCGGAAACGAGCCGCAGCCTCTGACGGTCAAGCTCGAACCATGCGGCAAAGCGATAGGCAGGCTGTTGGACGAACACGGCAACGCCATGCCCGGCGCCTATGTGATCCTCAGCGAAGACGATAGTCCGGGCCACGCCATGGCCCAGGCCGATAATCTCGGGCGATTTGAGATGGTTTTGTTCTCTGGGCAGAAATACACCTGGGGACTCTCACACCCATTGTCGAAGGAGCTCGGCACGATTCAAGTGGAAACGGGCCAGGTTCGAGATCTGGGAGATCTGGCCCAAAAGTCACCCATTCGGCGCCCCATAATCACCCAACCGAAGCCCTAGGTAGCAGGCTGATCGCCAGTCGCCCATCCGCCCTACTATTGACGACCGACACCCCAAGAAGGGCCGGTGAGGCTTTGCTGCGAAGCCATGTCCTCACCGGCCAAGCAATGCCCGAGCGCTCGGTCTGCGCGCTTTAAATTGCGCTTCTTTGGTCTTCCCGAGTATTTGAGCCTGAAAGGCTCATTCTTATAGCCCAGGCCAAAGGCCTAGGAACCACGAAATGCTAGGATTTCGGGCCTGAAGGGCACGTTCACCTGATTGGCACTTTGACTGGGTCAAACATGCAAGCCCCACCATGGCGTGAATTCGAACGATCCCTACAGGATCGAAAGAAATCGCTGAGAAAACCCAGGCCTTACGGCTTGGGCTGTAAGAATGAGCCCTTCAGGCTCAAAATCATGAGCGAATAGCCGATAAAAAAGCACAATTTCAAAATCTGCCGCCGGAAGTGATTGGGTTACAGGTTCGCACCTCGACTACGTTTGAGACCCTAACCATGCTGATTTTCCTGCGTCGAGCTTTGGCCTGGAAATTCGGGTACGTGGACAGCCTGCTGCACAAGAGGCGTTCGAAAGGCCGCAAAGCCAAACTGCGCCCGGTCCGCCTCAACGTTGAGTTTCTCGAGGTTCGCAATCTCTTGAGTGGGGCCTCGCTTGGCGCCGCTTATGGACAGGTGCCGTTAAGTTTCGAGCCGAACCTCGGTCAAACGGACAGCCAGGCCGGCTATCTATCACAAGGCAGCGGCTACACCCTCTTTCTGAATTCTCGTGAAGCGGTGCTCAGCTTACAGCCCGGGCAATCTGATGCGAGTTCCGTCTCAGTGGCTAACAGCCAGGCGCCGAGCGTGCTCCAGATGCAGTTGGTCGGGGCCAACCCAGCGGCCGCGGCGACGGGGCTGGAGCGGCAGGCAAGCATCAGCAATTACTTCCTCGGCAACAATCCCAGCCAATGGATTACGAACGTCCCAAATTACGCTCAGGTGCAATACCAAGGTGTCTATCCTGGCGTCGACCTGATTTACTACGGGAATCAGACCCAGCTGGAATACGATTTCCGCGTTGCGCCCGGGGCGGATCCCTCCGCCATCCAGCTTCACTTCGCAGGCGCCCAGAGCATCGCGCTGGATAGCGCCGGTGACCTGCTGTTGCAGACGGCCGGCGGCGACGTCGTGGAACGCGCCCCGGTCGTTTACCAGGAAGACGATGGCGTCCGCCATGTGGTGGCCGGCAATTATGTGATCGAGGCCAACGGCCAGGTCGGCTTCGAGGTTGGTCCCTACGACACGACGCAGGAGCTGATTATCGATCCCGTGCTGTCTTACTCCACCTATCTGGGCGGCAGCAGCACGGACGGCGGCGTTGGTATCGCTGTAGACAGCGCCGGCGAGGCTTACGTCTCCGGCTATACCCAATCGACGAATTTCCCGATTGTGAATGGCTTCCAGAACTCCCTCGGCAGCGCCACACAGGTTGCCTACGTTGCGAAGCTGAATGCTGCGGGCACGGCGCTGGTGTACTCCACTTTCTTGGGCGGCAACGGCACGAGCGATGGCTTCGGAATCGCGGTGGATAGCTCGGGCGAGGCCTATGTCGTTGGCACCACCACATCCACCAATTTCCCCACGGCCAACCCGATTCAATCCACTTTTGCCGGCTCTCAAGATGCATTCGTGACCAAGTTGAACGCAACCGGCTCGGCGCTGGTGTACTCGACCTACCTGGGCGGTAGCAGCACGGACCAGGGTGCAGGTATTGCCGTCAGCAGTTCAGGAAACGCTTACATCTGCGGCGTTACCGGGTCCACCAATTTCCCTTTGGTCAATGCCTTCCAAACGACTAATGCGGATACCGATGGGTTCGTTGCGGAAATCAATGCCGCTGGCACGGCCCTGGTGTTCTCCACCTACCTGGGCGGCAGCGAAGGGAACGCGGCCCACGCCATCGCAGTCGACAGTACGGGCACCATCTACGTCTGCGGCGCCACGAATGGGCCTGACTTCCCAATAACGCCCACTGCCATCCAGCCATTCTTTGGCGGGGCGCCCGGGTCGACGGATGATGCCTTCGTGACCAAGCTAAGCCCAGGCGGCGCCTCGCTCGTGTACTCAACCTACCTGGGCGGCAGCGACAATGATTATGCCACAGGGATTGCCGTAGACAGCGCAGGTGAGGCCTATGTCGCCGGATCGACCTATTCCTCGGATTTTCCCACGGTCAATGCGTTCCAGTCCACCCAACCCGGTGGTCAAGATGAGTTCGTCGCAAAGATTAATGCCGCCGGCACGGCACTGATTTACTCCACCTACCTGGGCGGTAGCAACTACGCCTTTGCCGGCGGAATCGCCGTGGACAGCGCGGGCGATGCCTACGTGGTCGGCGGAACCGACGCGGCTAATTTCCCGACGGCAAATCCGATCCAAGCGACCAACCACGACAACGGTGGCCTCGCCAGCTACAACGCTTTCATCAGCGAGTTAGATCCTGTGGGCGCGACACTCGCATTCTCCACCTACCTGGGTGGCAGCGTCAACGACGTGGCGACAAAAGTTGCGCTGGACAGCTCCGGCAATGTCTACGTGACGGGTTATACAACTTCGCCCGATTTTCCCACCGTCAATCCGCTGCAAGCGACCAACGCGGGGGGCCAGGACGGCTTCATCAGCAAGATCACCATGCTCAACAGCAACCCCGTGCCGGTGGTCAAGGCGCCGTCCAACCAGTCCGCCGGCCAGGCCATTGCCGACTCGGTCAGCCTTGGCTTCTTCTCGGAAGCCGACGTGAGCGGCGCCTGGAACGTGGATGTGAACTGGGGTGATGGTACGAGTGACACCCGGTTCAGCGTCAACGCCGAGGGTGCGCTGGGCACGCAGACGCATACCTACGCCGCCGTCGGCACCGACACCGTGACCGTTACGGTAACCGACCCGTCCGGGAAATCAGCGTTCGCCACGTTCAGCGTTTCGGTTTTTGCCCCACCGGTGTTGACGCCCCCTTCCAACCAGACGGCCGGTCAAGAGGTCAGCGCCGCACTTGGCCTCGGATCCTTCAGTCAACCCGGGGTCAACGGCCCCTGGAACGTCGCGGTCAATTGGGGCGACGGCGCCACCGACACGACTTTCATCGCCCTGGCACAAGGGCGCTGGGGACAAAGCCTCACACCTTTACGCGCCCGGCACCGACACGGTGACGGTGAGCGTTACCGATCCCTACGGCAATACAAGCTCGGATACATTCACAGTTGCCGTGGCTGCGAACTCCCCGCCCGTCATCACCAGCGTCTCGAGCACAACCTTCATCGCGGGCACCCCCGACTCCTTCGTGGTTAGCGCCACCGGCTTTCCGACACCCACCCTGGCGGAAAACGGCCACTTGCCCAGCGGCATAACTTTCGACGCGGCCACCGGCCTGCTGAGCGGAACGCCGGCTGCAGACGTCAATGGCGCGTTCGCAATTACCTTCACGGCCAGCAACGGCGTTGGCTCGGACGCCACGCAATCCTTCACGCTAACCGTCCTGGGGCCGACCAATTTGCATCTTTTGTCCTCCGGCAATATCGCCACGGGCAACGGACCGATCGCCATTGCCTCCGGCGATTTCAACGGCGACGGCAAGATTGATATCGCGGTCGTAAATTATCTGGGCAACTCGGTAACCGTGTTTTTAAACACCGGCAACGGCGCGTTTGCTGTCGCACAAACCTTGGTCACCGGACTCGAGCCCGATTCCATCGTCGCGGGGAATTTCAATGGCGACGGTAAGATCGACCTCGCCATCGCTAACGCAGGAAGCGGGACGGTGAGCGCGTTTCTGGGGAATGGCAACGGCACCTTTGCCGCTGCGCAAGTTTTCGTTGCGGGATCAGACCCAACTTTCAGCGTCTTGGGCGATTTCAACCATGACGGCAACATCGATCTTGCTGTGGCCAACTACCAAAGCGGCACGATCAGCATCTTGCTGGGTAACGGCAACGGCACGTTTCAAGGCGCCCAAACCGTCAACTCGGGAACTTATCCATCCGCCATCGCGCTCGGCGATTTCAATGGCGATGGCAAAATCGATCTGGCGGTTACGAACGCCAAGAACGACATCGTGAGTGTGTTATTGGGCAACGGCAATGGCAAGTTTCAACCCGCGCAGCTTTTTGCAACCGGATCGACGCCAGATTTCGTCGCGACCGGCGACTTCAACGGGGACGGCAAAATCGATCTCGCCGTTGCCGACAAGTCAGCCGGCACCGTGAGCGTGTTGTTGGGCAACGGCAACGGCACTTTCCAGGCCAAACACGATTACATCACGGCGAGCCAGCCCATCGCCTTGGTTGTCGCCGATTTGAACGGCGACGGGCGAACCGACCTTGCCGTGGCGAACGGCGGCGGCAACACCGCAGGCATCCTGCTGGGCAACGGCAACGGCTCCTTCCAGTCTTTTTCCGCTTATGCTGCCGGATCCGATCCGATGGGGATCGCCGCTGCCGATGTCAATGGCGACGGCCGTCCCGACCTCCTCATTGCCAACTATGCCGGCAATAGTTTTACGTCGCTTCTGAATTCGTTTCCCGCCCATGGCAGCCCGCCGCTTCAGCCGAAACAGGATTTCACTACCAACACACAACCGAGCGCGGTGACGCTGGCGGATGTCAACGGCGACGGCAAGCTCGACCTGATAGTGGCCAATTCCGGCAGCAACACCGTCAGTGTTCTACTGGGCAACGGCAATGGCACCTTCGGCGCCAGGCAAGATTTCATCACGGGCAACAATCCCTCCTCCGTGGTGGCGGCCGACGTCAACGGCGACGGCAAACTGGACCTCATAACCGTCAACAAGGCAGCCGGCACCGTGAGCGTGTTGTTGGGCAACGGCGATGGCACCTTCGCCGCCAAGCAAGATAACCATGCCGGCAGCCAGCCGCTTTCCGTGGCGGCGGCCGACCTCAACGGCGACGGCAAGCCCGACCTGGTCACGGCCAACTCCTTCAACGACACGGTAAGCGTGCTACTGGGCAACAGCAGCGGAAATTTTGAGTATGACGGGAGCTTCACGACCGGCGGTGATCCCCATTCCGTGGTGGCGGCTGACGTCAACGGCGACGGCAAGCTCGACCTCATCACGGCCAACTACGGCGACTTTAGCGGCTCCGGCAGCGTTAGCGTTTTGCTGGGCAACGGCAACGGAACCTTCCAGGCTCAACATAGCTTCACGACCGGTGGCTATACGGTCGCGGTGGCGGTGGCCGACGTCAACGGCGACGGCAAGCTCGACCTCATCGCCGCCAACTCCAAGAGTAGCACCGTGAGCGTGCTACTGGGCAACGGCAATGGCACTTTCGCCGCCAAGCAAGATTTCACCACCGGCAGCTCTCCGTCCTCTGTGGCAGTGGCCGACGTCAACGGCGACGGCAAGCTCGACCTGATAGTGACCAATTCCGGCAGCTCGACCGTGAGTGTGCTACTGGGCAACGGCAATGGCACTTTCGCCGCCAAGCAAGATTTCACCACCGGCAGCTCACCATCCTCCGTGGCGGTGGCAGACGTGAACGACGACGGCAGGCTCGACATTGCCGCTGCCAGCAGTTCCGGCACGGTCAGCGTGCTGCTGGGCAACAATCCGTTCCAAGGCCCGCTGACCGCGAGCACGAGCGCGCATCCCTTCCAGATCGTTGCCGGCGATCTCAACGGCGACGGCAAAGTCGACCTGGTGAGCGCCAATAACGGAGCCAACTCCGTCAGCGTGCTGCTGGGCAACGCCGACGGCTCCTTCAAGACGGAGCAAGATTTCGTCACAGGCTTGGGGCCGCGCTCAGTAGCCCTGGGCGACGTCAACGGCGACGGCAAGACCGATATCGTCACCGCCAATTTTACCGCCGGCACGGTCAGCGTGCTGCTGGGCAACGGCGACGGCACGTTCTTGGCCGCTCAGTCGTTCGCCGTGGGCACGCAGCCTCGTGATGTCACGTTGGCCGACGTGAATGGCGACGGCAAGCTCGATATCGTAGTCGCCAATCGTGGCAGCAACACCGTGAGCGTGCTCATGGGAAACGGCAACGGTACGTTCAAGAATCAGCAACTGTTCTCCGTCGATGCGATGCCGTACAGCGTGCGCGTGGCGGACGTCAATGGCGACGGCAAGCCCGACGTGGTGGTCGCCGACTACGGCAACAACACCGTGAGCGTTCTCTTGGGCAACGGCGATGGCACTTTCAAGGCCAAGCAAGATTTCGCCACGGGTCAAGCGCCCTATGTGGTCCGCGTGAGCGATTTGAATGGCGACGGCAAGCTCGACCTGGCGGTCATCAACTATCGCGACGGCACGGTAAGCGTGCTCTTGGGCAATGGCGACGGCACCTTCAAGGCCAAGCAGGACTTCGTCACCGGCTATCGGCCGACTGCCTTGACCGTGGGTGACGTGAATTTCGACGGCATCCCAGACCTGATCGTTGGCAACGGCGCCGCCGGTACGATCAGTGTGCTGCTGGGCAATGGCAACGGCACGTTCCAGGCCAAGCAGGATTTTGCAGTAGGCGTGGGGCCGGCCGGCATTCTACTCGCAGACGTGAATGGCGACGGCCGGCAAGATTTGGTCACCACCGGCTATTTCGGCAGCCAGATTACCGTGCTCTTGGGCGGCAACGCGCCGCCTTGAAAGGGACTAATTCCAGAGGTTGTAATGAACGATAGCATTTCCCAGTCGGCGCCAAGGGCCTGTCCATTGCCCTCGGTTGCCGCTCAGCGGTTGCCTTACGTCGAACCCAAGCTGACCGTCTTTGGCAACTTAGCCAACCTGACGCAAGCCGTGGGCAATACAGGCCGGCCCGACGGAGGCCTTACGTTCGGGTTCATGAGTTCGGGCGTTTAGCATGAGGATTGTCTTTTTCGATCCCATCCCTTGGGACTACGACCCGGCAACTCCAGCGCACTTGCCGCCGTGTGATTTACTCAACGACAAAAGCGCCTCCAACTGCTCTGAGAAAAGTCAGCAGGTGTGTTCTAAATGCTTCAAGCCAAAATCCCCGATACCACATTCCCATAAACATCCGTCAACCGAAAGTCGCGGCCGCCGTAGTTGAAGGTCAGGCGTTCGTGGTCGAGGCCAAGCAGGTGCAGCACCGTGGCGTGCCAATCGTGAATGTGCACAGGATTCTGCACCGCTTGGTAGCCGAACTCGTCGGTGGCGCCGTAGGCCAGGCCGCCTTTGACGCCGCCGCCTGCCATCCACAGTGTGAAACCCTTATTGTTATGGTCGCGGCCGTTGACGCTCTGGGCATAGGGCGTGCGGCCGAATTCTCCCGCCCAAACGACCAGCGTATCGTTCAGTAAGCCACGTTGCTTCAGATCGATCAGCAGGGCGGCGATCGGTTGATCGGTCGCCAAACAGCTCTTGGGCAAGGTTTCCCTGAGCAGGAAGTGGTGATCCCAGGAGCCCGGAGCGGTGATTTCGATGAAGCGCACGCCCGCCTCGGCTAATCGGCGCGCCAGAATGCACTGGCGGCCGAACCGATCCGTCGGCAAACCCGGGCCCACGCCATAAAGGTTGAGCATCGATTGCGGCTCGGAACGCATATCCAGCACCTGCGGAACCTCGGCTTGCATGCGAAAGGCCAGCTCGAACGATTCGATGGCGCCTTCAATTTCGGGATGATAAACGTCCTGTTCGAGCTTGCGGCGATTCAAGTCGCGCACCAGATCGAGCTGAGCACGCTGCATTTCATGCGTGAGGTTGCCGTTTTCGAGATTCTTGAGTGGCGGCCCCGGTTCTTGATCCTTCTTGAGGAAGGCGGCGTAAAATCCGGGAATCTGATTGCCGCCGATTTTGGTCCCCTGGCAAATCGCGGAGAAGAAAAGCGCTGCCATAGTTGCGGGCGCCGCCGTTATCCGAAGGCGGATTCACGGTGACGAAGCCGGGCAGATTGGCGTTCTCGCTGCCCAGGCCGTAAAGCGTCCAGGCGCCGACGGAGGGCCGAACGAACTGAAAACTGCCTGTGTGCATTTGGATGAATGCCTGGGCGTGATTCGGCAAATCGGTATGCATGCTGTTGATGACGCACAAATCGTCGGCCTGCTTGGCGAGATGTGGGAGCACTTCCGACATCCACAGCCCCGATTGGCCGTGCTGGGCGAATTTGAAGGGAGAGCCCAAGAGTTTGGCGCCGCCGCGGTCGCGCCCACGGTGGAAGCAGCCCCCGAATGGCTGTTGAGCACGGGTTTATAATCGAACATATCGACATGCGAAGGCCCGCCGTTCATGCAGAGAAAAATGACGCGCTTGGCCCGAGCAGGGAAGTGTGGCATGCGAGGCGCCAAACCAGCGCCGGGAGCGCGTGCCGTTTCCTTAGCGGATGCGGCGTGAGCCAGACTGGCGAACGCCAGATAGCCGAACCCCGAGGCGATCGATTTCAGGGCATGGCGACGGGAGAATAGCGAGGGGCGATTGTCCAAACGGGATTCGGCCATAACTTTTCCCCTCAATACGCATTCAAAAGGCACTCGAACCAGGCCAATGTAGACACACGGCGCGACTTAAGCATTAGCTTGATTAACCAATCCCATCGGGCACCAACCCATCTTCTCCCCCTCTTGCCAAGGGGGGGAGAAGCTCGTGCCTTCGGCACCAATTTCCAGATGTCTGTAACGTCTGGGGAACAAAGCAGTCCCCTCAATCGAGATTCCTGAATTCGGCGGCTGCCAGCAGGGCTTGGCAGCAAGAGGCAAGAGCCAAACGGCGTTGTTTATGGTCGTCGCCGGCGGCTTTGTCGGCTTTTTCCAAGAAGGCGGCGGTCATCTTCAGCTCGTCAGCGTCGGGCTCGCGGCTGAAACAAAGTTGGAAGGCCCGGCGAATACGCTGTTCGTCATTGCGTTCACGCAGGAGCAGGTCGGCCAGGCCAAAGGCCCGAGCTTGCACGAACGGGCTATTCATCAGGTAAAGGGCCTGCACGGGCACATTGGTGGTTTGGCGATCGCCGGTGACCAGGCTCGGCTCGGCGAAATCGAACAGGTCGAGCACATCGGGCAGGCGATCGCGGAGCACCGGCAAGTAAACCGACCGGTGGCGGGACCCATCGAGATCGGTGGGCAGCTTGGGATTCAGGCCGATGAGCGAGATCGGCCCATCGCCTATCACGCAAGCCACCAGGGAGCCAGTCGGCCGGGCTGGATCCAGTTCACCCGAAACGGCCAGCATCGCGTCGCGAATGGCTTCGGCGTCGAGGCGACGTTTGACGGCGCGGCCGAGTAGGCGATTTTCGGGATCGACGCGGAAGGCATATTCGTCGTAGCCCGACGATTGACGATAGGTGCGTGACAGCACGATCTCGCGAACCATGCGCTTTATCGACCAGCCATTCGCCGCGAATTGGACCGCCAGGTTATCGAGCAATTCCGGATGGCTGGGCCGCTCGCCCGTGGTGCCGAAATTATCGACGGAGCGGACGATGCCCGCCCCGAAAAGATGCCGCCAAATGCGATTGACCATGACGCGCGCCGTCAAAGGATTATCGGGATGCGTGAGCCACTGTGCCAACTCGAGCCGGCCGCTGTGATCGGCAGGAATCCGCGATGCAGAGGCCAGCGCGATCACGTGGGGGAAGCCGCGCGGCACCGGTTTACCGCGTTTGCTCACGTCGCCGCGTTCCATCAACGGGGCGTCGGCGATTTTGTCGCCTTCGCGCACGCCCATCGCTAGAGGCAACGCTCGGCCGTTTTCATCCACCTTGTCGAGCTGGCCCTTGATATTTCCCGAAACCCAAAAAATGCGCAGTGCATCGGTGAGGGTGAAAATCTTCTCCGTGTCACGTCCTTCGATCGCTGCTTTCAAAACTGCGGCCCGACCGTCCTTTTCTTCCTTCTGCAGCTTGGCGAGATCGGCTTTGAGCTTGGCGACTTGTTCTTTCGGAATGGACGGATTAAAGATCGGCTGATGGGCGCCTCGCGGCAAATTCAACGGGTCGCCGCCCACGCGGTTGGCAGGCGAAACCGAAGTGCCGAAATAGGTTTTGGTGCTGGAGAAGACACCGGCGAGCGCGTAATAGTCCTCCATGGCAAAGGGATCGAATTTATGATTGTGGCAGCGGGCGCAAGCCACCGATTCGGCCAGCACGGCGCGCGTAACCGCATCGATCTGTTCGTCGACAAGGTCAGCCCTGAACTGGGCCGGGTTGCCTTCTTCCAGGTTCTTGGGGCCCACGGCCAGAAAGCCGGTGGCGATCAAGAGGCGGGCGCGCTCCGCATCGTTCTTGTAAGGCAGTAGATCGCCGGCGATTTGTTCCATTACGAAGCGATCGAAAGGCATGTCCGCATTGACGGCGTCAATGACATAATCGCGATAGCGCCAAGCGTGCGGGAACGCAATGTTCGCTTCCTTGCCGCTCGATTCGGCGAAACGGGCCACATCGAGCCAGTGCCGGCCCCAGCGTTCGCCGAACTGCGGAGTGGCCAGCAAGGCATCGGTTTCCACTTCCAACGCTTTGTCGAGGCCCTGCTTATCGATGCGGGCAAGAAAGCGACGCAACGCTTCGGGCGTGGGCGGCAAACCAACGAGATCGAAGTGCAGGCGGCGCAATAAGGCGGCCGGGGCTGCATCGGGCGAAGGATTCAGGCCGGCCGCTTCCAGCCTGGCCAAAACGAACTGATCCAGCTCGCGCCTGCCCCATGCAGGATTCTTGGTGGACGGAGGCTTGTGCAAAACGGGTTTCTGGAAAGCCCAAAATTGCCGGCCGGCCTCTATGTCGACGCTTGGCCTGGCAGCCGCGGCTGCCTCATGTTCGCGCGGGTCGGCAGCGCCCATGCCAATCCAGGTTTTCACATCGCTCAGAACGGCGGCCGGCAAACGCTCCTTCTTGGGAGGCATCTTGAGATCGGGGTCGGTGTGCGAAATCGCGGTAAGCAATAGGCTGGCATCCGGGTTACCCGGAACCACGGCTGGGCCGCGGTCGCCGCCGGCGCGGATGCCTTTCTTGGTATCGAGCTGAAGTCCGCCTTGCGATTTTCCCGCCGCGGCCGAGTGGCACTTGTAGCAGTTTTCGACCAGCACCGGTCGGATCTTGGCTTCGAAAAAGGCAATCCCTTTGGCAGGGTTGTCGGCAGGAGCCTGACCGGCGTGGGTTATAGCGGGACCGATAAAAAGCAACACGACAAAAGCAGGGGCGACTCGAGTGGCAAAATGAAACATGCGAAATTGGCCCTCTGGCGCCGGAAAAACTTCCGCTCGAATCCTTCTCGCGACAGTCCGAAGCTTTGCATTCGCCCGGCGCCAGGTTCGACTATACTGCAAAAGCATGGGGACAGCCCAGCCGAGTTCCCCGAATTCAACTTTGAGTGATTTCCTTTACGCCGGATTTCTTGCTGGGCCAACTATTGGACGGGCGTTGGCGGTGTTCTAAGATAACCCCCTCAGTCGGCCGGAAATTGCCGGCAGGATGCTTCGATCCTCCCCCACTAACGTGGGAGGCTCGCTCCATCCCTCAGTCGGCCGGGATCTTGTCTGCAGGATGCGTTGATCTTCGACCGGTGATTAGGATATTCGCTCCTCCGTAGCAAAATCGAGCACGTACTTTCGATGCCTTCAGTGAACCGGACAGTGATCGAGGCCGGCCGGGTCGAACGGCAATACTGGCAAGATCTTTGGCGCTATCGCGAGCTGCTTTTTTTTCTTTCCTGGCGGGACGTTGCCGTCCGCTATAAGCAAACCGCCATCGGCATTGCCTGGGCGGTCATCCGCCCGGTGGCTACCGTGACGGTTTTCGTGGTCGTGTTCGGACGCATCGCCAAGCTCCCATCGGACGGAGTTCCCTATCCGTTGTTGGTCCTTGCGGGCATGCTCGCTTGGCAGCTATTCTCTACCGGCTTCACCTCCGCAGGGGATAGCCTGGTCGGCAGCTCCAATCTGATTTCCAAGGTCTATTTTCCCAGGCTCCTGGTGCCGATGAGCGCAGTGGCCGTCAGTTGCGTCGATTTTGTGGTCACGCTGCCGCTGCTTTTCGTGCTCATGGTCTGGTATGGCGTCATGCCCACTTGGCGACTCTTGCTTTTCCCCGGGTTCGTGTTGCTGGCAATTGCCTCGGCCATGGCGGTAGGAATTTGGCTGGCGGCATTGAACGTGCGCTTTCGCGACTTTCGGTTCATTACGCCTTTCGTGGTTCAATTTGGGGTTTATGTCACCCCAGTAGGTTTTAGCTCGGCTGCAGTTCCGGATCAATACTGGATTCTCTTCGCCTTGAACCCGCTGACTGCCATTATCGAAGGGTTCCGCTGGTCGCTGTTGGGCCGGGCCGAGGGCTTCAACCTGCTTTCACTAGCGGTCTCCTTGCTGGCGACGGGCGTGTTGCTGACCACGGGAATCCGCTACTTCCGGCAGACCGAGCGGACTATAGTGGATGTGATTTGAGGGAGAACGGGTGGGCGATTCGGACACGGTAATTCGGGCCAAAGGGGTCAGCAAGCTTTACGAGCTACGCCATCGCGGGGCGGACAATATGTCGCTGCGCGACACGCTCTCGCGCGGCGTGCGGGCGCTGGGCCGCCGAGTGCTGGGCCGGGAAGGGCGCCGAAACCCGCGAACAATTCTGGGCACTTCAAGACGTTTCATTCGAGGTGAAGCAGGGCGAAGTGCTCGGCATCATCGGCCGCAACGGGGCCGGGAAAAGCACCTTGCTCAAGGTGCTGAGCCGCATTACCGAACCGACGTCGGGGCGGATCGAAATCGACGGCCGCCTGGCCAGCCTGCTTGAAGTGGGGACGGGGTTTCATCCGGAATTGACGGGGCGGGAGAACGTCTATTTGAACGGCGCCATTTTGGGGATGTCGAGGGCCGAAATCAGGCGCAAGTTCGATGAGATCGTCGCCTTCGCCGAAGTCGAGAAGTTTCTGGACACCCCGGTGAGGCGGTATTCGTCGGGCATGTATATGCGCTTGGCGTTCGCGGTGGCAGCGCACCTGGAGCCGGAAATCCTCATCGTCGACGAAGTGCTGGCGGTGGGCGACGCCGAGTTTCAGAAGAAGTGCATCGGCAAGATGGGCCAGGTCGCTAAGCAAGGGCGGACGGTTTTGGTGGTCAGTCATCAGCTTGCGACCATTACCAATTTGTGTTCCCGGGCCCTGCTGCTGCGCAGCGGCAGGCTCATGGCCTTGGGATCGGCCCAAGAAATCATGAACGAATATCTCAAGCCGCAGGGGAATGAGGGGCAGAAAACCATCCTACAACACCCTTCTTGGACGGAGCCGCTCATTCACAGTGTCGGCATACTAGCCCCAGGGCGAACAGCAAGATGTGTTCGCCTTGGGATCGGACATTACCTTCATGATGACCGTGAAGGTTCCGCCCGATCGCAAATTCTCGCTGCCCGTCATGGGAGTGGATATCAACCACATCATGTTTGGCTTAGTGGCGGGAGTGAACACGCGCATGACGGGTACCAGGCTCCCCCGTCTACCGGCGCCGAGATCGTCATGCAGTGCCGGCTGCTGGCGCCCCCCCTGCTGCAGGGGCACTACACGGCCAACATTCTGGGTCGGCAACGGGCCGGCGGATCTTGACGTGGTCAGGGACTGCCTGAATTTTCGCATGGAGGGGGCCGACGTTTATGGAACGGGCCAATACCCTCTCGATCACCTGGGCGTCATGTTTCTGCCAGCGGATTGGAAAACCCTCGAATCACCCATTGCGACTTGACCCAGAGGCTCCCGCGTGCCATTCCTCGAACGTGAATGCATTATTCTTGCGGAGCGGTCATGAGTCGTTTTAGGAAAGCCATCAAAGGCATTTTGCGATACCCAGCCGATGCCATCGTCGCCAGTTCCACACGGAAGCCGTCGGTGATGGAGGACCCCCGTCTCGCAGCCAAGTTTCATCCGTATAAGCCGGAGTTGGACTCTTTTCTGTTTCTCGACAGTGCTGGCGCCGGTCAGCAAGGCAAAGGGTTGCTGATACCTCCGCGCGAACTTTGGTGGGGCTATGGAAAGACGCCCGAAGAATATGTGGCCTCGGGCAAGGAACATGTCGCCACCATGGTGAGCATTTTGCAAAAGGCCAACTTCCAAATTCAGCGGGGCCAGCGCATTTTGGACTATGGCTGCGCGGGGGGCCGAATGATTCGGCAATTTGCGGAACTTCCAGGGCCGTTCGAAGCCTGGGGCACCGACATCAGCGCGGAACACATCGCTTGGTGTCAACAGCATTTGAGCCCCCGTTCGATTTCGCGACGACAACGACATTCCCTCACTTGCCCTTTCGGAAGACAATTATTTCGATTTGATCTATTGCGGGTCAGTCTTCACGCACATCAGCGATCTCGCCGAGGCCTGGCTATTGGAACTGAGGAGAATCACGCGGCCCGGCGGAATGATTTATATCACCATCCACGACCGGCACACGATAAAACTGTTGTTCGATCTTCAGTATATTCGAAACGCTCCCGAAGGATCCGCTACTCATGGGAGGCATTCGCCGACAAGCTTCGGATCGCAGACAACCAACTAAAGTTCTCAACCGCCCCCTTTGCGATGTTTACGCTGGAACGATCTCCTCATGGGCGCAAGTGTTCTATGATGCCGAATACCTCGCACCGGCATTGGGGCCGGATAATGAAGTTCCGTTCGGTCACCCCGGAAGCGTATGGGTTTCAGTCGGCGGTGCTTCTGGAGAAGTAATGTTCTCTCTCAAGAGGATCAAGGCAATCCAGAAGGGCTATTGGCGCACCCGCCAATTGCTCGGTTTGCCCGCACGGCACGACTCGGAGACCCTCGATCGTCTGCGCCAGTTGGATGCTCTCCCCGAGGCTCATCGTCCGACCTCTTTTGACTTTCCCTGGGGAAGATTCGAGTTCGTTCACGCCGGCCAACTGCGTTCGCAGTTCGAAGAGATTTTCATCGGCCGCCAATATGCTTTTACGCCCGATTCACCCGAACCGATCATCATCGATTGTGGCGGCAACGTTGGGTTAAGTGCCATCTGGTTCAAGCTTCGTTATCCGGGGTGCAAACTACACGGTGTATGAAGTCGACCCGGCTTTGGGAGACTTACTGGAGGGCAATTTACAGCGAGCAGGCTTTGGTAATGTCGAAGTGTGTCGCAAGGCAGTATGGGTGGCGAACGAGAGCGTGCCTTTCCATAGGACGGGAGACAATTCTGGAAGAATTATCGAAGATGGTTCATGCTCATTCCCGGCCATCGATCTGTCCACCAACCTTCCCGATCGCGTCGACTTGCTCAAATTGGACATCGAGGGAGCCGAGTACCCCGTGCTCGATCGGCTTTGTGAAACCGGCGCGCCATCGAGCGCGTGCCTCGCCGCTTGATATGCGAGTTTCACGTGTGGCGCGACTCCACGGACGATCTCCTGCGGACGCTTACGAACCTTCGCGCGGGCGGTATGCGAATCTCGATGAGCGCTGCTGCCGTGCCCTGGATTGGCCAAGCCAGCGAGGAAGCGCCCTTCGAAGTCATCAAACGCCACCACGTGTTATTGGAACTGTTTGCTTGGCGTACTGATTCCAACAGCCAGCCATTGCCATAAGTGGTAGAACATGCGATTTGTCTTCATTTCGACGATGGCTGGTTACCCATGGGGAGGAAGTGAAGAGCTCTGGAGCCGCGCCGCCTTGCGTTTGCGGGCGGAGGGGCATCACGTTGCGGCCGCTGTAGGCTGGCGGCCGCAGACTCCAAAACAGGTCAGGAATCTAGTCGAACGCGGTATCGACATCTTTCTTCAATCGCCTCCCTTTTCCAGCCTGCCGGCCCGGGCGTGGCGAAGACTCTCGAAAAATTGGTCCCACAATTCGGCGATAGGGAATTACGCTGGCTGCTGGGACAGAAGCCGGACCTGGTGTGTGTCTCCACTGGCGGCAACGTCGATGGCCTCCGGTTTCTGGTCATGTGTCTCGAGCGTGGCTTGCCTTACGTCAGCGTCATGCAGGCCAACTTGGAAGCCACCTGGCCTCACGACCAACAAGCCGAACGTCTCATTGCCGTTTATCGTCGAGCGCACAAGGCCTACTTTGTATCCGACCGGAACCGAGTGTTGTTCGAAACGCAATTGGGAATCGGACTCAACAATGTTGAGATAGTAAGAAATCCTTTCAACGTCAGTTGGGAAGCTCGCGCCCGCATGGCCGAGCGAAGGCGGCGGCTGGAAGCTGGCTTGCATCGGCAGGTTCGATCCCAGCGCAAGGGTCAAGATCTCTTGATGCATGTTTTGGCTACAGAAGCTTGGAAAGCACGACCGGTAACGCTCTCGCTTTTCGGCTCGGCCCGATGGAACAGGGCCTACGCCGCCTGGTGGCAACCTTGGGAATCGCCGACCGTGTTCAATTTGCCGGACAAGTTTCGGACATCGTCCAGGTGTGGGCCACGCATCATGCACTCGCCGCTGGCTTCGCGCTATGAAGGCCTGCCGTTGGTGTTGGTGGAAGCCATGTTGTGCGGCCGGCCCGCCATCGTGACGGACGTGGCCGGCAATGCGGAAATGGTCGAAGAGGGCGTGACGGGATTTGTGGCCGCCGCAGCCACGGTCGAATTCGTCGCCCAGGCCCTGGAACGGGCCTGGAAACGTCGCACCGATTGGTCCGCCATGGGAAAGGCGGCTCGACAGCGCGTGGAGACACTCATTCCCAAGGACCCGGTGACTGATTTCTGCGAACGACTGAAGAGGTGCGCCGATTCATGAACCCGATGAAACAATTCGTCAAGCACTGTCTGGGGCGTTGCGGGCTGGAAATGCGCCGCAAAGGTTCCTTCGCACCTGCCCTGGTGGGGAGCGAAAGTTTTCAACCATTCGTAGAAAGAGTTTCTCTCGCAGGAGTCGACTTCTCCTTTTGGGTTGGTGATTCGGTCGGCCAACAGTGGTACGACCCCAAGAATCACCAGGAACTTGCGGAACATAGCGAAACCGCACGCTTAGTGAGGCCCGGAACCCGAGTCCTCGAGATTGCGCGCACATCACGGATTCACGGCCATGCTGCTTGCTAGGTTGGTTGGGGAGAAGGGCTTTGTTCTATGCGTCGAACCGGCGCCTTTCAACGCGATGATGGTGAACGCTCAGCTAGGGCTAAACGCTGCTCGCAATTGCCTGGTTGTGCAGGCAGCCGCTTCCGATCGAAAGGGAACCGCGCGGATTTCGTTCCAATCCAACTCGAATGTGACGGACTCACCTGACGGAATCGAGGTTCCCTCGGTCACCGCCGACGAGCTCGATAAAGAGTTCGGGCCATTCCATGTGCTGAAAATTGACGTGGAGGGCTTCGAAGGGAAGGTGTTGGCAGGCGCCAGAGAATTGCTCCGGCGCAAGCCAGTCATCCTTCTGGAACTGCATTGCCCAAGTCTTCATGTATTCGGAACCACTATTGAGCAAGTGCTCAGTATGCTCGAACCAGGATACCAAGGCACCCTCGTTCCTCGGAAGGCACGCAGTCTCATTCAACCATTTTCCGCCAGCGGGATCCCGACAGACGATATCGTCAATCTGTTCTTGACGGCGCCATAGTTTTTGGAACGACAGTCAATCCTCCCGCCAACTGACGAAGCCGGACTGTGTAGTTCAGGGGAGCTCATTCGCGGATTCTCCATGTTTAACCCGGAGCCAACGGCGACGGCGGACAGCCCGCGCACCGAACTTTGTACCACGACACGAACGACGACAAGTCAGCCGTCGCCGTTGGCTCCGGGTTAAACGAAATTGATTTCACAATCTATTCACTTGACTGTCGGCCACTTCAAGTGTTTATGCAGAAACTCGAACGTGCCGACCCCGTGGATGGTGTGAGGGCCGTCGAAGAATTCGATGCGTGTGCGCTCGGGAATGCGCAGGTCGGCGTAGAGCAGGCGCACCTTGGCATATTCGTAGGCCACCCACTCGTCGGGGGCGACGCCGTCGCGGTGACCGCGCTCCACCATGAAGGGACGCGGCGCGATCAGGCCGGCCATCTCGGCATAGTTGAAGGTGTTGCCCAGGTCGAATTCCACCATCTCATATTCTCCCATTCCCATGTAGGAATAAGGGCTCGTCGCTGAGGTGTTTTTCCACACCCATTCATTGAAGTCGGCCGAGCAGATGGACAGGCAATAACCTTCGACCAACGCTGGCACACGCATGGCCGTTTTGCCGCCATAGGAGAGGCCATAGAATCCGATACGCTTGGGATCGACCATCGGCAGGCTGGCCAGCCAGGCCACGATCTGACGATGCTGCGGCACGATGATGGAATAGAGCGATTTGCCAAGCGGATTGGCCTTGCGCTGCAAGGTGCGAAACCGATCCTTGAATATATAAGGATTCTGCGGCGCGAAGACGATGAACCCCTCTTCCGCCAGCTTGCATCCGAAATGATGATAATACTGACTGTCGATTTTGGGATCGGCGACGTCGGCCGGCCGGCCTTCCAAACCATGCTGGCAGACGACCACCGGCCGCCGCTCGCCCGGTTTCAAATCCTTGGGCAGCAGCAGCCAGCCGTAGGCGAACACATCAGGAAAAACGTCGAGGGTCACTTCATAGGCACGATAGGTGGGCTGTTCGTAAAGCAGTCGGCTCTTGGGCGCTGGCGGTAGCAGCGGCTCGTCGAACTGGCCGATGACCTCTTTGGACAGGTAATCGCGATACCAGGGCGTAGTTTTTTCCCAGGCTTCCGGCGAACGCGATTTGCGATCGGCCTTGGCCCAAAAAGCTCGGCGTGTGCTGTCACTCTGGCGAACGACCTTCTGCGTGAACTCGACGAGTTGATCGAACTGGCGCTTTGGCGCTGCTCGGCAAAGTCGGCGGGCAGGGTCGCCTTCGTCACGAATGCCGTCGAGGCTGGAGAGCTCTTATTAGTTCGCAAGCTTTCCAAAAAGGCTATGCACATCCCCATGCTGCCTCGGGGTCCCGAGCGGCGGCCCAGTTCAATGAGGCTGAATCTGGATTCCGGCGCAAAGCGCCGGCCAGCTTTGTGGAACGTTGAAATTCCGCCTTTACGTCGGCCAACGCGGCAGTCTCGAGCTTTCCTGGGGTCGGGCTGGCTCGCTGCTGGGACGAAAAAGCTAGGCCTTAGTGCGGCCTCAACGGTCAAAGACCGCGGGGCGATCATGGCGGCCAGCTCGGCATCGCCGAATTCCTTCAAGAAACCCCAGACGTTGTGATCGATCGGCTCTTCCCACATCTTCTGTCGCGAATGGAAAGCAGCGCTGACGCCAACTGTATCGATGCCGGTGTCCATTGCTCCAGCCGCCAAGGCAATAACCCCGCCTTCGCCGAAACCAACAAGGCCCAGCTTGCGCTTGGCCGAGCCACGATCCGAGCGAAACCATTCGGCGGCGGCCAAGACCTTTTGAATCTCGTAGCCCTGGATATGCCGGCCCATCTCGAAAGCTTGTCGATAAATCCACTCGCGGTGCGGCTCACCAGTTGGAGCTCTGCCGGGGATAACCGAGTATTGAGAATGCCGATTGATCAACGTGGGAACGAGCACGCGCACGCCGGCATGGGCCAAAAGGCGAACGAACAAAGGTTCGTTCCCCGATCCATCCCCCTCTTTGGTAAAGCCGACGAGAGCTTCGGGAGTGGTTTCGCAATCGGGCAAAATGATGCAATCGGCGCTGGGCTCGCCCGCCTTCGGCGAAAGCAGCAGGCCTTCGCCATCGACCCCAGGCAAAACCTGCCAGCGAACCGGACGAATCTCGATAACCCCGTCATCACCGATTATCGCCGGCTTGCCGACCGAACTGAGAATCTCCATATCCTTGCACGGCAGCCGTTCGTCGACGACGCCCAGAATCTTGCGAAGCCTTGCGCGGTTGGGAGCCAGCGATCGCTCATAAGCCACCGCCGACGAGAAATCGCGTTTCCAATAAGTCGACCGACGAGCCAAGCTCAGCTCGGTTTGCCTATCGAGAAACCGATCGATGCCGGCGACCATAAGCGCAGCCGGATCGCCTGTCATCGTCAGGGGCGCCGTTCCGGGAACTGGATCGGACGCCTGGACTTGAGATGCCATGGCAGCCGCTAGCATCATGACGATCGTCCAACGCTCCACCCTCCACGCTCCACGCTTCACGACCAACGATTCACGATTCACGCGTCTCGCCATGGCTCGGTTTCCTGGCAATTTCAACGATTCACGATTCACGATTCAAGCTCGACGATTCCCGAGCATCAAGCTAGCCGAATCGCTAGAATCAGAACATCTTTTTTCGTTTCTCCACGCCGGAGCCGACAGCATGGCAACCTTGACCGAGGAACCTGTCCAAATCGAACACAAGCCTTTCGTGCCCGATTCGGCGCGCTTGCCGGAGTTCACCTGGTCGGCGGTGATCGTCGGCTCCTTGCTCGGCATCGTCTTCGGGGCCTCATCGCTTTACCTGGTTCTCAAGGTCGGCATGACGGTGTCGGCTTCCATCCCGGTCGCGGTGCTCTCGATAACGCTCTTCCGCGTTCTCGCCAAGCTGCCTTTTATGCGCCGGGCCAACATCCTCGAAAATAACATCGTGCAAACGGCCGGCTCCGCCGGCGAATCGATCGCCTTCGGCGTCGGCGTCACCATGCCGGCGCTCATGTTGCTCGGCTTCCAGATGGACGTGGGCCGCGTGATGGTGGTTTCCATCTTGGGGGGGCTGCTCGGCATTCTCATGATGATTCCGCTGCGGCGGGCGTTCATCGTCAAACAGCACGGCACCCTCAAATACCCCGAAGGCACGGCTTGTGCGGAAGTGCTCATAGTCGGTGAAAAAGGCGGCGCCACGGCCCTGACCGTGTTCGTGGGCTTCGGCGTCGCCTTTGTGTTTCAATTCCTTCGCTCGGGATTCAAGTTCTTTCAGGATACGGTCAGCTATCCGCTCACTTGGTTCAAGGGAGCCACGCCAGCCCTGGAAACCGATCCCGCGTTGCTCGGCGTCGGCTACATCATCGGCACGCGCATTTCATGCATCATGGTGGCCGGCGGCGTGCTTGCTGCCTTCGTGCTCATGCCTGCCATTCGCCTGTTCGGCGACGGCTTGCAAACGCCGCTCTACCCTGGCACGAAACTCATAAAAGATATGAGCGAAGACGAGATTCATCGTCAGTACGTTCTCTATATCGGCGCCGGCGCCGTGGCCGCCGGCGGGATCATCAGCCTCTTCCAGGCTCTGCCGCTCATCCTCGGCTCTTTTGGCGCGGCCATTCGAGATTTGACGCGCAGCTCCAATCGCGGGTCGGATGGAGTTCGACGCACCGACCGCGATTTGCCGCTCTGGATAGTGGGGGTCGGCTCTGTCGGGTTGGTGATTGCTATTTGGGCGACTTCGCCGCTGCACAATCTGCTGCCCTGGGTACCGCAGCTCCACATGAATCCCTTAGGGGCCGTCCTCATCGTGCTGTTCTCGTTTCTGTTCGTGACCGTTTCGTCTCGCATCACGGGGGAGATTGGATCTTCCTCCAATCCCATTTCCGGTATGACGGTGGCAACGTTGCTGCTTACCTGCTTGATCTTCCTGGGAATCGGCTGGACACGCCCCGAGGACCGATTGACCGCACTGTCCGTCGCTGCCGTGGTCTGCATTGCCGCCTCCAACGGCGGCACGACTTCGCAAGATTTGAAGACGGGCTATCTGGTGGGAGCGACGCCGATTTGGCAACAACTGGCCATCCTGGTTGGGGCCTTGGCATCGGCGCTCGTGATTGGCTTTCTGCTCATTATCCTGAACGATTCTGCCACCATTTATTCGAAGAAAGATCTGCCCAGTCCCAAAAAGCCCATCGATGTTGCCGCCTTGACGGAAACGGGCACCGCCCCGAACGACAACACCGTGTATCACGTGCTGCGCGTGAGCGATGCTAATTCCTCCAAAGAGAATGCCGAGAATCCTTACGCGCTTCCTGCTGGTTCGTACTTGGTTGACGACAAGGGTGAGATCGTCTACTTGGTCGATCCGGGAATCAACGGGTCGCGAACCCGCCGGGACGACGGCTCTGAAGTGAAGAAATTCACTGCCCCGAAGGCCACGCTGATGGCTTTCATCACCGACGGCATCCTTCAGCAAAAGCTTCCCTGGCCGCTGGTGCTTCTCGGAGCGTCAATTGCCATTCTCATGGAGCTGTGCGGCGTACCGTCCCTGGCGTTTGCAGTCGGGGTTTACTTACCGCTGTCAACCTCCAGCCCCATTTTTGTCGGTGGACTGGCCCGCTATGTGGCAGATAAATGGGGGCGCTCCAACACCGGCGCACCGGCAAAAGAAACGGATGCCGATACCAGCTCCGGCGTGCTGCTAGCCACTGGCTACATCGCAGGCGGCGCCATTGCCGGCTTGGTGGTGGCGTTCCTGAGCCTCCCTCTCATCGAAAGCATTCCCAACCTGGTCAACGTAAGGGAAGGCGTACCGGAACTGATGAGCAAATGGCAGTACAGCCGTTACACCTTGACCCAGGAGAAGCCTCTGGACGAGGCAATCAAGGCCGCAGCCCAAAGTACGATGCCGACCGATGTGGGAAAGGAAAGCAAGAAACTTGAGGAGAAGCTAAAAAGGTCTATCGATGAGATTGGCGAAATGAACGGCAACCTGCTTCCACGCTATGTACGGATCAAAGCGAATACCACTTTAGCGATTCCCGACAAGCCTTCAATCCAAGTCGCGGCCGATTCCTATCTCGGCGACGTGGCACTCAAGGAAATGGGCACCGTCAATAAATCTCAGGAGCTTATGGATCTGAATCTCGGTCAACTGATCGAGGTGCCGGCCAATACCACGCTCAAACTTCCTGCTGGCCACGAACCGGCGACCTACTTGGTGAAGGAAAAGAAGCCGCTTGGAGAAGTTGCTGCCGCCGCCCTCGGACAAGCCGACAAAGCGCAGAGGTTGTACGAAGCGAACAAGAAATTGCTCGAGCCCAAGGTGACGCTGCCTGCAGGCGCCGAGATCAAGGTTCCGCAACTGAATTGGCCGGCGCTGGCGGCTTTCGGTGGGCTGGTTTTTCTGATGCTCATTGTGGGGTTGGGCTGGTTTCTGCGAACCGATCCGGTGACCGGAGATGGGGAGATGAGTGATAGAACCACGGGGGAAGCGTGAATCCCTTGATAGGGTGTGCCGACGCCAAAAAGCCCTAGGAGTATAGAATGGGATTGGTTGACAGGGAGATCTCAAGCCTACATATGAAAAGTATAGCCGATCAACTTCCGCAGGAAATAGCGAAGGAAATTCATCCGGATTGGCGAAAAAATGAGTTGGCTTATTGGGCCGCGCGATCAACTTTTGGGAAAGTACAAGGACCTTTGGGTCGCCTTTACCGACGGTGGCGTGATCGCTTCCAGCATTAGCCCGGTTGAGGTGCTTCACGCCGCTCAGGGGTCTGGGCGCCATCCATTCGTTATCTGTGTCGGAAAGGAATCAGAACCTGCCCGCATGAGGGACCGCAGTGAATTCGTTTAACCCGGAGCCAGCGGCGACGGCGGGCAGGCACTCGCTCGGATCTAAGGGTTTGGATGACCGCAGAATCCATTCGATGATAGAAGGCGACACGTCCGCCGTCGCCGCTGGCTCCGGGTTAAACATATCCAGTTTATTGTCGATTCGCAGGGTGCGATTCGCGACCCTGGGCATTGTTATCTACCCCCGGATAAAGCGTCATAAAACGTGTGAATTTCGAGGATCCGTTTCCATGCATACGCACTTAACAATAGCCGGCTTCATCGGCGCCGCGATTGCCGGTCTGGTGATTACCTGCGCCGTTCACGCCGACGAGGGCATGTGGCTGTTCAACAATCCGCCGCGCAAGCATCTCAAAGAAAAGTATGGCTTCGAGCCGACCGATGCCTGGCTGGAGCACGTGCAGAAAGCTTCCGTGCGCTTCAATTCAGGCGGCTCGGGCTCGTTCGTATCGGGCGCCGGTTTGGTCATGACCAACCACCATGTCGGCGCCGATGCTCTCCAAAAAATGGGCGACAAGGATCACAACTATTTGAAGGACGGCTTCTATGCCAAAAACAATGCCGACGAACGCAAATGCACCGATCTCGAGCTGAACGTACTCATGAGCATCGAGGACGTTACGGCGCGCGTCGATGGCGCCGTCCCCAAGGACCTGCCCGTCGAACGAGCGGCGCAGGCTCGACGCAAGATCATGGCGGAGATCGAAAAAGAATCGCTCGAAAAAACCGGTCTGCGCAGCGATGTGGTCACGCTTTACCAAGGCGGCATGTATCACCTCTATCGCTTCAAGAAATTTACCGATGTGCGCTTGGTGTTCGCTCCGGAACAACAGGCGGCTTTCTTCGGCGGCGATCCGGATAACTTCGAATATCCCCGCTACGATCTCGATATCTGTTTCTTCCGCGTTTACGAAGAGGGCAAGCCGGTCAAGGTCGAGCATTACCTGAAATGGAGCCCGGCAGGCTGCGCCGAAAACGAACTGGTGTTCGTGTCGGGCCATCCGGGTCGCACCAATCGCCTGGCGACCTCGGACGAACTGGCCAACATGCGCGATCAAAGTTATCCCTATCTGCTCGAACGGCTCTACCGAGCGGAAGTCATGCTTTCGGTCTTCAGCGGCCGTAGCGAGGAAAACGCCCGCCAGGCTCGCGAACAGTTTTTCACGGTGCAGAATAGCCGAAAGGCTCGCGATGGCGGGCTGGGCGGGCTTATGGATCCGGCCATCATGCACCACAAACGCGAAGCGGAAAGAAAGCTGCAGGAGGCAATCAGCAATCTAGCTCACGGCTCCGAAGTCCTAGGCGCTTGGTCCAAAGTGGCCCAGGCCATGAAAACGCGCTCGGCTCATTTGAAACGCTTCACAGTGCTGGAGGCCGGCGCCGGTTTCCAATGTGCATATTTCGGCACGGCCCGAACGCTGGTGCGTGCCGCAGCCGAGAAATCGAAGCCCAACGGCGAACGCCTGCGCGAATTTCGCGATTCGAATCTGCAATCGCTTGAATTGGAGCTCTTTTCTGAAGAGCCTCTTTACCCGGATTTCGAACGGGTGCGGCTGGCGTCCGCCCTGACTTTCCTGGCCGAACAACTCGGCTTCAACAACAAGCTCGTACAAGCTGTGTTGGCGAACAAGTCACCGGTGGAGCGGGCCGCTGAGTTGGTAAACGGCACGAAACTGGGAGACGTGGCCGAGCGCAAAAAGCTTTATGCGGGCGGCGCCCCAGCAGTGAATGCCAGCACCGACCCCATGATTCAGCTCGCGAAGCTCGTCGATGGCGAAGCCCGGGCGGAACGCAAGGTCATGGAGTCCGAGGTCGATGAAGTGAAACGGCAGGCCTACGCTCAGATTGCCACTGCCAAATTCGCCGTTGAAGGGGCCAGCACCTACCCGGACGCCACCTTTACCTTGCGGCTAGCGTTCGGCACGGTCAAGCCTTACAAGGAGAATGGCAAAACGATTCCAGCGATGACCACGCTCGCAGGTCTTTACGAACGGGCCAAGGAGCACGACAATAAGCCGCCTTTCGATTTGCCTCAGCGCTGGGTCGAGCGCAAATCCAAACTCGACCTGAATACGCCTTTCAATTTCGTTTGCACGGCCGACATTATTGGCGGCAATTCCGGTAGCCCCGTCATCAACAAGAATGGCGAGCTTGTCGGGATCATCTTCGACGGCAACATCCAGTCGCTGGTGCTCGACTTCATCTACACCGATGTTCAGGCGCGAGCCGTCTCAGTCGATTCGCGCGGCATCATCGAAGCCCTGCGAAAGGTATATGACGCGGCGGCGCTGGCGGATGAGCTGCAGAAGTAGACAATGAAGACCAACGCGGGCGAATCTGCTGTGTTGAGCAGCAGATTCTGCCCACGTATCGAGCAGTCTAGAGTCATTTCCGATAATGTGAAGTCCGCGCAAAGACCCGAAGCCAGGATCATATCAATAGTTGCGTGTTTCACAGTCAAGACAGTCGTCGTGGCACGCTCTTTGCTATGTAGGTCGTTTGAACAAGTGCTTCATGGGACAAGGTTATGTTCCATACCAAGCAGGTTCAGGAACAGCATGGGCCCTCCCGCCGGCTCGCCTCCCCGAGCAATCAAGGAAGAACTTTTGTTCTCGGTGGAGCGCGTTGTGAATGGTCTTACCCCGCCGATGAAATCGATGCGGCCGTAAAGGTGCGTCGGCAGTTGCGCTCCGCTATCGCTCTGTGATGCAAATGGTTTGCTGCGCACTTTAGCCGTGCCGGGGGGCATGGTTCAAACGAGGGTAACACCCTTGGTGGGACGGAGCGCAACCGATTCCGAACGCAAGTGTCAATGGATCAAGCGGTTAATGGATTGCATTGCGCCCTTGCACACACACGACGCCGGGCGGGTGTCACCGAAAGGCTGCTTTTGAACCGTGCCTGCCGAGGTGATTACTGCGCACGGGATGCCATGTGCCCGTAAGGTCAACTAAGTTCTTAACGGAGATGAGCATGAAGAGGCTGATTCCTCTATTCGTGATGGGTGCGGTGGGAACGATTGGGGCTCTCCTCTCAGGACAAGATGCTCCTGCGGAGCAAACTTCCGGGCGCACTGGCGACCCATCGGCACAAGAAACAATGATTGTGCCCGAAGAAAGTTACGAGCCCGTTCAGCTCACCGAGTGGCTTGCCACCGATGTGACGCGCGTGAGCCTCTCGCCGGTGTGGAAACAGAAGGAGGGACGAACCGCCGAGATGATGCGCGCTTATGCCGAACTGCACGAAGCTCGCCGACAGTCGACCGAATTGACGGATGCAAACAAGAGAGCTAATCAACACCTGGAGGCCAAGGAACTGACTATTCGTCACCTAGTGGGCGGCGAGATTCACTTGGTCGACGCCGCCCGCGAATGGATAAAAGAAGATCACTCCTACGGACTACTCAATCTGGAAATGATCAAGCGTCTTTATCCCGGCGACACGGAGATTGAAAGATACTGCCATCGTATCATCAGAGAGTTGGAGATTCTCGATCGAGAAAATCCAGCGCTCAACCGGGATGCACTTGCCAGAGCGAGAGGAGAGCTGAGTATTTTGAAGATTTGCCGCTCCTTCTTCTCGTTGAATTGAGCGGCAGGCAAGTCGTTTTCAGAACGCTGCGGCCCTGCGACTCCTTCGTGTAAGGCACGTGACGAAACATTTCCCCCGGTGCCTCTGGTATTCTGAGCTATTCGCCCGAAGCCCTGGCTTGTGGCAGGGCTAAATCAGAATCCAGGAGGTGTGGCATGCGCTTGCTGTTGGGCATCGGTTTTGCGGCCCTGGTTTGCGGGGTGCTGGCGCCGTCGTTCCGTGGGGCAGAATTTCCGCTCCTGTCAAAGTCCCGGGCTGGAGCGGACGAGAAAGACAAAGGGCCGCTCGGCGATCTGGTCAGCAAGGGAAGCGCCGATCAGATGCGTTTCGCTTTGGGGGCTTCTCAATTTCTCGAAGCGATCGAGCATGTTGGACAGTCGCTTTTTAAATACGGCATGCATTCCCCCCAGATTCTTCGCATGGTGGGTGGCATGCCACTCTTGCCCGTTCCCGATAATCCCAACCCCGCACTACTAACCCATGCGCTTGCGGATCAGGCCATCAAGGACTTTGTAAACGACCTGAAAAAGGCGGAGCAAACGCTGTCCGGCATCAAGGACGACAAGGTAAAATTGCCGATCAAGCTCGCTTCGATTCGTCTGGACATAAAAGGTGATGGCAAGCGGGACGTTCGCTTGCTCGATCTCATGGCGCCCTTCTTCGGCGGCGCTGCCAGAATGCCTAAAGATCCCGATTTGTTAGTCGTCTTCGATCGCGGCGACGTTGCCTGGCTGCGCGGCTACTGCCATTTGCTGCAGGCGCTTGGCGAATTCATTCTGGCGCACGACGCCCGGGAACTCTTCAACGTCTGGGCGCCTTTGGTTTTTCCCAAGGCCGAGACCAAATACAAATTCATGATGGAAACCGCGGAAAAGGGAGACCAAACTCCGTTCAACTACGACAAAATCGTAGACATTATTGCGACCATCCATCTGATCCATCTACCGGTGCGCGAGCCGGCACGCATGGAGGCGGCTCTCTTTCATCTGGAACAGATGGTCATGCTGAGCAAAGAATCGTGGAAATTTATCCTGGCGGAAACCGACGACGATCACGAATGGATCCCCAATCCCAATCAGCATGGCATGCTGGGCGTGCCCGTCACCAAGGATATGGTCAGCACCTGGATGGAGTTCCTGGATGAAGCCGATGCCCTGCTCAAAGGCCAACGGCTGGTTCCTTTCTGGCGTGGTAACGGCGGCAAAGGCGTCAACCTGCGGCGCGTGTTCCTCGAGCCGCAAACGTTCGATCTCGTCATGTGGCTGCAAGGGGCCGGAGCCGTTCCCTATTTGGAAGACGGTGTGCTGACAAAAAAGGAAGTCTGGGAGCGCTTGATCCGCGTGTTCCGGGGGGAGTTCATTGGGTTTGCGTTTTGGTTCAATTAGGGTCGACGCCTTGCTTGCGCATTTTGCTATACGGTGTCTGGCAGTGTCTAAGACCCCTGCCGGCTTGCCCGGCAGGTGAATAAGTTCGATAGTTAATCGGAACTACCCTTGTTCACCGCGGCCCCTGCCGGCTTGCCCGGCAGGTGAGAAAGTTTCGGTACACCACACAAGCTGCAGGAACTCCTTCACCAGCCGGACAAGCCGGCAGGGGTCGAGGATGATTGCATATCTGAAGGTTTTAGCGGGCGAACTGATTCACCTGCCGGACGAGCCGGCAGGGGTCTGTCGGGCGGTTTCTGATCTCCCCAATTACTTGACTTTCTTCTTCAAGAGCCACACTTCTGCAACCTGACAGGCTCGGCCGGCGCCACCGGCGCCGGCTACGCCCTTCCAGGTCAAATCGAGGGCGCCGCCGGAGGTGCAAGCGGGCGGCAGATCGAATTCCAGGATCTGATAAGGCTTCTTGAGCAGGCCATGAATTGGGAAGCGGTCGTTGGCCTGTAGTTCGAGCGGCCCTTCGCCGTAGACCACCTTCAGACGATAAGTGGCGTTCGGATCGAGATCGGGATAATGCATCTGGAGCGGCGCGTCATAAAGAGCCATGGCCGTGTCCCACCATGAGCGGCGCTCGTTGCGGCGGATTCCGGGTAGCATTTGGGCCGTGTGGAAATAACGCGGATCCTTGTCGAAACCCAATCCAGTGACCAGGTGCGGCTGACGCGATGGATTGCCCAGGTCGTCGTAGTAGCCGCCGGGCCCCGGGTCGGTCCAGTGCACAACCGCGTCAATTTCGCGCAAGCGTGCTTGTTCCGGCTCCAGCTTGCGGATCTCCTGGAAGCGCAGCTTGAGCCAACGGCGATCGTTGAGCGGCACGTCGATCGTATCCAGCGTGGCCCCCCTGCCGATGTCGATCGCCTGATAGCGCTCGACGCTCAGTTGCATCCGGATGCTCTGGAATAGCGCTTCCGCCAAGGCAAAAACCCGGGAGCGCAGCTCTCCCGCCGGCGGCGACGTTACCGCGCAGCTCCAGAATCGCTTCCGCTTCAGACATGGCGGCGATGGATCCAAGCTGCGGAGCCTGGCGCAGCTTGTCGTAGGCTTGCGCTTCGAGGTCGGTTTCGTAGAGCAGTCGACGGTGGATGTAGGCATCGTAATAGGCTCGATAGAGCCCCTGCTGGAAGCGCCAGTTGAGGCGGTCTCGCGGCCTGGCCCGGCGTTCCATCGCCTGGAAGTGGGCCAGCGTGGTGGCTATCCCCGCATTGTTGATGGTCGGTCCACGCCAGTTCTTTTCCAGGTCGGCAAGCCCCTGAGAGAAATCGTCCTCGTACTCCGGGCCGATGAAATAGCGGCTATATTCGCGGAGAATTTGCCGAACGTTGGCTTCGGGATTCCAGCCTAAAGAGCTCCAGATCATCTTGTTGACGTCATCGTTGCAACCTTCCGAATACGTCAAGAAGCCCACGGTGTGCCGATACGAATGCTGGAAGATATGCCATTCGTCCTGCGGGCGCGGGTTGATCGGCTCGCGGGCCAGCGTGGTGGCCAGGGACAAATCCCAATTCGGCACCGGGTATTCGCAGCGCTCGCTGTGGGTGATATCCGGATAATTGCGGATGGGATAACGCTTCGGCAATTTCTCGCGAAGCTCCTGGAGCGGAATGCGCACCTGCGGTCCATAGACGACGCCGCTCAACCATTTCGGTTCCTTGTTCACGAGCTCGAAAAATTCGTCCATCCATTTCTGATCGAACGATTGCGGCGACATCCACATTTGGGCTTTGGGATGGAAGCGGTGCAAATTGGCCGTCTGTTTTTCGAGCAGCGCAAACATATGCTTCGGCTGCGTGTGGCCTGGGTCGCCGCCCGGCACGAAGATGGCGTTGATGCGCGGCAGCTTTTCGAAGACCACCGCCCATTCCTTCACGGCGGCTTCTACCGTGGCGGGATCGCTGTAATCCTTGTCCATCGCTGGATACCAGATCCAGACGTCGAGGCCGTAATCGTCGAGAATCTTCGACATGCCGATCATCATTTGCAGCGGCGGCAACGGGAAATGCGGGCTGTCGGCGGCGTCGTCCGAGCGGGGCGGAATCAATTCGACAGAGTTGCAACCGAACACGGCCAGATCGCGGATATATTGCTCCCAGAGCGCGAGGGTCCAGCCGTCGTAGGAATTGGTCTTGGGCCGATAGCCGAGCTGATGGCCGCGGATTGGTTGCCTGGGGGCGCTGTCGGCCTTGAAATCGGCAGGTAAGGTGATGTGATCGCGCGTCATGGACATCGCGCGGAAGACGCGCCAACGCCGAAGAGGACGCCGCGACTGTCACTGCCGATTACCCAGATTATCTTGCCTTTTTCAGTTGTGGAAGTGTCGATACGGTAGCCTTCGGGTGGGATCGGTCGTTCCAACAAGCCGGCAGGATTCGATCGATTCCGAATCGCTGCTGTCACTACTGCAATAGCGGGAAAATTCGCGACGGGAGGACCTTCCTTAGTCATCCAGCGAACCCGGCTGCGTGCGGCGACCTCATCGATCAACATCGCGACAGCATGCTTTTCCGCGTTGTTTAAGCCTGGTGGCGCGTAGACCGACGCATTGGTCAGGTCGATCGTTTGAGCGCGGACAGTCGGCCCGCCCGCGCCGAAGAGAATCGCCACGCCAAGAAGCAAGTGCCAGCGCTGCATTAGAGGTCCTTTCGTGGACGCTTGGAGAGAGCGGCGGGAGAGATCGCGGCCTGATTTTAGCGGACCGCGGCGGCGATGCGATCAAGAAATATTCGAAAAGCTGAAATGCAAGGAAAGACCAGGGCTTCCAGGGCAGAGGCCATAAAATCTTGGGCGTGGTTCCAGCCCCGGTAGGGGCGAAAGTCAATAGCCAGGGGCGTTAGCCCCTGGACCTTTCGGCAAACTAACTAAGCCCCGGTAGGGGCGACAGAGCTCTGTCGCCCCTACCGGGGCTTCACATTGTTGCTCATCTTTTCCAGGGGCTCACGCCCCTGGCTATTGACTGCCGCCCTTCCAGGGCTCAATGCAAATCTTGGAAGCTCCGCCCTTGACGGCCTGACAATCGCTTGCAAATCGATTCGCTGCCAAGCACGCTTCCACTCTGCTCACGACACCAGCCGAAAGAAGAGTTCTTCCAGGTCGTTTTCTTGATATTGGTCGCGGAGTTCGTGCAAGGTGCCGATGGCTTGCAGGCGGCCTTTGGCAACGATGGCCACGCGGTCGCAGAGCTTTTCCACTTCGCGCATGATGTGGGTCGAGAACAGGATGCATTTGCCCAGGTCGCGGAGTTGCTCGATGCTCTTCATCACGGCCCGGCTCACCAGAATGTCGAGGCCGGCCGTCGGTTCGTCGAAAATCATCACGGGCGGATCGTGGATGATAGCCCGGGCGATCGAAACTTTCTGCTTCATCCCGGTGCTCATCTTGGCGCCCAGGGTGTCCCGGAAGCCATCCATTTGGAAGGTGTGAAATACCTCTTTCAAGCGTGCTTGCAGATGCTCCTCGTTCATGCCATAGAGCCGGCCGAAGTATTCGACGAGTTCCCAGGCGGACATGCGATCGTAAATGGCGGTGTTGACAGACATGAAGCCGATATGTTGCCGGACTTGGCCGGGTTGGCTCGCCACGTCGAACCCGGCGATGTTGGCCGTGCCCGAGGTGGGCCTCAAAACGGTGCAAAGGATGCGCATGGCCGTGGTTTTGCCTGCCCCATTGGGGCCTGAGCAATCCGAGCACTTCGCCAGGCTTGGCATCGAACGAGAGATCTTCCACGGCCAAGACTTGGCCGCGGCGCAGGTCCCGAAAAGATTTGGTCAAATGCTCGACGCGAATCATGCGTGTTCGTCTTCTCGGCGATCTCGTAGCGGAACTCGCCAGAGTTCCGACTTCGCTTCACGCCTCCGCAGCGTTTGCTGTTCTATCGGAAGTCTGGCGACTTCCGCTACGGATTCATCTCGCATCACGCATGAATGATACTTCCCGTTTCCACGGGGGGCTGCGAAACTCGGGCGGCTTCCGCCCCATTTGCGACAGCCACCGCTGGCGCATTGATCGACTAATTGATACACGACGTTCCGCTGCCGCGGAATATAGCCTGCTTCGACGATCGCGTTGCGAATCTCTTCCAGCGTCAAATGGTGGACAGTGCCCGCTTGCGAAACGAGATTTTCTTCGATCATCAGGCTGCCCATATCGTTGGCGCCGAAAAAGAGAGCTAACTGCCCGATTTTCAGGCCCTGAGTGACCCACGACGATTGAATGTTCGCAATGTTATCCAGATAGAGCCGGGCAATGGCTTGCGTCTTCAAGTACTCGAAGCGCCAACCGTCGGCGTGTCGGCCATGGCCGTATGCTCCGCCTGGAAAGTCCAGCAAATGAACGCCGTGAAGCCATGGGTTTCGTCCTGCAGGGCACGCAAGCGTTCCAGCGTTTCGATCCGCTCGGCGAGGGTTTCGATATGGCCGAACATCATGGTGCAGGTCGAGCGGCCGCCCAGTCGATGCCAAACGCGATGCACTTCGAGCCATTCGTCGGTGAGGCACTTGTTCACCGTCATGGCTATGCGGACGCGATCCACCAGGATCTCGCCGCCGCCGCCGGGCAGGCTTCCCATGCCCGCCGCTTTCAGCCGGCCCAGCACTTCCACCAAGCGGAATCTTGTTGATCTTGTGGAAATGCCAAAGCTCCGGCGGACTGAAGGCGTGCAAGTTGACGGTCGGGAAACGCTCCGCAGATCGCGCAGCAGCTCTTCGTACCATTCCAGTTTCAGTGAAGGATGCATCCCGCCTTGCATGAGGATCTGATCGCCGCCCAGAGCGATTGTCTCCTCGATCTTCTTGTATAGCTCTTCGCGGGACAGCACGTAAGCATCGGCATCGCCGGTTTTGCGATAGAAGCGCAAAAATCGCAGACGGCAGCGCAAACGTTCGTGTAATTGATGTTGCGGTCGATGTTGTAGGTGCGATAGGGCTCCGGATGCAGCCGCCGGCAGACGGCATCGGCGGCCCGGCCGATCGCCAATATGTCGGAGCTGCCTGTTAGAGCAATGCCCTCGTCGATGGTCAGACGGTGGCCGTCAACGGCGCGCTGCAAGATGTTCGTGATGGTAGAACTCAAGATTGCATCCTCGGGGCGCCGGATCCAATTCACAAGCCAATTGATAATAGCGGTTCAACCCCGCCAATTCACGGCTGCCCAGGTCAAAATGCAGAATGTTGGCAAGGTAGCGTCGGCAAAAACCGGCGTCCAGTCCCAGGCGGGGTGCTTCTTCGTGTGCGATCTGGCCCGTGACGTGCGCAGCCACGCAATTTTGCCTCTTGCAACGCTTCGGCCACGTTGCCCAGCTCGGCTCCCTGGCGCACGGCCCAAAAAGCGTACACGAATGGCAAGCCGGTCCATTCGAACCATTCCTGGCCCAGATCCAGGGCAATGGGGAAGCCCGGCAAGCAAGCATGCATAGCTCGGTCGCCGATCAGGAGCACGGCATCCACGTCCAGATCATCGGGCTTTTGGTCCCAGGCGAGCGGCTGCAAAACCGGTTGCGTTTTATAGCGGTTTCGCAGCAGGATCTGCGTGAGAGCGGCGCGGTGCGCGAGCCCACGTCGAGAGCCAGACGGCGAATGGCAGGGCAGGGGACCCGGCTAAAAAGCGTGACGCTCAAAACGGGCCCGCGCGAGGCGATGGCGATATTCGGAATCACGGAATAGGAGCCGGCCCGGAAATATTCGATCGCTGGAATGAGCGCCACATCGAGACGGCCAGCCGCCAGCATGTCGGCAAGCACGCTGGGGGGTTCGAGAATCAGCTGTGCCTCGGGCGCCAATTCGGCCAAATCGCAGATCAGCGGCTTGGTGTTCAGATAGTTGACCGCACCGATGCGGACGGCTTCTAGCATGCCCTGCTCGCTTCCGTACTGGTGATTGGCATTCATTCCGGCCCATTATAGGCAGCCTGCGCGACCTTCAAAGTCTTCTGAAAATCGAGCCTGCCGAAGAGACAACCGCAGAAGGGCTTAAAAAACAACAGCCTGCCGGCTCGAAAATAAAGTCGAACCGGCAGGCAAGAATGAAAAGAATGCAAGGAGCCGCGGCCCCTGATGATACGGGGGCTAGTTTCTCAAAAGGGTCGGCGTTGTCAAGTGCAAACATCAAGGCCCCGCCTTTAGGGGGCAGGGCCTCGACGAGCCGTTGGGATACCGGCGAAGGAGTTAGTGGACGTCGTACAGCGCCCACCCCGTCAGTCGATCCGTAGACTGCGCGGTTGCCGAACCGAGAAAGAATCTCGTGCAGCTTGGGTAAGCCACACGAAACGGCCGGCAGGCACGGCGGCGGGCAGACCGGCTCGCACGTCGGCACGCAGACAGGAACTTGACGGCACACTTTGTAGGTGTAGCATTCCGGCTCCAGCTTGCAGACCGTCGTCGGCACCAGCTTGCAGTGCTCTTCGGGCACCATGTGGCAAGTGGTGTACGGGATGCATTGAACCTTCTCCTCCGAAACCATGTGGCAGCGGCGGCACTTCACCACTTCGCAGTGCTCTTCGGGCACCATCTTGCAAGTGGTGTAGGGGATGCACTGCACCTTGACTTCCGGAACCATGTAGCAGCGACGTTGCGTCACATAGCGGACATGGTTTTCCGTCACCATGTGGCAAGTGGTGTAGGGAATGCACTGAATCTTCTCTTCCGGAACCATGTAGCAGCGACGTCGCGTTTCCATGCGGCAGTGCTCTTCCGGAATCATCTTGCAGGTGGTGTAAGGAATGCATCGCACTTTTTCCTCAGGGACCATGTGGCAGCGGCGCTGCGTCACATAGCGGACATGATTTTCCGTCACCATGTGGCAAGTGGTGTAAGGAATGCACTGCACCTTTTGTTCCGGAACCATGTAGCAGCGCGTTCCGTGTCTCCATGCGGCAATGTTCTTCGGGCACCATGTGGCAAGTGGTATAGGGCACATCCTTCATGACCGTGTAGGGAACCTGCTTGCACACCGTGTAGTTGATCACGTTGCAGTGCTCGCGCTGCACGTAGTTGCAGCAGCGAATCGTGCGGCATTCTTGCCGTGGGCACCAAATCTTCTTGCAGACCCATTGGCCGGGGCACTGGACCTGATAAGTGGTCACCGGACCCGGGCAATACTTGGTCGTGCAGGTGCAAGGATCGAACGTGCAAGTGCCCGGCAGCCGGCAGCACTTGGTCACCACGGGCCCGGAATGTAATTCCGTTGTTCGGTCCAATCGCCCGTGTTGATCATGATCTGCTTTTCGGTATAGACCGGCTCGCAGGTGTAGCTCTTGCAGATCTGCTGGCGCGGCTCGCTCACCGTGCGGTAGCAGGTTTCGCACACTTGCCGGCAATGCTGTTCGTAGACGGGCCGGCAGGTGGTCCAGCGAATGGGCACCTGGTACTGCTCCGTCACCGGCCGGCAGACCGTGTAGCGGCACTCGCGCACGTGCTGCTCGTACACCGGCTTCTGCGTGCAATAGGGCACGCAGATCTGGTACTCTTCGTAGCACGGCTTGCAGACCGTGTAACGGCACTCGCGCACGTGTTGTTCGTACACCGGTCGGCAGGTGGTCCAGCGAATGGGCACCTGATAATCTTCGTAGCAGGGCTTCATGACGGTGTAGCGGCACTCGCGCACGTGCTGCTCGTACACCGGCTTCTGCGTGCAGTAAGGCACGCAGATCTGGTACTCCTCATATTGAGGCTTGCAGACCGTGTAGCGGCACTCGCGCACGTGCTGCTCATAGACCGGATGGCAAGTCGTGTATTTGCGGACGACGTCGTAATCTTCGTAGACGGGCTTGCAAACCGTGTAGCGGCATTCCCGCACATGCTGCTCATAAACCGGATGGCAAGTCGTGTAGCGGCATTCGTTCATCACGGTGTGGTACACCGGGCGATAGCGAATGCAATTGCGTT
This sequence comes from uncultured Gemmataceae bacterium, assembly GCA_963748025.1. Lineage (GTDB taxonomy): Bacteria > Planctomycetota > Planctomycetia > Gemmatales > Gemmataceae > CAVVHZ01. Next base: position 119,870 of record CAVVHZ010000036.1, read on the forward strand.
CTTCCTCCACGGTTCGGTAGCAGATTTGATACCGCACCGCAGGCATGCAGCACTGTTCCGGGCTGCAACAATCGGCAGGATAGCCCGTGGCCCCCCCGAGCGCCCCCGGCCCGCCGGGAACCGCGGCAGTGCTAAGCACAGCGACGATAACCGGGATTCCCCATTTGAACCTCATTCGAACACCCCTTCGCACAAGACAGTTACCGGTTCCCAACGAGACGCGCCAGTCCGTCGATTCACCAACGACTGGAACGACCGTGGAAAATGTGCCAGCAAAACAGACTGCGTAGGATGTAAATGAATGAGAAAGTGACGATCTTTTGGAAGCTTAGGGTGACTCTGTCGGACTCTCGCGCACCCATTGGAGTCTTCCGTAGGCCTAGACTCTTCCGAATTTGACGCATGGGCCGTCTCACTAGACCCTCAACCTGGGGTGTTCCGGCGCAAGTTAACGTTTTTTCCTACGAAGCAATGCGTTATAAGGGCTCGCCATTGCGTCCCGTCAAGGAAGACGGCGCACCGAGGGGAAGGCTCTCAAGGAACAGAGAACAGGCCATGAATCCTTCTCGAGCAGCCCAACGCGCCGTACGCCGCTGGCATGTCCCGAGCTCTTCGACAGAGGGGCGGAATAATTGCCCCACGGCTTTCGCCCGCTGCTTTTGCGACTGCCGTCGCAAGAAATCGAGCTGGAGCTGAGACAGCCCCACGTGCTGGTCGGGAGGCATACTTTGGTCGATCTCTGTTTGCCTTATCCCGAGATCAGCCGCAAGCATTGCCGGATCGAATTTGCCGACGATTGTTGGCACATTATCGATATGGACAGCCTGAACGGCATCGAAGTGAACGGCGAACGCAAACGCCAAGCCGACCTTCACGAAGGCGACTCGCTAAAGATCGCCGGACTGAAATTCGAGGTTCACGTGGAGGCCGGTCAAAGTGTCGCGGCCGCAAGTGGCCATCTGTCGGAGGCAGAACCGATTTTGCACCAAATCGCCGCTACGCTTGCCGGCCGCGACCAAGATTCGATGGCGGGGGCACGGAAAGCGTCTTAGCGCTGCTTGAGATGCCATGTTTAACCCGGAGCCAGCGACGACGGCTGACTCCATGTCTCCCGTCACTGCTTGCATGCAGCACTCGCAGTAGTCTGATGCCCTCCCAGGGAACTTGACAGCCGTCGCCGCTGGCTCCGGGTTAAACGAAGATCGCGCTTCGCGAACCAATTCCTGGCGTACTCCTCCGCCCGCCCATAAAATCAACTAGATGTCATCCGAACACTTCCTCGACCGCGAAGAATACATCGAACAAGCCTATTTCTTTAGGGTTTTTCGCGAGCGCATCAGCGCGAATATGTCCGCGCAGGAAATCCTAGAGCGGATCCACGAAGAGATTCTCTCCACAACTCGCCTGCCCATGGCGATTCAGTTTCTGGCGACCGAGCTCAAGCATTCAGGCTGTCTTTCTTCAGGATTTGCGCTACTGCCGCACTATTTCACGCCATTTCAGGCGTTCGTGATTCGCCAAACCGAGAGCGAAGGAAATCGCCTGGGAGCCGAGCTGGCTCTTCTGGTGTTGGAACGAGAAGCACAATATCGGGCCGGCGCCTGCACCGCCACGGGGCTCTTTGTCTATCAATTCGAAGTGCTCTGCCGGAACCGCTTGGGCTATGACGACGGCCTGGCCGCCATGGCTGCCGATCCCTTCTACGATGCCTTGTGGCGGGAATACGTTGAGATCGTGCGCCGGCAAATTGGCGTGGTGGATTTTCCCGACCTCATCTATCTGCGGTCGGAATTTTATGTCGAGACGCAACGCCGGCAGGATGCTGGGTACCAGCCGCGCTGGGCTCCGCTGTTCGGCGCCAAAGAAGGCAAGATCGCCAACGCCAATCGCGGCCGCGATCCGCTCTACCTGTTCGCAGCCCTGCAAAGGCAACTGGGTTACCCCGAGGTGCCGCGGCCGACGCCACGTGACGATCTCGGCTCCAAGGTGGAAACCTTGCAAGCGAAACTGCGGGAATTGGAAATGCGGCTCAGGCTGGCCGAAAGCGAGCTGCGCGGGCAGTTGGACCTGAAAACGCTGATGGCGCCGGAAACATTATTGCCGGGACATGAGGATTAGGGGGCGTTTTAGCTCCGAGAACCTGAGTTGGTAACGAGAAACGACCCCTGCCGGCTTGCCCGGCAGGTGAAGCAGTTCAGCAGCTAATACTTGGAGAATGATACCAGCAACGACCCCGCCGGCTTGCCCGGCAGGTGAAGCAGTTCTGCAGCTAGCCGCGGTGAATGCAGCAGGCGAACTCCTTCACCTGCCGGACGAGCCGGCAGGGGTCGACCTCAATATGACAGAGTTCTTAGCTGGCGAACTCCTTCACCTGCCGGACGAGCCGGCAGGGGTCGAAAACATGAGGCGTATAGCTTCACCCCGCTGGCCGATAACTGCGAAACGCGCAGAGAACTTCGTAGAAATCGGCCGTGATGCGCACTTCGTCGTCGAGGAAATCTTGAACCCAGAGATAGTTGCCGCGTTGGGCCGCGGCGATGAGAGGCAGCAGGTCGCCCAGACGAATCCCCACCGAGGGAGCCTGGACGCTGGCCCCAGAATCGTCGGGCGAATCGCGAAAGACGCGTAATTGTGCAGCCATGCCTAACCTCCATGCGGCGCGGCGTGTCGAACCGCGCTCGGCCGTTCCTCGTAGGATCGGCCGGATGCCCGGGATCGTGAAGCGAGCAATGATCTGTTGATTGCATCCAAGGTCATCCATCGGCAAGAAGCGATCGCCAACTTGGGGTATTCTGTTTTTGCCAATCGATACATGAGAAGAATCGCCCGGCGGCTCATGGGCTTTTTCCGAGCGTTGCATCTAATCCGCGTTTCTGGCATACTCCCCGCAGCTTCGCCAATTTTACGGAATGATGCTGCTTTCCTGGCTTACACGATACAACCATGCTAGCGCGATTCACCATCCTCGGCGACGGCGCCTGGGGCACTACCATCGCGATTCTCCTGTCGCGCAGACCCGACCATCAAGTCAAGTTGTGGAGTGCTCGAGCCGAATACTGCCGGCACTTGCAAGCCGAGCGTGAAAACACCACCTTCCTGCCTGGCGTGCCGATCCCGGAGGCCGTGCATCTGACCGCGGATGTCCGGGACGCGCTCGACGCTCCCGATCTGGTAATTTCAGCGGTGCCTACGGTTTATCTCCGGCAAACGCTGATGCGGCTCACCGCGGATCTGCATCCTGCGACCCCAGTTCTTAGCCTGTCAAAGGGATCGGAGATCGACACGTTTCAATTGCCCAGCGAAATCATTCGCCAAGTAATTGGAACCAGGAAAATGGCAGTGCTGAGTGGGCCGAGCCATGCGGAAGAGGTCAGCAGAGGTTTGCCGGCGACCGTGGTAGTGGCCAGCCAGGATCTCGATCTGGCTCGGCAGATTCAGGCGCATCTGAGCGATGACCGTTTGCGCGTCTACACGAATCTCGACGTGGTCGGCGTCGAGATCGCCGGGGCTTTGAAGAATATCCTCGGCATCGCGGCGGGTATTTGCGACGGCCTGGGGTTGGGCGATAACGCCAAATCGGCGCTGCTGACGCGCGGTTTGGTCGAGATTGCTCGTTTCGGCGTCGGACAAGGCGGCTCGCATCACACTTTTTTCGGGCTGGCGGGACTCGGCGACGTGATCACGACCTGTGTCAGCAGCCACGGGCGCAATCGGCACGTGGGCGAACGGCTGGCCCACGGCGAAAAGCTGCCTGCCATTCTGGCAAGCATGTCGATGGTGGCCGAAGGCGTATTCACGGCGCGCAGCGTGCATGAAAAAGCCCAACGGCTCGGGTTGGCGATGCCCATTACGGCCGAGGTTTACCGCGTCCTGTATGAAGATAAGGACCCGAAGCAGGCAGTCCGCGATCTCATGCAGCGCGAGCCGACGAGTGAAGGCCCAGGGTTCGAAGTCTAAGGATTCCCGCGATGTTGCAACACGCGCTGAAAGAATGGGCAGCCATTTGCAAGGCGCTGGCGCTGGGCCGGCAAACGGTGCTTCTGCGCAAAGGCGGCATCGACGAGAAAACGGGCCGGTTCACGCTCGAGCATCAGCGTTTTTGGCTTTATCCCACCTTTCTGCACCAAAAGCTCGAAGGCATGCATCCAGAAGCAGAGCCCTTGTTTCATCTTTCGCTTCTCGGCAAACCGCCCGAAGGGCAAGTGCGTTTGACGCACTTCGCTGCCGTCACAGCCGTCTACGAGCTGCACGACATCGTCGGCGTTTACAAGCTGCAGCCCGAGTATTGTTGGAGCCAATCGGCGGTGGAGAGTCGCTTTACCTACGGTCGGCCAGGGCTGCATGCCCTGGTGGTTCGCGTCTACCGATCACCGCGGATCCACGAACTTCCGGAGACCCCGGGTTTCGCCGGCTGCAAGAGCTGGGTGGAACTGGAACATCCGTTGGGCACCGACGGCGCCGTGCCTGTATTAGCTGACGCCGATTTCGAGGCGCGTAGCAAGCGGATCGAAGCGGCGCTGCAGCCTTCGTCGCTGGTTTAAGAGCGACCACCGGTAGTTCTAACAAGCGCACAGAGATTGGTGCCATGCCCACCGCATTTGGGTGGGCATGTGAGGCACTGGCCCGCCATAAATGGTTATCCACTCGTGAAACTAGCGGTTTTTCAAGAATACGCACCCCGCTTGGGGCGACGCCGCAGCTAATGAAGCTAATCGTGAAGTGCCTCACATGCCCACGGAGTACCGTGGGCATGGCACCTACTTTCTCCTGACCGGCGCATTTGTTACCGGCGAACTTTGACAATCGCTGGCGCTTCAGTCAAAAGTGATTCAGCGGCAATTTGGGCGCCGCTCGAAGATACCGTGATGTTGCAAGAAAAGGGGGATGCACGATGGCAGTGAAAGCGATTCCAGATGGTTATCACACGGCAACGCCTTATCTCATTATGAAAGGCGCTGCTAAAGCAATCGAATTCTATAAGTCGGCCTTCGGAGCCAACGAGATTCTCCGGCTGGAAATGCCCAACAAGGGAATTGGGCATGCCGAAATCAAGATTGGCGACTCCATCATCATGCTCGCCGACGAATTCCCCGAAATGGGCGTGAAAGGCCCCGAGGCTTTTGGCGGCACGCCGGTATCGATCCTGCTATATGTTCCCGACGTCGATGCCATGGTGAAACAAGCCGTAGCTGCCGGCGCCAAAATGGAGCGGCCGTTGAAGGATCAGTTTTACGGCGACCGCAGCTGCGTCCTGGTCGATCCCTTTGGGCACAAATGGTCGCTGGCCACGCATATCGAAGATGTGCCGCCCGAGGAAATGAGTCGCCGGTTTCAGGAGATGATGAAAAGCACAGGAAGCTGAATGGGGCGATTGCGAGTCCGCGACCTAGCGAGCCTCCCACGCTCGAATTTAGGTGAGCCTCCCACGTTAGTGGGGGGAGTTTTCCGAAGACTCCCCCCACTAACGTGGGAGGTCTTCGCTTGAGGCTCACTTCAGCATTAACGTAGGAGCTCGCATTCAACGCTTCGCGTACTGTTGATTACGCATAACGAGCATTTCCCGAATCTTCGCGATATCCTTCTCCATCCCCGAATCCTTCAGGTTGATCTTCTTGGGCGAATCCACTCCCAGGCCGATCTTGATGCCGTGGCGCAGGAAGGGCGTGTCCCAAACCGAAGTTTTCTGCAAGCGATCTTCGGTGCCGATGCTCTTGAGCAGGGCAACGCCTGTGGCGTCGGCGGCGATGCGATCGCGGCTGGCTACCACAACTTTGGGTTCCGATGTGTCGCCGCTGGAGGGGCCGCCGAAGACGAAACATTTGCTGCCGTCCAAGATGTTTAGCGCAGGCGTGATTCCCAGATTCAACTCGGCAATGCGATTGACGAACGGGGCCAATTGTTTGCCTTCCTCGGCGTAATCGCGTTTGACGCCGCGACGACGGCTGGAAGTGCGCTTCTGGTCGAACAGGCTGCCTTCACCTACCCAGGTGCGGTGGAATTCCATGCGCGTGCGGTGATGGCTCATGCCGACGAAGGCTTTCATCGACATGGTGAACCAGGCCTGGAAATGCGTCTTGATAACCGGGACGTTGATCACATGATCGGCCCTGAAAAGCAGCTCGGCCAACTCGAAGCCATCGGGCCAATGCGTGGCCCCCGCCGGCTTGATCTTGCGCCACAGCGGCGTCTTGGCCGGCACGCCAAGGCGTTCCAACTCCTGGGCGGCATCCTCGAGGCCGACGGCAACGACAGGAGCCTTGAAGTCGCTGATCGCTTGGTTGACGGCATCGACATGGCCGACGCGTTTCATCACGTCGATGGTTTTGGGAGTCGTCTCGACAAACTGAGCCGAGAACGATCGATCCGAAACGATGATGCGTTTGGGCCCCTGAGCGGCTACCAGTTTGATCACCGCATACAAGACTTCCGGATTCGTGGTGGTGGGGCTCTTGAGAGCTCCGGTCACATTCGGTTTGATCAGGACCGTTTGCCCTTCTTTGATGAACTTCATCCCGCCGGCCAGCTCGACGGCCTTCTTGACGGCGTCTTGCATGGACGAACCACGGGCAATGCCTACGTCGGCGCTGCTCGGGCCCGGTTCGCGACCCCAGAGCAATTTGGGTTGCAGCCCGGCGCCAAGAGTGATGGCCCCGGCAGTTTGCAGAAAGCGCCGGCGTGGACATTGTGGATGAGACATGAGGGTTTCCTCGGTTAAGGATGGTTCTTGAGCCAGGAGTCCAAATCTTCTCGGAGTTTTTTAACGCGGCGATTCAACGATTCTGCCTGAGCCGCTGTGGGCGGCTTGGCTCCGTGCATGAAGGCAGCCGTTTCTTGACGCACATCGGCGAGCGTTTCTCGATAAGGTTTAGGCGTCGGCTCCGCGTCGCTGCTCTTGGCATGAACTTTACGCAACGATTTCCAGAGCAGGTCGTTTTCCGCCGTCACGGACGCCAGGGTAGGCCAGCGGGTGGCGAAGTTCTTGTGGCAATCGGTGCAAACGTTCGTCAAAGCAAAGTCGGCAGGCGGTTTGCCGATGTCGTGATTGCCGTGGCAATCTATGCATACGGGATAATCGCGATTGATGCTCTTTTTCAGGTCCCAATAATGCTTGCTCTTGCGAAAGCTATTGGCCTCCGAGCCATGGCAAGAAGAACAGGCTGCCATGTGAGCGCTCATCTTGGTGCCAATGAAGCCCTTGTCGTGTTCATGGGCAGTAGCGTCGTGTTCAGTATCGCCGCCATGACAATCGTTGCACGATAGTTTTGCGCGATCGTGAACGCTCCGGGCAAAGTCGCGCAGCGGCACGGTCAGCTCGCGTCCCGCGTTCAAATGGCAGCGCACGCAGTTGCTCTTCTCGCCGGGCAGCGGGTCGCCCGCCTTCCACCATTGCGGCAACTTGAGCTTGGGCTCGTCCAGCGGGCACGGCACAGCGCCGGATTGGGAACCAATCAACCCGGCTAACCCCGTAGCCAGCACGAACCAAAAACTAAGCCGTTTCATGTCGTTAAGGGTAACGCAGAAGCCCTCCACGAAAAAGCAAAAAGGCTTTCCTGTCGAATCCGTCGAGGCGACGTTTTTCTCTCACGGTCCTAAGTATTGGGCAAGTAGAATGGATGCCTTGCTCGAAAAGGCGACTTGTTAATCTTGCTGCCGAGTCATTTTGCCACAATTATTTGCATCCCTTTATTGCCTGGGCCGCCTCCATAAACCATGGCTTCTCGGGCGTTTTTCGGAGGACAACGCATGTCCTGGCATCGTTACCTGATGGTCGCAGTCGTGAGTTTGTTGACGTGTACGCTTGGGACGATTTCCCAAGCGCAAAACCCGCAGCCCGGCCGGGCACGAGGTTCGCTGCCCGGGACCTGGTCCGGCTCCGGAAAAAATGGCGCCGTGGCGGCAGGCGGGCAAGGCGCGGTCGATGCGGGCATGCTCGTGCTCAAGGCTGGCGGCAATGCCGCGGACTCGGCGGCGGCGACCATTTTCGCGCTCAGCGTCACCGACTCCACTTCGTTCTGCTTCGGCGGCGAAGTGCCGATTCTGATCTACGACGCCAAGCGCAAGGTAGTCGAAGTTCTGTGCGGCCTAGGCGTCGCTCCCCGCTTGGCTACGCTCGAACACTTCACCAAGAAGGGTGGAATCCCCAACAAAGGGATCGAGCCGCCGGCGGTGCCCGGCGCCGTGGATGCCTGCTTGACGCTGCTCGCACGATTCGGCACCAAGACCTTCTCTGAAGTGGTTGCCCCCACGTTGGCACTGCTCGATCAGGGTGCTCGCCCTTGGCATGCCGATCTGGCCAAAACCATTCGCCGCATGGCCGCAGCCGAAAAGGCTTCGGGAACCGATCGGGTACGCGGGCTGCGGGCCGTTGCCGATTTCTTCTATCGCGGTCCCATCGCTCACGAGATCGACGCCTGGAGCAAGGCCAACGGCGGCCTGATCCGCTACACCGACTTGGCCACGCACGTCACCCGCATCGAAGATCCAGTAACGAGTCCTTATCGCGGCTATACCGTATACAAATGCGGCTTCTGGACCCAGAGCCCTTATCTCTTGCAAACCTTGCAGATGCTCGAAGGATTCGATCTCAAGGCGATGGGGCGAAATAAGCCGGAAACGCTGCACGTCGAGGTGGAAGCCCTCAAGTTGGCGCTGGCAGATCGGGACGTCTATTACGCCGATCCACTGTTCGCGTCGGTGCCTCAACGCGAGCTGTTGTCGCCGAAATATGCCGAGATGCGTCGAACTCTTATCGATCGCGAGCGGGCCTCGCTGCAGCAGCGCCGGGCGATCCTGTAGGTCAGAAACCCCTCTTGGAGCATTTCGACCCGCGCATCGGCTTGGGTGGCCCGTCGCTTGACACCACGACCTGTTTGGTAGCGGACAAAGCAGGCAACGTGGTCGCCGCGACCCCGAGTGGTTTCAGTGGCGTTGTCGCCGGCAAAACGGGCGTGTTCCTTGGCACCCGCCTACAAAGCTTCAACAATTGGCCAGGCAGCCCCAATGCCATCGAACCGGGCAAGCGGCCGCGCATTACCCTCTCGCCGACCTTGGTTCTCAAAGATGGTAAGCCGGTGTTCGCGGTCAGTGTGGCCGGCGGCGACATGCAAGATCAGGCAACCCTGCAGCTGTTGACGGCGGCCATCGATTTCGGCCTCAAGCCGGCGCAAGCCGTAACGGCCCCGCAGTTCGGCACCGATCATCATTTGGGATCGTTCCGTCAGAAAGCGCCCGTGCTCGGCGACCTGCAGCTCTCCCCCGAGTTCGGCGGCGAACTGGCCCGAGCCATGGCCGAACGGGGCCACAAAGTCAAATCCAAGCGGCCTGCCGAGGCCTGTATCATGATTTCCATCGATCCGCAAACCGGCGTGATCGAAGCGGCCGGCGACCCAAAGGCACGCCGGCATGCGTCGGCGTATTGAGTGGGATACTTTGGACTGCGGCGCTTTTCCGCCGCTTTGGTTTTTCATCTGTGCGGTGGCCCAAAAAGAAAAGCGGCGGAAAAGCGCCGCAGTCCAAAGTAAATCGGCGTGGTCTTTGGTCGCTGGCAATAAATAGCCATGGAAAAGCATTCTTGTTCTTTGGGCGAGGTTCAGAAATGACGGTTTGCGCATCGCGGGATTCTTTGAACGATCATCGCCGCATTTGTAGCGGCGTTTTTTTGCTGACCTTCCTTGCCGGTAGTTTGCTTCTGTCGCCCGCAGGGCTCGCTGCGGACACCTCGACAGCGTCGCCGGTTGCGGAGGGTCGTCTCCGACCCTCAGGTCTTGAAGGGGCCGTAATTCTCGATACCAACGATCGACCGGCTGAAGTCACGGTGGCTCGCTTTCTGAAAGCGGCGAAAGGCGATGAAGCAAAGTTGTTGATCCTGGTTTTGGGAGATGCGAAAGCCGACGGCATTCTCGACATCTTAAAAGCCAAAAAGGCGGGCGCGGTGGAGGTCTTGAAGCTCGATAGTGCAGCGTCCGCCAATGCGCAGTCCACCACGGATGCGCTCCGCAAGGCTACCGGCGTTTGGCTCTTTGCTGCGGGCGACCCTGCGCAGGCCAAAGAAATCTTGGGTGCCTCGGTTGACCAGCACTTGCGCGAAACGCGACTTCGGGGCGGGGCGATTGCCGCTTCGGGAGTTGCCGCATGGCTTTTGCCCGCGCGTTTTCTGAACGCCGAAGGCAAAGCCCAGGAGGGGTTGGGAGTCTTGCCGGGCATGCTGGCAGCCCGGCAAACAAAGGAGAACGGCGGGCAACTTCTTGATGCTGCACTTAAACAGGCGCCTGCCATGCTCGGTGTCGTCCTCGGGGACGGCGCGCACCATCTTCGTCAGCGGCCGGGAGATGCGCGCCTTGGGCAATGGCCCAGTTTCTTTGTCCCTGGCCCGTTCGCCAGCCCGGGAGCCGCGTAAGGTGGCCATGCGTCGCAACGGGCAAGTCGATTACAACGAAATGCGTCGCGCAGCAATGGGCCGGGCCCAGCAGATTCCCTATCCGCCGAAAGAAGTTGCCACGCCCGAGGTTCCCAAAGGAACTTTGATCATCGTGGGCGGAGGCGGGCTGGGGGCCGATATCGCCAAGCGCTTTGTCGAGCTGGGTGGCGGGGCGAAGGGGACGTTCGTCGTGTTGCCCATTTCCAATCCTGACCCGCTGCCGGCCAATTCGGGCGATGGTTTTCTCAAACGCCATGGGGCCAAGAATATCCTTGTCCTCAAGGCTCGCGAGCAGAAGGAGCTGGAAGACCCCAAAAACATCGAAGTGCTCAAGAAAGCAACTGCCGTCTGGTTCGGCGGCGGCCGCCAATGGCGCTTCGTCGATGCTTACGAAGGCACCAAGATTCACGAGCTGTTCCGCGATGTCCTCCGGCGGGGCGGCGTCATCGGCGGCTCGTCGGCCGGGGCCACCATTCAGGGGGATTACCTGTGCCGGGGTGCGCCCGGCGGTCCCAACAATATCATTTGCGAAGGATACGAGCGAGCCTTGGGCTTTTTGCCTGGCGTAGCAATCGATCAGCATTTCACGCAACGCAATCGCTTCAAGGACATGGTTCTGCTCATGAAGACCTACCCACAATTCCTTGGCATCGGCCTGGACGAAGCGACGGCAATTGTTGTCCGAGGCCACGTTGCTGAGGTTATGGGGCCCAATCAGGTTCATTTTTACGATCGCCGCAAACCTGTCGTTGAAGGTCAGCCGGATCACGAATCGTTGAAAGCCGTGCTCGCTACGATCTGAAAGAGCGGAAATCGTTGGGGACAAAAGAGACCAAGGATACGAAGTAGTAATCCAAGTCACTGTGCATGATTCGGGAGCATTCGCGGGAGCCGCGTTCGCCAGAACGCGGGTTTTTCGCTGGCCAACCCGCATTCTGGCGAATGCGGCTACCGATCAACTTCTTTGTGCCTAGGTGCCGCCTGCCTGGCGGCCCGTGACTCGGAAATGTAGTTCCGGGGCCTTCCGGCGGTGGATGGCCGCGGCAACCTCGCTGCGCAGGCGACCGGACGCGCGATGAAGATGTTCGAGGACAACCTCGAGCGGATGCGCGTCTTCTGCCGACGACAGAGTAACGAGCAAATGCCCCGAATCGGGCGCTGGCGCTACCGCTTCCACGCGGAGTTCGCACAAAACTTCGTCAGCGCATTCGCCCGCAAATACCTGGGCCAGCGTGCGCTCGACTTGAGCCGCAAGCTGCAGTCGCCTTGCGATTGGCGGCTGAGGGCCTCGGTTCACGCTTCCGCAAGCGCGGATCGATGCCATCGTCCGCATCGACGATTTCGCCAACTTCCGCCGGCGGCTTTCTTTCGAATCTTCGTGGACGCATCCAGATACCAGAGAAAAGGGGAAAACGGAGCGAGCTTATGCAAACAGACTGCGCAAAAGAAACATAGGTTCGAGGGCCCGAAGGAATTTCTTTTAGACCGCTCGGAAGAATTGACGGACTGCTCATTCCTTGTGAAGCAAAACTGAAGCGCAGTTTTTGAAGTTGCGCTTTTTCCATTCCTTTCCCCGAAAAGGATAATTCCGCCCCTCCAGGGCCCAAATCCTAATCCAGTTCAAATCAACGGTGCACTAGCCCCGACACTGGTTTGTCCGATATAATGCTTGTGCGTCCGGCGTTTTTGCTGGTTGCGCGAGTGCAATATAAGTTCAACGTTCGATATGTCACGCGAAAGGGGAGCCAATGGCCATTACAGTTACGGAACGAGCAGCTTCGGAAGTTCGGCGTATCCTTTCGGAGCAACAACCCGCCGCCGGGGCGTCCGAAACTGCGGCGCCGGAGAAGATCTATCTGCGCATGCGCGTCGTGGGTGGCGGTTGCAGCGGTTTTCAGCACAAACTGGACCTCGATCCAACCGTAAATCCCAAGCTGGACGAAACCTTCGATTTTCATGGCGTACCGGTGGTGGTCGATAAGCGAAGCATGATGTACCTGGGCGATGCTACCGTCGATTTCCATGACGACCTCAATCGCCGAGGTTTCAGCATCACCAATCCCAGCGCCAAGAACACTTGCGGCTGCGGAAGCTCGTTCTCGATGTAATCGGGGCAAAAGCTACAGATCGGATAATCATTGCGGAGCCGGGAGATATCCCGGCTCCTTGCTTACCGGGTTCCTTTTTCGGGGCACTTAGCTCAGCGGCTAGAGCACCTCGCTTACACCGAGGGGGTCGGGGGTTCGAGACCCTCAGTGCCCAATCCATGCAAAGGCGAGCCGACTTCCCACTGATATTCTGTGAGAAAAATCGCAAATCATGAAAAAAGGTGCGAGCTTTGACTTCTCCCCCCCTTGGCAAGGGGGGGTAGGGGGGGTCTCAGAACCTGCACCCCAGAGGGGTGAGCTTGCCGGTTCGGTAGTTCGCATTTTGCGCAATCCCATCGATAGTTGGCCCGTCGCGTCAGACCCCCCCAGCCCCCCCTTGCCAAGGGGGGGAGAAAATCGCGGTTCCGTGCCAAGGCGGGGAAAAAATCGGGGTCCTCTGCCATGGCGGGGGAAAAATCGGGGGTTCCGTATTGGCGATAAGATCCTGATGGCAGGGATTCATTATCGTTTCCGTACGCTCATCGTTACTTTCAATTCGTTAAGCAATTACCTGCCCCGGCGAGGCCTCTCATGCAATCGCTAGTGGGCGTCATCATGGGCTCCCGGAGCGATTGGGCGACCATGAGCCACGCCGCTGCTACCTTGAAGACGCTTGGCGTGCCGCACGAAGTGCGCATCGTTTCCGCTCATCGCACGCCTGACCAGCTCTTCGAATATGCCCGAACGGCAGAATCGCGCGGCCTGGAAGTTTTGATTGCCGGGGCGGGCGGAGCCGCCCATTTGCCGGGGATGGCCGCTTCGCAAACGGTCTTGCCCGTGTTTGGCGTGCCGATCGAATCGCAGGCATTGAAGGGTCTGGATTCACTTCTATCGATCGTGCAAATGCCCGGCGGAGTTCCCGTCGGAACCCTGGCTATCGGCAAAGCCGGCGCGCTCAATGCTGCTTTGCTAGCCACGGCCGTGCTGGGAGTGAAGCACCCCGAATTTCGTGAAGCCTACCGCAAATTCCGTGAGAACCAGACGCAAGCGGTCCTTTCTCAACCCGATCCGCGGGAGGGGACATGATCGGCGTGCTCGGCGGCGGGCAGCTCGGTCGTATGTTGGCGCTGGCGGGATTGCCGCTGGGACTCCGGTTTCGCTTCCTCGATCCCTCACCGACAGCTCCCGCCGCCCGTTTGGGCGAACTCGTTTGTGGCGATTTTCAGGATCCGGGGCTGTTGCCGCGTTTCGTGGACGGCCTCGACCTCGTCACCTACGAGTTCGAAAACGTTCCCATGGGCACGGCGCATTGGCTGGCGAAGCGAGCACCGGTCTATCCCCCTCCTGAAGCACTGGAAGCCTCGCAAGACCGAATTAAAGAGAAGATGCTTTTCCAAAGCTTGGAGATTCCCACTCCGGCCTTTGCTGCCGTTTCTTCGCGTGTCGAGCTGAACGACGCGTGCACCCGGATAGGCTTGCCTGTGGTGCTGAAGACTTGCCGTTTCGGCTACGACGGCAAGGGCCAGCGCATCGTCGAATCAGAAGAAGACGTCGAAGCGTCTTGGCTGGCACTGCGTGGCGTGCCGCTCATCGTCGAAAAGCGGGTCGATTTCACACGCGAATTGTCGATTCTTGCCGTCCGTAGCAGCACCGGCGAAATGGCCTTCTATCCGCTCGTCGAAAACCAGCACCGGCGAGGCATTTTGCGGCTCTCGCGGGCCCCGGCATTAGACGTGCCGGAATCTTGTCGTGAACAGGCCGAAGATCATGCTCGGCGCCTGCTTTTGCATCTCAATTACGTCGGCGTCTTGGCGATTGAATTCTTCCAGGTTGGCGATCAATTGCTAGCCAACGAGATGGCGCCGCGCGTACACAACTCCGGTCACTGGACCATCGAAGGGTCCAGCACGAGCCAGTTTGCCAATCATCTCCGTGCCATTTTGGGTTGGCCCTTAGGAGAGACGGGCGTACTGGGCCATGCCGCCATGCTCAATATCATCGGCGTGATTCCGCCGGTTGAGGCGGTTTTGGCAGTACCGGGGGCTAACTTGCATCTTTACGACAAAGCGCCCATGCCGGACCGCAAATTGGGGCATATCACCGTCGTGAATCAAGAGCGAGCGCAAGTGGACGCATGTCTGGAGCGCCTACAGGCGTTGATCGCACAGAATTGAACGCCTTTCTGGCGGTTAGCCGCGACGCGCAGCGGAGCGTTCACGTCACCGAACACGCTCCGCTGCGCGTTCGCGGCTAACCTTCGGCTCCGCCGAACGCGGCACAAAGCCGCAAATGCTGATCGACGTCGAGGTCCTCGGCCCGGCAGCCGCCGTCCATACCGAGTTCCGCAAGCAATCGATCGACGTCGGCTTTGTCGCGCCGGCCGCCTGGCCAGCCGATCAGCGCCCCGCAAATTCTTGCGACGATGCACGTAGAGATCACGCAAGAAAGCGCGCAGGCGTTCGGGATCGCCCACACGCGTGCGGTATTCGGGATTTAGCTTCATCATTACGATCGAGGAATCGACCTGCGGCCGCGGCCAAAAGACAGTCGGAGGCAGGCGATTGCGGACTATCTCCACGTGCCCCATGCTCTGCACCAGCACGCTCAAGGCGCCGTAGTCTTTGATTCCGGGTGGAGCGGTCAGCCGGTTCGCGATCTCGGCCTGCACCATGACCACCATGCGTTGCGGCGGACGTTGCGAAAGAAGTAGATTGGCGATCACGGGCGTCGCCACGACGTAAGGCAAGTTGGCAACTAACTTCAATCGCGTGGCGCCCGTTTGCTCGATCAGTTTTTCGAGGTGCCCCAAAACCACCGGATTGAGCAAATTTTTGGATTTGAGGATATCGCAGCACATGAGCTCGACGTTCCGGCGCCTCTGAACGGTTTCCATGGCGAGGGCGTGGAAATCACGGTCAATTTCCACGCTCAGCACAGCCGCCGCATCGCTCGCGAGTCGTGCGGTTAAGCTGCCCGTGCCCGTGCCTATTTCCAACACGACGTCATGTTTGTCGATTTCCGCAGCACGCAGAAGGACATCCATGACATTGAGGTCGATCAGGAAATTCTGGCCCAGCTTCTTTTTCGGGTGGATGCCGCGAGCCGCGAAAAGATCGCGAAGATAGGTCTGAGTCTGCCGGGGAGCGAAGCCAATCGAATCCATGATGTCCTAAACTCGTGCCGAAGAAAAAGCAGGGCCCGCAAAGCCGGCTTGCTGCAACGAAGCGAGTGAAACGCCGCCGCCGTGGAGACACTTCCAGACGTATTTGGCCAGCACGTCGGTCTCCAAGTTGACGGTGCCTCCGACGGATTTAGTGCCCAGAGTCGTGTTCTTTAACGTATGCGGAATCAAGGCGACACTGAAGCTGTCGGCTGTCACATCCACGATCGTAAGACTGACGCCATCAACCGTCACCGAACCCTTGCACACCATCTGGGCGGTAAGATCTGCCGAGCAGCGGAACCAGATAATCTCCCATTCGCTGTCGGGCCGTCGACTGATGAGGCGGCCCATGCCATCCACGTGCCCTTGCACGATATGGCCGCCCAGCCGATCGGAGAGGCACAAAGCCCGTTCCAAATTCACAGGCGAGCCGCGCTGCAATTCGCCCAAGTTAGTGCGCCTTAGCGTTTCCGGGCTGACTTCGAAAGAGCAGGCCTCGCTGCAGCCGGCCACGACCGTCAAGCATGCGCCGTTGATGGCAATGCTTTCTCCCAGCACCACGTCATGCGCGAAACCTGGAGCGTGTACCACTAACCGAGCGCCACCGCCCTCGCGATTCATTTTGGAGACTTCGCCCAAATGCTGCACGAGGCCCGTAAACATGCGGATAAGCCCTTTGGAAGGCGAGCGTCAGTGCGGTGACGTGCCGTCGCCAAGGTTTGGTGCGGGCTTGGCAACCAGGAGGTTGCGCCTCAGCACGGAACGCACCGGCATGGCCAAAGCGTAGACCCAAAACACCAGGGCGATGGCTACTTCGCGGAACAGATAAATGACGCATACCCCCAGAATCACCTGAACGATATGAATGAGTGAGCGTTTGCCGCCGAGAATTTGCTTAGTCAAATGCGGGTAAGGAAACCGCGAGACCATGAGCAGAGCAACGCCAATGGCGCCCACTACCGACCAGGCTTGCAGAACTGTGCCAACCCGGACGGCGTCAATGCCGGGGAAGCGCAGGGAAATTTCGCCCCTCAAGATTGCCAGCGACGCGACGCATCCTGCCGCTGCCGGCGAAGGCAGACCACGGAAGCGCTTACCGCCCAATGGATCGGGCGCCGTTTCCACGTTGAACCGCGCCAGCCGCAAAATCGCGCACACCATATAAAGGGTGGCAATGACGGCCAGCACCTGGTGCAACGGCAGGACCGGATCCCAGTCGGGCCCCAATCGCAACAGCAGAAACGCGGGCGCCAGCCCGAAACTGATCGCGTCACAGAGGCTGTCGAGCTGCAGACCGAACATGCTGGTCGAACGCGACAGTCGGGCCACGAAGCCGTCCAAAACGTCGAAGACCATGGCGGCGATAATGAGCCAGCCGCTGGCGGCAAACAAAAAATCCGTTTGCAACGGTGTATCGTTGCGGCCGATCTTGCTCGCCAGCGTGATGCTGGCGAAACCGCACACGGCATTCCCGAGCGTGAGCAGCGTCGGGATGACGGCTACTTTTTCGCATGGCCACTCGCTCTCCCCCCAACCCATGAGGTGTTCGATCGTCGAATTAGGCAGTGTTGGAGATTGTTAGTTTACAGCGAAATTCGCTGGCATTCCAGCCGACGCCGATCACAGCGCACAATTTCGACCTCGAATAGAAAACAAACGTCCACGCTACGGGTGTAGCATGGACTTTAGTTCACGCCAACCAGGCAGGCGTCTGCGCCAACCCGGTGGCTATAGCTTTTGCCACGACCGCGGGCCATCCCGTGTGGACTAAAGTCCACACTCCCTTCCTAACGATTCACGATTCACGCTCCACGATTCACGACTTAATAGCGATAAGCATCCGGCTTAAACGGCCCGTCCGCCTTGACGTTGATGTATCCAGCTTGCTTCGGCGTGAGCTTCGTCAGCTTGGCGTTGAGCTGTTCCAAGTGCAGCCGGGCAACTTCTTCGTCCAGGTTTTTGGGCAGCAGGAAAACGTCTTTCTTCAGGTTCTTGCCGTTTTTGAACAGCTCCATCTGGGCCAACGTTTGATTGCTGAAGGAATTCGACATGACGAAGCTCGGGTGCCCTTTGGCGCAACCCAGGTTCACGAGCCGGCCTTTGGCCAGGATGATGATCCGCTTGCCGTTGGGCCAAATCACATGATCGACTTGCGGCTTGATCTCCTCCCAGCGTAGTTCGTTGAGAGAGGCAATCTGAATTTCGCTATCGAAGTGGCCGATGTTGCACACGATCGCATTGTGCTTCATCTGATCCATGTGCTGACGGGTGATGATGTCGACGTTTCCGGTGGCCGTCACGAAAATGTCGCCGAACTTGCAAGCGTCGTCCATGGTCACCACCTGGTAACCTTCCATGCACGCCTGCAACGCGCAGATGGGATCGATTTCGGTGATGAAAACCGTAGCGCCAGCACCGCGGAAAGCTTGAGCGCAACCTTTGCCTACGTCGCCATAGCCGCAAACCACGGCCTTCTTGCCGGAAATCATGACGCTGGTGGCCTGCTTGATGCCATCGATCAAGCTCTCGCGGCAGCCGTAGAGGTTGTCGAACTTGCTCTTGGTCACGCAGTCGTTAACGTTAAAAGCTGGGAAGAGCAACGTGCCTTCGGCGGCAAATTTGTAGAGCCGCTTGACGCCCGTTGTCGTTTCTTCCGAGACGCCGATGATGTTCTTGGCAACGCGGCTGTAGAAATGAGGATGATCTTTCAGCGTGACGCGAATCGAATTGTAGAGCACGACTTCTTCTTCCGACTCGGCGGGCTTGTCGAGAACGGTCGGATCCTTTTCCGCTTGGCAGCCGAGGTGTACCAGCAAGGTGGCGTCGCCGCCGTCGTCGAGAATCAAGTTCGGAGTGCCACCGTCGCCCCAGGTCAGAATGCGGTGCGTGTAGTCCCAATATTCGACCAGTGTTTCCCCTTTCTTGGCGAACACGGGCGTGCCTTTGGCCGCGATGGCGGCCGCGGCGTGATCTTGGGTCGAGTAGATATTGCAGCTTACCCAGCGGATTTCGGCGCCCAGCGCTTGCAACGTCTCGATCAAGACCGCGGTCTGGATGGTCATATGCAGACTGCCGGCAATGCGGGCGCCTTTGAGCGGCTGCGACGGTGCGTGTTTTTTGCGAATGGCCATCAGGCCGGGCATTTCGTGTTCTGCAATAGCGATCTCACGCCTGCCCCAATCGGCCAGTGACAGGTCGACAACCACAAAGTCCTGCGCCGCCTTGGCTGCGGAACGATCGACGGGGGCCTTGGGGGCTGCGATCGACATCGTGAAATCTCCTCGAAAATAATAGAAAGCTTGGTGTTCCGAGAGCGGCTTCTCTCATGATACGAAGGCGTCTGAACGCGTCAATTACGACCAAACGCCTCCCGAGCGGCCTCGATGAACCGCCTTATCTTGTCGTGATCTTTACGCCGGGCGCACTTTCGACGCCGCTGGCCACGTCGACTCCGGCCGGCCGCACCATCCGGATGGCCTCGCCCACATTTTCTGCCTTCAACCCGCCGGCCAAAATGATGGGGACGCCGGGTTCGAAACCGGCGAGAAGGTTCCAAGGAGCGGTTTTGCCGGTGCCGCCGTGAAGCCCGCGAGCGAAGGCATCAATGAGGATTGCGCGAGGCAAGCAATCTTCTCTCCGGCAGAGTTCGACATATTCCTTGATTCGCGCCAGATCGAAGGCGCCCTGCACGGCAAATGCGGGGATCAGCGGCCTGGTCAGCCAGGGCCGTGGTTCGTGATCGGTGTCGTGCCACTGGATGATGCCAAAGCCTTGCAAAGTTGCCGGATCGTCGGCAAGTTGTACGCGAGTGGGTTTCACCATCACGGCAACGGCTTCAGCCTTGCCGGCAAGAGCGGATAGAATCGCAGGCACGACTTCTGGTGTCACAAAACGTGGCGAACCAGGGTAGAAGTTCACGCCAACGAGATCGGCGCCAAATTCAACGGCGGCCGTTGCGTCTTCGGTAGTGGTGACGCCACAGATTTTTACGAGTCCCTTGGTCATACCCACTCGCGCTGTTGCGGTGAGTAAAAAAAGGGTCGGGAGTCTTTAATAGCATCCACTCTTTATTCATCCATCACGCGGGAATTGCGATTAAAGACTCCTGACCCCTTTTTTACGGCCCCCACCTCAACCACTCTTCGTCTGCCGCTTCTGCCAATCCTCCGTGAAAAGATTGAAATGGCCGTCCGTAGGAGGATGGGCTTTGATCACGTCTTCATTCAGCGTGATTCCCAGCCCGGGCCCGACGGCAGGCTGAAGTAGCCATCGACTACCTTCGGACAGCCGGTGGCGCATTCCCGCGTGTGCGGCTCCGTGAAATCGTTGAAGTGCTCTTGGATCTTGAAGTTCGTGGTGCAAGCTGCTAGGTGCAGCGCGGTCACCGTCGAAACCGGCCCGCCGACGTTGTGCGGCGCCACGGTGATGTAATGCATATCCGCCATAGCGGCAATCTTTTTCACCTCGAGCAAGCCACAGCATTCGGTGATGTCCGGCTGGATGATGTCGCAGGCCTCCAACTCGAACAGCTCTCGGTATTCCTGTTTATGATGCAGGCGTTCGCCCGTGGCCACCGGTATGCGAATGTGCTGAGCCGCCTTGGCCAGGGCCTTGAGGTTGTCGGGCGGGACCGGCTCCTCCACCCAGGTAGGATCGAACGCCTCCAAATCGTGGGCAATGCGGATGGCGGTCGCCGGGCTGAAGCGGCCATGCATCTCGATCAGCAATTCCACATCGGGACCGACCGCCGAGCGCACGGCTTCAACCAGGCTGACGGAGTGCAGGCGATCTTTGCGATCTACCTCGTAGTAGCCCGCCCCGAATGGATCGAATTTAAGAGCAAAATAGCCTTTGGCAACGGCTGCCTTGGCGGCGCGAGCAAAATCGTCCGGAGTCCGCGGCACTTGATACCAGGCGTTGGCATAAGCTTTGATCCGGTCGCGAACCGCACCGCCCAGTAGCACATAAACCGGCAAATTCGCCTTCTTGCCGACAATATCCCAGCAAGCCATTTCGACCAGACTGATGGCCGAAGCGCAGATTTCACCCACTCGGCCGTAGTCGTCGCGAAACATCCTTTGCACCATCAACTCGATGCGCGTCGGATCGGACCCCAGGATGTAACGCTTCTTGCATTCTTCGAGATAGCCAAGCAAGGCGTTGGTGCGATTGCAGAGCCGCACTTCGCTGACACCTGTCAGGCCTTCGTCGGTCGTCAGCTTCAGATAAGTCAGGTTGCGCCAGGCACTGCCCATGACCAAGGTGGACACATTCGTGATCTTCATGGGATGATTCTCGATTTTCATTTTCCGAAGAGCCGCGGTTACTGCAGCCGAATCCTATTCCCGCGCTGGCTGTTCCGCCAGGCGCTGCCGAGCCCAAATTAAAGCCCCGTGGACTACCACCTCTTCGCCAAGGGCTGCTGGAACGATATCGAAACAGTCGGCAAATGGCGACGAACACGCGGTTTTTCACGCGCTCTCGGAGCGGAGCGAACAAGACGTCTTCGCCCAGTAACGCGACACCCCCGCCAATTACGATGCGCCGCGGACAAAGCAATGCGACAACGTGACAAAGGGCTTCCGCCAGCGCAGTCCCAACTCGGTTCGAGAATCTCGCGAGCAAGTGAATTGCCGGCCCGCACCGCCGCACCGATCTGGGCGACCGTCAGAGTTGACGGATCCGCATTCAGATCTTGCCATTCACGGCCACATTCTGGGTGCTTCTGGATTGCAGCTCGCGCCCGGCGTTCGATGGCCCAGCCGGAGGCCAGGTCTTCCAACGTCTCGTAAACCAGGCCATCTTTGGTCCACCGAGCAATGCGCAGATGCCCCGTTTCAGCAGCGCCCCGGCCTGTGCCGCGATAGATCCGGCCATCGAGCACGAACCCGCCGCCGATCCCGGAGCCGATATTCATGTAATAAATCGGCGACAAGCCCTTTCCTGCTCCGCAGACGGCTTCCGCCAAGCCGGCGGCGTCGGAATCGTTGGCAAGGAGAGCAGGCAGATGCAAAAAGTCACCGATCCAACGAGCCAGCGGGAAGCTGTCCCATCCCTCGATTTGGTGCGACTTGATAACGGTCTGAAACGCATCGTCCACCGGGCCGCCGAATCCAATGGTTACAGCAGCCAAATCGCCGGAGGCAAGCTTCGCTTGGTGGAGTAGCTCGGGCACAGCGGCGACTATCTGCTGCCTGATGCCTTCAGGGCCGCGGCTTGGCTCAATGCGGCCGCGCCAGAGGCCGGCCAATTTGCCGTCTCCGTTTCCCAATCCAAGCTGCAGCTTGGTGCCGCCAATTTCAATTCCAAGGAGCATGCGACACTAAAGAGAAATGCGAGCGTGAAGGTGATCGACAACCCAATGAAACGCGGTCAAATGAATCGATTCGACGATTCCCATGTCGTCGAGCGGCACGTGCAGATTATGGTGCGCCAGCGACATCAGCTTCCCGCCGCTGAAGCCGGTGCAGCCGAAAGTCGTGACGTCGTGGCGGTTGGCCCACTCGACCGCCTTCAGGATATTCGGGCTATTGCCGGAGCCGCTGATGGCGATGAGCAGGTCGCCCGGGCTGGCAAGGTTTTTCAGTTGCTCGACGAAAACGCGGTCGAAACCTTCGTCGTTTCCCCAGGCCAGGATATAGGGCGTGTTGTCGGTCAGGCTGAGGATTTTGAGGCGTTTCTTGGCGTCGTTGTCGAAATCTTCGCGGCGGATCGTGCCCTTGCCCATGTCCTCGCAGAAGTGCGATGCATTGGAGCCGCTGCCACCGTTGCCGATAACAAAAACGAACCGGCCCTTCTCGTAACGTTCGTATATAGCGTCGGCGAGAGCCCGAACCGACTTCGTGTCGATGCGCAGCAGCTCCTGGCCGACTCGCTCCAGAAAGGGCCTGACATCGAGCTTAATCCCCAGCATGTAGGCTTCTCCCAAGTGAATTCAAAGGCGAGTCCGGTTTACTTTAGCAGGCAATCATGGAAGTCTTATGTTCCTGAAGCCGAAGACGGAGAGAAATAGGCGGCGACATAGGCTTCAATGGCTGTTAAGTGGACATTCACGAGCATCTTTTCAACCGTGTTGCCTGGAAACGCTTGATTGAACTGATTAATGGTTCCGTACCTGGCTATCCGAGAAGCATCGTAGAGAACTGCGAAAGCCGTGTGAATGGAATGATGAAGTCGATGGCGATATACCCACGCAAGTCGAGCGTTGTGGCTCACATGATGCTTACTTTCCGCTGCACACAGTCGTTCGACTAAGTGCACAGCGGCATAGAATGCCGCGATCGCTACCCAGTCGGAATTCTCGACAGCACCTTTGATGCTATCGACAAAGGTCCGATTTCGAGCCGCCTTGGCTTTATGCTCTTGTGAATTCGGCATGGGTTTCAGGCATAAATCTGCAACGATTCATCCAGGCTAAAGTAGCCTTCCAAAATGTCCTGCCCGCAAAGAGGAATCTGACTTGCGTGCACAGCCCAACCATTGGAATCAAACTCGCAAGACAATTTGGATAATTCTTTCGCCAACTCAAAATCGTACTGCTCCCCAGCTCCGATAACATAGACGGGGAGAACCGACGACTCGGGAAGTGCAAGGTAGCACGCAGAAACAGCATGCTTGTTTTTTTCGCACCAATCCCGCATTGGAACGATAAAACCTGCTTTGAAGTGCGATATGCGCTCGTCATTGCGCACGGCCTCCTTGCACGCTTCTGTTGCTCTTTCGGCGCTAATGAAGAAGATATCTTGGTCATCGGGTGTAACGATTACCTCACCGTCCCGGTAACTTAAGCGCACAGGAACGTGGCGAGCTTCGGATCTTGTTGCCATGACCGTCACCCCGGACATCTGCTTTCCAACAATTGTAGCAAGAGACCAGAAGCCCCCTTGTTGGGTCAAGAGGAACTGGTTCAATTACGGTAACGGGCAGGCGGTGTGATGGCAATGGCCCGCTCCAGGCATAGGACGTCTCGTCGGCTGTACTTCGCTCGTCAGAGAATTGAGAGACCCGACGAGCGCCCTGCCGAAAAGCAACTAGAACTGAAATGTACCGATGAGCAATCCCTCCATCTCGCATTTTCCAACCGCCATCCGCATCGCCGACGTCGAATTCGGCTACGAAGATTTCCGCTACCGGACCCCGATCAAGTTTGGCGGCGTCGCCGTCGATCAGGCCACGTTGGTCAATGTCACATGCTGCGTCGAGACCAAATCGGGAAAGCAGGCGAGCGGTTTTGGCTCCATGCCTCTGGGCAATGTCTGGTCTTTCCCATCGAAGGTCTTGGGCTACGACGTCACCCTGAACGCCATGAAGGTACTTGTCGGCCGAATTGCCGCGATTTTCAAGGCGTGCACGAAAGTTGGGCATCCAATCGATATCACGCACCCGATGGAGCCGCTCTATCTCAAGGCGGCACGCAACGTGACTGATGAGTTAAAGCTCAGCGAGCCGATACCCGTCCTTTGCACGCTTGTTGCCGCCAGCGCTTTTGACGCGTCGCTGCACGACGCCTTCGGCAAGGTTCATGGCTTGAGCAGCTATCGAACCTATGGGCCGGATTTCTTGCCGGGAGATCTCGAACGGTTCTTGGGGCCGAGTTTCACGGCGCTTTACTCGAATCCTTCATCCTCGCCACGCCCCAGCCACGCATGCCGCTCTATCATCTGGTGGGGGCACTCGATCCGCTCGAGGGTTCGGACATCACCAAACCCGTCGATGACGGACTACCCCAAACTTTGCCGGACTGGATTCGCGCCGATGGTCTGACTCACCTGAAGATCAAACTGAATGGCGACGACCTCGCTTGGGATATCGAGCGCGTCGTCCGCATCGATCGAATCGCGGCGAAAGTGCAGGCGGAACGCGGGATCACTCGTTGGTGGTATTCGCTCGATTTCAACGAACGGTGCGGCAGCGTCGAGTATTTGCTCGAATTCCTGGCCCGACTCCAGGAGCGAGCCTCGAAGGCGCTCGATCGGGTGCAATATATTGAGCAACCGACCGCAAGAGATTTGCAAGCGAATCGGCACAATACCATGCACCAGGCCGCTAAGATTCGGCCTGTCGTGATCGATGAATCGTTGGTGGATCTGGAGAGTCTTCTTCTGGCTCGCGATATGGGCTACACGGGCGTAGCCCTCAAAGCCTGCAAGGGGCAGAGCCAGTCGCTCTTATTGGCTGCTGCAGCCCAAAAGTATGGCCTCTTCCTCTGCGTGCAGGATCTGACCTGCCCGGGGGCGTCCTTCATTCATTCGGCTGGATTGGCCGCGCATGTGCCTGGTGTGGCGGCTATCGAAGGCAACGCCAGGCAATATATGCCGGCAGCTAACCAGCCCTGGGTCGACAAATTCCCGGGCATTTTTCGGGTTACTGAAGGCCAGATTGCTACCGGCTGCCTGACCGGACCGGGACTTGGCGCAGTGCCCTGATGGTTAATCGGGTAGCGGTTTGCCTTTGGTCTCCGGGGCGAAGATGATTACCACGAGACCCAGGGCATAGATCCAGCTCATGACTGAGCACGCTTTGGCATAGTCGCCCTGGAAATGGGCAAGCAAATTCGTCATCTGCAGATTGCCCACAGCGGCAAGAAGTCGGCCGAAGTTGAATCCAAATCCCTGGCCAGTGGCGCGGACTCCCGTCGGAAATAGTTCCGGCAGATACAAGGGCAGCCAACCATAGA
This sequence comes from uncultured Gemmataceae bacterium, assembly GCA_963748025.1. Lineage (GTDB taxonomy): Bacteria > Planctomycetota > Planctomycetia > Gemmatales > Gemmataceae > CAVVHZ01. The sequence goes on from CAVVHZ010000036.1 coordinate 145,213, forward strand.
ACGATGCGGTCGTGGCACCGGCGAAGAAGAGCTTTACGATAAAATAGGCATCGAAAGTGGGGCTCGAACGAAAGAATAACTGCGCCGCTGCAAACGACGCCACGCACAAAATGGCGTAGCTCAGTCTGCGCCCGAACCAATCTCCCATGAGTGCCGCCACAATCGTGCCGAGACAGGCGCCGAAAGCCATCGAAATCTGCGCATATTCTTTGGCTTGCGGAATTTCCTTGCCGGCCAACTTATCGGCCCAGGTAGGGCCCACTGAATCGAAGCCCAGGTGCCCAGCAGGGCCACACCACTTAAACAGGCCCCCAAATACATTCGGCCTAATGTAGGTTTCCAACTCTTGCTCGTGCCCAACGCTCCTGCCCCGCGCTGCAGGTAACGAATTACCGGGTAGCTATAACCGGCGATTACGACCGACAGAAGCAGTATCGAGCCGACAATGCTGACCACATAGTGCAGCGACGAGGTCCACAGGACCACCAGACCGCAGCCGGCCATGGCGCCAACACCCACGGCGAGCAGATCCACGGTAGCCCAATGCGAGGTTTTTCCTTGCTCGCTTTCGGCTTCCCAGCGTTTGGATTCGGGAACGAAAAGTCGGATCAAAAAAGTAAGCAACGCCGGAGTTGCTCCGAGCATCAATAAGATTCGCCACCCAGAATGATCGGTCAACCAGGAGACTTGCGAAGGCGACAAACCTAAAAAAGAAAGCCCGTTTTGCAGCGCAGGCAAGATACTACCGAGGCCGAGGCTAATGGCGCCAACCAACAGGTATCCAAGATTTGCCACCGAGCCGATCATTCCCGCCAGCAGCGACTCGTGAACTATCGGGCCACAATTCCATCACCAGGGCGACTCCTAACGACCATTCGCCCCCCATCCCCAACGCGGAGAGGAAGCGGAGTCCCGCTATTTGCGCCGGGGAAGTTGCGAAACCGCAAAGTCCGCTGAAAATCGCGTAGGTCAAAACGCTATAGGTCATGGCCCGGACGCGACCCAAACGATCGCCCAACCACCCAAAGAACACCCCTCCCGTGGCGGCGCCGATGAGGAAGAGTGCAGTCGCCACGGAGAACCATAGCCCCACGGCACTGTCGTCAGAATTCGGCACCAGCGTGCGAATGGCTGGCCGGGCCACCAGCGGAAAAAGCCCCATCTCGAAGCCGTCGAACATCCAGCCCAAAAGCGCAGCGGTTAGCGCCAGCCAGCGGCCCGATCCTTCGGTGGAGGTGCCGTTCTTCGTCATGGAGAGACCTTTCAGAAAGGCTTGGCGTCTAGGCGTCGCTGCTGGCGGGAATTAATCGCGGGCTGCGCGGGTTCTTCAGTGGAAGGATAACCGCTCTGTGGGCCAGGTCAACGAGAATGAATCAGCTCGCTACGTTTGAATCCTCCCCCCACTAACGTGGGAGGCTCGCTTAGTTGGTTCCAGCGAGCCTCTCACGTTATTGGGGGGGAAGTAAGCAGCGATCTAATGCGAATATACGAGACCAAAAGCAGTACACCTTGGTAAACTAATCACTCCGCCCGCAAGCCGCGCCAACCTGGCATTAAACTGGACTCCTTCCGCGAACCGGAATCATGATTCAACGAACTCTCTTTTTCGCATGCGTGCTCGCCATAACTTTCCTGATTCCCAACCGAGTTCCAGCTCAAGGCTTCTCCCCTCAAGAAGCGGTGCGCCGCATGCAACCGGCGCCTGGACTAAAAGTCGAGCTCGTGGCTTCCGAACCGGAGATCCGGCAACCCGTTTCGATTTCCTTCGACGACCGCGGCCGGCTGTGGGTTCTGCAGTACCTTCAATATCCCACCCCCGCTGGGTTGAAGGCGGTCAAGGTCGATCAGTATTTGCGCACCGTCTGGGATAAGCTTCCCGAGCCGCCGCCGCGCGGGCCGCGCGGAGCGGATTGCCTGACGATCCTGGCGCCTGACGAAAAAGGGCAATTCCACAAGGTCAAAGATTTTGTCACCGGCTTGAATTTGGCGTCCGGTTTCGCTCTGGGCTATGGCGGTGTCTTCATCGTTCAGCCGCCTTACTTGCTCTTCTATCCGGATCGCGATGCCGACGACACGCCTGATGGCGACCCAGAAGTTCTGCTCACCGGCTTCGGCATGGAAGATCCGCACGCGTTCGCGAACTCACTGCAATTTGGTCCTGATGGCTGGCTTTATGGCGCCCACGGCAGCACCTGTACCGCCAACATCCGGGGCATCTCGTTTCAGCAAGGGATCTGGCGCTATCACCGCGGACCCACGCCTTCGAGCTTTTCGCCGAAGGAGGCGGCAATACATGGGGCCTAGACTTCGATCTCCACGGCAACGCTATCGCCGGCACCAATTATGGCAATGTCATCGGCTTGCATCAGGTGCAGGGAGGGTATTACGTCAAGGGTTTCGCCAAGCATGGTGAACTGCACAATCCCTTTGCCTTCGGCTATTTCGAGCATATGCCGCACAAGGGCTTCGAAGGCGGTCACGTTACTTGTGGCGGCATCATCTACGAAGGCGACGGCTTGCCGGCCTCGTTTCGCGGCGCCTATATCGCCGCCAATCCCTTGGCCAACAATCTCTACTGGCATACGCTCGCTCGGAAGGAATCGACTTTCACTAGCCAGCAAGGTGGCAAATTCCTCGCGGGCAACGATACGTGGTTTCGGCCCATCGACTGCCTGACTGGGCCGGATGGCGCCGTCTATATCGCCGACTGGTACGACAAGCGCCTCAATCACGTTAACCCCGTGGATAACTGGGATCGCAGTAACGGTCGCGTCTATCGGGTCACGGGAATGGGAGCCCGGGCCCGTCTTCATTCGACCTCAACAAGCTTTCGAGCCTCGAACTGATCGAGTTGCTTCGGAATCCCAATAGCTGGCAAGTAGGTGAAGCCCGCCGCCTTTTGGCAGAGCGGCGGGATCCGGCCGTCATCCATGTTTTGGAAAGAATGCTGTTGTCCGAAAAGAGCCCGCTGGCCCTGGAGTATCTCTGGGCGCTCAACGCGGCTGGCGGCTTCTCCCCTCAAGTCGCCGTTAGGCTTCTGACCCACGAGCAAGAAGACGTCCGAGCTTGGACGATTCGACTCCTGGGCGATTCGCGACGTATCCCTGCCGAAGCATGGCCAACATTGATTGCAGATGCTCGCAGCGAAAACTCGCCGGTGGTGCGCTCGCAACTTGCCTGCACCTGCAAGCGATTACCCGGCGAGCAGGCATTGCCGTTGCTCGGGGTGTTATTGGGCCACAGCGAAGATTCCGGAGATCCGTTCATTCCTCTGCTGCTTTGGTGGGCGCTCGAAAACAAAGCGTCGTCTCAAAGGGCGCAAGTGCTCGCCTTCTTCGATGATCCTGTTTTTTGGCGGTTGCCACTCGTTCGCCAAACCATGCTTCAGCGCATTGGCCGGCATACCTGGCTGCGGGAACAGAACTCGATCAAGAAAGCTGCGCCCGCCTTTTGCGGCTCGCGCCCGGCGAAGCCGAGGCGGATCAGCTGGCCTTGGGATTGGAGAGAGCCTTGGAAGGCCGATCCAGCATCAAGGCTGTGCCCGCATTGCAGACCGCAATCAAGGCATTATGGGAGCGCCAGCCGCAAAACCTGGTGCGCTGGCAACTGGCCATGCGTCTCGGAGAGGATGCAGCGATGGCCCGGGCTATCGAGCGTATTCGGGACAGCAATGCTCCCGTTTCCGAGCGACGCACTTTACTTGCCTGCTTGGGTGAACTTCATCCTTCCGGAGTTGCCGACAAGCTGCTGTCACTTGTGAAGCGCCAGGAACCTGCGGATGTGCAGCAAGCTGCCTTAGCAGCGCTGCAAAGTTTTAGTGACGCCGCCATAGTGGATCGTTTGCTTACGGAGTACAGTTCGCTATCGCCCAAAATGCGTGGCCGCGTCCAAAACTACCTGGCTAGCCGCGGTCCTTCCGCGCGACGTTTGCTCGAACAAGTCGATGGCGGTCATATCGCCGCGAAAGAGGTTCCGCTGGATGTGGTGCGCCGCTGCGCTCAGCACGACGATGCGGAGATCAAGCGCCTGATTATTAAGCATTGGGGCCGCATCGAGCCGCAGACGAGCGGCCAAATGTCTGCCCGCATCGCCAGCGTCAAAAAAATGTTGAGCACCGGCAAGGGCGACGCCGCCCGGGGACATGCTCATTTCACGAAGCTCTGCGCCACCTGCCACACGCTTTTCGCTGAGGGAAACAAGGTTGGACCAGAGCTGACGGGGGCCGATCGTCGAGATGTCGATTTTCTCGCCACAAGCATCGTCGATCCGAGCGCCGTCATCCGTAATGAATTCGTGGCTCAGGTGGCAGCGCTCAAGGACGGACGGCTGTTGACCGGCTTGGTGGCCGAGGCCGGGCCGGCGACGATCACTCTGCTCGATGCCAAGAACGAGCGCGTCGTCGTTGCTAGGCAAGACCTTGAAAGCCTGGCGCCTTCGCGGCAGTCGCTGATGCCGGAAAAACTCCTCGATGATTTGGACGAACAGCAAACTCGCGATTTGTTCGCCTATTTGCAAGGCAGCGGACCGACTTCTGCCGCACCGGCAAAACTTCAAGCCGTCGAACCCAAGAAGCTCATCAAAGTTTGCCTGATTTCTGGATCCCTGGAATACGATTCCGACGCCTCGCTGGCTGCCTTTCAGCAGTATCTGGAATCCCATTATCCCATTCGGTGCAAGCGCACCTTTCGCAAGACCGACACGGATTTGCCGGGCCTGGAGAACCTCGAAACCTGTGATGTGGCTGTCTTCTTTACGCGCCGCCTGAAAATTAGCGGGGAACAGCTCGACCGCGTGAAGAAATACTGTGCTTCAGGCAAGCCCCTTGTCGGCATTCGCACCGCCAGTCACGGTTTCCAGAATTGGCTGGAGATGGATAAACAAGTGCTCGGAGGCAACTATGGAAACCACTATGGGCCGGGCACCACGAAGGTGACGCCAGCACTTGGAGCCGCTGCCGATCCCATTCTGCGCGGAGTCGGCTCCTTCGAAACCGTTGGCAGCCTTTATCGCAACACTGGCTTGGCAGCGGATGACCATATCCTTTTGAATGGCGCGTATTCCAGAACATGTCGAACCGGTCGCCTGGACACGGATTCATAACGGCGGTCGTGTTTTCTACACTTCCTTGGGCCACCAGAATGATTTCAAGAACCCACAATTCCGGACACTGCTGGTCAACGCTCTTTACTGGGCCGTGCAACAACCACCACCTGCTCCGGCGACCAAGCAGAGTGCCGTGCTGCCCTTACGCCGGCAATCGCTCGAACGGCAGCCCGATGGCCGGGCGACGTGGCGCACCATTGTGGAGCCGACACCGGTACGCTGGAACCAAACTGCCATCGTAATTTGCGATATGTGGGACAAACACTGGAGCAAAGGCGCCTCCGGCCGGGTCGACGTACTGGCCCCGCGCGTCAATCAGTTCACCAAAATGGCCCGCTCGGCGGGAGCAACGATCATCCACGCGCCATCGAATACGATGAACTATTACGCCGGCACTCCCGCCCGCAAGCGAGTTCAGGCGGCAAAGCGCGTGCCGTTTCCGGCGGCGAAACCGCATAGCGATCCGCCGCAACCGGTCGATTCCAGCGACGGCGGCTCCGATACCGGCGAACCCACCTGGTATAAGGCTTGGAGCCGGGAGCACCCGGCAATCGAAATTGATCAGCAGCGCGACGGCATTTCCGAAGATGGCCAGGAGATCTGGAATTTCATGGCCGAGCGGGGAATCCGACAGGTTTTGATCGTCGGCGTGCACACGAACATGTGCGTGCTCAATCGAACTTTTGGGATCAAGTCGCTGGTCAGCCATGGCATGCCGGTCGCCCTGGTTCGCGACCTGACCGATGCCCTTTACAATCCGGAGCGCAGCCCGTACGTGAGCCAGCAAGAAGGCACGCGCTTGATTATCGAATACATCGAAAAGTTCTGGTGTCCTTCAGTCAGCAGTCAGGAGGCAGTGGCGGCTATGCGATCGAAACTACCTCGCTAATGAACGGGCTCCTCCATATGAGCCTGCCGCATGACCTCGTTGGCTTCTTTGCAGAAGGCCACGGTTTCCAGGTCTCTCTGCCATTTCTCGCGCTTCGCTAGCTGCATGAGCAAGGCGTACTGTTCTTTGGCTTCTGGTGCTCGGCCCAAGCGAGCGTAAGACATACAGAGAAAAGCCACATCAGCCGGTTGCTCGCCCACGAAGGAATTCTGGTTCATTGCGTACGACTTGTTCAGCGTTTCGACAGCTTCTTTTAATTGCCCAACGCGGTACTGGGCCACACCAAGTGTGTTGACGAACATGCCTTCGTGCGGCGAGAGTCGCACCGCTTCCAATGCAAGGTCCAAGCAGCGCTCGTACCCCTTCTTGGAACTCCCTGAGTAGCGTACAACATACCAAGGGCTGTTGTTTAACAGTAATGCGTTTTCGGGTCTGTCCTTGGCGATTTCCAAAGCTTCTTTTCGTTGCTTCTCGGTCAGATTTGGGTCATTGGTTAATTGAGATATCACCGCATCCTGATCGTTAAGGATCAAGAAGAGGACGCGCACCACAGCCTGCATATCATTTGCTTGAGGCCAGTAACTCTCGACGGAGCGTGGAGGATTTTGCTGCTGCATCATGCCGAACGGCTTATCCATCGGCATCACGTATGCCATTCCCACCAAGATCAAGAGACCAATCGCGATGGCTGCCTTTATCCAGGGATGACTCTGAGGTTTGCTCTTGTCTTCCGGCTCTTCTTCCCATTCCGACTCGTCAGGCGTCGAAGATCCGTTTCCACCTGAAGCTGCGGCCACCGCAACCGGAATGCCAGCCCGAGAATCTAAGGTCAATCGACGGGCATCGTCATTCCTGGTTGTGCGCAAAACTTTTTCTGCGCTCGGCGTGAACATGCTTCGGCACAAGGCTGGGAATTCCCTCGGGCCGCGTTCGAGTTTGCGTTCGAGGTAGCGGTCCAATTCTTCCAGTTCCTCCGAACGCAAGAGAGCACTCTCGAGCAATGCCGTTCGCGCGTCGCGATTGGCGATTCCCATGCCGCGATCGAGATACGTCAGCAATTGCTCCTCGCGAATCAACTCCAAATGATGGGCCGCCAAGAGCGTGACGAGATAGCCCTCAGAAGGTGAAAAGCGATCGAGGTTACGAAATGGGTTCATGGATGCTTACCTCCAAACGTTCACACTGGTTCATTGAGACCAGAGTATCTTCAACTGTAAGACTGCTGGCAGCGGCATCCTTCAGCGTTCTTGAGTTCCGAGACTGAGCCCTAACGTCGGCCGCCGCGGAATCCTCCGCCAAAGCTCCGGTAGCCGCCAAAACCACCGCTGCTGTGGAAGTTCGAGTAATTCATCTCGCCGACGCGCCGCGACTCGAAATCTGAATTCAAATGTTCGAAGTTCCTGCTTTCCACATTGGTACGACTAACTGCTCCAACGGTGGCTGTGCGTCCCGCGGCGAATCCGCCGTAGGATTTCCACGCCCCGCCTTCGTTGCGTTCCCAGCCGGCGCTCGACCGACGATATACCGAACCATCGGCGCCGGCATAAACGTTGTTCAGATGTCTAGCGCTATAGGTGGTCCGATTGATCCCGGCGGCGTTGACCGAGGTGTGGTGCACGTCGACGGCGTGGGCGCCCCAGCGATTGTACGCATTATAATTGCTGACGCTTACACGGCTGCCATGCACATTCGTGTAGCGCGCGCCATAGGCAGAACCATAGCCGCCCACCCAGCCGCGCGCCAGGCCCCTTCGTGATAGCCGCCCCAGCCGATGGGGCCGCCCCAGGGACTGCCAATGCGCGCCGAGTAACCGAATCCCCAGCCCGCCGAAGGCGACCAGCGAAACGTCGCTCCATAACCGTAGCTCCACGGCCTCCCGTACCAGGCCGAGCCAATCCACGGCCGGTAATTCCAGCCAGTTCCGTAAACGAGGCAGCCAAAGGGGGCAATGCAGGTTCCGAAATAGCCCGGCGTGTAACCGCAATAGACGTAATCGGGCGTGAAGCCATAAACCTGGGCGTAGGTGACGTAATACAAAGGATTGCTCGGTGGAATCGAATAAATTACCGGAGGCACTGCCGTGGCCACCGCCCAGGGACCGGCGGCTGCCGGCGCGTTGAACCAAACGCCGTTCTCAATCGCGTAATAGGAATTGGGATCCACCTGGATCACCGGGGTGGCCGAATTTGCTGCGTACTGCAGCGGGGTTTCGGCAATGGGTTCGAAGCTGGGCTGACCATCGTAAACGGGCGAGACAGTGGTGTCGCTTCGCTTGATCGTCGCCGTTTGCGGGATATTGTTGGCGATAATTGCCTGTTGCGCCTGAGGCGTATGAGCAACCGACTCCAATATGTCTCCCTTGGGATGATTTTCCGGCACCTTGGCAAAGTCCGGCGGTAGCCGGTCCCCGGCCACGAATTGCCACGGGCCGGTCAGCACCTTGCTGCGAAACCAGCGCCCGGAAATGCGCAGCGTAGTAATTCTGGCCTGCTGTGTCGTAAAGAATGTCGTCATCCGTGTTGGTGACCCACAAGAGCTGCGTGCCGTCGATGGAAGCGAACTGGAGCGCGCCCTTCGTTTGGATCAGTTCGGCGGGAGCTGTGCTCACGTACAGAACGGGCATGATGCCTTCTTCCAGCTCCAGCTTCAATTCCGGCGAAGGATCGTCGAGCAGGTCCACGATGTGTTGTTCAGCCAGAGTAGTCTTGATGGCGTCCAGTTCGTCGGGTGGAGCACTCGCCGACCAGGTCGATTCCAGGTTCGAGGCTTGCAGCCAGCGGTCCATGAAATAGAGGTAATACAGCGCCGACGTTGGGTCGAACATGATGAGCGCACGTGTGTTGATCACGCGCAGGAAGCGCGACCCATCAACCTTGCGCAACACCGGCTTGCCGTCGATCAAGACGAGAATCGCACTTTGGTTCGAATAAATGATGCGCGGCGGATCGTTCTTGAGCGGCAGCTTCTTGGTGGCCGATTCCGCCTGGCTAACCGCCAAGCTGGCTTGCAAGCGATCGAGCGAAACGGTTTTCGAATGGGTTGGCAATGCCTTGGCCAAAAGCGTTTGGTACGAGGCAGCCTGACCGGGTTGGGAAGGAAAATTTACTTTCGATACCTTGATGTCTTCCAGAGAAACGAGATGAGTTTCCTTGTCGACCTCCGTGCGGGCCGCGAGCCAGACCACGCCAAAAATCGGCGTGGGAGACGCTTTTTCTTGGAGAGCAACCGCTGCCCGGGCCGTCAGTTGATTTTTGGTCCAGCTTTCGACCTGTGGCTGATAGACGGTCACGCCTGTGCCATCGACCGTTGCTTGTCTCGGCCAGGTCTGGCTGGGCACAGTCGCGGCTGTGGCAGGCGGGGCCGCGTTTTGAGCCCTTGCATATAGCGAAGCCGTGGCCAGCGTAACTAGGCAGGCTGCCACGAAGAAAAACCGAAACCGCGCGCTTCGGGAACCCCGCATGAACCACTCCCCATTTGTTCGGACGGAACAAACCTGCCGGCCGGCGTTCGCTCGCAATTCGTCAGCCGCTATTTTATCCTAATAGGAATAGCAGCGGGAATCCGCATACAAAAGCGCTGGCCGGGCATCGAATTTCCTGGTCGACGAACAGAAGCGATCGTAGCAACCTTGGAATCATCTCTCAACTCACTGGATTTGAGCGACGCGCTGGTATTGACCGGCCCAACGGCCTCGGGCAAGAGCGCCTTGGCTGCGCATCGCCCAAGAGTGTCAGGCGGAAATAATCGCGCTCGATTCCATGACGCTTTATCGCGGCATGGACATCGGCACGGCCAAGCCGACCAGCGCCGAGCGTCGCGCGACGCCCTACCACTTGATCGATGTTCTCGATCCCTGGGAAAACGCCTCCGTCGCTTGGTGGCTCGAGCAAGCGGAGCATGCGGCGAGAGATATCCGCAAGCGTGGCAACCGCGTTCTTTTCGTGGGCGGGACCGCCCTCTACCTCAAGGCTCTTCTCTGTGGAATATTCAATGGGCCTGGCGCAGCCGATCAGGTGCGCGAACGGCTCGAAGCGGAGGCAAGTTCAGCTGGCGGCAAAGACGTGCTTATCGAACGGCTTCGCCAAATCGACCCAGCCACTGCGCTGCGGCTGCACGCTAACGACATGCGCCGGGTCATCCGCGCGCTGGAAGTTTGGGAGGCCACCGGGCGTCCGCTCAGCTCTTGGCAGGGGCAATGGAACGATCCAGAAGCGAACGCGAGCGTTCGCCCCGCCGTTTTTTGGCTCGATCTACCTAGGCCCACCCTTCACGAACGAATCAACGCCCGGGTAACCAAGATGTTCGACCATGGCTGGGTAGACGAAGCGAAAACGCTGCGCCAATTGGGTCGGCCCTTGAGCGACACAGCTTTTCAAGCACTCGGCTATCGGGAAATCGGCATGTATTTGGATGGAGTCTATACATTTGAACAGGCCAAGGAACGGGTTCAGGCGCGCACGCGGCAATTCGCCAAACGTCAAATCACTTGGTTTCGGCACCTCCCGGGGTGTAAACCGATATCTAAGGAATTGACATTTCCTCTTTGGAACTTGAAAATGGACATCTGGTGGTGAGGCCCATGCAGGTCTCCAACAAGTCCTCCTTACCCGTCTGGGCGGCTATTCCGCTGCGGTAGAACTGTCGCGAATCGGAGCTAGAGCGAAATGCATCCACCGCGCGTGCCGCCGGGCGCCAACATTACCGTAACCGTTCAGGTTCTCGACGGCGTCGATAAAGGCAAAATCTTCCGCGCCTTGCCCGTTCCCCTAACGATTGGCCGGGAAGAAGGCAACCTGCTCCGCTTAAACGACGAGCGCGTGAGCCGCTATCACGCCAAGGTGCTTCTGGATGGTGAGGATCTCGTGCTTACCGACATGGAAAGCACGAACGGCACGCGGGTGAACGGCCACATCATCCAACTGCGCCGCTTGCGCTTTGGCGATCGCATCACGGTAGGCCGCTCACTGCTGCTCTTCGGCTCGGACGAAGAGATCAAGGCACGGAAAGCTCGCCTGGCCGAAGGCACGCGACCTGTTTGTGAACAAGGTGCCGCGGATGGCAGCAGCCTGGACGGGCCACCCACGTTGCATGCCAGTGACCAGGCCCACGCCAAAGAAGAAGAGGAATGCGACTTCGACCTCAATCTCCGCCACGATTCTGGCCAGCACGAAACGCCGCCTCCATCGAAAGCGTTGCCGCTGTTGCCCGAAAAGCTGACCCCTTCCCAAGCAGCGCGAATTGCCGAGATCTTCGATTTCTTCCATCAGCAGCTGACCTACGCGACAGAGAACATCGAAGCCGACGAAGAAGGCAGCAAGGTGGTTCTCTCCTACGCCGACTGGCAAACCGTGCTATCCGTGCAGAACCTGCTGGCTCGCTACCTGCGCGGTAGCGGAGCCGGATTCGCTGGGGCAATAACCGGAATCTTCCTATAGCCATTGAGAAGCCATAAGGGATTCACACGAAAGAAGCGAGATGCCGAGCGAAGGGATACTGAGCTTGAACGTTTCGGAGGAACTTGTCGTCGTCACGCAAACGAGAGGCTTTCTCTGTCAGAGGGATTATCGTGACCCAGCGAATGGCGACGGAAACATCAAGGACGTATTTCATACTTCGTCACGAGCATCGCAGGAGTTGATTGAGAATCTCTTCGTCAAGCTCCCCGTGGATGCGACGGATTTCCTCGGTGACGCGCTGGATCGCTCCTGGACGCGGCTAGATACTTCAGGATCTAGCGGTGTGCCTTCGAGAGCGTGCCGCATTATGGCATCGAAATCGGCCTGCTCTTGTGTATCAACAACGGCGGGTATTGTTTCGGTCGTGTTCATAGTATCATTGTCCTGTAATGTATATTGTTGTCAAGAAAGGGTTGCAACTTCACAAAAAACATTCTTGCGCCAAACCAATCTGCGTTTGTTCATTTATTCCAGTCATCGCTTTCCCACCTTCGTTAGCTCTCCGTGCCGAAAACAGTCCGCAAGGTGATCGTTCACCATCCCCACTGCCTGCATGAAGGCGTAGCAGATTGTGCTGCCCACGAACTTGAAGCCGCGGCGTTTCAGATCTTTGCTCATGGCGTCCGATTCTGGGGTTCTTGCCGGTACGTGTTCCATGGATTTACGCGCATCACTTTTCGGCTCGTTTGCGACAAACGACCAAATGTACTTGTCGAACGATCCGAATTCCTTCTGCACAACCAGAAACGCCTTGGCATTGGTTATGGCAGAATCTATTTTCAGTCGATTGCGCACAATTCCTGCGTCGGCCAGCAGGCTTTGACGTTTTTTCTCGTCGTAACTGGCGACGATGGCGGGCTCAAAATTGTTGAAGGCTGCTCGATAGTTCGGCCGCTTTTTCAGGATCGTTTCCCAGCTCAAACCGGCCTGCGCCCTTCCAAGACCAAGAACTCGAACAAAAGCCGATCGTCGTGGACGGGCACGCCCCATTCCGTGTCGTGATATTTCTCATAGAGCTCCGTCTTGGCCCAAGGGCAACGCTTCATATTGAATCCAGAATAACGGGCTACGGTGATCCCAGCGCCTTCGGTTAGCCGCGACGCGGAGGCTTTGCGCAGCGGAGCGCTCTCCAGCTGCCGCATCGTCAGTCCTTATGAACGAATTTTCGCAATTCGAATCATCGAGGAAAAGAGAATTCGCCAGCGCGAGCAGCTGTGAAGAAGTAAAGCGGCATGCTTCGCAGAGGGTTGATTTTGCCGGCGCTGGAAACATCGTGCATCCAGCAGCTTCGGGCAATTCGCTTTCGGTCAACTTACTTTCCCATTCGTGATCGCCTAAACAAGCAGTAGAGACTTGCCGCGAATGCTGCATACGATTCTCGTTTAACCCGGAGCCAACGGCGACGGTTGTCGTGAAGTCCGTCGTGTCGTGGCGCATGGTTCGGCATGGGGTGCCGTCAGCCGTCGCCGCTGACTCCGGGTTAAACGAAGAAGGCCGCCTGCCAAGCGGCGAGTCGCGGCTTCGTTGGTTTTAGCGCTATTGAGCATTAGAATCTAACATTAAGGCTTTGCCGATCTCGAGCCGCCGGAGGCGCGGGCACGGATTGCAAGCTAGGCAAGGATGGAGAAATTCGATGGCTGACCGTTCGTTCGTTCATCTGCATTGCCATAGCCACTACAGCCTGCTCGACGGCGCCAATCGCATTCCGGAATTGATCGAGCAGCACCAAGAAACTGGGAATGAATTCCATCGCTCTTACGGATCACGGCAACCTCTTCGGCGCAATTGAGTTTTATCAGGAGTGTAAGGCTGAGGGGGTCAATCCCGTCATCGGCTATGAGGCCTATGTGGCGCCGCGCGGCCGGGCCGACAAGGAGGCTCGTCGCCGAGGCGAAGCTGGGTTCCACCTCACGCTGCTGGCCCAAAATCGCACCGGCTTTCAGAACCTGATTCGGCTCGCCTCGCGCGCTTATCTCGAAGGGTATCATTACATACCCCGCATCGATAAAGAGCTGCTCACAGAATACAAGGAAGGCCTGATCTGCCTGAGCGGCTGCCTCTCCGCCGAGTTCAGCGATTTCATCCTAAAGGGACAGATCCGCGAGGCAACCGACCTAGCGAAATGGTTCCATCAACTGTTCGGCAAGAATTTCTACGTCGAGATTCAGAACAACGGCGTGGATGTGCAAAAGGGCTGCACGGAAGCCGCCATCGATATCGCCGACAAGCTCGGTTTACCGCTCGTCGCAACCAACGACGCCCATTACTTATCGCGCGACGACAGCTCAGCTCACGACGTCCTCCTCTGCATCAACACGGGCAAGATGCTGACGGACGAAAATCGCCTGCGCTACGCCAGCGATCAGTTCTTCGTGCGATCGCCGGATGAAATGTACGCCTTATTCCCGCAGCGGCCCGACGCCGTCGCACGCAGCCAGGAAATTGCCGACGGTTGCGATATCGTTCTGGACCTCAAGAAGCGCCATTTCCCCGTTTTCGAGCCGCCGCCAGGCAAGACTTCCGAGGACTACTTGCGCGAAATTGTGCCGCGAAGGATTGACCGCCCGCTATGGTGCTACCCCTCCTAAGGAAGCGGTGGACCGGCTCGAACTCGAACTGGATGTGATCTGCCGCATGGGTTTCGCGGCTTACTTCCTGATCGTTTGGGATTTCGTCCGATTCGCCAACGAGCACGGCATTCCGGCCAGCGCCCGCGGTTCGGCTTGCGGAGCGCTGGTCAGTTATGTCTTGCGGCTAACCCATGTCGATCCACTGGAGTTCGACCTCCTCTTTGAGCGTTTTCTCGATCCGAAACGAAGTGAAGCTCCCGATATCGACATCGACTTTTGTCAGGAGCGCCGCGAAGAAGTCATCGCTTATGTACGCCGGAAGTATGGCGAGCAGAGCGTGGCCCAAATCGGCACCTTCGGCACCATGGCCGCACGAGCCGCGGTAAAGGACGTGGGCCGAGTCATGGCCATGCCTTTGCATCGCGTTAACCAGCTAACCGAGATGATTCCCAAAACCTTGGGAATCACGCTGGATCAGGCGTTGCAACAAACCCCGGATCTGCGCCGCGAGTACGAAAACGACAACGACGTGCGCCGGCTGCTGGATATCGCCCGCAAGCTGGAGGGGACCAACCGCAATGCCGGCACGCACGCTGCCGGCGTGGTCATTTCCAACGGGCCGTTGACCGATTTCGTGCCCCTGCAACGCGTGGTCCGCAAGGGAGACGATGCAGGCAACAAGGGCGACGAGCCGGTTGTGACCACGCAGTGGGTCATGGGCGACATCGAGAAAATCGGCCTCTTGAAGATGGATTTTCTCGGCCTGCGCACCCTGACCGTTATTCAGAATGCTCTCCGGGTCATCGAAAAAACGCGTGGCAAGAAACTCGATCTCGATCACCTGCCTTTGGATGATGCGAAAACCTATGCCCTCCTCCAACGCGGCGACGCCAAGGGCGTGTTCCAGTTTGAATCCGACGGCATCCGCGAGCTGCTCAAGCGCATGCGGCCGGACAACATCCGCGACCTGATCGCCTGCAATGCTCTCTATCGGCCGGGGCCGTTGGGCGGCGGCATGGTCGATGCTTATGTCAATCGCAAACATGGACGCGAGAAGACGTCCTATCCCCACAAGATCATGGAGGAGATCTTGGCGGAAACCTATGGCGTCATGGTTTACCAGGAACAGGTGATGCGCATTCTCAACCGCCTGGGCGGCATCGAGCTGTCTAGCGCCTATGCCTGCATCAAGGCGATCAGCAAGAAAAAGACCGAAATCATCGACGCTCGCAGAGCCGAATTCATCCAAGGCGCCGGAGCGCAAGGCGTCAATGAGGCGACGGCGCGCGAAATCTTCGATCTGATTACCCACTTCGGCGGCTATGGTTTCAACAAGAGCCATCAGCGCCGCCTATGCGGTGCTTGGATACCAAACCGCTTATTTGAAGACCCACTACACGGCCGAGTTCATGGCCGCTTTGCTCTCCAGCGAGATCGAAGACGGCAACAAACGCGACATCATGGTGCAACACATCGAGGACACCAGGCGGCTGGGAGTCGAAGTGTGTCCTCCCGATGTCAACGAAGGCGAAGAAGATTTCACGGTATCGGGCAGCCGGGTGCTTTTCGGTTTGACAGCCATCAAGGGAGTGGGCGCGGCGCGGCTAGCGAGATCGTCCGCTCGCGGCGCGAGGGTGGCATCTACAAGGACCTGTTCGATTTCTGCGAGCGCATCGATCTCAAGATCGTACCCAAGGCTGCCATCGAGCGCCTGATCAAAGCCGGAGCCTTCGACAACATGGGGGCAGCCCGTTCGCAATGGATGCACCTGTTGCCGCGTGCTCTGCAATCTGCGGGCGATTTGCAGGACGATCGCCGCTCGGGTCGACGCAATTTCCTGGACGTGTTCGAGACAGCGGCCCCCGCAGCTCAGGCCCGTCATACGCTCCCCGACATTCCGGAGTGGAGCAGCAGCGAGAAACTGAAGTATGAGAAGGAGGCGCTCGACTTCTATCTCTCCAGCCATCCTTTGGCCGAACATGAAAAGGAGTTGAGTGCGCTTTCGAGCCACTCCGTGGAACAGGCTGGACAACTTGGCGACAAACAGGAAGTGGTGCTTGGCGGGATGTTGACGGAGATTCGTTTCCAGAACACCAAGAAGGCACGCAACGGCAACACGCGCTATGTACGCTGCAAAGTGGAGGATTTCACCGGCCAGATGGAATGCGTGATGTGGCCAGACGACTTGGCACGGACCAAAGACGAATTCGTCGACGATCGCATCACGCTGGTTCGCGGCACGATCGACCGCACGCAGGAACGGCCCCTCATCGTCATCAGCCGTCTGTATACGCTGGAGCAAGCTCGCCAAGAACTGACGCGCGGTTTGTGGCTGCGCCTGAAAGAAGAGGGCAGCGCCCTAACCCATATCGATCACCTGGCCCAGCTCCTGCGGCGGGCTCCCGGCCAATGCCCGGTGACGCTGGTGATCGCCGACCTAGGCGGCCGCCGCTGCCGGCTCAAACTCGGCGAAGACTATCGCGTTGACCCCACCCAGCTTCCCGTGGACGAGCTGGAAATGGTTGTAGGTGCAGGAGGCGTGGAGTTCCATGGGGGGAGTAACGGGCGGTAGTGCTTCTCGGCAAAGTGATGCGAAACCGGTTCTAAACCCCATCCAGCCGAAAGAGCGCCCGGAAACCGACCAGTAGAATGACCCAGACCGACCGAACTGCCTCGTATAGGCTGGCTTTGGATTTGCCGGCCCGGCGATCCTCGAAAAGGATGGGCGTTTCGCCGATCCGGAAGCCCGCCCGGCGGCAACGGTAGAGCATTTCTTGCTGAAAAGAATAGCCGTGCGATAAGAGACCAGTCAGATTGGTGGCGCGCAATTTGGCCACCGAGTAGCAGCGGAAACCACCGCTGGTGTCGCGGGCCGGCAAGCCCATGAGCAAGCGCGTGAGCAGATTGACGCCTTGGCTCATCAGCCGGCGCGACAACGGCCAGTTGACCGAGCCGCCGCCGGGGATGTAACGCGAGCCGATCATGACATCGTGGTCCGCCATGCCGGCAAACAACGCGGGCAGATAGCGCGGGTGATGGCTGAGATCGGCGTCCATGTTCACGAACCAATCGAAGTTGCCGTCGATAGCATAACGAGCGGCAGATAAAATGGCGGTTCCCAGCCCCAGCTTGCCCGGGCGATGGCAGACGTGAATCGTCGGGTCGGCGGCGGCCAGTTCGTCCGCTACCTGACCCGTGCCATCGGGCGAGTTGTCATCCGTGATCAGAATGTGGCACTCTGGCAGCATAGCGGCGGATCTCGTGCACCAAGGGCGCCAGGTTGTCGCGCTCGTTAAAGGTAGCGACTGAGACGAGAATGCGTGGTTGCACGGGGGACGTCATCGAAACTGTCCGCGCCAAAAGTGAATGTTTCTTGAAATCCGCGAGTCAAAGGGTCTATGCTACCCTGAGCCCCCCGGCTGGGACACCTATTCATCCCGTTTTATGAGCTGTTTGATATGACTGCTACGATCACCATTACCTGCCCTTCTTGCAAGAAGCAACTGACCGGACCCGCCGCGGTGGAGGGAAAAAAGATCAAATGCAAGGCTTGCAGCCACGTTTTCGTTGCCAAAGCGGAGGAATCGAACGGTCCCCCTGCCAAGGGAGCTGCGAAAAAGGGTGGCCTGTCCCCCGTCCAAAGAGCAGCGCTCGGGCAGGAAAATCCAAGCCGGATGTGGACAAAAATCGACTATTGGATCCTGAAGATTCTGAACCCGGCAGAGGTTACGGCTTAGTCGATCTGCCCCCGGAAGGCGTCGCACGCTGTCCGCAATGCGCTTATGAATTGGAGAGTCCCGATGCCATCGTTTGCCTTACTTGCGGCTACAATTTGCTGACGCGCCAGCGGATGCATATGCAAAAGACCTACGAAACCAACTTCATGGATTGGGTCTTTTGGCTTACTCCCCCCATTAGTGCTGCCTTTGGTTGCCTGCTCTGCATCGCTTTCGGCATCTTCTTGTGGACGGGCTTGAAATGGTGGTGGGGCGACTGGTGGTTCAGCCATTTTTCGATACAGATCTGGTTTACGGTGTTCGCAGCGGCCGGCGCCTGGTTGAGCGGAAAATTCGCGTTCAAGCGCCTCGTCTATCAACTTCAGCCACCCGAAAAGATCAAGCGGCATTGAGCTGTGAAAGGCTTAAAGACTGACCAGGGGCGCAAGCCATGGCGGATCAAGCTGGAACAATCAGTCCTTGGGAAAGGGCGCTGATGGCAGCCGAAAGGGTTAAGGAGCGGGTTCGCAGGGCGGCGCAGGCGCTTGACGACGCTGGCCTGCCCTACGCCGTCGTTGGCGGCAACGCCGTCGCGGAGTGGGTTGCCCGGGCAGACGAAGGGGCCGTTCGCAATACGCGAGACGTCGATCTCTTGATCCGCCGGGTCGATTTGCCAGCAATAAGGAACGTGCTCGAAGCTGCGGGCTTCGTTTACCAACAATTGCTCGATCTCGACATCTTTCTCGACGGTCCGAATGGCCGTCCCAGCGAAGCGATTCACATCCTGTTCGCCGGCGAAAAGGTGCGCCCGGATCACCAGCATGCAGCGCCCGACGTGAACGAATCGGAACGAGCGGCAGATTTCCAAGTATCCACGCTTCCTGCCCTAGTGCGAATGAAACTTCTCTCGAATCGGCCAAGGATCAGGTCCACTTATTGGACCTGATCGGCGTCGGCTTGATCGACGCCACTTGGCCCGCACGATTCCCGCCGCCGCTCGGCGAGCGGCTGCAAGAGTTGCTTGATGATCCGGATGGGTAAGCGGCTAGTGCAGCGTCAAGCCATGATTTTGGGGTAGCCGCGTTCGCCAGAATGCGGGGTGCCGCTCCCGCATTCTGGCGAATGCGGCTACAAATCAAACTCTTTTTACAGACTCGACGCTCGCATAGCTTGTTGGTATTGCTCGCGTTCACTTATTCATTTCAGATTATCGGCCAGCACCTTGCTCAGTTCGTCCACATCGTTGACCTTGGCAACGATTTTGCCGGTGGGATCGAGCAGCCAATAGGCCGGCACGCTGGAGATTCCGCCGCCACTCGCCTTCGCCAGGCGAGCCTGTGGCCAGGCCAAATCGAGCCTCTTCAACGCCGCCAGCCACAACGAATTGTCGTCCTCGACCGATAGCCCCAGCATCGCCAGGCCTGCGCGGACCGAACTGATCGTGAAGCTTCGCACCGCAGGGAGCTGCTGTTTGCAGGGGCCGCACCAGCTTGCCCAGAAATGCACCAGCGTGTACTTGCCCCGGCAATCCGCGAGGGAGCCCGCGGAACCGTCCGCTCGCTGAAACGTCAACTGCGGTACATCTCCGACTGCAAGAACGGGCACGACCGGTGCGGAAATATCAGGCAACGACATCGCTCCGCGCTCCACATCTTGAGCTGTCACAGTTATCGGCACCACGGTCTCGGCGAGCGGATCGACTAAGCAGCCGCTGGGCTTGGCATAAACTTTGATCGACAGATCGTAGTGCCCGGCCGGCAACGCCGCTGACGCGGTAGGAGCCATCCGGAGCCAGCTTCACGAACCAGTGCGGCAGCGTGCTCATGTATGCGCGTCCCTCCGCCGTTTGTTCCCAGGAATTACTCCAGCCCCGGCTAGCGTCAAATCCCAGATTGGCAAGTTCAGCGGGCGGTGTTATGCCTGGCGTCCGGCTGATGAGGTAATTCAGGGAATAGTTACAATCGAGATTGGTTGGTATTTTGCCAGTGAGTTTCACTTTGCCCGATACCTGTGCGCCGCCTCTTCCTAGATCCAATTCGACTTTCTGCCCTGATTGCAAATCGAGCGGAACGCTCGGCGCCGAGCGGAATGTCTCATCCGTCCAAGGTCCAAGATAAACTCGGATCACCACGGGGCCGGGCGGAACGCGGGGTAATTCAAAACGCCCCTCGGCGTCCGTAACCACTTGCATTCTAGTTGTCTGGATGCTTGGCCGGTCGAGACTGTGGATGCGGACAAGGTCCACGAGTATCGTAGCTCCGGAAACCGGCCGGCCCCCGTCATGGAATCGGCCACGGATCGATGCCCAGGGCCGCAACTTCATCGTGCCTACTTCGTGCTGGCCGGCTGGCAATTCGGCGATCGCGAAGCCGGCATTCGCCTGAGCCATCAAAGTCATCGGTTCGCCCGGGTCGGGGTAGCTGAAGAGCCCCGCCGAATCGGTCGAGACCGTGTGATTCTCACCGTCGTCCATCAGCTCCATGATTTCAGTGGGCGTCGCCATCGATACTGCTGCACCCGCCACCGGTCGCCCCTGCTCATCCACGACTGACCCCACAACGGCAGGGCTCGGTTGGAGGCGAAAATTCTGCGTGCGTGGTGAATCATCACCCACGCGAAACTCCGGCCCGTCCTGTGTACGATACCCCGGCGCCTCGATCCGCAAACGGAGCGGAATGTCTGTCCTTTTGGCCAAAAAATCGAGCCTCCCCTTGCTGCCGCTAACGGCGTTCATCCTTTCAGAACCGATGGAGTCTTTTCGAAATACATCCAGTTGAATCACAGCGAAACTCGGAATTGGTTTACCCGTTACGGCATCGGTAACCTGGCCTTCAATGCGATGCGCAGACTTCAACACAACCGTACGCGGCGCTTCGCCGCCGGCAATCTCCATATCGCAATTGTCGAAACCCTTCAAGAACGCATGTATTTTCACCGCCTCTTCTGGCGCTGCGTTCCAAATCCAAATGCCGTGGGCATCGGCCACCTTGGGAATCCCGTTACTGGGAATCTTTGGTTGGTTGGGATTGTGATTTGATTCAATCGATTGGCTGCCTCTCCAGCTTACGAGTGAGACGGATACCTTGGGGATCGGCTTGCCCGCCGCATCGACAAATTGAAGGCGGATCGGCTTGCCTGGCAGCATCCGAAAATCTTGAGGCGGACCACCGGCCTGAATTGCGACGCTCCGCATTTGCGGCGCCAACCCGGGGGCCATTACCGTAAGGGTTTCCACATGCGCGGACATGGCAGGCAGGCGAAACTTGCCATCGGCATCGGTGGAAAATTTGACAGGAACGTTCGAATAGTAAGGGCGCTTGCCCACAATGACGATCGCGTCTTTGATCGGCTTGCCGGCAGGATCGGTGACGCGCCCGCGAACGATCGCGCCTCGCTTCAGCATTGCTGTCGCCGTTTCGCCCCGAAGCATGGCACTCGTTATTCCCGAGCGTTTTTGTGTCTCTCCCCACTGTTCGTCGGACACGAAATCGGGATGAGTTATGAGAAGGCTCAATTCGGTCTGCTGATGAAGCGGAACATTGTCGATGTGCCAGCGGCCGCGGGCATCCGTAGTCAGCGCGTCGCTGCCTTGGGCTAGCCAGCAGTCGTATTCCGTTCGACTGTCGCTGCCTGCCGGTTTGAGAGTGCCTCGCGTCATGACCTGGACCTTGGCGCCTGCAATCGGGTTGCCGTGTTCGTCCACAACTTGCCCGCCGGCAACGCCCCCGCGTTCTAGCTGCATCGTGTACGCGGCCGGTAGCTTCATGCCGCCGGCAAGTTCGTTCTGCTCCCAGTGAGAAAACATCGTGACCAAGGGCTTCTTGCTGGCCCAGAGCCGCACGATGTAATAGGTCTTGGGCAGCTCCACCTGGGCAGTGCCTGACGCGTCGGTCTGATAATCGTGACTGTGCTTAAAGCCCTGCTCCTTGGTCCAAATGCCGGCAAGGACCTTGGCATTAGGAAGCGGCTTGCCATCCGGATCGAGAACCACCACTGCGCATCGACTGTGCCGCAGGCTCATCGCCTTTTGCTGGCTGTTTGTTGCCGGATTCTTGCGGTTTCGAGACTACCAACGTTTGAGGGACTTCGTTCGTCGATGGCGGTAGCGCCGAATTGATAGGCCCCTCGTGCCTCGCCAGGCCGGCCCCACCGATGCCGGCTGCAGCTAGACCGATAAACACCAGTATCGCAGTTGTCGTTTTCAGATTGGCCAAGATCATGGTGGTACGGACTCCCTTCATAAGCGCAACAACGCGAGGCGAAATGGCGGCGAGCGATTTGCCCGCCACCACACCCGCTGTCGAGGTCACGAGAGAACCAAGAAGGCTGGGGGAAAGCGCGGCCGAGGACGCGCATTCGGAAAGCAATACTGCAGACAATGCTGCCGGCAACACGATGCCCCGCTCATGCAAGCGGCCGCCCAGAGCCGTGCGAGCCTCCTCCAACCGGCGCCGGAGAGTGCTTTTGCTCCACCCCAACAAACTGGCAGATTCGTCCTGGGTCCGGCCTTCGAGATAGCAGAGTATCAGCGGCTGCCGCCATTTTTCCGGCAATCGAGCCAATTCTTGGTCCAGCGCCGAACGGAGTTCGCCCCAGGTCACCTCATCTGGTGGCAATCGGGTTGGTGACTGAAGATGTTGCTCGCGCCGCCGCCGTGCTGCCGACTGGCGCGGGCCTTGAGTGCCACCCGGTGAGCCACGCCGTGCAACCAACTGGCCAGCGACGCCTGCTTGCGGACCGTACGCAGCTCTTGCGCCAGGATTAGAAAGGTCGCCTGGAAAGCATCCTCAGCATCCTGAGAATGCTGCAAGACCCGCCAGCAAACGCGATAAACCATCGGCCCGTGCCGATTCACGATGGCTTGCAACGACGCCTCATCGCGTTCGTCCAGTGCCTTCTGAACGAGCTTGCGATCGGAGTGCTCGTTGAGGGTCTCAGCCGCCATCCCACGGGCCAGCCGCCGCAAGAAGTCGCTCAAGATCGGCTTGGCCATGGTAATGCTTCCGGGGGTTTGCGATCCCTTCGCCCAGTAGTAGTTCCAGCCGAGAGCGAGAAATGTTCACGGAATCCGCAGGAATCCTCGTTTCAATTGAACCAACGGCACTTGCAATGATCGGGAAGCCGCACGTCGGTGTTCTCGGCCTCGATGATTCTAATCCTGCTGAGTCATAGGAACCATTACGAAACCCATTGGCTGGCAGGTCCGGCCCGGAATCGGGCGGAAAATATGTCGAAAATCGACAGCAATCGTAATTCGAGCGAACCAGTCGAAAACTTGCAAAAAAACGAACTCCCTGGCTCTGATCTATCGCCGTCCGGTGCGCAATTGTAGACTTTTGGTAGGGGCGCTCGACTTTGTGTCCCTTAATTACCTCGGAGCCCGGGCAAGTTGGGGCCAAAGCAAGGCTCATGATCGTGCGGGATTCAGCCTCGGCCTAGGATCCCGCGCAAGGTAGTGGATGCAATTTCATGTCAGCGTCGATTGCAACTGGAAGCATTGAACTGAAACCCTGGCAAATTGGGGACCTGCGTCTCACCGCCTTCCCGAGCTCTCCTCCGTCCTTAGGGGCTCGGACCGAGGAGAAGCTGTGGGAAGAATTGGTCGGCACGAAACCTGAAAGTGTTATCTCGAGCCAATACGGCAAAGGAGTTGATATCGGCGGGCCCTTTAGGACCGACGGGAGATTAATCTACCGGCGCTTAGATCGCGCGATCGAATGGATGTTGGCCCCGGTTCAGGATTTGAAAATCCGTGCAAACTTTTTGAAACCGATTGCTATCGATCCGTTCGTCCAGGTAATGTCCAAGTGGCTCACAGGTTGCCCCCCGCTGCAACGCTTGGCATTTGGGGCAGCCTTATATGAGCCGGTCAAGAATAGAGCTGAGGCGTATGAACGACTGGAGAGCTTCTTGCATTTGGGACTAAAGTTCTCTGAAGACGAGGGCGATTTTCTTTACCAATATAATCGACGACGTCATTCTCGATCTATGCCCGAGGTTATGATCAACCGCGTGACCAAATGGACCTGGGTGCCGTTGGGTGAATTCCTCGTGAGAGATGGCAAACTGGTGCATCCAGAAGAATCGGCGTGTCTTCTGGAACTAGACATCAATACCGGTTTCGAATTTCAGAACACATTTCCACCTGATCGATGCGTCCCTCTGTTCGAGGAATTGGTCGGGATGGCAGCAGAAATTGCGGCGAGGGGAGACGTGCCATGACAGATCGTGAATTGCTGAGTCGTTGTGACGCTTTAGCCCCCAGTCGAACCCAACACAGGCCATGGAAGCCAAGTCCCTATGATCCCTATGAAACGAAAGGATTGATTGATTCTGATCTCGCCAAAGCCGGTGGGACACCAAGTTTTCGGAATGGTGTCGGGCATCGAATAAACGATTCGCTCCCGCTTCACGCCGATAACGATTCGCTGCGATTGGACGCTGGAGGCGTTGTGCGTGTCGGAAAAAGCCGGGTCAAGCTTGACCTGGTGGTTGACCAATACCAGAGCGGTGTAGCGCCTGAAGAAATGGTGCAGGCTTACGACTCCTTGATGCTGGCCGACGTTTACTCTGTCATCGGCTATTATCTTCGACATAAGGACGAGCTGGACGCCTATTTGAATCGCCGGATCGAAGAAGCCGAGGCCTTGCAAGCGAAGATTGAGGCGGACGGCCCCGCGTATCCCGCGTGATGTGCTGCTGGCACGCCGGCGTGCCAGGGAGAATGAAAATGCTCCCGACTGGCCAGTGACGCGGACGTCCACGGCGGGATCATTATTGGTTTCGCAGCCACTTAGAAATCAACCTGGTGCGCGTTCAGGACATTATGCGGGAAGGCACACCAGACCCCGAGATTTTGGACTGGGCAGCGATCGAAAATAGAGTGCTAATCACAAACGATAGAAACACGATGATCGATTTCGCAAAAAAGTCGCGTGGCGGCAAGCAAAACGGTGCCGGGTCTTATCGTCACGACGAGGCAGCAGTCCGTCGGCGATGCAATTGACGACATTCTGCTTATCGCAGAGTGCATGTTTGAGCATGAGATAAGGGACCGAGTTGTCGTTTATCTGCCTTATCGGGGATAGAGCCAAAGATCTTGTTGCTAAGCATCTGTCGAGTCGAGTCACCGCCACCGATTCTAACGGACCACTGATTAGCCTCAAGGGCAGGGCCTATATCCCTTTCAAGGACGCTAAAGGCCAGTCGCTCGAACACGTCCAAGCTATTCGAATCAGGCCAGTCGCGGTGTTTGCCTTCGCACCTGCGACTGTCCTTTTTTTACCAGCCTGGCAACTCTGCTTTTTTCGTGCCCCCGTCCCTCCCGGCTGTTAGCCTGACTCCAACCGTATCCCCCCTTGGCCACGATTCGATTTCGCTATGAATGCAGAATCTGCAGAAACCTCGTGCGCCTGCTGCTCCGGAACTGGCGGTACAAGCTGGGGCTATTCGACGTCACCATGCTGGTTATGGGCAGCGTAATCGGCGCCGGCATCTTTGCTACTCCGTCCGTTGTCGCTGCATCCGTGAAGAGCCCGGCGCTGATCTTGATCGCTTGGGCCGTGGGCGGCGCCATCACTCTGGCCGGCAGCCTGGTCTACGCCGAGCTGACGCGACGCCGGCCTCAAGTCGGCGGGCAATATGCGTTTCTGCGTGAAGCCTATCACCCTGCCGTGGCGTTCGTGTACGGCTGGTCGTTACTTTTGATCATCCAATCGGGGGGCATGGCCTTCGTCGCGGTCGTGTTCGGCAGCTATGCGGCGGAACTGTTGCAACTTCTGGGCAACCACCTTGGCGCAGGCGCCATGGGCCTGGCGTTGCAAGATCCGGCAACTATGAGGTTCGCCCAGGGAACGATGGCTGCCTTGGCGATCGCGGTGCTTGCCGTCATCAACTGTGCGGGCGTGCGCGCCGGCAGCACGACCCAGAACGTCTTCATGATTCTCAAAATCACAGCTATTCTGGCCCTGGTTTTCTGCGGGCTCTTGCTGGCACAAGCTGCTGGGGTTTCCGAGACCTCGTGCTACCCGCCCAGCCCGCAGAAATGATTAGCCCGGCCCTCGCGCTCGCCTTCGCCGGAGCATTGGTTCCTGTGCTGTTTTCCTACGGAGGCTCGCACACCGTAACGTTCATGGCAGCGGAAGTTCGCGACGCCCCACGGACTCTGCCGCGCGGACTGGTGATGGGAGTTCTGGGGGTAATCGCCTTATATCTTGCCGTCAACCTGGCATGCCTGCGCGCCTGGGTGCAGAAGAACTTGCTCGCTCGAAAACCCCCGCTTCCGACGTGATGCGGCATGCCCTCGGTGACGCGGGCGCCTCATTCATCTCGGTTGCCATCGCCATTTCGGTGCTCGGCTTCTTGAGCCAGGCGAGTCTTACCTCGCCACGCGTCTACTATGCCATGGTGCGCGACAGACTATTTTTTCGCAGCATCGCCCGAGTCCATCCCAGAACCCATGCCCCCGTGATGGCGATCCTCTTACAAGGCGTCTTCGCCATGATCATCGCCGTTTCGGGCACGGTCGGTCAAATTCTGAATTACGTGATGTCGGTGGAGATGACCTTTTTCACGCTGACTTCGCTCAGTCTTTTCATCCTCCGGCGCCGCGACGCCGGCAACCCCGCCGCCGTAGGATTCAAGGCCTGGGGCCATCCCGTGACGACGCTAGTGTATGCCCTGACCAATTTGACGTTGGTGGTGACACTCTTCTGCCAAGCACCAGCGAATAGCGCCATCGGCATCGGCATTGCTCTGGCCGGCTTGCCTGTCTATGGCTTTTGGCGGTGGTGGAATGTCAACAATAGCGGGCCAGGGGACCAGTTATTGTGCGTGGATGCTTGCCTGTTCTGCTCGCGGATGTGCAGAGGAGTAACCACATGATCCGAAATCGTCTCTGGTCGGCGGCGGTGTTCGGCGTGACGATGGTTTGCTGGGTGGGCACAGCCCCGGCGTTCGCCGACGAACCCGCGCCGTAACTATGCGCCGGCCAAGGCCGACGCTTTTCTTGCGATCAACGATCCCGATCAATTCGCCTGGCAATTGTTTTTGCGCGATCCTGTGCACCGGCGGGGAACGATAACGCTCGCGCCATCCTTTGGGAGATTTGGCCGGAACAGCACAGAATCTTCGACAACCCCTCGATCGCGCCGCAGTGGCCAGGGCCACAGTTTCGGGGCAAAAAACTGCATCCCTCGAAGCAGCATTTTGCACGGAACGTGGAAGCGGCATCTCGGCAGGAGCGCGAAAAGGGGTCGCCGGTGCCAAAGCCCCGGGACGGAGTCGCCAACGAAGAAGTGCGACAACAAAGACGCTTTCGATTACGTCGTCCAGAATCAGCTTTGGTACAAGGAAGGTGTTGTCAACAAAATCCGCAATGGCGAGATCGATTTTCCTGCCGGATCAATTTCGATCAAGGGAAAGTGGAAGCTGATAACCGAGGAGGAGAAGAAACGCTATCACTGGCATGAATACGTCGAGCCTACGACCGGCAAGCCGGCAATCGTCGGCCTGGTGGCTCTGCACATCGGCTCGAAAGTCATTCCCAATTGGCACTGGTCCACGTTCGAGCAGGTCGATAATCCGGGCTTCGCCGACTACATCGGCGTTCACGACAGCTTCGGCATGAGACCGACCGATATCTGGCCGAACCGTCAAACCAACCAGGGATATTCCGAGACTTACGGAAAATCGAAGGACAACGTGGGTCAGCTGACCGACCAAGTCAAGGCTCTGATGAAGCAACACAAACTGAGCCCGGCACTGTCAACTTACTACCGTCTCAAGGGGGCTCAGGTGGATTTCACCGACCGCACCGGACGGCCCACGATTGTAGGCAACTCGATCACCGAGGCCGGCTTCGTCTCAACTTCCTCCTGCATCACGTGCCATGCGCGAGCATCGATAGGCGCCGTCCCAAGGTCAAAATCACTATCCGGTGCCAGCGCCCTTGAGCGAATTCACCGATCGAGGCGAAAGCTACAACGGCCCCGTCGACCCCAAATGGTTCTGGGATCCGACGGCAACCAACTCATCGCCCCCTGTCCAACCCGAAGCCTACCGGAAATCTGCCTCATTCTTGTGGCAATTAACCCTCATGCCCAAACCTCGGACGCCGGTGCCGGAGGCCAAGAAGGGCGAAAGCGAAAAGGAGCGTTAAGAGGGCAGAGTGGCAATGACTCGCGGTCTGCTTCGGACGCCGACCGCGATCCCGCCGATGAGGGCATAGTGGATTTGCGAGAGTTCAAAAGCCTCAGCGGCTTCCTGCAATCCATTCAGGAGATCTTGATGATAGGGAAATGATTCAGACGCCATGGCGACTTGAAGAGCTCTTTCTGAATCTGTTGCCATGCCTCCTCGGAAGGAAGTCTCTGAGGGAGAATGGCATCACGCCTGGGAGATTGTTCGACTAAGCCTTCGCAGAAGGCACTCAAACCAAATATTTGCAGAAAGCGTTCAGTCGAGCTAAGCCGACGGAACTCCGCTCCTCCCGTTGGATTTTTTCGGTTTCCGACGGAAAGGGGATCGGTAGTTTGAGCATGACCTTGGCTTGACGGGCAAACAAATCGGTTGCAGTCGTTTCGATTGCAGCGGAATCTTCTAAGCATAGCTTCGGGTGCTCCGAGAACCCAGGATATGTATCGGAGCAGATTGATTTCGAGCCGGTGTAGACGTCATCGCGAAACTATGCAAACAAGGCTGGAAGCCTATTTTTTCCCCAGATCAGGAAGGGTTGATTCCAAGAGCAATAACCTCAGGGCTTCTTGAATTGTCTTTACCGGGACTACTTCGACCTTGGCAAGGATCTCGTCTGGAACTTGAGCAACCTCTTTGGCGTTTTCGGCTGGAATCAATACAAGTTTTCGTCCTGCCTTGACGGCTGCACGGATCTTCCATGGAATGCCACCAACTCCAATAACCTCGCCGTGCAGGGTTACTTCACCCGTCATCGCGCATGCCGGCTTAACAGGACGACCCGTGAGTGCCGAGACAATACCCACGACGAAAGCCAGGCCCGCCGAGGGTCCCTCTTTCGATTCGGCTATGCGAACAAGATGCACGGCGATCTGTTGTTCTTGCAGGCGTTTCTCACTTATACCGAAGTCGCGATACTTAGTACGGACAATGGTGTACGCAGTCCGGACAGAATCGCTAAGGATTCGGCCATGCGATCCTGTCACCTCCAAAGAGCTAGCCCGGTGGTCCGTCGAAAAAGCCGACACCTGAATCAAGGAGATACTACTGTCACGAACAGTATCGTCCATCATCAAGACGCTCAAGCCCGTCACGGCGCCGATGACGGCTTCACGATTAAGCCTGTCATCCTGCGGCAACAGTTCACGAACAACGCTAAGGTCTGGTGCGACGTGTTCGGTCAGCCCATTGCATCCTATGAACCGCGGTTTGAACTCACCGGGAGCGATCTCGGCCAACTGATTATGCACTCGCTGGCGCAATTCGCATGCCAAGGCAACGATCTCATGGAGTTCTTAATCAGTCATTGATCCATCGGGATAAAGCAATTTAATAAGACCCGAAGCGATACGTTGCACCGCAACCTCGGTCACGTCTGGTCATTCCAGCAGCGAGTTCCAGCGATTGGATTCGGTCCTGAAAATCATGCTCGCGCAATCTTACCAGCATTTCGCCAAAAAAATCTGTGATAAACCCTATCCCATTGGCCAACGAGGCAGGAGTAATCTTGGGAACCTCCCACCCTGGAAGGTAGCCATGCAATCGATCCAAGAATGCCGAGTCGATCAATTGTTCGGGCAATGGTTCGAATAAATGACGATAGCGGGGGTCAGGCCGCCCGTCATCGACATCGATATTACCGGTGTACACCAAGCTGGCGTCCGCCGCGAAACTTTTGGCACACCTGGCTAAACTGTCCGCTCTCCATGTAATCTTTGAGAGTGGAGATTGTTGCATCTTCGTCACCAAATGTGGTGTGCGCGATCTCGTCAAAGACTACTACCTTACGAGTCCCAAGAATCCCCACAGACTTGGTGGCCAGGTTTACAAACAGATTCGCCGGTGTAGTTCGTCCACCGGAAATGGTAAATGTTCGTGGTGAAACGTTTCTGAGCAAGAATGTCTTGCCGGTCTGTCGGGGACCAAGTTCGACCAAGTTGACATTGCGTTCCACGAGGGGCACAAGTCGGCAAAGAAGAAGCAACTGCTGGCGGCGGCTGGGGAATGCCTCTGAGGCATATCCGGCGTCTGGAGGAATTAGGGAGATCCATTCTTCCGTGCTGAATTGGGAACGACCGCCAAGGTAAGCATCCAGGTTGGGCGTTCCAACTTGGAAAGCTGTGAAAGCAATCAACTCATTCGGAGCATCAGCAGATACTTCCGGGCAGTACTTCAATTTGATGGTTCCCCACAATCCGCCAAGTAATAAACCAGGGTTTTGCTCGATCAGTGCTGCCGAAACACGGACCCGGTCATCGTTGATGGCCTGCACACGAGCCCACCGTTGCCCGCCCCTGAGGTCGACACGGGCCTCGACAAAGTCGATCAATACAGTTTCACCCAACCGCAAGAGCCGGTCTTTGACCAATTCTCGTCGCTCGATGTCTGGCAACAGATCTTTGATCTTGGTTTGTACCTTCGCCAGATCTTCTTTCCATGTTTCTGGATTGACGTACTTCGCGATAAGGTATTCGGAAACGTAACGTGGCAGTCCATGGAATGCCATCTGCTGCGCAAGCGATTTCACAACGACTTGTTCGCCATATACTTTTCTGGCCTTGTGATCTAGAGATGAAAGCGCCACATCTTCGTAAAGGGACATATGTCAGTCACCGAACATAGAATCTAGGTCAGGATTGTGCCGCAATTCACGATGCACCGCCGATCCAGGCAATGGTTCCAGAAGCT
Source organism: uncultured Gemmataceae bacterium (assembly GCA_963748025.1). Classification (GTDB taxonomy): domain Bacteria; phylum Planctomycetota; class Planctomycetia; order Gemmatales; family Gemmataceae; genus CAVVHZ01. The sequence continues at coordinate 175,829 of CAVVHZ010000036.1, forward strand.
CACCTAGGGGCGAAATCAATGCCTCCGCGGCGGCACGTAGGGCGTTTCGCTTTGCCTCGGCAAGAGCTATAAATTCTGGGCCCATGGCTTCGAGTCTCTCTGAAGTCATCAGTTGCGAGTTTCGGAGACCAAATTGCCGTCGAATCAGGTCAGCGGTTAAAGGAGTCTTCGAATCAATTCCCAATACTGTCTTCGGATCTTCGCAAAGAGCCGGTGGCTTTTGGGTTTGTGCTGAAGGCGGGTCAATGTGGATTGAAGGGATGCGTCTCAACATGTGCAGTTACAGCAAGCCGTTGGGGAGGAATCTCCCATTCCAGGGCTATTCGGTCAATCAATCGGGCTTCGCGTTGGTTGGCTGGCCCTGATGCTTCAGCAATCTGACAAGCGAATTCGAGAAGTTTAACCCGATGCGCTGCCTGGGTGGCTTCCTTGATACGCCTGAGGCAAAGGTCGACGCCGATCGCAGCCGTCTGGTAGTGCGCGCACCATGCTTTCACATGGTTGTAAAGCGCCTGATCATAGCTGAATCTTCGCTTCATTTGCTCACTTATTAGGGCACTTTCTAAACTGGAAATGGATCCATCCGTTCGTGCGACAGCATAAGCAAATTCGATTGTCAGTTCGACCAGATCCTTGGTGGAACCGGACGACTGACCTGGTTGCCGAGTATGCTTATGCGGATGAAGATCCAGCGTCGAGAAAGGCCGAGGATTGTGCCCCTTGCCCAACAGGACGCGAACGTTCCTTCATTCGTTGTTTGTTTGGGACAAGACTGGTGGGTTCTCGCATTTCGGGAGGAATCGGACGATCAAAAGCAAGCGGCTCTGCTAGGACTTCGGCAACATTCGGCTTCCAGACTATACCCCATTCCTTCGCTGTGCGTTCGATGAGTTGAATTGCTCGTTGTTCTAGCGGTCCAGACGCCTGACCTATTTGGAAGGCAAATTCCAGTAATTTGGCCTTATCTGTTTGAGTGGATATTTCATGAATCCGCCGAACGCAGGGTTCGAGACTGAGAGAGGCAATCGCGTAATGGTCGCACCATGCCTTGGCTCGGTGGTACATCGTGGGGTTGGAATTAAGAAAGGGCCGTTGCATTTGGAATCGTATAAACGCATCAGCTTCGTTTGCCAAAGAGCAGTGGATCCGCGCGATCGCATATGCGAACTCGATTGTCGATTCGAGCAAATCCTTGGTGGGAATCGAAGCTAACCTCGGCTCGGAAGAATGCTCTTTAGGAGGAATGATGGCTGAAGAATGAGAAGCCACAGTCCCTGGTGTGGGTCCGGCTGGACGAGGATTTTCATCCTTCTGCCGTTGACGAATCGCAGGATTGCTTTTGGACGCTTTGTCGGAGTAGGTGGAATCGCTTACGTGGTTGGAATCCAGAACAGGTTGGACTTCGGGGACGCTTGTTTCGTCCCCGCGCTTTTGTAAAGCGCGACCATCAAGGCGCCACTCCGCTCCTCCCTCTGGCTTAATCGCCTTCTTTTCAGGCGCTCAATTGCACTGTCCAAGTCAGGGAATTCCCGGTTGAGCATATCCGGAGGAACCACCACCTGAGAATCCCTCCAGAGATATTTCCAGAAGGTTACTTGGCGCCGCCAAGTCTGCTGCATCCTCCATTTGCTTGATAACCAGTGCGGCTCCTTTGGCTCGTCCTTTGGCAGCCGCGCTCAAGATCGGTAAACTTGACTTCGAGTTTGTGTAACTCAGATTTTAGATCGTGTGCTTGGCGACAGTCCCCAACATTGAAGCGATTCTCGCCTTTTCGGGTCAACTGTTGAACGGCGCTACTGATATCAGCAAGGCGTTTTTCACCGATCCCCTGAATTTGAATTCGCGCGTTTCTGCAGAGTTGCGATGTTGTTGTACCCGGCAGCCTTCAGTCGGTCGACGGTTGCAGGCCCGATTCCGGGACAGGAAGCCAATTCGTCAACGTCGATAGTGGAAAAGAATTGCTTGAGTGCTTTTTGGGCAAGCGATTCTTTCTGTGATTCACGTTGGTTTTTCAGTTGCCGAAGATCTGACTCTTCGCTTTGCATTCGCCTTTGGGCTGTTTGATATAAATGCAGTACTTTATCCCGCCAGCGCTTCTGCGGCGAATGCCAATAAGGCAGACAAATCATTAAGCCAGTAATCACAATAGCGACAGGCACAAGGGCCAATAGCAGCCAGATCCAGATCATTGTAGCTCGACTAATGAAGGAGGGCAGCCGTCGGTAGTTGGCTCTCTATGCTCCCGCATTGCTTGTGGCAAGTCAATGACCCTGTCGCCGAGAATAGAGAAGATCTGCGGCCGCAAACGCGATTCGGTTTTTGGTCGCGATCCCTCGTTTGCACAATTTGGCCATCAGGACTTCTCTACAAATCTCGAACCGAGCCGTCTCGTTATTCGCACTTTGGCCACGGGTTGATGCGTCGGAGTAGTTTGGCCGGTAGTATGGTCCAAAAGTAGGCACAGGGCGGTTGCAGTGCAGCGCGAACCTGTGTGTGACGCCGCGCAATGCAATCCATTTTCCTACGAATTTCGATGCAAGCGGTAGCGCCGATCGCACTTTGGCCAAGGGTTGATCTGTCGGTGTTCTTTGGCCAGAGTTGGAATCCAAATCGCAAGCCATGGACATCAAATGGTTTACGCCAATTCCAACACTGGCCAACTGGCCGGAGCTGGCTGGCCAGAGTTGAAGTTTGGCCGGAAAAGGAAGTTGAAGCCCACTTCCTTTTTTCTCCTAAGCTGACCTTACAGACTCACTCAATCGCCGCAGCCTGCCGACCATCGAGCCCAAGGAAGGGTGGTACGTCGCATCCTGCCCGGAAATTCCTTGGGTCCTGCACCGAAATAGGGGCTTAAAGGCGAGCGTCGAGGCGTAAGCCCGACGAGTCGGCCTGTGGATGTTCGTGTAGTTTTTGCTTGAAGACTCGTCGGGCTTACGCCTCGACGCTCGCCAGCATCAGTGAAATCTAATTTTCAGACCTAACCCGTCACTCACCCCAAATCCCCCCGCACCGGCGGAAGTTTCCCCGGCGTTAGCTCCGGGGTCACGGCGAACCCGTAGTCGGCAAGCAGCCGGGCGAGCTCCTTGGCACACTCGGGGTGCACCATGAGCCAGCCTGACTCCAGGGTGCCTTGGAGCATGGGCCTGAAGAGTTCACTATGCGAGATTATTTCGAATAGCTCGCCTTTCGGAACCTGAAGGACTAGAGCGCTCTCCTAGTTTCACGGACTCAGGTTTTCCCGTCCATGAGAGTAGAGCGTGCTCCAAGAGTGGAGGTATCGGCTCGGCAAGCATTTCGCTTAGCCAATGGACAACCAAGGCAGGCTTCAGACCTCGTTCCACTGTAGCTTTCATGCGCCTGGGGTGATGCGCCACTCCGAACCGCGCAACTCGGCAAAATGATGGAGGCGACCTGTTTGGACCGTGTCCAATGCACCCCGATGGGAGAAGATGCCTTGCTCGTTTACCACCAGCGGCCGTCGACCGCCATCCTGGTCGCCCGAAATTGCGCCTTCCAAGGCGGGGCCGCGCGACTTCGGGCCGGCTTCAGTAATGACCCAGCGATCTCCGCAAGCTCGACCTGCGGTCTTGACGAGATAAGCATCGCGTTCTTTGGGGCTGACAAATCCCACCAGGCTCACATTGGTATGCACCACCGTGCTTTCGCGGCGGGCGGACCAATCCTGGAGCGTCTGTAATACGTTAGCCGGCAACGCGTGCTGACTCGATTGCCGAAGCAGCTCGATGGCCCGTTCGTAACTCAAGCCAAGTTCGAGAGCACGATAGAAGGCTTCATGCGTGATGCGAAAAGTTTGCACGGGGCCGAGAGTAGGCTTGAGGTTCTCCAGAAGCAGGCCCAGGCTGCCGATCCCCTGTGCATCGGTCCGATCGAGATAGGCCACCACGTCGAAGTTCGGTTGCACTACCAAAAATTGGCCGGTTGACGCCGTCGGCAGTTCCACTTCCGGCACTCCGAAAATGGCCCGCCCCAACGGCGTCAATCGGAAACAGTAGCCGAATTCTGCCCCTTCCGCCCTGCCCCTTTCAATCAAGCCGAGCGTCGCCAGCGTTACCATCGCCGCATTGGCAAACCAGGTTCCACTGGAAGCTAACCAGAAACCATGTTGCCGTTCCTCTCCATGCAGTTCATAAATTGCTTTGGGATCGACGAACTTCGGGTCCCAGCCCTTGGTTTGTGCACCCCCTCCATAAGGGCGCCCGGCGGCAGTGCCTCCGTCGGCCTCGATGCGCTGCACGAACGTTTTCAAATCCAGCCAGTGATCGCCTTGGTGAGCGACGCAAGATAAGGCCCACGCCAATATCTGCCTTTTGTTCGAAAGTGTCGACTCAGGGGCATAATCGACACCGACGATCTCGGGATTGGTGGAACCGAAACCGTCGCTCCAGCATTCTGCTTGGAGCCATGCGGTGGCCCAAAGTCGAGCCTGCTCCCCTGTGGGCCGGCTGAAAATGGCGTGGCCGGCAGCTTGGTCGGCAGAGGCGTTTTCGATTTCTGTTTTGACCACTCCCATACGCCGCAGCAACTCGAAATAAAAGGCCTGCTTTTCCGGATGCGGAAAATCGCGATCTTCGCCGAGTGAGAGCGCTTTGGTCAACGCATTCCGGGCGGGCGTAGAGAGCTCTCCGCTCCGGTTCAATCTCCAAGATTTACGTCCGGAAAGCGTCGCAAAGACGCGAGAAAGCTCGAACGCGACCTCCGCCGAACTGCGCGGCTTGCCAAGCGATATGACATTTTCTGCGGCAGGCACGGACCAGGACGGTGGGCCGGCCGGCTTCAAGTACTGAGTCAGGATGGGGTTGATTGCGAAAGTCGGCAGGGGAGCTTCCGTCTCCTGTCCATACCCCCCATAGCTCGAGTTGCCGAACCGATCCGAACCGGACGGTCTAATCAGAAACGCACGTTCCGCCAACCGCCGCGTGGGTTCGCGTTCCCAGCGGTAGTAAACGAATCTATCGCTGATGGTTTGCGACTGGATCTGCAGCAGCCCGCGGGCCAAAAGATCCATCCGCATCACGGCGCCGCTGACCAGGCCAGTGCCGTACCGGCTGTAGGCCTCCAGAACTCTTCGATCGTCTGCCGTCAAACCTGCGACTACTTCCTTCGCGGCCTGCTTGTCTTGAAAGGCGTGTCGCAATTGGGCGACCAGGTCTTTTTGATCGAGCTGTTTGGCGTTGGGAACCCGCCAAGCCGAAGCCAGTGTGCGGAGATCTTTCAGTCGCCCATTGGCTTCCAGGGCCATCCCGACAGGCGGTCGACTCAAAATGTGTGGCAAGGGTTGCATAGCGCGCACTCTGCAGGCCCGGACCTAAACCACTTTCGGCGTATGGCCCCGTCGGCGAAGCAACTCAATGAATTCGGCACTCCTGCCGGGATCGATCAGAGCAACCGTAGGCGACAATCGGCAAAGCAAAATTCCGTAAAATGCTCGGTCCATGCCCAACTCGACTAGCTGAGCAGGGGAGCTGACTTCAAGGATAGCTGAGCCACGGTGCACCTCCGTCACTTCCGGCTTCGCCAGCGGCAGAGTTTCATCGAGCCGTGCAGCCGCAGAAGGAACCTTGCCTTGTGAGGATTTGCGCTTGGCCATGTGCGAAGCTCTTCCGAAAAACTTCATCCCAAGGTGAAGGAGTCATGATAGGCTCCCTACCCGTGCGGTTTGTTCTATTCTTCACTGAACTACGACGCCCGGATCATGGTTCTGGTTGCGGTTTTCTTGGGTGCTGGCGCGTGCATCCGATTCTGCCGGGCGCAAACTTGCGGCCAGCGGTTGCGTGATTTCCACCTGGCCTCGGTCGTTGACACTTGCCCGCCCAGACAGGACGGTTGCCTGAGACCTTAAAACTTCCGCGGCCAGGGCTCGATAATCCACCGCGCCATGGCAACTTGGTGCATAACCGAAGATCGACTGGCCGAAGCTGGGGCATTCCGCCAACTTGATGTTCCGGCGAATTCTGGTTGCGAAAACTTGCGCGTTGGCCCAAGGCGTATTGCCGCCCCGGCTCTTTTCGAGATAGCTCTCCAAATCGCTAATCACTTCTTGCGCCAGCTTCGTGCCTGCTTCATAAAGACAAATGACGATGCCGCTGACCTTAAGGCCGGGGTTGATTCGCTTGGCCACCAAAGCCGTCGTCTCAAAAAGTTTGCCGATGCCGTGCAAAGCCAGAAAATGGGGCTGCAAAGGAATGAAGACTTCGTTGGCCGCGGCCAAAGCGTTTAACGTCAGCACGCCTAAAGAAGGCGCACAATCCATGAGCACAAAATCAAACGCGTCTCCTTCCTGTTGAAGCACGTCGCGCAGAATGACTTCGCGACCGACGACGCCGGCCAATTCTACTTCGGCTGCCGCCAAATCGATGTGCGAACCAGCCACCCAGAGCAGTTCTCCGGCCTGCCGACGAACTTCGGCCAACGGCCTCGAATTCACGAGGACGTCGTACATGCTCGATGATTCGCCATCGGGTTCGATGCCGAGGTGCGTTGTCGCGTGCGCTTGCGGATCCAGGTCGAGCACGCAGACGCGTTTACCGCTGGCTGCGAGAGCGGCCGCGAGGTTGACCGCCGTAGTGGTCTTGCCTACGCCACCCTTCTGGTTGATGACGGCGATCTTGCGCATGTGCGTTCCTTCCATGGATGCGGTTTGAGCTAAGAGAAAGCGCGATCACTATAGCAAAAGGCCCCGGCGAGCGTCGAGGCGTAAGCCCGACGAGTCTCACCTAACTACGACGCGTGCTAAAAACGCGCGACCTGCACCTGAAAAAATCAACGCGAAGTCCAACGTCACGACTCGTCGGGCTTACGCCTCGACGCTCGCCAAGGTTAGCGATCACCATGCTTTTTGCGCCGTTTGGCATATTGCTTTTCAAGGTCCTGCAAGATCTCGCCCAGCCGATCCATCAATCGGCGCGGCTCACGGGGCTGCCGATTGGCCAGCGCGTAGGCCGTAATCAGGGGGAGCGCCACCGTGGAATCGAGGTAACAAGTGATGGTATCCGGCAATTGTTGCGGATCGACTTTCCCCCAAGTCATGGCCTCCTGCGGCGTCGCCCCGCTCAGGCCGCCGGTGTCAGGTCGGGCATCGGTGATTTGCAAGAAATAAGTCGTGGCCGCTCTCGTCGAGCCCCAGAACTTCCTGAATCTGTGGCTCGGTTTGCAAAATGAAGTTCTTGGGCGAGCCGCCGCCCAGAATCAGCACCGCGCTTTGGCCTTTCTTTTTGGCGTCGTAAACCAGCGCTGCGCTTTGATTGACGTCGCGTAGGGGATCAATCGAAAGTGCGGAGCCTTCCATCTGCAAAGCTGCCAAGTTCATGCCGATCGAGCTATCGCCTGGCGAGGAAGTGAAAATGGGCACGCCGGCCCGAAAGGCTGCCGCCAGCAAGCTGCGGCCGGTGTTGCCCGTTTCATCTTCGCGGGCCGCCAGGTATTTGCCGACCAGGTGGTGGAACTCGGCCGTTCCCATGGTCTTCTGAAAGGCCGGGCCGCGGCAGAGTTTGCGATAAAACTTATCGGTGCCGAGCAAGTTTTCGTAATCGAAAACGATGTCGTAGATGCGAATGACTTCATTCTTGCGGAGCGCGAAATCGTCGAGTCCCGGACGCGCCTGATGCATGTCCATGTCTAGGGCGAAATGGGTATCGTGATAGAGGTTCGCCCCCGTGCTGACGATCCAGTCGATGAACCCCGCCTCGGACCAAGGGAGCCAGGCAAGAAATGCCCAATCCCGCCGGCGTCAGCGCCCCGCTGAGCGAGAGCCCAACGGTTACTTTGTCCCCAAGCATTTTGGATGCGAACAGCCGGCAGGCCTCGCGCAGCCTCCCGGCGTTGTAGGAGAGAAACGCTTCCTCGATAAGCGTCGTCACGCTGGTTGCCGCGGTAACCGCGGGCGGATCTATCTTCTTCTGGCTGATTTTGTGCAGATACTTGCGATTACCGCCCTTCACGAAGCTTCTCCTTCTCGCGGCTTATGCCGATTTGCAGGCCTGTGTCGATTAGGCTTTGATCGGTTTCAGGCACCACGATCTCCCGAGGCTTCCAAGGCGGCGAGGTCGGCCGTGCGCGCCCTCGGTCGAAACGCCGCCCGACAAAATAGAAGCCAATTCCGGCTGCCAACACAATGAAGGCGGTAAGCGTAAAGAAGGGACCAGGAGTCAGCGTGTGGGGATTGTTTTGGCTTGGGGAAAGGAAGGTTCCATAAAGCCTGCCGTAGCCAATGTTGATGAAATTCGCCAAAGCATCGGTTAACAGGAAGCAGGCAGTGACGAAGCCCTTCATGTGCTTGGGGGCCGCTGCATAGGCCAGTTCGAGCCCGGTTCCATAAACGAGGACTTCTCCCGCCGTGAGAGAGATATAGGCGAATACCAGCCAAAAAACGGAGACTTTTTCTCCTGTCGCGTTTGCCAGGTATCCTGCGGCGGCCATGAACCCGATCGAGACGACGGTTATGCCGAATCCCATGAGCATCCTTCTCACAGGCCTGAAGATGCGAATTTCAGGATCGATGCGCCCAAATAGCCAACTGAATAGAGGAACGAAGATGAGCACAAACGCCGGATTCAACAGTTGATACTGATCGGGTGGAATGATGTAATCGGACCCGGGTATTTTGAGCAGATTCATGTGATCGCGAGCGAAGAAAACCCACTGCGTGTCGTTGTGTTCGTATCCCACCCACCACACGACGATGAGTGCGAAAACGCCAAAGAGCTGTCCCAGCGTCTTCCATTGCTGGCGTTTCTCCTCCGCGGTTTTTGTGTGACGCTCGAGCGTTTCCACGGCGTAATATTTCTTGCCGCTTGCGAAGATGAGCAGCGATCCCACCATGAGCCAGGCGGGAAATTGAAAAGCAATGCCGTACCCATAATTTTTTCGGAGGATAGGCATGGTCAGTTGCGAAATGAACGCGCCTACGTTGATGGCAAAATAAAACCATAGGAACGCGGAGCTGCGCAAGCGTTCGTTGCCCGGGCGCTGTTGATCGTAAGTAAGGCCCATCAACGTAGAGATATTGGGCTTGATGACTCCACTTCCGCAGGCAAGCAGAACTAAGGCAAAATAGACCATGGGAAGACTTTCGATTCCCAAAATGAAGTGTCCAAGCACGTAAGGAATCGAGAAGCCGACGATAGTCCAATACTTGCCAAAATAGCGATCTGCCAGGAAGCCCCCGAGCAGCGGCAAGAAGTAGCAAGCCATCTTGAAGGTGAAATAAATCGAGCTGGCGTCCTCCGCAGGCAAGTGGAGGCCGCCTTTGATCAATCCCGTTGGGTCGCTGGCCAGATACATCAACAGAATCGCCCGCATCCCGTAATAAGATGTGCGCTCGGCAAACTCACCCCAGAAAAAGAAAAACATGCCCGTCGGATGACGATCCATGGACCTCCTGGCCGCCGCTTTGCTCTCTTCTTCACCGTGTGCACTAACTGAAGCCATGGAAAGGTATCTCCAGCTCACGAAATACACGACCGCCACGCCTCAAGGCGTTTGCGGCTAGCCAAGCGAATCCACAGGTCTGAGAGTCTAGCGCATCTTGCCGTGGACTGCAAACTTCCTCTTCCTTCTGAAAGGCGAGCCGGGACCGTCAGCGACCGGAGAACTCGCCCACCCAAGCACATGGATACTCCGGTCACTAACTGTCAGCGACCGGAGAACTCGCCCACCCAAGCACATGGATACTCCGGTCACTAACGTTCCCGGCTCGCCAAACCCACTTTGCGCGATCCTGCCGAAAATGCCACGCAAGCAATCTATGCGGCCAGGCAAGGACTCTCTGGACAGCCTGGAACGCACGAAGGCGTTCTGCAGGCATGGACGTAGCGTACAATGGCACTTGACCGATGATTGCTCAATCCAAGTGGAGACTTGCTGGATGGTCCGCTCTTGCTCGCGGTTACTGAAGCAGGTCTTTTCGTTGACTGCTTGCATCGCCGTCGTTGGTTTTGCAGGCGGCTCTGCGAACGGCGCCGATCGCTACTTTGGCCTGATTTTCAGCTCGCAGGCGAAACCCAAGTTGCCCCGATTCACCCATGTCTGGGCGACGATGGTCAAGGTTTCCAACGCCGAGTTCCCGCCCGACCAGTGGGTTTATCAAATCGACACCATTAGCTGGGTTCCCGCATCCTTGCACGTGCGCACTTTCAAGCTAAGGCCCGAGCGGGGCGCCAATTTGTCGCTCAAGGATACGCTCGCCTTCGTGCAAAGCCATCACGAGCATGTGAGCGTTTGGGGGCCGTTCGAGGTGCCTGCGTTCATTTATCAAGAATTCATGTGCCAAAAGGCGCGTTTGGAGAGCGGGCAGGTGCTCTATCAATGCGTCGATTCGTTTCGAAATCCCAAGAACGTCAGCGATTGCATTCATTCGCTTACCGACATGGATCGCCAAAATGGCAGAGACGCCTATCCCCTGAGCCGTTTCGGCGACGAGGCTGCGGATGAGTTCGTCAAAGTCCTCAAGGATCGCGGTCGCGTGATCGCTTCCGGGCCTAGCGTCGAATTCGCCTATCAGGCTCTTGGACTGCAATGCTATCCCATCGCCCGCCGCACCTGCACGACGACCAGGCAATTCGGGCTCGGCCGCTGACGACCGCCGGAGTCACGTGCCATGCCCACGGTACTCCGTGGGCATGTGAGGCACAAGCCGCAGGTTCGCGTGCCATGCCCACGGTACTCCGTGGGCATGTGAGGCACAGAAAGTGCTGTCTGTATCGCAATAACTTCGGAGCCTCTCAATCGCCTCCCTTCGGCAAGAACAGGAGTCCTTTCGCGGTGTGAGTCGCACCTTGAATTTGAGATGCCTCTCATGCCCACGGAGTACAGTGGGCATGGCACCTAGCACCCATCAGCGCATGAGCTATTCGGCAATGGCTTGCATTACACGCCTTATCTTGAAGCTGTTTACGCTCACCAGCTTTTCGCCCCCTCTTGGTTTGTAGCTGCCATCTTCTAGAAAAATGTGGGCGGCGTCTTTCGACGGCGTTGCCGGAGCTTGGACCGGGAGTTCGCGCCGATGACGCAAGAAACTTTGAGAATTGCCATCATTTCGATTGTCTGTTTCTCGGCACTGATATTCTTGTTTTGCCTGGTCGAGTGCCGGTTCAACATTTTCCGGGTGCTGCTCCTCCTGAAGACGGAATGGCACCTGGTCACCGACGGGGCCTTTGCCAAACGCGTCGCTGGGCTGTTTGGAACGCCAGTCGAGGAGGAGAAAGCAAAGAAGCCGACTGCGGAGCCTCTCCGCCTGCTCGCTCTGCTCCAACGAGAGGGCAGGCTCGTCGATTTTCTGCTCGAAGACATTCAAAGCTACGACGATGCCCAGGTTGGCGCCGCAGTCCGCGACATCCAGCAGAAGTGTCAGACTGCCTTGCGCGAACATGTCGTCCTGCAGCCTGTGCTCAATAAAACCGAAGGCGAAGTCGTAGAGATTCCCGCGGGATTCGACCCCTCCGCCATTCGCTTGACGGGCAACCTTACGGGCAAGCCGCCGTTTCGTGGCGTCTTGCGACACCATGGCTGGCGCGTGCAAAAGCTCGACCTGGCGCCGCCGCCGTCGGGTCAGGACGAATTCGTGGTATCGCCTGCCGAAGTTGAGTTGAACTGACGATCCAGGGTATCGCCGCCGTGACCGCTTCGCGCTACGTCGTGGGCATCGACTTGGGGACGACAAACAGCGCCTTGGCGTATGTCGACACCGGTGCCGGCACCGATGAAGCGCTCGCCCCCACCCCTTTTCCGCCTCCGCAGGTCGTTCAGCCAGGGGCCGTCGAAACGCGACCACTGTTGCCTTCCTTCCTTTATCTGCCGGGGCCGAATGAGCTTCCTGCCGGCAGCCTGAAGGTGCCCTGGGCGACCGATCGCGATTTCGCGGTGGGCGAGTTCGCTCGCAATCACGGCGCTCAGAGCGCCTACCAGGCTGGTTGGCTCGGCTAAATCGTGGCTCTGTCATCCCGGCATCGATCGGCGAGCGCCGGTTCTTCCTTGGAAAGCGCCGGATACAACACGCAAGGTCTCGCCTCTTCAAGCCAGTCAGCGCTATCTGGAACATCTTTGCGAAGCCTGGAACTTCGTCATCGCCCGCGACGTGAAAGAAAACCGGCTGGAGCAACAGGAAATCGTGCTCACCGTGCCGGCGTCCTTCGATGCCGTGGCCCGCGAGTTGACCATTGAGGCGGCCCGTGGCGCCGGCCTGGAAAACGTCGTTCTTCTGGAGGAGCCACAGGCAGCTTTCTATTCCTGGATCCAGGCGAGCCACGACGGCTGGCGGAAACAAATTGAAGTAGGCGACGTAGTGCTCGTGTGCGACGTGGGCGGCGGCACCACCGACTTTACGCTTATCGCCGTCAGCGAAGAACAAGGGCAACTCGCGCTCAGTCGCATCGCCGTGGGGGACCACATCCTCCTGGGCGGCGACAACATGGACCTGGCTTTGGCCCATGCCGCTGCACGTGCCTTCAATCAAAAGGGCATCAAGCTCGACGCCAATCAGATGCAGATGCTCTGGTATAGTTGCCGGCAGGCCAAAGAAACGCTGCTCACCGATAGCAAGCTGGCATCCACTCCCATTGCCGTGCTTGGCCGAGGAAGTCGCGTAATCGGCGGCGCCATCAAGGGCGAGCTGTCGCGGCAAGACGTCGAACAAACGCTCGTGGAAGGCTTCATCCCGCTCTGCATGCCGACGATGAACCGGTGCGGCAACGTGCCGTTGGCTTACAAGAACTTGGATTGCCCTACGCTGCCGATCCTGCGGTCACCAAGCACCTGGCCTGGTTCCTGAAGCGTAACAGCGAGATCCTGATTCAGAAACTTGCTGCACGTAAAGGCAAGAAGAAGCATACCCAGCCGACGGCCGTGCTCTTCAACGGCGGCGTGTTCAAGGCGGACATTCTCCGCGAACGCGTCGTGGCCGCGCTCAATCAATGGGCGGGAAAAAGCGGAAACTCCAGTGTGAAAGTGCTCGCTGGGGGCGATCTCGATTTGGCGGTTGCCCGCGGCGCCGCCTACTTCGGCATGGTCCGCCGGGGCAAGGGCATCCGGATTCGCGGCGGGGCTGCTCGGTCTTATTACGTAGGCATCGAATCCGCGATGCCGGCGGTGCCAGGCGTGCCGGCCCCTTTGAAAGCGCTCTGCATCGTACCCTTTGGCATGGAAGAAGGGACCGAGGCCGACGTGCCTGGACAGGAATTCGGCCTGGTAGTAGGCGAGCCGGCCGCTTTCCGATTCCTCAGCTCTTCGGTGCGCCGTCAAGACACGGTGGGAACGCTCTTGGAAGAGTGGGAGGGGGAACTGGAAGAACTGACCCCGCTGCAAACGACGCTGGCAGCTCCCGGCCAGCAAGGCGCCATGATTCCCGTGCACTTGCACAGCCAAATGACCGAGATCGGCACCTTGGAACTGTCGTGCCTCAGTCGCGACAGCAAGAAAAGCTGGAAGCTCGAGTTCAACGTCCGCGAGAGCTCGGCCACCGAGTAGGCTTTCCTCATGCCTCACGCGGATTCTGCACGCAACCCTTCTGGCATTTACGCGAATTGCGACAAAATCGCACGCCGGGTCGTAACGGATCTTGCAGGAAGAAGGTTGCCTGTTCAATAAGGCACATACTGCAGCCAGGCGATTCCGAGCAAGAGCGTCAGGATTGTGAGCGGAACGCCGACCTTGCAATATCCCCAAAAGGAGATCCGCACGCCCTCGCGGCCAGCACTTTCCAAAACGATCAAATTAGCCACCGAGCCAAGCACCGTAAGATTGCCGGCAAACGTGCTCGACATCGCCAACGCCAGCCACGCAGATTCACGCGTCGCCGAGGGCACTGCCTGCGCGAGCGGCTCCAACAAAAGCACGGCAGGCACGTTGCTGACTAGATTGGAAAGCCCCGCGGACACCAAGCTGAGCAAATCGACGGGCCGATTCAGCAGCCAACTCCAGTTTTCAATCTGCCATCTGGCGACGGCATGTACCTGAAAAGCGTGCACGACAATGAAAAGGCCCGTAAACATCAACAGCAGGCTCCAATCCACTTGCCGGTAAATCTTGGCGGGCTTGATTCCGTCCATTAGAACAACTGCCGCGGCGCCGAGCGCAACCAACTCCAGCGGGAGACCTGTGAAGAAGAGCGCTACCGCCACCAAGGTGACAATCACGGCTTTGACTCGTAGCCGGGTGTGCTTGCGGCTCTGATGCGATTTCTTCGAGTTGTTTTTCAGCGTCGATGCTTCCTCATTTCCAAGTGATGCAAATTGATTTGGTCGTACCAATTGACGCCTGTAGATCAGGCATACCACCAGGTAAGTAATCACCAGGCCCAAAAGCGCCACAGGGAGCAACCGCGATGCGAACCGAAGGTACGAGATGCCCGAGTGTGAGCCGATGTAGATATTCTGCGGGTTCCCGGTGATAGTGCCCGTCGAGCCGACATTGGCGGCGGTCGCCAGCCCAATCAAATGCGGGATAGGATCGAGTTTCATACGCCGGGCCAATCCCAAAACCAGTGGCGTCAAGGCAACGCAAACCACATCATTGATGAGGAACGCCGAGAGTACGCCACTTAAGCCGATGGTAGCCGCCAACAATCCTTTGGGCGTGCGAATACGGCGTAAGGCCATGCTGGTAAGTTGCTCGAAGAATCCCGAGAGCCGGAGCGCGCCCACTACGATCATCATCCCGAACAGGAGGAAAAGTGTCTTGAAGTCGATGGATTCAGTGCTGACCGCTTGTTTGAGAGTGAGAACGCCTGCGATCAACATGAGGGTGGCGCCGACGAACGCGATGCCGGCCCTGTCCATGCGCAACCGTGGGACTCTGCCCAATGCCAGGCCTATATAGGTGAGCGTGAAGATGATCCACGTTAGCACGATCGTCCAATCGTTCACGCGGCCTGTCCTTCCTCGGTGGAATGTGTCTTGTTTGCCGAACAGCCTGTTCGGTCCCCGGTCTCGGGCATGAGTGTCAGGAAAAGTATGGCGGCAACGGTGGCAAGGCCGGCGAACACGTAGAAGAAACCGTTATATCCCAGATGTTCCGCCAAGAAGCCGGCGCCGAGCGGCCCGATCACGCCGCCGATGGACAAGGCAGTGGCGATCATGCCGGAAAGAGCGTTGAAACCGCCCTTGCCCTTGGTTAGATCGGCACAAATCGCCACGATGACCACTCCATAGATGCCCGCGCCAATGCCATCCAGTGCTTGCAGAACGACCAACACCCAGGGGTCATTCGTCAGAGAGTAAAGGAATATGCGAACTGGGAGGGCGACGAAGCCGATGCCGAACACCCACTTCCTTCCCCAACGATCGCACAGCCAGCCGGCAAGCAAGGCGACTGGGATCATGACCGCCTGGGCCACCAGCACCACCGCTGCTACCTGCACATTGCTGCCGCCAAGTTTCATGATATAGGCCCCGATGAAGGGCATGACCGGCGCGTTGGCCAGATGAAATAGGGCGGTTGCACAGAGGAGCACAAGCACGCGCCGATCGCGCAGCAGCTCGCGCAAGCTGGTGCCCGCTCCGCCGCCTTCGGCCGCGCCGCTGGCAAGATCCTCGTTGATCTCCTTCTCGCGGATCAAGTAGACCGAACCTGCCGTCAGGGCCGAAACGATGGGCACTGCAAAAAAGACTGCCGCTACGCCAAACAAACTTACGAGCCCCATGGCCAACAATGCCGCTGCCAGATTGCCGGCGTGGTTCCAGCCCTGGTTACCTCCCACCGTTCGGTTCAGGGCAGCGTGGCCAACCAGGCCCAGCGCCAAGGCGCCGAGCAGCGGCAAGAAGAAAGCTTGGGCCGTTCCGGCAACGAACAACAGCGAATCGATCCAGGCGGCATGTGCGGGCACCAGCGGCAGCAACCCGTAGCAAACGCCCAGCAGGATAGACGCACTCGCCAGCATCGTGCGCCGCTGCCGCACCCGGTCTACGATCATGCCAGCCGGGGTTTGCATCAGGAAGACGCCCAAGCCGGCCAGCGAGATGGCGACGCCAATAGTCGTTTCTGACCATTCTTTGCGATTGAGGTAGGCGCCCAGAAACGGCATGACGACGCCGGTAATCTCGGCCAAAAAGAAGTTAGCCGCATTCAAACCAATCTTGCTTTGTACAGACGGATAACCTTTGGCCGCCCACCGAGCGGTAGTACACGACTTTGCCTTCACCAGCTTTTCGCCATTGATCGGCTTCGAGGTAACCATGCTGCCCATCGAGAGCTCCATTGCCCACCATCCTTCGGGCTGAAGAAGGTATCAGCAAAACCAAGGCCAAACGGATTGTTGCCTCAGATAAGCGAGCGTCCATTCCATGAAGCGGTGGATTTTCTTGGGATAACTCCCTTCGGCCGGCATCATAGTGGTAATGGGACCAGAAATCCTGGGACAACTGGTGGACGATCACGCGGCTGCGTTAGTGCTCTACGCACGGCAATGGTGCTCTGCGCCGGAGGACGTGGTGCAAGAAGCGTTCGTCAAACTGGTCAACCAAAACCCGGTCCCAGCGACCCCGCTGGCTTGGCTCTATCGCGTTGTCCGCAACGGCGCTCTGGTTTCAGCCCGAAAGGATCAGCGGCGGCGACGGCACGAAACCGCCGTCGCGGCTCAAAGTCCGACCTGGTTTGTGCCGACCGAGGCGCCTGGTCTCGATGGCGCAGCAGCGGCGGCCGCCCTGGCTACGCTGCCGATCGAGCAGCGCGAGGTGATTGTCGCCAGGCTTTGGGGCGGTTTGACGTTCGATCAGATCGCCGAGCTTGCCGGCTCTTCCTCGAGCAGCGTGCATCGCTGGTATGTCGCAGGGCTGGCGACCCTGCGGGAAAGGTTGCATGTGCCATGTCCAACGAAGCCCTCGACTCAGAACTAAACAGGTTGGAAGCCGGTCTGCAGGCGCTGACGCCGCGGTCGCCGGCCATCAATCGCGATCGACTTTTGTTCCTGGCCGGTCAAGCATCTGCCAATCGTCGCTCGGCACGCTGGCGGGCTTGGGCAGTCGGGTCCACGCTCGCTGCGGCCGGCCTCGGGCTGCGCTATTCTTTAGGCCGCCCCCACAACGAGTCGAAGTGGAAGTGGTCCGCTGGCTGCCGGCTCCGGCCGAACAGCCCGCGTCTTCATTCGAACAACCAGGCCCTAGCGCATCGAGTGAGGTTTTTGCATCGCCGCCTTTTGACGGACGCAACGAGCCTTACGGTCAGATGCAGTTGCGTAAGCTGGCCTTCGATCATGGAGTCGATGCCTTGCCGCAGGCACAGGCTTCCGAATCCAGCGGCGATGCCTCACCGACCATGGACGAGCCTCCTTCTGCTGGTAGTCGAAGTTGGTGGCAGTTGGCTCATCCATGAATTTGCAGTTGTGGTAAAAGGGGCGCCGGCTCCAGCCACACCCAACATGTCCTTGATAATGTTGCATCACTCCGATGCCCGTTCGATTCTGTCGAACCTTCGCTAGGTGGAGACTAGTTATGTTTCGTCGCAGTCTCGTGCTTTTCACACTCCTGTTGGCCGGCCCGCCGCTCGCTGCTCAAAGCGACGACAACATCATCCGGCTTAAACTACAACCTGCCGTGCGCACCATCGCCCGCACTCAAATACCAGCTTCTGCCTGATGTGCCCGATCTGAGCCCGGGCAATGCCGCTCTGCTCTATTACCGCGCCTTCAGTCCGGAGTGGTATAGCTGGCGAAAACAGCTGAAGGTTTACGACAAAATCGAAGCGGCCATGACTGCGCCCTTGGCAGATCTGCCGCGAACCGATTTGGGCTGGCTAACGAATTCCGGCCAGTTGCGCGAACTTGACCTGGCTGCGCGCCGCGAGTATTGCAACTGGGATTTGACAACCCGCATGCGGTCGGAAGGAATTCACCTCTTATTGCCCGACATGCAATCATTCCGCGAGCTGAGCAAACTGTTAGCTTTGCGGACTCGCTTTTTCATTGCCGATCGGCAATACGATAAAGCTGTCAATTCCTTACAAACCGGGATGGCTCTGGCCCACCATATAGGCGAGGCTCCCCTCTTGATAAGCCTCCTGGTAGCCGCCTCCGGAGCCGAGACACAATTGAGAGAAGTCGAGACCTTGATCCAGGCTCCAGGCACCCCGAATCTCTACTGGGCCCTGACGGATATGCCTCGGCCCTTCTTCGATCTGCGCAAGCCGTTCGGTGGCGAGAAGCTCCTTCTCCTTGCCGAAATGCCTCAGCTCAAGGACATCGAGAAAACCCGCTTCGGTCCTGAACAGGCCAAAGCGCTTGCCGCCCAACTCGAAGCAGCGTTGCATTGGGACGATTCGCGGCGCCCAAGCCCTTTGCAAGGACAATTAGACCTGGTGGCCTTCGCAATCCGAGCCTACCCGGGCGCCAAGAAAGCCCTGGCTGCCGAAGGCTGGAAGGCCGAGGATCTCGAAGCGATGCCCGCCGTTCAAGTCGTGTGCATTCAGGCAATGAGAGAATACCTGAAGGTGCGGGACAATGGCTTCAAGTGGGTCGGTCTCCCCTATTGGCAAGCTCGACTCCGACTGGAGGCCATGCAAAAAGAGATGATGGCTCGGCGCGAGAGTTTTGGGGCGGAGCCCTTTTTGGATCTGATCGCCCCGGGACTCCGTGTCTGCAAAGCCACGTGGCGTGTTGAACGACACATTGCTGCCCTGCGCACCATCGAGGCCATCCGCCTCCACGCCGCTGCCAACGACGGCCGGTTGCCCGCGACGCTTGCCGACATTCGCCTGGTGCCCGTGCCTGACGATCCCATAACGGGAAGAGGCTTTGTCTACACCGTGCAGGGCGACCAATTCACCCTGACCGGGCCCGCACCGGCTGGTGACGATCCAACCTTGGCTTTGAAATATGTGGTGACGTTCAGTCGCTGAAAGTAAAAAAGGGGGGGCGGGAGTCTTTAATCGCACACACCTGAAATGCTCGGCCCCTCGCTGGATTGCGATTAAAGACTCCCGACCCTCCCGACCCTTTTTTACGGCCCGTCCCCACAATGGTACGAATTAACGTAATACATCAGGAGACCATTCATGCAGGCCATCGCTTTGTTACTCGCCAGCCTCTGCCTAACTGTACCGCCGGCAGCCAGTACGGCCGCTCAGGATGCTCGCGGCGCTGCCGTGGCGCCCTTCATCGACGATCAAACCTTTGTGGTGGGCGCATTGATGCCACGCGGGTCGATGTGCCCAAACTGATGGAGATGCTGAAATCTCTCTCTGGAGGATATGACGAAAGTGGAGAACATGCCGCCGCCATGCTTTCCTGGATTCCTTCCTTCGTCAAAGCGGGCGGCAAGGAACTCTACTTGGTTGCCGGATTGGCGGACCTGTCGCATGGACCGTTCTTCACCATCATTCCCCTGACTGACGGGGCCGATGCCCATGGCATCCAGGAAATTCTTGAAAAACTTCCGGCTTTCGAAGATCAAGTCAAACAACCACTCGGTTCCGCCTTATTCATCGGCAGCAAACAAACCTTGGAACGGCTGAAGACCGCAAAACCTGTCGCTCGCAAAGACCTGGCGTCGGCATTCGAGGCGGCGGGTAATGCTGCTGTCCAGTTGCTGTTGCTGCCCACTGCCGACAGCCGGCGCGTTGTCGAAGAACTGATGCCCACGTTGCCGGCTGAGGTGGGCGGCGGTTCAGTCAAAGTTTTGATGCGCGGCATCCAGTGGGCCGCCGTGGCGATGGAAGCGCCTCCTGCAACGTCAATCCGTTTCGTCGTGCAGTCCGAAGATGCCGGCAAAGCGAAGGAGTTGGCCGAATTCCTCAAATCGAACGTGGCTCGATTGGCCAAGTTACCGATGGCCGAAAAGATCGTACCCGGCCTTGGTTCCATGGTGAACGCGTTGACGCCGAGCGTTGCGGGCGACCGAGTGACACTGAGTCTCGATGAAAAAAATGTCGCCACGCTACTCAAACCCGCCGCTCGCGCGATGCACAATAGCGTCAATCGTCAAACCAGTTCCGCCAATCTCAAGAAAATTGCCCTTGGGATTTATGGTTATTTCGACATTCACAAGGTGTATCCCACCGTGGCCAACTTCGACGACCATGGCAAGCCGCTTTTGAGTTGGCGCGTGCACATTCTGCCATTTTTAGGGGAGGAGAAGCTTTACAAGGAGTTTCATCTCAACGAGCCCTGGGATAGCGACCACAACAAAAAGCTCATTCCGCGCATGCCCAAGGTTTTTGTTGTACCCGGCCTGTCGGGTAGCGACACGGGCCTCACAACCTACCTGGCCCCTGTGGCACATGACGCCGTATGGACGGGAACGTCGGCCACGGTGAAGATCGCAGATATCACCGACGGGACGTCGAACACGATTCTCGTTGTCGACGCTGCCGACAACCTCGCTACGCCATGGACCAAGCCGGCGGACTATACCTACGACCCAAAGAATCCCGCCGCCGGCCTTGCATACCGTTACGGCAACTTCGCGCTCGTCGTGTTCGCGGACGGATCGGCATGGGGCTTGGCCAAAGCCAATACTGCCAAAACGATTCTAGCCTTATTCACCAGAAATGGCGGAGAGGTGTTGAGTGAAGTCATTTACGATCGATAGGGCCCCAATATGAAATAGGCCGGGCTTGCACTCTTTAAGGTTGTGTTCTTCTCTCTACTGTTGTGCGCGGGTCTCATGACCCCGCACCGCGGTCTCGTCTTACTATGGGAGTTGATTGACACTATCCGACCTATTGTGCGTGGTCTCCTGACTACCTACACGGCCACAGGCCCGTCAAGGCGCTCACACAAAGCTGCGCACTCGCCGTGGGGTGGTCAGAGACCACATACGATCCATCGGCGCGTGCTCCACAGAAGCCGGATGAAGTCGCCGTAGTACGGGGTCATGAGACCGGCGCACTACGGAGGAGAAGATGGATGGAGTCCCCGTGGTGCGGGGTCATGAGACCCGCGCACAACGGAGAAGTCCCGAGGTACGGGGTCATGAGGCCTGCGCACAACGGGATGGTATTTCCTTTCCGATCCCCGAAGGGGATAAATAGCAAAGCCCAGGGTAAGCGAAGCGCAACCCTGGGTGAGAATCCAAAACAGGATCTACCCCGAAGGGGTAGTATAGCCAGTATGAAATACTGTTATGTAACCCCTTCAGCGAAAATCGCGTACTTACCAAGAATCCGGGATCTTGTCTGGGCTTTGCTATCTCACGCCATTCGGGGTGACAAAGAGCTCACGTCGAACCAGTCCCTTCCTGCATCTCCATATGCGTAACCACAATGCGAATGAGCTCGTATGAAACCTTCTCGTTCAGTTCGATGAAGATAGGCTTCAATCGATCCAGTCCCACTTTGCGAGCAACCGTGGCGACGTGCTGATAAACCTCACTAGGAACCCAACACTCAATCTGCGGAGGTTTCTCCTCGTGAATGTAATCGCATAGATACTTCACGATAACGCTTTCGCTTCGCTGCGTCTGGTGTATCACGTCTTGAAGTGCCGTTTCTTCGCGAAATAGAGTGACCGCCAGATCGCGTGTGGGGTTGGGCTTGCTGCTGATCGGCCGTGGAACTGGCCGCGGCAGGGCGGCAGGCGCTTGGTCCAGTGACACCTTGTTTTCGTCGCAGTGCGTGAGAATTAGGTCGAGAAACTCCTGGCCGTAATCGTGAAGTTTCGCTTCGCCTACGCCGATGACGAGCCGCATTTTGAGAAGCGTTGAAGGTCGCGTCCTGGCAAATTCGCGCAGCGTGGCATCGCTGAAAATAATGTAAGGCGGCACGTGCTTTTCGTCTGCAAGCCGTTTGCGAACTCGCTGCGCAGCAATTCGAAGAGCGTTTGGTCGACCCCCTCCCACGATGCTTTGTCGGCTCGCGATTTCGCCAATCGGCCTTCTTTGCTGCGGGTCGCGACCTGGAAGAGCCGCGCTTTGCGTTGACTCTTTAGTATTTCCCATGAAGCGGCGTTGAGTTTCAGGATGGGATAATCGTCGCCGACTTGGAGCAATAAGCCCTGGCCGATGAGCTGATAGATCCAATCGCGCACTTCGGTTTTGTCGTGTTCTCGCAACAGCCCAAACGTGCTGAGCTGATCGTGGCCGCGCCTGCGGACTGCCTCCAAATTCTCGCCGCGCAACACGCTAGCCACGTGGCCGATGCCGAAGCCTTCTTTGACGCGTGCCACGCACGAAAGGATTTTTTGAGCGACCACATTGGCCTCGGGCATTTCCTCTTTATCGCCCAGGCACAGATCACAGGCGCCACAGGTGGGAGCCGAGTAGGCTTGGCCGAAATGTTCCACGAGCGCCTTGTGCCGGCAAACCGCGCCGCGGCAATAGCGGTCGATGTCTTGAAGATGTTGCATGCTGCTGGCCCGAAACTGCGGTTCCGCGTCCGCCTCATCGGCCGACTTATCGACCAGGAATTTCCAGGTCATAAAGTCGCTGCCGGAATGCAGCAGAACGCATTCCGCTTCGAGGCCATCGCGGCCGGCCCGGCCGGTTTCCTGTTGATAATGTTCCAGCGATTTGGGCATGCCGGCGTGGAGCACGAAACGCACGTTGGAGCGATCGATGCCCATGCCAAACGCCACGGTGGCAACCACCAAATCGCACTCCTCGGCTGCGAAAGCATCTTGCGTTTTCTGGCGCGTCTCCTGTCGAGGCCGGCATGATAGGGGAGTGCCTTGCAGCCGGATTTCCGGAGAACGGTCGTCAGCTCGTCGACGTCCTTGCGGCGAATGCAGTAGAGAATGCCCGCCTCGCCCTTGTGCCGCTCGAGCACCTCCTGCACCTGGCCGATGAGATCCAGGCGAGGGAAAATGCGATAATTGAGATTCGGCCGGTCGAAATTGCCGACGAGAACGGCAGGGTTCTTGAGCCGGAGTTGTTGGCTGATATCGCGCCGGACTTGCTCGGTGGCGGTGGCGGTGTAAGCATGGAGCGCGATGTGCGGGAATTGCTCGCGCAAGCTTTCCAACTGGCGATATTCCGGCCGAAAATCGTGGCCCCAATGGCTGATGCAATGGGCCTCGTCGATGGCAATCGTTTGGATATCGAGTCGTCCCAAGAAGATGCGAAAGTCGGGAACTGCCAGTCGTTCCGGCGACACGAATAGCAGACGGTACCTACCCTGCTGCAAATCCTGCATGACGGCGTCGCGCTCGGAAACGGATTGGGGAACTATCGAGCTGGATGGCGGGGACGCCGGCTTCCTTGAGCCCGTCGACCTGGTCCTTCATGAGCGAGATCAGTGGCGAGATCACGACCGTCGTGCCGCCGCGCAGCACTGCCGGCGCCTGGTAACAGAGCGACTTTCCGCCGCCGGTGGGCATGACCACGAGCGAATCGCGGCCGTCGAGCACGGCGGTCATCGCCTCTTGTTGGAGCGGTCGAAATTCCGTGAAGCCCCATTGGCGGCGAATCGTTTCGCGCAGTTCGGCAAGTGACCAAGGATTCTCGGGACGAGGCATAGGCGGGATACCCGAAGATTACGAGAAGTCAATGCGCCTGGTGACCGTGTGTCCAGCATGTCCTCTTCGAGCGGCGCAGGCAAGCCCTTGTTGGCGGAATTGTCCGGCTTTTCGTCGCGGGCCTCCTCGTAAAACGAGACCATCTGAATCAGGCTGCGCGAGCATGCGCGAGTAATCCGTCGGCTGAGCCTAGATCGAGGCAAACGCCTATTCCTGAAACGCAAGTCTGCGATACAATGAATAAATTGCCCTTCCATTCTCAAATGAAAGAGAGACAAACATCCGTCTATTCGATCGTCTGCCAACGCCGGACCGCGGGCCGCGCATCAACGAACAAATCCGCATCAGCCCCGTTCGGCTCATCGGCGTCGGGGGAGAACAACTTGGCGTAGTGCCCACGGCCCAAGCTCTGGAGAAAGCTCGAGCGGCGAATCTCGACCTTGTCGAAGTCGCTCCGGATGAGCGGCCGCCGGTTTGCCGCATCCTCGATCACGGCAAGATGCGTTCGACAATTCACACAAAAACAAAAAGAACGCCAAGGTCCGTCAACAAAAGCTCAAAGAGATTCGCGTTCGTCCCAAAACGGGCGATCACGACATCGACACCAAGGCGACTCAGCCCTTAAGTTCTTGAGCCACAACGACAAAGTCCAGATCACGGTCCTCTTTCGAGGCCGGGAGATGCAGCACGTGGAAGAAGGGCGGCGCGTGATGGCCGCGGTCCTCGAAAAGCTCGCCGCTCTCGGGAAAATTGAGCGTGCGCCAGCATTCAAAGGCCGAAAAATGACCGCCTTGGTCACGCCCAACGGCAAGGTGAAAGCGGAGAAGTGATGGGGAGCGTTAGGGCTTAAGAAAGCGCTTCATCGAGACCATGGCTTCAAGGATGCCTAAGATTCAGCGATCATCGAGGTAGGCGGCCGCCTTGAGAAGGTTAGCCAGATGCGTACGCGGAACCTCGTTGTGGCTCAGCGTGCTTGCCTTGGTCTCGCCCACCACGGAGATGTTGGTTAGCTTGTGGGCATTGGCTAGGCGTTCAAGTTCCAGGGCCGGGCCCGAAGTGTTAGTCGGCTGCCGATGATCTAGCGGGTTGCCGGGGCTCACCGGCAACTTGGGGTCTTTGCCAACGTCCTCTTGCGTGAAGATATAGAAAATGCTGACTTGGTCCCAGGATGCTCCTTGGCCCAGGTGGACCAGAATTCGGCGTCTTTGTCTATGACGCCGTAGATCGAATCGAAACCCCAGCATTCTTTCAACTTGTCCTTATACTCGTCGTCGGCTCCCAAAATCTGAGCGATCAGATCGATCGTCTTGCCGACCCGGGTAATTGGCAGGAATGAATACGCCGGTCGATTGAGCGGCAACGTTTGGCACGCCCAAGGGGATCGGCAGATAGAGCGATAGAAGCGGCGGCGAAGTGTCGCGACGCGATGGCTTCGTCCTCTTCCTCGTTAACAGCTCTTGCGCTCCTTCTGCGCTCTTGCGACCAGAAGCAAAGGCAGTGAAAGTGTCATCATGCGAGAACGGCTCATGGTTCCCCTTTCCATCTCGATTTGAGCAACGATAGCAGGTTTCTTGCCAGAACAGCGATCCAGGGGTAATATCTCAATGTGCAAGGGCGTGGCTGACAAGATACTGCATAGGCACTTGACCGCGTTTTGCCAGAACCTTTCACATGCCTCGCTTTGCGCAGAGTCAGATCTAGAATCGTTTCTCAAGGCATGAAGCTATAAAGAGTTACGATTTTCCGGAGAGGTGGCCGAGCGGCCGAAGGCGCAGCACTGGAAACGCTGTGTGGGGGCAACTCTACCGCGGGTTCAAATCCCGCCCTCTCCGCTTTTCTTGTGGCCGATTCAAAATCCGATGTCAAGTCATTGCTTTACAATAACTTACGTGAAAGGCTGCTGAAGTTGGGCGGGAGGTTATCTGGGTATTCTTCCGCGAGAAAAGCGAAGTATCGGACGGAACCTAAATTCATGTCGACGGCGAAAAGCCATTTCATCAGGCTTGAGGCGTGTTGGTGAACTTTCTTTGGTAATGACATGGCGACTGAAAGGATAGAGCCCGTGTCGCCGAGTCTTGGATCAGCGTGCTTTCCCCCCAACGCTTTATCCCAGAGTGAAAACCTCATCCTCATCGAGCTTTCGAACCCATTGGCACCCGATCACCACCGCCCATCAGTTTGTGGCGTCGCGCGTTTTACTATCGCCGTGAGATCGCAGTCGAGCGTTCCATTTTCCACAGGAATCCGAACTTTCAGGAGCGTACCGGTTGGATAATAGTTAACAGGAGAAGAGCCCCAGCCGTGCGCACTCGAAATGTCCCTGAGAATAGCCGGGAGCGGCCTTCCTCCAACGGAGTTGACCGTAACCGGGACTGATCGCCATCCCGTTGGACAATCCGGCGATTTGCTTGGCTTACGCTCTGCTCACGGTCTCGTCCTTTTAAGAATGAACGGAAAACCTGCTATTACGA